>NZ_JBHULR010000021.1:415728-461226 GCF_042684625.1 Sphingobacterium suaedae | reverse complement strand
TCCCATTCCGAACAGAGAAGTCAAGCCCGCCAGAGCCGATGGTATTGCCGTAACAGGTGGGAGAGTAGGTCGGTGCCTAATTTTATAGCAAGAGCCCCTTCAGGAAACTGGAGGGGCTCTTTTCTTGTTCCGACCTGCATGGGGTTTTTTATATGAAGTCCGGAGAATGCCGTTTGAGTATCCATCCTTAAAAGTTACGACAAACTCAAACCTAAACTAAAAGAATTGACAGACCGTAGCAAGGGTATGGGCTATGAAAATCGGAAAGCTTCTCTAGATCTGTTCATTAGAGGTTGGCTCGATATTTCAACCTTGCGGACATGAAGAGCCGGTTACCGCGGATAGAGGAATGGTATAGGCGTAGGCTTCGAATATACATCTGGAAGATTTGGAAGAAGATAAAGACACGTTTTAATAATCTATGTAAATGTGGAATTGATAAGTGTAAAGCTTGGGAATGGGGGGGTATTGGCGTATCGCCGACATCTTTATACTCCATCGAACACTGAACAACGACAATCTAAAGCGTGCCAGCCATCCTTTCTTAATAGATTGTTATCGTAAAATAGTATCGTGGGTAGGGAACCACCGTATGCGGAGCCGCATGTACGGTGGTGAGATGTCGGAAAATGAAAGTAGGAAGAAAACTTTCATTTTCCTCCTACTCGATTTTTAATTTCTTTTAATTTTTACAGACCCTATTACTCTTCCTCATAAAACTCAATCAACGAGGCGATATACGTATCATTCCAACCTTCGACAATATCGTCGTAGGCTTCCTCTGGTATTTGTGTGTGGTGAAGTTCGAAGGACGTGCCCTTCTTATGTTCGTGAAGCTTAATAGTAACTATTGACAGTTCTTCTTGTTCGCCAAAATACCATTGTTGGACAATTTTGGAATAGGGCTCTAATTGAATGAATTTCCCCTGAATAGCACCATCCCACATGGAGAACTCTCCGCCCTCTATAGGGGCTATCTCTACGGAGTCTCCTGTCCATAGCCGAATGGTGATTTCTGTAGTTAATGCTTTATAGATATCTTCGGGAGGGGCCGGTATGATATAGTATTTCTTATAGTCTTTCATAACGTTTGTGATTCCTTGCTTATTGTGGTAAATTTACAGAGAAATAAGCGATAAAACGATGGGTAATTTTTTACCAAATGATTTAATACGCCGTCTGAACGAACGAGCGGACTTTGATTCTGAAGCATTTTTAGAGACGCATCAAACGGGAGATAAAATCACGTCTATTCGTCTAAATCCGCACAAACAACAGCAGTCTCCGTTCGTCCGGATAAAGCAGGTTCCGTGGTGTACGTTTGGATACTATCTAGAAGAGAGACCCAGTTTCACGTTGGATCCCTTGTATCATGCAGGCTGCTACTATGTTCAAGAGGCTTCGTCCATGTTTATTGCACACATTTTGGAGCAACTGGGACTAGCAAATAGTAAAATTAAGGCATTAGACCTTTGTGCGGCTCCAGGGGGTAAATCCACCTTACTTAACAGTTATTTAGGAGTGGAGAGCTTGTTGGTATCAAATGAGGTGATCAAGGCCAGAGCAAATATTCTAGTCGATAATATTAATCGATGGGGTACTGCGAACGTGGTTGTGACTAATAATGATCCATCAGCATTTAATCGATTGCCGGGATATTTTGACGTATTGCTTGTTGATGCTCCCTGTTCTGGATCCGGAATGTTCAGAAAGGACCAAAAGGCAATCGACGAATGGTCATCGGCAAACGTGAAATTGTGCAGTGACAGACAGAAACGGATTCTTGCTGAATCTTTGTCTACATTAAGTACCGACGGCTACTTACTGTATTCTACGTGTTCGTATTCCCAGGAGGAAAATGAAGACATTGTCGATTGGGTAATGGACGAATTTGGGTTTGAAAGCGTTTCTATTCCAGTAAAAGCAGATTGGGGGATCGAAGAAACACATTCTCCGAAGCATTATGCTTTTGGTTATCGCTTTTACCCGCATCGTGTAATGGGTGAGGGGTTCTTTATATCCGTATTGAAGAAAAGGACTAGTCAGAGCTCTTTTCCAAAAAATAAGATGAGACCGGAGAAAAGCGCTATTTCTTTATATGAGGCCGCGAAATGGGTACATCCTGCAGACATTTTTTTTCAATTTATGCACGGTGATGATCTAAGGATCTTTCCTAAAGCTTATATGGACGATTTGCGAGCGCTGCAGCAGGTACTTTACATCAAGCAAGCGGGAACAAGTTTGGGCAAATGGACAGGGCGAGAACTGTTACCTTCACACGATTTAGCGTGTAGCATTTACATTCGAACCGATCTGCCTTCGCAAGAGCTTGATCTACAAACAGCTTTGAAATACCTTAGAAAAGAAAATTTGGATAGAGATCATTTCACGCAGACCAATACCGGCTGGTGCTTGGTTCGCTATGAGGGTGTTAATCTTGGTTGGGTCAAAGTTCTTCCTAACCGAGTGAATAACTACTATCCTAAGGAAGTACGTATTATGAATTTATAGTGGATTGATGCGAAACGACCAGTTGACAGATATCCTGTGCTACTGCTTTCTTGTCTTTTAGTTCAAAATAAGTGATGCCTCCGTTGCGTTCTAATACGGTAACTTTGTTTGTGTCGACAGCAAAGCCCGCCCCTATATCGCGCATGGAATTTAGCACAATGTAATCCAAATTTTTTCGTATAAGCTTATCTTTTGCGTGTGCTAGCTCATCGTTTGTCTCCAACGCAAATCCTATAAGCGTTTGCTCGTTTGTTTTTCTCTTTCCGAGAGAAGCCAAGATGTCAGTGGTCTTCTTTAAAGGGATTTGGAACGTTTCATCTTTCTTTTTGATCTTTTGGTCGGAGACTTCTAAAGGGGTATAGTCAGCCACGGCTGCGCTCATCACAATGATGTCCGACTGATCGAAATGTTTCGAGCAGGCAGATAACATATCGGAAGCAGAAACAACGTCTGTACGGTAAACACCGGGGGGCGTTGGCAGGTGTGTAGGGCCGCTAATCAGTATTACTTCTGCGCCTAAATTCTGCAAGGTCTCAGCTATTGCAAATCCCATTTTACCGCTAGAGTGGTTGCCGATGAAGCGGACCGGATCGATGGCTTCATAAGTAGGACCTGCAGATACAAGAGCTTTTTTGCCGCGGAGCGGTAATGCTCCATTGAAAAAATCACGCAACGTGGCGACGATTTCTTCGGGTTCTGTAAGGCGTCCTTCGCCCACCAGTCCACTGGCTAATTCACCGTTTTTAGGAGCTATTAGGCGATCTCCAAACGCAACAAGACGATTAATGTTTTCCTGTGTGGCCGGGTGTAGCCACATGTCAAGATCCATCGCAGGAGCAAACATAACTGGACATTTAGCGGAAAGGTAAGTCGCCAATAATAGATTGTCTGCAATACCATGTGCCATTTTACTGATCGTGGTCGCGGTCGCGGGTGCTATCAGTAAAAGGTCAGCCTTCAGACCGAGTTCGACATGATTGTTCCATACACCACTTTCTTTGTCAAAGTAAGCAGACAAAACGGGGTTTTTAGATAACGTAGCTAAAGTTAAAGGTGTAATAAACTCGGTCGCATCTGGAGTCATAATCACCTGTACGTTAGCTCGCTCTTTAACCAATAAACGCGTGAGATGTGCAATTTTATATGCGGCTATACTGCCGCATATACCGATAATAATATTTTTATCCCGTAGAGACATGCTCTAGCAGTTAGTCTTGCTCTTTAGAAGGGTTCCTAAAATAAACTTTATCATTTAAGAATTCGTCAACTGCAACAAGGGATGCTTTAGGAAGGCGCTCATAGTGTTTAGAGATTTCGATCTGTTCACGATTTTCGAAAACTTCTTCTAAATTATCATTGTTACTTGCGAATTCTGCCAACTTACCATTTAGCTCTTCTTTAATATCCACAGCGATCTGATTGGCGCGCTTCGAGATAACCACGATAGACTCGTAAATGTTATCCGTTCCTTTATCCAATTGTCTCAAATCGCGGGTTACTGTTGAGCTAGGAATAGTGGTGTTTTTATTTTGACTCATCGTTTAAATGTATTATTAATTTCAATTATTAGTTGGTAGAAGCTGCTTCTTTTGCTTCCGCGTCTTCTTTGCTAATGCCCAATTCTTTTTGTTGTTCTTCTCGAAGTTTATTGATTTCGTTCATGCGCTTAACAACAAAGGCAATTTGTTTTTCTGCACTGGAACGAAGATCTTCCGCTTCCTTTTTATATTTACTCTCCGGATAGTGCTCTACAAATGCCTGATAATAATCGATGGCTTCGTTGTATCGAGCCTCCTGACGGTATGGCATACTATTTTGAGCAAATAAATACTGGGACTTTAAGATTAAAAATTCGATTTCTTCCGCATACTTCGTGTCAGGATATTCCCTTAGCATACTTTCAAATGCGATAACCGCTGCTCGATAGTCGTCCGGCTGACCCATATCGAAATACAATTTAGCATTCGCATACGCTTTTTGTTCTAGTTTATCCCGAAGTTTCTGAATGAGGTCTCCCGCTTCTTTCGCTTTTTCTCCTTCTGGATACAGATTGATAAATAGTTGTAGCTCGTCAATGGCTTTCCGCGTATTTTCCTGATCCAATGATGGTCGAGGAGAGTCGACATAAAAACAATAAGCAGACATGAAGCGACATTCCTCTGCGCGAGGACTATTCGGATAGGTCTGTGCAAATTCCTTGAAACGGAATCTTGCCGACGTGTAGTCCCGCAAACGGTAATTGGTATATGCCGTGTAATAATATAGGTCTTCCGCTTCTGCCTGACCACGATATTTGTTCATCAGATCGTCGAAAAGCACCAGTGCTTTCGTGTATTTCTTCTTTTCGTAGTATTTAACGGCCTCCTGATATTTCATGGCTATATTGTTGCTTGCCCGAAGTTTTTCGAATTTACTTTTGCAGCTACTTACAAGCATTAAAACTACCATGCCCGCCAACAACGAAACGATACGTCTATTTAAAAACATTTTACAAAGATACGTGAAAATCAAATATGATTCAATTAAATTTTAGTGTTGCAAGATACCCCATTTATCGGCTTCAACCTACTTGCACCGAGTCTTTTAACATTCTTTAACCGCGGATCTTATATAGATGTCAACGTAATGTTGAATTATAGCGTATTGTTTTTATCTATCGGAATATTTTTTATAAATTGACTATCTTTACGTCAACAAATATTTTAGAAGTAGCATGACATTACAAGAGCGAGTAGAACAAGCATTAGATACAATCCGACCTTATTTGGAAACGGATGGTGGGAACGTAAGCGTAGAAGAGATTACTCCGGATAATGTGGTTAAGTTGAAATTACTGGGTACGTGTGCGAGTTGTTCCATGAGCATCATGACGTTCAAGGCTGGATTGGAACAGGCCATTCGTAAAGCTGTACCGGAGATTACAGGTGTAGAAGCCATCAACTTAACGGATATGAATGACCCGAATGCGATAACCCCGGCACAGCTTTAGGGTTAACACTATTTAACAGCCTTCTTTACTGAGGATTGCATAAATTTGGGCCATGGCAGGTAGAATCTTGTATGTATTCATTTTGATCTTTTCTGTTTTACAAGGAAATGTTTTCGCGCAGGACAGAAAAATCATACAATTCAGCGGACTAATTAGCTCCGTTGGGGGAGAATTGCCTGTGCCTTTTGTAACGGTTACTAACAAAAGCCATAATCAAACAGCATATGCCGCCGATAACGAAGGTTTTTTTTCATTCGTAGCGCATGTTGGTGACACGATCCGGTTTACATCCGTGGGTTTTGATCCAGTTGAATACGTAATACCGTATACGCCGTCCGATAAATTTACAGCGCGGATCAACATGAAAAGTTTAGTCATTGAACTCCCAGCCGTTATGCCGTTTCCGTGGGCTAGTATCGAAGAGTTCAATATGGCGTTTATGGCGTTGGACGTAAGTAATGATGATGCCTCCCGAATAAAACGGAATTTGTCTCCTGAGGCCTTGGCCGCCTTATCGCAAGTTGTTCCGAGGAGCGCTGAAGAAATCCAGACCTATAATTCGATGCAGCGTCATATCAATATGACGAATAAAAACATAAATCAACGGTTTGCTAATCCATTATTTAGTCCTTTTGCTTGGGGCTCTTTTATTAATTCTATCGTAAAAGGAGATTATAGCAGAAAACGCCTACAATACTAGTCGGCTGAGCGCATCGTATCATTTTTGATCTCACGGACACTGAGAAGCGAGGCAACATACGAGACAATTATCGCAACGAGCATTACGGTTATAAACACTAAAACAAAATCTAAAAGCCGAATATCAACGGGATAGATATCCATAATGGCATTTGCACCTTCGCCTGTCCGGATAATTCCAAATCGTTCCTGCAACACACAAAAAAGAAAACCTAGGGCAATACCGATTATACCACCGATGCAGGCAATCATAACGCCTTCGTAAAAGAAGATACGTTGAATGAGCCATCCATTCGCTCCTAGGCTCTTTAAAACGGTCATATCTTGTTTCTTATCAATAACCAACATGGTGAGTGATCCAATAATGTTAAAGATAGCAATGATGCCGATGACCGTCAGAATAAAAAAAACAATCCACTTCTCAGAACGAATCGTTTTATAAAGCAAAGGGTTTTGTTGTTCGCGATTTTTGACAATAAAACGTTCGCCCAAAGCTCTTTGCGTTTCCTCCTGTAAAGTATATACCTGAGTAGAATCTTTTGTGTAGATTTCTACTGCGGAAACCCGGTCGTATTCGTTCAGTAGATCTTTCGCAAAACTCAGTGGGGTAATAATTAAATTGTCAAATCCTTGTTGATAGTGTAGTACCCCAGATGGAGACAGTCGGCGTATATTAACCTCATCTAAGGGGTTCACACTAGTTCCAGAAGTACCTTTACGTGGAGAAAATAATTGTAAAGTATTGTTGGCTCCCTCGATTGGTACCCGCAGGTTTGCCTGTACCTGTGCTCCAATCAGGGCATAATGTATGCTGTCCTTAAAGATGTCGAAACTACCCGCATACAACATGTTTTGATGATTGATTTTCAAGAGGCTGGCTGGCTCGACTCCTTTTATCTGGGCGATGAATTGCTGTTGATCATATTGAACAAGGACCTTGTCTTCTAGTACTTCAGAATAACTTCGAATCAATGGGCTGTTTCGTAAGTTTTGCAACACTTTTTCTTCGGGGTCGAACACTTTACCTGCAGTAGGTTCTATGCGCAGTTCTGGCGCAAATGTGCTATATAGAGATAGAATAAGGTTCTCCATCCCATTGTAAAAAGATAATACTATTACTAAAGCTGCACTGCTTACCAAAACACCAATCACGCTAATCGCCGAAATAATATTAATGGCATTTACCGATTTTTTTGAAAACAGGTATCTCTTGGCAAAATATATCGGTAGTCTCATTGGTTAACCTCTTATGAAAGGATTGGTATTTTTCTCAAATCCGATAGTTGTAGTAGGACCGTGCCCCGGATAGACAACCGTATCGTTAGGTAGGGTGTATATCTTGCGCTGGATATTGTCTACTAATTGCTGATGATTGCCTCCAGGGAGATCTGTCCGTCCGATACTGTTTCGAAAAAGGACGTCTCCGCCAATCAAAAAGTTATTTTGAGCTGAGTAAAAACAAAGGTGGGCTGGAGAATGGCCTGGAACAAACAAAACCTGCAAATTATCCTCCCCGATGCGCACAGTTTGGCCTTCTTGCAAAAACTCGTCCGGGATGGGGGAAACATCATAGCGCATTCCGAACATGGGGGCCCGACTCTCTACCGAGACTAATACGGGTACTTCCCCTTCGTGTAATTGTGGAAATAAGCCATACCGCTCATACACAAAGCGATTACCTAGAACGTGATCAATATGGCAGTGCGTGTTGTAGAGCGCAATCGGTGATAACTCATTTTCTTGAATAAATGCAATTAAACGGTCTTCTTCCTTTGGATTGGACATGCCAGGGTCGAATATGGCACAAAGACCATCTGGGTTGTAAACAACATAGGTGTTTTCCTGAAAAGGGTTACATGTGAACGTCTGTATACTTAGCATAGACCAAAAATAGAAATTATTTCCAAGTAAAGGTGCTGATCAAGTGATCAATATCCTTTTCTAGGAATTCAGGACTGGCTGAATAGAACCTAGGTGAGTTGTTAATGAGATATAGCACTGCGTGCAGTTAAATGTCTCATGTTATCTGATACGGAAAATAGTTTATATGCAGTCGAGGGTTGAACTGTGGAAAATCGAGATTTTTCCAACAAACGGAAGCGTAGCTGAGTATTTTCGAAAGCGAAAGGACACCCGGTTTTAACGACCTGATAGCTCTTTTCGGGAAATTTGATACGAAAAAAAACCACGGTTTGGGTGTATAATCCGACGATGAACAAGCTGACATTACTATGCTAATAATATAAAATAGATAGCGTATTAATCCCTTATTCTTCATTCCAAATATCCCAATTTTTTTCCGCTTGCAGTACGAGCATTTCGTATCCATTTTTGGTGACTGCACCGCGCTCTTTGCCTCTGCGAAGGAACGTTGTTTCATCGGGGTTGTAAATCAGGTCGTACAGAAGATGATCTTGTCCAATACCTTCGTATGGAATACGAGGAGCTTGATCTATATCGGGAAATGTTCCAACCGGCGAGCAGTTGATTAGGAGCGTGTGAGAGTGAATCGTCTCTCGCGTTAGGTCCGCATAGGTGAGGTCGCCGTTCTCTTTACTTCTACTGACAATTTGGAAGGATATTCCTAATTTATTTAACACGTAATACACCGCCTGGGCCGCCCCTCCATTCCCAAACACAAGGGCCTGGGTATGTTGCTGTTTTAGTAAAGGAAGCAAAGACTGTTCAAAGCCGTACGCATCGGTATTAAACCCCTTTAAGTATGCACGTCCGTCTTTTCTTCGGATCTGAATGCAATTGACTGCCTGTATTTCCGTCGCTTCTGGAGAAAGGGCATCCAAAAAGGGCATTATACTGCGCTTATGGGGTATGGTTACGTTAAAGCCATAAAATGCGTGATCGTCTTCATACAGCATCGGAAATTGCTGTATATCTTGTAACGCATAGAGATCATAATCAATATCCGTTATGTGCTCTGCATCGAATTTAGCGTGGTAATACTTTTTCGAAAAGGAATGCCCCAAAGGGTAGCCGATCAGCCCAAGTTTCTTCATGAATTATTGGTATATTTTCTTATAATATCGACAATAATTTTATTCCCTTGCAATTGAGGCAGATAGTCGAACAGGATATAGAACTTCTCCGGATTAGTAGCTAGCCCTAATTCCAGAAAATTTAGCGCTTCGTTATATTGTCCATTTGCAAAGAGATATGCCACAACACGATAGTAAAGTTCAGAAGCTTCTGGATTTTGCTTGATTGCGTCTGCCATAACATCAATTGCCTCGATGTATTTTCCTTGTTCGAAATAGATGGAGGAATAATCAAGCCAAGCTTCTACGTCTGTTGGATTGAGTTCGACGACTTTATTGTATGCAAATTCTGATTCTTCAAATTGATTGAGCTTGTAACGCGCGTCTGCGATAGCAAACCAATAGTCTGGGTTAGCATCATCTAAATCAAGCGCTTTCTTGTAAAAATGCAAGGATTCAAAATAGCGATCGTCAAAATCCAACGTAACACCAATGCCAAACCATGCGTCAGCAAGCTGGGGATCGAGCTTGACCGCTTTCTTGTAGTTTTCGCGTGCTTCTTCCATCAGTTCAAGTTTCTCGTAACATTCGCCGATAGCACAATATACATCGGCTGTAGGTGTTTCGTACTCGAAACTTTGCTTATAAACATCGATCGCTTCAGTATATTTTTGCAAGTTCACAAGCACGTTGCCTTTATTAAAATATGCCGGCACAAATGACTCATTAATGAGCATTGCGTAATCATAAGCGTCAATGGCTTCGTCGAATCTATTCAACTTTTCGTATACCATGCCGAGGTTAAACCAGGCTGCATAGGAATAGGGATCGTTATCAATATATTGTTTATAAAATTGAATACTTTCTTCAGGACGTTCCAGTACCTCATAGCAAAAGGCGAGGGCGTGTAGTGCGTCATCATTTTCCATATTGAGCTGCAGCGACTTCTTGAGATTTTTGATGGCGGCTTCGTAGTCCCCTTTTATCTGATAAAGTTCAGCAATCTGGAAATACGCTTCGGCCGTATCTTCGCCGAGATCTATTGCTTGTAAGAAAAACATTTCTGCTTGTTCTACTTCGCCTTGCAGGAGATAAATGTTGCCTTTGAGTAGATACATCTCTCCACTGTTAGGTTCCAAGACAGTGGCTTTATCGATTTCCTGAAGCGCCTTTTCCAGTTGGTGCATCCGCGCGAATAGTTGCGCTTTTTTTAGGAGAAAGAGGGTTTCATACGGATGTTGACTCGTGGCATATTCTGCAACCTGTAATGCCTTAACAGGGTCGTTTTTATCGGTATAATATTCTATGATACTTTCAAAAGCTTTGGCGTCAAAGAAGTATTGGTCTTGATTCCGAAGCATTTCTTCGTATCGATCTACTGACAGTTTTTGTTCTTCGGGCGAGCCAAATTCGAAATCTTCTTCCATATCACTCCTTTCGTTTTTTAATTAAAGAATCGCTTGCATCCTCACTACAGAAGAAATTTATAAAGAAAATGCGACTTCTAATGATTTTGTTTTCCACATTTTCACATACGGTTCTGCAAAGATAGCTTAAAATATTGATAATAAACAGAAAAGCCGATCCACATATGGATCGGCTTTCTTATCATTGATAATTCTTTTAAAGGAATTATTTTTTGATTTCTACACGACGGTTTTGAACACGACCTTCTTCAGTAGCATTAGATGCAACTGGATTAGCTTCGCCATAACCTGTAGCAGTAATGCTAGAAGCAGAAACACCAGCGTTAACTAAGTATTGTTTTACTGCATTAGCACGGTCATTAGATAAGTTCATGTTATAGTCTTCAGTACCTTCTGCAGAAGCATAACCATCTAATGTTACTGATCCGTTTGCATCACGTAATTCTTTCGCTAATTTGTCCAAAGTTGAGTACGATTCAGTTTTCAACACGGAGCTATCGAATTCGAATTGAATAGGAGCGTAATAAGCACCTGAAGTCGCGTTGTTTTGCGCAACTGGCTCAGGGAATTTGATAGGACATCCTGAACCATCTACCGCAGTACCTGCAGGTGTTCCTGGACATTTATCGAATTTATCTGATACACCGTCACCATCAGAGTCTTTGCTCAATTGATCAACTGTACCTTCTAAAGTAGATACGCGTTGTTTCAATGCTTCAACTTCGTTACGCAATGATGGATCTTTCAGTTCATCATACAATGTAGCAACTGGGTTTGTGAATGTTAAGTTTTCTTTGTCACGTGAACCTAGAGTGAACTCTAAACCTCCATAAACATTAGAGAACTTACCTTTGTAATCTGTTCTTGCTGGTCCGTATAACAAGTTATCATCCGTGAAGTTCATGGTGTAACCTAAGTTCAAGGCAACAACTTCAGATAATTTGAATTTAACACCAACACCAACTGGAACGAATGCAGTTAAGCGGTTGTCACGGTCACCTGTTGCTTCACGATCACCGAAGATTTCTTCACCCCATTTTCCTTCGTTGTTGTAAACTTCTGTTCCTGTGAAATCATTGTTCAAGTATTGTACTGGATTGTGCGCCATAACACCTAAACCTACTTTAGCGTAGAAGTTAACCGCATTTTCTCTTCTTAAGAAGTCAATAGTACCTAATTGGAATACACCATTCAAGCTACCAGCCCAGTTAACAGAGGTCTCAACAGATTTCGCTCCTAATGAATTTTCTGCAGCAGGACCAGATACATCGTGGTTGTACGTTTTGATGCGGCCACGGTTACCTTCTAATTCTAAACCGAATAAGTGAGAGAATTGCTTACGGATAGTTAAACCATAGTACTCACCTACTTTGTTTTGGAAGTAACCTACTTTTTGACCGAAAGCGTTCGATCCACCAACTAGTACGTTAGGTGTAGTGATACCACCTTGTACACCGATCGACCAAGTTCTGTATTGTGATCTTCCACCAAATACAGTTGGAGTTTGTGCTTGAGCGCTTTCAGCAAAACCTAAAGCGGCTACTAAAGACGCTGCAACAGCTGTTTTTTTAATTGTAGAATAGTTCATACTCTTGTTTTTAAGGTTATTAAAATTTTTAATTGTTTTCACTTTTCTATTTTAACATAACTTAACAATAACGATGCCAAAAATAACAGGTCGTTGAAAAAGTTGTATTAATGAACAAATTTGCTGAATCTCAGCAAAAATGTCCGCGTAAAAGTATATATATTATTTAGAACCGCCAAATTTTTCATTTTTTTTTGCTTGATAATCAATAAAAACAGCGCGCTTGTATATTAAATACTACGTTATAGAATAAAATGGATCACGGCAAGGGAAAGTCCGCCTAACACAGCGCTCACGGGGATAGTCAAGATCCATGCCCATAGTAGGCTGATTGTGACACCCCAACGTACAGCGGATACACGTTTCACAACCCCTACCCCAATAATAGAACCGGTGATTGTATGCGTGGTCGAGGCGGGGATACCAAAGTGCTCCGTGACTCCAAGAGTTACAGCTCCTGCGGTTTCTGCAGCGACACCTTCCAATGGAGTTACTTTGGTTATCTTAGTACCCATCGTCTTAACGATTTTCCAGCCACCGCTCATTGTACCGGCAGCGATCGCAATGTAACAGGATAGAGGAACCCAAGCAGGCATCGCTTCGAAGTTTGGAATCACTTGCTCAGCAATTAAGGCTGTTGCAATGATCCCCATCACTTTCTGAGCGTCGTTACCACCGTGCGCAAAGCTTAATGCTGCGGAAGAAATAAGCTGACATATTTTAAACCACTTTTCAGCAACAGCCGGACGTGCCCGTTTCGCTAGGTTCATAATAATCAGTGTAATGATGATGGAGATCAGCATACCGAGTACTGGCGCCAAGACGATAAAAGACACCGTTTTAAGGATCGCACTTTGATTAACAGCCAAAAACGGGTTAGCACCCGTAATCCAAGCGTAAGCCATTCCAGAACCCGCAAATCCTCCAATCAGTGTGTGCGAAGAACTGGATGGAATACCGTAGTACCAAGTAAAGAGGTTCCACGAAATAGCGGCGACCAGGCCCGCAAATATGACTTCTAAGGTAATATATTCTTCCAGTACAGTCTTCGCGATCGTATTGGCCACCTTGTGGTCTGTAAAATAAAAGTAAGCTGCAAAGTTAAATAGAGCGGCCCAAAGCACAGCCATAAAGGGCGTTAAAACTTTCGTTGAAACGATCGTGGCGATCGAGTTGGCTGCATCGTGGAATCCGTTGATGTAGTCAAAAGCAATCGCAAGGATGACAACGACAATCAATAAGGTGGAAATCATAGTTGTTGTTTTGTTTTCTTAATGCTCTGTTTTAAGCATTCTTAACTAAAATACTCTCTAATACATTGGCGACATCCTCACATTTATCGGTAGCATCTTCCATCGCAGAAAGTACTTCTTTGTTCTTGATCAATGTAATGGCATCCTTTTCATATTCAAAAAGCTCGCCAACGGCCTTATCAAAGATATAGTCCGCTTTGTTTTCCACACTGTTTATGCGAACACAAGAGTCCGTGATATTGCGGATGTTTTTTAGATCTTTCAGTTCATAGATAGCTTTGGCCACATGTTCGGTCGCTTCTACAATCAAGTCCGTAATTTCTTTCATCGGTTGGCTCGGGGTGTGAACCTTATACAACTCCATACGGTTGGATGCACCTTGAATGAAATCGGCGACATCATCCAATGAACTGGCCAATGCGTGGATATCCTCCCGATCAAAAGGTGTAATAAAGTTTTTACCTAATTCAAGGTGTATTTGGTGGGTAATATTATCTCCCTTGTGTTCAAGGTCTTCTAGTTTCTTGTTCAGCTCTGCGCGTTTGGCCAAATCGGTGGAGTAAACTGTTTCTTGTAGCAGCTTGGCCATCTCGATAAGGTTAGCGCCTGCCTGTTCAAACAAAGGAAAGAATTTTTTGTCCTTTGGAACGAAATACTGAAAAATGCTATTTAAAGACATAGTGATGAAATTTGTGCAAAATTATAAATGAAATGTTAAGTTAATGTTAAGTTTGCTAATCTTCATGTAACATGAATCTCATTTAACCCCCCTTCGCTTGATCTAAAGTGAAACCGAAGGTCGTTCCGATGCCCTCTGTACTCCGTACGTGGACGTTTTGTTCGTGCGCCTCAATGATGTGTTTCACAATAGCGAGTCCCAACCCAGAACCCCCAATATCCCTCGATCGACTTTTATCCGCGCGATAAAAGCGTTCAAATACGCGCGGGAGATTTTTTTCTTCAATGCCCAGCCCATCATCCGTGACTTCCACCAAAATCTGATCAAATAAGGGAAAAATAGAAATGGTGGTTAAGCCGCCTTTTTTTCCATATTTAACGGAGTTGTCGATTAAGTTAATCAATACCTGTTGAATGCGTTTCCGATCACCCTTCACCAATAAAGCGTGTTGCGATTTGCCTTTATATTTTAATCGTATATTGCTGGCCGCTGCTTTGGCTTCAAGGTCTTCCATGCATTCTTTAATCAAGGCGATAATGTCAAATTTTTCCATGGATAGGGATATAATGCCTGTCTCCAATTTTGAGATTTCATCCAGGTCTTGGATAAGATAGCTGAGCCGGTCTAAATTACGTGCCGCTTTTTCCAGGAAATTTTTGGCTGTTTCCGGATCATCGTCGATGAGTCCGTCTTGTAGAGTTTCAATATAACCTTGCGTTGCGAATAAAGGCGTTTTAAATTCATGTGAAATATTGGACAAAAACTCTTTCCGAAACTGGGCCTGCTCTTTCAATTTGTTGATTTCAGAAGCTTTCTGCTTTGCCCAATCGCGTACCTCCTGTTCTGCCTCCGCCACGGGGTCGTCTGCAATGTGCTCCCCTAACGCATCTTTGAGGTCCTTTCCGAGTTTTAGATTGTGAATAAGCTTATATACATTGCGAATACGTTTGTAGATATAACGTTCGAATAAATTCAGCAGTATCACAAAGCTCAAGATGCCCGTGGATAGTAAAATGAGTAAAGCAACGTAAAGAATCCCCCTATGTAGGTAATCTGTTGCAGCGATAGAAAGACCGATCGCCCCGGCTATAAGCAGGATAAAAACTCTGAAATTCATAAAAAAAGCCTCGTATAACGAAGCCTAAATTACAAATCCTGTATTAAAATAATGTTAAAATCGAGCAATTACCGTTTTGCCGCCTGTAACTTTATCACCAATATGTACATTCACGTCAGTGCCTATTGGTAAGAATAGGTCGACACGCGATCCAAATTTGATGAAACCAAATTCATCACCCTGTTTGACGTTATCGTTCTCTTTAACATACCAAACAATGCGACGGGCCATAGCTCCTGCGATCTGTCTAAACAGCACTTCAACCCCAGATTGGTTTTTTACGACCACTGTGGTGCGTTCGTTGTCCGTAGAGGATTTGGGATGCCAAGCTACCAAGAATTTACCGGGATGATATTTAAAATACGAGACAATTCCACTAATCGGGTTCCGGTTGACATGTACATTGATCGGCGACATGAAAATAGAAACCTGAATGCGTTTATCGTTGAAATATTCGGTCTCTTCGGTCTCTTCAATAACCACGACTTTCCCGTCTGCAGGACACAAGACTACGCGCTCATCGATCGATATATGCTTTGTTGGGCTCCGAAAAAACTGCAGGATAGTGATGACCAAGAAAGCAGATAGCGCATAGAAAACCCATTTGAGATAGGCGGGCGCGTCATAATAATCAGCAAGCGCGTTAATCACAAATGCAAACAGCACGACGAGCGCTAAGCTCGTATATCCTTCTTTATGGAATTTCATGTCGTAATTTTTTTGCAAACTTAACTAAGATTTCCTGTAAAAAGAAATATTAAACACCGCCAAGACCCGTACCAGATAAACAATCAGTCCTTCCACACGTAATCCCTCTGGAGCATTCGTTTTAAGTAAGTTGCGTTAATCCTCCTGTTTTTTTCCTCGCTCAATACGAATACTATGAAAGTTAAAAGCACCGACTTCATTCGTACTCAATTTTCCCGAGACGGCCAACGTGTCCGCAATAGGCTCTCCATTTTCATCTAAGGACGGAAAATAGAACGGGATTTCCTTCAATACAGCTTCAAAGTATCGGTTGATGTCATCGGATTTTAAGCGCTTGCGGAGGGTTATCATTTCCGGATTTCCATCTTTATCGAGCGACACACGATATGAAAAGTCATCTTCTAAGTTTTTGTGTGTCGGACTAGCACCAAAGGCCGAATTTAGTTTGTCCGAAAGATAGCTATTGAAGCCGCTATAATCATCGAACGTACAAGCTTTAAACAGCATGCGTTCGGCCGTCAAAAAAGACTGGGAAGGAATGATCGTTAACGGAACCTTATACTCTGAATCTAAGAATAAATTGTAGCCGTCCGTAAGTGCGCCATTTCTGTCATAGACTTCTTCAGTAAACAATATCTTTTTGTTCTTTTCATCCACCATATGTGTCGTCCAATAACCCGTTGGAATTCCGTTACGGATTTTTCCTTTGCGCTCAAAGAACGGATATCCATACTCGTTATAAAATTCGAAAGGCATCTTAAATTCATAGTTTCCTTCGCCCGCAGTCACCCGCTGTCGGCCGAAGCGATCCCAGAAAGATTTAATTCGTCCGCCTGTAGAATCAAATGTCACGGTGAGCATGGGTCGGCCGTCCGGATAATAATAGTTCCAATCTCCGACGGCGACATTATTCACAAAAGTAGATTCCCATTTGAGCGTACCATTGGGGTGATACGCCTTGAAAGGACCGGCCTTTACGCCTTGGTTATAGGTGCCCGTTAACACCACTCTTCCGTTTCTATCGAAGTCTTTAAATTCCCCATGGAATGCATTTTTGGACACCACAAAAGCAGATAGCCGTTCAATAGATTTGAATGCACAATCTTTGTCGACCAAAAAGTAATGGTCGTCGAAGTAAAAACGAACAAGCCCTTGTGGAGCTTTTTCAAACAAGGTGTCTCTTGCAACCGGAACCTGCTGAGCGAACGTCAGGATGCCTGTTAAAGATAAGAGGAGAAATAAGCCGATTTTCTTCATATCATTAATGCGCTTCTAACCAATTATTTCCTTTGCCCACTTCCACTTCAATCGGAACGTTCAACGTCATGGCGTTTTTCATTCGATCGATGATGATTGCAGAAAATTGTTCTACTTCCTCTTGCGGGACGTCGAAGACCAATTCGTCATGTACCTGCATGATCATTTTTCCACGCAACCCTAGGTTTTGAATATCCTGTTGAATATGAATCATCGCTATTTTAATCAGATCTGCAGCAGACCCTTGTATCGGTGCATTAATGGCATTTCGCTCCGCAAATCCACGAACGGTCATGTTGGCAGAATTAATGTCTCTTAAATAACGGCGACGCTTTAAAATGGTTTCTACATAACCATGTTCTTTCGCGAATTCAACCGCTTTTGTCATGTATTGGCGGATCCCGGCATATTGCGCAAAGTACTGTTCGATAATGGTCGCGGCTTCTTTACGTGGAATACCTAAGCTTTGTGACAATCCAAAGGCGGATTGCCCATAGATAATCCCAAAGTTAACCGCTTTCGCGTTTCGTCTTTGATCTGATGTTACCTCTTCCAACGAAAGCCCATAAACCCGGGCGGCGGTCGCACGGTGAATATCATGCCCAGCCGCGAACGCTTCCAGCATGTTTTCATCATGGCTCAACTCAGCGATTAGACGAAGCTCAATCTGCGAATAATCTGCCGACAAAAGCACATGTCCCGTTGTTCTCGGAATAAATGCTTTTCGTACCTCTCGCCCTTTCTCGGTGCGGATGGGGATATTTTGCAAGTTCGGATTTGTCGAGCTTAACCGGCCCGTTGCAGCAACCGCTTGATTGTACGATGTATGTATTAGTCCTGTCTCCTTACTGATTAGCCCGGGCAAGGCATCTACATAGGTAGATTTAAGCTTCTGAAGTTGTCTGAAATCTAGAATATCTTGGACGATATCGGATTTATGCGCAAGGGTGAGCAACACATCTTCACCGGTCTTGTATTGACCTGTTTTCGTTTTCTTCGCTTTCGGATCCAGTCCGAGCTTGTCAAAAAGCACTTCGCCCAACTGCTTCGGAGAAGCAATATTAAATTGCACACCCGCTTTTTCGTAAATGGTTGTTTCCAGCCTTCTTATGTCTTCATCTAACGACAAAGAAAAGGCCCGCAACGTTTCTATATCGATCATTACCCCATTCTTCTCGATTTCAGCCAAGACATAAATCAATGGAAATTCTACCTGTTGCGCAAGCGCCAATGTGTGTGTCTCGAGCAAAAGAGGTTTCAATATCTCATGCAACTGCCAGGTGATGTCCGCATCTTCTGCGGCATACTCTTTGACCAGTTCAATCGCCACGTCGCGCATGTTCAGCTGGTTTTTGCCTTTCGCTCCAATCAGTTCCGTAATTGATACCGGGCTGTACCCCAAATAATTTTCGGCAAGAATGTCCATGTTGTGGCGCGTATCGGGGTCGATAAGATAATGGGCGATCATCGTGTCGAACAATGGCCCTTGTACCTGTACACCATATCTCGAAAGCAACAGGATGTCATATTTGAGGTTTTGCCCAACCTTTTCAATCATGGCATTTTCGAAGACCGGTTTGAAAATATCGACGATCGATTGCGCGATCTCGCGGTCTGCAGGAGTGGGGATGTAGTAGGCTGTTCCTTTTTCAAAAGCGAATGACATGCCTACAATATCTGCTGATAATGCGTCCAACGAAGTGGTTTCGGTATCAAAACAGAACCTCGGAAGCTGTGCGAGCTGCCCCGCCAAGTGACGTTGTTGTTCCTCCGTGTCCAACAGGATATACTGATGGGGTGTGTTATGTATGTTTTGGCTCGGCACAATAGGTTCCGTTACGGCGACTGTCGTTACTTCCTCTAAAGACACCGCAAATAGATCCATTTGTCCGGCGCTGCGATGACCGCCGTTGGCCTCCACCACATTGAATTCTTCTCCAAAGACGCGCTTACCTAATGTTCGAAATTCCAGTTCAGCAAATAGTGGTTCCAATAGTGCTCGGTTAGGTTCTTCCAATTCTAATGCCTTCTCATCAAGATCTATAGGTACGTCCAATAGGATCGTCGCCAATTTTTTTGAAATCAAACCTTGGGTCGCATAATTTTCTACGTTCTCTTTTAGTTTACCTTTGAGTTGATGACTGTTTTCAATAATTCCTTCTACAGAACCAAAGTCCTGAACCAATTTTTTTGCTGTTTTTTCACCGATACCCGGAATGCCCGGGATATTATCGACCGCGTCGCCCCACAATCCTAAGATGTCAATAACTTGGCAAACATCGTTTACTTCCCATTTTTCGAGAATTTCGGGCACACCCAAGGTCTCCGCGCCATTTCCCATGCGCGCAGGTTTGTAGATAAAAATGTGGTCAGACACCAATTGACCAAAATCTTTATCGGGTGTCATACAATACACCGTAAATCCTTGCTTTTCTGCTTTTTTTGCTAACGTACCGATGATATCGTCAGCTTCAAAACCGTCCATCGTGATAATTGGAATATTAAAACCTTCTATTAATCGATGGATGAATGGAATGGACATCGCCAAATCTTCCGGCATTTTCTCACGATGTGCCTTATAGGCTTCATACTCGATGTGGCGGTTAGTCGGCGCATCAGTATCAAATACAACGGCTATGTGTGTTGGCTTTTGATTCTTTAATAGCTCAAGTAGCGTATTGGTAAATCCCATTATAGCACCGGTATTCAACCCATACGATGTTAAACGGGGAACCTTACTCAATGCGAAATATGCTCTGTAAATCAGAGCCATGCCATCTAAAAGAAATAGTTTTTTCACCAATGTATAGTTTAAATCGTTCCTCACAAAGGTAGGGAAAAATACAGGTAAATAACAGGTGTATTATGCCCCCATATGTCCGGTTTATGAGAAATTGACGTCAGTGGCACGTTGTAAAAGTTACTGTGACTTCATAAAAAGAGCGACTAAGAAGAGGGATATATGGTTTTATTTGCGACTTTTGTAGCATGAATTTTACCAACATAAACAAGAGCTGATTATATGCGGGGATTGGTGACGAAATCAACAGGAAGCTGGTACCTGGTTTTAGGCGAGGATGGTAAGCGTGTGGAGTGTCGTATAAAAGGTAAATTTCGCACCAAAGGGATTAAGACAACCAACCCGGTTGCTGTGGGGGATTGGGTGACATATGAGATGGAACCCGACCAACATAGTGCCGTCATCACGCATCTAGAACCGAGAAGAAATTATATTATCCGTCGTTCGGTGAACTTGTCCAAACAGACGCAAATTATCGGTGCGAATTTAGATCAGGCCATATTAGTCGTTACGTTAGCATCGCCACCTACTTCGCTCGGCTTTATCGATCGTTTTTTGGTGACCGCAGAAGCTTACGATATTCCTGCTATTTTGGTGTTCAATAAACTGGATCTCTTCTCAGACGAAGGTCTGCAAATATTACAAGAGTACAGCGGTATGTACGAACGCATTGGATATCCGTGCTATTCGGTGTCTGCACAAGACGGAACCCACCTAGAGCAGTTGCGCGCACTGTTGAAAGATAAAACCACGTTGGTATCCGGTCACTCCGGTGTGGGAAAGTCTACCCTCATAAACGCTTTGGAACCCTCCGCAGCGCTGAAAACCGGAGAAATTTCTGATTGGTCCGATAAAGGGAAGCATACAACTACGTTCGCAGAGATGATTGATCTCTCATTTGGGGGTAAGCTGATCGATACCCCCGGGATTCGTGAACTTGGCGTCGTAGATATCGAAAAAGGCGAATTATCGCATTTTTTTCCAGAAATGCGGGCCCGACTAAATCAATGTCGCTTTCACAACTGCCGGCACATGAATGAGCCTGGGTGTGTCATTGTGGAAGCGGTACAAAATGGAAGTATAGAACCCTCGCGCTACGAAAGCTACTTGAGCATATACAATAATCAAGATAACCGAAACTAAAATCCTTTTCCTTCATTTCGAATAAAAAACACGGTCGTTAGGGGGCGTATACCGGCTCCTCCCTTGGCGTTATGTGTCTTTTTTTGTAGTCATAGCAAAAAGTAAAAACAGAAATGTGTTAGCTTTGTTTTTAAGAATAAGGAAAGTCGTCGAATCGAGAGAAGCGGACGATTATCAAACTGTATTATAAACTTTAAACAAGCATTCGGAAGGGTATGAAGGCAATTTGGAAGTGGGTCATAAGCATTATCGTGTTGATAATAGTGGGCCTTGTCGGCGTCTTATGGTATTTATCACACAATTGGAGGCCCTTGGTGGAGGAAAAACTAAAGGAAGTGGTAAAGAGTTCTACCGACAGTCTATATCGATTGACGTATGATGATCTGGATCTCAGTGTCGCATTAGGAAACGTGACACTGGAAAACGTCGCTTTGATCCCAGATTCAACCGTCTATAAGCAAATGGAGCAAGCAAAGACGGCTCCGGATAACCTGTATCGGATTCAGCTAAAATCGTTAAAGATTAAAAGGTTTGGAATCATCGACATACTAACAAATCGGAAGCTGAATATTAAGTCGATCAATTTTGAAAGTCCTGATATACAGCTCACACACAAATACCATGCTTATAACGATACGCTGCCGGATAAACCCCGAAAAAGTTTATATGAAAGTTTCAAAGACGTACTAACATCCGTCAATGTACGCGATATACAAATTGATAATATCGCATTCAAGTATACCAAGGTGGAGGCAGGGAAATCGTCCGACCTGGCACTTGATAGCATACAGGTTCGGGTGCATGATGTCCTGATCGACGAGACATCGCTAGCCGATACCAGCCGGTTTTACTATACAAAACTCGTGGAAATCATTATCCCAAGCTTTACGTATAAGTTCTCGGACGGATTCTATATGGCTAAATTTGACGAACTAAAAATAAATACGCGAGAACAGAATATTCTGTTGACCAATGTGGACTATAAGCCCGTCATGGATCGCACAACGTATTTTAAAAAGCGGGGAAAAAATGTGACCATGACGACCTTACATTTTGATACGTTGCGGGTAGAGAAACTGAACTTCCAGCGCTTGCTAGACAATCAACAAACTCTGGCGGAGCGTGTGCAGGTCAAAAATGGTTATGTGAAATTGTTTGGAGACAAACGTTATCCAAAAACTCCAGTTAACCAGATTGGGCAAGCGCCACATCAAAAACTTCTTCGAGCGAAAAGTCTCATTAAGTTAGACACCGTTTTAGTGGAAGGGATAGATGTGGTGTATGGAGAGATGAGTGGAAAATACCACCGGGAAGGGGCAATCACATTCAATAAGGCAGCGGGGATCCTGACCAACGTGACGAACGATTCCATAGCGTTGGTGAAGAACCGCTATATGAAGGCGGACCTAGGTGCAAAAATTATGGATAGCGGCAACTTACGGGCAAAATTCTCTTTCGACATGCTTAGCGACAACGGAGCGCATAGTTATAGCGGCTCTGTTGGCCCTATGCAGGCGCGATTGTTTAATAAAGTGTTGCATCCCTTGTTAAATGTTGAGATCGCTTCTGGAAATATCCGGAGTGTCCGATTTCATATCGAGGGCACCGATTACAGAAGCAGGGGCGATTTTCGATTTGACTATAATAACCTGAAAATTGATCTCTTGGACGAACAGGGACAAAAAAAGCCAAAGCGTGTCGTGTCGTTTTTGGTTAATCAATTGATAATCAACGATAGCAATCCCGACGCGAATGAAATCTACCACGTCGGAAAGGTAAATCATAAACGCGTCCCGGAACACACTTTCTTCAAAAACCTGTGGGAAAGTCTACTGGATGGTATCAAACAAACAGCTGGTATCAGCAAAGAACGAGAAGCCCGCCTAATGGGAACAGCAGAAAAGGCAAAAAGCGCATTAGAAGATACACAGGGTGCTGTAAAAAAGACGAAAGGTTTTTTCAAAAAGCTGTTTAAAAAAGATAAAGAAGGACAGGATGCGTCGGAACAGTAGGTTGCTTTCGGGCCGACAGATGCTTTAGAAATTATCCTTAAGTTTGTAAGGCATGGAAGCCATTGTTAGTTTTTTCAAGTTCTTAATTAAATACAGAAACAAACTTGTTGATCAAGTAATGTTCTACCTGAGTATGGTCTGCGCATTGATGGCGATTACCCATATTGGTTATATTACGGATCGGGAGGTGGCGCATATTTCCGAACGCACCGTAATAGGCATGTTCTACTTTTTGTTTGTGCTAGGCGCGATCCGTACTGCTGCGGCAATTCTAACGCAACGGAAAATCAACGTCTCCCATATATCCGGACTCGTGTTGCTCACCTACTTTCTTTTTATTAGTTTTTCCAGGCTGACCAATGTGGTCTATTTTTCTAAGATGGAATGGGTATATCTCGGCATTGCGCTCATGTTCCTCTCCGAACTTTCCCGTAACAGTTTGTTTTTTGACAATTTTTATTTTAACCCAACCATCCTTTTTGTCATCAGTTTTATCGCCCTGATTCTGTTGGGAACAATCCTTTTAATGCTCCCGCGAACTACGCTGGTCGCTCCTTTAAGTTTTGTAGACGCCTTGTTTATGGCTACCAGTGCGGTATGCATCACTGGGCTGACCGTTACCGATATCTCTACCAATTTCTCTGTATTCGGACAGTCGGTCATCATGATTCTCATTCAGGTTGGCGGTCTAGGAATCATGACATTCACCGGTTTTTTTGGCTATTTTTTTTCAGGTGGATTTTCTTATAAAAACCAGCTGATGTTTGGTGAAATTTTGGGGGAAAATAAATTGAATTCGGTTATCTCTACCTTGCTAACTATTATTTTTATTACACTACTGTTTGAATTGATCGGAGGCGTTCTAATTTTCTTTTCGTTAGATGCGCGTCAATTCGAGTCCATGGGAGAACGCGTATTTTTCTCCGCTTTCCACGCCATCTCTTCTTTCTGTAATTCTGGTTTTTCCATCCTTCCAAATGGTATACATAACGATGCATATCGGTTTAACTATGCCTTTCAGTTATGCTTGGCGAGTATTTTCATATTAGGAGGATTAGGATTTGGAACGGTTTTCGACTTCTATACATTCTTGAAGCGAAAATTAGCACAGTTTATTCACGAAGTAATTCTGCGCAAACAATATATACATAAGCCGAGATCTTTTACCTTTAACACCCGGTTCATCCTGTTATGTAATGCCGTTGTTGTCGTGTTAGCTACAGCCTCCTATTTTTTCCTGGAACAGCGGCATACGCTAACGGACGACCCTTCTGTTGTCGGCGAATGGATCACCTCTTTTTTTATGGCTAACTCCGCACGATCGGCCGGATTTAACAGCATAAATATGGGCTTTCTCGCCGGACCAACCCTAATTATGGTCGTAACACTCATGTGGATGGGTGCCTCGCCCGGGTCAACAGGTGGAGGTGTAAAGGTGACGACCGTGGCATTGGCCGTGCTTAATATCTTAACCCTCGCGAGGGGGAAGGAGTCGATCGAAATATTTCGCCGACGCATCGCGGCAGAGTCGGTCAACAAGGCATTTGCCATTATCTTACTATCCGTACTAACAATCACACTGAGCTTTATTTTGTTGAATTTTGCGGATTCCGACAAACAGATGAAGACGTTGTTTTTTGAAACGGTTTCTGCGTATACGACATGTGGACTCAGTTTGGGCGTTACACCCTCTTTGTCTGCCACAGGAAAGATGATTATCGTGTTTACCATGTTCGTGGGGCGGGTGGGTACCCTGACATTATTGGTGGCATTTATCAAGAACACAAAGAATAAAAGCTATATTTATCCCACCGAGAAGATTTTATTTTAACGATGAAGTATATTGTTTTAGGGCTGGGACATTTTGGTAAATCGCTGGCGATACATTTGACGGAGCTTGGTCACGAGGTGATCGCGGCAGATAAAAACATGGGTATTGTTGAGCAATTAAAAGACAAAATCACCCATACCGTATGCATGGATACGACAGACCGCGAGGCGATGACGTCGCTCCCTTTAAAAGATAGCGATGCGGTTATTGTGGCTATCGGCGAAGATGAGGGAGCGTCTTTACTCACGACGGCTCTGCTCAAACAATTGCAGGTCAAGCGGATCATCGGCCGCGTAGTCTCGGATCTGCAAAAAACCGTATTACAGGCCATGCAGATCGACGAATACATTATGCCGGAAGAGGAGGCGGCAGAACGGCTGGCCATGCGCCTGGACAATATCGATATCATAGATTCCTTTAAAGTTTCCGACCGATACAGTATTGTCGAGATTCGTGTGCCATCAAAATATGTCGGAATGACGTTGAAGGATGCGAACCTAACAAATAAATATAAAGTAATTGTGTTGACCACCGTCAAAACATATGAAAAGAGCGTGAAAGAAAAGGTCGTCCTGCATAAGGAGGCTTCCGGTATTGCCGGATCCGAAACGGTGCTGCAGGAAAATGACCTATTGGTGGTATTCGGCGAACTCGCCGATATCAAACGGCTTATCCAGAATGTCGACTAAAGAGCCATTTTGAGGAAGTCTGCCGCTTTCTCCGATTAACATATTTTTGCTGATAATTTCAAATCATTTCTATATTTTTGGCACATAACGGAACTAATCGTGTTCGTTAGGTGCTATAGACTGCCGGGACTGTTTACAACAGGCAATCCTTACGAAGGGGAGATATAACCTAATGATAACAAGCAATAACGCATATTTATGAAACAGTGGTTTAAGGAAAACTCGACCCATCTTATTATTATCGCCATCTTTATTGTGTTGGTGTTTTTTTATTTTTCACCAATATTCGGAGGTAAAACATTAGCACAATCTGATGTCATGCAGGCCGAAGGCAGTCAAAAGGAATTGTTTGACTATCGAGCAAAGGACGGACATGCCCCCCTTTGGACCAATTCGATGTTTGGAGGAATGCCAACCTATCAGATATGGTATGAACACGCAAGCAATGTGACGAGTTATCTCAACAGGGCGATACGCGCTGTTTTCCCTGTTCCGACAGATATTGTACTGTTATATTTGCTGGGCGGTTATTTTTTGTTTTCTGTTTTACGACTAAAACCTTGGCTTTCGGCGGTTGGAGCCATTGCATTAGCCTTTACGTCTTATAATTTTATTTATATCGAAGCAGGGCATGTCAACAAGGCCTATGCGATTGCTTATCTTGCGCCAATCATTGGCTCAGTCTTGTTATGCTATCGGGGAAGCCGTTTATGGGGACCTATCCTATTGGCATTGTTCCTGGCGATGGAGATTCGGACTAACCACGTTCAGATCACGTATTATCTTTTTATCGCATTGCTCCTCTATGTAGGAGTCGAACTCTATTACGCTATCCGCGATAAAAAGCTGAAGAATTTTTTACAAGCGTCAGCTTTGCAGGTCGGTGCCGCACTGATCGCGGTAATGGTGAATGCCTCCGTATTGTTCCCTACGTTGGAATATAGTAAACTTACGACCCGAGGGACTGCCAATATTCAAAAAGTCGAAGACGGACAAAAAAAGAGTAGCGGGTTGGATAAAACGTATGCCTATGAATGGAGCCAAGGAGTGGGAGAAAATATTACCTTTTTGATCCCAAATGCTTATGGTGGACGTAACACGGGCCCCGTACTAGATGCCAAATCCGAGATTGTTAAATTTTTTACGAAAAATGGTGTCCCTGAAACACAAGCTGTTGAATTTTCAAAGCGGATTCCAACCTATTGGGGAGAGAAGATGATTACATCGGGACCTTGGTATTTTGGTGCGGGCATATTTTTCTTGTTCGTTTTGGGATTGATCATTGTAAAGGGCAGGATAAAGTGGTGGGTACTGGGAGCGACAACACTTTGCTTGTTTTTGGCTTTCGGAAAACATTTCCCGCTGATTTCCGACCTGTTCTTTGATTATTTTCCAATGTACAACAAGTTTAGGGCCGTCGAATCTATTCTCGTTATACCGGCCATACTCATTCCCTTGTTGGCTATTTTAGCGGTCGATTCCCTCTTAAACAGGGCTTCTGAGATTCCAAAGCTTGATAAGAAGGTTTTATACACATTCGTCGGCGTCGGTGGTTTCTGTTTGCTTGTCGGTTTAATGCCCAGTTTGTTTTTAGACTTTAAAAACAGTGGACATCAAGAATATATCACTTCGGTAAGTCAGCAGTTGGGCGGGGAAAGTGTAGGCCGTGAATTTTCGAATGCATTGATTAAAGATCGATCGGCTTTGGCCAGCCAAGACGCTTACCGATCGTTTTTCATTATCGCCCTAACCTTTGGCCTTGTTTGGTTTTATCTGAAGAAAAAGTTAAGTATCCCCATGTTTTTAGGAATATTGGGCGTGGTAACGTTGGCCGATTTATGGGCCGTGGACAAGCGGTATTTAAATGATGACTCCTTCATCGAAGAGCGTGCCAAGACACATGTTGTTGAACGCGAAGTCGATCAATTGATTAGACTAGACAAAGATCCAAGCTATCGAGTCCTAGACTTAACGACAAATCCGTTTTCAGACGCCCGGGCATCCTATTTTCATAAGAGTATTGGAGGATATCATGCTGCTAAGCTGATGCGTTTTCAAGAAGTGCTTGAACATCAATTTAACGGAGCCATTAATGAAGATGTGCTCGATATGCTAAATGTTCGGTACCTGATTACACAGAATCCGCAAAACGGAGCAGAACAAATCCAACGTCGAAGTACGGCCGCCGGAAACGCTTGGTTTGTGAACAAAGTGACTTTCGTGAAAGACAATGCGCAAGAGATGCAGGCAATTAGTAGCTTCGATCCGCGGAAAGAGGCCTTCGTACACGAAGCGTTCAAGAACCAATTAAATGCCGCACGGCTCGGGCAACCAAGCAATGCAGAGATTAAATTGGTGTCTTATCACCCAGATACCCTGCGGTATGAATCTACGTCGCCGAATGACGCATTTGCCGTATTCTCGGAGGTTTATTACGAAAAGGGATGGAAAGCTTTTATTGATGGCAAGGAAGTGCCTATCATTCGGGCCGATTATCTTCTTCGCGCGTTGCAGGTACCTGGAGGAAACCATACCATCGAATTCATATTTGCTCCGGCGTCCATCCGCATAAGCAACATGATTTCCCTGATCGCTTCGATCATATTGGTAGTGGGATTATGTGCAGCATTGGCGTTCAGTTTGTGGGCTGCGAGGAAAAATAAATGGCGACAACAGTAGGCTCAACGAGCTGTCGAAAGAAAAAGCATCAACATATTAGGGTTGATGCTTTTTTTATGTTATATCACATAGACACGTCTAGAAGAGCTTTAATTGGGGATCGGTAACCCGGAAAGTTCTTCGATGATGCGGACTGATTCCGAAGGAGAGTACCGCGTTGCGGTGTTTGATTGTTGGATATCCTTTATTGGACAACCAGTCGTAGTGTGGAAAATCCTTTGCTATGTTATCCATGTATTCGTCACGATAGGTTTTTGCAAGAATAGAAGCCGCAGCAATCGACAGGTATTTGCCATCACCTTTGACGATGCATTGATGCGGCACATCTTGGTAGGATTTAAACCGATTTCCATCGACAATAATATAGGCCGCCCGTGTCTTGAGTTGATCAAGAGCCTTATGCATGGCTAAATAGGATGCATTAAGAATATTGATACGATCTATTTCTTCTGCGGAGACACTGGCAACCGCATAGTCCAAGGCTTCTTGTTCAATAATCGGGCGGAGTTCCATCCTTTTTTTTTCGGAAAGCTGTTTGGAGTCATTGAGTAGGGCGTTGCAATAGCCGGGAGGAAAAATCACCGCGGCCGCAAATACAGGCCCCGCTAAACAGCCTCTCCCTGCTTCGTCACAGCCAGCCTCAATGTGTTCGCTCTGAAATGTAGAAAGTAACATGCTACGAAAATACAAAAAAATAGTGGCTTCGGCTTGAAAATGACCAGCATGTCTGCACGTGTTAAGGTAAATGTTAAAAAGCTGTAACTTCTCTGTGATAGGAACGGGTTTACACTAATTTACACTTCTTCTTATTTTCTTTGTAGGCAAATAATTGGTAAGGTCCCTCGGGACCATCCAGACGCACACAGATGAACGGAAAAACAAGATGGGTTCTGGGAGGCATGCTGATGACCTGTATAATAGGAAGTGTCTTTGCCCAGAAGAAAGAAAGGATAACGATATCACCCATGTCGGCGGTACGCGTTGATGCCGATCTGCACGAGTGGAAGTCCATGACTGATGTCTCGGACGAGGGTCTTTGGTATTATCAGCTTGGACAAGATCAGGAGCAGGTGTATGTTGCTATCCGGGTTGTTGACCCGATGCTGCAGCGTGCTGCAGCACGCAACGGTATCCTATTTGGTATTCTCGCCGAAAAAAAGAACAAAAGCGATCTTCAGCTTCTCTTTCCCTACCCCGATCGGGAAGTTAAAAGAGCCATGCAACAGGAAGATATCGCATCCTCGAAGATCTATAAACAACAATTGATAGACCGGTCACGAGGTTACCTTTTATCAGGTTTTCCTACTGTTCCTGATGGATTGCTGTCCCTGCAGAACGGTTATGGCCTAAAGGCGGCTGTTAAGGTGGAAGACGATGCCTTAATTTACGAAGCGGTTGTTCCGAAAGGATTGCTTATGCCATCAGCCGGAGAGATCACCATAAAGCTAGGAATAAACGATGGTTTCTCTGTGTTGCAGCAAAAACAGACGCGCGCAAGCACTACATATGGGGCATACCGTACGAGCCGTTCTACTCCTGAAAAATCGAAAACAACGTCGGTCGTCATTTTAGAGACGACCTTAAATTAGAAGAAGAGAACATGAAAAATATGAGACAACTTTTTACCTATGTTTGTACCTTGGCCAGTTTCCTATTTCTTGCGACAGAGCTTCGTGCGCAAGCAGAAAGAGCAGTGCAGGGTATGTTGCGCGATCAGGAGTCGCGCGTGGTAGCTGGCGCCTCTGTCCAGTTGATCTCCGGAAAGGATACAATGGGAACAAGCTCGTCTCCTGCCGGGATATTCACATTTAACAATGTTCGGGCAGAGCGTTTTACGATTAAGGTCAGCAGCTTGGGTTTTGAACCATTTGAAAGAACATTGACATTTCCTGCCGGACAGGATAAAATGGTCATTCCATCTTTTGAACTTCAAGGGATAGAAAATATGTTGGAAGAAGTCGTGGTAGATGGTGTTATTACCGTACAAGTGAAAGGAGATACCGTCGAATATTCCACAAAGGATCTCAAACTGCGGGATGGCTCGGTAGCCGAAGATGCGTTAAAAAAACTTCAAGGTGTGGAGGTGGATAAGGATGGTAACGTAACCGCCCAAGGCGAGTCCGTCACGCGCGTGCGTATCAATGGAAAGGATTTCTTCGGTGGAGACGTAAAAACCGCTACGCAAAACTTACCGGCGAATATCATCGAAAAAATGCAAATCGTCGACGACTATGGCGATATGGCAAACCTGACCGGAAACAAAACCGGAAGCTCCGAAAAAGTGTTGAACATACAGATCGATCCGCAATATAACAAAGGATACATGACCACCTTACGCGTAGGTGCTGGAACGGAAGAACGTTACCAGGCCACCGGCATGTTGATGGCCCTGAACAATAAAACCCAAGTTTCCATTTTGGGTAATCTGAATAATATGAATGCCAATCTATTTGATTTCAGCAGCATGGGTGGCGGCGCACGCAGGCGTCAAGGTGGAGCAGGTGGACGAGGGGGGAATCCTTGGGGCGGAACAAGTGGATTAACCAATACGGGATCTATCGGCCTGAATGTCCGGCATGATTTCAGTGATAAACTGAAAGTATACGGTAGCTACTCCTACGGCCGCGATGACAATGATGTCTTGGGAAGTTCTATCCGACAGACCTTCTTAGATAACGGTACGCAGTTCGATAATACAAAGGATAGCAGCAATACCATCAATGCCAACCATCGATTCGAAGCTAACTTGGAATGGAATATTTCCGATAAGGATTATATCAAAATTACTCCTCAATTTGGTTTTGGAGATAATACCGCAAGTGCGTTGACCAATTCGTCTAGTTACCTAGGCGATGTGTTTATCAATCAGCAGACACAACGTGCAACCTCTAGTGAATCGGTGCCCCGCTACAGCATCAGTGGGTTGTATAACCGCAAACTGAACGACAAAGGGAGAAACCTATTCATGAACTTCAATTACGATAATTCTCCGAAAGAAGCAGATTATGATAAGGTGGTAGACCTCCTAGCAGCAGATCCAAACAATGCCGGCCAAAGTATGGAATCGGTCTATTGGCAAGCACTACGGGAGGTACAAAATAAAAGCTGGAATGCCGGCGGTACGCTATCGTATACAGAACCAATTGGTGCGAAAAATAGAATCGAAGTAACGTACGATCTCAATACCAATAAGTATGATAACGCAGATCAACAATGGGCCCTAGACCGCGACGGCGAGATCCTCACCAATGAAAATCTTGGTTTGGATGTCAATTTTGACTATAACTTTGACTATTCGTTTACCTCGCACCGTGTCGGTGCAAGCTTTTCGCACGCAGGCGACAAGTTGACCTATTCCTTGGGAGCGGCCGTTCAGCCGTCGCTATTGAGCGGAAATGCCTTTAGCAGCAACAATTCTGCAACAATAGATAAAAATTATCTGAACATCGTACCTATTGCCCGTTTTGAATACAAGTTTTCTCGTCAGAAAAATTTGACCATCAATTATTCCGGAAGCGCCAATGAACCTTCCGTTACGCAGATTTTGCCGTTCAATGTCAGCACGGAGCTGACCACCATAACACTCGGTAACCCTGATTTAAATCCGGAATTTACACACCAGATGCGTACCCGCTTTCGTAGCGGAGATTTCCAAAAAGGAAATACCTTCTTCGCGATGCTGAACGCAAACTTAACGAATGATAAGATTGTCAGTTTTACGAAGACATACAACGATCTATCCGGCAGAAACTTAGGGCTAATCCGCGAAAGTCAGTATCTTAATGAAACGGCAGAACCCGTGTACAATGTAAATTCATTTTATCATTTCGGCAAGTCGATCAAGGAAAAAACGTATAACATCATGTTGATGGGTGGGATCAATTACAATAAGAATATTTCCTATGTGTCGACCGACGCCAATGCAACCGAAGGACAAAAAAATATCGCGAATAATTGGGTTTTTAATCAAGGCCTGATGTTCCGATACAACCCGTCAGAAAATTTGGAGATCAATCCAGGCGTACGATATGCCTACAATTATACGAAAAATTCTACCGAGGAAACTGCGCGGAATGTACAATCTTGGACGCCAACCTTAATAGGATCGGTTAATATCACACCGACAACTATTTTTGGGGCAGACGTCTCTAAAACATTTAATAGCGGCTATGGAAGTTTAAATGCAAATCCCTTTATTATCAATACCTATATTGAACAAAAATTGTTAAAAGGGCAGCGCGGCACCATTCGCTTACAAGCATTTGACTTGCTGAATGAACAAACAAACATTTCCCGAACAGTCGCTGATAACTATATTTTAGACAGCCAGACCAATCGTCTCGGACGGTATTTTATGTTGACATTTACGTTTAAGCTACAAAAGTTTTCAGGGGTAAATCCGTTTCAGGAAGATCGAGGTCCGGGCGGAATGAGAAGGCCGCGTATGTAAACCGAGCAAGACGCCCTCATTCTCCTTAATACAGCTGTAGTTCTTCCAACTACAGCTGTATTCTTTTTATTTGCTACCTTTGTACCTTGGGTTTGTCGACCTGCGCGGCAGGAATAAACAGACAATTCCGCAGATTCAACCAGCGCGGATAAGACGGTATGACAAACGGTAGTTTTTGACTTCATTTACATTTGACTTAGAAAATATGGAATATGAAATTATCCGGTTGGATAATGGTATCCGAGCGGTGTTTCACCGGCAGGCATCACCCATAACACATACGTGTTTAGTTGTCAACGCTGGATCGCGAGACGAAGAGCCCGGAAGATTTGGAGTAGCACATTTTATTGAACATTTGCTTTTTAAACAGACTGAGCGTCGTTCCATGCAACAAATCCTAAACCATCTTGAGGCGGTGGGGGGCGATTTGAATGCGTACACGACGAAGGAATATACGTGTGTCCACGCGTCCATCTTGAGACCGCATTTAAGTAAAGCATTGGATCTTTTCGAAGATATTATCTTTCATTCTACGTTTCCTGACGAGGAGATGCAAAAGGAAAAAGGGGTTATCGCAGACGAGATGGCGTCCTACCTAGATAGTCCAGAAGAATCTATTATCGATGATTACGAAGACCTGATTTATAAAGGGTCAGGTTTAGGACATAATATCCTGGGTTTAGAAAAAGATTTAATGGCCTTTGACCGGGATGCTATTCGCACATTCCTTCAAAACAATTACCACACGCACGAAATGGTCATCGGGATCACAGGGGATTACGAGTTAAAAGCAGTAGAGAAATTGCTTCGTCGATACTTTGAACCTGTGAAAGAGAACCGTCCAATTCGGGAACGGGGACAAGTGGTACTCAGTTTAAATGAGCATATAGAAATGACCAAGCCGATTAATCAGGTGCATTATATGCTGGGCTCCCCGGCATATGGTATATACGATGATCGCAAGACGGGCTTGCTTTTGCTGAACAATATGTTGGGCGGGTTCGGTATGAGCTCTATCCTCAATCTATCCATCCGGGAGAAGTACGGAATAGCGTATACCATAGAATCAAACTACACGCTGTTTTCGGATACGGGTTTGTTCACGATCTACTTCGGTACCGACGACGAAAAAGTAAAACGAGCCAAAAAATTAGTCTTTCGAGAGCTCGACAAACTAAAGACAAAGGGCGTTTCAGAAAGTCAATTGGTGAAAGCCAAGCATAAATTCAAAGGCCAAATCGCGTTGGCTGAAGAAAATCGGATGAGTATGATTATCGCCGTAGCCAAAAATGTAATAGACTATGACCGCGTGATTTCCTTAGACGAAGTGTTCGCGAAAATTGATGAGGTATCTGCCGCAGATGTACTCGCTATTGCTCAGGATGTTTTTGACGAGGATAAGTTAACGTCTTTAGCGTTTGTACCCGAAGATTGATGAATGATCCATTATATTTTTTAATTTTGACCTCTAACTTTTTAGTAATAGCATGAAAACAGCTTATATTTTCCCAGGTCAGGGCGCCCAATTCGTAGGAATGGGACAAGACCTGTATAACCTGAACGAAGAAACAAAATCTTTATTCGAGCAAGCCAATGATATTTTAGGGTTTCGCATTACGGATATCATGTTTGCAGGGACGGATGAAGACCTAAAGCAGACGAAAGTAACACAGCCAGCAATTTTTCTTCACTCCGTAATTCTTGCTAAGGCTTTGGGCGATCAATTCCAACCGACCATGGTGGCAGGCCATTCTTTAGGTGAATTTTCGGCCTTGGTAGCTGCAGGGGCATTATCCTTCGAAGATGGGCTAAAATTAGTCATTCAACGGGCAAATGCGATGCAAAAAGCTTGCGAAGCGCAACCTTCTACCATGGCTGCTATCCTTGGATTGGATGATGAAACCGTAGAAAAAATATGTGCACAGGTCGAAGATGTCGTTGTGCCAGCAAACTATAATTGCCCGGGACAACTCGTTATTTCCGGTTCTCTCGAAGGTGTGGATAAGGCCTGTGCCTTGTTGACAGAGGCCGGAGCAAAGCGAGCCCTGAAGTTGAACGTCGGTGGCGCATTCCACTCGCCTTTAATGGAACCGGCCAAGGTGGAATTGCAAGCAGCGATTGAAGCCACGGAAATTAAGGCTCCCCTTTGTCCGATCTACCAAAACGTAGATGCAAAACCGTATACAGATCCGACACAGATAAAGACGAACTTGATCGCGCAGCTGACCGGAGCAGTACGTTGGACCCAAACCGTGCAACACATGTTAGCGGATGGCGCAGAAGCATTTGTGGAAGTAGGGCCGGGAAATGTGCTGCAAGGACTCGTGAAAAAGGTAGATCGCACCGCACAAACGTCGGCAGCCTTGTTAGGATAAAAAATAGAAGCGTTCCGGTCATCAACGGAGCGCTTTTTGTTTGTATGTACGTATTTTGAATACATGAGAATATATATATTTACATGGTTGCTAATGACGAATATCGTGTCTTTCGCCCAAGATAACTTTAAGAGCGATTATGCAAAACTGCTTGCTGAAGTGCGTAGCGGTTCGCAGGCCTACACGAATTTAAAGGATGCTACCGAACGGATCGGACACCGTTTGACAGGATCTGTCAATGGACAGAAGGCGGAACAGCTCGTGTTCGACATCTTGACGTCCTACGGATACCATGTTCGCTTTCAGCCTTTCGAAATGGTATCCTGGGAGCGAAAAACACTGCGTATGCAAGTGGATGGCCAGGAATTAAAGGCGGTTTCTTTAGCGCATTCTCCACAACAGGTGGCCATTGAAGCACCTCTTGTCGACGTAGGTAATGGCCTGGAAGCAGATTACCAAAACAAGGAGGTAGAAGGAAAAGTGGTCATGGCTTATCTACAATTACTTCCCGGTACAGCAAAAGGTACCCAAAATCTGCACCGATCGGAGAAAACAGCCTTGGCAGCAAGATTTGGAGCCAAAGGAATTATCTTCATAAATGCGGTGCAGGGTGGTGTATTATTGACTGGTACAGCCTCCATTACGGGAAAATTGATTGATATCCCTGCGGTATGTATTGGCTACGAAGATGGTATGGCGTTAAAGCAGGGATTGGCCAAAAGCGCTATGTCGGCGTCTATCGTTATGGAAAATAAAGCCCGTCAGGTGAACGCGCGGAACGTTATCGCGACGTTGCCCGGCAAAACAAAAGAAAAAATAGTGGTGGGCGGCCATCTGGACTCCTGGGACTTGGCGACGGGTGCCATCGATAACGGAATCGGAGCCTTTGCGGTGGTGGACATGGCAAGAGCACTAAAAGCATGCGGCATTAAACTCAAACGGACGATCGAGTTTGTCCTTTTTATGGGCGAGGAGCAAGGACTGTTGGGGTCTAAAGCATATGTAGAGGAAACAGAACGTACCGATGGGTTGACAGCGACACGTTTTATGTTGAACTTCGATATGACGAATGCGCCAACAGGCTTTTATTCCTCGCGCGAGGAAATGCAGAATCTATACCGTAACTGGTTGGAACAGCTACAGGCGGTCGATTCCGTATATCATGGACGGATTGAAATCGGTGCCGGGCTGCACAGCGATCACCAGCCCTTCATGCTGAAAGGTATTCCGTACGGTGGCGGATCAGGCGGGACCCTCCCAAATAATGCAGGAGCATATTACCACTCGGATCGCGATATTTTTGAATTGGTTGATAAACAAGGCATGGAACAAACGGTTAAGTTGGGCGCTGTATTAGCGTATAGTTTGGCGCAGACAGCAACATTGCCCGTCGCTCGCCTTAACGACGAGGAAACAAGAACGTATCTAGAACGTTATGGCCTGAAGATACCATTGCAAGTCTCAGGAGATTGGAAATGGTAAGTATAAAGGAAGTTTTAAAGACAAAACGGGTAGTTCATATCTGACTACCCGTTTTATGTATACTATAACGAGGTTGTCTCCTTGGGGGGGAAGTTTTTATGTTTTCTTTTGCTGATTTTGTCCACGTTAACTGGCTGCGGTACTTTTACATAATAGCCGGTTCCGTCGTATTCACGTTTGTGCGGATGCTCCATACATGCCGTCGAACAACAACCCTGCATCTCCCAACCACAAACATCACATTGAGTGAAATGTTCATTACAAACCGGATTGGCACAGTTAATCATCTTTGAGGTAACCGTTCCGCAATTCTTACAGGTAGATACAACAGATGGATTAACGGAGTTAACGTCAACCGTTACGCGGTTGTCAAAAACATAACATTTTCCTTCAAAATCCTTTCCTCCGGCTTCTTTGCCATATTTGATAATCCCGCCATGTAATTGGTATACCTCTTCAAATCCTTCCTTTAGCAAAAGGGCTGATGCTTTCTCACATTTAATACCACCAGTACAATAGGTCAAAATCTTCTTATCTTTATACTGCTCAAGCTCTTTTATCTTTTCAGGGAATTCACGAAAATTTTCAATATCCAATGTCACCGCGTTTTTAAAGCGTCCTACACTGTGCTCATAGTTGGAACGAACGTCTAGAACGACGACGTCGTCCCGATCTTTCATTTCCATAAATTCCTCAGGTTCTAGATGTTTGCCGGTCTCTTTATTAGGGTCAATGACCAAAGGATCACGAAGGCCCGAATGTACAATCTCCGCTTTGTAGCGGCAGTGCATTTTGATAAATGAAGGCTCTTCGACCACATCAATCTTAAAATCGGTTTTCGCAAAACGAGGATCGGCATGTACCTCCTGCATATAGCGCTGACAAGCTTCAGCCGTTCCAGAGACCGTTCCATTTAGCCCCTCATCGGCAACAATAATTCGTCCTACGAGACCTAATGATTTACAAAATTCCAAATGTGTCGCCGCGAATTCTTCGGCGTTCTCGATGGGGCTGTAACAATAATACAGCAATGTTTGATACGTACTCATATGCATTGATACCGCTGCAAACGGCGTTTAATGTTTAAAAATTTATGGAAGCAAAGGTACGCAAAAAATCGGATTCAAATCCGATCATGATCACTTTTTGATCAATGGTTTCAAAAGGTATTCTAAGCCGTTTAGCTTGATTTCATACAGCGTTGCAAGCTGCATACCTAACTTTCCAGACGGGAATCCTTTCTGATGGAACCATACCAGGTATGGTTCGGGAAGATGACAGAGAAGCCACCCTTGGTATTTTCCAAAAGGCATTTTCGTGTTCGCTAGTGCAATGAGGATTTCCGGATTCAGGGCGTTAATCTCTTGTTTTGCCATGTTTTAGTCGATGAAGAAGTAAACGAAAGGCAATAATGCCGTGATTAATGAAATTCGGGACCGTCCCATAATATTTTTTGAGAATCCGGTAGCGTTCCTGTAAACTTTGCTTATGCCGTTGCTGTGACATGCCCCCAACGAGATATTTGGCTACATAACACTCCACATTCACTATTTTCTGGGCTTTTTTTGCTGCACGTATGACCCAATCGATGTCGGCGCTCAATCGGTATTGCGTATCATAGGGCTCCGCCAGCGACCGCTTTACGTAAATGGCTTGGTGGCACACGTTCATCCCAAAACGAAAAGATTTCCACGAGAAGCTTGCCGGAACCCGGTGTCTACGGTCGCCCAATACGCGACGCTGCTCATCAATGAGTTTGGTCTCGCCATAGTAAATATCCGCCAGATCTTCCCTATCGAAGATCTTGGCAAGTGTGCCTGCCTCAAAGAGTTCATCTCCAGAGTTCAAGAACAACACATAATCCCCCGTGGCATGGGTCAGCCCTTTATTCATCGCATCATAAATCCCTTTGTCGCGTTCGGAGATCAACACATCAATATGGGGGCGGTAGCGCTCGATAATGTCTAATGTTCCGTCTGTAGAGAGACCATCGATAACAATGTACTCTACGTTGGTGTACGTTTGTTGTATCACCGATTGAATCGTATATTCAATGTCGCGCACATTGTTAAACACAATGGTGATAATGGAAATTTTTGGTGGTGTCACGTTATGACCGTCTTAATTTTTTTATTATAAACCGTAATCCTCGTTCCAACAGATTACCCTTTCGATGGGCATAAAAGTATTTTATGGCTTCATAGGCTTTTTTGTTTTCAACGATATCCGTCGGAAAATATTTAACTTTAGACTGTGCCAATTCTACCCGATACACATCGTCTACGTCCGAGTGCGTCCCAGAGCCATCCGTGCCAATGTTTTGAACCATAGACTCCCTTGGGTATAGCACCAGTCCCTGTTCCTTGAATATCGACAAATACCAGCGGATAGCCCAGGAGTTGATTTTGCCAGCCCTGTATTCCTTCACCTGTTTCCAAAAATTTTCGGTGCCATCCACACTGAAATTCCGGATATCTTTTCTTTTAAAGTCTTTGGTCAGTTCGTGAATATCGGGATTGAACTTGTCCCAAGCGCGCTTCCAGGTTGCCCATCCCCAACTATTGGCCACACGAAAAAAAAATGTCTTTGGCAATCGCTTTGGGTGTTGAACAGGGTACATATATCCGCTGATTTCCATAACCCGTTCTTCCTGGGCATATCGCATCAATGCATCATTGAAATAAGTTAGTGCATAAGGTGAAGTCTCTAGATCGTCTTCGAATACAATAACCTGTTCATGTTCTTGGATTACTTTCGTTACGCCATCAATAACATTCTCCGCAAGTCCCCAATTTCGGGTACGCTCTAAAATGGTAATATGCTTAAACTCCCACGGTTCACGTATAATGGAGCGGACTTGGTTCACCGCTTCTACGGCGTCTGCGTTTTTAGGACCATCTGATACAATAAAAAGCAACGAATCTTTTGCTAATATGTTCTTTTCCAAAGCCGCTAATGTTCGTCGCGTATGTTTGGGCCGATTGTAGACAAATAATACGATGGGTGCAAGCATAAGAATAACGTCATTCCTAAACTTCAAATATAGAAAGTTATTTTCGCATTAGTTCCTTTTTTGAATGTTGATTCTCCCATTTCATTTCTTTCGCTGTTTTGAAGCGACTCAAATAGAGTTTTAATCGTTTATTTTTTTACTTTTGACCTGTAACTGCATACGAAAGATGTTTGAGGAAGACAGGCAAGCCGATAGATGTTACCGAATCATGTGTACAATAAGGTATTACTTTCAGAGTTAGGTATACAATGGGCGTTTTTGAAGATGCCATCAGAAAGAACGTCAGCAAACGAGTAGCTGAAGGACAGGTTTCCGAAGTCGCAGGAATCTTTGTTGGCGTCATTTCAGACCCTTTCTAAGGTAGCGACGAGCATCATAAAGCAGAATCAATGCTAGGTTAAAGAGAAAAGTAATGTCAACAAAGAAAAATGCAATATCAGGAATTTTCTGGACGCTGATCGATACCTTGCTCATAAAAGGCCTTGCATTTGTGACTACATTGATTTTGACGGATCTATTATCGCCCGATGACTACGGTTTGATTGGTCTGGTTATGGTGTTTGTTTTAGTCGGAGTATCACTAGTTGAAAGCGGTATGACGGCTTCATTAATCCGAACAAAGTCAGCTGATAACGCAGACTACTCAACCGTCTTTTTTCTGAGTCTCTTCGTTGCAGCAATTATTTATGTCATCTTCTATTTTGCGGCTCCCTTGATTGCCTCCTTCTATAAAAAAGATATCCTGACATCCATTTTGCGTTGGTATTGTCTTACGTTCATTATCTCAGCCTTCTCATCGGTACAGCTAACCCTGATGACGTCAAAGATGGAGTTTAAGAAAATCACCAAATTAAACATTCCCGCAGCAATTATTGGTCCAGTAGTAGGTATTACTATGGGATATCATGGGTACGGTGTTTGGTCATTAGTGACTATGTTTCTTGTCTCTCAGATTATACAGACGATCAGCTTTTGGGTTTTTTCCAGTTGGACACCTTCCTTAACCTTCTCCGTGGAGAAAGCAAAATACCACTATGCGTTCGGATATAAACTCATGTTGTCGGGGTTGTTAAACACCATTTTTACTAACATATATAATATTATTATCGGAAAATTCTATTCAGTTACTTTACTAGGATTTTTCGAGCGATCGCGCTCCTTTAACGAGTATCCTACGAATATTATAACTTCTGTTATATCTAAGGTCACTTATCCTTTGCTTTCCAATATCAAAAATAATCAGGAAGAGATCGCGAATGCATATAAGAAGATATTGGGCCTATCTTTCTTTGTTACAGCCCCGCTAATGCTTGGATTGGCCGCTATAGCGCATCCCCTGTTCCAATTGTTATTTAAAGAGAAATGGCTACCTGCAGTCCCTTATTTCCAGATCATTAGTTTAGCGAGTATATTTTATCCGATACACTCTATCAATCTCAATGTTTTGAAAGTGTATGGAAGGACGGATCTGTTTTTACGTTTAGAAATAATAAAAAAAGTAATGACCGTAATTATCATCACGGCATCGCTTCCATTTGGGATACTCGGTTTAGTCTGGAGTGGGGTTGTTATTTCTTTTATCGCGTTGTTAATTAATACATATTATAGTGCCGATATGATCGGGTACGCTACAAAGAGGCAACTGCTAGATATGTTACCAACGCTTTTGTCTTCAGCACTGATGTATGGTCTGATTGTCATAACTCTTTATTGGCTTAAAGACTCATCCTTGATCTCTCAAATTTTAATTAGTTTTACAGTTGCCCTAGTTTTTTATTTAGGAGCAAATTATGTGTTAAGAACGACATCGTGTATGTTCATGATCCAGTTAATAAAAGAATATAAGCCATGATTCAGGTAACCAAGCCTTTTTTGCCGCCCTTGCAAGAGTATCAGCAATATGTTGAACAAATATGGAAAAGACAGTGGCTAACGAATATGGGTCCACTTTCCAGCGAACTGGAAATGCGTCTCAAAGACTATTTAAAGCTAGACCATTTACTTTTTGTCTCCAATGGTACCACAGCTCTGCAGATTGCCTTGAAGGTATTGGATGTGAAAGGGGAGGTGATAACGACACCCTTCTCTTTTGTGGCAACAACAAGTGCTGTCGTATGGGAAGGGTGTACTCCCGTATTCGTTGATATCGATAAAAACTCATTGAATATCGATCCAACAAAGATCGAAGCAGCCATCACACCCAATACAACGGCTATTTTAGCAACGCATGTATATGGAAATCCCTGTGACATCGATCGAATCGACCATATTTCAAAAAAGTATGGACTCAAGGTTATTTATGATGCAGCACATGCGTTTGGCGTACAATATAAGGGTAAATCCATATTCGAATTTGGAGATGTGAGCATCTGCTCATTACACGCCACCAAGTTATACCATAGTGTAGAGGGAGGACTTATTGTTACCACAGATCCAGAGCTGTTAAAAAAATCAGCCCTTATGCGTAATTTTGGTATTTCGGGATTTGGAACATATGGTGATCTCGGTATAAATGGAAAAAATTCAGAACTTCACGCAGCAATGGGCTTAGTGAACTTATTGCATATAGAAAGCATATTGGAAAAACGTAAAGAATTGGCAGCGGCATATCATAAGAATTTGAAAGGTTTACACGTTGTTTATCCAGTATGGAACGCAAACTCAGCTCCAAATTATAGCTATTTTCCGCTGATTCTTGAAAGTGAAGAATTTTTGTTGAAAGTCGTAAGTGAGCTTGATAAGCACCAAATTTTTACGCGACGCTATTTTTACCCCTCTTTAGCTAACTCCTTACCGTATTTACCGGCTAAACAATTCACGTATACGGACGATATCTCCAAGCGTGTTCTTTGCTTACCGCTTTACCACGAATTGACTAAAGAAGAGATACACTTAATTGCGCGTATTATCTTGCGCGTACAAAACAATTAATATGGTTATTATCGGAGCCGGTGGACTTGCAAAGGAGCTATTGCAGGTTTACGAAGAAATAGAAATAGGAGCAGAATTGGTTTTCTTCGATAATGTAACACATGGTCTTCCAAAACTCTTATACCAAAGGTATAGAATATTAACCCGTGACGATGAACTGCAAGCTTATTTTGCTACACATTCTTCTTTTGTCGTGGGCGTTGGTGTTCCTCGTATTCGAAAAGCCCTTTCTGAAAAAGCCCTCAAACTTGGCGGCAAGCCCGCTACGGTCGTTGGACAGTTTAACAATATCGGCAAACATGTTCAGATAGGTCCTGGAGCTACCGTTCTAAGTCATGTCGATATATCAAATGGGAGTACTATTGGCGATTATGTATTAATTTACTATAAAGTAGTTATTACACACGATTGTCGTATTGGGAATTTTGTGGAATTGTCTCCTGGTGCCACATTGTTGGGAGGGGTATCCATCGGTGACTATTCTCATATCGGCGCTAATGCCACGATATTGCCGCGTGTGAAAGTTGGAAAAAATGTTGTCGTAGGAGCCGGCGCTGTGGTAACGAAAGATATTCCTGATAATCAGACAGTGGCCGGCATGCCCGCAAGAATTATAAAGAAGAATGAATAAAAAAACGAAGAAAAACCTGCATCTTCTTCACGATGATAAATTTACAAATGGGGCCATAGCCCAGTTTGAAACGTCATATCCGGGCGAAAATTTTTATGTTATTCTGCAATCAGGAAATGGTTCACTAGTCTTTACAGAACCAGGGGAGGATTGTTTGGTTATCAATCTTCGCGATAGGAAATGGGAAGATAAAATAGCAACGATCGTTCAAAGGTATATGAGCGCGAATCTCTTTGTCCATTATATAGATAGCTATAAAGCTGCTATGGTTCGGTCGTTGCTCGCTCAATTTGAATTAAAGCTATATTGGATTTTTTACGGCGGGGATTTATATGGCTTTTTGGAAGAACACCGAGGATACCAATTATACGACCGACCTAGGGATCGACCAAGCATAGCGTTTTTTGATCGACTTATAAAAAAATGGAAATATTTGTTTTGGTTTGGCATTTCACCGAACAATGCAATTCAAGAATGCTTTTTGGCTTGTGATTATTTTTGTTTTTGGAATGAAAATGACTTTGAGTTGTTTACAAATTATTTCCCCTCTAAGGCAAAATTCAAATCCTTTATCTACTATCATGCATTAGGAAACGCCGATTTTTTCAGTAATGCGGAAAAGAAGTATATCATGGTCAACCACGCTTCTTCTCCGTCGGGGAACCACCTGACAATTCTAAAAAAACTTAAAGAAAGGAAGCTGACAGCAATCCCTTACACGATCCTATTACCTTTAAGTTACGGAGATTCGAATTACGCGGAAGAGGTTATTAAAGCTTATAACAACGTTTTTCCGGACCGTCTTGAAGCGCTTCGTAATTTTTTACCTTTGCACGCCTATCAGCAGCGACTATCGGAAATAAGCTCTGCGATTTTTGGAATGAGACGACAAGAGGCTGCTGGTAATATCTTCCAGCTGTTAAATTTGGGTGCTCGTGTATTTTTAAGAGAAGAGAATAGTTTGCTTAAGTGGCTACTCGATCGCAAATTTATTGTCTTTAGTTTGGAAAACGACCTTCGATCCGTTGATGATCTTAAGCCGTTATCTGTAGAGGAAGTCGCTTACAATCGCGCACGTTACCAACTGTACTTTAATGCAATTGTGTATAAGAATATGATGGATCAGCTTTTGGAAGAATAAGCCGATCCGTGTACCATTTTATTGATTTATATCACATCAATTTGCTTTGCAAACTCCTTTAATTTTGGATGACTAGGATCCAGGTCTGTCACTAAGTACGTGACATCGCGGAGTGGAGCAACACGCATTTTCTGATTGGAGTTCAGTTTCTCGGCTATACTTAGGATAGCCAAATTTTTCGAACACTTAATCATCGCCCGTTTAATTTGTACAACTTCCCAATCGGAATCGGTGATCCCCTCATCGAGCGATAGGCTATTTGTTCCCAACAAGCAAAGGTCAACTCGCAGATCGGACAGTTCGTTGATAACCTGTGAACCGGTTACGATGTTGGTGTTCCTTGATAATTTTCCGCCGATCAATATAACTTCGATATTTTCTTTTTCAGCGAGCTCAAGTGCAACCAAGGGACTGATCGTGAAAAAAGTACATTGGATATCGTTAGGAACCAATCGTGCCAATTCAATCATCGTCGTCCCCCCGCCAACCAGTACGGTCATGCCGTTCTGTATAAGGGAAATTGCTTTTTTTGCAATTTCTTTTTTCGATTCTTTGGCGTATACATTTCCTTCCTGAAAGGGAAACTGGAAAGATTTTGATAAAGCTCCGCCATACACCTTTAGGACTTGTCCATTTTCAGCGAGTTCGTTTAAATCTCTTCTGATGGTGTCTTCCGACACGTTTAACTGTACGCTCAGATCAGACGATAGCACCTTATTGTGTAGGTTTATCTGGTGTATAATGTAGGCTTGTCTTTCTTCCTTTAACATAAGTCAATCAATTAGTTGATGGATATAGTGTGTTATTGAGACGGATTGTCATCCGCTGGTTTATTCTTGGTTATACCGGCCTTGAAGCGCGGTTTGAACCCCGTGGGTTTGCCGGCTGGTTCCGGTGCTTTTGCACTATCTTGTGTCTGTTCCGAGGAAGGCTTGCCCTCCTGCAACTGCTCGGCATCTGGCTGTTCCGTTGCCGGTTTGGTTACACCGGCCTTGAAGCGCGGTTTGAACCCCGTGGGTTTGCCGGCTGGTTCCGGTGCTTTTGCACTATCTTGTGTCTGTTCCGAGGAAGGCTTGCCCTCCTGCAACTGCTCGGCATCC
>NZ_JBHULR010000021.1:7293-415718 GCF_042684625.1 Sphingobacterium suaedae | reverse complement strand
GTTGCCGGTTTGGTTACACCGGCCTTGAAGCGCGGTTTGAACCCCGTGGGTTTGCCGGCTGGTTCCGGTGCTTTTGCACTATCTTGTGTCTGTTCCGAGGAAGGCTTGCCCTCCTGCAACTGCTCGACATCTGGCTGTTCCGTTGCCGGTTTGGTTACACCGGCCTTGAAGCGCGGTTTGAACCCCGTGGGTTTGCCGGTTGGTTCCGGTGCTTTTGCACTATCTTGTGTCTGTTCCGAGGAAGGCTTGCCCTCCTGCAACTGCTCGGCATCTGGCTGTTCCGTTGCCGGTTTGGTTACACCGGCCTTGAAGCGCGGTTTGAACCCCGTGGGTTTGCCGGCTGGTTCTGGTGCTTTTGCACTATCTTGTGTCTGTTCCGAGGAAGGCTTGCCCTCTTGCAGCTGTTCGGCATCCGGCTGTTCCGCCGCCGGTTTGCTTACACCGGCCTTGAACCGTGGTTTGAACCCGATGGGTTTGCCGGTTGGTTCTGTAGTCTGCGGGCCGACTTTCGGTTGCTCCTCGGATACCTGCTCGTTCGCTCGATGTTCATCTTCGTTTGTAGATACCCGCGGTGTAAACCGAGGTTTGAATCCTGTCGGTTTTACAGAGACGACCGCATCTTCGATAGCTTTGCCGCGTTCATCGGCGGCTGTTGCACGGGGCGCAGCAGTTGCAACAATTGCGTTGTCTTCCGCCTCTCGCAACAAATACTGCTTCCTAAGTTTATTAAACCAAAATTTTTTACTGTGATCAAAGCTTTTCTCTCCCATGAAGGCATAATGGATCCGAAACTCCTCATAGAGAGAGCGATTATCAGCCTGCATAAGCGATACGTCAATTTTCTTTTTGGCGAAAAATTCTTCGAATGTTGTCATCTCCAAGGGCTAAATTTAGGAAATAATAATAAAACCCTCATGGATTTTATGAATGAATAAGTTTGAAAAATTTTGAAAACGGCTAGGTAGGCAAGAGCACAGGGGTATATCCGAGGAAAAACAAATGTTGAGTGCAGAATAGAATCGTGGAAAGTCCAGAGAAAGCGATGGTCCATCAACGGCTTTTTCAACACCACCATCACTCTTCGGTAACGAAGTAATGATGGTGGAGTGGGTTTTTAGGGTATTTCTTACAAAAGATGATATCGTCCGTTTATTCCATGTTATGGTAGACCGCTTGAACATCATCGTCTTCCTCGATTTTGTCGATCATTTTCAGGACATCTGCAGCCTGCTCTTCGGTAAGGGTCGTATGGGACAGCGCAATCCGTTCCAATTTCGCCGATTTTACTTCGATCCCCTTCTCCTCTAGAAGGCTTTGCATATTCCCAAAGTCTTCAAAGGAAGTTTGTACAACGACTACGTCATTACCTTCCTCGTCGGCCTCGACATACAGTTCTTCCAGCCCTCCATCGATCAGTTCTAGTTCCAATTCTTCCACATCAAGCTCTTCGCTCGCGTTGAAACGGAAAATCGATTTGCGCTGAAAAATAAAATCCAATGACCCGGTTTTACCTAACGATCCCCCCGCTTTGGTAAAATAGCTCCGAATATTTCCGACTGTCCGGTTGGTATTATCTGTAGCCGTTTCAATGAGTACCGGTACGCCGTGAGGGCCATATCCTTCATATACATATTCTTCATAGCCTTTAGCATCTTTCTCTGAAGCACGTTTAATCGCCGCCTCTACGCGATCCTTCGGCATGTTGACCGCTTTCGCATTTTGTACAGCCGTGCGTAGGCGGGAGTTATTCTCTGGATGCGGACCGCCCTCTTTTACCGCCATGGCGATTTCTTTGCCTAGCCGAGTAAACTGAACGGCCATTTTGGCCCAACGTTTAAATTTTCTTTCTTTTCTGAATTCAAAGGCTCTACCCATTTTTTATAAGTTTGTTTTGAGGTTTTCAATCATGTCTTTTGTCATGGCCTCTAAATCAAACGTTGGTTCCCAATTCCAATCTTCACGGGCGTAAGAATCATCGATACTTGCCGGCCAGGAATCGGCTATAGCTTGACGAGGGTCGTTATCGACATAAGACAGCTCAAAATTAGGAAGAATTTTTTTAATTTCTTGACCAATTTGGGCCGGAGTGAAGGAGATTCCCCCCAGATTATAGCTGGAGCGGATCCGGAGCTGCTCCGCCGGGGCGTCCATCAATTCAAGCGTACCACGCACAGCATCCTCCATATACAACATCGGGAGTTCCGTACTTGCTGAAAGGAAACTGGCATACTTCCCGTGCTTTAATGCCTCGAAAAAGATGTGCACGGCGTAGTCTGTTGTTCCCCCTCCGGGAGCTGTTTTCCAAGAAATAATACCAGGGTAACGTATACTACGGACATCCAGTCCATATTTCTGATGGTAGTATTCACAAAGTCGCTCCCCCGCTAGCTTGCTGATTCCGTAAATACTCGTCGGATCCATAATGCAATACTGACCCGTCTGTTTTTTTGGAGAATGCGGGCCAAAGACCGCGATGGAGCTTGGCCAAAATATCTTTTTTATGTCTAACTCGAGGGCCAAATCCAAGATGTTCAATAAGCCGTTCATATTCAGGTCCCAAGCTTTCTGCGGATATTGCTCGCCCGTAGCCGAGAGCATCGCGGCCAACAAATAGATTTGTGTTGGCTGGTATTTCTCCAATAAGCTTCTCACAGCCTGTTTGTCCAATACATTAACTGTTTCGAAAATCTCATCATCTTTCAGAACAGCGGGTTCCCGAATGTCCGATGTGATGACATGTTCTTTGCCAAATTTTTGGCGGAGGGCCACAGCCAGTTCAGTTCCAATCTGACCGTTTGCACCAATCATAATTATACGCTCTTTCATTGGGGCAAAGATAGGTCATTTTTTCGGCAAGTATCAATACTTAGGATGACTGTCGGCAAGAACAAAACTCGCTTTAAACGATTGAGAATGACCTTTTGCAGTATAGATCTCAGTAGAAAAATATAGATTCCTCCTCCGCAAAGTTGGCCGCATTCATTTGTTCCGTCCCAGACAAATCCACCGGTTAGATCTGCGCTTTTGTTCCGAATCAATCGGTTGATTATCCTTCCTTTATCATCCAAGATCGTCAGCGAGAGCATACTGTTTTCGACGATAAATTCATAACCGAAAGTGAGAAAATCTTCGTAACCATCGCCATCCGGAGAGAAGATTTTTGAGCGTAAAAAAAGTTATTTTTTTTGCTTTTTTTTCCACATACACCGAGTTGACGCGTTACCGTCTACATGGGGATCCTGACGTTCCGATGAAATTCCTTCATATCGACGAGGAATGGTTGGTGCATGCTGCTTTAATAGAATACGCTATCCATCAACTGTTGCTCCGGATTGTACAAAATCACCGCGCCACGTTCGTTAGCATAAGCGGGAAGGCTCGACATTTGTATGGCGCCAGTAAAGACGGTTTGCGGGTAATCTTTGACAACCCTCGAAAAATCGGCGGTTAACAGACTGTGGGCACCCGGTGTTATTAGCGTAGGCTGCGACGTAATGATGCGGTTACCAAGTCACCAGTGCTGAATATTGATGTCTTGGACGAGCGGTTAAACAATTCAACGAAGTCCACTCCTCCAGTAGGCGGATTAAATAGGATTTCATTAATAACGATATCGTTGAACGTCGACGGAGAAGGGCGAAATAGCGGAAGATCTATGTCTTGTGGATTGTTGCAATAGAGTAGATTTCGGATCTGTAAGTCGTAGCTTTGGTCCGCTTCCAATGGTCTGTCCACATACAGGCGGAGCGTATCGTGCAGCACCGCAAGCGTCTTAATGGTCCGCTGACCAGGGATGGTCGTAAACATATTCACGTGGAGGTTTTCCCATGAGGTAGGCGATTCGGCCGAAACGAGATCCACGTAGGTATCTTCTATAGATGCAACCTGAAGGTCTAGTTTGGGAATAAAATTTTCGTTCCAGACGCTGTTTTTTCGCCCGGGCGTGCCGTGGGTTGGCGCGTCGGAAGCGTTCCAGTTTATAGCTTCGTTGCATGATATAGATGGATTGATGCGCTCTAGGCTATAACCAGCTCTTCGTTTTGCCTGATCTCGATGCCAAGACGAGGCATAACTGACTGATGCAGCACAATATCATGTCTGTCGACTAGAGCAATCGACCCCTCTGTATTTGAGAGTGCCCACCAGGGGGAGAGACCTAAAACGTTTCCCAGGTGATCAAAAAGCGCGGCATGCGGTGCAGCGACCAAGAGCATATATTGTTTAGGTGCTAAATAATGATCCGGAAGGGGTATCGCTTGGCCCGAAACGCGAAGCTGTATGTCCTTTAGTGAAACAACGGACGATCCATGGTTATAAATTTCGATGTATTCTTCTAGGGGCAAAGAGCCAGGACGGGGAGAAATCATGATTTCGGTCACGATCAGTCCATTCTGCGCATAAGCCTGTGTCATTGATAAAAATAAAACAAATAACAGATATCGTTGTCTGATTTCTATTAAAACGAGCATGTTGGTGAGTAATTCTTAAATTAATCGAGTTGATTTTATTAAATGTTACACAATAAATTAGAAAAGAAGCGGCTTATTTCGTATGTTTGGTTCCTTAGAATAAATTTACAAAAAATTTAATCATTAGTAAACAAACAAAACAAATTTTTAAACTATGAAAGTTGCAGTAGTAGGCGCAACGGGCCTTGTTGGGTCAGAAATTTTGACCGTTTTAGCAGAACGTAATTTCCCGGTAACAGAACTAATCCCAGTAGCATCTGAAAAGAGCAAGGGCAAGGAAATCGAGTTTAAGGGAAAGAAGTATAAGGTCGTGACACCTGCCGAAGCTATTGCACTTCAGCCACAGGTGGCGCTTTTCTCTGCAGGTGGTGGTACATCCACCGAATTTGCGCCTCAATACGCGGAAGCGGGCATTACCGTGGTCGACAATTCCTCAGCCTGGCGTATGGATCCGTCAAAAAAGCTCGTTGTTCCTGAAGTAAATGGCGACGTGTTGACCGCATCGGATAAAATCATTGCCAACCCAAACTGTTCAACCATTCAAATGGTTGTGGTACTAAAACCGCTACACGAAAAGTATAAAATTAAACGTGTGGTCGTATCTACCTATCAATCCGTAACAGGAACAGGCGTAAAGGCTGTGAATCAATTGATGGACGAACGTGCAGGTAAGGATGGCGAGAAAGCGTATCCGTATCCTATTGACTTAAATGTTATTCCACATATTGATGTATTTCAGGATAATGGCTATACGAAAGAGGAGATGAAGATGATCAAGGAAACAAACAAGATCATGGGAGACGAGTCGATCCGGGTGACGGCAACGACCGTACGTATTCCGGTAATGGGCGGACACTCTGAATCCGTAAACATTGAATTCGAAAGTGATTTCGACGTAACCGAGGTTCGCGAGTTGCTCGCCGCACAAGAAGGCGTCATCGTAGTAGACGATCCGGCGAATCTAAAATATCCGATGCCCAAAGATGCCCATGGCAAAGATGAGGTGTTAGTCGGACGTATCCGTCGTGATGAATCTCAAGATAAAACATTGAATCTCTGGATTGTCGCGGATAACTTGAGAAAAGGAGCAGCAACAAATGCTGTCCAAATTGCCGAGTTACTAAGTAAGAGAGGTTTAATCTAGCCTGACATTCTATAACAAGAAACAGCCGCTCCTTCAAGAGCGGCTGTTTCTCGTTAGGATTCCTGGGGCATGTGACGTAGGGTAGTTCTCATTCCGCACGACTCCATAAGCCGCTCATCGATGCGTGCTGAAGAAACCGATTATTGTACCGACAGGTATTAGAGATCTACACATAGCATCATAAAAAAGGTGGACTTTTCGCGAGTCCACCTTTTTTATGATGCTATTCGATAAGACGAATTAACGCACAGGAGCAAATTCGTACATATTGTCGAAAACAGTAGAACCGTTGACGCCAGTTACAATATAACCTTTTCCGTTTAGCGAGAATCCCACGGCTTTTTCGCGAGCATCAGCAGTCATGGCTTGGTGTTTGTCCGTCCACGTGTCTGTTGATGGTTCGTATTTCCAAACACTGCTCGTGATACTCGAGCCATTTCTTCCACTAACAACGTATCCATAGTTTCCGATAACAAAGCTGCTAGCGCTATATTTTCTCGCATCGTATGTGTTGTTGTCGTCCGAACGGTTCAAGCTATTCAACGTGCCCCAGCTCGTTCCATCGAAGGAGTAGAAGCCGTCTGGTAAGTTGGCACTTTTGTTGTAACCACCGCCGATGTAAGCTTTATTGCCAATCACGAATGCAAAAGCATACGCCAACTTATCTTTGAAAGGTAAGTTCTCGACCACAGACCAACTATTGTTCGCTGGATCGTATCGGTATAGGTCTCCAAGGCTACCTCCACCTACGTTGGTCCCTAGACCGACATAACCATAGTTTCCTAAAGAAAATGCAATTGCACCTGAACGAGCTACGCCAGGGAAGTCTGCAATTTTTGTCCACGTATCAGCTGCAGCGTCGTATTTATAAAAATCGTTGAAAAACTCGTTATTGAGGTTCTTGCCTGTTCCAACGTAACCATTATTACCGATGGCAAAACCGACAGCCTCATGACGTGCTGGACCTCCGAAGTCGGCAATATTACTCCATCCAGTACCATTGAAAGCAGCTCCGTCTAGCGTGATGCCAACGGCTGGATTTACATACCCACCCACCACGTAGGCTTCTTTACCATCTATCGTGAAGGATGCTGCTCCACTGCGTGGATCGCCTGTAAATACGATCGATTTACTCCACTCGGTTGGTCCTGTGTCCGTTGTATCCTCCTCATCATCTTTGCTACAGGAATTGAATGACGTAAAAGCAACAGCACAGGCTAAGATTAACAATAGCCAATTTTTCTTATTCATAAATTATTTAAATTTAGTGTACAATATATTCAATTTTATTTTCGGTTTTCCATTTTCTGTGGCAAAAAACGCCGTGTTAAATGTGTTAAATAGACCAGAACTGACATCGGCTACGTATAGCGAAGTATTGTCGTAAACACTCGTCGACTTAACGTTTTTTAAATAAACGATCATATTAAAAGTGTACGTTCCATTTCCTGTAACTTGACCGCTTGGTACATAGGCCGCCTGCTGAACACCGGTACCATACGGAGTCGTTAAGAACGACGTGGGGATACCCTCAGGATTGGCAACAAATAGCATCAGGCTTCCCGGGATCCCGTACACAGAATTCATGTTGGAAGCTGATTCAATAACCAGTTCCGCTTTATTGATCGCAATATTTTCATCTTGCAAAAACTCTTTTAACGAAGGAAAGGAGAGTTTTGCTACAACACCAGTCCCCGACTGCACATAGGTAAGGCCCGCTGTAGCCGTGGTTTTAATCTCAGGGGTTGTCGTTGATAAGCTTTCAAAAGCTGTTCCAGCGCGGTCATACGAAATATGATTGTATTGATAAGTCCGGTCCGTAATGTTTAATTCTTTCGCTGCGGTACGTTTATTTCCGTCGGCTCCTAAATAACTGTAGTTTATCTTAACCTGAAGTGTATCCGTGAAACCAAATACTGCGCTATTGCCTGCTTCAGGGACTAAAGCCATTCCTTTGAAATAATTTTGGAAATTTTCGTTCGAAGAGACACGGACGTCTCCCGATTTGATCAAATCAAATAGATTTTGGCCCAATGCTTGACTCAGTTTGATACTCAAGGTATCCACGGACGAAACGCGCGGACGGAATGTCAATGAACCCAATGGGGTATTATCGTAATTAAATTGTTGCCCCGAGAATATAGAGGCCCCCGTCACATAAACCGGAAGAGGCTGGTTCGGAAAAGAAGGAGTTGGCGTTTTCGTCTCCAAGGCCTGTGTTACTCGATGTACATGGATCGTTTGTATTTGGGTGGTGTCGCCAAAATAATAACGAGCACGATTTGGCTTTAATACAAGATTTAATGAATCAAATACAGCTGCGGCTGGAATATCATTTGCCACGTTCGAGAAGCCTATCCGAAAATAAGAGGATGCCATCACCTCACCGGCGTTTGGAACGGTTGCTTTTCCGACCAAAAGTGTACCTGTGGCTGCGCTAGGCATATGAGTCAACTGAACAGTCGATGTATTAACCGTAAAGGAATCCAAGGTCGAAACGCCCACATTGCCTGCTGTACCATTGTCGAGCGTGACACTCATGTCTTTGTCGCATCCCGCTACGATAAGTAAAAGAAAAATCGGTATAGTAAAAAAGTTAATACTTCTCTTAAAAAATTGATTCATACTTCATGTTTGACTAGCAAAAGTAATCAAATAGAACAGTTAATCAGTGTTATATTTTGTTAAAACTCCAATGATTCAGCCTCTTAAAAAGCTGCGAAATTTGCAAATGCTCGCAGATAACCACCACTATTTGCGCATAGAACTGTTAATCAGTGTTATATTTTGTTAAAACTACCCGATTACTTGTGCGTTGCAAATCTACTAATTTAAATTTGTTTTAATCATGTTAAAAAAGTATAAAATCCTAATCGCCATCATTGCCCTAACGGCCGCTGGAATCGCAATTGTGTTAGGCATTTGGCTCTACGGAAACTATCGAAATGAGCGCGAGTTATTTATCGGTACAGCTGAACGCTCCTTATTTAACGTACTTCAGAATTATTACCAGAACGAGTTCTCGGAGAGTAGGCGTGGTCTCGGATCCGACTCCCTAAGCACAAACCGTCGCCACAAAGGCCTACTGTCCCTCATGAGCACCGTGTATCCAAACTTGGATCTGTCGCCATTGAAGTACACCTTGGATACGATAGACCACCGTCGCTGGCAGAACAGACGATCCCGGGAGCGAGATCGTAAGGATTCTCCTGATCAACTACTACCGGTGTATCTCCTGGAGAAAATCGATTTTAATCAACCCTTGTTGGATACGCTGGAGCCTCGCTTAGAGCAGGCACTACGACGGAGAGGTGTACATACCGGATTTCAGCTGACCACCGAGGAGATCCGGCGCGAGGATTTTGACCGATATGTTAAAGGACGAAATGATCGAGGCGATTTAATTACCCGGCCCATTTTGATTAACCCAGAAAATGATCAATTTCTGTTGGCCCAATTTGATAATCCTTGGAGCTACCTCTTGCAAAAACTTGGCGGACAGCTTTTACTATCGGTGCTGTTGTTTACAACGCTAATCGGCTCGTTCATGTACTTGTTAAAGACCATTCGCAAACAAAATCAACTCGCCATCCTCCGGAAATCCTTCGTAAATAATATGACGCATGAGTTGAAAACGCCAGTGGCAACAGTTATGGCTGCCATAGAAGCAATCCAGCGTTTCGTAGCCAAAGATGATAAAGAAAAGATGCATAAATACCTAGAAATATCAAAAGGGGAGTTGGAACATCTGAATGCGATGATTGAGCGCGTACTACAACTAGACGTCGATGAGACCCATCGTATACGGCTAGAAAAACGGCAAATTGATCTGGTGCCCCTGGTTGCCAACAGTATAGAAACGGCAAGGGTAGGGACACGCAAACCAATAACTTTTCACTTCGCCCACGATTTGGACCGTTTGCTTTTGCGTGCCGACGAATCGCATATGAAAAATGTTGTTAGTAACTTGTTGGACAATGCCATAAAATATTCGGGAGATTCTGTTTATATTGTTGTTGGGTTGGAAGAAGCGGATGAGTGTATCGAATTATCGATCGCCGATCGAGGAAAAGGAATAGAAGCGGAGCATATCAAGTATGTTTTTGATATGTTTTATCGCGTTCCTCAGGGGCACCTCCACGAAGTAAAAGGGTTTGGCCTTGGGTTAGCCTATGTGAAGCAGGTTGTGGAACAACATGGCGGAAGTATACAAGTGGTCAGTGAGGTGGGCAAGGGGAGTACATTTACACTAAAAATACCGAAGGAAAAGTGATATGGTTGATGTTTTATATATCGAAGATGAAGTGAGCTTGGCACTCATCGTGGCCGATAGTCTGGAAGCCCATGGTTTCCGAGTTACCCATAAAGAAAATGGAAGGGATGCCGTGATCGCATTCAAGCATAGGAAACCGGATATCATCGTGTTGGATATTATGATGCCGCAAATGGACGGTTTTTCTGTGGCACAAGAGATCCGGAAGGTAGATATGGCCACCCCGATCTTGTTTTTATCGGCAATGACCCAAACCGAAGATGTGGTCAAAGGCTTTCATTTAGGAGCCAACGACTATGTTCGTAAACCCTTTAAGATCGAAGAACTCATTGTGCGCATCGAGGCGCTAACGAAAAAAGTGAATGCTCCGCTCCCAGCTAAACAGTACCAGATCGGGAATTACCTGTTGGATACTATAAAATCGACGTTAACCATAAGCGGCACGACAGAACGCCTGTCTTTCCGGGAGGTCGAATTATTGCGGAGGCTATTTGAACATAAAGATGAAGTGGTGCCCCGCGAAGAAATAATCCGCGCTTATTGGAACGAAGATACCTATTTCACAGGACGTAGCCTGGATGTCTTCATCAGCCGCATCCGTAAATACCTGGCCTTCGATGAACGTATAAAGATTACAAATATTCGTGGCGTAGGCTATATGATGACCATTGACGGAACAACGGAATGAACGCATTGATAATCGTTGACATGCAACATGATTTTCTGCCAGGCGGAAGTTTGGCCGTAGCAGGTGGTCATGAACTTATACCGATCATCAATAGCCTGCAAGAGCGGTATGAGCTAGTCGTCGCCACGCAAGATTGGCATCCGCCGGATCATGGGAGTTTTGCATCCCAGCACGAAGGGATGAGGCCATTTGAAACAACAACGTTGCAGGGGCTTCCTCAAGTTTTATGGCCGGATCACTGCGTGCAAGGATCCTATGGTGCTCAATTTCCGGAGACGTTGCATAGCAAGAAAATGGCCGCTGTATTTCGCAAAGGCATGGACAGAAATATTGATAGTTATTCCGGATTTTACGATAACGGAAGACGTAGACGAACTGGTCTGACGGGGTTCTTGATGGAGCTGAATGTACGTGAGGTGCATGTGTGCGGACTGGCGGCCGACTACTGCGTTTTTTTTACGGCTATGGACAGTCTAGCAGAGGGCTTTCAGACGGTGATTCTGCACGAGGCAACAAAAGCAATCGATGAGGAAAGCATGGCGAACAAATTCGACATCTTTTTGCAGAAAGGCGGCAAATTAAGCTGAATAATGCTCGTTTCACGTGAATCAGCTTTCCGGATCGAACACGATATGTTCGTCATGCCCTGTTTCATCGGTTAAAATGCCGTAGATTGTAGTTTACCGACAGCATAAAATAACGTGTCAAAGTATTGGACGTCACATCTGTGATCGAAATATCTGTCAGACGTCGGTTAATGTTCTGAGCATCGTTGAAAATGTCGAAAGCTTTAAGAGACACCGCGGCATTTTTACGTTTTAGAAACTTTGCGCCCAAGGAGGCATTCCATAATAACGTCTTTGTACCAGGATCACCCAATACACCACTGTTATAGATGTAGAGCAAGCTCGAATGAAAAACAAGAGCGCGGAAAAACTCATACGTTAAGGTATGATTCACGGTATGGGAATATACTTTATAAGTCGGCACCGTTGCAATGGGATTGTTGGTGTAGGTGAGATTTAGCCGGTAATTGATGCCCGAGACGAATTTTTTGTTGATGTTGCTGTGGACCCCGATACGTTGTTGTATTCCATAGTTATACCCATTTAGGAACGCATGATTGAGCACCGCGAAATTGCTGTTGTAAAAGGTGGTATTATTCAAATTGAGATTTAGTTTCCACATTTTGATCGGTATGCCGAAACTATTTGTCCAGCGTACGCCGTAGGCGCCGTCCACATTGATCGGAACCGTATATTGCCCTCCAGCTCCGAGCACAATGCCGTCGAATAAAACAACAGCGGTATCTGTAGTCAAGACCGAATTCACGATCTTATCGTTGGTATAATTAAAGTCAAAACTCGAGTTAAAGCTCTGCCCGCTCGCGCGTTTGACATCTTTATACTGAACCTTCAGGTTGTGGTTATATTCCTGATCCAGGTCAGGGTTGCCGTTGCTGATCCGTAATTCGTTTTGATTGTTGATGTAGTCCTGTAGTTGGTTGATCGACGGGGTGTTCGTATCGGTATGGTACTGGAGTTCTAGTCTTCGTTCCTTATTGATGTTGTAGGTTAAGGAAAACTCTGGATGAAAGCTGCCGAAGTCTGCGCGGGTCAGTAAGTTTATCGGAAAGGTCCGATCGTTATTGCGCACACCATGTTGGTAGCTCAATCCCACTTGAAACCGCAACGAATCTTTCTTGTTATAAGCGTAGCTCATTCCTGCCCGGTGGTACAGGTAGTCGTTCTTAAATTCATTCGATAGGCGCGCATTGAGCTCGCCCAATTGTCCTGTTTCGGCTAGCCATTCGAATGTTTGTCTATCGGAATAGTTGCGCGTATTCCGAAGGCTGTAATTGGCCTGCAGTCGGCTACGTTTCGATATATTTTCGGTAAGGGACAGCCGGCCGTTAAAGCCCGAACCGTAACCGTTGGTGATACTTTGGTTGTTGTTGGTGTCCAGACGATTCAGTAGCCCATCTTTATAATACTCCGTCAAAGCCAGGTTTTTGCCAAGAGCGTCGTTGCTGTTTTTGTTGCCTCCGACGTTAAGGGACACCGTTCGTCCTGCTTTCCGGAATCGATACATATACGTGAGCTCCCCCCCAAAAATAAAGCTGCCGTTTTCGTGATCATTTTTGCGCGTCGACCGGTTAAGGAGATCACTCCTATTCAAAAACATCGAGCTGTTGTTGCTGCCGATCCGATGAACGGACTGATACGATAGGTTGGGCGAAAAATCGAGACGTTGCATCGAATCGATGTTCCAACGCACGCGCGCATTGGCCTTATGTGCTGTTTCTTTGTTATGCTGTAATTGAGCCTGCTGCTGAAATTGATTGGCTCGGTTGCCAAGAATGTACTCGATATCCGAATTTGAGACCACATCAGTCCCAGACGACTTCACGTTGTAGTCGGCACTGACGTCCATTTTCTTTTCTAGAAACACATTGTTATAGTTGATGGCGCCGGCATAGGTGTCTGTAAGGCCGCGCTCGGTGTTGTTGTTCCCCCGCCGCGAACCGCCTCGTCCCTGTTCAGCAAAATTCGTCTCGTTGACATTGTTAGCCATGAGGTTGACCGCTAGCTTATGGTCTCCATCGAATCGGTTCAAGGAGCTGTTGAGGGCGAATTTCTGATGATCTCCATACCCCGAAGAAGCTTTTCCGAAAGTTCCTCTACGTCGGTCGGGCTTCGTGACGATGTTAATCACTTTCCGTCGGTTTCCATCGTCAAAGCCAGAAAATTTTGCTTGTTCCGATTTCTCGTCGATCAGTTGTATTTTATCAATGATTTCTGCAGGAAGTGTCTTAAGTGCGATACGTGGATCTGTGCTGAAAAATTCCTTACCATCCACAATAATTTTAGTGACCTCCTCGCCATGCGCTTTAACGTTGCCCTCTTCATCCAGTTCCACTCCGGGGATCTGTGCCACCAATTCATCGGCATCAGCGAACTCCCGTGTCGAAAACTTTTTAGCATCAAACTCAGTGGTATCGCCGCGTATGGACGCTGCGGGCGTAGCCGTGATCTCGATTTCCTCCAGGGCAATCTCCGAAGACTCCAGATCCATTTTCAATTGTAGGTCTGCATAAGCTTTTACGACCGAATCAAGCGATTGATAGCCTATGATACTCGTGCGTACGATGTACGTTCCGTTTTTTACATTTTTAATCGTGAACAGCCCAAATGCGTTGGTAGAAGCCGACTGTATCGTCGAATCATTTTTTATCAGCTTAACGGTCACTCCAGATAAAGCAAGAGTGGAGACGCGGTCTTGTATCTTGCCGGTAATGGTATGTTGTCCTGTCGAAAAATAATACAATAGCAGAAAGAAGGCGGTTAACGGGTAGCGGTGTAGGTTTCCGGATACAAAAAAATCCATGCTTAGGTTTTTAATCCGCCAAATATAATATAGGTTGTTGGTATTCGTGTCAATGTGACAGAAATTTTGCAAAAGGTTGTCGTACCGAAAATGCTATCTTTGTTAAAAATAGTGTATAAATGAAAGACACGACGTTAAGCCGCAAAGAACGGATAATGAAGGTGGCCCTTTCGCTCTTCGCGACGAAAGGTTACGTGGACACATCCACCAAAGAAATATCCGTGGAAGCGGGTGTGTCCGAAGCGTTGATATTTAAACATTTCGGGAACAAAGATTCGCTGTTGGCACATATCATTAAATCCGGATACCGCCGGGTGCTATCGCATCACCGCGGCATGATGACCTACAAAAACCCGAAGGAGTTTTTGAGAAATATGATTTTTCTGCCCAGCAAATTGGTGACAGAGGAACCGCAGTTCTGGAAGTTGCAGGAACGGCTATGGCACAACAGCTTTTCTAAGCAGCAACACGAACAGTTTATGAAACCGGTACAGCCTATTTTGGTTAGGGCGTTTACCGAATTAGGCTATGCAAACCCGGAATTGGAGACCCAATTTTTACTGTTAATTATAGACATGCTTTGGAAAAGGGAAGCAAGTGGAGATATCGACAATAGCTTGGACTTAGCGCTCTTGCTGGAAAAAAAATACGATTTATTGTAGTGCGACTTTGTGCATGTTTTGATGCAAAACTTGCTAAAATTTTGATGTGACACTTTTTTTTACGTACTTCGGTTCTTGTAATAGACTAAATATGACCAGAAAGCTCTTTATCCTTTTCTTTTTTTTTGCGGCTTTTAGCATGGCGCAGGCACAGAAGAAACCTGATTTTGTTCCCTTTATCAACAGCAAGAATCAATGGGTAGACTCTGTTTTTAGTGCCCTTTCTCCTAAAGAGCGCATTGCGCAACTTTTTTTGGTGCGGGCGCATACTAATCTCGGACAAAAGTATATCGATTCGGTAGCGCAGATCATCAAAAAAGAACAACTCGGAGGCTTAGTCGTTTTTCAGGGCGGTCCCGTGCGGCATGCCAACATGTTTAATCATTATCAAAAACTCAGCAAAGTGCCGTTGTTGATTACATTTGACGGCGAATGGGGATTAGGGATGCGCCTGCCAGATTCTACGATCTCCTATCCCTACCAAATGACATTGGGCGCTATACAAAATGAGCAGCTGATTTATGAAATGGGCCGTCAAGTCGCAAAAGATTTTCAGCGCATAGGCATGCATTTTAACTTTGCTCCCGTCGTGGATATTAACAATAACCCGAAAAATCCGGTGATCAATTTCCGTTCGTTCGGTGACAACAAGTTTAATGTGACCCGTAAAGCGAAGGCATACATGGACGGTATGATGGACGGCGGTATCATTTCCTCTCTGAAACACTTTCCCGGGCACGGAGACACTGACGTGGATTCGCACCACGATCTCCCACAACTGAAGTTCTCTAAAAAACGATTGGATACATTAGAAATATATCCATTCCGCGAACTTATACAAGTCGGCGCCCCCGCGATCATGGTTGCCCATATGAACATCCCTGCTTTAGATAACACGCCCAATATTCCCTCCTCGATCTCCCGAAAGGTTGTTACCGATCTCTTGCGGAAAGAACTTGGTTTTAAAGGGCTTACCGTTACCGACGCGATGGATATGAAGGGCGTCAAGAAATTCTTTCCAAATGGTGAAGCGGATGTCATGGCTATCGAAGCCGGACATGATTTATTGGAGGTTTCTGAAAATAGCGCAAGAGCCATTGATCTCGTAGAGAAAGCGATTAGAAACGGGCGGATCAAGCAAGCAGAAATAGATCAGCGTGTCAAACGCGTCCTGGCCGCCAAATATTGGCTCGGGCTCAATCACTACCGTCCGGTGTCAACACGGGGGCTGGTTACGGATCTCAATAACCCTTCGTCGCAATCGCTGGTACAGCGGTTGGCGGACGCTTCCGTGACGGTGTTAAAATCGGACAAACGGATCAAAATGTTTAATAAAAAAGTGGAAACAGCACTCGTCGTGGTAGGAATTGCACAGGCGCAAGATTTCGAGCGAGGATTGGCTGTGCAGTTAACGAATAGCACTTCTTTCTTTATCACCGGAAAGGAAACCGAGGAACAGTGGAAAGAGCTTTTGAAGCAAATCCGAAAACACGAACAGATTGTCTTGGCTATTCACGACAACCGGGGCCGCCCCAGAAGTGAGTCCGACGTAAACGACGCTATTCGTAACTTTGTGGACAAGCTCGCCGGTCGCCGCACCATTACTGTTATGTTTACCAATCCGTATGTATTAGACAATTTGCCCGTAGCACGTAGCGGTTCGGTACTACTGGCGTACCAAAACGATGGGTTTATGCAAAAAGCCGCTCTAAAGGTTTTGTTGGGACAAGTGAAATCTAAAGGCAAGCTGCCCGTTCACGTGAATAAAGAGTTTGCATACGGAATGGGATTATAAGATCGACCGATAAAAAACAAAAACAGGGCAGCACACGCGGCTCTGTTTTTGTTTTCTCCCACCTCTGAGGCTTTACAAATGGCGCAAATACCAATTTGACAAGCAAAGATCTTGTTAATTAGTATATTGCTAATTGATGGGCGTAAAAATTAGCACGAATAATTCACGTTATTGCACATTAAACAATATTTTTGTGGTGCTTAAATTTTGGAAATGGGTAACGAGCGGATCTCTATTTTTGACATGTTTAAAATTGGTATCGGACCATCGAGTTCGCATACACTTGGCCCTTGGCGTGCTGCGCAACGCTTTCTTGACGTGTTACGTCGTCGGGGCGTGCTCGATCAAACCGAAGGGATCCATATCCTGCTCTATGGCTCCTTGGCCAAAACAGGGGTAGGACACGGCACGGATATCGCTATTCTGCTGGGACTGAGCGGAGACGATCCCGTGACGTTCGACGTGTATCAAGTAATGCCTAAAGTACAGGACATCAAAACATCGCAACGAATCCGTTTGGGAGGGCAGCACGCTATTCCCTTTTCCTATACCGACAACTTGATGTTTTTGTATGCCGAGAGCTTGCCTTTTCATCCCAACGCCGTCACCTTTCAGGCATTTTTACAGGATGGAACGGCCGTATCCGAGACCTACTACTCCATTGGAGGAGGATTTGTTGTTCAGGAACACGATGCGGAAAGCGTGCTGAGTGAGGTGGACCTTCCTTTTCCTGTGGACACGGCGCAAGAGCTTATGGTTTGGTGTATGAAAACCGGTCTAAAGATATCCGAACTCGTCATGGAAAATGAGATGGCCTGGCGTCCCGAGGACGAAACAAAAGCGGGTATTATGCAAATTTTCCACACACTAAAAGACTGTATCTATAAAGGATGTCATACACAAGGCGTTCTGCCGGGAGGATTGCACGTGGAACGTCGGGCTGCGAAAATGAACAAACGCTTGTTAAAAGGACGACCCTATACAGACTATGATTCCTGGGTCAGCGCGATACGAGAGGGAGGGAAAGACTTCAACTATATATTGGATTGGGTCAGTTGTTTTGCCTTATCCGTGAACGAAGAAAATGCATCATTTGGACGCGTTGTTACGGCGCCAACAAACGGTGCTTCTGGTGTGATCCCCGCCGTTTTACAGTATTTAATAACCTTCCACGACTGCTATCGCGATGACAAGATCATGCAATTTATTGCTACGGCGTCGGAAATTGGATCTATTTTCAAAAAAGGGGCCACGATATCTGCAGCTATGGGTGGCTGTCAAGCAGAAATCGGTGTTTCGTCGGCTATGGCTGCCGCTGCATTGACAGAATGCCTGGGCGGTTCCCAGCGGCAAGTGCTGATGGCTGCCGAAATTGCAATGGAGCACCACCTGGGGCTGACATGTGACCCGATCGGCGGATTGGTGCAAATTCCCTGTATCGAGCGGAACACCATGGGCGCCGTAAAGGCCATCACGGCGGCTCAATTGGCGTTGAACTCCAATCCAGACAAAGCAAAGGTTAGCCTGGATGCGGTCGTAAGTACGATGTGGGAGACTGCACAAGATATGAATGTTAAATATAAAGAAACTGCAGACGGGGGGTTAGCGATCAAGGTGCCGCTTAGTTTGCCCGAATGTTAACTATGAAATACTGCGCAATAGCCTCAGGAAGTAACGGGAACTGTTACTACATCGCCGATGGAGAAGATGCCGTCTTGGTCGACGTCGGTATCAATACCAAGCATGTGGAGTTGCGGATGGCCAATTTAGGCATATCCCCTACGTCGGTTAAAGCGATATTTATAACACACGAACACACCGACCACATCCGCGGCCTCTCGGTATTCTGTAAACGGTATCAGATCCCGGTATATACTACGGCAGGGACCTACCAAGGTTCACGACTGCATCTACCAAACCATTTGGTCAATATTATCCTTCCCAACGCAAAAATACAAGTGGGTCGTCTGAGTGTATACGGTATTCCAAAGTATCACGATGCAAAAGAACCCTGTAGTTTTGTCGTGTCGAACGGTGCCGTTAATATCGGTGTGCTCACCGATTTGGGACGAGCCTGCGCAAACGTACAACACGTAATCCAGCACGCCGACGTGTTAGTGTTAGAGGCGAATTACGATGAGGATATGCTCGAGCAGGGACGCTACTCCTTTTTCCTCAAAAACCGTATTCGCAGCGGTTGGGGGCATATTTCCAACCGGGTCTCTTTGGAAACCTTTCTGGAATACCGTACGGATAGGCTTCGGCATTTGATATTGTCGCACCTGTCGGGCGAAAACAACAGCGTGGACCTCGTACACGGGACTTTTGCTCCCCATTGCAACACTATTAAACTTTCTATCGCGACACGCTATCAAGAAACAGAGCTGTTTGACATCCGAGACCTCGGAGAGCCGTACCTTAAGGAATCGGCATGCGTGCCGACAGAAACGAACCGTATAGTTGCGGATCGTTGATGGGCAGCCGCTGTCCAGAGGGCTGCCTGTATGTCTCACCAATATGCTTACGTAAAACGTACTTATGTACCTACAGACAGGCTGTCCCGAAATATTTTCTTAACTTCATGACCACAAATCAGTACGGAATATTACGATGAGCGAGATTTTGAACGTGAAGGATCGTGTGCTACTTATTGCCAATGCCTCAGGTCAACGTAAAAATGACTTTTTCCTTGCCCTTGGGCTATCATATGCGAATTTTAAGGGAGGACAGAAAAAAACGGGACTTAATTCAGACACCTTATTGAAGATATTGGCAGGTTACCCCAATATTGACCCGGCTTGGCTGCTGACTGGGGAAGGAGATATGTATCGACGTATGGATACGACAGCACCGACAGTATCCAGTGTAGAACTGCTTCATGCGAGTGAACCCGATATGATCAAGACGCTGCGGCAAGTAGTAGCCGTTCAGGAAAAGAATATCCAGCTGTTGGAAAAGCAGATCGATATGTTGGAACGAGAGTTAACGTCGTGGCGTACACAATAGTGTCCCCATAACTCTTCCGCGAGAAAGCCGCTACATCAGTTCCATTCCGAATAATTCAGCAATATGCTGTTTTAGTTTAGCCTTCACCTCCTCCATATCCAATTTTTTGCCTAGTTCGCGTTCGAGGGAGGTCACGTCCTTATCGTCGATCCCACAAGGGATAATATGTCCAAAATAACGGAGATCGGCATTCACATTGAATGCAAATCCATGCATCGTAACCCAACGTGAGGCCCGTACGCCCATAGCGCAAATCTTACGCGCCCGTTCATTCGCTGCATCAATCCAAACACCCGTAAATCCTTCATAGCGGCCTGCTACTATTCCATAATCGGCACACGTACGTATGATCGCCTCTTCCAATGTGCGCAAATATAGGTGGATGTCGGTAAAAAAATTGTCGAGATCCAAGATCGGGTAGCCCACGATCTGCCCCGGCCCATGATACGTGATGTCGCCTCCCCGGTTGATCTTATAAAAAGTAGCATGATTCGCTTTTAATCCATCTTCATCAAGCAACAGATATTCGGGATGCCCGCTTTTTCCCAATGTGTATACATGCGGATGTTCCGTAAAAATAAGATGGTTTGGCGTCGGCAAATCGGTTTCCTGCAATCGGTTTTCCTGCTTGGCTGCCAATGTACGGGCGAAAACGGCCTCCTGTCTATCCCACGCTTCTTGATAGTCCACTAAACCCCAATCTGCAAATTGCACTTGTTTGTTCTGCATCGATAATATCCTTAAACCCGATTACTGGCCGATTTTCAGACAAGTAATCGATACAAATTTACGCATTTATCGATGAAGTTACTTGCCCGAATATCGTGCAGGTGTCAAGAGTGATGAAAAACAATTATCTTTGCATCTACGTTAATAGGATGGGAGAAAGTCTGTCCCTCCTCCAAAATTGTACACATGGCAAGAACAAAAATATACGATACCGCTATAAAACCGGAAACCGCCGTATTGGTTTCTGTAATTACGCCCGATACCACGGAGGCCAAGGCGCAGGAATATCTAGAAGAATTAGCGTTCTTGGTGGAAACTGCTGGTGGTATTACCCACGCGGTCTTCACACAGAAGCTGGCTTATCCCGATCGGGCGACATTCATTGGAAGTGGAAAACTCGAAGAGATAAAAGCCTATATTGTCGCCGAAGGGATCGACATGGTCGTGTTCGATGACGAATTGTCGCCTTCGCAACTGCGGAATATCGAACGCGAATTTCAGATCAAAGTATTGGACCGTTCCAATTTGATCCTTGACATCTTCGCAAAACATGCAAAAACGGCTCAAGCAAAAACGCAGGTGGAACTGGCACAACTGCAATACCTATTACCTCGGCTAACACGAATGTGGACTCACTTAGAACGACAGCGAGGGGGGATCGGTATGCGTGGCCCAGGGGAGAGTCAGATTGAATCCGATAGGCGGATGATTTTAACTAAAATATCCCTCTTAAAGGATCGGTTGAAACAAATTGACAAGCAAAACGAAACGCAACGCAAAAACCGTGGTGAGCTGATCCGCGTCGCACTGGTCGGCTACACGAATGTCGGTAAATCGACCATTATGAACATGATATCCAAATCGGATGTGCTCATTGAAAATAAGCTTTTCGCGACATTGGACACGACGGTGCGTAAAGTCGTGATTGACAACCTGCCTTTTTTGCTCTCGGATACCGTCGGATTTATCCGCAAGTTGCCGCACCACTTAGTAGAATGCTTTAAATCTACATTGGATGAAGTCCGCGAAGCCGATATATTGGTTCACGTAGTCGATATATCCCATCCCAATTTCGAAGACCATATCCAGGCCGTAAACGAAACCCTTAAAGAATTAGGGGCGTTGGATAAACCTGTCGTAACGGTCTTTAATAAGATCGATGCCTACAAAGCGCCCGTCTTGGAAGGGGAGGACGGCGAAGAAATAAAAGTGACCCTCGACGATTTTAAAAATTCGTGGATGGCAAAAAATTCCGATCCGGCCATTTTCATCTCGGCAACCGACAAAATTAATGTGGAAGAGTTCAAAGATAAAATGTATCAAATTGTTGTAGAGCTACACAACGCGCGGTACCCCTACAATAACTTGCTGTACTAGTTGCAACATGCTACGAGATTTTATCCCAGGAAATCCCAGGGCTGCGTTGGGAAAGATAATGAACGAGTAGCTGGTTTTTTTCCTGTTGCAAGTTCGGATCTTCCTTGAAGATGGAAATCACCGCGTTTCGTGCTTCGGTCAACAACGCTTGGTCCGCAGTCAGATTGGCGATTTTCATTTCCAGTACACCCGACTGTTGTGTACCCGAAAGGTCTCCGGGACCACGCAACTGCAGGTCTACTTCTGCTATTTCGAAGCCATCCGAAGTGCGGACCATCGTTTCTAAGCGTGTCCGTCCTTCTTTACTCAATTTATTGCCCGACATGAGTATGCAAAACGACTGTTCGGCGCCGCGTCCAACCCGACCGCGGAGCTGGTGAAGCTGGGACAGACCGAAACGTTCTGAATTTTCAATCACCATAACCGACGCATTGGGGACATTTACGCCGACCTCAATTACCGTCGTGGCAACCATGATCTGGGTTTCTCCTTTTACAAAGCGCTGCATCTCGAAATCTTTATCCTTAACCGGCATTTTGCCGTGTACAATACTGATTCGGTAGGTGGGCAGTGGAAACTCCCGTTGTAGATTCTCCAGGCCCGCTTCCAGATAAAGCAAATCCATTTTTTCGCTCTCTTTGATCAGAGGATATACCACATACACCTGTCGCCCCTTCTCGATCTCCTCACGCATAAATCCAAATACACGTAAGCGTTGGTTTTCGAAGAAGTGCACCGTCTTAATGGGTTTACGTCCAGCGGGCAACTCATCAATAACCGAAATATCCAAGTCGCCATACATCGTCATGGCCAATGTGCGCGGGATAGGAGTAGCGGTCATGACCAACATGTGGGGCGGGATGACATTCTTCCGCCACAATTTAGCCCGTTGTTCTACCCCGAAACGATGTTGCTCGTCGATAACCACAAAGCCGATATTTTTGAATTTGACCTTATCTTCGATCAGCGCATGGGTACCGATCAAAATATCAAGCGTACCGTCTTCCAGTTGCTGGTGGATCGTCCGTCGTTCCTTGGACGGCGTAGAACCGGTAAGGAGCTTAACGGAACAGATACCGTCTCCCAATAAGGCCGATAAACCGGCAAAATGCTGCTGAGCGAGTATCTCTGTGGGGGCCATCATGCACGCCTGATAACCGTTGTCGATCGCCAAAAGCATTGACATTAACGCGACGACCGTTTTGCCCGAACCCACATCCCCTTGCACCAACCGATTCATTTGCGCGCCCGTGTTCGTATCTACCCGAATCTCCTTGATGACCCGTTTTTGTGCTTGTGTCAGCGGGAAGGGGAGTCGCTCATTGAAAAATGTGTTAAACTTATCCCCTACTTTATCGAAACGATGCCCCTTGTACTTCTGCGTATTCAGTTGTTTCGTACGCAGCAAACGGAATTGTATGAAAAATAGCTCTTCAAATTTCAAGCGCCGTATGGCTTGGTTGAGGTCGTCTACCGTTTGCGGAAAGTGAATGGAAAGCAAAGCCACCGGATAGGCCAGCAAGTGGTGTTGCTCTATGATGTAGGTGGGCAATGGATCGTAGAGTCCGCGGTATACGGTTTCCAGCGCCGTTTGCTGTAGACGTTGAATACCCTTTGTATCCAGGTTGAATTTTTTGAGTTTTTCAGTCGATGAATACACAGGTTGCATGGTCATGTTGCCAATTTTTTTCTCCTGCGCTTGGAAAAGCTCCATTTCCGGATGCGTTATAGAGAGCTGCCCGTTAAATTCGGTCGGTTTTCCGTAGATAATGTAGGCTGACCCCGGCTTTAAGCTTTTCTTGAGCCATGTCAGACTCTGAAACCAAACGAGTTCCATGCTGCCCGTTTCATCACGGAACTGACCAACCAACCTTCTCGCTCGCTTTTCGCCCACCTCCTGTACACTGACCAGACGGCCGATAATCTGGGCACCCAGCATCTGCGAATGGATCTCCCGGATTTTATGAAACTGGGTGCGGTCGATATAACGGAACGGATAGTACTGCAGTAGGTCACCAATCGTGAACAACTGCAGTTCCTTCTTGAGCACATCCGCCTTTTGCGGTCCAACTCCTTTCAGGTACTCAATGGGGGTAATTACAGATAAATCAGCCATGCGTAAGAAAGGCTAATTTACAAAATTAATTTCTTAGCATGAGCAGGGGTAAGCCTTTCCTTATTCCTTGCGTTTGATATATCTCATAGGCCCGAGAAACTATCGTTAGCATAAATAAGGAGCGGTTTCCCGTCGTCGCAATGCACGGCCTTAGGCGGCGATACGAACATGCAATCGGAAACGATAGTATACTTTTTGTTAAACGCATCGGTTGCGTCTGTATATGTGGCTACAGCGTCTAAGAATGCCGGAATATCTATCGTGCTGGGATAGGCCATATAATACTGAGGCCCGCCACACGCCTTATTCCCTACGGCGACAAAAGCCCAATCTTCGGTATCCGAACAGGTCTTGTCTTTCACATAGGCTTCCATTTCCGTGCGCAGCATGGTCAAATGAGCCTCGTCAGCGGCCCGGTTTTGCTCACTGGTTTTTTCGCAACCCAATAGAAACGGAAGGTAGATGCCTAGCACAATTGCAACCCAGATGCTTTTCATAAGCGTGTTTTTTAGTTTATTTGCTACTTAAACGCTTGCCAGAAAAGAAAAGCGACACCTGCCGACTTTTTCTCCCCTCCCCCACGTGAATGCACTAGGTTACGAAACTACGGGCTAACTCATCGTTGCGGGAAAAGCAAATGACGGATAGTTTGCCCGTTAAATAATAAAATAGCAACGAGCAAGATGCCATAAGCGATGTACCTATGCGGGTCCATCGGTTCATTAAAATAGAAGATCGCCAATCCGAATGCGATAAGCGGGTTGACATACAGCAAGATGCCCGTTGTGCTAGATGATATCCGGGTCAATGCATACATGCTGAGAAATAGCGGGATGATTGTGAACACTACTGCAATAAAACCAATAGTACCCCAAAACGTGAAACCTTGTGGGATGGGATGCCCTTGTACATACAGAATGGGCAAGAGGAATAGGCTGCAAATCGCCAATTGGACCGCTAAAATATGAAGTTTGTCAAATCCTTGCAGTACGCGTTGTGTAATCAGGTAGAAAGCATAGAAGGCTGCGATAGCCAGCGACCATAGTCCATCGGTGAACGATCCGCTGGCTAGAAGGCAAACACTAACCAACGCCAGCGCTAATGCAGCCCATTTCACCCCTGTGAGTTGCTCTCGCAGCATGAGAAAAGCACACAGCGTCGTGATCAAGGGACAGATCATGTAGGCAAAGGCGGCGGCCTGTACGCTGATGCTATTTATGGTATAAATATATGTATACCAATTACCGAAAATGAAAATCGAAGCCAGTAAAGTTAGCCAACATACGTTCCTCTTTTCCTTTCCCGACAAGGACCGAAAGCGGCGCACATCTTGTTGCAACGCGGCTCGCCGAAAGAGCAGTATAAACGTCCAGAGGGCTACCAATGCCACTAGGATGCGGAAGTTTAGAATGTCGTCGGCTGGCCATGGTTTGACCCAACGTACAGGAATAGCCATAAACCCCCAAATAAAGGGAGCTAAAAAAGCCGCTAGAAAATAACTTCTGCGGCTCGTTGTTTCTTGTTGATACTCCACAGGCTAAGCTTTCCAGGCGATAACGGAAATTTCGACGTTCACATTCTTGGGAAGAGTCTTGACGGCGACACATTCACGCGCCGGCTGATTGTCCGTAAAATACTGTGCATATACCTCGTTAATCGTCGCAAAATCTCCCATGTCGGCAATAAAAATACTCGCTTTGACAACGTCTTCGAACGTGTAGCCCGCGTGTTGTAAAATCGCACCCACATTTTTTAAAACTTGGTGGGCCTCATCCGCAACACCGGTGTTGACCAATTCCATTGTCTCGGGGATTAATGGGATCTGACCGGATACATATAAGGTATTTCCTGCCTGGATCGCTTGGTTATACGGGCCGATTGCAGCAGGTGCTTCTACGGTATTTAAAATCTGTTTTTGTGACATAGCAAATTAATTGGAAAAAAATAGTTTGTAGATAATGCCCAAGATAAAAACCGAGATGGCAACGATATTCATGATGCGCATCGCTTTCCTATTGAATTTTGAAGACCTGGAAAGTTCCGGTTGATGTTCGTTGGGTTTCATCAGGCTAATTTACAATGCAGAATCCGAAAAATCAAACCTTGTTCAAGATATAGCGCGACTGGCTGGTTTCGCAGTGTCTTAGGTTATTATCAGCATCCTATGCGTGCGATATAAACAAACCGGATTGGTCGGGCTGTATTCGACTTGCAACCCAGCCATGCTCGAGCCATGTTCGAGTGTTCTTCGGGACATGTTCGAGTGCCCTTCGAGCCATGTTCGGCAACTATTCGGCAACGACACGAACAGATGTCGAACAGAACCCGAAATGTTGTCGAGCACCAGTCGAGGCCCCTTCATCGTTGTCTCGAACTTGTGTGCCAGTTGTATGCCAGTTAAAGCGGACTTCAACGGACTTTAACGGACTTCAGCGGACTTTAACGGACTTTGTCTGGAAAAATAGTGGGCAGAAAGAAAGATAGGTCAGCTCGGGAAAAGTAAATTGAACTTAGCGAAAAGTAAGCAATTAAACAAACTGTTTAACGAAAAATTGTTGCGACCTTTCAATAAGGTAGATGCCGAAAACCAACGACAGATTTGGGCGATTTTTCATTGTGCCTGCGCCGATATTCGGCGGAAGTAGAAAAGGCGATCGAAAAAAGTAAATCAAAATCGCTAAATTGGCTACATCGACCGTGCGCGAATGCACGAATCGATTGGAAACACACCACACAAAAAAAACGGATGGAAACAAAAAAAATCGCGTTGGTTAATGGGCAGATCTTTAACGGGGACGACACGTTTTTAGGCCACGCGCTGCTGATAGAGGACGACCGCATACACGGAATATTCCCGCGGCATGCCGTGCCGGACGGCTATCGGAAGATCGATGTACACAAAGCGAATATCTGTGCCGGACTTGTTGACCTTCAGATTTATGGCGCGGGCACGGATCTTTTCTCGGCCGAGCTGACTGTGGAAAGTCTACACCGCATTGAGCGCCATTTGCTCAAGCAGGGTTGTACATCGTATATGCTCACCTTGGCAACCAACACGATAGCAGTCTTCAAAACAGCCATTCGTGTTTTCCAGGCCGCGGCCCCACGAACAACCTTGGGCTTACATCTGGAGGGGCCGTTCTTGAATGCTGCCAAACGAGGTGCACATCCGGCGGAACTGATCGTTTCGGCATCTGTCGAGCAGGTTAACGACTTGCTGGAGGAAGATAATGGTAGTGTTAAGATGATGACGGTAGCACCGGAGTTATTGGACGAGGTCAGTGCAAATTTGTTGTTAGATCGCGACATCCTGCTAAGCGCGGGTCACAGCGCAGCGACATTTGAGCAGGCAGAGCAAGGTTTTGAACAGGGGATAAAGGCAGTTACCCATCTGTGGAATGCCATGTCGGCTTTCCATCATCGGGACACGGGGCTTCCGGGCGCTGTGTTTCGTCACCCCAGGGTGTGTTCGTCCATCATCGTCGACGGTATACACGTGGATTTTCAAGCTGTTAAAGTCAGCAAATCCCTGTTGGGGCGTCGTCTGTTTTTAATTACCGATGCGGTGGCCGAATGCCGTAAAGGTATTTATCAGCATGTCTTCCGGGGTGATCATTACGCACTGCCGGATGGGACGCTCAGCGGATCGGCACTCACGCTTTTGCAAGCCGTCAAAAACAGCGTGACGCAGGTGGGCATTCCGTTGGACGAAGCGATACGTATGGCGACCACCTATCCCGCTGAGCTGATTTCGCGGGACGATATAGGCAATTTGCATACCGGATCATGGGCAAATGTGCTGGTTTTTGATGCAGACTTTCAGGTGCAACAAGTTTATTTTGAGGGAGAACGAGTGGTGTAACTTTTCCGTGCGGTGACGGTAAAGTAAAAGCATGTTTCGTAGTTGTAGGAGGAAAAGTGTAGTTTTGCATTCTATGAACTTAAAACCGATAAAAAGTGCAGCAGCGCTGACATTACTATGTTCAATTGTGCTGTTTTCTTGTGCATCGCGTAAGAATAAAAAAGCGGCAAAAGAACTGAAATCACCAACGGTAGAGGTCGTGAAAAGTGATTCAGTCCCCGCTACCCAATCTCCCGCTATAGTCGCTCCACCAGTGGTTACGAAGACAACCGTAACCGAAAAGAAAGAGGTGGTCGAAGCACCGTTACGGGTCACGTTGCCCGCAGTTTCCCGAGAGTTCCGCGGTGCCTGGGTGGCCACGGTAGCGAACATCAACTGGCCAACAAAGAACAATTACAATACCGAATCACAAAAAAGGGAGGCAATCCGTCTTCTCGACTTCCTGAAGGAAAATAATTTCAACGCGGTGATCTTTCAGGTGCGTCCCTCTGGAGATGCCCTGTACGATAGTCCGTATGAGCCTTGGTCTTACTTTTTGACAGGAGCGATTGGAAAACGTCCCGACCCGTATTACGACCCGTTAACATTTTGGGTAGAAGAGGCACATAAGCGCGGTCTAGAACTCCATGTCTGGTTAAATCCTTATCGGGCGCACCATGCAACAGGTGGCGCCGTAACGAGCGAGTCAATGGTACGAAAAGCTCCAGAAATGGTCGTCCGTTTACGCAACGGTATGTATTGGTTTGATCCGGCTAATCCGAAAACCCAAGATCACGCCGCTAAAGTCGTGCTGGACATTGTGAAACGTTATGACATCGATGGCGTGCACTTCGATGATTATTTTTATCCCTATGCCAGCTACAATGGTGGAGCGGATTTTCCAGATGACGCTTCGTGGAATGCATACAAAAGAACCGGAGGAACACTATCGCGCGGCGATTGGCGTCGAGATCAAGTGAATAAATTTATTGAACGGGTATACCACGGAATAAAAGCGGAAAAGAACTACGTGAAGTTCGGGATCAGTCCGTTCGGTATCTGGAAACCAGGATATCCGGCCGGCATCACAGGATCGTCTCAATACGATGAATTGTATGCCGACGCGAAATTGTGGCTGAACAAAGGATGGATCGATTACTTTACTCCTCAGCTTTATTGGCCTATAGAGCCGGCGCGCCAGAGTTTTACGGCGTTGTTGAAATGGTGGGAATCGGAAAATACGCAAAAGCGTCACGTTTGGCCCGGACTGAATACGGTCGAAGTACGCTCGGCCAATCGGCCTCAAGAGATAGTACGGCAGATCGAGGCGACACGGCAGCTTATTCCAAATAGTATTGGGGCTGTGCACTGGAGCATCGCGGGCTTGTTGCAGAGCCCGAGTATGACACAAGCCGTGAAAAATGGCCCTTATCAGCATAAAGCATTGATCCCTCGTACGCCGTGGTTGAATGCAAGCCCACTCCTTGCGCCCACGTTATTATTGACCAATGAAAACAGCAGCGTTTTCGCCAAGTGGCTACATAAACAACCAGAGCAGGTATTTCAGTGGGTTGCCTATGCGCAATATGGAGATACGTGGGAATACGAAATTCTGGACGGTTTGCAAAGTGAAAAAAGCTTTCCACGTGTGCGTAATGGCAAGACATTAAAAGCAGTGGCTATACGTGCCGTAGACCGGTTAAGTAACGAAAGTGACTACGTGGCGAAGCCAGTGCGGTAATGGTTTATAACTAACTCTTTACAGAACTACCTTAATTTTTTAGGTAGTTTTGTTTTTATGGGTATGCGGGTATTTAGTTTGTGGATCATGTTTTTACTCTATGTGATTTCGTGGCCAATACAGGCACAGGAACGTCCGGAGATCGTGCAACGTCCCGTTACGTGGAATGCAAAGCGGGAACAGCTTTCTTTGGAATACCTGAAAAGTCGGCATGGTATTAAAAGGCCTTCGGTAGAGATTGTTCCTAAAATCGTGGTGGTGCATTGGACCGATGTGCTATCTGTCCATAAAACGTTTCGTACGTTCGACCCTGTGGAATTGCCGGGGCGTCCGAATCTCCAAAAAGCCAGTTCATTGAATGTGTCTGCACAGTTCGTGATCGGACGCGACGGGACGATCTTCCAATTGTTGCCCGAAACAACTTTTGCCCGCCATACCATCGGGCTCAATTACTGTGCCATCGGGATCGAAAATATCGGCTCCGCACGTTACCCATTGACGGATGCCCAACTGCTGGCGAATACCGCGCTGGTTAAGTACTTGATGGCAAAATACCCGATTGAATATGTGATCGGTCATCATGAATATCAGACTTTTAAAGGTACCAAATGGTGGAAGGAAACAGATCCAGATTATATCACGCAAAAATCGGATCCTGGCGATGTATTTATGCATCAGTTACGGCTTAATTTGGGCCTTACCGGAAGCCTTGTCTTAAACTAATCCTGTTTTTTTTAAATTTGTTCGCTTGTTTTTGCGATTTTATGCCTGTTTGCAATGGTGTGCCGGTATTTCTGTAACTTTTCGTGGTTTTTCAGAAATAATGTCTGCAAAATGTTGCGTGTTTGTGAAAAATGTTCTAGTATTGTTTCATAAATAGTGAAAAGACTGCATAAGCCTTTTTATGAATTAAACCCAAAACGAACTAATATGAACAAAGCGCTACTTTTAACAGTGGCTTTCGGGTGTGCCCTACACAGCACGTATGCCGGGTTTCGACCGACCAAGACGGAGACGAAACGGGCAATCTTCCCCAGAGCAAGTGTTGTCATTCAAAATCAAATTTCCGGGACCGTTCGAGATGCGTCGGGGCCGCTTTCTGGCGTAACAGTGGCCGTAGTCGGTTCAACAACGGTTGTGCAAACGAATCAAGAAGGAAAGTTCTCCATCGCGGCACCTGCCGGAAGTACGTTGCGGTTTACGGCGGTCGGATTTAAAGCCAAAGATGTGCTTGCAACGACAAATCAGATCACGGTTCAATTGGAGGGCGACGATACGGCTATCGACGAGGTTGTGGTGACGGCGCTCGGGATCAAGAAAGAGAAAAAGGCTTTGGGTTATGCGGTACAAGATATCAAGGCCGACGAATTGATGAAAAACAAAAATCCGAACGTCATTAACTCCTTGAATGGCAAGATCGCTGGGGTTAATGTGACCAACTCGGGAGGTGCGCCTGGTGCTTCCGCGAATATCGTGATTCGGGGAGGAACGTCATTGGAGCGCGACAATCAGCCCTTGTTTGTGATTGATGGTATCCCGATGGATAATTCGACCGGTCAGGGCGACAATTCTGCATTCGACGGCAACACCAATATTTCAACGACAAATGGGAATCGAGCGCTGGATATCAATCCAGAAGACATCGAATCCATGTCGGTGCTAAAAGGCCCCGCTGCTGCTGCGTTATATGGCTTGCGTGCGGCGGCTGGAGCCATCGTTATCACGACCAAAAGGGGAACGGAAGGAAGTACTCAAGTGGGCATCAGCTCCCGTTTTGGGGTGAACTGGGTGAACAAGCTGCCTGAACAACAGACCCAGTATAAACAGGGATCCTATTATAACAACAAGTTTGTTGGTCAGACATTTGAGTCCTGGGGCGACGCTTTTGCCGAAGGAGAAACACGATACAACAATATGAAAGACTTCTATGAAGTTGCTCAGATGTATGATAATTCGTTCAACGTGTCTGGTGGCTCGGCAAAGGGGAATTTTTACCTGTCGGGGTCGAATATATACCAAACAGGAGTGGTACCCACGACGGATTTCAACCGGTCTACCGTGCGTTTTAACGGAGAACAGAAGTTAGGCAAATTTACATTTGGTGCCAACGCTTCTTACTCCATGAGTGATACGCGTAAAACATTGACCGGTTCCGGGCTGTGGGGCTCGTCTGGAAACGGATACATGGAATCCGTTTTGATCTGGCCCGGAAATGATAATATGAAAGATTACCAGACTGGGGATGGGCGGAATAAGTTGCTATTGCCTCAGATTGCTTTAGAGAATAATACGGATAACCCGTATTGGCTCATTTATAAAAATCCGCAAACAGATAAAACAGACCGAATCTTAGGAAATATTTACACGAATATTAGTGTGACCGATTGGTTTGATATTACCTACCGCTTGGGTGTGGACAACTATACCTCCCAATTTAATACGCTTGTCTCCCCTGGATCGAGCGTAAAGTTGGCCTGGCAAAATGGGATGATGTCGAACACGGACAAAAAATACCAATACCTGAACAGCAATTTGATGTTGAACTTTAAAAAACAGTTTAACGATTGGGATTTTAATTTGTTGGTGGGTAATAATGCTGAAGATACCAAGATCAAGTCGTCTTCTCTACGTGGGGAAAGTTTTGAGTTGGCCGGTTTTGAGAGTATGGAAAACTTCAAAAATGAAAATAAGTATTACTCGCAGGTGTATAACAACCGCCGGATCGTAGGTGTTTATGGCGATTTCCGCGTAGGTTATAAGGGGATTGCTTATTTGAATGCGACGGGTAGGAACGACTGGTCATCGACGTTACCTGTACAGAACCGTTCGTTTTTCTATCCCTCTTTATCTGGATCGTTAATCTTCACGGAGCTGTTTGAGAAGAACGATATCTTGACCTACGGGAAAATACGCTCGTCTTGGGCGTCTGTGGGAAAAGACGCGCCGGCGTATGTGACCACCACTGGCCTGTTTGGCCCAGAATTAACCATAGGTGGAGGGTTTAGGAACCACTGGACCCGCGGTAATGACCAATTAAAACCCGAACGTACGAACTCGTTTGAGATTGGTGCCGACTTACGGTTCTTGAAGAATGCGATTGGATTGGAGTTTACCTATTATAAGACCAATTCCGTTGATCAGATCCTTCAACCGCGTGTTTCCAATGCAACGGGATATATCTTAACGTATTATAATATCGGCGAGTTAAACAACGAAGGATTTGAATTATCGTTAACGGCAACACCGATTAAACGAGGTGATTTTGCATGGAATACCACGTTGAATCTATCCCACAATAACGGACGTGTGGCCGAATTGATCGGCGGATTGGATATTCTGTACGTCACGGATGTTCAGGTCGGAACAGGAAAGGCTGCATCGTATAACAATGGAGACTTTATGGGGATCAGTGGATCTATTTGGCAACGGGATACAGAAGGTAACTTGTTGTTGGATTGGAAAACTGGAATGCCATTGACATCGTCGTCCACAACAACGTATGTCGGTAACCGGGAGCCTGATTTTATCGGCGGATGGAACAACTCCCTGACCTATAAAAATTGGGACCTGTCGTTTTTATTTGATTTCCGCAAAGGTGGGGATGTATATAACGCTTCCGAATATTTAATGACCACATACGGTACGAGCAAGCAAACGGCCAACAGAGGAGAAACCATCCAATTCACGGGAATGGCGCTCAATCCGGACACGAAGCAATATGAAGCCGTTACGCGCGATGTTGTAGCCAGCGAAGCGTATTATAAGGATGTTTATGCTAAGCATACCCCACATTTTATTGAGAAGGTCAATTGGTTTCGTTTGCGTTCTGTAAACCTGAGCTATTCCTTGCCGAAAGATGTGCTGGCAAAATCAAAATTCATAAAAGGCGCAACGTTTAACGCGATGGGTACAAACTTATGGCTGTTGACAAATTACTCAGGAGTAGATCCGGAAACGTCCGCTGCAGGTGCAGGGGTAGTTGGCTCCGGTTCGGTCGGTATTGATTACGCAGGCGTACCCGCGACTGCCGGTTTTACTTTTGGCGTAAACTTAAAATTCTAGTGGCATGAAAAAGATACTTTATTTAGTGACAGCAACAGCCGTTTTATCGCTCTCATCTTGCGACAAATGGCTCGATATAAACGATAATCCAAACAGTGGTACAGCAGACAAGCCGAATGCAGAACAAAGGTTGCCTTCTATATTGGCTCAATTCGCTGATGGTTATGAAAGTGCGGGCACACGCGCGGCACATGTCACGCATCAGCTAGCGAATACATATGGGGCTTCAACGAGAAACTACCTATTGACACGGTGGTATTCTGATGCATCTGCTGCCAATTGGCCGTGGCAGGCTTGGTACGTAAATACGGCGGTCAATCTCCAACCGATGATGGAAGCGGCACAACGGATGGAGGCCCATCATTATGTAGGGGTTGCTAAAATCATAAAAGCGTGGGGTTTTGGCTATCTGGCCGATTATTATGGGGTGTTGCCTTATCAAGAATTCGACAACAGAGACATTTTGACCCCCAAATTTGACGACGCGGAATACGTGTATGGAGAAGTTTTCAAATTGCTGGAGGAAGCCATCGTAGAATTGAAAAAAGATCAAGGTGAGTTTGCTCCAGCGTTGACCGCGGGCGACACCTACAATAAAGGCAATGTCGATAATTGGATCAAGCTTGCCTATGGATTGAAGGCAAGGTTTCTTTCGCACCTGAATAAAAAGTCTGTTTACGATCCAGATGCGGTACTTGCGGCATTGGAAAATGCTCCGAAAACGGCTGCAGAGTCCACCATTTATCAGTACGTGGATCAGAGTGCAACAACAACATCTACCAGTCAGTCGGCTTTACAATATGTCAATACATCGGCATCTACCCGCGTATCGAAACTCTATATCGATTACATTCAGAACAACTATACCGGTGCGCCGACGGGTGCGAATGATATGGAAGATCCTCGGTTCCCGCTGCTCGTACCGCGCTCTCAAGAGGGAGACGGCACCATGAGGGCTTCTATAGGGGTTGACTTCGCTTCAGAGAAGGTGCTAACTGGACCGGTCGCTTATGCGTATGACTCGAAGACAAACAAATTTGATAATGCGGATTCCGTATACGTGCAGTTAAGAGAAGCAAAGGCAGCCAATGGACGGATCTTGTCGACGGGTACTTGGTACAATAAAAAGGATTCTAAAGGGTTGTTACTGACCGGGGCAGAAATGAAATTTATCGAGGCCGAGGTTCGCCTGCGCAAGAGCCAACGTGACCTAGCCTTAGCGGCATATAAAGAAGGTATTAAGATTCATATGCAAATCATGGGTATAACGGCAGCGCAGATCGACGCCTTTTTGGCGAGCACCTCCGTGGTACAGGATCCGGGGACGTTGACACTAAGTCATGTGATGATTCAAAAATATATCGCACTTTCGTATTCCCCCGAGCAGTGGGTCGATATGCGCCGTATGAACTATTGTACGGATGAAAACGGAAATTACAATGAAGCGACAGGTATTTATAAGGGCTATAAACGACCAACGCATGTGTACACCCAGTCCTATCCTGCAGCAACGGATTGGCCTCGACGCTTCGCCATGGCTTCGTATGAGTTGAACTTCAACAGTGCGCAATTGCGGTTGATTGCTCCTAATTACGACTTGCCAACGTACATCAATGAACCGATTTGGTGGGACAAAAAAGATTAAGTGAAGAAAGCCGGAGGTCGACCTCCGGCTTTTTTTTGCTTTTTTCAGGAATTGTCGATCTTCTTGTTTATGTTTGTTGTACAATTAAAAACGCATAAATATGAAAAATAAGTGCATGCTTTTTGTCCTATTGCTGTTTTCTTTCGCTGCGTGTACAGCGGGAAACAAGCAAACTGCCGTAAGCGAGGGTGTGATGGATTCCAGCCAAGATACCAACATGATCCGCCCTGCTGCAGACCAGCTCGCCGCATATTTACCCCTGTTGAAAGGAAAGAAAATTGGACTTATGGGGAATCAGACCTCTGTAGTCGGTCCTGAAAAAGAACATCTGGTGGACGTTCTGTTACGTGAAAAAGTGGACCTTAAATTTGGCTTCGCACCGGAACATGGCTTTCGGGGGGATGTAGAACGTGGAGAAAAGGTAAGTAACGATGTGGATAAGAAGACTGGATTGCCGTTGTTTACGTTGTACGGCGGGAATGCCAAGCAGGATTCCATCGTGCAGTCTATCGACGTCATGATTTTTGACTTGCAGGATGTAGGTGCCCGTTTCTATACATATATCACGTCTCTTCATCGGGTGATGGAGTTATGTGCAAAACACAATAAAGAGCTTATTGTACTGGACCGGCCGAATCCCTGTGGTGATCAGGTGGATGGTCCGGTTCGCAAAGATGACAAGTTTAAATCGAATGTCTCCTTTCATAAGATCGCGATGGTTCACGGACTAACGGTGGGCGAACTGGCTAAAATGATCAACGGAGAGAAGTGGCTGGAAGCTGGCCGGTCTTGTCAGTTGACAGTGATTCCTGTGCAGAATTGGAATCATGGGATGATGTATGAACTGCCGGTGATCCCATCACCGAGCCTGCCCAATCATCTTTCGGTTCGTCTCTATGCGTCATTGTGTCTGTTTGAAGGTACAGATATATCGGTCGGACGTGGTACGGATTGGCCCTTTCAGGTCGTCGGTTTTAACGATCCATTGTACGGCGACTTTACATTCACGCCTGGAGAAAAGGCGGGCATGGCAAAGCATGTGGAAGGTAAAGGAGAGAAGATGTATGGTTTAGACCTTCGCGGACTGGATCCGAATAAGCAGCAGTTTACACTGACTTATCTTTTGGACTTTTATCAGAAGATGCCGGACAAAAGTAAATTCTTTTCTCGTGCAGCTTTCTTTGATAAGTTAGCTGGCACAGATGAGCTGCGTAAGCAGGTCATCGCCGGTCAAAGTGAAGCAGAAATCCGAAAAAGCTGGACAAAGGATCTAGAAGTCTATAAAGCCATGCGAAAGAAATATCTCCTCTATGCGGATTTTGAGTAATAGAGTTACTAATCTTGGAACAAGAAACACGCCTTTGTGCGTGTTTTTTTTTGTTTCGACAAAAAATCGTTAAAAAAGGCATAAATGTTTGATTATTAACATTTATTGGGTATATTGGTGCATGTTTTAGCAATTTATGATGTTTTTGTGTTATAAACATGCATTTTCTTACTGAAACGGATCGATAGATCACTTATTAACAAACTACTAACTAACAATTAATTAACTAAACATGAGAAAATCCTTGCTGTTTTCTATTGCGTTGGGGGTGGCTGCGTCTATGCCTCCGGATAGGGCGCATGCATCAAGCTATTGGAGCCTCTCCGCGGCAGTCTTTGATCCGCGTACGGCGGTCGAACAAGAGACTGTTCAGGGCGTCGTACGGGTGGGTGGTAGTCCCGCTTCGGGAGTGTCGGTAACCGTAGTCGGTACATCCACATCTACGCAGACTGATGCCGACGGGCGTTTTGAGATCCAAGCATCGCGAGGAGCCGTCCTTCGGTTTACAAGTGTAGGGTATCGTCCGAAAGACGTTACTATTGGCGCGAGTCGGCAGATTGCCGTTGCCTTGGAAATGCAGGAGGGCGCGCTGGAAGAAGTTTTGGTCACCGCTGAATTTGGGGTTAAGCGTATCGCGCGTGCTGTCGGATCGTCTGTGCAGCAGGTGGATGGTGCCGTTATCAGTGAATCTGGTCGTGAGAACTTTATTTCGGCATTAGCCGGACGTGTACCGGGCTTAAACGTGACATCGACTAGCGGTGCGCCGGGTGCATCGACAACGGTTGTTTTGCGGAATATCACGTCGATCTCCGGAAACAACCAGCCGCTGTATGTCGTTGATGGTGTGCCGATGAATAACTCTACCTTTGACCCGCTGGGAGGAATGGCGGGGGGCGGATCGGATACGTATTCGGTTAGGAATTTAGACTTTGCGTCAAGAGGTAACGATTTTAATCCGGAAGATGTGGAGTCTGTCACCGTGTTAAAAGGAGCTGCTGCCGCTGCTCTATATGGTTCTGACGCTTCTAATGGTGCCATCATTATCACGACAAAAAAGGGACGGGCAGGCAAAGGCCGGGTGAATTACGGGAATTACTTCAAATGGGATGAAGCATATGGATACCCAGACATGCAGACCAAATACGCCAACGGAAATTACGGAACCACAAACTATTATTTTACCTCAAAATTCGGCGGCTTGTATCCGGAGGGCATGCAGCTATATGATAACATCGGTGCATTATTGCAAACCGGATTTTCGGCCCGGCACAATGCGTCTGTCGAAGCCGGATCGGATAAAGCTACCATTCGGGCAGGATTTTCGCAACTAAACCAAAACGGAGTGTTAAAAACGACCGGGTACGATCGGACAAATCTAAGTCTGGCCGGGCAAGCTCAGATAACGGAATGGTTGAAGTTCGAAGGCGCGATACAATATACGAAGACAAGCAATAATAAAGTGTTACGGGGTACCGACGGTCCGTTGTATCGGGCCATGTTATGGCCTATGGTTGATAACATGGCGAATTATCTCGCTGCCGACGGGAGCCATATGAAAGTACCGGATTATTACGTGGATGAAGATCTGCTTAATCCATTGTTCGCGATGAATAAAAATAAATTCTTTGACAAATCGGATCGTTTTCTCAGCAATATAGCCCTGAATCTGACGCCTGTAAAGAATTCGTTTGTCCGCGCACAGATTGGATGGGATGTCGGGATGCAAACCTTCGAAACGTCGACGCACCCCTATTACTTTAACCGAAATGCAGGCCTGGGGCAGTACAATTTAGTGCAGTCCAACTTTTCGGATCCGACTGTTAACCTCCTGGCAGGATACAACAATAAGTTCTTTAATGACAAGTTTTCTTTTTCCGGACAGGTAGGCTACCACCAGTTGGAAAATGCGATCACGCGGTCGGCTTCTAATGGTACAGGCTTTATAGTCCCTGATTTTCAATCTATCAATAATACCAATCCCGATACACAGACCGCAACCCAGCGAAACACCAAGAGAAGAATTCAGGCGATTTCCGGTCAATTTGAACTGGGGTACAACAATATCGCGTTTATTACGTTGCGTGGCCGTAACGATTGGTCATCGACGTTACCATTGAATAATAACAGCTATTTCTACCCGGCTATCGAAGGATCGTTTATTTTATCGGATTTGAAATTTATGAAGGCTATCCCTGCGATCAATTATATTAAACTCCGAGGATCGCTAGCGCAGGTCGGTAAAGACGCTGGTCCCCTAGAGATCGATCCGCAATTGGTGGGAACAGGCTTGACGGGGGGCGGTTTCAAGTATGGAACAACGGGGCCGAACCCCAATCTTCGTCCGGAGATGACAACAGCCCATGAAGCGGGTATAGATCTTAGGCTGTTCAGCAACAGGCTGAACGCTAGCTTTACCTATTTCGGTACCCGAAATGAGGACCAGATTGTAAAAGGCTTTCGCTTAAGTTATGCCACCGGGTTCGTGTTGAATAATATGAATGTAGGATCGTTCAAGACCTGGGGATGGGAAGGGCATATTGATGGCGATATCATTAAAGTGCCTGATGGTGTGACCTGGAATGTAGGTGTTAACGCGTCTAGGGGATTTTCGAAAGTGCTTTACCTTCCTGACAACGTAACCGAGTATTACAATGCCTATACGTGGAATTCTGGAAATATCCGGAATGGGATTATGGTGGGACAGCCGATTACCTCGTTGACAGGATTGGCGTACGAACGGAACGACAAGGGGCAGGTCTTGATCAATCCAACCACGGGCTTGCCGATACCGATGGCGACATGGTCGGTCATCGGCGATCGCGAGCCAAAGGTGCGATTTGGGATCACCTCGAGCGTCAGCTATAAAAACCTGCGCTTATCGACATTGTTTGCCGGCCGCTTTGGAGCGACAGTGGTCAATGGTACGAAGCGTACCATGATGACAAACGGGACTAGCTGGGAGTCTGTTGCTCTACGGGACAGTGGACCCTACGTGTTCGACGGCGTATTGCGAGATGGAAACGAAAACAGCGATAATCCGACAAAAAATACGATTGCGCTCGACTACCGAATATACGGAGCGACAATATTTGGCGGAGGCGACGAAGATTGGTTAGAAAAGAAGGTCAACTATCTGCGCATGCAAGAACTGCGCCTATCCTACCGTTTGCCACAGGGGCTGCTGAGCCGGGCGAAGATCGTCTCTACAATGGACGTTTATTTTGTTGGTAACGATTTGTTTACGTGGACCAATTATTCGGGTATTGACGCGGTCGGAAACACGGTTTCTGCAGCTGCGGGTGGTACTGGGGGAGAAGGGTACGACGTTTGGTCTTTACCTAACCCCAGAGGGTTTTCCGTTGGTTTGAGCTTAACATTGAATTAAAGAGATAGGAACTCATGAAAAAGAAATTACTATATGTACTCCCATTGCTTTTCCTTTTTGGAAGTTGTGAGAAGTATTTGGATGTGAATAAGAACATCGATGCTCCCGCACAGGTCGAGGGATATTTATACTTAGCGAATATAACACAACAATACCAGGGGTTATATTGGGATATACGTGCGATTGGCCCTTTAACGCAAATGATGGGGACGAGTTCCTCTACGTACGTGAACTTCGCAAATCAATACTACGTGGAGGGTAGCGATGCCGGTGGTGAGATCTGGCGTATCGTTTACTGGAATCAAGGGATGAATCTGGAAAATCTGATCAATCAATCATTGGAAGCGGAGGATTGGACGTTGGCGGGTATTGGGTATGCCTTGAAGGCCTTCAGCTGGGATCAATTGACAAAGGTACACGGCGAAGTGCCGTTGAAAGACGCTTTTGTCCCGGGACTACTCTCACACAGGTACGATTATCAACCGGATGTGTATGCACAAGTTCGGGAATGGGCTTATAAAGCGGTTGAACTGCTGGAAAGACCGGACGATCACAATTACGGAAGCAAGATTAGCGCCAACGATTTTATATATGGTGGGGATAAAGACAAATGGATCAAGTTTGCGTATGCGGTAATCGTCCGCAACCTTGCGTCTCTTACCAACAAGGCCAACTTTAAAGATGCGTATGCGCAAGAATTGATTACAGCTGCAGGAAAAGCTTTCCAAAGTGCGGCAGATGATGCCACCGTGAAAATTGCTGGAGGATCGCAGACAGCCCCATACGACGATTACAATAATTATTGGGGTACAGCGAGGCCGAATTTGTCCTACACGTATTTTCAGCACGAATGGGCGGTGCAGGTGTTAACGGGGACTGTGCCCGAATATGACGAAGCCACCGGCGATAAGATCCGGCTAGATCAAAATCCTTATTATCCGTTTAAGCTGGCGGCAAAGCAAATCATAACCGATACGTTGCTGAAAGAGGTTGGGCATTTTGATCCGAGGGCGGTGCTCAAGTTAGGGACAACGAGCAACAAAACATTTGAGCACTTAAATAATGCCGATAGTGTCAAAAACTATAGGTACTATGGCGGCTCCTTTTCAGGTACTGTCGGGCCGATCGGCACCGCTCCTTCCTATTTTGGCCGAAATATCGCATCCGCATTCAGCGGTACTGAACACGATGGATCCGGGCGATGGATCTATCGGGACGATGCCCCTTATATACTGACAACGTATAGTGAAATTCAGTTTTGTCTGGCAGAGACCTATTGGAAACTCGGGCAGAAAACACAGGCATTCGATGCATTTAAAAAAGGCGTGGCTGCGGATATGGAGACAACCGCCCGATATATCTTTCCGGGGAAAGAGGGAAGTGCGACTGGGGGAGATAAAATTACCAGAGAGTTATTTACCTCCTTGGCTAATCAATATGTGGATGGACCGTATGTAAAGAACCTGGCAGACTTTAGCTTGTCGCATATCATGATGCAAAAATGGGTTGCTTTATATCCGTGGGGTGCGCCGGAGGCTTGGGTAGATATGCGAAAATATCACTACGATATAAGCTATACGGGTGATTATCCAACGCATGGAAATGGCTGGGTGCAGGCATTGGTCGAGCAAAAGTGGGACTCGGATCCTTCTAAAGTCTATAAAGGCCTGTATTTGGGGCCAGCTCAGGTCCAAGGAAGAAAACTTTCGTATAATGTCCGTAACGAAGGGGCGCCGAGCTACCGACTGCGGCCAAGATATAATTCGGAATACATGTGGAACCTGAAGTCATTAGAAACATTGAAACCGATAGCTGGTACCGCGGATCATTATCAAACATCGATCCCTTGGTTTGCTTATCCGGGAGAGATGCCGCAATAACGAGATTCGTTTATGTTTAGAAATAGAAAACGTATGAAAAATTTAGTTAAAATAGGGTTGCTTTTTTTAGTCGTGTGTATCTCTGTATCCTGCGAGAAGCATGTGGTAGAATATGCCGCGACACCGATCAACGACGAAACGGATGCACAATTTCAGTTGCATTATATGGTGCCGATTGCAACAGGCACTGCGAATAATATAAATAAGGTGGAGTTGAATGATCAATTGTTGACAAATGAAACGGCTCCTTTGGCTGTATACAATTTTATACCAAGCGGAGCTGTCGGAAAATTTTTTGCTGCACAGCCCGGTAATGTGAATCTAAAGCTCTACCGTGGGGCAGTAACGGATCTGGCATTGGCTTACGACCAACGTTTTGATTTGCCTGCTGGAAAGTATAATGTGGTCGTCCACGATTTTGCGAAACCGCCAGTATTGTTCAAGAACGATGCACCTTACCCAAAAATGACCACTGAATATACAGGGACAACGGCTTGGGTAAAATTCTATAACTTTTTGTATGAAAGCCCTGGTGTGCCGACAACATTAAAGTTGCAATATCAATTTCAGTATACGAAGGATAACGAGACTGGGGAAAAGAGCGAATGGGAAAACCTTGGAAGTCCCGTTTCATTTGGTGAGGCAACAGGCTGGCATCCGGTAACGGTAAATAAGACAGTAATCATATCGGCCGGAACCGCCCGTATCGATTATCGTATCCGGATGATAGGTGCCGACGGCGCCGACCAAGGAAGTCTAGTGGTTCGGAATGCTGCAGGCAATATGGTGAACTATGCGGATTGGTGGAATGCCGCCATTGGTCGGGTGTACCATCATATGTTGGCCGGTTTTCGTGCCGCCGCACCGGTTTCTGGCGTGCGTGTTGGGACAGCATTATAGGGAGATCCTAACGGCCCAGATAGAAAAAGCCGCCTGAAATGGGCGGTTTTTTTTATGTATCGCACTACGTATTTGTGCCGTTTTTTATTATATATCGGCAATAAAACGTTAAAAAATGCACAAATATTTTTCATTTCACAATTCTTAACTATATTAGTGCAGGTTTTGTCTTATATCTACCGTGATTACGATATAACATGCATGACCGATTATGATAACTAATATAACTAACTAATCACATGAGAAAATCCTTATTATTTTCCGTCGCATTGGGTATGCTAGCTTCTGTAGACTCCAAAGCGAATAAGACGGTCGACTGGAATAATCTCTCTGCAGATGCATTCTTTCTCTCAGAAAGGAACATTCAAAATACGGTGCGCGGAAAGGTTACTGGCGTCGAAGGGCCCATAGTAGGTGCTACCGTGGCAGTAGTCGGGGGGACCCAGTCCACGATGACGGATGCAGAAGGGAACTATACCATCGATGTTCCGATCGGAACCACGTTGCGCTTCAGCTATATTGGATATGTATCTGCTGACTTTGTTGTCTCGGGTAACTCATTACATGTCACGTTAAAATCTGACAACACATCCTTAGATGAGGTTGTCGTTGTGGGGTATGGTACACAACGTAAGGGTAATCTTACAGGGGCAGTATCGTCTATTAATGTTAAAGAAAACTTGGAGGGGCGACCGATAGCTGATGTTGGACGTGCTATTCAGGGAACTACACCTGGGTTATCGGTTACTTTGCCAAGTGGTGAAGTTGGATCTGACCCTGTTATGAAAATTCGCGGGGCGATCGCTTCGGTACAGGGAAATGGAAATCCGTTAATTTTATTAGACAATGTGGAAATACCTAGCATTCAGTATGTAAATCCGGATGATGTAGAGTCTATCACGGTTTTGAAGGACGCAGCATCGTCTTCCATTTATGGAGCAAAGGCGGCCTTTGGTGTTATTTTGATAACCACAAAAACAGGAGGAGCGTCAGACAAGGTCAATATTAGCTACTCAAATAATTTCTCTTTCCAAAATCCTTCGAAGAAGTTTGAAATGGGGAGAGTAAATGCGCTCAAATATACGGTGGATGCAATGGATCGTGTGGGAGAAACAGAAACTGGAGCTTTTTATCGAGTTACTCGAGAGAGTTACGAACGAGCAGTGGATTGGGATAATAAATACGGAGGGACTATAGGCGCCGATGATCCAACCGTATACGGCAGAGATTGGTATGTTGATCCTGCATTTCCCACTAGAAAATATGGGGTGCGAACGTATGATCCATATGATTATATGATTAAGGAATGGGCACCTACGCAAAATCATAATTTATCCGTAAATGGTAATTTGGGAAAGACGAAGTTCACGACTTCGTTCGGTCTCGTCGAGCAAAGTGGCATGTTGAAGCCTGGCAATTCTGACAAGTTTAGTCGATATAACGGCGCGGTACGCGTAACAAGTGATCTCGGAAAATATTTGACTCTACGTGGCGGAGCTATGTTTTCGCAGCGCAGAAAGACTTATCCATACGCGACGAATTCAACAAGTGCAGATCCTTGGCTATATATGTACAGATGGAGTTCTTTGTATCCGATGGGATATGATGAAAATGGAAATCCCATACGTAGCCCTTGGAGTGAGAATGAATTCGCGAACGACGCAATTATGCGCCGGAATTACATCAACGTTAATGCCGGAGCTACCGTCAATATTAAATCGAATTGGAAAGTTGATGTAGATTACAATTTCACCAATGAGGATTATAATTGGCGGAGAAATGGCACTCGATTTACGGCGGCAAACAGCTGGGTGGCCGCAAAGCCTCGGACAGATGCAGATGGTAATCCTGTATATGTTAACTCAAATGGAGATGTAGTAAGTGCGACAGATGCCGATGGAATGTTAGCCTATGATTTATCAAATGACGCATATACGGCGGCGGGAGCAAATCCCGACCACATTTATGTTCGATCGGCAAATGAATATAAGAGCACATTAAATGCTTTTACAACATACAGTCTGAATTTAAACGAAGCGCATGATTTTAAGTTTATTTTAGGGACAAATATTGTTGCCGATCATAGTGATTTCCATTGGTCTCAAAAGACAACACTTTTGGATATTACCAACCCTCAGTTTGATCTAGCAACGGGTACTCAAACATCGAGTGGCGGAGAAGAATGGGCAGCACAGTTGGGATATTTTGGTCGCGTTAATTATGCCTACAAAAACAAATACCTTTTCGAAGGAAATCTTCGGTATGATGGCTCATCCCTGTTTTCAGGAGATCTCCGATGGCGTTGGTTTCCGTCGTTGTCTGCGGGTTGGGTGGTTACAGAAGAGGAGTTTATGGATTGGTCCCAACCCGTACTCAGCCACTTAAAATTACGGGGATCTTGGGGCTATATCGGTAACCAGGCGGTTCCAAATGGACTTTATAAAAATTACATGGAGGTATCGGAAAGCAATTGGATTGCTAATGGAGGTAAGCTGTTTGGAGTTAATAATCCTTCCATAACGGTGCCCGATGTAACATGGGAAGATTTGGAGTCTGTTGATTTTGGGGTGGATGCCCGATTCTTTGGAAACAAGTTGGGGCTGACCTTTGATTGGTATCAGCGGAATACAAATAATATGTTTAGTCCGTTGGAAGGAACGACCTATACATTAGGGGGACCCGCGCCATTGGGAAATTATGGGACATTGGAAACGAAAGGGTATGAAATAGCTGTAGACTTTAGTCATCGATTCGAAAGTGGTCTGGGTATTAATTTACGTGCAAACTTCGATGATGCTAAATCTCGATTCTACGATTATACATCGTCGCGTTTGACATCGTCAAACTACGATGGAAAGATGTATGGAGAAATCTGGGGATATGAAACCGACCGTTTATACCAATACGATGATTTTATATTAGAAAATGGAAAACCGCAGCTTGTAAATTTGACAGAGGATATGACAAGGTACTTTACGAATGGCGGTGGTAAGGCGTATCTATTAAAAGGAGATAGTCCAGTGTATCAGCCCCGTTTCCAAAACTCCTCCAATTTTTATTTTGGGCCAGGTGACGTCAAATTTAAAGATTTAAATGGCGACGGAGAGATCGATAACGGAGATGGTACTGTCGACAATCCCGGAGATATGAAAATTATAGGTAACTCTACGCCTCGTTACTCTTATGGGTTCCGTTTAGGAGCTGACTATAAAGGGTTTGACTTCTCGGCATTCTTTCAGGGCGTTGGTCAGCGCAGTGTTTGGGGAGCTGGGTTTTTAGCGATTCCAGGTTTTCATGTCTCTGACGGAGCAATGCCTGCAGCTTTTGTCGACGATTACTGGACGTCGGAAAACCAAGACGCATTTTATCCTGCAGCATTTAATAATGCTGGGACAGCAAATGTAAATAATATGCAGATACAATCGAGGTATTTGTTGGATATGTCTTATTTGCGTCTAAAGAATGTGACGCTAGGTTATTCTTTGCCGCAAAATGTTCTTAAACAAATACATGTGAACAGTTTACGCGTTTATGTGGCGTTAGAGAATTTCTTCACTTGGGATAATCTCCGCGGTTTGCCGATCGATCCGGAAGCTGTGGCGGGTTACTCTATGTTTGACGAGACGAACTACAATTCGGGTAGGATCGGTGTGGGGACACCGACATTTAAAAGCGCTTCTTTTGGGGTGCAGCTAAATTTTTAATTTTGAAGGACATGAAAAATATCACATATATATTTCTAGGGCTCACCCTTGCATTTTCTGGTTGTAAGGATCTCTTGGATAGACCAGAACTTACTAAAATCGAAGATTCTGAAGGAACGTTTTGGCGAAATGAAAACGACCTCCGCCTTTTCGCTAACGATTTTTATACAAATTATTTCGTCGGTTATAACTCCGGATATGCTACCGCATATGCTCCTTTGACAGGATTTAATTTCTCAGATGATCTTACTGGGCAGGGAGCGCAAGTAAGTCTCCTTGGTTCTATTCCGACGGATGCCGGAGGCACCTCAATGACCAATACAGCACTACGGACAACAGAAATTTTGAGGGCAGAACACCCTGGTCCAAAGTGGAATTTTTATTGGGTGCGAAAAGCAAATATCATGATTGACCGGCTAGAAAATTTTTCGAAAGCAAGTCTTACAGAGGAAGAATTTAATCACTGGTCAGCGGTAGCACGGTTTTTCAGGGGATATGAGTATAGCAGGTTGGTCAGTAATTTTGGCGATGTACCGTATTTTGATAAACCCTTTGAGGCAAATGATTTTGATCAAATGTACAAATCAAGAGATGAACGAGGAGAGGTAATGGACAGGGTTTTTGCCGATTTCCAGTTTGTATTGCAAAATATGCGGGAAGGTGATGGGGTGGGTTACGTAAACCGTTTTGCCGCAGCGGCGTTAATTTCGAATTTGATGCTTTTTGAGGGGTCTTGGCAGCACTATCATGGTCTGGACGCCGCGAGGGCAAAAAAATATTTGGAAATGGCGAGAGATGCTGCTCAGTACGTAATGGACAGTGGGAAATGGAGTTTCACGGCGGACTTTAAGAGCTTATTCGCATCTGATAACCTTGCGGGAAATCCAGAAGTGATTTTTTACCGCTCGTACGATGATGGTTTGGCTGTTCGGCATGCGGTAGGATCATATAGCAACGGGACCGAAGGACAGCCTAGATCCGCCAATTTAAAATTGCTGAAGGCGTTTATTTGTAAGGATGGTAAGGTTTGGCAAAACTCCTCTGTTTCTGATGCAGAGAGTTTTCGATTGAAAAATCTTGTAAAAACAAGGGATCCTCGATTTGAAGCTACGTTTATGGATACCATCAATACACCCGCTACTGGGACGTATGTGTATGTGCACAAGTTTGCCGGAAGGGATGCCCTTTCCTTTATTGGTAAGACATATCCCGCAAAATGGGCGAGTAATACCAATATAAATGATGCCCCTGTCGTTAGGCTCGCTGAGGTTGTGTTAAATTGGATAGAAGCAAAACAAATTTTAGCTGAAGTATTTGGCGGAGCAGCCGTCACTCAGGGAGATTTGGATAAATCTATTAATGCCATACGAAATAGACCGTTGGACGCTGATGCGGTTCGAAAGGGCGTGTCAAAAACAGCACCCTTATCGATTGCTGATTTGCCGAACGATCCCGATCGAGATGTAGATGTTTCACCGCTGATGTGGGAAATACGTAGAGAAAGACGGATGGAATTCGTTTTTGAATATGCTCGTATACAAGATATAAGGAGGTGGAAAAAACTAGATTATTTAAGTTTTGAGAATAATGATTACAAACTCGGCTCTTGGATTATTGGCACAGTAGATTTAGGTGATAAAAAGAATCCTGGGAAGATCCTGCCAACATTTAAGGATGTATTACAGGTAATGAAAACAGACGGTACCATCGTAACGTACGACGGAGAAAATGACGCCGAAATGATTGGATTTTATGTAGTGCGAAATTTTACTAACCGATTACCTGTGCAAAGGAGAAATTACCTAGCTCCATTAAGCGAGCCGCTTATTCAGGAGTACACGGATCGAGGCTATACCATTTCTCAGACTATAAATTGGTAAAATCCGTTTTTTGCGAAATAGTAAAACGTCAGCTGGCTGGCTTTTTACTATTTCGCTAAATATTTTTTTACATATGGCTAAAATACTTATAACGAGTTGCTTGCTTTTGCTTGGGTTATGTGGCTTTGCCCAAACATCTTTCAAATTCGCCCAAGTGACCGATACGCATGTTGGGGGGGCTACTGGCGCTGAAGACCTGCGGCGGACGGTCGCTGATCTCAATACGCAGAACGATATCGACTTTGTTATCTTGTCGGGGGATGTGACCGAATTCGGATCTGATGAGGAGCTGGCCTTGGCCAAACAGATATTGGATAGCCTAAAGTTGCCCTTATATGTGGTCCCCGGTAACCATGACAGCAATTGGTCGGAAAGCGGAGCGAACTCTTTTCGAAAGGTGTTTGGAAGTGAAACATTTTTCTTTCGACATAAAGGATACATGTTTATGGGAACCACCTCCGGGCCCAATATGCGTATGAGCCCGGGGCAGATACCGCGCGAGAATTTGGTGTGGATGGATTCGGTATTTACGGCAAATCCGGATCGGGATACGCCATTAATTTATATAAATCATTATCCGCAGGACTCATCGTTGAATAACTGGTACGAAGCGGTGGACAGACTCAAGCAGCGGAATGTGCAACTTGCGTTATGTGGGCACGGACACGCGAACAAAGTGTATGATTGGGAGGGTATTCCTGGAGTAATGGGACGTTCCAATTTGCGCGCTAAGGATACCGTAGGAGGGTACAACATTATTTCGATTAGTGAGGGAAAGGCGGTGTATCGGGTGCGGCGGCCGTTGTTGCAGACGGAGGAAAGTTGGGCGGTGGTGCCTCTTGTGAACCAGCATTTCGCAAAACAGACGCAGGCCTATAAACGGCCGGATTTCGCAGTCAACACCACCTACACTGATCAGGTGAGCCTCGAGTGGACATTTCAGGACCAAGCCGACCTCGGCGCAGGCTTTGCATTGTTCGGAAACCTCATCGTGACCGGAAATACGGCGGGAAAGGTCTATGCCTTGGATGAACGTAATGGGCAGAAGGTATGGGAGTTCCAGACCGGAGGCAAAGTATATGCTACTCCCGCTGTCTGGAAGAAAACGGTTGTTGTAGGCTCTTCTGATGGTTATATTTATGGTTTGCATGCTGCAACAGGCGGGCTTAAATGGAGGTTGAAGGCGGAAAAGGCTGTTTTGGGAAGTGCGGTAATGGATCAAGGAGTTGCTTATGTGGGCGCCTCCGACGGGCGATTCCGGGCTATTGATGTCGAAAAAGGACAACTTAAATGGGTTTTCGAGGAGGTAAAAGGATATGTTTCTGCGCGTCCTACATTCTATAAGGGCCTTGTGATTTTCGGTTCTTGGGGAAACGGATTCTATGCATTGGATAAACGGGATGGTAGGCTGGCTTGGTCTTGGAACAATGGACATGCCAACCGAATGTTTTCTGCAGCGGCATGCTATCCCGTTGCGGTCAATGACCGGATTTTTGTGGTCGCACCGGATCGTTTTATGACCTGCTTAGACGCGAAAACAGGTACAGTAATTTGGCGGGAAAAACGCGATTCCATCCGCGTGCGTGAATCTATGGGTGTAGCAGCGGATGGACAATATGTATACGTGAAAACGATGGATGGAAATGTGCTGGGGATCTCTACGACAGCCGATCAAATGGATGTACGTTGGACGTCCAATCTGCAGCTTCCTTACGAGCTGACACCTTCTTCTATAGAAACCAATGGAAAGCAGGTGTTTGTACCAAGTCATTCGGGGACCTTGTCTGGACTGCGCGCTTCCAATGGTGATTTGATTTGGCAATATAAGTTGTCGAATGCGATGGTGAACCCTGTGCTGGTTCGGGGCAAAGATTATGTCATCGCTTCGACTATGGATGGTATGGTGGCTAAACTAAAGTTGTTGATCCATGATTAAATTCAGACTGGCGCTGAGTGCAGCATTGCTGTTTCTAACTACCACATGCGTGATCGCACAAGATACCTGGATACGTATCAATCAGATGGGATACCGGCCGACATCAAAAAAAGTAGCCGTTTGGGTGAGCAAACGAGATCAAAAATTGCAGACGTTCCAATTGCGGGATATTCGTACAAACAAAGTGGTGTTTCGAGGCAAAGTTTCCAATCCGTTTGGTGCATACGGCCCATTTGTACAATCTTATAGACTTGACTTTTCGGGGTTCGATCGGCCGGGAAGCTATGCCGTGGAAGTCGGAAAGGTTCGTTCGGGCGAAGTTCGTATAGGTGAAGGCGTTTATAATGGCGCTGCTGACTTTGCCTTGCGCTATATGCGGCAACAACGTACCTTGTTTAATCCTTTCCTAAAAGACAGCTGCCATACACACGATGGTTTCGTCCTATACGGTACGGAAGCGGGGCTGCCCGATAGCACGCGTATTGATGTGGGCGGTGGATGGCACGACGCGTCGGACTACTTGCAATATTCGACGACATCGGCCAATGCGACTTATCATTTATTGGCCGCATACCGGGATTTTCCTGACGTATTTTCGGATACCAAACAGGCTAATGGCTTGGAGGGTGCAAACGGTGTTAGCGATGTATTGGATGAAGCAAAATGGGGGCTTGATTGGCTGTTAAAAATGCATCCTACAGCTGATTTGCTATTTAACCAGATTGCAGATGACCGTGATCATGCATCTATGCGTATGCCTGGGGAGGATCCTTTCTATGGACGGGGATACGAAAGGCCTGTATATTTCGTGGATGGTAAGCCACAACAGCGCGGAAAATTTTTAAATAATACAACAGGAACCAGCTCTACAGCGGCAAAATTTGTCGGAGCGTTTAATCTAGGGGCTGACCTACTGCGTGAAACATTGCCTGGCTACAGTGTTTTGTTGGAAAAACGGGCGAAAACGGCGTTTGATTTTGCACATCGGAAACTGGGCGTGACACAAACCGTATCCGTGAAATCTCCGTATATCTATGCGGAAGATAACTGGGTTGATGATATGGAGTTGGCTTATGCGACGATGTTCGGCCGTTGGAACGAGGTGTCATACAAGGCCGAGGCGTTGCGTTATGCGACGGAGGAGCCGGTTACGCCGTGGATGGTACGCGATACAGCAAATCATTACCAATACTATCCGTTTATTAATTTAGGACATTATGAGCTGGCCAAACAACTGCATGGCGATGAGCGTAGCAAGGTGCTCGATTACTACAAACAAGGGATAGAACACGTTTGGGAGCGGGCTAGACAGAATGCATTTTATCGCGGAGTGCCCTTTATCTGGTGCAGCAACAACCTGACCGTATCTTTTGCTATTCAATGTGCATGGTATGCCCAGCTTAGCGGGGACCACCAATACGCGGAATTGCAACAGGCCAATCTGGATTGGCTATTTGGCGTGAATCCTTGGGGCACCAGCATGGTATTCGGTTTGCCTGCCGACGGAGACACGCCGAAAGACCCGCATTCTGCGTTTACACATTTGCACAATTATCCGATAGACGGCGGTTTGGTGGATGGCCCGGTGTATACCTCTATCTTTCAAAATTTAATTGGTATTCAACTACATGAAGCGGATGAATATGCAGAGTTCCAAAGCGATTTGGTTGTGTACCATGACGACTACGGAGACTATAGTACGAACGAGCCGACCATGGACGGAACGGCCTCATTGATCTATTTGCTGGCTTCGCAAGAGCAGCCCAACAGCATACGCAAGGACCGCTATGGGGCTACCGTGCAGGGCGCGCGCAATAAAAAGGAAGTTGCTTTGGTATTTACCGCGCATGATCTTCATGATGGAGCTACGGTTGTGGAACAGGCACTGCAACGGAATCACGTGCCAGCCAGCTTTTTTCTGACAGGGGATTTCCTACGGGACTCCCGCAATGCATCGTTTATCCGCCGTTTGAGCAGAAAGCATTATATCGGGCCGCACGGCGATAAACACCTGTTGTATGCGGCGTGGGACAATCGTGAGAAAACGCTCGTTGATCCACATGTATTTAAACAGGATCTGATAGACAACCTGAATGCCCTGAAAGCGCACGGGATTAGAGCAGAGGATGCAAGCGTGTTTTTGCCCTCGTATGAATGGTACAATGCGGACATCGTTCGGTGGACGGAAGAACAAGGGCTCGACCTTATCAATTATACGCCGGGTTTACGTACCGCGGCGGATTATACCTTTCCTGAAATGGGCGACCGATACCGCAGTTCAGATAGCCTATGGAAAGAATTTTTTCATCAGGAAGAGACAAAAGGGCTCCAAGGACATATTATTTTAATACATTTGGGCGTTGATAGTCGAAGGGAAGATAAGTTTTATAACAAATTGGATAGCCTGATCGTCGAACTCAAAAAGCGGGGATACGTATTCCGACGTGTTGATAAATTGTTGCGGGAATAAAAACGTGCGTGTTTGTGCATGTTTTGCCAAGAAATTTGCATATTTGTATATTGAAGATTTTTTATTGTATATGGTAAGAGTTACGGAAAAGGAGTCGAATTATCAGGACTTAGACAAAATGTCTGTTAACGAACTGTTGACAAACATGAATAACGAAGATAAGACAGTACCGCTTGCCGTTGAAAAGGCGATTCCTCAACTGGAGGCGTTGGTGAATGTTACAGTGGATAAAATGAAGGAAGGAGGACGCTTATTTTATATTGGTGCCGGAACCAGCGGCCGGTTGGGTATTTTAGATGCATCGGAGTGTCCGCCTACCTTCGGGGTTCCTTTTGATTGGGTTATCGGCCTTATAGCCGGCGGTGATACGGCTATCCGGAAGGCTGTTGAATTTGCCGAAGATGACATGGAACAGGCGTGGAAAGATCTTCAAGAGTTCGGAATGAATAAAAACGATGTCGTCATTGGTATAGCGGCTTCCGGAACGACACCTTATGTGATCGGAGGATTAAAACGTGCCAATGAGGAAGGGCTCGTTACGGGATGTATCGTGTGTAATAACGGATCGCCTATTGCAAATGTTGCGCAATATCCTGTGGAAGTGGTGGTGGGGCCGGAATTTGTTACGGGGTCTACGCGATTGAAATCTGGGACAGCGCAGAAGCTCATACTCAATATGCTAAGTACCTCCGTGATGATACAGTTGGGGCGCGTGAAAGGAAACAAAATGGTGGATATGCAGCTTTCCAACGTAAAATTGGTCGCCCGAGGCGTTCGCATGGTCATGGACGAAACAGGTGTTGATGAAGAAACGGCCACCACGCTGTTGGAACAGTACGGTAACGTGCGAAAAGCCATTGAAAGTACGCAAAAGATATAGTGCCTAGGCCCTATTCTTTTGCGTGAAAGCACCGCTGATTTTCGGAATTTTAATTGGGCCAGATACAGGCCGTTCTTTTATAACTTTTTTTCAACCTTATTATGTCGCCATTTATCCTGTTGATGTTCTTGTTTGTGTACTTCGGTGTGCTGCTTGGCGTCTCTTATTTTACCTCCCGAAAGACTGCTGATAATTCCACATTTTTCGTAGCAAATCGAAATTCGAAGTGGTATATGGTCGCATTTGGGATGATCGGCACCGCATTGTCTGGGGTTACCTTTATTTCCGTGCCAGGCGCCGTCGGCGTGTCTAACTTCAGTTATTTCCAGTTTGTGATCGGTAACGCGCTTGGTTTTTTGGTCATCGCTTATGTCTTGTTGCCGTTGTATTATCGGATGAATCTGACATCTATTTACACCTACTTAGAGGAGCGACTGGGGCATAAGAGCTACAAGTCGGGGGCGATGATTTTCCTGATTTCACGGACCATCGGATCAGCATTCCGACTGTACTTGGTCGCGATCATCCTACAGAAGTTTATTTTCGATGCGTGGAATGTTCCGTTTGGTGTGACCGTTGCGGGATGTCTGGTACTCATTTGGATGTATACCAATAAGGGAGGACTGAAGACAATCATTATTACGGATACGTTGCAGACATTTTGCCTCTTGTTGGCGGTGTTATTGTCTATATACTTTATGGCGGACGGTTTAGGCATTTCGGTATTGGAAGCATTTGAACGGGTCAAAGACAGCTCCTATTCGCAGATTGTCGTTTGGGAAAATATATTAGGCGACAAGAACCATTTCTGGAAGCATGTCATCGGCGGCGCTTTTGCAACGATTGCGATGACAGGCCTTGATCAAGATTTAATGCAGAAGAACTTGAGTATGAAAACGATCGGTGAAGCACAGAAAAATATGCTGACGTTTACCAGTATCTTTGTGGTTATTAATCTCTTTTTTCTGGCGGTAGGGGCTTTGCTTTACATTTATGTGGCCGATAAAGGTATTGATATCAGTACGCTGCGGACCCCGGACTACCTGTATCCGGAGATTGCCCTAAATCACCTCTCCATCGCCGCGGGGATCATTTTTATGATGGGGTTAACGGCAGCCACTTTCGCGACGACCGATTCGGCCCTGACAGCACTTACGACGTCGTATTGCGTCGATTTTCTGAATTTTAATAAGAAAGAGAACCCGAATGATCCGCGACTGGTCCGCCAACGAAATATGGTTCATTTCGTTTTTAGCGTCGTTATGCTGATCGTGATTTTGATATTCAGGCTTCTGAACGATGACTCGGTCGTGACGGCTATATTTACCGCGGCTAGTTATACGTATGGCCCGCTTTTGGGTTTGTTTGCGTTTGGTATTCTAACCAAGTATCGCGCAAAGGATAATCTCGTACCTTATTTCTGCGTCATATCTCCTATTTGTTGGTATGTACTGAATACCTATTACATCATACCGCATACGGCGTACCGAGTTGGATTTGAACTGATTGTCTATAACGGACTCACGACATTTTTGTTGTTATGGTTAACCTCGCCGGGCAGGTTGATGAAACTGTCGAAGGTTTAGGTAAGAGAATCTGTAAAGTTTTCTTTTGAAAATCGGTAAAAAATGTATCTTTGTGTCGTCTTACGACATAAGGAAAAGGGAAATTAGCTCAGCTGGTTTAGAGCACTACCTCGACAAGGTAGGGGTCACTGGTTCGAACCCAGTATTTCCCACACAAAAAAGGCCTGTGATTCACAGGCCTTTTTTTGTGTGGGAAGGCAACGTCGACGCCGAACAGCGTATGGTAGGTTCGGCGTTCCGTTTCCAAGGAGTACGCCGGTTAATCTTTGTTAAACCTCCGTACCGCAATGGCTTGACGCTTGTGAAGAAGCAAAAAATAAACTAAGTTTGAATAAAGAGAATATTCATGTATCATTTGATCGAAGAAACCATTGTGGCGATCCGCCGGAAAATTGGAGAGTTTTCTCCAGAATTTGGGATCATTTTAGGGACCGGTTTGGGAAAATTGGTCAACGAAATCGAAGTGGAATACCAATTGATGTACTCCAATATTCCGAATTTTCCAATCTCTACCGTGGAATTTCACAGTGGTAAACTGATCTTTGGCATCTTAAACGGACGTAAAGTCGTGGCGATGCAAGGACGACTACACTATTACGAAGGGTACAATATGCAAGAAATCACTTTTCCGATCCGTGTGATGAAGGTATTGGGTATTCAGAAATTATTCGTGTCCAATGCTTCGGGATCCTTGAATCCGAGTGTTTTGCGAGGCGATATTGGCATTATAGAAGATCATATTAATTTGCTACCGGACAACCCGCTGCGTGGGCCTAATGACGATGATTTTGGTCCTCGGTTTCCAGACATGAGCCAGCCTTATAACCGGAAAATGATTCAGCAAGGACTTGATATAGCCAATAATCTCAGGATACGCGCGCATAAAGTGATTTATGTATCTGCACCAGGACCAAATCTTGAAACAAAAGCAGAATATCGATACATGCGGATTATCGGTGGAGATATCGTGGGAATGAGCACGGTGCCGGAAGTGATTGTGGCAAACCATATGAATTTACCGGTCTTTGCTATTTCTGTCGTTACCGATGAAGGTTTTCATGCCGATTTAAAACCGGTATCCCTCAGCGAGATCGTCGAAGTAGCCACCGAAGCAGAACCGAAAATGACCAAGATATTAAAAGAATTAATAGCATTGCAATAATGGGAATTTTAGCCTTATTTTTGGCATAAAATAAAGAACAATCCGGCATTGATGAACAGATACTTGAAGCAGCTCCTATTCTTTTTCGTTTTTTTTCTCTGCGGGGCAACATATGTGTCTGCGCAGGTAGAGGATGAGTTCAGTAGCGCGTTGGATTCGGCGAGGGCCAAAGAAGATAATAAAAAGGATTCGGTTGTTTTTACCGCAAAATACGTGCGCTATACGACGTTAGCCATGATGAAACAAGCTACCCGTACGGTACAGATCGATACATCGCATGTTAACTTCCAATATTACAACAAGCAGAATTTGCCCTGGGATCCCTCGATTAATTTAGGTTCCTATGGTTTGGCGACTAGAGACCTGCTCTTTAAGCCGAACAAAACGATTGGATTTCAATCGGGTTTCCATGCCATGGAACGTTATTTGGTACATCCGGATTCCATACAATATTTTCGGGCGCGAGCAAGATATTCTGAGCTGTATGCCGTTGGTTTTTTTTTCGATGACCAAGTTTTTCGGGCACGGCTTGCACAAAATATAACCCCACAGTGGAACATAGGTGCTGAATATCACGCGACCAATACGGATGGTTATTATTACAACCAAGATTATAACGATCGCAAAGCGGCGGTATTTACATGGTATGAGTCCAAAGACAACCGGTACAATTTACTTCTGAATGGTACATTTAACATGTTGAACGCGGCTGAAAACGGATCAGTCGTGGATCGGGATATTTACGGACAGGATGTATTTAAAGATACCAGCAGTACTTCGAATATGGGCTATCTCACCCGATTGCGTGGGCAGAATGCCAACAGGCCGTACAACAAGTGGAAAGATAACGGGTTATTTCTCCGACAATCATATTTCTTAGGTCGGTTGGACACCGTGAATAAGGGGACACCCGAGATGGAAATACATCCGACCAATGTAGTGGCACATAATTCGTCCATCAGGCAACGTAAGTTTATTTTTTTTAAAAATGAGGTGGATGCCGAAGGCGCGTTTCCGACGGGAAGTGCCGAGTTGGTGGACGACACGACTAGTATTACAACCATAAGCAACGAATTTACATATAGTTTTTATCTGCGTGGAAAAGGGGTATTTAAAAACGAAGCAAAATTAGACTTAGCTTTTCAGAATGATCTGATCTGGTATGCAGACAGTTTAAGTTCCGATTTCTATCAAAACAGTATGTTGAAGGGAACCTTAGGATATAAATTTAGTGACCGTATCGACGTGCAGGCCAATGTGCAACAGATTGTTGTTGGGCGGAATGCAGGGGATTTTCTTTATGAGGCCAATGCGGATGTACAATTGGGTAAAAATGTGGGGAAGATCAGTTTTGGAGCGTATTCCCAAAATAAATCGCCCGAGATGGTTTTCGAACGGATGAATTATACCTACCATCAATGGAATAGCAGTTGGGAGAAAATCAAAACCCAGAATCTGAATTTTTCGTACCAAAACCGAAAAATAGGGTTCAGTGGCCGGGTGGACTACTTCCTAATGGATAAGTATCTATATTTTAAAGAAGTAGATAATCCCGACAATGACGAGCTGTTATTGAGACAAATCACACCCGCACAGTCGGGAAGCTTGAACCTGCTGAAAGTTTCGGTGGGACAGAGTTTTCGGTTGGGGCGTTTCCACTTGGACAATTTGGTGGTGTATCAGAAGACGGATGCCGAAGCGATTTTGGCAACACCGGAAATATATACCTGGCATAGCTTGTATTACGCTAATAAGTTGTACAACGTAATGGATTTTAGACTCGGTATGGATGTCCGTTTCAATACGCCATTCCGGTCGCCCTCTTACGCGATTAATGCGGGGCAGTTTTATAATGATAATGTTGGTATAGAATATTCAACATATCCGATCGGAGACCTTTGGTTTACGGGAAACATCGACCGGGTTAACCTGTTTGTTTCCTATAATTTTTTCAACCAGTTCGCCTATCCTAAGGGCTACTACACGGTGCGCCGCTATCCCATGAATGATGCCAATTTCAGGCTCGGCGTCTCTTGGAAATTTTATGATTAGTGGAAAAATTATATGATTGGTAGCGAGGAGATTGCTTCATCGTCTGGAAAAATGTAGAAAAATAATTTTGCAAATCAGATTTTACACCTATATTTGCACACGCAATAAGCGAAAAGACTTGGAGAATTAGCTCAGCTGGTTCAGAGCATCTGCCTTACAAGCAGAGGGTCACTGGTTCGAATCCAGTATTCTCCACAGAACGAATAGGAGGCTTAGCTCAGCTGGTTCAGAGCATCTGCCTTACAAGCAGAGGGTCACTGGTTCGAATCCAGTAGCCTCCACCAAAGCACCGATACCGGTGCTTTTTTGTTATATGGGATAGGCCGTTTCGCTTTTTGTCTCGGAAAGAACGAAATAGGTTTGTACAGTACTCACCTGCGGGAGAACAGCCAGTTTGTGGCGGAGGAAAACATGATAAGCCTCCATATCCTGAGTTGCGATACGGAGCATAAAATCGTACGAACCTGCCATTTGATAACATTCCATCACCTCGGGAAACTTCGCCACCTCTCTTTCAAAATCATTTAATACTTCTGCCGTGTGGGCTTTTAAAAAGACTTGGGAAAACGAGATGAGCCCGATACCTACCTTTTTTCGGTCTAAGATTGCTACTGTTCGGGTGATGTATCCGTTTGCTTTCAGTTTTCTTACCCGTTCGTGTACGGCGGCAACCGATTTGTTGAGGTGGTAGGATAACGCTTTGTTACTCAGGGAAGCATCCTTTTGAAGAAGTCGGAGAAGTTTCAGGTCTACGGCATCCAATTCCATCGTACGTTTTTTTTGATTTCACTCAAAAATAGAAAACATTACGGTAAAAAGTATGGAAATTATCAGTATTTCCATAAAATTTACGGATTGTGATATTAGATGTTGAATAATATATGGTTATGGCGGACTTTTGTGAAAATTGCCTCGTAATGGAAGAAGTTTTAAGTAGATGCCTGTCTCCGGCATTAGATAGTAAGTTTAAGCACTTATGGTGTTTAGTCGGGAATACCCCGATGCTTGAGTTACAATATACCTACCGGGGAAAGCCCGGTCAGATTTATGTGAAATGTGAACAATATAACCTGACAGGAAGTATCAAGGATCGAATGGCTCTTTATATTTTGTACAAGGCGTATATGCAATGTGCCATTCGTCCGACAGATACCATTGTAGAGGCTACAAGCGGAAATACCGGTATCGCGTTCTCTGCAATAGGGAAAGCATTAGGTCATCCGGTCAAAATTATTATGCCGAACTGGTTAAGTAAGGAGCGGATAGACATTATTAAAAGTATAGGTGCCGATATTCAGCTGATCAGTAAAGAAGAGGGAGGTTTCTTGGGGAGTATCCGCCGGAGTGAAGAACTTGCCGCAGGTGGTGATGTTTTTCTTCCTAAACAATTTGAGAATGCCTATAATGCAGAAGCGCATGAGATGACAACCGGACGGGAAATTGTATTACAACTGCAGGCGCTGGGGCGGGTCCCAGATGCTTTTGTTGCGGGCGTGGGCACCGGGGGTACGGTCATGGGCGTGGGCAATTATTTGCGACAGGTCAATCCGTTGGTACGCGTGCATCCGTTGGAGCCTGCGGAAAGTCCGACGTTAACGACTGGTTATAAAATCGGATCGCACCGTATTCAAGGTATTTCCGACGAATTCATTCCTGCGATCGTCAAGCTGGATCAACTGAGCGAGGTGGTGCAAGCTGCCGATGGCGACGCTATTGTGATGGCTCAGAAGCTCGCCAAGCAGTTGGGATTGGCGGTTGGTATATCTTCTGGAGCCAACGTGATCGGTGCCATTAAACTGAAGGAGCAATTGGGGCCGGAAGCCACGGTCGTGACGCTTCTGTGCGACGATAATAAAAAATACCTAAGTACGGATCTGGTACGGACGGAGCCTATACAAGATCATTTTTGGAGTCCTGAAGTGGATTTTACAGGCTTTCACCCGATCAGTCGTCTGAATAAGACATTAATTGGATAGCATTTAATTCGAATGTCATGAAGACCATTTTATATGTATTGATCGGAATGTTTGCTGCGCTTCCTTTACGGGCGCAAGAAACAGATAGCTTGTTATCGACGGATGGCTTGATGTTTCAAGACGCGGCGTCAACAACAGATTCCTCAACAGCGTTGGAATCGACGGAGGGCCTTGTTTTTTCGGACGGCACGGATAGCCTCTCCCAAGATACCACGGCTGCTGCGGCACCTGTAACGGAAAACATGTCCGGCACCTCGGCCAAGCCATCCCTTTGGGGTATTTTTCTGGCGGGCCTGCTGGGCGGTTTCGCGGCATTTATTATGCCCTGCATCTTCCCGATGGTGCCCCTGACGGTCAGCTTCTTTACCAAGCGGGCCGGGTCGCGTGCCAGGGCCATTGCACAGGCGCTCCTCTACGGACTGTTCATCATCGTGATCTATGTCGCCCTGGGCATGCTCATCACCATCCTCTTCGGATCGGATGCGCTCAATGCCCTGTCCACCAACGGCGTGTTCAACTTTTTGTTCTTCCTGGTCCTGGTGCTCTTCGCCGCCTCTTTTTTCGGCGCTTTCGAGCTTACCCTGCCCAGCTCCTTTGTCAACAGGATCGATGCCCGCTCGGACCAGGGCGGACTGGTCGGCCTGTTTTTCATGGCCTTCAGCCTGGCATTGGTATCCTTTTCCTGCACCGGTCCCATCATCGGCACCCTGCTGGTCGAAGCGGCCTCTAAAGGTGAGCGCCTGGGGCCAGCCGTGGGCATGCTCGGTTTTTCTATCGCCCTGGCCGTACCGTTCGTCCTGTTTGCCGTGTTCCCCTCCATGCTCAAGTCACTCCCCAAATCGGGCGGATGGCTCAACAGCGTCAAGGTGGTGCTCGGTTTCCTGGAACTGGCCCTGGCCCTCAAGTTCCTGTCCAACGTAGACCTGGCCTATCACTGGAACTGGCTCGACAGGGAGGTGTTCCTGGCCCTGTGGATCGTCATCTTCGGCATGATGGGGCTTTACCTCATCGGCAAGATCAGTTTTGCGCACGATAGCCCGCTCACGTACCTGTCGGTACCCCGTACGGTGTTTGCCATCGTCGTGTTCGCCTTCGTGGTCTATATGGTCCCCGGTATGTGGGGGGCGCCCCTGAAATCCATATCGGCCTTCCTGCCGCCGTCGGCCACGCAGGACTTCGACCTTTCCACGGCCGGTTTTGCTGCAGCCCCCGCTCCTAGCGGTACGAAGGACAGGAAATATTATGAGATCTTCCACGAACGCGGCACACCGAAAGGGTTCGAGCCGTATTATGACTATGAAGAGGGGCTTGCCGCAGCTAAGCAAGTCGGCAAGCCGGTACTCATCGATTTTACGGGGTGGAACTGTGTGAACTGCCGCAAGATGGAAGCCAACGTGTGGACCGACCCCAAAGTGGCCGCCCTGCTCAGGAACGAATTCGTGATGGTGGAGCTATTTGTCGATGACCGCACGGAACTGGCGCCCGCCGAACAGTATACCTCCACCTATTCGGACAAGAAGATCAATACGATCGGCAAGAAGAACAGTGATTTCCAGGCGGCGACGTTTAACAGCAATTCACAGCCGCTATATGTCATCGTGGATGAGAACGGCAAAGTCTTACTGCCTCCGAGCGGAGCCAACTATGATGTAAACAGCTATGCAGCTTACCTGCAACAGGGTGTCGATTTGTATAAAAATAAGTAAATTGTGTCAGGAGGCGGTTTTAAGCATCTTCATCCTTTCCGCATGTTTTGCAAATAGACGGCTGTCGTGTTTTATAACGTTCGGATGCGAATGTTCCGGAATGAAACGGAATCTGTATGATTTTGAAGAGCAATTTTTCCAGAGGCCTGTTTGCCGAAATCGGGATAGGCTTTCATAGAGGTGGAACTCACCTTGTTTTTGAATGCTTCTGTTTTGGTTTCTGCTTCAAATGTTAGTTTGCCGTTTAACCAGAAACTCACTTTTCCATCCTGCTGTACGATCCGACTTTTATTCCATTCCCCATGAGGGGTTGGTGCAGAATTTTTTCCAAAGCAGTCTACTGCATATAGACAGCCTGCCCAATGGGTTGAATCAATTTGGTGTCTATGTTCTGCATATGCATTATCCAACAGTTGCATTTCTAATCCTGTTGCAAACGTGGCAGCATAGGCCGGTGATTCCTGCACATTGATAAAAATACCGCTGTTTCCACCTTTGGAAATCCTCCATTCCAATTCCATCTCAAAGTTCGCATAGCTGCTATCCGTCACAAGATCGCCAAAGATACCGTCCGCCTTCTTGGGGTCACATACCAGGACGCCCTGTGTTGCCGTCCATTTTGAAGAGACGTCGCCCTTGTTGTACACATGCCACCCTGTTAGGGATGTTCCATCAAAAAGTGGGCGCCAGCCATCGTCATCCGCGTCGGTCTGGCTCCCTGCTTGTCGATTGGCGGGTGGTGCGCTACAAGCTAAGCATGCCGCGACGAGGAAAAGGTAAAGGAAAGCTCGCATGTCGAAAGGTGATAAGTACAGTACGAAGGTAGAAAAAAAGGTTCAGAATTCCTTAAAAGGGTAATGGTCTTCGGAAATTTATGAAGGACTATGTATCGCGCGGTTTCCAAGAAAAAAAGGCGTGAGAAAAATTGATGATTTGTTAACGCGCTGGCAATCATGTGTTAATATCGGAGTCTTTATTTTGAAATAAACGATTATGAAGCGAGACGTAGAATTGGTCGTGATTTCCGACATACACCTCGGAACATATGGATGCCGCTCCGAAGAACTGTTGCGCTATCTTTCGTCCATAAATCCCCGGAAACTCATTCTGAATGGTGATATCATTGATATCTGGCAGTTCCGCAAGAGCTACTTTCCGGAGTCGCATTTGCGAGTGCTGAAATATATCTTGGATCTGGCATATCAGGGTTGCGAGGTAACTTACATAACAGGGAATCACGACGAAATGCTGCGAAAGTTCGGTAAAATGCAGTTCGGTCAAATCACGTTGACGAATCGACTGTTGCTGGATATGGATGGGAAGAAAATCTGGATATTCCATGGAGATGTGTTTGATGCGTCAATTCAGCACACGAAGTGGCTGGCGAAGTTAGGCGGTTGGGGCTACGACCGTTTGATCCAATTGAATAATATTGTCAATTGGGGACTGACGAAATTAGGCCGGGAGAAGTATTCATTATCCAAACAAATTAAAAATTCAGTAAAAAAAGCGGTAAAGTTTATTTCTGATTTTGAAGAAACCGCGTCCCATTTGGCGGTCGAAAATAAATACGATTATGTTATTTGCGGACATATTCATCAACCTCAAATTCGCCAGGTAGAGACCAAAAAGGGCAGTTGTACATACATGAATTCAGGCGATTGGATTGAAAATCTAACGGCCTTAGAGTACCAAAAGGGGCAGTGGCGGATGTTTAGCTATGAGGAGCAGAAGGCCGTGCTGGACAGTTATCCGAATCCGGCGGCGGCCATTGAGTTCAGAAACAGCTTGGAAGAGTTGCTGAATAACATCATCAAAGGAACTGTTTAAAAACGGATGATCTCATCTATTTGCTCGTTGATGAATTTGATGGTAAGGAGGTCTGTTAATCGTCCCGCGGCATCCAATTCTTCCTGTATGGAGGGAATGTGGATTTTTAGTGGAAGCACGTGCATCCGAAGGTAATTGCAAACGCCAGTAAAATGATCCACACCGCGGATATTGCCGTACTTTCCGGAGGATAAGCCGACTAGAACCGCTTTCTTGTGATAGAACGAGGCAGGGAACGCGCAAGCATCGATAAACACTTTCAAAACACCCGGAAAGCTTCCGTTGTATTCGGGAATAATGAATATAAATTTTTGTGCGGCTGAAACCAAACGTTGTATTGGTTCGAACAATGGGCTGCGTTTGCCGTAAAGATCGGTGCCGATAATCGTCTCCGGAAGATCGGAAAGGGGCAAGATTTGCCAACTGTCGTCGCCTTTACGCAATAACTCCTGTTGATAATAGGTGGCTATCTTTAACGAGTTACTATTTGTTCTGTTCGTTCCCGATATGATTAAATTCATCTGTTGTATAGTGTTACAAAAAGCCCTGATTCGATATGAGGGGGTAATGCTATTTTTTGTATCTTAGCAACCTTAGTCATTGGTTAGGACTTTGGCCAAAAATACTAATTTTAACATCATTTAAGCATTTCCTTTATCCGGGAAAACGTAAATTTGAGTTAGTTTTGGGCATGATCTATATCATTGGCTTTTAGATTAAGAAAGGGTTTCAATCTCATGGGAAAAATTATAGCAATAGCTAATCAAAAAGGTGGTGTGGGAAAAACAACGACGTCCATCAACTTGGCCGCAAGTTTGGCGGTGTTGGAACATAAGACGTTGTTGGTTGATGCGGATCCTCAGGCGAACTCTACTTCGGGCATTGGTTTCGATCCCCGGGGTATAAAAGCCAGTGTGTATGAGTGTTTGGTGAATGACCTGGATCCTCGCGAAGCTATACAGCCGACAGATACACCAAATTTGGATCTACTGCCGGCGCATATTGACCTGGTCGGCGCAGAGATTGAAATGATCAACATGCATGAACGTGAGTTTAAAATGATGAAGATGCTGCAGGAGGTGAAGGACGATTATGACTTTATCATCATCGATTGCTCGCCATCGCTGGGTCTGATCACGATCAATGCATTGACTGCATCGAATTCTGTTATTATTCCGGTGCAATGTGAATATTTCGCTTTGGAAGGGTTGGGCAAGTTGCTCAATACCATCAAAATTGTACAAACCCGTCTGAATACGAGTTTGGAGATTGAGGGCATCTTACTGACCATGTACGATGTTCGCCTTCGCTTATCGAATCAGGTCGTCGAAGAAGTGCGTACGCATTTTAGTGACCTCGTTTTTGATACGATTATTCAACGGAACACACGCTTAAGTGAAGCGCCAAGTTTCGGGATTTCCGTCATCATGCACGATGCATCGTGTAAAGGTGCCATCAATTATTTGAACTTGGCGAGGGAGATCCTGCAAAAAAACGGATTAGTAACAGAAAGTTCGCAAACAGCAACAGTATAGTATGGCATTACAGAGAAAAACAGGATTAGGAAAAGGCTTGGGTGCTTTGTTGCAAAGCGAAGATATTCAAGTCTCCAAAAATACGAGCAACAGTGAGTCTGGAGCGAAAGAGACATCCAGCCCTACTGCTGGCAGTATCAATTTTATAAAAATTAGTCAGATTGCCGTTAACCCGTTTCAACCGCGTACCGACTTTGATGAGCAAGCCTTAAAGGAGTTAGCGGAATCGATTACGGTTCAGGGACTTATTCAGCCGATTACGGTTCGGCAGGTCAGTAAAAACGAATACCAACTCATCAGCGGTGAGCGTCGTCTTCGTGCATCAAAAATGGCCGGAATTGATGAGATTCCTGCCTATGTGCGTACTGCCAATGACCAACAAATGTTGGAAATGGCACTGATCGAAAATATACAGCGGGAAAACCTGAACGCGATAGAGGTTGCCTTGAGCTTTCAACGCATGATAGAAGAATGTAACTTGAAACAGGAGCAATTGGGTGAACGGGTTAGTAAGAACCGTTCGACAGTGACGAATTACCTGCGGCTCTTGAAACTTCCCCCAGTGATTCAGGCAGGAATTAGAGATGGCGAAATATCGATGGGACACGCACGCGCGCTGATTAATGTTGGTGAAGTAGAGAAGCAGCTCTATGTTTATCAGGAAATCGTCGAGAAAGGGCTTTCCGTTCGGATGGCTGAAATATTGGTGCGTAATATTCAACAGCAAAGTAAGCCGAAGAAACACCCGGTAGGAAAACAGCTCGATTTTCAATATCAAAAAATAGAAGACGATCTTGCTTCCCGTTTTTCAACCCGTGTTCGTCTTAATCTTAAAAATAGTAAAGGAAAAGGGGCTATTGAAATACCCTTTGAAAGTGAAGACGACCTGAGTCGTATCCTCGAACTATTGGATTGGTAATGCGGTATTTCATTGCAGTTCTATTTTCTTTTGGTGTCTTTTTGTGCACACGGGGGCAAGAAAGGGATACCACCAACGCGGATTCCCTGCGGGCGAAAGCCGCGCTGCAGGATTCAACAATCGTGCAGGATTCTGTAAAGGCTGCGCAAGATACGGTAAAGAAAGAAACCCGTAAAGAGCGTAAGGCACGCGAACGGGCGGAGGCAGAGCGTGAAAAATATTATTACAAAGGGATCAAAAAAGATTCAGCGCGTCTGGAAATTGAACGCCTCTCCCGGGTGGCATGGAGACGGTCTCTTATTCTGCCGGGGTGGGGACAGTATACCAATAAGGGACTATGGTGGGTGAAAGTGCCAATAATATACGGAGGTTTAGTGACCGGATATGTCGTCTTTGATTATTGGCAGTGGTATTACAAAAAGTTTTTGGATGAGCTCGCATTTCGCCTAGAAAATGAGGATAGAAGCGATCCGGATTTGTATAATTTTACGAATGAAGGGCTCGTGTCCGCCAAGGATTATGGTCGTAGAAACCGCGATTTGACCATTTTGATTACGGCGGGCTGGTGGGGACTGAACGTCATTGAAGCCTATGTCGACTCTATGCTGAAAAACCGGTGGGATATTGGACGTGATATGACGATGAAGATAAGTCCCACGTTTTTGCCGAGCTACAGTTATGCAGGAAGTATGACAGGACTTCGTGGATATGGTGTTACGCCCGGAATCAAGTTGACGATGAATTTAAAATAACAAATAACCAGTTCGTTATGCACTTTTGAGGTAAAAACAAGTCGTGCATATCGCTGCTAAAATGAATAAATAAATGAAAATAGTGCTTTTGGGGTATGGTAAAATGGGGCAGCTTATTGAAAAATTTGCACTCAAAAGAGGCCATGAAATCCTATTGATCGTAGATAAAGACAACCGGGAATCAACGTTAGCAAACGACCTTGCGGGGGCGGATGTAGCGATAGATTTTAGTGAACCTGCCGCGGCTATCGGCAACATTAGCCTCTGCTTTGAAGCCAATGTTCCTATCGTGGTCGGAACAACGGGTTGGTATGATCATTTGCAGGAAATCAAATCGGTTTGCCTGGAAGCAAATCAATCGTTGCTATATGGGTCCAACTTTAGCATCGGCGTCAATGTGTTTTTTCATGTAAATAGATTGCTGGCGCAGGCGATGTCTCCTTATAAGCAATATGATGTACAGGTGGAAGAGATCCACCATATTCATAAATTGGATGCACCAAGTGGCACGGCCATCACAATTGCAGAGGGTATTTTAGACCATACGACAGGAAAATCAGCATGGATCAACAACGTGGTGGGAGAAGGAGAGGAATTAATTCCTAAACCTGAAGAGCTACTGATTGAAAGCCACCGTATCGAAGAGGTGCCGGGAACGCACACCGTGTTGTACAGTTCCGAAGTAGATCAAATCGAATTCAAGCATACGGCGCACAGCCGTGCCGGGTTCGCACTAGGTGCCGTTGTCGCAGCGGAATGGTTACAAGGGAAAAAGGGATTTTTTCAGGTAACGGAAATGTTCGATTTTAACCGTGCGTAATAAGGCACGAAATATGTAATTTGTCTAAGGGCATTCGACGACATGAGTAGACGTCGATGATCTTTTGACATGTAGGTTTTTACTTTTTTACTTGACAACATGTGGTATATTATTTTTGCGGTACTCACCATAGCTTCCTTGTACGGCCTATGGCTATTGTTTAAAAAAGCGGGGAAGCAGGGCTGGGAGGCCATCGTTCCGTTTTATAGGGAATATATTATGGCGCAGCTGACCGCTAGACCAACGTGGTGGGTTATTCTTTTGTTGGTACCCATCGTTAATATTTTTATTTTCTATGGATTGTATCTCGATTTTTTGAAGAGTTTCGGCAAAAGACGGTTTTGGGAAACGGCCGTTGCTGTTTTGCTTCCCTTTGTTTATCTGCCGATTTGGGGAAGGGATCCTCAGGTCAAGTATCTAGGCCCGTCAAACACCGAGGAATTCCGAAAAAAATACCCTTACAAAAAAACAGTGGCAAGAGAGTGGGCTGATGCGATCATTTTTGCAACGGTAGCGGCGTCTCTTATTCGTGGTTTCCTGATCGAGGCCTACATGATTCCAACGGGATCTATGGAGCGGAGCCTATTGATCGGTGATTTTCTATTCGTAAGTAAGTTGAACTATGGCCCTCGCGTTCCGATGACGCCGTTGGCATTTCCATTTGCACATCATACCATGCCCATCACAGGGGGGAAAGCGTATTCTGAGCTTATTCAGCTCCCGTATAAACGCTTGCCGGGTTTTCAAGAGATAAAGCGTAACGATGTGGTGGTATTCAACTTTCCTGCAGGAGATACGGTCGTGTTGGAACACCAAGACCAGACTTACGCGGATATGGTGCGCTATATGGGAAAAGAAACGGTACATAACCAATTTACAGTAGTTACTCGCCCCATCGACAAAAGAGAAAATTATATTAAGCGTTGCGTCGGCTTACCGGGGGACGTGGTCTCCATGGAAGGGGCTAAACTGATTGTGAATGGACAACCTGGTTTTGTTCCGCCGGAAATGCAAATGGATTATTACGTGTATACCGATCAATCGGGACTCAATCCAGAACGGATGAAGGATCTGCGTCTCGAGTATTATCCGACCAATCAGCCTGATATTTTTCGGGTGTTTATGACGGCGGACGAAGCAGAAATCGTGCGGGGATGGGGCAACGTGAAATCGGTTGATGTCGGTGTTCTAGATAAAACAGAAAACGCGGGTGATACGTATCCACATGACACACACTATACATGGAATTTCGATAACTTTGGTCCAATTACGATTCCTGCGAAGGGATGGTCCGTGAAATTGGATTCTCTGTCTGCTCCGATGTATGCACGTGCTATTCGAGACTATGAAGGCAACACGTTCGAGAAAAGAGCAGATGGGTATTATGTAAATGGGCAGAAAGTGGAAATGTATACTTTCAAACAGAATTATTATTGGATGATGGGAGACAATCGGCACAATTCGTTAGACTCCCGTGCGTGGGGATTTGTTCCTGAAGACCATATAGTTGGAAAAGCGTTATTTACATGGATGAGCTACGACGAAGATGGAACCTTCTTGTCGAAAATCCGCTGGAATAGAATATTTAAAGGCATAAAATAGCTTGCTCTAGATCGGGTAAAGAGCGCAGAATTTTTGACTATGTGGTATATCGTCGTCTTGGTATGGGCAGCTCCTTCTTTGTACGGCTTAGGGTTGTTGTTTAAGAAGGCGGGCAAACAGGGCTGGGAGGCCATTGTTCCTTTCTACGGCGCATATATGACGACAAGGTTAACAGCTAGACCAGCGTGGTGGGTGTTCCTGCTCCTGCTACCGATTGTCAACATCTTTATTTTCTATAGTCTCTATCTTGATCTTCTCCGATGCTTTGGCAAACGACGCTTTTGGGAAACGGCAGTTGCAGTTTTGTTGCCCTTTATTTTTCTGCCGCTTTGGGGTAGAGATCCAAAAGTCACGTATTTGGGGCGATCGAATACTGCTATATTCCATAAGAAATATCCGTACAAAAAGTCGTTCGTGAGAGAATGGGCAGATGCGCTTATTTTTGCGACGGTTGCTGCAACGCTGATTCGGGGTTTTCTGCTCGAAGCGTATATGATTCCGACAGGCTCCATGGAACGGAGGCTATTGATCGGTGACTTTCTTTTTGTAAGCAAACTAAATTATGGCCCTCGAATTCCAATGACGCCGCTGGCCTTCCCATTTGCACACCACACCATGCCCATCACGGGAGGCAAGGCGTATTCGGAATGGATACAGTTTCCATACCAACGCTGGCCGGGGTTTGAGTCTCTCGAAAGAAATGACGTGGTGGTCTTCAATTATCCCATGGAGGCGGATACTCCTTATAACAGACCAATTGACAAACGCGAAAACTATATTAAAAGAGTTGTGGCCGTTGCTGGAGATGTTGTAGAGATGCATGATGGCGAGTTGCAGGTGAACAATCACATTGGATATGCCTCCGATGATGTACAGCGTGCTTATTTCGTTTATACGGATGGGGCTGGACTTGATGAGCAGCGCTTGATTGACCGTCGGTTTGATTATGCGAAGGATCCGCAAACGGATCTTCCGATTACAGAGCCCTATCTGCTGCATATTACGCGCCAAGAGATGGAAGAGATTAGAAAATGGGCCAATGTGAAGACAATTATACCTTACCAAAACACGGCATCTGCTTTCCCGCATGACGGAAAAAGGAAGTGGACGTACCACGATTTCGGACCTCTAAGTGTTCCAAAACAAGGAGATGTTGTACAGTTATCGGCGGAAACGCTACCAATATATACTCGTCTGATCACTGTTTATGAGGGAAATAAGCTGACCGCAAGGCCGGAAGGCATTTATATCAATGGGCAAAAAACATCGACGTACACGGTGAAAATGAACTATTATTGGATGATGGGAGACAATCGGGACAACTCGGCAGATTCTCGGGAGTTTGGATTTGTACCCGAAGACCATATTGTTGGAAAGGCATTGTTCACGTGGATGAGTTATGATGAACATGGACGTTTTCTTTCCAAAATAAGATGGAACCGGATTTTTAAAGCGATTCACTAATTAAGTTATTGTTTACATCAGGGCGAATATACGAAGGCTGTTCGAACGTATGTCCGAGGACGATGCTGATCGCCGAAACATGTCCTCGGAAGCCGCTTATTTGGCTATGCCTTCAGCGCTGCTAGATACCGTTTAATGGTTTCTTCAAGGCCTAGATACAATGCATCTGCCACCAAAGCGTGGCCAATGCTCACCTCCAGTAAGTCGGGGATATGTTGATTAAAATAGGCCAGATTGTTCAAATCTAAATCATGGCCTGCATTGAGGCCGAGTCCGACCTGTTGTGCTTTTTTAGCGGCTTTAAAATAAGGGGCAATGGCCGCAGCATCGTCATACCCGAATGCTGCAGCGTAGGCTTCCGTATAGAGCTCGATCCGGTCGGTACCCGTTTCTGCCGCGGCTTCTACCATTTCTTCGATTGGATCGACAAAAATCGATACGCGGATACCTGCATCCTGAAATAACTTGACCATATCGCGCAAATATTCCCTATGTTTTATGGTGTCCCATCCGTGGTTCGACGTCATTTGGTTACGTTCATCGGGAACTAACGTCACTTGTGTAGGTCTGTTGGTGATAACCAGATCAATGAATTTTTGTTCTTGACAATTTCCTTCTATGTTAAACTCCGTGGAAATCTCCGCCTTCAGATCGTATACATCTTGGTAGCGAATATGGCGTTCGTCTGGACGTGGATGTACAGTAATTCCTTGAGCCCCAAAACGTTCGCAGGATAACGCCGCCGCTACGACATTAGGGACGTTACCTCCTCTTGAATTCCTTAAGGTTGCGATTTTGTTAATGTTAACCGATAGCTTCGTCATGTTGTTTTTTTAACTGCTGGTGTTGATAACGACACCTCGTTTGTCTGCTGTCTTCGAGACAATACCCCGGGTACTTGTACAAATGTATTTAATTCATCGCACTTCGGACGAATGAAAGTTGGAGAATGTGCGTGCATGTGCTCGTTATTCTCTTGGAGAGACCCGTGTTGTTATCCCGTCAAATAAAAAAGGTGGTTCGTACAAGTTGATCGAAAATCTTCATGAAAATTTCATAAATTGCAGAGGATACATGGAGAATTTCGATCTAAATATACTCAGTGGTTTTCGGCTACTGGATGTCATTGATATCTTTTTGGTAGCAATTATCATCTATTATATCTACAGCTTGATCAAGGGAACGATTGCTGTGAATATCCTCATAGGAGTTGGCTTGTTCTACGGGATATATTTGGTGGTCAAGCAAATGGAAATGCGGTTGCTCACCGAGATATTCGGCGGGTTTATATCGGTTGGTTCGATTGCGTTGATCGTGGTTTTCCAGCAAGAGATCCGGCGCTTTTTGATCCATATTGGCAAAAATATATCCCTTCGACGTAAAAAATTCTTATGGTCGTTCATAGGCACCAAGAAGACTGCGCAGGTGGATCATGGAGAGCAACTGAAACCGATTATCGACGCGTGCCGGAGTATGTCTAAATCCAGAACGGGCGCCTTATTGGTTTTCTCGCGATATTTTGACGAAGAGTATTACCAATCAAGCGGGGAATACATTGACGCTCCGGTCTCGAAACGGTTGCTGGAAAGCATCTTTTTTAAGAATAGCCCGCTGCACGACGGGGCAGTGGTTATTGTTGATTTCCGGATTATGACGGCAAGCAGTGTCCTTCCCATATCGGACAGCGAAGATCTGCCCCCTCAATTCGGATTGCGGCATCGTGCGGCTATCGGTGTGACTGAAGTTTCTGAGGCAATTGCCGTGATCGTATCCGAAGAAACGGGAGAAATTTCTTTAGCCAAGGATGGAAATATCAACATGAACCTAAGTCCGGAAGAACTGGATAAAATTCTAAAAGAAGAGTTGTAGCATGGCGAATATTCTATATCGTCCCATCAGGTGCGTATATTGTTTATTTTTTATTTTGTTTTTCTGAATGATTGTGTAGATTTATAGGAGATAAACCTCAAATTCGCGTTATGCACTTTAACGAGCAAAAACCACTGGATATTGTATTAAACGACCTGTTTGAACATTATCGTTCGCACGTAGCGGACGTTTCCACCATAACGGAAGCGCTTTTGCGAAAAGGCGTCATCCAATCCCAAGCAGATATTGTCAATGATCATATTGCCTTTCGTACATTGGGGGTGCCTCATTTAGGAATATCCTCATTCGAAAAAATATTTAGGGCTTTCGGATATACCAAGCGGGATTATTACTACTTCGAGGGGAAAAAACTGAATGCCTATTGGTATGCTCCCCCCTCTTCGGTATATCCGAGAATATTTGTTTCTGAATTAATTGTTCCGGCACTTGGAGAGGAGTCTCAACGCATCATCAAAAAGTATACGGAGAAGATCGTCACCGACCCCGTGGAGCAATTGGATTTGACAAACGGGCAAGAAGTGGCTGAATTCCTGCAAAAACCACTATGGGATCTACCAACATCCTTAGAATACAAAACATTGTTGCAAGAAAGTGAGTATGCGGCTTGGGTAATTTACAATAGATATTACCTGAATCATTATACGATCAGTATTCATGAACTTCCTGATGGTTATAATACGCTGGAGGAATTTAATGCATTTCTGGAAGGTATTGGTATACAACTGAACACGGCCGGCGGTAAAATAAAAACCAGTGATGATGGGTTATTGCGACAAAGCAGCACGGTGTCGGCATTGTATGATGCTTTATTCGCGGATGGTCAACTATTACCCATAGCTGGGAGTTATGTGGAGTTTGCGGAACGAAGTCCGCTGCCCGCTTTCAGGAATATACCTCGGAATCTGCTTAAACCGGAGCACCGTCGTGATGGTTTTGAAACGAATAATGCGGACAAGATCTTTGAAAGTACGTATACGACACAGATTAAAAAAGAACGCTAACGTCGGCAAACAATAGCCATGGAGGAGAAACTTCACGCGCTTCGAGCATCGTTAAAGGGAGAGTTGCGTTGGGATAAAAAGACGCTGATCATGTATGCGACAGACGCATCAGCCTACCGTGAAATGCCTTTAGCGGTCGCTATTCCCAAGGACGTGGATGACCTTCGCGCCCTAATTATGTTCGCCTCTGCGCATGGGAGTTCGTTGATTCCGCGAACAGCGGGGACGTCCTTAGCAGGGCAGGTGGTGGGGGGCGGGATTGTCGTCGACCTCTCGAAACATTTTAACCAGATTATTGAATTTCATAGCGAACAGAAATGGATTACCGTGCAACCAGGGGTCATCCGAGACGAATTGAATATGTATTTAAAGCCATATCAATTGTATTTTGGTCCGGAAACCTCCACCGCAAATCGCGCGATGATCGGAGGCATGGTCGGTAACAACTCTTGCGGCTCGAATTCCCTTATTTACAAAAGCACGAGAGAGCATACGTTGGCTATAGAAGCCTTGTTGAGTGATGGATCGTTGGTAACGTTTACTGCGCTGTCTTTCGAAGAGTTCTGTGAAAAATGTGCTTTGCCCACGTTGGAGGGAGCGATTTATAAGCATATTCGAAGTTTATTAAGCAATTTTTCCAATCAACAGGAAATCCGGAAAGAATTTCCAAAGTCTACTATCAAACGACGAAATACAGGGTATGCCATCGATCTGTTGCTGGATACGGATCCGTTTACGGCTGGTGGGGATCCGTTTAATTTCTGTAAACTGTTATGCGGCTCCGAAGGAACGTTAGCGTTTATTACATCAATTACGCTAAAAGTCGTGGATCTGCCAAAAAATCCATCCGGCTTGCTTTGTATACATTTTGCTAGTTTGGAAGATGCCCTGCAAGGAAACCTGATTGCACTAAAGCATGAGCCTATGGTTTCCGAGCTTATGGATCATTATATCCTCACGTGTACAAAAAGCAACTTAGCACAAAGCAAGAATCGTTTCTTTGTCGAAGGCGAACCTGCGGCCATCTTGGTGGTGGAGTATGCCGGTGCTGATGTAGACGAAATTGTGGAAAAGGTGCGTGTGGTGGAAGCCGAATTGCGTGAGCTCGGTTTGGGATATCATTTTCCCTTAGTGCTTGGCGAGGATAAAAAAAAAGTCTGGGACTTGCGTAAAGCAGGTTTAGGACTATTGAGTAACACACCAGGTGATGCAAAACCCGTGGCAGTGATTGAGGATACGGCCGTTGCCGTGGAAGATCTTCCCGCATACATTCGAGAGTTTAATGAGATTCTGACACGTTATGGACTCTATTCTGTGCATTATGCGCATGCGGCGACTGGAGAACTTCATTTACGGCCGATTCTAAATTTGAAAACAGCTGAAGGCAAGGCTCAGTTTCGGTTAGTGGCGACAGAAATAGCCAAGCTTGTCAAGAGATACCAGGGCTCCTTGAGCGGAGAACATGGCGATGGCCGTTTGCGAGGTGAGTTTATAGCGTCGATGATCGGAGAGAACAATTACAAAATGCTGCAGGATATCAAAAATGTTTGGGATCCGAATCATATATTCAATCCCGGCAAAATTGTCGATACACCCGCCATGGACTCGTTTTTACGCTACGATCAGGCTGAGGGTCAAAGTAGACCTGTTCCGAGCGTTTTTCGTTATGGCGGTCAGCATATTTTGCAACATGTTGAGCAATGCAATGGGTCTGGAGACTGCCGGAAAACGGCCTTATCCGGAGGCACCATGTGCCCTTCTTATATGGCCACCCGGAATGAACAAGACACAACCCGTGCGCGCGCCAACATACTTCGGGAGATTTTGTCGACGTCCACCAAGGAAAATCCCTTCGATCACCGAGAAATTAAAGATGTATTGGATTTATGCTTAAGCTGTAAAGGGTGTAAATCCGAGTGTCCATCCAGTGTGGATATGGCTAAGCTGAAGGCTGATTTTTTGCAGGCCTATCATGACGCAAATGGTGTTCCTGTTCGAAGTTGGATGATTGCTCATGTGGATCAGCTGACGAAACTCGCTTCACCATTCTCGCTTATTTACAACTGGGTCGTTGAGCACCGAATCTTGGGACAGGCATTAAAACATATGCTTGGATTCGCCCAAGAGAGAGCTTTACCGAAAATAGCGCGGCAATCGTTGCGGAGCTGGTTTAAAAAGCGGAGACGAACGCCACTCCGGGAGGATCGTGGGATTGTTTATTTCTTTTTCGATGAGTTCACGAATTACAATGATGTAGAAATCGGAAAAAAAGCTATTCTTCTATTGGAAGGATTAGGATATTCGGTGGGCATGGTTAATCACCCGAGCAGTGGACGTGCCCTTATTTCTAAAGGCTTGCTTCGGGAGGCTAAAAAAATTGCTAATAAGCAGGTGCACGCATTCGCACCACTGATAGGGACTGCGATCGCCCTTGTAGGTGTGGAGCCCTCTGCGATCCTGAGTTTCCGGGACGAATATGTCGACCTTGTGGATGAAGCGCTCATTCCGGCCGCGGAGACGATCGCGTCACAAGCGTTTACCATAGAAGAGTTTCTGTATAAGGAGATTCTTGCCGGTAAAATTACGCCCGATTTGTTTGCTCATGAAGAAATGGAAATAGCTCTACACACACATTGTCAGCAAAAGGCTTGGGGCCTACAGGATGGCCTCGCTTTTGTTCTACGATTTCTGCCGGGGCGTACGGTACATGTCATTCCCTCGGGATGTTGTGGCATGGCAGGATCGTTCGGCTATGAAAAAGAGCATTATGCCCTTTCGCAAGCTATCGGCAATTTGGTTTTGTTTCCGTATATCCGCAAGAAAAAGCCACAGGAGATCGTCGTAGCTTCTGGAACTTCTTGCCGTCATCAGATCAAGGAAGGCGTTCGCGAACTGGCCGTCCATCCAGTGGAGATTTTGTACGCCGCTTTGCTAAACCGGCAGTAATCTAATCGAAAAGCTAATAGCTACTCGAGCTATTAGCTTTCGTAATTTATTTTTTCGACTGTTCGATCACCTGTGTATTGAGTTTGACGTACTCTTCGTTTCCGGCAGCTTTGGCCATCTCGATACCTTCCGTCGCGGTTTTTACAGCTCCCGCTTTATCTCCGGCTTTCAATTGGATCTTTGCTTTCCAATATTTAATGTGGGGCGCTTTGGCATTGCCTTTATCTGCTTCATTGGCCCAAGTCAATGCTTGGTTGATATCTAGATTGTTGTTGTAATAATATTGCGCAGCTTGAAAATAGGGCTTTTTCTCGCCTTTCATCGCTTCGTCGATCGATGCCATGATTTCTTTGGACTGATCAACGGCAATAGGAAAGGACACTTTCGTGTTTTCCCAAGCCAGTGTCACATCTGCTCCTGTCGGTTTTACATTCTCAAAAGCCATGGTAAACGTTTCTACTTTTTCGTTTAAGGCGTGTGCCTTGGCGGTAAAGCGAACAAAATCTTCCTCTTGCTTGTACTGATAAGCTCCCCATTGATTCGGATTTTTGCTTAAGATAATCGTCCAGTCGCCTTGGGTCGGAATACTCAGGATACCGTATGTACCCGCTGGAACTTTATTGCCTGCAATGGTGACTTCTTCTTCAAAGGTAATATTGGGAATGTTGTTCGCGCCGGTGCGCCAAACCTTATCTAAGGGCTCTAGACCACCAAAGATGACGCGATCATTAACGTTCGGACGTTGATACACTAGGGTGACTTTTTTGATGCCTATCCCTTGTTCAATTTTGGATGTACTACTGGCTGGCGGAAGTTTCACCTGCGCATGGACGTTTACCAGGCCCGCAACGAACATGCCCGTAAGAAGAAAGGTTAAAAATCTTTTTTTCATAAATGTGTATTTTGAATTAAAGATACTAAGATGTTAACAAAGATGGATGGAAGATAGGTTAAAAATAACAGCGCCGTTTCTTTTCTGAGAAAAACGGCGCTGTTCGGTAAGTGCCTGAAAGTTATTTGCCGGCTTTGTGTCCTTTTACGGCAAAGAATAAGATATATAAATAGGCCGGGATCATGGCATACAGGAAGGCGTGTTGAAAGTCAATATGTAAGCTGTCTTTTAGAAACCCATATACTAACGGCCAAATCGCTCCTCCGGCAATACCCATAATCATAATAGCCGATCCCGTTTTCGTAAATCTACCCAATCCCTTTATCCCAAGCGGAAATATCGCTGGCCACATCAGGGAATTGGCTATTCCTAATAGAGCGACGAAAATAAACGATAGGGTGCCAGTTGTGAATACAGAGATTGCGGTGAACAGAATACCTACGATGGTGCAGATGCGCAAAGCAAATTGCTGAGAAACGAATTTGGGAATCGCAACTATACCAATAATATAACCAATAAGCATGCAAAGTAACGTGAACGCTGTTGCGTACGTTACGAAAAACGGATCAACATTAAGTTCGCGCCCATAAACACCGATAATATCGCCCGCCATGACTTCAACTGCTACGCAAAAGAAAATAGCCAAGGAACCTAAAAATAGATGTGGAAACTGAAAGACACTGTTTTTTCTCGTCACTTGTGCAGCAGGGTCGATTTCTTCTTCTGCATCTACATCGACTTCAGGAAGTCTCGTGAATTTGAGGAATATAGCAAATGCGACGAAAATAATGGCTAACGCGATGTAGGGCGTATGCACACGTGCGATCAGACCATCTAGGATAGCGTTTTTTTCTGCCATATCTACGGCTGATTCTAATTGAGCCGTAACTTTTTCAGCATCTTTGAGAAATAAGGTGCCAAAAAGTATAGGAACAATGATACCCGCCGTTTTATTGAAAAAACCGGCAATGGATATACGCTGTGCTGCGCTATCGATAGGCCCAATAATACTTAAATAGGGGTTTACGGCAGTTTGTAGGAGCGCCATGCCTGACCCTTGCACAAAGATTCCGGCGAGGAAAAGCCCATAGCTGCGATTATCTGCAGCGGGAATGAATATCAATGAACCTAACCCTAGGATCAACAAGCTAACGACTAGACCATTTTGGAATCCAATTTTTTTTAGGATCCAGGAACTTGGAATAGCCAGAAAAAAGTAAGCGATATAGGACGCAAAAGTCACAAAAAACGCTTGTAAATCCGTTTCTAGATTACACGCGATTTTTAAAAATGGGATTAACGTACCATTGGCCCAGGTGATGAAACCGAGAATAAAAAATAGGGCACAGCAAATGGCCATCGGGCGAAATTCTGTTTTCCCGGAAGATGTTGAACTCATTGTGTTTTTTTAATTTGTTAGTCTATGTGTTATTAGATACCGTTTAGGATATAATATCCTAGCGTTACATATACAAGACTAATAAAATATATTGACATTCTGAAAAGGAAAAGCGTACACAAACGGTTGCGTGTTTGTAAAAAAGTTAGAGAGACTCCGTTGGGCGAAGCCTCTCTAAAACCTAAACCGTATCATAAAACCAATTAATGGTGTGTATATATAATACAACGAAGACCTTAGATTGTTTTTTTAATTTTATTTTTTTTCTACAATAGCCACTGTAAGCCGGGAAACGCAAACCAAGGCGTCCGAGTCGTCTTTGATTTTGATATCCCACACGTGGCTTTTTTTTCCGATATGCAGCGGTGAGCAGTGTGCGTAAACAATTCCTGCTGAAATAGATTTCAGGTGGTTGGCATTGATTTCCATGCCAACGCCAGCGTAAGCATTGGAGTCCACAATTAAATTGGAAGCGACGCTACCGACGGATTCGGCAAGAACAACGGAGGCTCCACCGTGAAGAATACCAAAGGGTTGCCGAACCCTGTCTGAAATGGGCATGGCAGCGATTAGCGAGTCTTCCGTTATGTTGGTCGCCTTGATTTCCAGAAATCCCGTCATATATTTCCTGAAAATGTGATTGATCTCTTCGAGCGTATACGTTTTAAACCAGATTTTCGACATGCCCGACATTTTCATTATTGAGGTAACGTTCTTTCAGGATGATCCGATGGTGGGTAAGGTGTCCGGCGATCACATACAAAAAAGCTTTTACCGTTACCAACCTGCCTGAGGCCATGCCTTTGCGCATCAACTCTGTTTCGTTAAACGTATCGAACAGGATTAGATTTCCTTTGCGCAAATGCGCAAATTCTTCGATGATACTCTCGAAAGAACGTTCGTTGTGCCGGGCATTCTGTACAAACTCATCTTGTTCAAAAGGAGCCAATTCAGTCATATCGTTTCGTGCAAAACGTAATGCTCTATAAGTCATGACACGCTCGGTATCCAAGATATGGCATAAAACCTCCTTGATGGTCCACTTGTCCTCAGCATATGCAAAGTCGCCCATACTGTCCGGGATGCTACGGATAAATTCGGGGAAGGTGAGCAACTGCTCGTTAAGCTCTTCCATGACAGGACCAACTACATTCTCTATATAGTCACTGTAGATCGCTGGGTATTCATCAGACTTGAGTGGGTTCATATCGTAAATTGCTTTTAAGTATTATTCTAAATGTTGTACCTTTTCCGATCTCCGATTCTTTCACAAATATTTGCCCTTGATGATAGTCTACCATACGCTTTGTCAAACTTAATCCTAAGCCCCATCCTCTTTTTCGTGTGGTAAAACCAGGTTGAAAGATCGTATCAAAATTTGATTTTGGAATTCCGTTTCCTGTGTCACTAATGTCTATAAAAATTTCCTCTTTTGCAATGTTATCCACAATGTTGATGGTTATTTTTCCTTCAGATTCGATCGCATTTACCGCGTTTTTCAATAAGTTTTCGATAATCCAGTCGAACAGTTGCACGTTGAGTTTTGCTTCAACACTTTTATCGCCCATAATCTCAAAAGTGATTTTTTCGCTTGTCCGAATGCGAAAATACTGTACAAAATCTTGTATCACTTGATAGACAACATGATTGGTCAATGTGGGAGTGGAGCCAATTTTGGAAAACCGGTCAGCAACGATTTCGAGGCGCTTTACGTCCCGTTCCATCTCATGCAGGATGCTATCGTTTTCGGCATCAAATTTGGTACGTACCAGCTCAAGCCAACCCATCAGTGACGAAATTGGGGTGCCCAGTTGATGGGCTGCTTCTTTCGCCATCCCGACCCAAACTAAGTTTTGTTCTGATTTTTTTATCGAGTTGAATACTGTATAGGCGATGATCAGAAAGAGGGCAATTAGCGACAATTGCAGATAAGGAAAGATACGTAGCTGTCGTAGGGCGTTCGAGTCCCTATAATAAACCGACCATTTCTCGCCGGTATCAAGGTGTAGAGCGATCGGTGCATGATTACGCTTCATGGTTGCCAACTGCTTTTCGAAGTAGACTGGATCGTACGTGAGCTGCTTATTGACGGTGTCGGTTTCTAGATGTTCTTTGATATTTGTTTTGTTCGGATCCAAATCACGCCAGAAAATAATGTTGTTCTTTTCGTCGGTAATAATCGCAGGGATGGATAAACTGTCACGGACGGCGTAGACAAAACTAATAAATTGGTCATCGACGTCGGGCATTGTAACAATACTCCGGGTACTCATTGCCCAAACTTCCGCTTTTGTTCGCTCTGATTTAGAAAGGCTCTTGACTAAATAATCGGTATAAAATAGCGAGGCTGCGGCAATGAGTGCCGCGAAAAGGAAGAGAAATACTTTCCAACGTTGTTGGGTATTATATTGATAGAGTTTGTCCTTGTTCGCCATGCTGCCGCAAAATAGGTAATTTTTGGCAATCCTGAAGAGTGGAATATCATGTGCAGGATGACCCGTTTACGGGATAAATGTTTAATTTTGTGGCTATGAGTTCGAAAGGAAAAGTTAGAGTTCGTTTTGCACCAAGTCCAACCGGTGGTTTGCACCTTGGAGGTGTACGTACGGCATTATTCAATTATTTATTCGCTCGCCAACATGGGGGTGATTTTATTTTAAGGGTTGAAGATACAGATCAAACCCGCTTTGTGCCCGGCGCTGAGGAATATATAACAGACTGTTTGGGTTGGTGTGGGATAATCCCCGATGAAAGTCCGGCGAAACCGGGTGCATTTGGGCCTTATCGACAAAGCGAACGTAAACCTTCCTATCGACAATATGCGGAGCAATTGGTACATGCGGGATACGCGTATTATGCATTCGATACAGCGGAGGAATTGGACGCGCAACGCAAGGATCAACCAAATTTCAGATATTCACACGAAAATCGGATGACGTTGCGTAATTCGCTTAGCCTGCCCGTTGAAGAGACAACGCGTCTGTTAGCAGAGGGACAACCGCATACCATTCGTATAAAAATACCCATGGATGAAACCGTTTCGTTCGAGGATATGATTCGTGGGCGCGTCGCATTTGAAACAAACCTAGTTGACGATAAAGTGCTATTAAAAGCAGATGGTATGCCCACGTATCATCTTGCAGTCGTAGTAGACGATCGCGCTATGGAGATTTCTCATATCTTTCGCGGGGAAGAATGGCTTCCTTCGGCACCAGTGCACATCTTATTGTGGGAGTACTTGGGCTGGAAGAATGAGATGCCGCAATGGGCTCATCTGCCATTGATTTTAAAGCCCGATGGAAATGGAAAATTAAGTAAGCGGGATGGCGATCGATTGGGTTTTCCGGTGTATGCCATGAACTGGATTGATCCTAAATCGGGCGACTTGACAAAGGGGTTTCGTGAAATGGGCTTCCTACCGCAAGCTTTCGTCAACATGTTGGCTGTTTTGGGCTGGAATGATGGGACGGAACAAGAGCTGTTTTCTATGGAGGAGCTGGTGTCCAAATTCTCCGTGGACCGAATCAGCAAAGCAGGAGCAAAATTTGATTTCGAAAAAGCAAAATGGTTTAATCACGAATGGATAAAAAGGTCTGAAAATACGGCCCTATTGCCGCAGGTGCGCGACATATTGGATGGACATCAGGTGATTACTGCGGACGACAGATATCTCCAAGCCGTATTGACGTTGGTTAAGGAACGTCTGACATTTGTAGAAGATTTTTGGTCTCAAGCGGCGTTCTTTTTTCAAGCACCAACCGAATACGATGCAGATGCTGTAAGACCCAAATGGAACTCAGAGAAAACACGTTTTTTTGAGGAAATTTCGGATGCCTTCTCGGATGTAACGAATTGGAATGCGCAGGAAATTGAACCTTTCTTTAAAGATAAAATCAGTGCCTCAGGCATGAAGGTAGGCGAACTGATGATGCCCTTGCGCATTATGTTGGTCGGCGGTAAGTTTGGGCCAGACGTATTTCAGATTGCGGAATTGTTGGGCAAATCCGAAACGATCGCGCGGATACGGAAAGCATTGCCTCATTTCGCATAACCGTATCCTCAACGTACAGATAAAACTTTCATGCTTCCTTTGTGATTACAAACAGGCATGAAAGTTTTTATTATCCATTGCCCCCATAAACTGTCCATAAAAAAGGAAGCTTGTTGCAGACGATTTGCCTTTTTTTGTTTATTTTAGAATCCTAAACCTTATGATGATCATGAAAAAATCAACCTTTTATGTGTTGGCACTGCTGTTTAGTCTTTTAGTAAGTTCCTGTGGGGCTTCTAAGCAGACGGTGTCCCGTCCGGAAGAAGCATTAAATTGGAAATTAGGTGCTCAGTCCTATACCTTTCGGCTGTTTACATTAGCGGAAGCGCTAGATAAAATAGACAGTTGTGGCTTGCGCTATGTGGAAGCCTTTCCAGGTCAGACGGTGGGAGCGGGGAATTCCGAAAAATTTAATTATACCTTGTCTTCGGAAGGCAAAGCCTTAGTTAAGAAATTGGTTAAAGAAAAAGGTATGACGTTGTATGCCTTTGGCGTGACCGGCGGTAAAGATGCGGCAGAATGGGAACAGATTTTTGCATTCGCAAAGGAAATGGGCATCCAAGTGATTACTTGCGAACCAAGAGAGGAGCATCTGGACATCGTGTCTGCGCTTTGTGAAAAATATAACGTAAGAGCCGCCATACATAATCATCCGAATCCCTCTCATTACTGGGATCCTGAGGTCGTTCTTGACGCGCTGAAAGGAAGGAGTGCCAAAATGGGGGCAGCCGTTGATGTGGGGCATTGGATGCGTTCTGGTTTAGATCCGGTTGCTTGCCTGAAAAAACTAGAGGGTCATATTATCCATTCGCACTTTAAAGATCTGAACGGATTTGGCGACAAGAAAGCCCATGATGTGCATTGGGGTACCGGTAAATTGCCTATCCGTGAGGTTGTTGCGGAGTTGAAAAGACAAAAGTTTAGCGGCATGTTGTCTGCCGAATATGAATACAATTGGGAGAACAATAAAGACGATGTAAGAACGAGTGTGGCAAACTTTAGGGAATTGTTGAAGGAGTGAGCGCACATTGTCCCAGCATGTTTCGAGAAGGGGATTTGGATGAATTTTCTACTCCGCATAGAAACCGACGATCCAAATCCTCTTTTTGCCGTTCGCCTGTGATTCCATGCGCACGTGCGTCGCGCGTAAAGGACTTAAAAACTGTCGTTCGAGAATGTTTGATTGTTTTCCAGCATATACGCCATCGTTCGGATTACGCGATCGTGTTTCTTCACGAAGGGATTTTCTTCGTTCCATACGTAGCCCGCCAGTACGGCACAGATCTTTCGCTTCACATCGGGATTTTCTGGACGGTGGAAGAATAAAGTCTGTAAATTGCCCGTATACCACTCTTCGACGTAAGTGGTAAATACGTCAATCCCGCGCTGCATATAATCCGTAAATTCTACTTGCCAGTCCACCTGCTCTCCCATTAGTTGACGATAGGCTAATTTTGCAGCCAAAATGCCGGATTCGGTAGCAAAGCAAACTCCAGACGAAAATACGGGATCTAGAAATTCCGAACTATTACCGGTTAGGGCAAAGCCCTCGCCAAACATCTTGGTTACAGCTGCTGAGTAGTTTTTTAAGTGTATAGGTTCAAATTCAAACGTGGTGTTGGCGAAACGTTTGACGTAGAAGTCGGATAGTTGAATGGCTTTTTTTAGCGCATCCGCAGTTCCGCCGTCTCCTTGAAGTTGTTCGATAAATTCGGTGTCTGCGACAATTCCGAGGCTTGTTAGCCCATTGGAAAACGGGATGACCCATAGCCAGACCTCCGTATCCAGTACATCAAATGAAATTTGGGTTGCCTCGCTTCCAGAAGGCCTGTTAATATCCTTCACATGCGAAAAGATGGCTGAATGTGGGTTCAGCCGTGAGGGTTTTTCCAAATGCAGTAAACGAGGTAATACGCGGCCGTAACCGCTGGCATCAATTACAAAGCGTGCATGTATCTGGGATAGTTGACCATGTTTATCAACGATCGTCGATATTGAATCAGAGCCTTCAAAAGTAATATCGATCAGCGCTGTCTCAAAGGCAATGTCTACGCCTTTACGCTGTAGCTCTTGCGTCATTACATGATCAAAATCTGCCCGGGGAATCTGCCATGTCCAGTCCCATCCCTCACCAAATTTGTTACTGAAGTCGAAGATGCTGATCACCTCTCCCCGAATAAAACGCGCGCCTAGTTTCTTTTCGAAATTTTGCGCGTCAAGGGCAGGAAGAAGGCCTGCTTCTTCAAAATGATCCATAACGCGTGGAATGAGGCTTTCACCAACAACAAGACGTGGAAACTTCGATTTTTCTATCACCTTAATGCGTATATCCTTCTGCTGGAGGTATCCTGCGGCCACACAACCAGAAGGTCCGGCGCCGATAATCAAAATATCTACTTCCTCAATATTCATGTAGCAACGAATTGATATTAAAATATATTACTTTTGCGGTATTAAAAATTATGACACAAAGGTAAGGGTTAAATTTCTGCTTTTTTGTTGTTAATCTAAAATTAGAGAAGAATACCATAATAAATGATTTCAGTACATAAGAAATTAACATTGTCTCAGTTTTATGAGATCATCTTTAATAAGCAAGAGCTCCAAATCGAGCCGGAGGTAATGGCTACGGTGGAAGGAAGTCATTCGTTTTTAAAAGAGTTCGCTGAGAATAAAGTCATTTACGGTGTAAACACCGGATTTGGCCCTATGGCACAATATCGGATCCGCGATGAGGATACGCATCAACTCCAATACAACCTAATTCGCAGCCACGCCGCTGGTACTGGTGATCTTCTATCGGCCATTCAAGTGAAGGCTGCGATGTTAACACGCTTGAGCAATATTTCTAAAGGAAAAAGCGGTATACACAGGAGCGTCGTTGAATTGTTACGCGAGTTAATTAATCGGGATATTACACCTGTTATATTCGCGCATGGTGGGGTCGGCGCAAGCGGAGATCTAGTGCAGCTGGCGCACTTGGCTTTGGTTTTGATTGGTGAGGGAGAGGTTCTTTTTGAGGGCGTGCGCCGTCCGACGAAAGACGTTTTCGAAGAACAACGGCTACAGCCTATTGAGGTAGTTGTGCGGGAAGGACTCTCGCTCATCAACGGGACTTCTGTCATGACCGGCATTGGTTTGGTTAATTATTTTTATGCGCAAAAGCTTCTAGATTGGTCTGTTTGGCTATCATGTACGATGAATGAAGTCGTTAAGGCGCATGATGATCATTACTCCGAAACGCTGAATGCCGTAAAATTGCACCAAGGACAACAGGAAATTGCAGAGCGTATGCGCGCGCATTTGCAGGATAGCGCATTGATTAAAAAACGCGAAGAGGATTTGTACTCCGGCAATAATCAGGAGGAGATCTTTAAAGATAAGGTCCAAGAATATTATTCGTTGCGATGTGTCCCACAAATTTTGGGACCGGTGTTAGAAACGATCGAGCAAGTAGGCCGGGTGTTAGAGGATGAACTGAACTCTGTTAGTGACAATCCGATCATCTCTGTGGAAGATAAAAACGTATACCACGGAGGAAATTTTCATGGCGACTATATTTCGTTGGAAATGGATAAGCTAAAATTAGCCATCACTCGACTGACCATGCTTTCCGAGCGTCAGCTGAATTATTTGATGAATACCAAGATCAACGAGATTCTACCGCCCTTTGTGAATATGGGTAAACTCGGATTTAACTTCGGAATGCAAGGGGCACAATTCACAGCGACCTCCACCACAGCAGAAAGTCAAACCTTGTCCACATCGATGTACATCCACAGTATTCCGAATAATAACGATAACCAAGATATTGTCAGTATGGGAACAAATGCTGCAGTTCTCGCGCACAAAGTCATGACGAATGCTTTTGAAGTATTGGCTATACAAATGATTTCGATTAGTCAGGCCATCGATATTTTAAATTGTCAAAATTTTGTATCTTCAAAGACAAAAGCGGTCTACGACGAAATTCGTCGGATGGTGCCGGCTTTTTCAGATGATAACCCTCTTTATCCTGCGATACAAAAGGTTAAAGAATATTTGATGAGTTAATATGAAGTGTGCATTAGTAACAGGAGGTTCCAGGGGTATCGGTCGCGCTATTTGTCAAAAGCTGGCTGTAGAGCTCGGTTATCATATACTGATCAATTATCAGGGAAACGAGGAGGCGGCTCGGGAAACGCAATCCCTCGTGCAGGAAGCAGGAGGAACAGCGGAGATTCTCCGTTTTGATGTGCGCGAGGGTGGCGATGTGCGTGCTGCACTGGAGCGATGGAGTGATGCCAACGCCGAGGCTATTGTGGAAGTCATTGTGAATAACGCCGGAGTAGCAAAGGACGGGTTATTTATGTGGATGTCTGCCGAAGATTGGTCTACCGTGCTACAGGTGTCATTAAATGGATTTTACAACGTCACCAATTTCTTTATTCAAAAATTATTACGGCAACGTTACGGACGTATTATTAACATCGTGTCGGTCTCTGGAATGAAAGGGACTGCGGGCCAGGTTAATTATTCGGCCGCAAAAGCGGGTGTTGTGGGCGCTACAAAGGCCTTGGCTTTGGAAGTAGCTAAACGTAACATCACTGTAAATGCCGTGGCTCCAGGGTTTATACGCACCGAAATGACCGAACAAATGGATGAAAAGGAATTGGCTAAGCTTATTCCAGCAAACCGTTTCGGCGAAGCCGACGAGGTGGCAGACCTCGTCTGTTTTCTAGCGTCCCAAAAATCGGGATATATCACGGGGGAAGTGATCAATGTAAATGGCGGAATCTATTCGTAGGAGGAAGAGGAATGAGTAAGCGGGTTGTAATCACAGGAATGGGCATCTATTCGTGCATAGGCACAAATCTAGAGGAGGTTCGGAAATCCTTATTCGAGGGGAGATCTGGGATTGTGGTGGATGAAGAGCGCATGCATTTCGGATTTAAATCTCCTCTTACCGGTATGGTACCCACACCCGACTTAAAGAAAATTCTGAGCCGTCGCCAGCGCATCAGCATGGGGGAAGAATCCGAATATGCGTATCTGGCTACCGTGGAGGCATTGGCACAAGCGCATTTAAGTGAAGAACAAATCTTGCGCCGAGAAGTCGGAATTCTCTATGGCAATGATAGTGTCTCAAAAGCGGTCATCGATGCGACCGATATAGCAAGGGAGAAAAAGGATACACAATTAATCGGTTCCGGGGCGATTTTTAAGTCCATGAATTCTACCGTAACGATGAATTTGGCGACGATATTTGGTTTATCCGGCGTAAACATGACAATTAGCGCTGCGTGTGCAAGTGGTTCACATGCGATAGGTCTAGGTTTTATGTTTATTCAGCAAGGGTTACAAGACTTGATCATCTGCGGCGGAGCGCAAGAGATCAATCCGTATGCTATGGCAAGCTTTGATGGGCTAGGTGTGTTTGCGACGGACATAGAACATCCGATATTGGCCTCTCGTCCATTCGATAAACGCAGAACAGGGTTAGTACCTAGTGGAGGAGCGGCAACCGTTATTCTAGAGAGTTACGAGTCTGCCGTAAAGCGAGGGGCACCGATTTTAGCGGAAGTGCTTGGCTATGGATTTTCGTCAAATGGAGGACATATTTCAACTCCGAATATCGATGGCCCTGCAAAGGCGATGCGACGCGCACTAGATCAGGCAAATATTCGTCCTCAAGACGTGTCGTACATTAATGCACATGCCACTTCAACACCTATCGGTGATGCCAACGAAGCGAAGGCCATCTTAGACGTATTTGGAAACAGGCCTTATGTCAGCTCGACGAAGTCGATGACAGGCCATGAGTGTTGGATGGCTGGTGCTTCTGAAATCGTATATTCCACCCTGATGATGCAGCACGGGTTTATTGCTCCCAATATTAACCTAGAAGAGCCAGATGATGATATTAAGGAATTAAATTTTGCTTCACACACAATAACACAAGAATTTGATATATATTTGTCTAATTCTTTCGGATTTGGTGGAACCAATTCCGCATTGGTGGTCAAGAAATTTAATGATGAATAAAGTGAGCATATATCAAAAGATAAACGAAATATTGGTAGAGGAGTTTGAAGTAGATGAGGAGGTTATCAGTCCAGAGGCATCTTTGAAAGAATCACTTGACCTAGATAGTTTGGACTACGTCGACTTGGTCGTCATCATCGAGTCGAATTTTGGTGTAAAACTCGTGGAAGCAGATTTCGCAGGGATGGTTACGTTTCAGGATTTTTACGACGTGGTCGAACGTAAGATTGCCGCAAAGAATTAAATCGTATGAATGATGAGCCAATGGGACGGAAAATCTAAAGGGACACTCCTTGGCTATAAGATATTTGTCTTTTTGATTAAAAAAATGGGGATTCGTTCGGCTTACGGACTGCTCATTTTTGTAGCCGGGTATTATTTCCTATTTTATCCTTCCAACTTTCGCAGTATTTATTATTACTTAAGACATCGACAAGGTAACTCGGTATGGCGTTCATTTGTGAAAGTTTACCAAACATACTTCCGATTTGGGCAAACGATTATAGATAAGGTTGCAATATCGGCGGGTTTGCGTAACCGATTTACGTATGAATTTGATGGCATTGAACATCTGCAAGAGGCGCTGGCCGCAGAAAAAGGGGGGATTTTAATCTCTGCGCACGTCGGGAATTTTGAGATTGCGGAAAAATTTTTTGCGGATATTGATCTCAACTTCCAGATCAATCTTGTTACCGTCGATCAAGAACGTACCATTATTAAGGAATACATCGAACAGATCTCCGAAAAATCGAGCGTAAAATTTATCTATATTAAAGAAGATATGTCGCATGTATTTGAGATCAACGATGCACTTTCCAATAATGAATTGATTTGTTTTACGGGTGACCGATATTTCGAGGGATCGAAAACGCTGGAAGCTCCCCTATTGGATGAGCTCGCTGTTTTTCCTGCCGGCCCATTTCATATCGCTTCCCGGCTCGCTGTGCCTGTGATCTTCGTGTATGTTATGAAGGAGCCAGGATTACATTATCACCTGTACGCAAGAAGGGCAGAAGATGTTAAACGGAGGCATCCGCAGTCATACCTCTTGGCATATACGAGAAGTGTCGAAAAGATTTTAAAGAAATATCCCGAACAATGGTTTAATTTTTTTGATTTTTGGAAACGCAAGGAGAATACATAAATCGTATGAAAAAGGTCCTTTTTATTTATTTCTCCCAATCTGGTCAACTCGAGGAGATCGCGAACTCGGTGGCTCGCCCCTTTTTAGAAGACAGTGAGATGGAGATCGACTTCTATGAGATTAAGATGGTGCATAGTTTTCCCTTTCCGTGGACATCACATGCCTTTTTTAATACGTTTCCAGAAACCTTTCAGCAAATTCCGGAAGAAATCCTCCCACCTCCACCGCGTGTCTTGGAAACGGATTACAACTTAATCATTTTTCATTACCAAGTATGGTACCTGACCCCTTCCATCCCGATCAATTCATTTCTCAAAAGTAAATATGCGAAAGACATGTTGGCCGGAAAGCCAATTGTGACGATCAGTGGGAGTCGTAATATGTGGGCCTTGGCTCAGGACAAGATGAAAATTTTGTTACAAACTAACGGGGCTACATTGGTCGGTAATATCGCGTTGACGGACCGTCATCATAACCTGATTTCGGTGGTTACTATTGTGGACTGGATGTTTTCGGGTATAAAAAGGCGAGCATATGGCTTTTTCCCGAAACCGGGAGTCTCTGAACGGGAGATTCAGGGTGCGGACAAATACGGAAAAATTATCATTCCTTATTTAAAAAAGGGTATTTTTGACGGTTTGCAACGAGAATTAGTAGAAGCTGGGGCTGTAGATTATCGGTTTTTTTTGGTATCTATGGATCAAAAGGGGAATCGTATGTTCCGGATTTGGTCGTCCTTAATTTTGCGAAATCCATCTAAACGCCGTCGTTTAGTAGGCATATTTAAGTATTATGTCGTGTTCGCTATATACGGGATATCTCCGATAGTCTACCTGATTGAATTGTTCCTTTATCCACTGTTGTATTTTTTGAAATACCGGAAGGAAAAAGAACATTACGAAGGAATTTAACAATGAACGAAGTTTATATTAATAAAATCGCTAAGTTTTTGCCGAATGCGCCCATTGGCAACGATGAAATGGAAGCGTATTTAGGTAAAATCAACGATCGTGAATCGAAAGCACGACGGATTGTCTTACGGAATAACGGGATTCGTACGCGTTATTACGCATTAAGCAAGGATGGGGAACCCACACATACCAATGCACAATTGACGGCAGAGGCCGTTTATGGTCTTTTCGATGAACGGGTGCAGGCGTCAGATGTGGAGCTCTTGTCCTGTGGTACTTCTTCGCCCGACTACTTGATGCCCTCTCATGCAGTCATGGTACATGGAGAGCTCGGCAATCGGAATATGGAAGTTAATTCTGCTGCAGGGAATTGTTGCGCTGGAATGAACGCACTGAAGTTTGGTTACCTGTCGGTTAAGTCTGGCAACACCAAAAATGCGGTTTGTACGGGCTCAGAACGGATGTCTTCGTGGATGCTGGCCGATCACTTTGGTAAGGAAGTGGAAAGCCTTAAGGAGTTGGAAGAACAACCTATCATTGCATTTAATAAGGATTTTTTACGGTGGATGTTATCGGATGGTGCGGCAGCAGTTCTTCTAGAAAACGAGCCTCAAGGAGAGTTACCACTACGAGTCGAATGGATGGAGGGATACTCATACGCACATGAATTGCCTGTTTGTATGTATGCTGGAGGCGACAAGTTAGCGAGTGGAGTTCTGAAATCTTTTTCTGATTATCACTCGGAAGAATGGTTGATCCAGTCCATCTTCGCGGTGAAGCAAGATACCAAGCTGTTGGATAAGTATATCTTGCCAAAAGGGGTGGAAAGTATGCAGCAAGCCATGAACAAACACGGGATCACGCCAAATGATATTGATTATCTTTTGCCACATGTTTCTTCCCATTATTTTGTCGATGGCCTGTACGAAGGATTTGCGAATGCTGGAATTGAAATTGATCGGTCGAAGTGGTTTATGAATCTTAAAGATGTGGGGAACGTGGGAGCCGGATCTGTTTATTTGATGCTGGAAGAACTTGTCCGTTCGGGCAAGTTAAAGAAAGGCCAACATATCATGCTTTGCGTACCAGAGAGTGCTCGCTTCACGTATGCCTACGCTTATTTAACCGTATGTTAATGCAACTTCCTCTAACAGGCGATACATTGCTCCAGCTTATACCACAACGAGCGCCGCTCATTATGGTAAGCAGCTTGGAGCAATATGAAGAATATGCGCTGATATCTTCTTTTTTCGTTCAGGAAGGACATATATTGGTGACGGAGGAATTGACAGAAAGTGGTTTGCTGGAGCATATGGCACAATCGGTGGCTCTACATACTGGATATGCTTATTTTCTACGGAAAGAGAAGGCTCCTACAGGTTACATCGGTTCTATGCAGTTGGTAGAAATTTTTCGGCTCCCAAGGGTAGGGGATACCGTTTTTACGGATGTTCGTATTATTCAGGAGTTTATGGGCGTTACATTAGTGGAAATTATTACTAAATTAGAGGGAGAGATTATTGCTACGGCTCAAATGAAAACAGTAATTGCAAGGTAGAATATATGGGAGAAGATCTATACAAATCGGCGATACCTATCGAGCATTTTTTGCCCCATCGGGCTCCCATGCTTATGGTGGATTCCATTCTAGAAATCTCTCCGACCCATGTGTTATGTAATTTTCTCGTCCAAGACGAGAATATTTTTGTAGAAGACGGTTTTTTTCAAGAGGCAGGCCTCATGGAGAACATGGCGCAAACATGTTCTTCTATCGTAGGGCAAACGTTTTACGATGAAGATTACAATCCCAAATCGGACAAACGGATCATCGGATTTATTTCAGGCGTTAAAAAGTTAGCTGTTTTTCAATTACCACGGACAGGGGATGTGATTCATACAGAATCCACATTGACGTCTCAATTTGACGGAGATGGGTATTCCATTTGCACCATGGATGTCCGTGCTAAAAGCGAGGATCGGTTGCTTTCCTGCGCTGAAATTAACCTATTTCTGAAGAAAATGACCTAAAAAATAATAAAAGGAGAACGCTGTCAGCACTTTTTTGTTGATACTATGAAAATGCTAGGGTATGAAAAAATCAGAAGTTCCTCAAGATAATGGGCGCGTATTCGAAAAAGGATCGCGTGAGTTGTACTACGCTGTCGACGAAAATGGGGAATACACAACAGCGCTCAGTACCGGATGGGATGCAAAAAATGTCGTGCAGGATCACACTATGCAAGAGATCCAAGAACGGATCGATGCGGCTCGAGAAGATGTGCGTGCGGGACGTGTCAGTCCAATCGTTTATTTTATGGAATTGCGGCGGATGGATTGGCAGATTCTTGCTGACTACACGGGGATATGGAAGTGGCGGGTGAAGCGACACGGGAAGCCAGCTGTATTTGCCAAACTCAACGAACGGACGTTGAGAAAATACGCCGACGCATTTGAAATTAGTGTGGATGAATTAAGGAATTACAACGGGATTTAATGCAACTAGATTTTGAACACCACATAACGGCTCACTGTGAAAATGGAGTCGCGTCTAATTTATTAAAAAACAAAGGCCTGCCAATCAGTGAACCCATGGTATTTGGTATCGGATCGGGATTGTTTTATGTCTATCTGCCTTTTTTAAAGGTAAACCATGCTCCGGGGTTGAGCTATCGTCCCGCTCCAGGATGGATTTTTAATAGACTAGCAAAGCGTTTAGGGCTGAAGATTAAAAGACAGAAATTTTCTGACAAAAAGAAAGCACAAGATGTGTTGGACGAAAACCTGCGAAATAATATTCCTTCGGGTCTACAGGTGGGAGTTTATCACTTGCCTTATTTCCCTGAAGATTATCGGTTTCATTTTAACGCCCATAATTTGGTGGTGTATGGAAAGGAAGGAAACCAATATCTGATTAGCGATCCGACGATGGAAGACGTGCACCGCCTGACCGAAGCAGAACTGGAAAAAGTTCGTTTTTCAAAAGGGGTGCTAGCCCCGCGGGGTCATATTTATTACCCTATTCATATCCCGGAGTCAATTGATTGGGAAAAAGCAATCACGAAGGCGATAAGAAAGACGTGCAATGATATGTTGGCACCCGTTCCAATCGTTGGTGTACGTGGAATGCGCATGGTCGCCCGGGCGATTCGAAATTGGCCAAAAAAGGTGGGCGTAAAAAAAGCAAACTACTACCTGGCGCAAATGGTACGCATGCAAGAAGAAATCGGTACGGGAGGGGGAGGCTTTCGCTACATCTATTCTGCTTTTCTACAAGAAGCGGGTAAAATGATAAACAATCCAACGCTTATGGCGCTTTCTTTGGAAATGACGGATATCGGCGATCAATGGAGGGATTTCGCTGTGGAGGCGTCGCGGGTGTATAAAAAAAGGAGCAATCAGGAGGATGTATATACCAAGTTGTCCAACGACTTACTGCACTTAGCAGATCGCGAGGAGGCATTTTTTAAAAAATTGAAAAAGGCGGTGTGAGTAACATAGCAATTCATATAGAGCATCTCTCGAAACGGTATCGTCAGGCAGACCAATTGGCTGTATCGAATGTGAGTATAACTATACAAGCAGGCGAAATTTTTGGTTTACTTGGACCAAACGGAGCTGGGAAAACGACATTGATTTCTATGCTTTGTGGACTGATCAAGCCTACTGAAGGTCGTTTTACGATTCAGGGATTTACGTATAGCTCCTCAGCTCGTAAACTGAAATCTGCTATCGGAGTTGTTCCCCAGGATTTCGCCATTTATCCATCACTGACGGCGGAGGAGAATTTGTTGTATTTCGGAAGTATGTACGGGTTGAGCGGTAAACTGTTGACATCGGAGGTGCACTATGCGCTGAATAGTCTAGGGTTATATGAACACCGCGCAAAACGGGTGGAGACATTCTCGGGAGGAATGAAACGACGGATCAATTTATTAGCTGCGGTTTTACACAAACCGTCCGTTCTTTTCCTCGACGAGCCCACTGTCGGGGTCGATGTTCATTCCAAACAGGCAATTATAGATTACCTGCATATGTTAAATGCGGCGGGAACGACAATTGTTTATACCTCGCACCATCTGCTAGAAGCACAGGAGTTCTGTACCCGGGTAGGTATTATTGAATCGGGACAACTGTGGAAAATTGGAACGCCGAGTAAGCTAATCGCTGAGGTGAATGATGCCCGGAATTTGGAAGATGTATTCATATACTTGACAGGAAAGGGATTCCGAGATGTCTAAGCTGTTGATGTCTATACGAAAAGAACTGCTGTTACTTTGCCGAGACTTTGGCGGAATAGTTATTCTTTTCGTCATGCCTATGATTCTATTAATGGCAGTTACGCTGGTACAAAAAGGTTCGTTCGATTCGATTTTGGGCAGCCAGATTGAGGTGCTTTTGGTCGACAATGATCAAGATAGTGTTTCACAGCGTATTAAAGAAAGTTTTAAATCAAGTAGCGATCTGAAACTTATTACAAACCTTAATGGCAAACCGCTAACCGAGGAACATGCTCGGAAAGTCGTACATGAAGGAGCATATCAGTTGGCCATTGTCTTGCCTAAGCGGTTGACTCGAGATTTGCAAATGCACGTGCAGCAGAACGTAGACAATATTCTCTCTGAATTCGATTTTAGTGCCGATTCCATCAGACCACATCTTACGGCAGTGACCCAAAAGGAAATCAAACTTTATTTTGATCCAGCGACTCAGGCATCTTTTAAAACAGCTATAAAAATGTCTATTGATAAACTGGTTTCTAATATAGAGTCTAAAACAATCTATTCGACATTTCAAGATCAATTGGGAGATGCCGAGCGGTCAGATTTTAGTGAGCAGAAGTTTATTTCCTTTAAAGAAGTCGTCGAAAGCGAAAAGGGGATGTCGGTCATTCCGAACGCTGTGCAGCACAATGTTCCGGCGTGGGCATTATTTGCTATCTTTTTTATCGTCGTGCCGCTTTCCATTAATATAGTGAAAGAGAAGGCGCAGGGAACGATGGTGCGGATTACGACAAGTCCGACTTCGTACGGTTTGTTCCTACTTGGAAAAACGGTGACTTACTCGTTGGTTAGTTTAGTACAGTTTTATTTGATGTTATTGGTCGGTGTATATATATTCCCCTATGTAGACCTGCATCAGTTTCATGTACAGGGACACTTTTTGGCGTTGAGTACCGTGGCTTTTTTTAGTGGACTAGCAGCAATAGGTCTCGGTATTCTTATCGGAACAATAGCGACTACGCAAGAACAATCCGCTCCTTTTGGTGCTACCCTCACGGTTGTGCTCGCCGCCTTTGGAGGTGTTTGGGTACCGGTATTTATTATGCCTCCCGTCATGCAGAAGCTTTCGGCTATTTCACCCATGAATTGGGGACTGCGTGCGTTCTATGATGTCCTGCTGCGTGATGGCGGACTTGTACATATCCTACCTGAGATAATTTTGCTAATTTTGTTTTTTGCAGGAACGCTCACGATTGCCATATTATATGATAAAAAGAAGAGAACGGTTTAATGAAGAGTCTACGTTGAACGAATCCATCAGCTTTCCGGTGAGATTCAGTGAAGTTGATTCGCTAGGTATAGTATGGCATGGGCATTATATCCTTTATTTTGAACAAGGCAGAGAGGCATTTGGACGAAAATATGGCATCGACTATCTGACGATCAAGGGGGCTGGATTTACAACGCCCATCGTGAAATCTTCTTGTGAGCATAAACTTCCGTTGCGCTACGGCGAAGTGGTCCGTGTAGAAACTTTTTATGTGGATACGCTTGCTGCTAAATTGATCTTTCGTTTTAAGATTTACAATCAAGATAAACAATTGGTTTGCCTCGGGGAGACCACGCAGGTGTTTCTAGACGCAGAAGGTAACTTAATGCTTAATATCCCCGAATTCATGCAAGCTTGGAAAAGAAAGGTAGGATTAGGATAATGCAATGGGACTCCGTATATATACACGATAAAAACTGTGTGACACCGCTGGGTCTCGATATCCAATCTAACTGGCAGCAATTAATGCGGGGAACGATTGGGATTACGCAGGTGGATGTTGGGAACTTTAAAGGCATTTGGGCTGGAAAAATTCAAGAAGATACCATACGGGCCGAGATGCCGGAATTAGCGTATACGCATTTAGAGCGAATGCTTATCATGGCTGCAAAACCTATTGTGCAGAAACACCGACCTGGCTTGCGTACTGCTTTTATTCTGTCCACAACAAAAGGCAATGTGTCATTCCTTCGCGCGGGAAGCGTACAGGAGGCGGAGCTCACCGTGTTGGCTCAAAAAATAGCTTCGCATTTGGGTTTTCTTACGGAGCCTATCGTCGTGTCGCATGCCTGTGTATCGGGTGTGCTGGCATTGGGAACGGCAAAGCGACTTATTCAAATGGGATGTTTTGATGATGCTGTTGTTTTGGCGGGTGATGCCCTCAGTGAGTTTGTGGTATCCGGATTTCAAGCTTTTCAGGCGATGAGCCAAGCGCCGTGCAGGCCCTTCGATCTCCATAGAACGGGCGTGTCGTTGGGCGAAGCTGCAGCGTGTACATATGTGAGTAAAGTGAAAGGTGTTTTTCAAATTTTGGGAGATTCATTTATTAATGACGCAAACCATATTTCCGGTCCGTCGCGCACAGGAGAAGGGCTATACCGGAGCATCTTAGGGGCGATAAAAGAAGCAGAAATTGACTCCTTGTCTATTGAACATATTTCTGCACATGGAACGGCTACCCCGTATAACGATGAAATGGAGGCGATTGCCTTCAATCGCTTACACCTTCAGCATGTGCCGCTGAATAGCTTAAAAGGGTACTACGGGCATACCTTGGGCGCTTCTGGCCTATTGGAGCTTGTCGTAGCGATGCATGGGATGGAGGAGAACGTGTTGATTCCTACCGCAGGCTTCCAAGAAATAGGAGTGTCTCAGCCGGTTCATGTCATCCAAAAGAGAATAAAAAAAGAAGTGAAACGGATGTTAAAAACTGCGTCGGGATTTGGAGGAAGTAATGCGGCAATAATTGTAGAGAAAAAGTGATGGAACGTGAGTACATAGTGAAATCTTGCCTAATTTCAACAAATCGGATCGTGGTCGACGGTGCCGTGCACTGGGAAAGTTCACCGTATACAGCATTTAATGACTTTGCGAAAGACGCCTTCCGTCATTTGCAGGTGGATTATCCTAAGTTTTACAAGATGGATAGCCTCAGTAAGTTGGCGTTTTTAGCGGCGGAATATCTATTGGAAGAAGCAGATAAAGAAGAGTTGGCACTCGTATTAGCCAATCGATCAGGAAGCTTAGATACGGATATCAAACATCAGGAAAGTATTCAGGATGAAGAGTATTATTTCCCTAGCCCCGCTACTTTCGTATACACATTGGCGAATATTTGCGCCGGCGAACTGAGTATTCGTCATAAACTCCTTTCGGAAAATATATTTTTGGTAGCCGAGCAATATCCCGTACCCACGGTAAAGGCGTATGCTTCCTATTTAATGAGATCCCGAAAAGCGAAGCAAGTTCTATGTGGTTGGATAGAACTTTTTAAAGAAAATTATAACACCGTTTTGTATCTTGTTGGTCCGAAAGGGTCTGTAGAACATACCGAAGAAAATATTAAAGAATTATTTAAATAAGATGGCAGAGTTAAAAGAAGAATTAAAAGGGAAAATCATTGAAGTGTTGAATTTGGAAGATATTAGTCCTGAAGATATTCGCGATGACGACGCCCTGTTTGGGGATGGTTTGGGGTTAGACTCTATTGACGCGTTGGAATTGATTGTGTTAATGGATAAAGAATATGGCATTAAACTGTCAGATCCCAAACAAGGAAAGGCCATTTTCCAATCTATTGATTCGATGGCTACCTATATCGCCGAAAACCGTACGAAATAATGGGGAGCAACGGCGTTGCGATAACAGGAATGGGTATCATGTCGTCTATCGGTAAGTCGGTCGATGAAAATTTGTCTGCCCTGTTGAATAGACAACATGGGATATCGCGTGTCGATAATTTTAAAACAAAACAGCGAGATAGCGTTTGGGTAGGAGAAATTAAGTGTACGAATCAAGACTTCCGGGACGTATTGAGTGTTCCCCCTGTCAATAATTTCACGCGGACGTCGTTGCTGGGAATATTGGCCGCTAAACAAGCTGTTGAATCCGCTGCAGTTGATGTGCAGGATTCTTACCGGACAGGGGTTCTATCGTCTACGAGTGTAGGAGGTATGGATTATACGGAACGGTACTTTTATCGCTATCAAAAGGAGCCGGATTTATATCCATATATCACGGCGCACGATGCCGGGGATTCTTCCCATAAAATTGCGGACTACTTGGGTATCAAGGGATGTGTTTCTACCATTAGTACGGCTTGCTCTTCAGCAGCCAATGCGATCATGATGGGAGCTCGTATGATACGGGCGGGACGCTTGGATCGTGTGATCGTCGGGGGTACGGATGCATTGAGCAAATTCACAATTAATGGTTTCAAAACATTGATGATTCTGTCCGATGGATTTTGTAAACCGTTCGATGACCACCGTAAAGGCCTAAACTTAGGCGAAGCTGCTGCTTATTTGGTTTTAGAATCCGAAGAACTGGTGCGGAGAGAAAATAAAAAAGTGTTAGCTTATCTCAGCGGATTTGGCAATGCAAATGATGCGTTTCATCAAACAGCTTCATCTGAAGATGGAGAGGGTGCTTTTTTAGCTATGACCAAAGCACTGCATCAAGCAGGGCTTCAGCCGGAATCTATCGATTATGTCAATGCGCATGGTACAGCTACTCCGAATAATGACCTCTCTGAGGGGCGGGCTCTGCTACGTGTTTTCGGAGATAAAATGCCGGTATTTAGCTCGACCAAAGCCTTTACAGGGCATACGTTGGCCGCAGCAGCAGCTGTTGAAAGTGTATATAGTATTCTCAGTTTGCAAAATCAACTTGTGTTTCCGAATCTAAACTTTGAAACCCCCATGCACGAGCTTACTATTCAGCCTGCTACTGAAATTATACGTAAACCACTGCAGCATGTGCTGTCGAACTCTTTCGGTTTTGGGGGCAATTGTTCAACGCTTATATTTAGCAAGGCGTGAAAAATAAAGTGTATATAAATGGCATGGGAGCCGTGACGGCTCAAGGCAACTGGAGAGATAGCTTTTGGGCCGAGTCTCAGGAAATACGTTACCCTATAACGAAAGCCGTACAGCCCTCGTATAAAGATTTAATCCCGCCGTCTATGGTAAGGCGTATGTCGAGAGGTATCAAGATGGGGATTTATGCGGCACAACAAGCTTTGGATGATGCTGGAATCGCGTTACCAGACGCTATTATTACGGGAACGGGCCTAGGATGTTCGGAAGATTCAGAAAAGTTTCTTCGAAATATCTTAGATAATGAGGAGCAATTTCTAACCCCAACATCGTTTATTCAATCCACGCATAATACTGTGGCTGCGCAAATTGCATTGCGTCTACAATGTAAGGGGTATAATTTCACTTATGTAAATCGATCTGTTTCATTCGAATCGGCGTTATTGGATGGGTTAGTGCAATTGCAGCATGGAGAGGCCGATCAACTGCTCGTCGGTGGTGTAGACGAGGTATCAGACCATACCTATATGCTTTTACAGCGCATAGGACATATTAAACCAGATGGCATTACAGAAACAGTTCGAGAGAGTCAGTCTATTGGCGTAAATTACGCGGAAGGCGCATCCTTTTTTGCACTAAGTGGAACAAAGACGGAGAGGAGCTACGCAGAATTAGCCGATGTACTTCTTCGCAATGTTGTAGAACAAGAAGAACTTGGCGCTTTTGTCCAGTCTTTTCTCGAACATAATGGTTTGCAAATTTCCGACGTGGACACGTTGGTTTTAGGTATAAACGGTGACCAAGAATATGATTCTTATTATCGCTCGGTAATGGAATTCTGTCCAGACGCCAATGTTTTGTATTATAAACATTTAGTCGGTCAGTTCGATAGTTGTTCCGCCTTTGCGCTCATCGTAGCCGCATATGTGGCTACGATGCAGACGGTAGACCCAATATTGCATTGGGAAGCACCAAGCGCCAAACGGCCTATAAGAAACATCCTATTGTATAATCATTATAAAGGGAGAGATCATTCCTTACTTTTAGTCCGAACATGTTAAAGTACGCTTTCTTGTTTCCGGCTTTGGGGCTATTGGCGTTTTTAACGCTTTTACTCGGGATTTGGCAAGGAAACTTTAGCTGGTTTGTGATGACCTGCACGCTCACCATCGCGATCACTGTATGGGGCGTTTTCGATATTCGCTTAGGCTATTTTGTGTCCACATTTTTTCGAAAAAAAAATCCGTCATCGAAAATGCTGGCGTTGACCTTCGACGATGGGCCGACACCCTACACGATAGAAATTTTGAACCTTTTACGTGCCTATCAGGTGAAAGCTACTTTTTTCTGTATTGGTAAGCAGATGCTCGATTATCCAGAAATTGTAGATCAATTAATAGTGGAAGGGCATACATTAGGCAACCACACGTTCACGCATAGCCAAGTGTTTGGCTTCCTTAATGAGCGGCAAGTCGTCGAGGAGCTAAAAAAAACAGACAAGATCATTCGAGATAAGCTCGGGAAATCGCCTAAATTTTTTCGCCCGCCTTTTGGAGTGACTAATCCATCGATCGCGAAGGCAGTCAAACGAAGTAGACACCATGTGATCGGATGGAGTAATCGTTCGTTGGATACAGTGACGTGGAATGCCGACAAAATCTTTAATAGAGTGACTAATAGGCTAAAATCGGGGGACATTATTCTATTCCATGACACCTCGCAACGGACTGTCAACGTGCTGAAACGTCTACTTCCTTATCTACAGGATAATGGTTATACCTGTGTTTCTGTGGATGTTTTGTTAAATTTGTATGCATATGACTCGTAACCTTTTATATTTTTTGTTTTGTATACTTCCTTTTTTGGGAATAGCACAGGATCGGCAGATGACTCCGGCGGAGATTTCTGCATTCCAGAAGTCGTTGCAAGGGCTAGCCGAGCTTAAAACATTGGAAGCCGATTTCAATCAGTATAAATATATGAGCTTTATGAAGAAACCAATTGAGGCATCGGGCAAACTCTATATCCGACAGCCAGATCGGTTAAGTTGGTTCTATATAGCTCCTTTCCAGTATAAGATGGTCTTTAAGGATAATAAAATTTTTATCAATGATCAGGGAAAGAAAAGTTCCTTGAATTTGGGTAACAATAAACAATTCGAAAAGATCAGTAGACTAATTGCCTCCGGCATTCGTGGCGGCCGATACGACGAGAAGGAATTTACGGTTTCTTATTTTAAGCAAGATGGATTGAACCTTGTTAAACTGCTCCCGAAGGCAAATGATGCTAAAAAATACATTAAAGAGATACGCTTACTCTTTAGCAAATCCGACAATCAGGTGCAGGAGGTTATGCTGATGGAGCCATCAAATGATTACACACGATTTGTTTTAAAGAATAAAAAAATAAACACGACCCTACATGATTCGGTTTTTAATTTATAGTTTATGCTGTTCCGCCCTCCTATTAAGTTGTCGAACTTATCAGTACCCGGGTGCGTCAGGGGTACGGGCATCAGATCTTCAGGAACTTAATACCTACTATATGGATACAACGCAAGCGCTTGTTTATCGTGCTGATGCGCAGGCGTTCGAAACGGATTTGAAGGGCAATTTGGTGATAAGGACATTGGCGCCTGACGTGCATCGCGTAGCATTACTAAGCGACCTCGGGCAGACTCTTTTTGATATAAGTATTTTTCCAGATAAGGAGGTTGCACATTTCATAATGGCGGATTTGGACCGAAAATTAATTGTTACAGAAATTGCTGCTATATTTCGAGTGCTGACTCAGCGGACTTTTGCGTCATCTGCATTGGTCTTTCTCGATAAACAACATTACCCGGTATATTTCGTGGACGATACGTATTATCTGCTCCAGCAGCGGGAAGTGCGTTGCATTACCAGGGTGAATGGTTCGAAAGAGCGATTTTCTATTGAATACAGCGATGTGCGCAATAATGTCCCAGTAACTGTATTAGTGGAACACGGGAAGTTTCCGCTACGAATGCAGCTCTCTTTAAATAAGACGCAATCTTCGTTATAAGTAACTTATGTATATGTCTATATTAACTGATTTTTACCATATTGAACAGTTCCAAGAGGTATCGGACAGCAAATATATGGTCGCTATTCGGCTCAACCCTGAGCACGAAATATTTGAGGGGCATTTTCCGGGCAATCCGGTGACGCCTGGCGTGTGTATGATGCAAATAGTAAAAGATGTTAGCGAACAGATTACTAGGCGCAGATTGTTCTTAACGCGTTCGACGAACGTAAAATTTATGGCTTTAATTAATCCCTTGGAGAATCCGGACATAGTTTTAGACATTGAGCTTTCATACGAGGATGGCGAACTTGTTAAAGTTAAAAACGTCTCGTCTTTTGGTGGAACAATTGCGCTGAAATTGACAAATGTTTATAAAATAATAAAGTAATGAAAACGGTATCGATCATTGTATTAAGTATACTTAGCTTATTTGCTATCGACCTTGAAAAGGTGCGCCAACAATTTGAGCAAGCAAAAGATTCGAAACAAGCGACAGAAGACCTGTATGCTTCCCTTCAGTCATACACAAAAAATGATCCTGTTATCCTGGCATACAAGGGTGCATCGATGACCTTGAAGGCAAGGCTGCTAGCAAGTCGTGAAGAGAAGAAAAAAATGGTGAGCGAGGGGATTAAATTACTGGAAAAGGCTGTCAAAGCATCACCAAAGAACGTGGAAATCCGGTTGGTGCGTTTGGCCATACAGGAACACGCCCCGAAGGTCCTTAAATATAAAATGAATATCCATGAGGACAAGCAGATGATTTTAGCTAATTTTGCAGCGCAGCCAACTGGGGTGAAAACATGGATTAATAGATATGCAAAGCAATCGAACGTGTTCTCCCCTGCAGAGCAAGCAAAACTAGTGCAATAAAACCACCAATGGTTGAGAAGAATAGCATAGCAGCAGAAATGGATCGTCTTGGCATCGTCGTTATTATACCCACGTATAATAATGATAAGACGCTAAAGCGAGTTATAGACGGTGTGCTGCAATATACCGCTGCCGTTATTCTCGTCAACGATGGTTCAACCGATGCCACGACCTCCATTCTTGCCGAATACGCGGACTTGACCTGCTTGCATTTAAAAAAAAATCAAGGCAAAGGGATGGCCCTACGCCATGGTATTCGTCATGCACGCGAACTGGGGTATCATTATGCGCTAACGATTGATTCTGATGGTCAACACTACCCGACCGACATTCCCGTATTTGTGCAAGCCATTGCAGAAGCGAGACATCCTGTATTGTTGATAGGAAGTCGGAATATGACGCAAGATTCAGTGCCTAGAAAAAGTAGTTTTGGGAATAAATTCTCCAATTTTTGGTTTTGGTTTGAAACAGGAATCAAGCTTTCCGATACGCAATCTGGCTTTCGGGCATACCCTGTGCAGGCACTGGCGAAAAGATATTATACGAAAAAATTCGAATTTGAAATAGAAATTATCGTGCGGGCAGCATGGAGAGGGGTGGCGGTTAAAAATGTTCCGATTAATGTACTTTATGATCCCTCTGAGCGGGTTTCTCATTTTAGACCTATTAAGGATTTCGCGCGTATAAGTATATTGAATACAGTATTCGTATTTTTGACCTTCTTTTTTATACTTCCGAGAAATTTCTTTCGAAGTTTCAAAAAAAAAAGTTTAACAAAATTCATTAAGGAAAACGTACTTGGTAGTACAGACTCGCCAGAAAAAAAAGCGTTGTCTATTGGGTTAGGGGTGTTTATGGGGATTGCCCCTGTTTGGGGATTCCAAACAGCGATTACGATAACGTTAGCCGTCTTTTTGCGACTTAATAAAGTCTTGGCGTTTGCTTTTTCCAATATTAGTTTTGCCCCATTTATTCCTTTAATCATTTACGTATCGTTACTCGTGGGCGGATTAGTTTACCCCTCTGGGGCTGTATTTCAGATGGAGCGCGTTTCGTTGGACATGGTACGATCTCACCTTTGGCAGTACGTAATTGGTAGTTTTTTGCTAGCGAGCTTTATGGCCCTGTCTATTGGGTTTTCGAGCTACTTATTTTTAAAGCTAAAACAACAGCAAACTATTTCAGGAGAATAATGGAGGCGCTTTTCTACCATATTTATACGATGGTACAGCGCAACAAATTTATCGCGTGTGCCTTGGCGCTATTGTTTTTGTGCGGATGCAGTTTCTTAGCATCTCGCCTGAAGTTTGAGGAAGATATCACACAAATTATACCTAAAAGCGAGCGTACGGATGATATATCTCGCGTACTCAAACAGATTAACTTTGCCGATAAGATTACGATACTACTTGAAAAAGCAGATACCGCAGAGACGGAAACGTTAACACGGGTTGCTGCCGATTTAGTGGATTCGTTGCAACGCGATAGCCTGTACATAAAACAAGTCACAGGGAGGATTGGTGCTGAAGAAATGTCGGCCGCATTCGACTTTGTGTACCAGCGTCTGCCTTTTTTTTTAGAGAAAGAAGATTATGGGGTAATCCAACGACGGCTGTATCCGGATTCTATAGCTGCTCAAGTAACGCAGAACTATAAAACACTGATCTCTCCTACTGGTTTCCTCATGGGCAGTTTTATTCAAGCTGACCCTTTAGGAATTACCGGTCTTGGGCTCCAAAAGATACAACAACGTGCGGTAGGGGACGATTTTGTGCTGTATAATGGCTTTATCGTGACCAAAGACACGAGTCGATTGCTTTTGTTCATTGACCCGAAGTACCAAGGCGCAGATACGGAGCATAATACCGGTTTGGTCGATCATTTAGAACATGTTTGCCATGTGATGAACAGTAGGGAACAAGCTGGCGTCCATATCTCTTATTACGGTGCGGCACCCGTTGCCGTGGCTAACGCAAAACAAATCAAAAAGGATATTTCAACGACGGTCGCTGTCTCTATGTCTATTTTAATGCTGCTGTTAGTCGTTTTTTATAGAAAAATCTATATTCCCGTTTTGGTATTTATTCCCACACTGTTTGCCACGCTATTGGCAGTGGCTTGCTTATATCTTTATAAACCAGTAATATCGGCGATTTCGCTCAGTGTTGGAGCCGTATTGCTCGGTATTACGATCGACTACACATTGCATGTTCTTACGCATTTTAAAAGATCGGCAAATGTTCGGGAGTTGTATCAAGAGTTGACCCGCCCGTTACTGATGAGCGGGGCGACGAATGCTGTAGCTTTTTTATGTCTTTTGTTTGTGCATTCTGAAGCATTGATCGATTTAGGCATTTTTGCGTCGATATGTATCTTTTCATCTGCTGTTTTTACACTGTTGATCATTCCGCACCTATATAAGCCCAAGGGCGAGATCACCCATCGTTCTATAATCGATAAATTGGCTTTATATCCTTTCGAAAAAAGCAAGGTATTGTTGAGTATCTGTTTGGTTTTGATGGTGATAAGTTGCTTTACAGGACGAAATGTTACATACAATAACAATATCGCCGACCTCAACTATGTTCCAGATCAACTAAAAAATGTAGAAAACAAGTTAGATACATTATTAAACATGTCATCGAAGTCCATTTATCTTGTTGCAACGGGGAATAGTTTTGAAGAAGCTGCGCAAAGCGTGGATAAACTGATTCCTGTCTTGAGACAGGCAAAGGATGAGCAGGAAATTTTGGCGTTTTCGGGGGCAAATTTATTACCACTTTCTGCCGCAAGACAGCAAGAGAAAATGATGGATTGGCAAGGGTTTTGGTCGGCAGATAGGCGTCACTACGTGCAGGAACAGTTCGTCGAACAAGGAAAGCGATATGGATTTGCTCCAGAAACGCACGATGGGTTCTATCAACTGTTGCATGCACAACAGCTCCCACTGAGCTATGAAGAGCTACAATGGCAACGGGTGACAGGACTGACAGATTTCTTTGCTGAGCACGACGGTTTCTTTACCATATCTACACTCGTCAAACTGGACGAGTCATATCGGGAAGCATTTCTTGAACGGATCGCGCAATACCCGGAAATTCTCGTGTTGGATCGGCAAAACCTAAATGAATCGTTCTTAGGTCAACTACGGGATGATTTCAATACGTTAATAGGTTATTCTTTTTTTGCCGTCTTGCTTATACTTTGGTTATTTTTCCGTCGACTAGAACTGGTGCTATTAAGTGCAATCCCTATAGGGTTGACGGGTCTGGTTACAGCTGGCATAATGGGGTTATTCGGTCTAGAGTTTAATATTTTTAGTGCTATCGTATGTACACTGATATTTGGACATGGAGTTGATTTTAGCATATTTATGACCGCGGCACTCCAAAAGCAATATAGTAGCGGGAAAGACGAGCTTCAAACATACAGGACGTCTATTCTTTTAGCTGTATTAACGACGGTGCTAGCCATTGGCGCATTAATCTTTGCCCGGCACCCGGCCTTACTTTCCATTGCAGCAGTATCCTTGATCGGAGTCTTCTCTGCTGTGATTATTACGTTTGTTTTTTACCCAATCTTATTTCGGTTTTTTATATCGGACAGAGCAAAAGAAGGTAAGTCTCCATATACGGTATTTCTATTGGTCTTATCGCTTTTGTTTTTTATTTATTACGGACTAGGTACGATTTTGCTTTCGTTCGTCGGGAGGTTCGTAATTGCATTGTTTCCATGGCCTGCCGAACGGAAGGATCATATTTTTCGAAAGGTTATGGCTGTTTTCATGAAATCCGTTCTATATTTCCATCCACTGACGAAAAATAAAACATTAAACCCCTATAACGAGACCTGGAAAAAACCGGCCATTGTTATTGCCAATCACAGTTCGTTCTTAGACACACTCTCTTTGGGGATGCTAGTGCCGAAAGGTATATTTCTAGTTAATGATTGGGTGTGGAATTCTCCGATCTTTGGACGAGCTGTAAAGGCATTGGGATTTTATCCCGTCAGCAAAGGATTAGATGAGGGGATGACCTTCCTGCATGAGAAGATCAAACAAGGCTATTCGCTAATCGTATTTCCAGAGGGTACGCGTTCTTATAATAATGTGATCAAACGTTTTCATAAAGGAGCGTTTTATCTGGCGGAACAGTTCAAATTGGATATTATACCCGTTTATCTCCTGGGAAACGGCGACGTGCTTCCCAAGGGAGATATCTTGATTTTTGGTGGACAATTGACCCCCGTCATCGGACAGCGTATCCCTGCAACGGATAGCTTCGTTGGAGAATCGTATTCCATACGGACAAAAAGGATGGCTGCCCATTTTCGACAGGAGTATCGACGATGGCGTTACGAAGTGGAAGGGCCTTATTACTTTAGAAAGAAGATTGTGCTTGCCTATCTGTACAAGGATGAAGAAATTGTACGATATGTTGAAAGAACGATAACCCAATATGCGACTCCCTATCGAGCTTTAGAAAGGGAGCTTCCGGAGACGGCGGACATTACGCATCTTTCAGATAGCTATGGAGAGCTTGACTACCTTTTATCTCTTTGGAACGGAACTAGGAGGGTTGGAGGCGTGCTTTTGGATAATGAAAAACGGACGGTAGCGGAAAGTATTTATTGGCATCACCAACGGAAAGTGCATTTCAGTCCTTTTGGTATGTTCGTAACGAAAACGTTGGTTATCCATCCCGAAGTCGATACAGCACGTATTGGTTATGGCCTTTTGGAAGGTGTACAAGAAATATATACCTTTAAAAAAGAAGCGACACTGGCGGAAAACGGGTGGCAAGAACGGCAAGTGTCTGAATTCATTATACGGTACAGTAAATGATGTCTGAAAAAAGCACATATGATGTTGTCGTTATTGGCAGTGGACTTGGTGGTTTGGTCGCTGCAGTAACGCTTGCCAAAGAGGGTAAGCGGGTATGTGTGTTGGAAAAGAACAATCAGTTTGGAGGCAATTTACAGACGTTCTCTAGAAGAAAGAAAATTTTTGATACTGGAGTACATTATATCGGAGGTTTAAGCGAAGGACAGAATTTATACCGCTATTTTTCCTATCTGGGTATTATGGATCAATTGAGCGTGGAGCCTATGCCTATTGTTTTTGACGAAGTGCGTTTTGGACGGGATCCTCAGTGTTATCCGATAGCGCAAGGCTATACCGCATTTGTCGAAGAATTAGCTTCCTTATTCCCAACAGAAAAGAAGGCGTTGCAACACTACGTACAGGATTTGCAACAGACGTGTTCCGCGTTTCCGTTATATAATTTAGAACATGGAGAAGGCTATAAATCAGAAGTGTTGCATACCTCTGTTTCTGCCTATTTTGAGAATCTAACGACAAATAAGACGCTGCGCGCCGCCTTGATCGGCAACAATTTCTTGTATGCAGGAGAGAAAGAAAATACGCCTTTTTATGTACACGCTTTAGCGGTTAATTCGTATATCCAAAGCGCATACCGATGTGTTTCTGGGGGTAGCCAGATTAGTAAGTTGCTGGTACGAGCGCTGCGACAGCTAGGCGGCGACGCTTTTCATCGGGAAGAGGTTACTGCGCTCGAAGTACAGGGAGGGAAAGTTAGGGCAGCAAAGACGAGTCTCGAACGACGGCTGACGGCAGACATATTCATCGCAAACATTGATCCGAAGTATGCTTTGCAGCTTGTAGGAAAAACGCACTTTAGAGAGGCCTACTATGAACGGATACAACAGTTGCCGGTGACGACTTCATCGTTCAGTTTACATGTTGTTTTACACTCCCGGCGTGTTCGATACCGTGCAAACAATCTGTACTACCACGATAGCACGACGTCTGTATGGAGTGCATCGAATTATGCACCGGAAGAATGGCCGACTATGTTTATGCTTTCCATGACAGAGGATCCAAAACATCCTGGATACGCCGACACCTTGACGGTATTGACCTACATGCATTTCGATGAGGTCGAGCCTTGGGCCTCAACGCGTAATACGGTGCTCCGCCCAGCGAATCGAGGAGAAACCTACGATGCTTTCAAGCGGAAAAAAACGAACCAACTCCTACAAAAAGTTGCTCTTGAAATAGAGCATATATGGGAGGCGGTGGACAATGTTTATGCATCCACCCCGCTGTCCTTCCGTGATTATATAGGTGTACATCGTGGCAACTTATATGGTCATGTAAAGGATGTGTCTGACCCAGTAAAGACATTTATCTCGCCGAAAACAAAGCTACCTAACTTTTATCTTACCGGGCAAGGGGTGGGGATGCACGGTATCTTAGGGGTTACGGTCGGAGCCATTGTTACCTGTTCCGAAATATTAGGTCAACCGTATTTGTTAGAAAAAATAAGACAAGCGTAACGTATGAATAAGGTTCTTTTCAGCATGATCGCGCTATTCGCTTGCTATAGCTGTCGATCAACGAAATTGATATATCGATATCCTGAACTCAGCCGGTACAATTACGATACGCTAAACCTGCTAGTGGAACAAGATAGCTTGCGAACATTGTCGGATAGCTACCTGCGACGGGAAAAATTTGGGAATTGGGAAATATATCTATCCGGAGAACCTAGACAGCTGGGAGCATCTATGGGGCGACTGTCACAGGATCTATACCAACGACAAGAGCGGATTTTTATCAACAAGCTACTGGAAGATATTCCGTCCGTTCGCAAAAGAAAGTGGATTATGCGATTTGTTCGGTGGTACAACCGGAATTTAGAACAATACATTCCTGATCCTTATTTGTTGGAAATTTATGCGTTGTCCAACTATTTAAACGACGATTTTGATTATTTAGGGACAGCATATCAACGAACACTTTGGATGCACGCAGCACACGACATCGGGCATGCGCTGCAAGATTTGGCTATTGTGGGTTGTTCCTCGTTGGCGGTCTGGGGCGACCAAACCGCAGACGGAAAGCTACTCATCGGAAGGAATTTGGATTTCTATATGAACGACGCCTTCGCGGAGCAAAAGATGATTTACTTTGTTCGGCCAGCAGACGGCATCCCATATATGTCAGTTGCCTGGCCGGGAATGATCGGTGTGCTATCAGGAATGAACCTAGAGGGACTGACGGTTACACTGAACGCTGGTAAATCATCCGTTCCATTGTCTGCAAAGACTCCGATTTCATTAGTAGCGAGGACGGTTTTACAGCACGCTTCAACGATCGAAGAAGCGATTGCCATCGTGCGTAAACAAAAAGTGTTCGTGTCGGAATCGCTTATGATAGGAAGTGCGAAAGACAAACGGGCGATTATCCTTGAACTATCGCCAAGAAAAATGGAAATCGTCGAACCTTCGTCTAATCGCCTACTGTGTACAAATCATTTCCAAGGGTCAGGTTTTGAACAAGATAGGCGTAATAAAAAACATATAATGGGAAGTCACTCGTTATATAGGTATCAGAAGTTAGAAGAATTATTAGATGGCAAAAACAAAGTAACGCCAGCTGACGTTGCCGGAATGCTTCGTGACAAGAGCGGAAAAAACGGGATCTCCATTGGGTTTGGAAACGATAAAAGCCTCAATCATTTGTTGGCCCACCATGGCATTATTTTTCAGCCAGAAGACCGGCGAGTATATGTATCGAATAATCCCGGCCAAATGGGCGCTTTTATAGCGTATGATTTACGCACTGTTTTTTCAAAAAGCTGGCAAGACCACCCTTCATTTGGTATCGATTCGCTCCGCATAGAAGCCGACGACTTTATACATTCGAGAAATTACCAAGATTTCTATTTATTTAAGCAGTCAACAGCGCGTTACCTGAGTATGTTGAACACGGAAATCGTACAAATTAGTTCTTCAGAACTCAGCGAATATATCGCGTTAAATCCGGATTTATGGCTTGGTTATTATATTTCCGGTAGAATTCTTTATCTTAAGCAAGATTATAAAAAAGCACAATTCTACTTCGAGGAGGCTCTGAAAAGAGAGATTCCAACGGTTAAAATACAAAAAGAAATACAGGATTACGTAAAAAAATCTACGGTGCAATGGAAGAAAATGCAGTAATGGAGAAACAGTCGATTCACGAAATCAAAGCATTTCAAGAGGAACTGTTAAGACGTCAGTTAACTTATTTGAGTGAGCATTCTCCTTATTATCAGCGATTATTCGATGCTCACGGGATTGACATATCGGGTATTCGTACACTGGAAGATCTCCAGCTCATACCAACCACCTGTAAAGACGACATTCAACGTCAAAACGACGATTTCTTCTGTGTCGATCGTTCTGCTATTATTGATTATTGTTCAACGTCAGGAACGCTTGGAAACCCGGTGACCTTCGGCTTGGTTGACAGTGATTTAGAGCGCTTGGCGTATAATGAGATGCGCTCGTTCCAAGCCATTGGCATCAGGCCCGGAGACAGTGTACAGCTTATGACCACGATGGATAGGCGCTTTATGGCAGGACTTGCGTATTTTTTAGGGCTTCGAAAATTAGGCGCTGGTGTATTTCGAGTCGGTTCAGGTATTCCTCAAATGCAGTGGGATATTATTCTGCAGCACAAACCGAAGTTTCTAATCGCTGTTCCTTCATTCTTACTAAAAATGATCGAGTATGCGGAGCAACATGGTATAGATTGTGCCTCATCTAGTGTGGAAGCGGTATTATGTATCGGAGAGTCATTACGAGACGCCCAATTTAATGATTCTCTATTAACAAAACGTATAACAGATAAATGGCCGCTACGACTCTATTCAACGTACGCTTCGACGGAAATGGGGGCCGCATTTACAGAATGTGCAGCTTTCAGGGGTGGGCATGTACATGAAGACTTGATCATTACTGAGGTTTTGGATGAATATGAGAATCCCGTGCCGGATGGTATGCCTGGCGAGCTCGTGATTACGACATTGGGCGTTCGAGGGGTGCCCTTGCTTCGTTTTAAGACGGGAGATATTGTGCGTAAACATTCCGAGCCATGTAGTTGCGGGAGAAATACGTATCGTATAGGGCCGGTGGAAGGTCGTAAGCAGCACATGGTTAAATATAAAGGGACAACATTATATCCCCCTGCTATGCATGATGTGTTGGCAGGCTTTCCGCAAATAGAGCAACATGTTATTGAAATCTACCATAACGATATTGGTACCGATGAGATTGTAATTTATCTCAGCGCGCAAGAGCCCTCGGAAAGATTGTTGTTGGATGTCAAGGACCATTTCCGAGCTAAATTGCGCGTGGCACCCAAGGTCGTATGGAGAACCGCAGAGGAATTGCAAAAAGTGATCTTCAATCCGTTGAGTAGAAAACCTGTTACGTTCATAGACAAAAGGATCGTGGGTGGAAAATAAGTTCGCCTAGCTAGAAATTATCGGAGCAGTTCTTGTATATCTTCCGAGGACAGCGACTTGATAAAGCTCTCTTCTGTTCGTATTAATGCTGTAGAAAGCTCCTTCTTCCGTTGTTGTAGTGCTAAGATCTTTTCTTCGACGGTGTCCTTGCTAATGAATTTATAAATAAACACATTCTTGGTTTGTCCGATGCGGTGTGACCGGTCAATAGCCTGCTGTTCAACAGCAGGATTCCACCAAGGATCCAAAATAAACACATAATCTGCTTCCGTCAAGTTTAGGCCGACACCACCCGCTTTAATAGATATTAAAAATATTTGTGTATCTGTGCTCTCCTTAAACTTATTGACGGCCTCTACACGATCTCTGGTGCTGCCATCCAAATACGAATACGCTATGTGCTGGCTCTCAAAATATTCCTTAAATAGTTGTAGATGTTTCACAAATTGCGAAAAGATGAGCACCTTATGTCCTTCGGACGATATGGATTCAAGCATGCCGATTATCGTATCAAATTTTCCGGATGACATGTCTTCCGTCGGATCGATCATTCGTGGATGATTAGCAATCTGTCGAAGTTTCGTTAATCCTTGTAAAAGCAAGATTTGATTGCCTTTCCCATTCGATTGAAGGGCATGATCTAGGAGCGCGTTTCTGTATTCGGATTTAACACTTTCGTAAAGCTCGAGTTGCTCTTCCGGCATTTCACAGTAAATAGTTTGCTCGGTTTTGGGAGGTAGTTCTTTCGCTACTTGGTCTTTCGTGCGGCGGAGTATGAAAGGCTTGATAATTGCTTGCAAGCGATTTGCTTTTATTTCATCTTTCTTTTTCTCAATGGGCGTTACAAATTCTTTTTGAAAATAGGAATATGATCCAAGTAATCCGGGGTTGGCAAAATGCATTTGTGACCAAATGTCTGCCACGGAATTCTCGACGGGCGTTCCGCTGAGGGCTAATTTATGCTTGCTTTTTAGCGTTTTAATAGCTTTAAACGACTTGGAGCTCGGGTTTTTGATATGTTGACTCTCATCCAAAATAATATAATTAAAAAAGAAAGAAGCCAACAAATTATCGTCACTGCGTACAATTCCATACGTAGTAATGACCAAATCAAAATGTGAAAAACCGAAAGCATCTTTTAGTCTGTTGTTTCCGGTATGAACCAAGATACGTAGCTGTGGAGCAAATCGCTCGGCTTCTCGCTGCCAGTTGTAGATTAAGGAGGTCGGTAAGATGAGTAAAGAAGTTTTTGCCAACTCACTATCTTTTAGTGCTTCCTTCTGTTGTTGCAAAAGGGCAAGCGTCTGCACGGTCTTTCCAAGGCCCATGTCGTCGGCCAAACAGCCGCCAAATTTATAGGTTTGTAAGAAGTGAAACCAGTTGTAGCCCGCTTGTTGATAGGGACGAAGCTGCCCGCGGAAAGCGTTCGGTAACGGTGCGTCGCCAATATGTTCGAAGTTTAGCAGCTGTTCCAGTTTACGGTGGAAGGAAACGGCTGAGTGTTCCGAAATTTCGTATAGCAGACCGATATGTGTTTTGCTGAGTTTTAAGCCATCTTTTTTTGTAGCAAATTGGAAGAGATGTTCATATTGTGCGAACCATTCCTCAGGGATTATAGCTATCTCTCCATTTGGGAGCATAAACTCTCGGTTTCTATTCAGGATGTGTTCCCGCAAGTCCACAAAAGGGATAGCATAGGGTCCAAAATTCGCTACGGCTTGGATGTCGAACCAGTCATTTCCTTCTTCAAAAGTAATGTCTAAAGATGTTTTGCCAATTAGAATCCGCTTTTCTCCTTTTGCCTGCGTGATCAAGAAGCCCTGATCTAACAGTCTTTCCTGATGCATGTTTAGCCAATCAACGATGGATGCTCTATCGGCATCTAAAACATAGCTGCCGAAAAGCGCATCTTTTTTCCGAAGGCCAAGTGTTTCCAAAAAAGACGCTTTTTGTTGTTCCCAATGCAATGCCCGTTTGATTCGATGGAAGGTATAGTGGTCTATCCCCTCGTTATAGTCTAATCGTACCGTAATGGGATGATCTGTACCAGCAGAGAACTCGTAGGTTCCGTATGCAAAGGATAGTTGTATGAAAGATCCGCCGGAAGGGACGTAAAACAATTTGAGTAGAGGCGTCGCTTCTTCTTTATAGGTTTTTATATCGAAGCCCTCGGCGTACACATGATAACGTTCAATTAAACCGCTAACAAACGTTTCGAAATATTTCCGTTCTGTCGCCCGCGGGACGGCGATATAACGTTTCTGCAAAAATGGACTAAGTTTTTTTCCATCGATATCCTGATCAAAATGGTATAAGGTGTTTTCCAGTAGGAGCCAGGCCTGTTGGTTAACAACCACTTGCGCCCCTTTATACATAAAGTCAAGTCGGTGACCTTTATACTTAAGGGTCGGAAAATATCGGGTCTCATTTTCATTTCTTCGAAAATGGAAAAGAATCGACGTAGGCTCGGTAGCGATGTGTAACTCCTGATCCGCCGGATAACCATCCTTACTCATCAAAAACAGAGGCTTGCCGACAATGTGTGACAGCACGGCTAATATTCGTTGCTCAATCTTTGGCCGAATGTAGTCGTAAATTTTTTGATCGAATATCTTACCAAAAAAATCAATCGGCCGCATGGCCTTTTTATTGTAACGTTTGATGATACTGGTCTGTTCGATTTCATCCAGCTGTTTTATCAATGCGTAATCTGTCTCATCTAAAGCAGGAGCGAAATCGCCAATTGTATTTGTAAAAATGCGTTTGTAACTTAAGGAATACGAGCCGTTTGGATTTAGCTGTACGATATGGGGTTCGATGAGAAAACCTAGATAGGGGTGTTCCCCTAAAGCATAAACGAGTTTAAATGGTAATTTGCTATCAACTTGTTGCATCGAAAATATCAGGGCGCGTGAAAAAAGGCTCTAATATACACAAAAGAAGATAGAATAGTGTGATCTTAACAGAAAAGAAGATCTTTCAAGAGCGTTCGGTAGGGCGAGTTAAAATTCACCCTGAAACACAAATTTGGCCGGTCCTTTTAACCGAACCCTGGTAAAACGTAACCCCTCTTTGTGAAAAGCGACGTAAAGTTGTCCGCCAAGGACGCGGATTGGAATTTCAAGATCGCCATTTAAGTTTTCCTGGACTGCTGCTGCCATGGCTGCCGCGGTCGCTCCCGTGCCGCACGCGAATGTTTCGTCTTCTACACCGCGTTCGAAGGTGCGGACAAAATATCCTGGTCCTTCCTTTTCTATAAAATTAACGTTAATTCCTGCTTGCTTGTACGTTTCATTGTTTCGGATCGCATAACCAGTTCCATACACGTCCATATTTGCTAACCCTTCTACAAACGCCACGTAGTGGGGAGAGCCCGTATTTAAGACATAGGCTGTATTGTCTCGCGTTACTGCCGACACATCAATCATTCCTAAATCAACTCGTTCGTCGGTGATAGTCGCGTCATGCGCGCCATCTACTGCCAAAAAGGCAGTTTTGTCACGTATAATCTGTAAGTCGTGGGCAAAAGCGACAATACACCGTCCACCGTTTCCGCACATCGTACCTTCATTCCCGTCGGCATTATAGTATACCATTTCGAAATCAAAACTTTTCGTATCTTGAAGAAGCATAAGACCGTCCGCGCCGATTCCGAATCGTCGATCACATAAGCTTTTTACAAGCGCCGTGTCTGTCCGGTCAAAAAAACCCTCCCTATTGTCGATTAAGATAAAATCATTGCCTGCTCCTTGGTATTTTGAAAAATTGATTTTTCTTTTCATTTTCTTGAAAATTTGCCGCGAATTTAATATTCTTGTTACAATTTTTGTTCCATTTGTTAAAACATGTTAAAATACGGGGTGACCGCCTCTTAGTTAACATTTTTTAACTGCCAAAAGTTGACAAGCCATTCCTAATGGTATTACATTTGAATAAGCCTTAAAACAATACAAAAATAGTTTTTAAAGATAGTAGATAATTACAGCAATTAAGAATATGAAGAAGATAGGAGTGAGTTTATTAACAGCTGTCGTAGGAGGTGCGGTAGCTATCGGAGGTTACAAAGTCTTCGAAAATAAACAACAGGAGAAAATGACCTTCGAAGAGCAGCAAAAAGTATATTTCGCCAAAAATCCAGGAGGCGAAGTTTTAGCTTCTACGGGAAATCCAGACTTTACTCAAGCTGCAGCGGCGGTTTCACCGGGCGTAGTTCATATTAAAGTGACTATGACAGCGAGAAATTCGCAACGTGGGGGAGGGGCTTCGCCATTTGATATGTTTGAGGAATTTTTCGGCATGCCGCAGCAGCGTCGTGCACAACCTCGACAAGCAATGGCTTCCGGATCAGGCGTATTGATCTCTCCAGATGGTTATATCGTTACAAATAACCATGTTGTAGAAGATGCAGATAAGATTGAAGTTCAGTTAACGAATCAACGAACCTTTGAAGCGAAGGTTATTGGGCGCGATCCAGATTTCGACTTGGCTCTCATCAAAGTGAATGCATCTAATCTTCCGTTCGTAAAATTTGGCAATTCGGATAATGTACAAATCGGCGAGTGGGTCTTGGCGGTGGGGTACCCGCTCAGTTTACAATCGACTGTAACGGCCGGCATTGTTAGCGCAAAGGGGCGCCAAATTGGGATCTTGGGCGATCAAGGACAGGAGTCTCCATATGGATATGGGCAGCCCAGTGAACCTATTGTCCGCACAGCAGTAGAATCGTTTATTCAAACGGATGCAGTAATTAATAAAGGTAATAGTGGTGGAGCATTGGTCAATGCGCAAGGAGAGTTAATTGGTATTAACGCCGCGATCGCTTCACCAACGGGCGTATATGCGGGATATGGATTCGCCATTCCAGTGAATCTTGTCAAAAAGATCGTTAATGATTTCAAAGAATTCGGGACGGTGCAACGTGGCTACGTAGGGGTGAACTTCTTGGAAATGAGTGAAGCCGTCAGAAAAGAGTTTAATATTGACGACCTGACTGGTCTTTATGTAGCGGATGTCGTGAAAGATGGAGCTGCAGCGAGTGCAGGTATCAAAAAAGGTGATATTATTACGAAAGTGGAAGGGAGCACCATCTATTCGTCGTCGGATTTGCAAGAGCGTGTTGCTCGACTTAGTCCTGGGGACAAGATCAAGCTGACGTATAAGCGTGATGGTAAAGAAAAAGATGTCACGGTTACTTTAAAGGCACAAGATACGAAAAAAGCCAGTGCAGAAGACGGAAGCAGCAAGAGTGCGACCGAGATATTTAATAAACTAGGAGCTAGCTTTACACCCGCGTCTGATGCGACCAAGAAGAAATTTGGTGTTTCGTCTGGAGTTGTAATTACCCAAGTGCATCGTGGCGGCATGTTTGAATATTTTGGCGTCGAGAAAGGGCTAGTAGTAACACATGTAAATGGGAAGCCTGTAAACAACGTCGACGATGTGGAGTCGGCTTTGGCTAATACAAAACGAAATATCGTGCGTGTAACAGGTGTATCGGAAAGTGGAACAGTTGAATTCAATTTCCCAATTGAATATTAATTGAATATATGGTTGATTAGAAAGGGTGGGTCTTCGGGTCCACCTTTTTCCTTTTTATCCGGATCTAATAGGCAAACAGACATCTGTTTGTAAATGATATGTTGTAAATACAAACATGATTCAATTATCGTTTAATAACACTACTTTAGGGGCATGAAGATTTTAATGGTTTGTTTGGGAAATATCTGTAGATCCCCATTAGCACATGGTGTGCTTGCACACCTAGCGGAGAAACAAGGATTACATTGGGAAATCGATTCCGCCGGCACAGGAGATTGGCACGTGGGTCAAGGCCCCGACAGACGGTCAGTCGCTGTTGCGAACAAATATGGAGTGGATATATCACAGCAGCGCGCGCAGTTTTTTATTCCGGAGTTCTTTGATCGTTACGACCATATTTTGGTCATGGATGAAAATAACTATCGAGATGTCCTTGCCCAGGCTCGGACTGAAAAAGATAGAAAAAAGGTGCAGATGTTCCTGGCTGATGGAATTGTACCGGATCCTTATTTCGACGAAAATCAGTTTGAGCCAGTTTATCAAATGATTGAAGCCCGTTGTCAGGAGCTTATTCGTGATCTGGTTAAAAAATAACTAATTTTACATCCGTATGAAGGCATCAGAAGTAAATAAGAAATGGTCCGAGTTGCAAGGAATCATTGCGCATGAATTTGAAATGGAACTACCCGATATTAAGGTGCTGCTTTTTCTAATTGGCGTACAAGAGCTTGGAAAAGGTCCACAAGAGTTTTCAAAACGACAGAAAGAAGAGCTTATGCACATCGCCACATGCCGGCTATTCAGCGCTATGGGATTTTACGAACTACGCGGTTTAGACGAAGAGGGATGGCCTCATTGGGAACTGATTAAGCCCATTCCTAATTACACCTTATTAGAGCAGGAATTGATCCTAAAATCACTAATCGTCGATTATTTTGAAGGTACATATACCTTGTCGTAGCAGCGTATGAAAGATCTTATAAAAAAAGGGAGTATACTGATTGTTTGTTTATGCATATCAGTATGTGTCTGGGCGAAGAAGCCCGTGTATCACTATGTATTAATTAAAACCGATAAAGGAGAATGCCTGTTGAAGTTGTATAATGAGACACCGAAACATCGGGACAATTTTGTGAAGCTGGTCAAGGAAGGTTACTATGATGGCTTAATGTTTCATCGGGTGATCCAGAACTTTATGGTGCAAGGGGGCGATCCGGATTCTCGCCATGCGGCAGAAAAGCAGGCGTTGGGCAATGGAGGTCCAGATTATAAAATCCCCGCCGAAATCCAAGAGACGTTGATCCATAAAAAAGGTACTATCGGTGCCGCACGCGATAATAACCCGGCGAAACAGTCATCCGCGTCTCAATTTTATTTAGTACAGGGTCGTGTGTTTTCTCCGGCGGCATTGGACTCCCTTGAACAGTTCCGGCTTCAAGGCAAAAAGTTGACTGCTGCACAACGGGAGGCTTACAGCACCGTAGGAGGAACTCCCCACTTGGATGGTAACTATACCGTTTTTGGCGAGCTGCTAAGCGGTATAGAGACAATTGATAACATCGCAATCGTGAAGACGGATGAGCGTGATCGTCCCTTGACGGACGTGCGCATGTCAATGGATGTATTAACAAAACGTGAGGCGTTAAATTTAGAACGCGTAGCCGCAGGTTTAAAGCCAAAAACCGGGTTTTTAACGAAGTTTTTCGACCTATTTTCGTCTAGATACTATTAATGAAGATTGTAACATATAATGTGAATGGATTACGGGCGGCGTTAAAAAAAGACTGGATCGGTTGGCTAGGAACGGTAAATCCGGATGTAATTTGTCTGCAAGAAATTAAAGCGACACAAGAACAGATTCCGGAAATACTCTTTTTAGAGAAAATGGGGTATGAACATTATTGGTATCCCGCCCAAAAAAAAGGATATAGCGGAACGGCAATCTTTACAAAAGTGACACCCAGTCACGTGGCCTACGGCTGTGGGCATGAAGATTACGATTTCGAAGGCCGCGTCATTCGAGCTGATTTTAACGGTTTGTCGGTGATGAGCGTTTATTTTCCATCTGGAACGACAGGGGAGATACGACAGACGTTTAAATATCGGTTTTTAGACGATTTTCAGATGTATAGTGATAAGTTATTGTTGGAAAAACCAAACTTGGTTATTTGCGGCGATTTCAATATTTGTCATCGAGCGATAGATATTCACAATCCTAAATCGAACGCGAATAGCTCGGGCTTTTTGCCTGCGGAACGGGAGTGGATGGAAAATTTTATCCATTCGGGCTACATAGATTCGTTCCGACATCTGCATCCCGAACCCCATCATTATACGTGGTGGACGTATCGCGCAGGTGCTAGAGCAAGAAACTTGGGTTGGCGAATTGACTATCAAATGATTTCAGAACCATTACGAGAAAAATTAATCCGGACAGAGATATTATCAACGGCCGTTCATTCGGATCATTGCCCAGTCCTGCTAGAGCTTAAATAATGTGCATTATAAAAATATGTCAGAAAGTCACGCAAAAGAAATCAGGCAGGTTAAAACCGCTGTTCTTTCGTATGGTGTAATATGTTGGAGACGAATTCTTGTTCATTCAGTGGCTTTGCAAGGATGGCGTCAAACTGCATGTTATTTTCTCCCAACTGATTCGTCTCCAGCTGCATATCATCCGCTGTAATCACAAATACAGGAATCGCACGCAATCTTGAGTCGCTACGGATAGCCTGTAGCATGTCCCACCCACTGATATCGGGCATTAGCAGGTCGGTAATGACAACATCCACGTCGTTGGATCGAATGAATTCCAACGCATGTAGTCCGTCTTCAAAGGCATACACGTTTGGGAAATCTTTAAAATAATGTTTTAAATAGAGAATATTAATTCTATTATCGTCAATAAGTACTAAGCGTAGGCTGTTCGGTAGATCGGTAAGTGCATATCTTTTAGGTTCTTGTTTTTCATCGCGTTGCTTCCGAATTGGAATGGAGAGGGTGAAAGTAGATCCCTTTCCTAGGGTGCTTGTCAACGAAATTTCGCCTTCCAGTTGCTCTGTGAGCAATTTAGAAATGTATAGTCCAAGTCCAAACCCACCCGCTTTTGACGTGTTGTCGGTCATATAATACTGACGAAAAATATGCTTTTGATGTTCGGGCGCTATACCTAAACCCGTGTCGCTGACTTCGATTTGTAGGTGTTGTTGCCCTTGTATATTTTTGATCGATGCTGTTAAATTGACCGAGCCTTTTGGTGTATATTTAATCGCGTTACTAATCAGGTTAGATACAATTTGCTTGATACGGAATGCGCTGCTAAATACTTCCGTTTTTGGATCAATTTGGATGTGTTGTTGAAGAAGGATGCCCTTTTTTTGCGCATGATAGGTATGTAATCCAATGATATCCTCCAACACATGTTTTGGCGAAAAATATTCATATTTGACGGTCAATGCGCCAACTTCTAATTTGCTCAGATTTAGAATGTCGGTTACCGAGCTGTTTATAACAGATATCTCATGAGCCACAGAATCTAGATATTCCGTGTTAATAAGTCCCGTATCATCGTTCTTTTTTAGGATATCGATAATGCCCATTAATGAATTAATAGGAGCTCGAACTTCATGGCTGATGTTTGCCAAGACACTTGTCTTCTCCTCGGCGACCTTAGCTGCGTATTCTTTTTCTTCTTGAAGTTTTCGTTCGTAAGTGGCCGCGTTGGCTTGATAAAAAAGGATGAAAAGTATCATGAGGAACATAATTGCTAATGCTGCAATTAATTGGTCTCCAAATTGTCGGGCATTTTCTTTATAAAGAGCAAGGTCTCTTTCTTCGGCTCTCTGAATAGCAGCCTGCTCCCGTTCTTTGAGTTTGTCGATACCTGTTTTTAGATTGTTGAGTAACCTATAGTTTGCTTGGATAAGCTCCCGCTCCTTCTGCCTTAATGTGGTGAATTTACGCTGCAGATTCCGTAGATTCGTATGGAAGATACGTTCGTTGTGGATTATAATTTGTTCGATATTCCGGTGGACGACGTCAATCTGGTTGACATTGAGCTGCTGGGTAGTTGAGTTAGCCACGACGGTGTCATTCTTTGCATTAAAAATCCGCTTGAATAAACTCTGCTTTTTACGGACTACAGTGTCTAATGCGACCTGATTCAATAATGTGTCGCTCAGGATTTTATTAAGGACGGAATCTGCGCCAAGGTACTGAGGATGTACTGTTGGCGGACGCTGAGAGGTCGTTAAAACAGGCAAAGAATCTTGTGCTAAAAACACCAAATCATCTACGGTTTTCTTTAACGATGCGAATTCGCTAGCGATGTTATCTTTTTCATCTATCGCAGCCGTGCTTTGATGGAGCGGATTATTTTCGATGGGCAACGACGAAAGCGAGTCTACATAATATTTAATCGTATCTAATTTTGTTTTGTAATCGCTATACGCAGGTTTACTAAAGTCAATGGTATATAAACGAAATAGATTATCTGCTTCTCCAAAGGTCGAGAATAATCTGTACAAAGCTGAGGATTGGCTATGAGCTGAAGCATACGCCGCGTTCAATTGTTCCTTCACTTTTTGGTAGGTGAGGTATTGATAAATAAACACCGTACTCAAGTAGGCAAACAACACGACAAGCGCTCCGATTAACACCTTTCTCAGTAAAAATGTTTTCTTATTATTTTTTAACACGGTTAACAATTTTGAGATAAAGTTACGTATTATAATTGTTTATATCTCGATCATTTGCAATTTTATAGGAATGCTATATAGAATGGATTTGCTGATCAATAGGTTAGCGTTTTTTTTGTCACAATATGTAGAATTTCTACAGCGGTAACCGTGAAAGCGTGAATTTCAAAAAAAGAAATAGAAAATATTTTCCTTACTCCAGTGTATATGTTGCAGAACACTTGGCTGTTTCCTCGACCCGGCATGCTACGAGTTTAACGGGGTGTCCTTCGAGCGCTGCGGGACCAATATCTTCGACAAGATATCGGGCAATATGTTCTGCTGTTGGATTAAAGGGGACGATAACTAGGCTGTTTCCTGCGATTTCGTTCAGCTGAGGTAAAAGTTCATCTTTTTCCCAAATTAGAAATTTGTGATCGAAATGATCTTCGAGCCATTGACATAACGTGGATTTGATGACAGAAAAATCTACTACCCTGCCAATTGAATCCAACCGATCTGCCACAACGGTAAAATGTATACGATAATTGTGGCCATGTAGAAAACGGCATTTGCCTTCATGACCCACGACACGATGACCGCAGGAAATATCGTGATAACGCTCAACAACAATCATAAGGCAAAGATAAAAATAGATTTTGATTGTATAATCCAAAAAAGCATGTTCGTTTTAACATGCTTTTTTGGAGGTATCTACGATCGTTGAAGGAGACGACCCGGAAACTGACCGACGTTTTCCAATGTCAGTTGTTGCATCACCTGATAGAGTTGTGCTTTGAACATGCTGATCGTGTGGTCACCCCCATCGTCGCCTAATGCGCCTACGCCATACATAAACGGTCTACCCATGAAGTTGAAATCGGATCCAACCGCATGTGCTCTTGCTAAATCTACCCCTGATCGGATGCCGCCATCAAGCATAATCTTAACTTTTTCCTTATACACCGGATTGCTGGCCAAATGGATGAGTGAATTGATGGAAGATTCCCCCGCATCAATTTGTCGGCCACCATGGTTCGAAACAATGACGCCATCTACGCCGATTCCGATCGCTGCTTGCATGTCTTCATCTGTGGTAATACCTTTTAATACAAGAGGACCATTCCAAATATCGCGTATGGCTTTGACTTTTTCTACATTGACTTTGCCAGTGAACGTCCGATTCATAAATTGGCCCAACTGAGAAAGATCTAAACCTTTTTCCATGTAAGGTTTCAGTGTCGCAAACGAAGGGATTCCGTGCTGTAAGGTTTTTATTCCCCAAGTTGGCCGTATCATGGCTTGTATGATATTCGAGATATTCATCTTGGGCGGCATAGACAAGCCGCTTTTTATTTCTCGATAACGAAGTCCAAACGAAGGGACATCTACAAGAACAACTAATACAGGACATTCTACATCTTTTAGTCGGCGTAAGATATCATCGCGTAAACGATCTTCCGTGGGATGGTAGAGTTGAAACCAAGCTTTTCCGTCAGACACCTTGGCTATGCGTTCGATGCTGCTTGTGGAAACAGTGCTTAGTGTATAAGGAATATCGTGCTTCGCAGCAGCCTTTGCCAAAATTTCGGGTGCATTGGGCCACATTAGACCCTGCAAACCGATAGGTGAAATACCAAATGGCGCGCTATATCGACGACCGAATAATTCGACAGACATGTCAATGTCGCCCGCAACGTGAAGATATTGAGGTTTTAAAAAAATATCGTCGAAATCACTCTCGTTTTTTGCAAGGTTAAACTCTTCATTTGCTCCGCCTTCCAAGTAATCGAATGCAAATTTGGGAATTCGGGATTTGGCCTTCGTCTTCAAATCAGCCACAGAGGGGTATTTTGGATTATATCGATACAAGATTTTCTTACTCATGTAAATCAGTGTTTAAATACAGGTGCCGAAGATACATACTATTCATGAAAATACCATCCTGTACAGGTAGGTACGCCAACTGCTAAAAATATTTTTGGGAAATCCGATAGTTATCCTTATCTTAGTCCCGCTTATAGAGAAAGGCCGAGGGAATAGACCCGCTGAAGCCTTAGCAACCTGTCACTGGACAAGGTGCTACATTCTACTCCAAACGTAATGAAATGGAGAAAGATAAGCTGAGATCACTAATCCTAGTGTCCTTCTCTCCAAGCAGCAATAAGGAAAGAATATTTAACAAGTAAACATTTATGTTATTAACAAACAATTTAGGTTACCCACGTGTGGGAGCGTTCCGCGAATTGAAAAAAGCCAATGAAGCATATTGGGCTAAGAAAATCAGCGCGGACGAATTATTGCAAGCTGGACTTAAAATCCGGGAGGGCAACTGGAAAACTCAAAAGGATGCAGGTATTGACCTAATCCCTTCCAACGACTTTTCATTTTATGATCAGGTTTTGGACTTGTCGTTGACGGTAGGTGCTATTCCTGAGCGCTACCATTCACTATTGAATAAAATTGATCGTCAGTATAATCTCGATTTGTATTACGCGATGGCACGTGGTTTCCAAGAAGAAGGCGTAGACGTTACGGCTATGGAAATGACAAAATGGTTTGATACCAATTATCACTACATCGTTCCTGAATTTACGAAAGATCAAACATTTAAGTTGACTTCGGAAAAATTCTTAAACGAATACAACGAAGCAAAATCGTTAGGCATCGAAACAAAACCTGTTTTAATTGGCCCGATTACCTATTTATTACTAGGAAAAGAAAAAGAAGCTGGTTTTAGCCGTATCGATTTAATCGACAACTTGCTACCGGTTTATGAAGAAATTTTGACTAAGTTGGCGGCAGCAGGAGCACAATATGTGCAGATTGATGAGCCTTACTTAGCATTGGATATCGACGATGCAACACGCGCTTTATACGGAAGCGTTTTCGAAAAGTTAGCTGCGGCAGCTCCAAGTGTCAAACTGATCGTTGCTACTTATTTCGAAGCGCTTCGCGACAATGAGGAAATTGCGCTCAAACTGCCGGTTCATGCATTGCACCTGGATCTCGTGCGTGGAGAAGATCAACTGGATACGATATTATCTAAAGTTCCTACTTCCCTTACCCTTTCCTTGGGTGTGGTAGAAGGTCGAAATATTTGGAAAAATGATTATGAAAAATCATTAGCAAAAATTAAGCAAGCAGTCGATGTTTTGGGTGCGGATCGCGTATGGGTCGCTCCATCGTCTTCTTTACTTCATGTTCCTTTTGATCTGGATAATGAAGATAACGAAGAGTCGTTGCCGGCAGAAGTGAAAAACTGGTTAGCCTTTGCCAAGCAGAAATTGGCAGAAGTCAAAGACTTAGCCATCTTGGCGGATGGTCATGTTGATGCGAACACAGCGGAACGGTTTGAGGCAAACAAAGCTGCTGCGGAAAGTCGGCGGACATCTCCTTTAATTCATAAACCAGAAGTAAAAGAACGTGTAAACAACATCACCGATGATGATGCGAAACGTACTTCTCCTTTTGCCTCTCGTAAAGCAGCACAACAAGCTAAATTCAACTTGCCGGCGTTCGCTACAACAACAATCGGTTCTTTCCCGCAAACGAAAGACGTGCGTAAGTGGAGAGCAGACTTGAAAAAAGGAGCGATCTCACAAGATGAATACGATAAAGAAATCGCTGAAGAAACGGAGAGAACCATCCGTTTACAGGAGGATCTGGATATTGACGTGTTGGTACATGGTGAATTCGAACGTAATGATATGGTCGAGTATTTCGGCGAGCAGTTGGCAGGTTATGCCTTTACAAAAAACGGATGGGTTCAATCCTACGGTTCTCGATGTGTGAAACCTCCTGTGATTTATGGCGACGTCTATCGTCCTGCAGATATGACCGTCCGTTGGTCGGCTTATGCACAATCCTTGACCAACCGTCCCGTGAAGGGCATGCTTACGGGGCCTGTGACCATCTTGCAATGGTCGTTCGTTCGTAATGATCAGCCCCGTTCGACTACAACATATCAAATAGCTTTAGCGATCTTGGACGAAGTACAAGCATTGGAAAAAGCAGGTATTAAGATTATCCAGATCGATGAGCCCGCTATTCGCGAAGGACTTCCATTGCGTAAATCTGATCAGCAAGATTACCTAAATTGGGCCGTTCGTGCCTTCCGCGTATCTTCTTCTAACGTCGACGATGATACACAAATCCATACACATATGTGTTACTCCGAGTTTAACGATATCATTCAGGATATCGCTGCTATGGACGCGGATGTTATAACGATTGAAACATCGCGTTCGCAGATGGAGCTACTTGACGCATTTGCCGGCGATTTTAAATATCCGAATGATATTGGCCCAGGCGTCTATGACATCCACTCTCCGCGCGTCCCAAGTACCGAGGAGATGGTGCATCTATTACGTAAAGCGAAAGCAGTCGTTCCTGCAGAGCAGTTATGGGTAAACCCAGATTGTGGTTTGAAGACACGGGCTTGGCCAGAAACGAAGGCCGCGCTAGAGTCGATGGTCGAAGCTGCTAAAATTTTACGTTCAGAGTAGAAGCATTTAGTAATATAAAATAAGGAGACAGCCTGGCCGACTTTTCGTCAGGCTGTTCTTTTTCTTACTTAACAAAAGACAGCGTGCAATGGGGGCGTTGGAGAAAATTGTTGCTCCTCTTCAACATTTTTCATTTTCTATTGTTCTCTAAAAAAGGAAAATTATGAAAAAGTTCTCGTTTATTGCACTGATCGTATTCGCAACCATGACATTGACAAGTTGCGAAGTTATTGAAGGTATTTTTAAAGCGGGTGTGTGGTCTGGTGTTATTCTCGTTGTTCTCGTTATCGCACTCATCATATGGATTATCGCAAAGGTCGCTGGTGGAGGAAAGCGTTAAGATTCTATTAAATACGCGTGCAGGTGTGCCAAAGGTAATGGGAAATACCTATTTTAGATTAAAAGAACACCATGCGTCGACGGCTCATACTCTTACTTTTGACGATTGTTTCTTGCGGTTTGGCCTATGCGCAGGAAGGTTACCCCATGCCAAAAGTAAAACATCTGCTTTTTTATATTCAACACAATAGGGGACACAATACATTCCTATACCAGCTTCATATGAATGCTGACGGACGTGTTATTCGGGAGGCTCCGATAAAAGTAACCCGACAGCTTTTCGACGAAGGAGGAGAAATAAAACCGTTGACGGATTTACAGCGGCGGTTTGCGTACGGGGTGAAAATAAATGCTGGACGGGGGGGTGATTATATATTCACTATAGCGGCGTATCCCAAATTGAAGTTTTTATTAAAAATGAAAGATTCAACACATGGAGCCGTTTACACCCACATCCATCGGAAGCGCATGGAGGTAAAAAGATTGTTCCTCGTGCAGCGAGAAGGTACCTCTGGTTTAGGCACGAAGTTAGATTATATCTTATTTTACGGAATGGACATACAGGGGGAAAATGTGGTTGAAAAGTTGATCCCTTAGATAACAAGCAGCTTACCGGGCTCGGCGTAACAGCTTTTTGACAGCAAAGCGGATTATCTAACACCTTTTTTACAAAGGAGCATTGGTTCCATAGCTTTACCTTAGTAGTTTTGTGGCGCATGCTACTTAAACTGGTACATTACTTTGTTCTCCTTTGTTACGTAAATATCATCGCCTATGAAGGTGGTGGGAACACCGTTGTGCATCAGGAGGATTCTCTCCTAAATGGCGAATCATTATTAGAATTTGTATTAGACGATGTGCTCGACCTTCCCGTCGACGAAGATGCAAAAGATGTGGAAATTCGCTACGACGAATACCGTTCCATTTCCTATCAATATTTTGTACTACCCCTATTTGTACTTGTTCTCGGAACTTTTCTCACGTTTCAAAAGTACGATGAAAAGGTAAAACATCCTGTTTACGACGGTAAAAAGCGACAAATAATACCTGGATATTATCGGTTTCTCTATCGACTGAAACCCTTTTAATCTTTGTTCCCAATAGTTTCCTAATTCTCAGGATACCTTCGCAAGTGTACCTTCTTATTCAAGAGGTTTGCTTGGGATGGTTATATCATCTTTAATCATTTATTTAAAATAGTATAGTGCATGAAAACAGTTTCATTGGTATTCCCTTTGATGGGATTGGCGTTAGCAATTAACAGCTGTACCGTCAACAGTACAGAGAGTAAATCCGAACCTGTGCGGCAGGTTCCGGTCGCGGGGCTTACAGTAATGGATACCACGATTTACAAAGAGTATATCGCCGATATTCAGGCGACAAGAAATGTAGAGCTTCGATCACGTCTGAGCGGATTCTTAGAAAAAATTTATGTGGATGAGGGTGCCATCGTGAACGCAGGGCAGGTATTATTTAAAATGAACGATGAAGAATATAAGGCGGACTTTGCTAAGGCACAAGCTGCGTTGAACATTGCCATAGCCGAAGCTAAAAAAGTAGAGTTGGAGAAAGAAAGGACAAAAAAATTAGTCGAAAAAAATATTGTTTCTAAAACAGAACAGGAATTAATTGCGGTGCAATACAAGGCCGCGCTGTCCAAAGTAGAAGAGGCAAAAGCAGTCGTCAATCAGACACAGACAAAGTTAGCACAAACATTGATTCGGGCGCCGTTTAACGGGCGTATTGACCGGATCCAGCTGAAGGCGGGGTCTTTATTGGAAGAAGGATCCTTGATTACTACTATTTCGGACCTGAACGCATTAAATGTATATTTTGACATTTCGGAATCGGAATATTTAAACTTAGCGAGCGACTCTAACTTTAGAAGCAACAGTTTTAAAAGACAGGTGAAACTGATCTTAGCAAATGGCCAAGAATATCCGCACACAGGAGTAGCCCAAATCGTGGAAAGTGAATTTGAGCCCAATACGGGATCGATATCCCTGCGCGCGAAGTTTCCGAATACGGATGGGCTTCTCAAGCACGGGGCATCTGGTAAGATCGGCGTGCCCATCTCAACGGGGAGCACGAAATTCGTACACCAAAAATCGGTTCTCGAAATTCAGGATAAGACCTACGTGTACGTGGTCAATGACGACAAAACAGTAAAGATGGTGCCGTTCCGATCCGGACAGCGTATCGGACACTATTATATCGTTGAAGAGGGTCTTGAAAACGATCAGCGCATCGTTTTTGAAGGCGTGCAAGGTCTGCGGGACGGTATGACCATTCAGCCTATTTTGAAAGATAATAAGATTGAGAAGGAAGAAATTTTAGCCGAATAGTCCATGTTTGAAACCTATATACGACGACCGATATTATCGTTGGTAATATCCATTTTTATAACATTATTGGGCGTATTGGCACTGTTTACGTTGCCTATTACGCAGTTTCCAGATATCGTTCCCCCCTCTGTAGTTGTGACAGCTAATTACACGGGTGCAAATGCCGAAGTGAGCACAAACGCTGTTGCTATTCCTCTGGAAAAAGCAATAAACGGTGTGGCGGGAATGACGTCTATGAATACCGTAACTACGAACAATGGCACAACACTTATCCAAGTAGCCTTTAAGGTGGGGGTAGACCCCGATATCGCCGCTGTAAATGTGCAGAACAGGGTAACAACGGTGTTGGACGAACTTCCAGAAGAAGTCATCCGTGCCGGCGTAACAACAGAGAAAGAGGTGAATAGTATGTTGATGTACCTTAATATTTACACCTCAGACCAAACGGCGGATGAACGATTTATCTACAACTTCACCGACATCAATATCCTGAAAGAATTGAAACGTATTGAAGGCGTGGGCTTCGCTCAAATTATGGGGATGAGAGATTACGCCATGCGTGTGTGGTTAAAGCCCGATCGTCTCGCTGCATATGATATATCGACCGATGAAGTCATTGAATCACTTCGCCGTCAAAACATAGAAGCGGCACCGGGACAAACAGGGATAAGTTCAGACAAAACCGTTAATATGCAACAATACGTATTGCGTTATCCCGGCAAATTTTCTGAACCCGATGAGTATGCAAACGTACCTATCCGTGCCAATGCCGATGGTGCCATTATCCGTATACGCGATATTGCAGACGTGGAATTTGGATCCTTGGATTACGAAATGGTATCGAAAACGGATGGTCGTCCGTCAGCCTCTATCATGTTGAAGCAGTTGCCTGGTTCAAATGCACAGGATGTAATCCAACGGGTGAAGGATCGTATGGAAGAATTGAAAGGCGCTACTTTTCCTCCGGGGATGACCTATACGATGGGATACGATGTATCAAGATTCTTGGACGCGTCCATATCTAGTGTCGTAAAAACCCTATTGGAGGCCTTTATTTTGGTATTTTTGGTTGTTTTTATCTTTTTACAAGATTTTCGTGCCACCATTATTCCCATCTTGGCTGTACCGGTCTGCCTAGTCGGTGCTTTGTTTTTTATGCAGATGCTAGGCTTTTCCATCAATCTGTTGACATTGTTCGCGTTGGTACTCGCTATCGGTATTGTGGTGGATAATGGTATTGTCGTTGTCGAAGCTGTTTTTGCGAAAATGGAGGAAGAACATCTGCCGCCAATGGAAGCAACTTTAGCGGCGATGAAAGAAGTTGGAGCGGCGGTTATCGCTATTACATTGGTGATGTCAGCGGTCTTTATACCGGTGGCTTTTCTTTCCGGACCGGTAGGCGTATTTTATAGACAGTTCTCATTGACCCTTGCATCGGCTATCGTAATTTCCGGTATAAATGCATTGACACTAACACCGGCGTTATGCGCACTGATCTTACGGTCGCCACACGATAAGAAAGAGTCAAATAGTTGGCTCGCCAAATTCTTTAAAAAGTTCAATGCAGCATACGATAAAACAGCAGGTCGATACAGAAATTTATTAGTAAAGATTGCTGGACGTCGCCTAGTGACAATCGGTTTGCTAGCGGTGTTCTTTATCAGCACATGGGGTGCGAGTACGATCCTGCCATCAGGCTTTATACCCACGGAAGATCAAGGGATGATCTACGTAAGTGTCACCACGCCACCAGGTGCTACCGTCGATCGGACAGAAAGGGCACTGGATGAAGTCGACGAAATAGCGCGTGGCTTGGAATCCGTGGAGACCGTCTCTACATTGGCTGGTTATAGTATTTTGACGGAGGTTTCTGGAGCATCGTACGGTATGGGTATGATTAACTTAAAATCATGGACTGACCGATCGAAAACGGTAGATGATATCATCAACAATCTACGTGAAAAAACAGCACACATCGCCGATGCTGAAATCGAATTTTTTCCGCCACCGACGGTTCCCGGTTTTGGTAATGCCGCTGGTTTTGAAATGCGTTTGCTGGATCGAAGTGGAAATGAAGATCTAGGAAAGACGGCGGAGGTACTGGAAAAGTTTTTAGCGGATCTAACGGCGTCCGAAGCAATCGAAAGCGCTTCTTCGGGCTTTGATGTGAGCTTTCCACAATATATGTTGGAAATAGATTATGATATGGCTGCAAAGAAAGGGGTATCTGTGGAAAATGCGATGAATACGTTGCAAACACTCATGGGTAGTTTTTATGCGACGAACTTTATACGATTCGGACAAATGTATAAAGTCATGGTGCAGGCAGATCCGCATTACCGGCAGCGTCCCGAAGATGTGTTGAATTTGTTCGTAAAAACCAACAACGGTGAGATGATTCCGTATTCATCTTTTATTTCTATGAAACGTATCTACGGCCCAGAGCAGATTACGCGTTATAATATGTTCACATCGGCCATGATCAATGGGCAGCCGGCTCCAGGCTATAGTACTGGCCAGGCGATTGAGACCGTTCAGAAGCTCGCCGAACAGCTGCCAAAAGGTTACAGTATTGAGTGGTCTGGAATGACACGTGAACAGGTCATTTCAGGAAATCAGGCTATGTATATTTTTGCCCTGTGTTTGGTTTTTGTATATCTGTTGTTGTCCGCTCAATACGAAAGCTTTTTATTACCGTTGCCTGTTATCTTATGTTTGCCGGCAGGTATATTTGGATCTTTTTTATTCCTTAAAATCTTTGGTCTGGAAAACAATATATACGCACAGGTCGCTTTAGTCATGTTAATCGGTTTGTTAGGAAAGAATGCCATTCTAATCGTGGAGTACGCCGTTTTAAAGCAGAAGCAAGGTATGGGGGTTGTTCAGGCAGCGATAGAAGGTGCTTATGCACGGTTGCGGCCTATTCTCATGACGTCCTTTGCTTTCGTAGCGGGTTTGATTCCACTGATGTTGGCGACAGGAGCTGGAGCTATTGGCAATAGAACGATTGGTACGGCTTCCGTTGGCGGGATGGTTATCGGTACAATTCTTGGAGTTCTTGTTATCCCCGGGCTGTTTATATTGTTTTCCAAAAAGCAAAGAAAACAAAAAAAACGAATAGCCGAAATGGTGACCGCGTTGGTGTTGGTAGGCTTTATAACTTCTTGTAACGTACCGAAAAAGCTGTCGGAACAGACACATCGCTCGTTGCCGGAGACCTTTCATAAAGATACCATCGTAGCGAATGATACGGCATCGATTGCCAATCAGCCATGGAGAGATGTGTTTGTCGATCCATATCTGTCGAATCTGATTGACTCCGCATTGCTATATAATTACGATCTACAGCAGGCTATAAAGCGAATAGAGATTGCGCAGGCAAGCTTTAAACAGCGAAAGGCGGCATTACTGCCTAGTCTTGACGCAGCTGCTGAAGCTGGTTTGAGAAAATATGGTTTTTATACGGAATCCGGAATTGGGAACTATGATTCCAATTTTTCGGACAACCTCAAGGACGACGAAAAGATACCGGAGCCCGCTGTTCCAGATTATTTTGTCGGCGTGAGAGCCTCTTGGGAACTCGATCTGTGGGGGAAGATCAAAAATCAGAAAAATGCAGCCTTTCAATCGTTATTGGCAGAGAATGAAGCACGTCGTCTGGTGGAGACAGAGATTGTAACAAACATTGCGTCAGCCTATTATGAATTATTAAGTTTAGATGCAAAAATACGAGTGTTCGACAACAATATACGACTGAATGAACGAGCGTTAGAGATTACGGAGCTTCAAAAAGAAGCGGGCCGTTCTTCAGAACTCGGCGTTAGACAATTCCGCGCCTTTTTGGCAAACTCGAAAGCAGAACGCGAGAAGGTAAAGCAGGAAATCACTATATTGGAGCACCATATCAACTACTTGGTTGGCCGATTCCATGTTCCAGTAGAACGAACCGAGGAGAGCTTTGGTCAAAAGCGACTGTTTGATAAGCTAGATGTGGGGACTCCTTTTCAGATGCTGGCACAGCGTCCCGATATTCGCGAAGCTTCTTTTCTGTTGACGAGCGCGATACATGATGTAAAAGCCTCTAAAGCGGCCTTCCTTCCAACCGTTGTGTTGTCGCCATATATAGGTCTACAGACATTCAGTTTTAATAAACTGGTAGACTTTGATAAGTCGTTAACCTATGGGCTCTTAGGTGGTTTGACGGCACCGCTCTTCAATCAACGTCAATTAAAAAGCCAGTATGAAACGTACAAAGCGACGTATGGACTAAATTTTTTGGAATACGAAAAGCGCGTGTTGACGGCTTACAATGAAGTATCTAATGCCGTCAAAACACAGGAACATATCCAAAACCGTGAGGTTCATATTCTGGAGCAGGTTCAGGCGCTAAAGGGCGCAGTAGAAGCTGCAAACGAATTATTTATTGCAGGACGCGTATCTTATCTGGATATCATTACCGCCCAAAAGGACGCTGTAGCCGCCGAGATAGACGAAGTGGAAATCCAAAAAGAGGAGCTTCTAAACGAGATTGTTATCTATAAAGCATTGGGCGGTGGCTGGGAATAGGAGCATCAGAAACATGCATATACGAATAAGGGAGACTCAGCAGTCTCCCTTATTTTTTATTACAAGAGCTGTATTTAGCTCACTAATAGTTTGTATCCCTTCCCATGTACATTGACGATTTCAACATTTGGATCTTCTTTTAAGTACTTACGGAGTTTACTTAGGAAAACGTCCATACTACGTCCCGTAAAGTAATTGTCGTCGTGCCAAATTTTAACTAGCGCTTCCTCACGGGTTAACACATCATTTTTATTCAAACACAACAAACGTAACAGCTCTGCCTCTTTCGTAGACAACTTCTGTTGTTGCCCTTTATAGGAGATGATCTGGCTTGTATAATCGAAGAAGTAATCACCAATTTCAAACTTGTCCGCAATATCTTCTTCATTGTCTTTGGAAGCACGTTTCAGTAAAGCGTTGATGCGCAACAGGAGTTCTTCCACCCGAAAAGGTTTCGTAATATAATCATCTCCGCCCAATTCGAAGGCTTGCGTTTTATCTTCCATCATTCCTTTTGCTGTCGCATAGATAATAGGCACCGTTTTATCCATTTTACGGATATCCTTCCCTAAAGAAAAACCGTCTTTTTTGGGCATCATGACATCAAAAATGCACAGGTCGTATTTTTCTTTGCGAAAAGCTGTTAACGCTTCATCGCCATCGTGGCAAAGTGTGACGTCGAATTTTCCTTTTAGTTCTAAGTAATCCTTTAGAAGCTCGCCCAAATTGGGATCGTCTTCTGCTAATAATATTTTTTGCATATGAATGATCAATTTTTGAATACTTGCCCATCTTGTTGCGCTCCCTTCAAAGGAAATACCAACTCAAAGATTGTGCCTTTGTCTTTCTCACTTTTTACTTGGATTTTTCCGCTTAGGCGTTTCACAATATCATTTACATAGCTGAGGCCTAATCCGAAGCCTTTTACATTATGAATATTGCCTGTCGGAATGCGATAAAATTGATCAAAAATCTTCTCTTTTTGATCTTTCGTCATGCCCATTCCTTTATCGGCGATTGTGATCACAATGTTGGTTTTGGTGTTGTGCGTTTTCACCGTGATTTCCGGTGCATCTTTACTATATTTAATGGCATTATCTACTAAGTTAAAAAACACGTTGGATAAATGCAATTCATCGCCGACCACGAGATCTTGAGACGCACTAATATCCGTATGAAGCACGCCCTGTGCTTTCTGAAGCTGCAAGTGCATGCTGTCTAGCACACCCGTGACGACAGCATTGATCCGCACGTCTACCTTTTCTATTTTTAGATTTTCTTTCTCTAGGCGGGCTATATTTAATACCCGTTCGATGTGATTTCCTAAGCGGACATTTTCGTCATAGATAATGTTGGCCAAGCGATTTACACGTTTGTCGTCCGAAGCGATTTCCGGATCCCGCAATGACTCACTGGCGATCATGATTGTTGCCACCGGCGTTTTGAATTCATGCGTCATATTATTCATGAAATCCGTCTTCATCTCCGAAATTTTCTTTTGTTTGAAGATGATACTCAGCGTATAAGCAAATGCGCCGATTAGTAAGCCTAAAAGAGCAACCATCGGAAGAAGCATGTAGCTCATGGTGTCGCGTATAATAGAAGATTTGTTCGGGAAGTATACAGAAAGTAACCCCGGAGAGTTTCCTAAGTCGTTCTCGAACAGTTTTGTGCTGTATTTTGCCAGCTTTTTAGCACTGTTTGGATTTGTACTTTGTAACGTTTCATAAATAACCAAACTTCGGTCGTCCCGGATTTCCATATTGAAAGGAACATAGATCTCTCTTTTAGCGAGTTCGGTATCCAATTCGGCTTTGATAAATTTCGTGTTTAAGCGCTCACGAAACGGTTTTTTCGCTAGCTCGATGCTTGATTCCACATCCTTTAATATCGTTTGGCTCTTCCCGCCTATAATGGCTAGAGTATCGAAAAGACTGGTGGCCCCGGCGAGCTTTTTTACATGGAGCGCCTCTAGTTGTTTTTCTAGATTATGTAGTTCGAATGCAATATCTGCATTAATCCTCGGCATGAGGGTAGCGGTTTGGATGGCTTGTACTGATCCGTTTGCAAAATACGGAATAATATACCGGGTACTATCATCCTTCGCTGGAACCAATGGTATCTTGCGTTTGGCGGTCAATTGGATATCTGTGTTAAAATAACCTTCGCCAAGATACTTATTACTGATATTAAAATCGATTAGCTCTTGATAACGTTTCCGTTTGACATAAGTTTCATAAAAGGAGTTCGTAACAGAGACGGCGTTTGGGAATAAGCCCCTTAGGTTCTCTTCAGCTTCTCGATAACGTTGTTGATGTTCAAATTGTTGCACCTGCAGTCGCTTGATCCGTTCTTGGATGCGGAGTTGCTCGGCCAGCACGTTTTCCTTCTGTTGTTGTATTGCTTGGTCGGCTTTATATTTTTCTTTGTTGATGCGTTCCTGTTCCTTGGCGAAATCAAATATCTCACGCTTTTCAATCTTTGCTGCGACAGTGGTCAAGGCGGCTGTGACCGCTTCGTCAAACAACTGTGATTTTTGTCGATAAGATTCCCTGACGAAATAGTACTGCATCGCCATTACCCCCAGTAGAGCAATTGACATTAGCCAGATAATCAGAGTAATACTGCGCTTCTTCATTCTTTGTTACAAAAATAGGGATGAAACTAGCTTTAAAGGTGTGTTTAACACAATTTAACAAGGCTATAGCGAATATGCAAATCAAATCGGTTAAATTTATGTTGCCACAACGTAAATCAGGAAAGATGAAATATATAGGTATGTTAGTAGCTTTATCGGTGACAGCCGGGGCGGTTGTCGCACAAGGCGCTGGGCGGCCTACAGGGCCGAATCCGCCCGCCGTTGGGCGAACTTTTGTGGATAGTGTAGGGGCAAAGGTTAATGTCGATAGCGCAAAGATCGAAAAGGAAGAGCCTCTTCCGATTCCTACAGCAAGGCCGAAAACCCAATACAAATATAATATGCCGGTCAAGAAACTGTCAGGAAAGGGTTTAGCATTGATGCCCGGAACAGAGCCGTTGGACGCCTTAGAGAAAAAGCACATTTCGCAAGATACAGGAGCAATGGATACATTAAAGATCCTAAAATTGCTTCGTCCCACTCAATAGCCGGAGACTTCAGAAAAGTACACCGATGTTATTAAGGACATCGGTGTTCAGTCTGTACGTTACATTTTCAGTCCGATTTCCCGTAAGCGCTCGTCCAAATATTGTCCTGCAGTGTAGTCTGTGTAGGCTTTTGGATAAGCCTCAGAAATACACGAGTCTAGACTCGCCAAATTCATCGATGATTTCGGATGTAAAAAAAAGGGAACCGAATATCGAGACGTTTTCATGAGTTCTCTAGGCGGGTTGACCACGCGGTGCGTAGTTGATTTTAGTTTGTTGTTGGTTAGGCGTTGGAGCATATCGCCTACGTTAACCACAATATCTTCTCCTTTTGCCTTGATCGGGAACCAATCCCCATCTTTCGTTAATACTTCCAGGCCGTCGGCACTTGCTCCTATAAGCAAGGTGATAAGATTAATATCTTCGTGTGCCCCCGCACGTACAGCGTCTGCCGAAATGGTCTCGGGGTGTTCAATTGGAAAGTAGTGGATGGCCCGAAGAATTGAGTTCCCGTTAATAACAAATTCTTCAAAATAATTTTCTTCCAATTCCAGATAAGATGCAATGGCCTTTAATAGGTGTCGCCCCGCGTCTTCCAGTTTTTTATAGATTTCTGCAGTAACTTCATTAAAACGAGGTAGTTCTTCCACAAGAATATTGTCTGGAAAGTCTACTTTGGAATACTCTTCACCCACGATGGTTTGTCCACGCTGCCAAAATTCTTTTAGATCTGGAGTGTGTGCACCCTTTGCTTTTTCTTTTCCTTTACCCGTGTATCCACGTTGACCAGCAAGTTCGGGAAATTCGTATTTTCGTTTTACGGCTTCGGGTAAATCAAAGAACGCTTTCACGACGACGTAAAGCTCCTCAATCAGTTCCGGACTTAGGCCGTGATTGGCAATCGTCACGAATCCTGTATCGTTAAATGCTTGACCAATGTTCTGTATAAATTTCTCCCGTTGTGCGGTATCGCCGTGCGTATACTGCTGTAAATCTAACCGAGGAATGTTTACTAGTGCCATATCTGTTTTGTTAAGTTACAAAGTTAATGCATCTTCCGGCCGCGTGTTTATAATAGCCTGTTATTTTCCTCTAAATATAAGAAAATCAATGTGTAAAAGTTTTCCACAACTTTAAAGTCGGAAACATTCAAACACGATGACCAACAAAAAGAAATATTTAGAAACAGTTGGTTTTCTCAAATCATTCTCTTAAATTTGTTATGCTTGCATAGTAAAAAATAAATCAGATTATGAGCCAGGAGAATACCATTGATTATTTCTTAAAGACGAGCTGGCAGACGGTGGCCAACAAATACAACGTCATAGCCTCACAGTTCGGTTTCACCCAAGCTGCTGGGTATATTTTGATCAACATCCACAAAGAAGGGACATCTGTTTCTCATATAGCGAATTCAACCGGTGTGAAAACAACATCACTTTCACGCGTGCTAAACAATTTGGAGTCTTTAGGCTTTATTTATAGAGAGGTAAATGCATCAGATAAACGTTCTGTTAAGGTTTATCTGACGGATCTCGGTAAGGAAAAGCGACGGATTGCTAAAGGTGTCGTGCGGCAATTTAATGAGTTCTTAGACGCTCAACTTCCAGAGAAAGAGCGGGTGCAATTGATAAAGTCGTTGCAAAAAATAAACGAGCTTGCCGCCAACTATAAGCCAGATGTAGAAAAAATGGATGTTTAGAACAAATTAAAAACACGAAAAAATAGCTAGAGATGAATAGAAATATTAAAAAAGTAGCGGTCTTAGGTTCTGGCGTTATGGGGTCGCGGATCGCCTGTCACTTTGCTAATATTGGTGTAGAAGTGTTGCTGTTGGATATTGTGCCGAAGGATTTACTTCCTCAGGAGGAAGCGAAGGGGCTGACCTTGCAGAGTGGGGCAGTGCGAAACCGCATTGTCAATGCCTCACTTGAAACGGCGCTGAAGACAAACCCTTCTCCCATTTATAGCAAAAGTTATATTTCCCGGATCAAAACCGGGAATTTTCAAGACAATATGAAGGATATTGTTCATTGCGATTGGGTGATAGAAGTAGTTGTCGAGCGTTTAGATATCAAGAAATCGGTATTTGATCAAGTGGAACAATACCGTAAAACGGGCACGCTCGTGACATCCAATACCTCGGGGATACCTATTCATTTGATGACTGAAGGGCGGTCGGACGATTTTAAAGCCCATTTCTGTGGAACGCACTTCTTTAATCCGCCGCGATATTTGGAGCTTTTGGAAATCATCCCAACTCCAGACACAAGGCCGGAGGTAGTGGAATTCCTAACTCGTTTCGGTGATAAGATGTTAGGCAAAACGGTAGTTTTATGTAAGGATACGCCCGCTTTTATCGGTAACCGCATTGGCGTATACTCCATGTTGGCCATAACTCATTTGGTGGAAGGCTTGCAGTTGTCGGTTGAAGAAGTGGATAAATTTACCGGTCCGGCAATGGGACATCCCAAGTCGGCGACCTTTCGTACAGCGGATGTGGTGGGGCTCGATACCTTGGTTAACGTGGCAAATGGTTTAGCGCAAAATGCACCGGACGACGAAGCGAAAGCCGTTTTTCAGCTGCCGACATATATCACCAAAATGGTGGAGAACAAATGGCTGGGCGAAAAAACGAAGCAAGGCTTTTATAAGAAAGAGAAAGATGATAAAGGTAACTCGGTTATTCTTTCGTTGGACATTCAAACACTCACGTATAAAGACCAAAGCAAGATTAAGTCTACCACATTGGAGGCAACGAAGCCGATCGACGATATCCGAAAGCGAATGAAGGTTTATGAACAAGGTACCGACAAAGCTGCTACGTTGTTCCGGGCGATGCATTACCCGCTTTTCGAATACGTCTCTCGACGCGTGCCGGAAATTACAGACGATTTTTACCGAATCGACGACGCCATGCGAGCGGGCTTCGGATGGGAATTAGGGCCTTTTGAGGTTTGGGATGCGTTGGGTGTGCGCGAAACGTTGGAGAAGATAAAAACGGAAGAGAAGCGGTTGCCCGGGCAAACGGGTGAAGTTGCTGCTTGGGTACACGACATGCTGAATGCGGGATGCGAGTCGTTTTACCAGGTCATTGAGGGAGTAAAACACTTTTATGATATCAAAACGAAGACCTACCAACCGATACCGGGAGCATCAGATCTTATCGTATTGGACCACATTCGGGATAACCATACGATCTGGAAAAATAGTGGCGTGACCATTACAGACTTGGGAGACGGTATCATCAACTGTGAGTTCCATACGAAGATGAACACCATCGGAGGCGACGTGATTCAAGGCTTGAATAAAGCAATCGATATAGCAGAAAAAGACTATCGGGGACTTGTGATTACCAATGACGGTAAGAATTTCTCCGCAGGAGCCAATATTGGAATGATTTTCATGATGGCGGTTGAGCAAGATTTTGACGAACTCAATATGGCTGTACGTATGTTCCAAAACACAGCCATGCGCATTCGTTATTCGGCAATTCCCGTTGTTGTCGCTCCATTCCAGCTCACGTTGGGAGGAGGCTGTGAATTTTCGATGCACGCTGACTTTGTCCAATTACATGCGGAAACCTATATGGGGCTTGTCGAGTTTGGTGTAGGCGTGATCCCCGGTGGGGGCGGTTCCAAAGAATTTGCGTTGCGCGCATCAGAGGAATACAAACCTGATCAAATTGTTCAAAATACCTTAAAAGATCGGTTTTTGACAATCGGGCAGGCGAAAGTATCTACGTCTGCCGTCGAAGCGGCAGAACTCGGCTATCTTCGAGAAGGTAGATATGCCATAACAATGAATCGGAAGCGTCTTTTAGCTGATGCGAAAGCGAAGGCTTTGGAACTGGCAGAAGCGGGATATGTTCAGCCTGCTCCTCGTCAAGATATTAAGGTGTTGGGTAACCAGGGGCTAGGTATCGTATATGTAGGAGCATCATCGATGCATGCAGGGAAATACATATCAGATCATGATAAGAAAATTTCTGAAAAGCTGGGCTGGGTAATGTGCGGTGGAAACTTATCTGCCCCCACAGAAGTATCCGAACAGTATCTGCTTGACCTCGAACGTAAAGCTTTCCTAGAATTATGTGCCGAACGGAAAACGTTGGAAAGGATACAGCACATGTTAACGAAAGGAAAACCTTTGCGAAATTAGCGAGATAGATCGTCCGAATTTTAACAGGGCAGACATTATATTGGCGCTAAGCAAAAGAAACTCGACAGGATTGCGATGGGATGGATGAAAGCGACGCGTTGGTTTTTTGGTTTTCATAAAATTGTTGAAAAAGTAAAAAATGATAGGAGGCAAAAATGGTACTTCCTATCTAAAATCTAAAAATAATGGAAGCATATATCATAGCAGGATATCGTACCGCAGTAGGAAAGGCGCCTAGGGGCGTGTTTCGGTTTATGCGTGCCGACGATTTAGCCGCAGAAGTTATCAAACATATGGTTTCGACAGTTCCGAACTTAGATGTGGAACAGATCGACGACGTTATTGTTGGGAATGCAATGCCTGAAGCAGAGCAGGGATTAAATATGGGACGTCTTATCTCTTTGATGGGATTGAATACTGATAAAGTTCCAGGAGTTACCGTAAATCGGTATTGCGCGTCGGGATTGGAAACAATAGCAACAGCTGTCGCCAAAATAAAGTCGGGTATGGCGGATTGTATTATTGCGGGAGGAGTGGAGGTGATGTCCGGGATGCCCTTTGGCGGATGGAAAATAGTTCCTAATCCAACCGTCGCTAAAGAGCATCCAGATTGGTATTGGGGAATGGGGCTGACAGCGGAGGCCGTGGCGAAAGAGTTTAATGTGTCTCGGGAAGATCAAGATGTTTTCGCATTACGTTCCCATCAAAAAGCGATCGAGGCAATCAAAAATGGACACTTGAAAGAGGGGGTGGTGCCCATTACAGTTGCTGAAAATTACGTCAAGGATAACAAGATTACAACACGGGAGTATATAGTAGATACAGATGAAGGACCACGCGCTGATTCATCCGCCGAAGCATTGGCCAAACTAAAGCCTGTGTTTGCGGCTGATGGATGTGTCACGGCCGGAAACTCTTCCCAAACCTCCGATGGTGCTGCCTTTGTACTCGTGGTTTCAGAACATAAGTTGAAAGAATTACAAGCCCAGCCTATCGCGCGTTTGGTGAGCTACGCTGTGGCTGGTGTTCCGCCGCGTATAATGGGTATTGGACCAATTGCCGCTATTCCAAAAGCGCTGGACAAGGCAAACTTGAAAAAAGAAGATATTAGCCTCATTGAACTGAATGAAGCTTTTGCATCGCAGTCGTTGGCAGTTATCCGCGAGCTAGGCCTGGATGATTCCCGGGTTAATATCAATGGGGGAGCGATTGCTCTTGGCCACCCCTTAGGATGTACAGGGGCGAAACTGACGGTGCAGATCCTGCATGATCTTAAACGTAGGAATGAGAAGTATGGAATGGTTACGATGTGTGTTGGAACAGGTCAGGGAGCGGCAGGAATATTTGAAATGTTGTAGTTTTTCAGTAAAGATTTAAGGAGATAGACAATGAGCCAAAATAATACAATAAAAGGTGGAGAGTTCGTGATTCGCGAAACGCCATACAAAGAGATTTTTATTCCCGAGGAGTTTGATGAAGAAGCGAAAATGATCCGCCAAACCTGTGTAGATTTCTTGGAAAGCGAGGTGTTAAATAAGCTGGATCGAATCGATGCACAGGAAGAAGGGCTGATGCAGGGTTTGCTTGATAAAGCCGGCGAACTGGGAATGCTGGGGGTATCGATACCCGAGCAGTATGGCGGGTTTGGTAAGAATTTTAATACGTCAATGTTGGTTGCTGACGCCGTTGGAGGAGGTTATTCGTTTGCGGTCGCCTTATCTGCCCATACAGGAATTGGTACCCTGCCTATTTTATATTACGGAAACGAGGAACAGAAAGAGAAATATATACCTAAATTAACTTCTGGAGAGTGGAAAGCATCTTATTGCCTAACGGAACCCAACGCAGGTTCTGATGCTAATTCCGGACGTACATCTGCAAGATTAAATGCCGAAGGTACACACTATCTGATCAACGGACAAAAGATGTGGATCACAAATGGCGGTTTCGCAGATATATTTATTGTTTTTGCCAAAATCGACGAGGATAAAAACCTAACGGCTTTCATCGTGGAGAAAAATTTCGGCGGAATAACGATGAACCCCGAAGAACATAAACTGGGGATCAAAGGATCGTCTACACGACAGGTTTTCTTCAATGATTGTCCTGTGCCGGTAGAAAATATGTTGTCCGATCGTGAAAACGGTTTTAAAATTGCCGTTAACATCCTTAACATTGGCCGTATAAAGCTAGGGGCAGCAACTATCGGTTCCTCCCGTTCCGTTATTACGCAAGCGGTTCGCTACGCAAATGAACGCGTACAATTTAATCTCCCGATTTCAAAATTCGGAGCTATTCGCTATAAATTAGCGGAGATGGCTACTCGGCTATATGCGACGGAATCAGCAGCCTATAGAGCAGGACAAAATATCGACGATGCATATGAAGCGTTAATCGCTTCTGGTATGGAAGAGGCTAAGGCTAAGCTCAAGTCGGTGGAGCAATTCGCAATTGAATGTGCGATAATAAAAGTATGGTGTTCCGAAATGTTGGATTATGTCGTGGACGAAGGTGTACAAATTTATGGGGGAATGGGCTATTCCGCAGAAGCACCGATGGAACGTGCTTACCGTGATTCGCGGATCAACCGAATCTTTGAGGGAACGAACGAAGTGAATCGGTTATTGATTGTCGATATGTTGTTAAAACGTGCCATGAAAGGCGAGCTAGACCTCATGGGGCCAGCTACAGCAGTAGCGAATGAGCTGATGGCGATTCCGGATTTCGGAGCCGAAGACAATACGCCTTTTGCTGTCGAGAAAAAATTGATTGCAAACCTGAAAAAAGCAGGGTTGTTGATTGCCGGTGCGGCGGTTCAAAAGCTGATGATGTCTTTAGCTAAAGAGGAAGAGATCCTTATGAATATCGCAGACATCATCGGTTATGTCTATATTGCGGAATCTGTTTTATTACGAGCTGAAAAGATTTTTCACCTGCAAGGAGATGCTGCGGCAGAGCTGCCAACCGATATGGCGAGGGTGTATTTGTATGGAACAATAGATAAAGTGCACGCTGCCGGCAAAGAAGCGTTGTATTCATTTGGCGAGGGAGACGAATTGAAAATGATGTTGGTTGGACTCCGTCGTTTCACAAAAGCGGAACCATTTAACGTCAAAGATGCTAGACAGCGCATAGCGAAAAAGCTGATCGAAGAAAATAAGTACTGTTTTTCGTAAACATACATTGGTTGATTAGGAGCCCGTCGTAAGTACATCACGACGGGTTTTTTGTTGTTCAGAAGTTTAATTTTTAAAACATTTGGTGCATCGGGAAACCACCGTCCCTCTTATTTGTTTTTCATAAGGTACATGTATATCCGGTTGTACCATGATATTGATCGCAAAAAATGAAAAAAGTTGTGTTAGCGGGCGGTTCAGGAAATTTAGGTCGACTTCTGATTCCGTCATTTGTAGAAAAAGGTTACCGCGTTGTCGTCCTCAGTAGAAGTATACACAACTCCGACCAATTGTCCGTGGACTATGTACAATGGGATGGAGAACATGCCGGCGCTTGGAGCACCGTATTAGAAGGCGCTGACGTCCTGATAAATTTAAGTGGCGAAAGCGTCAATACCCGATTTACCGCTGAAAATAAAAAGCGATTGGAGGATTCTCGACTCTTGCCAACAAAGGCACTAGGACGAGCGATAAAGGGTTTGGTTAACCCTCCGATTTCTTGGATAAACTTTTCAGGTATTTCGCTGTTTCAGGATTCCTATGGGATGCATGATGAACAAAGTACCAGATATGGTTCCGGCTTCTTAGCCGATCTGACTCGACATTGGGAGGACGTTTTTGGCACTATACCAGCGCCGTTAACGAAGAAGATAGTTCTGCGGCTAAGCCCTGTGCTGATGAAGTCTTCCGGTATATTTGCCGAGCTCTATCCATTGGCCAAATGGGGCCTGGGTGGAAAGGTGGGGAGCGGTGAACAATTTATCAGTTGGATACATGCTGCGGATTTTGTTCGGATAATTCATTTTCTGATCGACCAAAAACAAGCGACGAGATCTTTCTATCATGCCTGTAGCCCAAACCCCGTGACGAACGCTGTATTCATGAAGGAATTGCGGCAAAGTGCTGGAATGTACTTTGGGCTGCCGCTGCCGACGCTTTTAGCGCAAATGGGCGCTGTTGTTAAAGGGGTAGATCCCAGCTTAGTATTCGGCAGCACGGAAGCGACGACAAAATATCTCCTAGATGATGGATTTGAGTTTAAATATGCGTACATTCACGACGCATTTAGACAACTAATCAAATCAACTTAAGCATGTCATCTAGTAGAACCAGTTTATTTACAGAAGATTGGGTAGTCGTTATCTTAGGACTAGGGATTATTTTCCTTGCGCTGTTCGGTATTGTAGTGCCCAAACCATCTTTTTCTTGGGATTCACTGTCCATCTTGTTTTCCGAAATTGTAGCCGGCGACAATCTGCTCAAGTTAGGCGGCCAGTTTGTATTGGTGTACGCTGTGGCCATCTTGGGAGCATTGTTGCTCGGAAAACCATTGAAAGCCTTGCTAATCGTCTTTCCAACAGTCTTTATCATCACTGTTTTTGCCTTGATTCTGGCCGGCAACAAAACCGTAAAAGAATATAATTTAGAAGCTGTTATTTTCAGTTTAGCGATCGGTTTGCTGATCAGCAATTGCTTTTCCCTTCCTGCATGGTTTAAAGAAGCACTGTCTACGGAACTTTATGTAAAGATCGGTTTGGTGCTGCTCGGAACTACTGTTATTTTTGGGGAAATCCTTAAAGCGGGTTCATTAGGTTTGATACAAGCATCGGTAGTCGTATTGTCGGTTTGGTACTTTGCCTTCTGGTTGTGCAAAAAAATGAAAATCGATCAAGAGATGTCTATGATGTTGTCGAGTGCTGTTTCCATTTGTGGAGTTTCCGCAGCCATTGCGACGTCCGGTGCTATAAAGGGGGATGCTAAAAAGTTGTCTTATGTCATCTCGCTCGTACTCATTACGGCAATTCCGATGATGATATGTATGCCCTACATCGCCAGTTGGATGGGCTTATCGCAAGAAGTGACAGGCGCTTGGCTTGGAGGAAGTATCGATACAACGGGCGCAGTTGTTGCATCGGGATCATTAGTGGGAGAAGAAGCATTGAAAATAAGTACAATTGTCAAGTTCTCCCAAAATGTATTATTAGGCATAGCAGCTTTTGCCATCAGCATTTATTGGACATATTCGAATTCGAAAAGTGCTGAAAATGCGGAGAAACCGACATTAAAAGTAATTTGGGAGCGTTTTCCGAAATTCGTATTGGGATTTATCGTTGCTTCTATGCTTTTTTCCTTTTTTATTTCACCGGAAACGGTGGCGGGTGTGAAAGATAGTTTAAAAAGTATACAAGGTCTTTGGTTTGCATTAGCATTTACGTCTATTGGTCTGGAAACCAACTTTAAAGATCTGTTTGTGCACAATAGTAAAAAGCCGTTGTATGCGTTTTTAGTCGCACAGTTTTTCAATATTGTGGTCACACTTGTTATTGCTATGGTTCTTTTTCGATAGAAGTTTGTCGTGTCAATGGTCAAAAATCATTATGGAATTTAACTAAAATTTACATCATAGTAGAAGAAGCTATAATTGGATGAACGAAAAAGAGTTGTTAGCCTATTATAAGCGTACAGGCGCTGTGGAAACACTTGGTAAGTTATATACACCCTATATGTCTCTGCTTTACGGTGTATGCTTCAAGTATCTTCAGGATCGCGATAGGAGTCAAGATGCGGTCATGCAGATTTTTGAGCAATTGATCGAAAAACTACGAGTACACGAGGTAGACAATTTTAAAAGTTGGTTGTATGTATATGCGCGCAACTACTGTTTAATGGAACTCAGAAAAAACAAACATAAATTCGTTGATATTGAGGAGCATCTATTGGAGAGCGAGTCGAAGTTAGATGCGGGAGAGGAACGCCGTTGGGCAGAAGCTGATTTCGAGCGGATGGAAGCATGTCTAGAGACCCTTCAGGATCAGCAAGCGCAAAGTGTTAGACTCTTTTATTTACAACAGAAATGCTATAAAGACATTGCAGATGAGATGGCTATCGATTTGAATAAGGTCAAAAGCTATATACAAAATGGCAAACGTAACCTGAAAATATGTATGGAGAAGAAGTATAATGGAAAATAATTATCAACTATCCCGGATACACAATTACGTTAGCGGTTTAATGAGCCGCGAAGAGATGCATATATTAGAGCGAGAAGCATTAGATGATCCATTTCTGCAGGATGCGATTGACGGTTATAGCCTGCAACATGGGGTGGATGCAAAATCCCTCAGTTTGCTGCAACAGCGCTTAGAAAGACGGGTTGCAGAACATGCACGGCAAAAGAGCACCCATTTTTACAGTTGGCAGCGTTTAGCGATAGGGCTTGCCGCCGGAGTTTTATTTATAGCTGTATGTATGCTATTACTTATTAGGCATTTGCCCAATCGAAATTCTTCGAATATCACGGAAGTCGAGTTGATGGACGACGCGCTTACTAAAATTCAAATAGAATCTTTGGGAAGCGCGGATGCTCGCCCTGTAGGCGGCTGGGATGCTTTTTCGGCATATTTGGAAAGCAAGTATTCGGGACGCAACACAGATAGACAAGTAGACGTACATTTTAGAATTAGTCAAAGTGGAATACCTGTAGATGTTCGGATAGTGGGATCTGACGCCGAACAAATTGAGCCAGAAATACTTCGTCTATTTCAACAGGGACCTAAATGGAACGGGCAGGTCGGCAACGTGCGGATCACTTTTCCAGAATAAAAATAAAAATTCCGAGAGCTTATAAGCAGAAAGCCCGTGTTCATACACACGGGCTTTCTGTTTCAAACGAATTGTTATGCAGGGATTAAAATGGTAAATCGTCATCGTCAGCACCTGATGATGAGATATCAACAGGAGGCATATCTGCGTATCCCGGTGCAGGTGCTGATTGACCCGCGTTTGCTAACTTCGTTACGCGCCATGCGACTAATGAGTTGAAATACGTCGTAACACCATCTTTATTCGTCCAAGGACGGCCGCGAAGGTTGAAGGATACTTCAATCTCATCCCCTATAGCCAAATTATCAAATATGTTAACGCGATCTTGCGTAGATTCAAAACGAATATATTCTACAAATTGTGGGTTTTCGGCGTACGCAACGATCAAATCTCTCTTCTTAAAAGACTCCGTTACTTGTTGCGTAGCTCCTATCTCATGAACTTTTCCTCTTATTTCCATATCAAAACTTATTAAACTGTAAAATTAAGCATTTTTTGCTAAGGAGAATAAGTAACTTTGCAAAAATATGATGGAAGTTTTCAACAATCCCCGTAAAGTTATTCTTACCTGTAATCGGCGCCTTTCCCCGTTTTTGGAACAGGAAGTCAGTGAGTTAGGTTTTAAAATTGTACGCTCGTTTAATACCGGTGTCGAGCTTAAAGCCTCCGTAAATGATTGTATACGCTTAAATTTAAATTTGCGCGTGGCCAGTCAAGTACTGTATGAGATAAAATCTTTTCGAGCACACAATGCGAACGAATTGTATAAAAATCTAGTAGACATTCCGTGGGAAGATCTATTGCCTTTTGATGGTTATTTCTCGGTAACTTCCCATGTGCATAACGAGACGATAACGACCCCCTTGTTCGCAAACGTTAAAGTAAAAGACGCCATAGTGGACCGGATTAAGGATAAGAAAGGTCTTCGACCAAATACAGGACCGGAGCTCAACAACGCGGTCATTCACTTACATTGGATGGATGAACGGGCCGAAATATTCCTCGATACCTCGGGCGAGACACTGGCCAAGCACGGGTACCGTAAGCATCCCGGAAAGGCTCCCATGTTAGAGGCGTTGGCCACATCGACCATCTTGGCGACAAAGTGGGACGGGAAATCGCCCTTTGTCAATCCTATGTGCGGATCAGGAACGCTCGCCATCGAAGCCGCACTCATGGCCCAAAACCGCATGCCGGGGCTGCAGCGCATGAACTATTCGTTTATGCACGTAGTGGGTTATAACGATGAAGTGTTCTTTGAAGAACGCCGTTTATTGAAGGAAAAAACCGATAAAACAAATCTTCCCGAGATCATCGCCTCCGATATTTCGAGTGAAGCGATTGAAATTGCAAAGCTGAATGCCCGTACAGCAGGAGTAGAACATTTAATTGAGTTTGAGGTCTGCGATTTTGCACAAACTACTATTCCAAAGCAAGATGGTGTCATTATGTTCAATCCAGAATATGGTGAGCGGTTAGGAACCCATAGTAAGCTGGAAGCAACCTATAAACGGATGGGCGATTTTATGAAGCAGGAGTGCAAAGGATACAGAGGCTATATTTTTACAGGAAATCCCGACTTGGCCAAAAAAATTGGATTACGCGCTTCCCGAAGATTTGAGTTTTTCAACGGTAAGCTGGATTGCAGATTACTACAATATGAACTTTACGAAGGAACAAAATAACCTCCCTTAGCATGCAGGATTTTATCGAGAAAACGGTCGCATTTGTGCGGGATACGTTAAAAGATGCGGAGTCGGGACATGACTGGTGGCATATAGAACGCGTCTGGAACAATACCAAACTTATTCTCGAAACGGAAGAGGCCGATCGGTTGGTCTGCGAACTGACGGCATTGCTGCATGATATTGCCGACAGCAAGTTTCATGATGGTGATGAAACCCTCGGCCCCCGTATTGCCGGCGAATTTCTACAGGAAATAGGCGTTGATCAAACGGTTATTGAACATGTACAAAAAATCATACGAAACATGTCGTTCAAAGCATCGTTGGGCGAAGTGGATTTTCATTCTAAAGAATTGGAAATCGTGCAGGATGCTGATCGGTTGGATGCAATTGGTGCGATCGGTATTGCCAGAGCCTTCAATTACGGGGGATACAAGAACCGGGAAATCCATAATCCCAACGTACCCATCGAACAAAACCTGTCTAAAGAAGCTTACAAGAACACTCAAGCTCCTACCATTAATCATTTTTACGAAAAATTGCTCTTATTGCGAGATAAAATGAATACAGAAACAGGCCGAACAATAGCTGCCGGTCGTCACGCATTTATGGAGGATTTTTTGCAACAATTTTATGGAGAATGGGCCGGAGAGCGATGAATTAATATTTTCTTAACTTGAATTGGGTATATTCGTTGTGCAAAATCAACCTCATATGTGCAACGGCCGGCTTATCATTTTTCTTTATTTCCTGATTTTCACGTCAGGTGCGTCCTTTGCGCAGACCGCTGCTGATTCGGTCGCTTTTAATGCGCACGTATGGAAAACCACCATCTTAGCAAAGGGGGTTGTCTGGAAACAGGCGCACTTTACGGATCTTTTTAATAGCGAACAAGAGATTAACCTAATCGAAATAAATCTCCGGAACACCAAGAGCCGCCTAAACTTGGCTGCCGAATCCCAACGATTACGGAAAACGTCGGATATGGCCAAAGAATACGATGCATTGGCCGCGATTAACGGCGGCTTTTTTGATATGAAAAAGGGCGGTGCAGTAGATTTTATCCAGGTCGATGGAAAGATCGTCAATCATACACAGGCTCCCAGTACACGGGCAAATGCTTTATTATTGGTGTCGCGGAAATCGCTAAAAATAACGCTGGCAGACGACAGTAGTTATGAACGTGCCCGTTATCCACATGTTTTACTTTCAGGCCCGCTGTTGTTACAAGACGGTAAAGAACACACCTTGTTAAAAAACGCTTTTAATGACAACAGGCATCCACGAACCGCCATGGGGATAACGAAAGACAATAGATTACTGTTACTAGTCGTTGATGGCAGAAATAGGCAGGCGCACGGTATGAATTTACACGAGCTTACAGACGTATTATTTTGGTTAGGCGCTAAAGACGCTATGAACTTGGATGGAGGAGGAAGCAGTTCGCTGTATATACGGGGTATGTCAACGACGGGGATTGTTAACCATCCGTCTGATAACAAGTTGTTCGACCATGCGGGCGAACGGCCGGTTGCAAATATTATTTATATCAAATAGAACCACTGAAAAAAATGAGAAAAACAGTAGTCGTGTTGACACTCTTGTCAGCTATTCATTTCGCCTCTTTTGCACAAACACAAATGATTGCACATCGCGGGGCTTGGAAAAATACACAAGCACCACAAAATTCATTGGCTTCGCTGGACAAAGCTGTTGAACAAGAAGCTTGGGGCAGTGAGTTTGATGTGCATTTAACCAAAGATGATGTCCTTGTCGTTAACCACGACCATGACTTCTATGGTCTGGATATTGCCACGTCGACCTACGAAGAGCTGTTGACAAAAAAACATCCCAACGGAGAACAAATTCCTACAGCTGAAGCATATCTGAAAGAAGGATTGAAACAACAGGGAACGAAACTTATTTACGAATTGAAAACCAATAAGCTTGGAACAGAGCGTACGTTGAAATCCGCTGAAATGGCGGTAGCATTAGTTCAGAAACTCAAAGCCGGAAAGCAGGTCGAATATATTGCTTTTAGTTATGAAGCCTGTTTGAAACTGCATGAGTTGGACAAAAAAGCGAAAGTACATTACCTCAATGGTGATAAATCTCCTGAAGAAATAAAAAAGGCTGGATTAAGTGGACTAGACTATCACCTGTCGGTCTACAAAAAAAATCCATCCTGGATAGCCGAAGCAAAGAAACTCAAGTTGAAAACGAATGTTTGGACAGTCAATAGAGAAGACGATATGCGTTACTTTATGGAGCAACGTATCGATTACATCACGACCGACGAACCGGAATTGTTAAATACGTTATTAAAGAAGTAATCCTATGAAAAAACTGTTTCTTGCCGCGTTATCGGTAATGATAGGTGGTTGCCTGTTGGCCCAAGACCTGACGGTTGCCTCGTTCAATATACGCCTAAAAACAACGTCAGACACAGGCAATCTTTGGGACGATAGAAAAATGGCGCTGACCAACTTGATCAAATTTCATGAGTTCGATATCTTCGGGATCCAAGAAGGATTTTACGAACAAGTGCAGGATATGAAAAGCCAACTGCCAAGCTTTGCGTATGTTGGTGTAGGAAGAGATGACGGCGCGCAGAAGGGAGAACATTCCGCCATTTTTTACAATACCAATCGTTTTAAAAAGATAAAAGATGGTACGTTTTGGTTATCCGCGTCGGATACAGAACGTCCGAATAAAGGCTGGGATGCGGCATTGCCAAGAATCTGTACTTGGGGAGTATTCGAAGATAAGGAAAACGGAAAACAATTCATCTTCATGAATACACATTTCGACCACGTAGGGATAGAAGCGCGACGCGAAAGTGCCAAACTCATCCTTGCGAAAGCTAAACAGTTTGCTAAAGATCTACCGCTGATCTTAACCGGTGATTTCAATATTGATGAACATAATGAAGCTTATTTCACACTTGCAAAAAGTGGTATTGTACAGGATGTGCATGATGTGGCGAGGATTGTTTACGAACCGAACTCATCGTTTAATGGTTGGGGGAAAAGTTTAAAACCAGTGGGACGCATAGATCATATTTTTATTACGAAACCATTTACGGTGCATAAATACGGAATTCTAACAGATACCTACCTCGGAAAATTCCCGTCCGATCACTTTCCTATAGTGAGTGTTCTGGCCTGGTAACAAATGTTATTTTTACGTAATTCTAAAGTGCACCCGTAAATAATTTCTTTACTTTGTAAAGAAAAAAATGGATCATGATAAAAGTCGTTTTAAAAATCAGTTTGGTTGTTCTTCTGCTAAGCAATTTTAGTGTGGCGAAAGCGCAAGTATCGTTGAAAGATATACTTGGGCAACTCGGGAGAGGTAGAGATACAACAAAAAGCACAACGGCAGCCTCTTCACAAACAAACACAAATACGCCTCGCAGCGGCACCGTAACGAAAGCCGAGGCAAACAATGCCATTAAGCAAGCTTTGGGAAACGGGTTGCAAGCAAGTATAAACCTCCTTTCGGCGCGTGATGGATATTTGGGCGATGCTGCTGTCAAGATTCTGATGCCCAAGGAAGCCCAAAAGGTCGAACAAACGTTGCGTGCGGTCGGCATGGGCGCGTTATGCGATAAATTTATTGCCAGCATGAACAGGGCGGCGGAAACTGCAGTAAGCGAAGCAGGAACTGTATTTGTAAATTCCCTGTCGAAGATGACCATTCAGGATGCATATACCATTCTCCTGAGTGGACAGAAAGACGCGGCCACGAGCTATTTTAAAACAAATACGACAACTGAATTGACGACTAGATTTAGCCCAATAATTGAATCTGCTATGGGCAAAAACAACGTGTCAGGATATTGGACTCAATTAACGACAGCTTACAATCAATTGCCTTTATCAGCAAACAAGATAGAAACCAATCTGGCCGCCTATGTCACGCAACGAGCAATCGACGGACTTTTTATCAAGGTAGCCGATCAAGAGTTGAAGATCCGGGATAACTTGGGAGGCTCCCGTACCACAGACTTGCTTGCTAAGGTTTTCGGTTGGGTAGACGGGCAAAAATAATATATTCCGTTAAGCTGGTTAGCACTATTTTACGTGCCATGTAGTCCAGTTTAGTTAAATCATTCTGCGTCATTTCCGCCTTAAATGACAGAGAAGTTTATACCAACAGTACGGTGTTGAACCACTAACCTACATGAATTCTGCGGTGAAACGTAGGGCGAATACAGACACATTGGATACGAATAAGGGCGGAGGACGAACCGCATTGTAGACTCCATTGTTTACATCTATTTGTTAATTAGTGTGTTATATTAAGATATCGGTAATCGCATAGAACTTCCTATTTTTGAACGGACAAAAGCGAAAGAAAAATGATTAAAGACATTAACAGTATACAGGATTTTCAAGTTGCGCAGCGCTTCATGCGTTACGTACAAATCGATACAGAGTCTGATCCGAATTCAACCACGTTCCCATCCACGGAAAAACAAAAAAACTTGAGTCGAATTTTGGTGGAAGAGCTCCAACAGCTCGGTATTACAGACGCTGAACTGGATGAATTTGGTTATGTGTATGCCACAATCCCGTCCAATTCCGATAAGCAAGTACCCGTCATTTGTTTTTGTTCGCATGTCGATACTTCGCCGGATTGCTCGGGGAGCGGAGTCAAGCCTATTATGCACGCCGACTACCATGGACAGGATATCGAGCTTCCGGATGATCCTTCTGTAGTTATCCGTTTTGTCGAACACCCCGATCTTAAAAATCAGCTTGGTAACGATATCATTACGGCAAGTGGTACCACTTTGCTTGGTGCCGATGATAAGGCGGGGGTGGCCGAGATTATGGATGCGGCACGTTTGCTGATGGCAAACCCAGGTATCAAACATGGAACAATCAAAATTTTGTTTACGCCCGATGAGGAGATCGGACGAGGCGTAAACTATGTGAACTTGGATAAATTGGGGGCTCGTTTTGCCTATACCATGGACGGGGAGAAAGCTGGTACTATTGAAGATGAAACATTTTCTGCGGATGGGGTGCGGATCGTGATCAATGGCGTGTCGGTACATCCTGGTTTCGCAAAAGGAAAAATGCAAAGTGCTTTGAAAGTTGCCGCTGGTATCGTCGCAGAACTTCCGCAAGATCGTTTATCGCCCGAGACGACATCAAAAAAAGAGGGATTCATACATCCTAACCATATCCAAGGGGGTGTCGATCGAGCGGAAATTGATTTGATCATTAGAGATCATCAAACCACCAACTTGAGTAAGCATGAGCAGGAGTTGCGAGAAGTGGTCGAACAAGTGGTGGATCGTTTTCCGGGCGTGACGTATGAATTTATCGTCAAGGAGCAGTACCGGAATATGAAAGAAGTACTGGATCAGCATCCACAAATTATGGAAATAGGATTGGAAGCAATTCGTCGCGTAGGCTTAACACCTGAGCGTCGCAGTATCCGGGGCGGAACAGACGGATCTCGGCTCTCCTTTATGGGACTTCCGTGTCCGAATGTATTCGCCGGAGGTCATGCATTTCACGGAAAAATGGAATGGGTAAGCAGACAGGATATGGAAAAAGCTGTGTTGACGATTCTTCACGTGGCCAACATTTGGGAAGAACAAGCGTAACGCTATATAACCATACCGACAAAACTAAGAATAATCAAAAAAACTCTTTAAAAAAGAACGATATGTCGAACGAAGTTTTAAAAGCAATACACTACCGTAGGACGGTGAATCAAAATAGCTTTACCGATCAAGAGGTAACAAAAGAAGATATCTTAACGCTACTGGAAGCCGCAAATGCCGCTCCCACGCACAAGCGTACACAGCCTTGGCGTTTTGTTGTGTTTCGGAAAGAGGGCTTGAACCGATTAGGTGCTGAATTGAGCCGGATTTATAAAGTGGTCACGCCTCCGGAAAAATATACCGAGGTTGCCGAACTGAATATGGCCAAAAAAGCGACGATGTCCAACGTGGCAATCGCTATAATTGTCAATTATACAGGCGAGCTTCCAGAATGGGAAGAGCTTGCGGCAACCTCTTGTGCAGTACAAAATTTGTGGCTAGCGGCACACGCACTCGGATTGGGTGGTTATTGGGCTTCTCCTGGTTTGATTAATCATTTATCCTCTTTTCTTGGCTTGACAGACAACCAGAAGTGTATTGGGCTCTTTTATCTGGGACACCACCAGAGCGAAGCACGGGAGCCCGTCCGATCGCCAATTGAAGATAAAACTCGTTGGGAAGAGTAGGCAAGATATAGGCAGGAACCCTCCGTCGCAGGTGGTGACGTGAGGGTTCTTTCCCCGTTTTTAACAGACCCATCCAGCAACCGAAAAAATCCTGTCATTTCGACAATTGATTTTTTACCTACGTTGTTATACGTTTTCCGCTTCTTTTAAGACGATGTTATTTCGCGAACGCTTCGGTAATTGCTTGCCCTCGCCAAGACTGAGGGGGCTTTATCCCTAAGATCCACGCGATAGTGGTCGCCATATCATAGGTGATGATATGACTGCTCAATGGAGTACCTTTTTTGACACCTACCCCGTGCATGATCCAAGGCACTTCGACTTCGTCCAGTGATTTACCACCATGCCCCTTGTCTTTTCCGCCATGATCCGAGGTGACGATTAGGATCGTTTGATCCGCAATGCCCGCGTCGCTAATCGCTTGTTTTATTTTGCCAATACGAGCGTCTACCTCTGTCAGTTTAGTATAGTATGCTTCGGTGCGATGACCAGCAGCATGACCTGTATGATCAGGCTCATCAAAATGAATAAACATGAACATCGGCTTTTCTGCTTTAATGACACGGATCGCCTCTTCTGTGCAAAGGTCTTCATTGTCATTGGCGGATACCACTGTGCTGATAGCATCTTTCTCGATAAGATAACCTATGCCCGGCCAGCTATACACGGCGGCTGTTTTCGCATGTGGTCTCTGCTCACGGATAACACCAAAGATACTGGGAAATAACCGGTAGCGGTTTTGTTCGATAGAAGGGATTTCTGGTGTCTGACTCCCCCATTCTGTATATCCGTGCATAGTGGGGCCTGTTCCCATCAACATCGATGCCCAGTTCACGGCGCTCGACGAAGGTAATACCGATCGTGCTTTCAGTGTCCAGGCCCCGTCCGACATTAAGGCCTTTACATGAGGCATGTCGGCTTGCGGAATGGCATACGCACCAAGCCCGTCGCAGCCAATTAGAATGATATGTTTAGCTTTTTTGACTTGTGCCTGAGCCGATGGCAACAAAAGCATCAACAATACAAAAGGAAAAAGTCGTTTCATAACGTTTGGTTTACTTGATCGAATGTAATAGTTTAGGATCTGTAAACAAAAAAATACACCTATTAAATTAAGCGCAATCGATTGGCTAAAATAACCAACGTAGCCTCCGCGGAAAGAATCAATACTGGCAAAAATTTTGCAGGTGCTATAGAAAAACAGTATGAGAAATTTTGTTCCAATGATTTTGCTTTGCGCAGGCTTTGCCTCGTGCACGCAGCCAACGACATCTGATAAAATGGTCACGGATTCGACAACTCATGAAGCACTTGCCGAGACGCAGGATACCGTACATACTTCTCAAAATTCTTTGGATTGGACAGGAACGTATGAAGGTACGATTCCTTGTGCAGATTGTCCGGGAATTAAGACAACGATTATCTTACATGACGACGAGACCTTCCAGGTGACCAGCGAATACCTCGATCGGGATCTAAAAGTGGAGGACACTGGGAAATTGATGTGGCACGACCATGGATCTGTCATACACCTAACCGGGAAAGAAACTGATATCAAACTGAAGGTGGGAGAAAACCAGCTTTTTCAACTCGATCAAGATGGACGTATGATTACCGGTGATTTGGCTGAAAATTATATATACAAAAAGAAAGACAAATAGAAAACGCGCGCCGGCGCGTTTTTTTAAAATGGTTACTAAAAAAGATCAGCAGATACGGGAGTGTAATTAATTCAGTATTATTGCATCTTCGGGGATACAAGATGCACACAAACAAAGAAACGCCGGAACTTACCACGTGGATATTATGGTTAATGACTATTCTATCGGGACTCGTAGTCGCCAATAATTATTATAATCAGCCGCTACTAGCGCTGATTGCTGCGGATTTTCGGGTCACGGAATCCGCTGTTAGTAAAATATCGGTTCTTACCCAACTGGGATATGCGGCTGGACTTCTGTTCATCGTGCCGTTAGGGGATAAGGTGCATCGCAAACGGCTTATCCTCATTGATCTGGCATTCGTTGTCGGCGCGCTCCTGCTCATGGCTTTTGCGAAAGAGATTTGGCTTTTGTTCGTTGCTAGCTTCCTTATTGGTGTCACGTCAGTTATTCCGCAGATATTCGTCCCCATGACGGCCGAGTTGTCCGCTCCCGAGCAAAAGTCCTCCAACATAGGATTGGTGATGTCAGGACTCTTAATGGGAATTTTATTATCCCGTTTTTTCAGCGGTATTGTCGGCGAATATTTCGGATGGAGGGCCATGTTCAACATTGCCGCCGGAGCAATGCTTGTTGCTTGGCTGTTGGTGTATATGTACTTGCCGGAGGTGAGACCGAATTTCGTAGGATCCTATCAGTCGCTCATGCGATCGGTCGGAAAGCTCGCCCGCTCACAACCGCGATTGCAACTCGCATCGTTCCGCGGAGCAATGGCATTTGGGGCGATGTCCGCCGTATTTACCACGTTAGTTTTTCATTTGGAAGAAGCTCCTTTTTATGCTGGGGCATCGATAGTCGGCAGTTTTGGCCTCGTTGGCGCTGTAGGGGCGTTAGCGGCAGCGTTTGTGGGACGACTAAATAAGCGGTTTACAACGTATCAACTGATTTATTTTTCCCTGTTAATCGTTGTGGGGAGTTGGGGATTTATCTATTTTGGAGGAGCAACATATATAGGTTTGGTTCTGGGTATTGTGCTCATTGATCTGGGCTTACAAAGTTCGCACATCATGAATCAGACAGATTACTTTTCAATACCAACCAATGCAACAAGCCGACTTAACACCGTCTACATGGTAAGCTATTTCATTGGAGGGGCTCTGGGAACCTACTTAGCAGGGATGGCCTGGCAATTCGGAAGATGGGACGGTGTTTGTGCCGTAGGCGCAACATTTAGCATTCTTGCATGGATTGCACATGTAGTATGGGCAAAGAAAGTGACGATGGATGTAGAAAAGGGAGACAGCTAAATTGGCTAGATTCTTAACCGCTCACGTATTTTCCAAACGGAAGCCTGCGAAGCAGATATATGGCCAGGATGCTTAGCGCCAAGGTCAGTAAAGCCGCAATTGGTACTTTCAACACGGTCGGAGCGATTATGAGTGGATGTATGTAGTTCAGCAATAGAATATGGATCAGGTAAATTCCAAAACTGTACAAATCTACGGCTTGTGCCCACCGAGGGATAGGGCGACGAATTAACTGTTTAAAAAGCAAAAAAACCGACCCCGCCAATAAGACATTGTTTAACCCGAGATAATTATATAGCGCAGGATCATACGCCCCTTGTTGTAAACTCAATAGGTAGGTTCCCCAAGTATTCAGCCCTCCTAGGCATACTACGAGGGACAAGCTTACGGCAATGGGTAGAGCAATGTTTCGTGCTGCTAAATAGTATCCGAAAACGAGATAGCCGACATATCCAGAAAAAAATGTAAGGTCGAGGGAGGGAAGATATGACCCGACTTTTTTGTTCAACAGCAGCAGGGAAAGCATCCAAAGCCCGATAAAAATTAAGATTTCCTTTTGCGATGCCTGAACGACGATCTTTTGTAAAAACGGTACTGCAAGATAAAGACCCAGAATCATATAGAGAAACCATAAATGAGCACTAGGTCCATGCAAGAGCTTGTCCAAACTAATTTCCACTATACGGCTTGCGAGTAATACATCAATAGGGGTGTAGCGATAAAAATAATAGACAAGATATACAACCAGCCAAAATAGAAATGGAAGTAAAACACGGATCATTCGTTTACGGTAAAATAAGCAAGTATCTTCGTTCTTGGGTAACAAAAGCGCTCCCGACAACATGACGAATAAGGGTACCGAAAATCGGGAAAAACTATGCAATATATTCGCATAGTGCCAGTCAAAACCATCTGCTGAAAACCGATTTAGATAGCCCGTCGATGCGTGTATAAGAATAACCAAAAACGTAGCCAGAACACGTAGGGCGCTTATGTAGTAAATTGGTTGTCTTTGCATGGCTAAAGGTAATAAAATTATTCTATCGGATTTCTGCAGTGCGTGAACCGCTTAGCATGAACCGGTTTGAATAGGTCGATCGGCTTCAAAGTGTCTGCTGTACATTCGTCAGGAATACGTCACTTTGGCAGAAAATAATCATAGGTATGGAGATGTATCGGTAAATTAACAGAATGGATAGACGTTGGAATAGGAGTTGAACGCTATCGAAAGGAGGGGTGAAATCGCGAGAGAATGGTTCACCTATCCGCCGAAAGCAAGCCAAGAATGGCGCATATACACTTTGAAAAAAAATAAGTAAATTGCAGAATGGGATTTGCGACAAAAAAGCCTAAACGTTGGGAACTCCAACAATTGACGTGGACATTTATATCGATTGCGATGTTTGTGCCGTTACCGGTTCATTTATTCCCGTTTGTAATGTTATCCCAAGCAAGAAAAAGTAAAATACGATCCTGGTATGTCACTGCTGTCGCGCTTCTTCTCGTGGAATTGACTTTATTCGCTTCCTTTATTGTCTTTTTCGGGACAATCTCACAAGGTATGCTCCTAACATTGGGGGGGTACGTAACTTCTTATATTGTCGGTAACGGCCTTCTTCTCAATCGAGCTAAACCCTACTTGCAACGCTTAGAATTAGCCGAAATAAGACCATTGGCGTGGATAGCGACTGCCTCATCTCGCGAAAGGCTACAGCAATTGCCGCAAGCGACATTGGATACACCCCAGCTCTTTATTGAACGTCTGCTCCATTGGCGAAAGGAAATCGATAATCGCGCTATCCATCAAAACATAGACCGAATTATACATCTGTTTCAACTTTTGGAAAAGAATGATAAGATAGAAGCTGAAAAATTTCTGGTCCGCCATTCAACAGTAGTTAATGTCCTAATGAAATACGACGAAATTGAAAATTCCAAACTGAATAACGCGGTAACGGCAGAATCAAAGAAAAAACTAGAAGATGTAATTAAAAAGGCAGCCATTGCCATTGAACAGGAAGTTACTAATCAGTTTAAAGCGGGTATCCTCGATGTATCTGCGGAAACAGATGTTTATATTCAAACGCTTAGAAATAGAAACCTTTTAAACGAATAAATTATGGCGAATCTGGATTTAACGACATACGACGATAACCAAGAAAACAAAAAAAATGAAATAGCTGTCAATTTCACAGAAGAGGAAAAGGCATTGGTGAAACAATACAAAGACAAAATTAATCTGACATCAACGACCGACGTCATTCAGTATGGCGTGGGTAGTCAAGTCAAGGTCAGTAATTTCTCAAATGAAATCTTGAAACAAGTCCGTACCAAGGATATGGGTGGAGCCGAAGATATATTGGTCAATTTGCGTTCGGACATTAAGTCGTTCGACGAAAACCTCAACAAAAAGCCGTTGATTCCCTTTTTCGATAATATGAAAAAGAAAGTGCAACGGATGCGAACGGAATATCAATCTGTAGAAAAAAATATTCATCAGATTGAATTAAAGCTAGAAGGACACTATAAGAACCTTGGAAAGGACGTGCATATTTTTGATAAATTGTTTACCGAAAATCAAGACTATTTTAAAGAGTTATCTTTATATATTGCCGCAGGGGAGGAGAAGTTGCAGGAGGCACACACCGTAACTTTGCCGCAAATGAAATCCGAAGCGGAAACATCTGGTGATCAACATAAGATCCAGGCATACAAAGATATGGAGCAACACGTGGTTCGTTTCGAACGAAAGGTGCATGATCTAAAGTTAACACGGATGGTTGTTCTGCAGACAGCTCCGCAAATACGGCTCATACAAAACAACAGCTCTGCACTCATGGAAAAGATTCAATCGTCTTTGGTCAATACAATCCCGTTGTGGAAGAACCAAATGGTACTTACGCTTGGCATCGCGCATTCGCAACGAGCCTTGGAGGCTCAAAAAGCAGTAACCGATGCAACCAACGAGTTGCTGAGAAGAAATTCGGAGATGCTAAAAGAGTCGACAATTAATATAGCAAAAGAAACCGAACGTGGCATTGTGGACATTGAAACCATCAAGAAAGCTAACCAAGACATCGTGTCTACTATCGAACAAGTGTTGCAAATTCAACGAGAGGGACGCGAGAAACGCAAAGTGGTAGAGCAAGAACTGTTACAAGCGGAGAATGAACTTAAGACACATGTCTTGAAATCTGCTAGCGATGATCATAAATTAATCAATTAATAGCATATGTAACGGGCTAGACATGAACAACGCTGACTTTTTCTAAAATCAGCGTTGTTCATGCCGGCATGCCGCCGTTTATACCGTATAGACTACAGCGGCAAAGAAAATGGAACATCGATTTCTCCACCAAAAGGAAAGCTAATGTTCAATGTATGGTCTATTTCTCCAGTCTGATCCAACGAGACATCACCGGTGGCAGCTTTAACTACCCATTGTGTGCGATAAAATTGTGCCGTCCCGTCTAATAACTTTCCCAGATTCCCAAACACGCTGATCAGCTGCTGCGCATCTTTCGCATAGATAAATGCTCCCCCCGTAGCTTTCGATTGGCCTAGTAACAGGTTAGCAGACACGTTGCCTAACCCGATATTATACAGGCGTACATGCTCCGTTAACGCGAAATCAATCACCTCTTGGGCAGAACGGCCATATTCCGTATCTTCGCCGTCAGTAAATGTTAAAACCGATTTTATCGGGCGCTTGCCTTCTAACGCGGTGTATCGAATTGCTTCGTACTGTGACGTGTACAATGGGGTACTGCCACCCTCTTGACCACGCAACCCTTCAATTTTAGGAATTAACAAAGCCGTGTCCGTGGTAAACTTTACCAAATCATGATACGTGCTGCCCGCAAAACTCCAGAGCGCTGCATTGCTGTTTTGGCCTAAGTTTCTACAGAAAATCTTTGCAGCGTCCAGTCGATAGTTGTCTGGATCGGTCGATGTTATGCTTCCGCTCTGATCCAGCAACATCAGCGCGCTGTATGCAGAAGCTGCTTGTCCATTGTGAAATGTCGTATGTTGATTGGCTACTGGATGGTCGTATCCGAAAAGATGCAGTGTATCCATCTGGAAATGCCCTGCATTCAATTGTGTTTCGATGTTTTTCGAATCCCGAAATACTGCTACGTCGATTTGAAAGCGTATTTCAGACGCTTTTTTCTCGAGAAGCACGATGTTCAGAATAGCGGCAGACGGCAGGGAGTTGTCTGCAATAGGTTCGATCACGGGCACTTCATCGTCATCTTTCTGACAGGAACATATCGGTAAAATCAAGACGAGCGTGATCAATGCGCCCCAAATTTTTCTTCGTAGTGTCATCATAGCTGTATATAAAATGATTAATACTACGAAGTTAAGGTCTAATACGGTCTCAAAAATTACACCAAAACAGGTAATTTACCGAACCTCGCTCCCACGGGTCAATCCTCCCATCGGCGTTTCGGGGTGCAACGGATTGCCTGCGTTTTGCGTAAGACAAGTGGTCTTTGGTCAAATCGGCTCTCCAACACGAGCGAATCAGCGTCGTGATAAGCAATACGATAACGGGGCAGGTATGTTCCCGTCCGATAACAGCCAGCGGTCTTATATTTTCCGTTTGCTTTGGTGTAGATTCCTTCACCAATTAGGCTATCCCCTCGAATGACGTAAACCGCTTTCGCATATTCGCTCCACTGTCCATTTTTATAACAGGAGTCCGAAATGCGCTGCGTCTTTGCATGCACCTGCATCGTTGTATAGATTGAATCGCAAATGAACTTAAACTGATGCAAGGTGTAATCCATCATGTCTGCTTGATGAGGAATACTATCCTGAATCCAAACACCCTGCAAATAAGCTGCACCTTCGGATTGCATTTCCGAATGACGCACACAGCCAATAGGAATAATGAGCATGCCTATTAGCGAGAATAGGCATGCTTTTATGATTTTATTTTTTTTTTGTTGTTGCGCCACTTAGTTATTTTAAGCTTCCAACCATATCTTCTGGTTTCACCCACTCATCAAATTGCTCCGCTGTCACATAGCCCAACGCAATTGCGGTTTCTTTTAGCGTCGAATTGTTTTTATGGGCAGTTTGTGCAATTTCTGCAGCTTTATAGTATCCGATTTTGGTGTTTAGAGCAGTCACGAGCATCAACGAATTGTCGACAAGCTCTTTAATACGAGCCTGATTCGGTTCGATTCCAATCGCACAATGTTCTTCGAAGGATACGCAAGCGTCACCAATTAGGCGTGCCGATTGTAAAAAATTTGCCGCCATAACCGGTTTGAATACATTGAGTTCGTAATGACCCTGTGTCCCACCTATTGTAATGGCTACATCGTTCCCCATGACCTGTGCCGCGACCATAGTGAGCGCTTCACATTGCGTAGGGTTTACTTTTCCCGGCATAATGGACGAACCCGGTTCATTTTCAGGAATTAAAATTTCTCCAATACCGGAACGAGGACCGGAGGCAAGCATGCGGATGTCGTTCGCAATTTTATTTAATGAAACGGCCAATTGTTTAAGCGCGCCATGCGTCTCCACAATGGCATCATGGGCTGCTAATGCTTCAAATTTGTTTGGTGCGGTCACAAAAGGAAGTCCCGTGAATTCAGCAATATATTGGGCGACCAATACGTCATAACCCTCGGGCGTGTTCAAGCCTGTGCCGACAGCAGTTCCGCCAAGCGCTAGCTCCGAAAGGTGTGCGAGCGTGTTCTTTACCGCTTTCAGGCCATAATTTAACTGAGCTACATATCCAGACAATTCTTGACCTAATGTGATGGGTGTGGCGTCCATCAAGTGCGTGCGGCCAATCTTCACCACTTGCATGAACTCTTCCGATTTACGCTGTAGGGTGTCACGTAGCTTTTCTACGCCAGGAATAGTGACCTCGACAACAGCTTTGTATGCCGCGATGTGCATACCGGTAGGGAAGGTGTCGTTGGATGACTGTGACTTATTGACATCATCATTGGCTTTCAATACGGGTTCTCCTTCGCCAATTTTTCCTCCAGCCAATACCTGTGCACGGTTCGCAACAACCTCGTTTACGTTCATATTCGACTGCGTACCTGATCCTGTTTGCCAAATAACTAGCGGAAACTGATCCTCTAACTTCCCAGCCAAAATTTCATCACATACGGCAGCGATAGCATCGCGCTTCTCAATAGATAGTACTCCTAACTCGTGGTTGGCAAATGCAGCCGCTTTTTTTAAATAAGCGAAACCTTCAATGATTTCTTTCGGCATCGAAGCCGAAGGGCCAATTTTAAAGTTGTTACGTGAACGTTCGGTCTGTGCTCCCCAATATTTATCCGCAGGAACCTGAACTTCGCCCATCGTGTCTTTTTCTATTCTGAATGACATAATTTAAAACGTATTTATTTGAAAACAAAGTTAATGAAAATAATAGAGAAGCGAAGACAAATAGGCGCTTACCTTGCTTGCTCTGGCGATACCTTTACATACCTAAACGCTTGTTTATACGCTCCTGTATGTGGTGATATAGTTGTTTCGGCTTCAATGTACGCCACGGGAACGAATTCAGGTCTCCGCCGAAGTGTATATAATAATCAATACCTTGTGTCTTAAACTCTTGTATAACATGATCCCGGAAATTTAGGGCCACAATCCAGCCATCATCGATATCTTCATACCATTCTTCATAATATGAATCATCTGATCCATGAAAATTCAACACATTTTCGCCGATAAGCAGAAATTTATGCACCCCTTCCGCCGTCATCATATCGATCACCTCCCGCTTTAAAAGCATGATATCGTTATAGATGGCATCGTTCCATTCGCCTATCAATTCTATGATGCTGAATCCTTTTTCGTAATCCACATATAAAATCTTTAGGTAGAGTGTTTGTGAACCAAAGTCATCCCACTGCGGATGCAGTAAAAAATTGTAAATCTGTTTGTCAAATTCAAACTCACTGTAGGTTACGCCATAAAATGGCGACTTTTCATCCTCCGACGCGATGTAGTCATCCCGCCAATTATAATAGGGCTCAATCTCGTGCACGGTACATGTATATTAACTAATCAAACATAGAGAAAGTTGATCGGAAACGCAAATACGCAGGGACAACGAAAAAAAATAGGATGTTGTCTGAAATATTACGAAAATATTATGAACAATACCGTTTTTCAATTGTGTTTCTTTAAATACATTGTTAACTTACATTCAATAATTTGAGAAAACTATATTAATTTTGCAACCTAGAACTATCCATGCAAAAAGGCACTAAACGGAATATATTTGTTGCGGCAACTTATGCTGCTGTGCTGCTTTTGGGTATACTCTTAGGACAGAACTATGTGGATGAACAAGGCAGTAAACCAGGAAGTAGCTTGGTTCCTATCGGTCTGTCCAATAACAGTTGGAAAATTCAACAGCTTATCGACTTAATCGCTAATGCTTATGTGGATAGTGTCGATGTTGATTCCGTCCAAAATGGAGCCATCAATCATATTATTTCTCATTTGGATCCATATTCCAGTTATTTGGTGCCTAACGAAGCACAACGCCAAACCGAGATTCTAGAGGGAACTTTTGAAGGCATTGGTATGGAGTACTTCAATCTGAACGATACGCTCATGATTGTGTCGCTCATTCAAGGAGGCCCAGCAGACAAGGCTGGTTTTAGAGTCGGCGATAAACTGCTGAAAATAGGGAACAGAACGGTTGCTGGAGTAAATGTTTCTCGAGAACGAGTCGAGAAATTGATCCGCGGGCGCCGCGGAACGGCGCTTCAGATCCACGTGCGTCGGGACGACCAAGAATTAGAGAAACCCATAACCGTAGTGCGCGATCAAGTGACGGTTAGTTCGTTGGATGTTGTGTACATGATCCGTCCCGGAATCGGTTATCTGAAAGTCCGGCGTTTCGGAATCAACACAGGCGATGAATTTCGTCAGGCCGTGATCGAGCTCAAAAAGCAAGGGGCTGAAAAGCTAATCCTAGACTTGCGCGATAATGGTGGTGGATATTTTCATATGGCCATTCGGATGGCCAGTGAATTTTTTCATGATCGTAGACTAGTTGTGTATACCGAAGGGGCTCACGAGGAGAGACAGGAATATTTTTCCGACGAGAGCGGTAATTTCGACCAAGGAGACCTCGCCGTATTGATTAATGAAAATACGGCTTCGGCCAGTGAAATCGTAGCGGGTGCGGTACAGGATTGGGACAGAGGGATCATCATCGGACGACGTTCCTATGGAAAAGGGATCGTCCAAGAGCAATACGATTTTTCGGACGGATCAACCGTCAACCTCAGTATTGCCCGTTATTTTACGCCGTTAGGAAGGAGCATTCAAAAAAAATACACGGCCAACTGGTCGAACATGGTCGATTTCAATTCAATGTATCGCGGACTTTGGGCGCTAGATACATTATACGCACACGGAAAAGCCTATAAAACAGGAGCCGGCAAGCAAGTGTATAGCGGAGGAGGTATTCTGCCCGATATACATGTCTCGCAGGATTCCAATGCCTTGAATCTGCTTTACCAGGATCTCATACAATATAGTTTTATCGAGCAGTTTGTCTATACCCGATTCCCCAAGTTGTTGCCGGCGTATTCCATCGAGAACTTTTTGCAAGGGTATCACTTACCCGAAAGTGAATACCAAGCATTTATTGCGTTTGTCCGTTCGGAAGGGTTTATTATTTCCGATCGAAAGAAAAATGATCTACGAGCTGTTATCGAAAGTGATATTGAAGCGTTAGTCGGTCGGTATTATTTTGGGAGAGAAGCATACTTTAAAGTGAAAAATCGCCGTGACGCATTTGTCAAACGAGCGTTGGATCTTTTCGATCCGCCCGTATCGTAGCTTATTTTTCGAGCTCGATATCCGCCCAAACCGGATAATGATCCGATAATTTTTCCTTGATAATGTGGTATCTATTAATGGCAAATTTCTTGCTGCATAGGATGTAGTCAATTTGAAAAAGGGGCAACATTTCATAATGCGTTACACCCCATCCTTGGCCTTTTTCTTTAAACGTATTTCTGAGCCCCCGGCCCACGAGGTTTACGCTATACGACATAGGCGTGTCGTTGAAATCGCCCATAACGATTACCGGGTAGCGGGTAGAGTCTATGTGTGCACGCAGGGCTTCGGCTTGACGACCCCGTCGTTCAAAAGCATACTTGAGCTTACGGCCGACACGTCGGGTTGCGTGTTCGTCAGCAGGCGTAGTGGACGGATTTTGAATAAATTCTTTGTCTTCACTTTGTAACCCAAAAGAGCGTAAGTGCACATTGTAAATCCGTATCGTATCTCTATTTTTTACGATATCGGCGAAGATAATCCGGTTAATTCCATATTCGTTTTTCGTAATGACACCGGAGTGAACAATCGGAAACTTAGAAAAGATAATTTGTCCATATCCTTCGTGTTCACTTTTCATGGCGGGCTCAAAGTAATAGCTTTTAAAGCCTACTTCTTTCTTGATGCGCTGAGTCGTTTGCTTGGTTCCTTTAATCTTTGAGAAATATTCTTGAAAACATACGACATCCGGATCGGTTTTTTTTAAAAGATGTAACACCTCGTTTTTGACATCTTTATCCGCACTTTTTTTTACGACCTGAAAGAGGTGCGCATTGAACGTCATGACACGCATCCCGCTATCTGTTTTAAGCTCTTGGTCCTCTTTACTTCGAAAACCCATATGCTGGGTAAGTAAGCTCCAGCCGCCGAGAACAGGAATAAGTGTGAACAGCGCATACTTAGGCTTCCGTAGTAGCCAGTAAATTACGAAACCGATATTAACCAATAGAATAGGAAGGTAACCTAATCCGAAAAACGCAAGCGGCCAAATTGTTTTCGGGTTAATGAAAGAAGCCGCATAACTCAGCAACAAAAAAAGAACGGCAATTACGTTGCAGAGAAGGATAACTTTGCTGAAAATACCTAGGTTTTTTTGGAAGAGATTTCGTTTTGTCATGATTGTCGATCACCCTTACTTGCTTTGAACAGTACTTCTTTTTCCTGTGAAGTTAAGCTTTCGTAGCCGCCTACCGAAATTTTATCTAATATTTCGTCAATCTCTTCTTGGTTCGGTAGGTCTGATTGATGGCGATAAGGATAGGCCGTCGTTTGAATTTTATTTTTATGGACGACTTTAAGCCGGCTCCGTTTTTGTACTTTCCAAAAGAGGCTGAGGTCCTTCCCATTCCGGAGCGCCTGTGTAAACAATATGCCCCAAAAGACCATGACCAAAAACGATACACCCCCGGCTTTGTTGACTAGAGAAATAAAAATAAGTTCCAGCGCGACATAGATGATGGCTATCGTTTTTAATTGAACATTACCAAATAAAAACAGGCGCACTTCAGATCGGGGGACTAATGTCGCCACCGCTGCGACAAGTGCGCCGATGGCAAAGGTCGACGTGTGCATCGACACCTGCACGCTACGTTGTAGCGCGGAGATAAAACCGAGGCCTACATAGACTGCTCCGCCCAGCATAAGCGACGAAATAAACACAAACAGGAATTGCCTCTTGTTCAGAAATGTAAGAAACATCGATCCCATCCAATACAGCCATAGACAATCAAAGATGAGTTCGAACAGACCTGTGTACAAAAACGGATAGGTAATGATCGACCACGGTTGTTGAAGGAACCGATTAAAGGACAAAGGTAGACTCAAATGGTCGACAGCCAAGTCATAAACCGAGATCTGAAGTAAACCAACCTCTTTAAATAAATCAAAAAGGTGGATAAGTACGAAGAGTAAAACTTGTACAGATATGATAAAAGGAATAGGCGAACGACCCTGATAGGTATCGCGCCAAAATGCTTTTAACACACTTTCTTTCATATCGAATATTCGTTCTTATTTAATTCTAACCATCTCAAAGATAGCAACGTTCTTGTTAAATACCTTTTCGAACTCCCCAGATTTTTATTAAAATATAGCCGAAAAGCGCTCCTCCTACATGGGCCAAGTGCGCAATTGATCCCCCCGCGCTCGAAAATCCCAAATATATTTCGATTAAGATCAAGATAGGAATGAATACTTTCGCTTTAATCGGCACCGGAATAAAAAACAAGTAGAGCGGCATGTTCGGGAAAAGGTACGCAAATGCAAGTAGTAGTCCATAAATTGCACCCGAAGCGCCTACTAGTGGTGTCCCGTAGATGGATACCAACGTGGAAAACTGCTCTTGCGTCACACTTAAATTGGCGGAGACACGGTTGTTAAGCATGTCGAAATTCAATAGACTTGATGCTTTTACGGTTCCAGCAATCTGATAAACTTCTATAGCTTGCACGCCGTATTGTAATATCAGTGCACCGATACCACATACTAAATAAAAATTTAAAAAACGCTTCGAACCGAGCATATGTTCAATAATAGGCCCAAACATCACCAACGAAAACATATTAAAGAAAATATGACTGAACCCGCCATGCATAAACATATACGTAATAATCTGCCAAACTTGGAAAAATGGAGAATCAGGATAAAATACGCCAAAGAATCGAGTTGATTGATCAAAGATCGCGGATCCAATGAAACAGATCACATTAATGATCAATAGGTTCTTTACTACCGGTGTTAAATTAGAAAAAAGGTTATTCATATGTGTTGGTGATATCGGTATTTAATTTTTGTTAAAGCGTTGCATAAGTTCTTGCAAGGTAATCGTTACGATTATGGGACGTCCATACATAGAAATGCTGGGAGACTCCGTCGCGAAAAGCTTATCGATCAGCTCGGACATTTCTTGATTGTCTAATGGTGTTCCGGGCTTAATAGCCGCATTTTTTGCTAAACTTCGCGCTAAGTTTTCTCTTTTATTAAGTTGTAATTCGTCTTTATTGTTTTTGAAATCTTCTAAAAGCTGCTCCAATATTTTGGTCTCGTTCATACCCGTGCCTAGATCAGCGGGTATTCCGTCAACGATATATGTGGTTTTGCCGAATGGACGAAGCTGAAATCCTAACGTCTGTATCTCCGGCAAAATATCTTCCATGAGGGCAAAATCGGCGCTGTTTAGCTCTACAGTTTGGGGAAATAAGCTTTGTTGGCTGATTCCCTGGTGGTTTTCCAACTGTGCCATATAATGTTCAAAGAGAATCCGTTCATGAGCGGCTTGTTGGTCTATGAGCATAAACCCAGAATGGATTTGTGAAACGATAAAGCGGTTGTGAAGCTGAAAAAACTGCTTAGTAGCATCCTGCGTTGTCGCCACGTTTGGTTTCTGTTCGGTTTTTTCAGCGGCGCGGTCCGCCGGATGCAAAGGCAATTGCTCTACCGTTTCCTGCTGCGAGATTTGATATAATGTATCCCAATTTTGAGGAATCCCCGCTTTCTTCTCAAAACCGGCGGCATAAGCAGAGGAGCGGGAACTCGTCGGCTTCTTGACATCTTCGAATGGATTGAAATTCGGATTGAACGAAATCGTGGGTGCCTGAATTTCATCTAGCGGTTTCGTGCTGATTAAGTTGCTAAAGCTCGTTTCTTGATCGAAGTCCAACGAGGGAGTAATATTATAACGCCCCAACGAACGCTTGACCGCCGAACGCAGGATGGCGTAAATGGCTTTGTCGTCCTCGTACTTAATTTCTGTCTTTGTGGGATGCACATTGATATCGATCTTCGCTGGGTCAATGTCAATAAACAGAACGTAGAGCGGATACGTCTCGGCCGGAAGAATATCTTCATATGCATTCATAACAGCGTGGTTCAGGTAATGATCCCGAACAAAGCGATTATTGACAAAGAAAAACTGTTCTCCACGGGTTTTCTTCGCAAATTCAGGCTTGCCAATAAACCCTTTTATAGCGATGATCGTTGTTTCTTCCTCCACAGGCACAAGGCGCTGGTTATAATTGCTGCCAAAGAGGTGAACAATACGTTGTTTTAACGTCTCTGCCGGTAAATGAAAAATTTCATTGCCATCGCTATGTAAGCTAAAAAAAATCTGCGGATACGCCAGCGCAATTCGCTGAAATTCGTCGATAATATGGCGCATTTCCACCGAGTTGCTTTTTAAAAAATTACGTCGGGCAGGGATATTATAAAAAAGATTTTTGACACAGATCGTTGTACCGGCAGGCAATGCTTCGGGGTATTGATTCACTACTTTCGACCCCTCTATTTCAACGATAGTGCCTAGTTCGTCTTCGATTCGGCGGGTTTTTAGTTCGACCTGTGCGATGGCCGCAATTGAAGCCATAGCTTCGCCACGAAAACCCATCGTCCGGATAGCAAATAGGTCTTCCGCCTTTCGTATCTTCGAGGTAGCATGCCGTTCAAAACAAAGGCGCGCATCCGTCACACTCATGCCACAACCATTGTCAATCACTTGAATTAACGACTTCCCCGCGTCTTTGACAATAAGTTTTATTTTGTCTGCTCCGGCATCGATAGCGTTCTCAACAAGCTCCTTTACAGCGGAGGCCGGACGTTGTACAACCTCCCCCGCGGCAATCTGGTTGGCGACCGAGTCGGGCAATAACTGAATGATATCTGACATACAAAAGCAAAGTTACAAAAATGATGGCGAATCTCTAATTGTAGCCCCCAGATATGACGTCCTCATGTCTCATCAAAAAAGCAAAAAATGATACCGACGACAATCTGTTCACCAGGTTTGAAATAGCCGTTTTTCCGGAAAAGTGTCCTGTTCCCTTTGATCCGCCAACAGGTAGGGCGTTCGTATTATTCGTGGACATAGTACAGACACTTTCATAAAAAAAATGCAACTTTAAGGAAGTACAAAATCGTAAGGAATACAGGATGTTACAAAAACGAATACTTTTCTTTCCTCTTCTATGTCTTTTAGCATGGATCACCTCCGATTCGGTAGTGGCACAGTATTCCTTACAAACCTTGCCGAATCCTAAAAAAAATGGACAGGATTTCTACGTCAGTAATCCAGATGCTGTTTTGTCGCCCGCCACAGAGACATCGCTTAACCAGCTATCGACGAAGATTGAAAAAAGCTGCGGAGCGGAGTATGTTGTTGTCGTAATCAATGATTTTGAAGGCTATGACCTTTTTGAATTTGCGTTAAGCACGTTCAATACATGGGGCATTGGAAAGAAAGATCGCAACAATGGCCTGTTGTTGTTTATCGCTAAAGACCGACGCGCGTATCGATTTGTGTCCGGCTATGGCATGGAATCTATTTTTCCAGATGTTTACTTGCACCGCATTGCTGAGAAGCACCTGGTCCCGAACTTTCGGGAGGGTAACTACGATCAGGGCGTGTTGAAAGCGTCGGAAGCAGTACAGCAAGCGCTCCTATCTTCAGATGTACGCGCCGAGTTGGAACGGATGATGCCCGAGGCAATCCCGTTTTTCAGTTTGCGTAATGTTCATTTGAAAAACTCCCTATGGGTTGTCTTGCTGTATGTAGGGCTGTATTATTGGGTGCATCGGGTAGGCAAACAGATGCTCGTCAGCGTAAAAGTGAAGAAAAAAGGATGTAATAATTGCTTTGTTCTACTTCTGCTCGGCTTTTTTGCGACGGTTTTTTCCAGTCTGATCCTTTTTTGGATATTCGCCTTCGTCGTAGGTGATCCAGAAGCGTTATTTACCGTGGCATCTATTCCTTATCTCTTTATGATATGGGGAAGCTGGGTCATTATGTTTAAGATTTATGAAGTGCGTAGCACAATAAAAAAGTCTTACCGCGACGAAGAAAATAAACTAAATGCGCTCAGACGTTTTCAATGGCGAACGCTGCTCCCTTATCTAGCAAGCCCATTGATGCTGATCGGTCTTTTTCTTTTCCAACGGCGATGGAGGCGGATGCAAGGCCGTTTCGTTCCTCCAGATGCATCTGGGAATTGGGGCCGTGTGAATCGAGACGAGGTTAAATCGGGCATGCTGAAAAAGATGCTTAGTGCAGGGCAGCAAAAAGAAGAATATTTGGGAACAAAATACTACGAGGTTTGGCTGAACAGACAAACATCTGAACAACGTGTGATCGGATGGGATGGTGCTAAAACACACCGTGTCTGCCCTTCCTGCGGCTTTAAGACCTATTTGCTTCGGGCGTCAAAAGTTTTAAAAGCAGCAACATACAGTAACACGGGCATCCGCAAGGTGTACAATCAATGTGCTTTTTGTAAGCATGAGGAAGACCTCGGTACAGAAATCATCCCGGTTAAAACAAGAAGCTCGAGCAGTGGAAGCTCGGGCAGCGGAAGTTCGTCTGGGGGAAGCTCCTCAAGCAGCGGGGGCGGCAGTTTTGGCGGCGGTTCCTCTGGTGGAGGCGGAGCAGGAGGGAGGTGGTAGTATCCTCCCCTAGTTTGTTCCTTTGATGGCAGCAATGATCCCCTCCAGATTTTCGTTAAATTCAAGCAGTTGCGTAAAAACTTTGTCGTCCTGCGCTATTCCAGCATGCTTGTTGTTCTTTTGGAAAATAGCTTTAATTACATTCCACCGTTGTTCTTCTTCTGCGGTTAATAATCCGGCAAGCTCTTTCAATTTGAGTAGGTTACTCTCCGTATCCGCCGTTAAGGTCTGTGATTCCCCCTCGTAGTGCGCTAGGATAGTCTCATTGATCTCGGCGCTGTTCATCAGGGGAATGACCTGGGCAACAAGCTTGTTCATGTTCCGGTAGGATCCTTGCAGCTTAAACGGAGGCTCTGTGCGATAGCTGTCTTGCATGGCTGCACTTTGTATATAATTCTTATTGACGCGGATAACCACATCTCGAATTTTTACAAGATGTCGGAGTACAGCAACAAAGTCATCGATTTCCTGCTTTAAATATACTCCTTCGAGATCCGGCAACTGTTCCGTGCCAGATTCTATATAACTGATCAGCGCATAGAAGTCCGGAAGCGATTTTCCTGCAATTTTGGCTAAATAGATATTTTCCATTGCCGCGTTCTCTATCAGGCTTAAATTAAACAAATGCTCCGTGTCGCCAATCACATCCCCGAGATTATAAACGTCGGCGCGGTTTGCCAGCATATCTGGGATTTGGAACTTAGCACCGCTTTCTGTATACGGATTGCCAGCCATCACGATGCAGAAGCGTTTTCCACGTAGATCGTATGTTTTGCTTTCACCGTCGAAGATCCCGTCTATCTTACGTTGGCCATCAGCTAAGGAGATAAATTTCTGTAGAAATTCAGCACTTAAATGCTGTATGTCATCGAGGTACAGCATCACGTTATCGGCCATCTCGAACGCCAGATTAATCTTTTTTAGTTCTTCCCGCTCGCCGGATGTCTTTGCCTCTACTGGATCAATCGAGGTGATGGAATGCCCGATGGTTGGCCCGTTGACCTTCACAAAGTGAAGCCCCATCGTTTTCGCTAGATATTCCATGAGGGTGGTTTTTCCATAACCGGGTGGCGAAATCAGCAGCAACATACCCATGCGTGCGGTTCGCTTGTTATCTCCAGCAGCGCCGATCTGTTTGGCTAAATTGTTCCCGATCAATGGGAAATAAACATCATTGATCAATTTGTTTCGAACAAAAGACGTCAATACCTTCGGCTCAAACTCCGTAATCTTTAACGACTGTTCATATGTTCTGCTCAGCGTTTCCTTGGCCTGCGCGAACGCCGCAAACCGCGGAACATCGACCGTAGCAAACGTATGCATTTTCTGCATAAAGGCGTGATATGGTATGACAAGCGTTCCATCCTCAAGGACAGGATGATTACCTTTAAGGTCGGAAAGTTCGGCTGTCGAGTGCCCGAAAATAAGATGGTAGTCGTCTTTCGGGAAAAGTAGTGCCGCAGCTGTCTCTTCGATCAATAGCGCAGAAGATTCGGAAGCATTTTGTTCATCGACGAATGAATGTAACCAATTTAACGCCAGGTGGAAACGATCCCTGTAATCGAAGGCCTGCTCCTGTATGTCGTGATCGAAATCTGAACGCAACTTTTTATTTTCCAGAAATCGGATAAAAGCCTGCCGCAGCTGATCAGCGCCTTCGCTAAGCGTAAATTTCCCATATCGGGTAAAGGTTTGAAAAAGATAGGAAGCTAACGTGTGGCTATCCACGGGAGCGCTATCGTACTGCACTATCCACGCGGAAAACTGCCGGGCAATTTCCTCGACCACAGATTGATGACGCGTTGAATCGGGGAACGCTTTTAAGACGGTCTGACCAGATAAGATCAATCGGTGTAACCGGTCGCGTTGCTCCGTAGCGGCGCTGTGCCAGAAAAGCTGTGCGGTAGAGCGTATTTTGCCGTCGAAACGTAATAGCTCCAGTCTTTCATCTAACTGTTTAATCGCATCGAAGATAGCTATGGCATCCGCGGTGTGGACACCCTTGATGTATCCTTCTGAATACTGCTGTTCAGCGCGTTGAATGATGAAAGACTCTGCCGAAAAATTTTTACTGTTTTTCGAGGCTAAGAAAGCACAATAGGCGAGGTACTCCGCTCGATAGACCGTTTTGTTTTCCGATACAAGTTCTTGCTCCCATATCGCTCGAAAACTCTGCAACGTTGAGCCTTTAATCTTTTGATAGAAACTAGTCCCCGTTAAATGGAAGTAAAGCTCATCTTGACGACGTACCAACGTGAGGCTCAGCGATTGCTTGTTGACCGTGAAGGTATGTTGGCCTAAAGCAATGATATTGTCGCCGTCCACATATAATTCCGATTTGTCTCGCAAGGTACGCAAAGCGTCTTCCTGAGATTTCTTGAGGAGGTTTTCTAAATTTTCGGCCTTCGACGTGTCGTTCAGGTTTTTCAGCTCAGCAACAAGTTGCCGAACCTTATCAATCATCAGGTCGGCCGCATAAAAACTGAAGATATCTTCCCGATTACTGAATGTAGAAGCTTTGTTCTCAATGTTTTTAAGAACGCGCAGGCCGATCTGTTCGAGCGATCCCGTACGTTTATTAATTTGTTCAACAAGCTGTTCCCGACGCGTTTGGAATACTTTGATGATTTCGTCCCGTTTGTCCGCGACTTTCAGGGCGAAATCATCAAAATCGGCAAACTTACTTTCGAGTTCCTCCAGTTGAACCAAAATTTTAGTGTAGTAAGTGTCTACTTTGTCGGCAGATGTGGATAGCTCCAAATAGTTCGTTACAGATTGCTCCAATAACGTCAGCTGAGCCGCGAATTCTGCCGAGGCTTCCCGACCCCGTAATGATTCGAGCTTTCGGGTCAACTGGGCGCGGACCTCATTCAGCGAGGAGAAGATCAGGGATATTTTTTCCGCAATCTCTGTAGTCTGCGTGGCATCCTCGATTTTTAAGCTATGGAGAATATCGATAAGCAATTCGAGCTCGTTGGCTATGGTCAGGTTATTTTCCTCGATAGCCTTTGCCTCAATCGCTTTTTCGATATGTGTTACAGCTTCTTTTTGCAGTAGAACCCGTTGCTCATACGGCGCTAGCGCTTCCGTACGCAATAAAAAATCGACGGTCTTTTTCGAAAGATCGTTCGTTATATCGTGTAAAGTTTCTTCCAGGACGTGCACACGCTCGAGATGCATGTAGCGAACATGTTGAAGCTCTATAACTTCACCCAGCAGACGTCTGCTGTCCGCAAGTTGATGAACCAATTGATCCAACTGATTCACCACCGTGCCCTGTATGGAAAATTCTACGCCTTTCAACTTTTCCTCTGCAGCATGTAGCCGCTCTTCTGCATGCTTACGCTGTGCTTGTACTTTTACAAATTCATCGATAGCGGCATTGGCGATCTCTTGTATCTGCTTTAGGGGTGTTCCCAAGCTTGATAAAGCCTCGTCCTGAATCCAGAAGTAAGCATCAAGTAAATTGCCGGATTTTTTCAGGATATCTTCATAAAGCCCCTCATAGCTATCTTCCTTATTGACCAACTGGATTACTTCCTGAACTTCGGCCATCGCCTGAACGATCTGCTTATTGCCCACCTTGTACAGCGGATCATTTTTTTTGTCCTCATTCTCCCGAAGAGTCTCCATGTAAGGCGTTTCCCAGATCTGCACCTGATGGTGGCGGGTGGCTTCGGCTTCCGTTCGAAAGTACGTCAGGCTACCGTCCTTGAAAATGGTGAACCCGTTGCAGATAATCGGCGTTTCCACAGACTGCTGTATAATATTATACGACAAAAGGATATAGGTATTCGTTTCAGCCTGATGGAAAATATATAGAAAATCCTCTCCATTGGGCGATGTGATCTTTCTTAGAAACGTCACCTGATCCGGACTTCCTTCAAAAATCTTGTACGTGCCATTTTGAAGATAATACCCGCTCGAAAAAATGAGTCCCTGATTGTCGGGAAGCAGGATAGCTGAGTTGTTGAGCGATTTTAGATGAATGACTTCCTTTGTCCGCTGATTAAATACATATGCCCTGAAGTCTTCTTGATAAGGTTTGATCCGGATAGCGATCAGATTGCCCAAGTCGGCATAGTAATATTCCGCGTCATCTAATTGCTGATCCACATTGGTAACCTTTTCCGAATAGATCCCTTTCCCTGTTTCCGTATTATTTTCAATTTTAAACGTGATGTCGCCGTGTAAGGCTTCAATAAATACCTTGTCTAAGATTGAAATGTGCGGATATTTACCAAGTCGTCTATCTTCTAGGCTCGTTTTTGTCCAGTCAAAATCGAATTGGGACGGAAGCCGTACTTCATGTACGCTGCGGTCGTCTTGGTAGTGTAATTTACCATCCTTGATCAGCCATTTGAATGCTTTCAGGTCCGTAGCTTTTTTACTGGTCTGAAAGATCATATACAGGTAATTTTCGGTGCGACGGAATTTAGCGAAGATGGAATCGCGATAGTATTTGTAAAGATTCTGATAATCCGCAACGAAATTAGGATCGTTGATTAAATCCAGCGACTGGGGGATGAATTGATTGTTTTCAAATAAGTAAATACTAAAGACATCATCGAGCTTGATTTCTGTTCGCAATCCAAAGTGGACATTGTATCCGAAAATACAGACCTTGTCGATTGCAACAATACCCCGTGCGACACAATTATTTTCCGTCGTGATACGTTGATTCGCTTTGAGCACAAAGGACGTGGCATTGAAGATGTCTTTCCGGGCATCGTTCAATGTCTGCAACCGGCGTATGAGATCATCCTTTTGCGTTTGTAAACGTTTTCGGATGATTTCATACGCACCCTGGTCAAGGTTATTGTTTTGTTCTTTCATATACGAGGCTTACGATTCGTCACGCCTTACGCGTACTAGTTTAATGTTTTGTTGGAAATGCCCAAGTTATTGGCTAATCCAAATAGCGATCCAATGAAGCTGCTGTCTTCCTTATTGTCGGTAGCGGCCTGTTGTAGTTTGATCAGGGCTGCCGATACCGTCAAGTTTTTAATATCGTTGGAGGAAATGCCATATTTCTCAGCTAGTCCACGGATTTTCTCACTGAGATCACCATTTCCATGCTCTCCGACCAAGGAATTTTTTATGTCTGTAGCATGTTTTGAATTATTAATTAAATGGTCGAATCCTTTGGCATTCGATACCTGCCGGACGATGTTTTCGAAAAACAGGGTTTCGCCTCCTACGATGTCTATTTTGGCAGATTTCAGTGCTTCCGAAAGGACGTCGGCTTGTGCAGATGCAATATCTTTTTGGATCTGAATATGTGCCAGCTCGATATCGCGCTCTTTCTGTAGCCGGAGCTTGAATTCTTCGTGTTCTTTGCCCACTTCATCCAGCTGTTTCATGGCAGCCGCTTTCTCTTCAATACCTTTTGCTTCGGCAAGCGCTTTTTCGCGGACAATTTCAGCCTGTGCTAGACCTTCTTTACGCAGTGCTTCCGCCTTTTTCTCGATCACCGACGCTTCCACGGTCCCCTGTTTTTCCTCTGCCTCCGCTTTGGCGATCATTACCTCGGCTTCCGACAGTCCAATAGCGGCTTCTTCTTTCGCTTGTGCCTCCGCAATAATTTTGCGGGCCTCCGCTTCTTTCGTTGATGCTTCTTTTTTCGCTTCCGCATCGATTAAGAGCTCCTGCGCTTTCTTTTCTGCGATCTTTCGAGCGGCTTCCGCATCTATTACTTTCTTTTCCGCTTCTTGCTCGGCCGCAATTTTTGCAGCTTCGGCTGCTTTCACTGTCGCAATCAAACGCTCCTCTGCCTCTTGTGAAGCGGCGATTACACCGGCTTGCTTCTTTCGTTCCACCTCGCGGAAGGTCTCCACGTCTTTCACTGACTGCTGCTCTTCAATAACCCCTTTCTCCAATTGCACCCGCTCTTTGATGACCTGCTGTATGCCTTTCTTTTCTGTTTCGATAGATCGCTCCTTATCTATCTGCGCAAGAGAAACAATACGTTCTCTCTCCGTAGCCTCCAACGCCCGATCTTTTTCAACACGTTCGGTCTCAATGGCATCTGTACGCAGTTTGTTTTTCTCTGCAATGATAATCTGACGTAATTTGTTCTCTTCCTGTATCGCTAGTTGCTCTTCCGTGGCAATGCGCACAGTCTCTGCTTTCAGGCGTTCCTCTTCGCGCACCTTGGTCATCTCCGCTTCTTCCCGGGCTTTAATATTGTCGATCTCCCGACGTTGCTTTTCCTCTTTCTCTGCCAGTTGCCGCTCCAGCTCTAGGATAGCTTCCCGCGCTTCTACGTTTTGTTTCTTGATAACTTTTTCCTCTTCACGACGTATCAGGTTTGCGTTCATGTTTTGCTGCGCCGTCAGCTCGGTGATCTTTTTAATACCTGCCGAGTCTAAAATATTATCCGGACTTAAAAACTGTAGCTCTGTTTGTTCTAGGTAATCAATGGCGCAGTCATCCAAGATATACCCATTCAAGTCTGTACCAATAATGTTTAAAATTTCCTCCCTAAACTCCCGGCGGGCTTCATACAATTCGATGAAGTCGAATTTCTTTCCAACAGTTTTTAAAGCTTCCGAAAATTTCGATTCAAAAATATTTTTAAGTGTTTCGGGCTCGCTCGCGCGGTCGCATCCGAGATTCTGCGCGACGTTCACAACATCGTCGACCGACTTGTTCACGCGTACAAAAAATGCCACCTTAATATCTGCCCGTATATTGTCTTTGCAGATCAACCCGTCGTGCTGCATCCGGGCAATTTCGATTTTCTTCACGGAGATATCCATGATTTCCATTTTGTGGAAAACAGGGACAACATACATCCCCTTATTAAACGCGACTTTGGAGCCTCCAACCCCCGTACGCACGATGGCCTTCCCCTGCGGGATTTTTTTGTAGAACATGCTGAGCACGACAAAGAAAGCGAGGATCAAGAAAACGACTGCGCCTACGGCAATCAGAATCACTCCAGTCAGTCCATCGATAAATAATAATGTGTTAATAGTCATTGGTCAATATGATTTAGTTAGAGATTGTTTACTGTAATTTCTTTTCGGACAAAGTAAAATTTTCTGTCGACGGATTCTTGCACCACGCTGATCTCGTCGCCATAGGCAATAGGTTCTCCCGTTTGGCTTTTTACATTCAGCCGGATAACGTCTTGATTTATGATAAAATCGGCCGAACCGAGCCTGTCTCCCTCAATGGAGGAACGCATTGTTCCCATGCGGCCTAGAAAATCGTGAGCTTCCTCGCCCATGTAGCCGACTTTCTTGTAGAGCTTCGCCACGGGAATGGTGACGTAGTGCATCAGCAAGTAAGTCAATAGCGCGACAGGGACAAGAACAAAGACCGATTTCCAACCAAACTGAGCTAAATTAAAGGCGAACGAGGAGGCTATTGTCACCAACCAGCCTATCAGTTTGAATAAAGTTACGATCACCATAAATGGTGCCTTACCGACATTTATAAAATCCATGGCTTTTGTTAATAAAGAAGGTTCACCATGTGCGTCTATGTCTGTGTCATCGGGCATCTCGACTTCGTGTACATCAGCGCCTTCGAAGCCAACGTCGACAGCTGTACCCCCTATATCCATGTCAAAGCCATCCCCCAGCAGCATCGTAAACAACCAATATAACAGGGATATGCCCGTTAATACCGTCATAATGGCATTGGGGAGTGGGTGGAAAAGCAGATGTAAAATAGCGTCCATGGTCATTCAGTTAGTTAAGGGGTCGTTTGAACGTGTAATGGAACGTCCATGAGTTGCCGTTCACGGATAAATCTTGCATGCATACAAGCTCCCATCCTTGTTGACCCAGTTCATTTAAGATTTTATCGATCTCTTCAGGCTCTAACTTCGTCCCCCAAAAACCCTTTGGTTCAATCTTTACGGTTTTGTATTCGTATCGTTTCATATTATTCTAATCCCATTTGTTGTTTTAATGCTTGTAATTCCTGTTGTACGGCTTGTTGCTGTGCTATTCGTTCCTGTTGAGGGGCGTTTGTTTGCTCCTGCGCAATTTCGGCATAAGCTTCTGCCAATGCCCCGTCTTCTGCTACCTTAGTTTTCATCCGCTGGAGCATATCCAACGTGCTATTCGTGTCGATATGTGCCATATGTTGATTGGCAAACAAGGCGGCTTGATTGACTTTTTGTTTCGCCTTCAGTGTCGTTAACTCTTTTTCCCACTTGCTGATGTTGAATTTTAAAATCTCTATCTGCGTATGGATTTCGTCTGCTTTGGATGCATGGTGCACCCCCTCTAACCGGAGTTCATGGGCATCATCCAGGTCCCTTTTTTTTAATAAAAGTGCTTCGGTGGCCAACTTCTCGGCTTTTACGGGATCTAAAGCGCCTTCTTGTACCTTTTGCAAGGCTGCCCGCGCCTTTTCTGTCCACCTAGCTCCACCGTCTGCTTTCGCTGCCGCCCTATTTTCGAAACGAATCGCCGTAGCCCGAACTTTGGCATAAGCCTCCATTGCGTCAGCCAGTTGTGTTTTCATATCTCGGATACCCTCTTCCGTTAGGGTGATTGGATCTTCCATTTTATCGACCAGGGCATGGATCTCTGCTTGTCCAATTTTTAGTAGTCTTTTGAAAATATTCATCATATTATGTTTTTGAAAAATGTAAGAGTTGCTCATAATACTCGCTCAGCAACAAGGATAGCGAATTGACTGCCGCTTCGAATTCATTTTGATCGAGATTGTGTACCTGTAACGTATAGCGAAATATAACTTTCTTGCCATCTTCAGTTAACGCAAATCCGCCATGTACAATGTCCCTGTTTTTCATAAGCAGTGCCTTAAATGTCTGCAGATTGTCTTGATCTACTGTAAACAGGTATTGTTCAAAAATAAGGATTGGAGGTGCCACGCCGATGATTAGGTTGCGGATTCCGTCCGCGTCGCTTTCGATCAGAAAGAAACCTTCTTGTTCACTTTTTTTCCGAATAGTGAAACCGCTGTGTTCAATGTATTTTTCAACTTTATGGAATGGCATTGGCTAATAAAATTGTATATTTGCTTATATTGTTTGCATAAAGATATGAAATGCAAAAATATTTTGCAAATTAAATTACTGTAAATTTTGAAATGAGTCAGATTGGGAATAATATTAAGAAGCTAAGAAAGGTGAAAGGGCTCAGTCAGCAGGCTTTTGCAGATTTATTTGGGCTAACTAGAGGAAATATTTCATCGTATGAAGAGCTGCGAGCCGAACCGAAGATCGAGGTTATGCTACAAATTGCAAAATATTTTAGCATACCCGTAGCCGAATTGCTTGAAAAACAGCTAACCGTAAATGAGATTTTGAATTTCGAAGATCATTTTATTGTAGAAGGCGAGGGGATGGGCACTCATCGATTGACGAAGATCCCTTTTTTAGATCGCGACTTTTTTAGACAAGGTGCGATTAGCGAGGGGCGTCACGACCAGTTGCCCACCTTACTTTTGCCGTTAGAAAGTAACAGTCTATTAATCGCGGTTGAAAACTGTTCGTATTTGCCTCATCCTTCCCCTTTCCCTTTTGAGGAGAATACCATTCTTTTCTTTGAGCAGGTTAAGGTGGATATTTTACATACCCTTCACGATCATATTGGTTTTTTCGAAGGGGAATCGCCTTTTTTTGGGCGTTACGACGTACAAGGGCAAAACATTAACTTGGTGCTTAATGATTGGAAAAAGGAAGTTTTTGCACCCGAAGAAGCGTATCACTTCTGGAAGTTGTTTGGTAAGTTTGAGCGCGTGCTTTAGTTGTTTCGATGGACAGCACCAATCTTTTTACAATTGGAAACGGCTAGGCCATTTCCAATTTTAAGAATCGAGCAGTTTCATTCTGTTTCTGCTTGATAAGATCTTCTGGTACACCAGCAAACATAAGTTGTCCTCCGTTTTTTCCGCCTTCAGGCCCCATGTCAATCACCCAGTCCGCTGTTTTTACGACGTCCAGGTTGTGTTCGATGATCAAAACCGTATTGCCTCTATCCACCAGTCGGTTGATAACACCCAGCAAAACGTTGACATCCTCAAAATGTAATCCCGTCGTTGGCTCATCCAAAATATAGAAGGTGTTGCCTGTGTCCTTTTTGGATAGTTCAGTAGCAAGTTTTACGCGCTGTGCTTCTCCTCCCGATAGCGTGGTGGATGACTGACCTAAGGTGATGTAACCTAAACCAACATCCTGTAATGTTTTTATCTTTCGATAGATGGATGGGATGTTTTCAAAGAAATCAACAGCCTCATCGATGCTCATGTCCAACACGTCTGATATGGATTTTCCGCGGTAGCGGACTTCAAGCGTTTCGCGATTATAACGTTTGCCTTGGCAAGTTTCACAGGGAACCTGTACGTCGGGCAAAAAGTTCATCTCAATGATTTTCATCCCGGCTCCTTGGCAAGTTTCGCACCGTCCCCCCTTCACATTGAAAGAAAATCTGCCAGGTTTGTATCCACGGATCTTCGCTTCCGGTAGCTGTACAAACAGCGTGCGTATATCCGAAAATACGCCGGTATACGTAGACGGGTTGGAGCGGGGCGTACGCCCAATCGGACTTTGGTCAATTTCGATAACCTTATCAATGTGTTCGAGACCTTCTATGCTCGTGTAGGGCATGGGGGTTGCCTTGGCCCGGAAAAAGTGTTTGTTGAGGATAGGGTATAGTGTTCCGGTAATCAGGCTAGACTTACCGGATCCGGATACACCGGTAACAAGTGTAAGTTTTCCTAAAGGAAAATCGACGCTTACATTTTTTAAATTGTTCCCTTTGGCGCCCGTAAGAGACAGCACGTGGCCGTTTCCCTGGCGTCGTACCTTAGGAATAGCCACTTCCTTCTGTCCATTAAGATAGCTCGCTGTGAGCGTGTTTGCCTTCATGATTTCTTTCGGTGTACCTTGGGCAACAACCTTTCCACCATGTACGCCGGCTTCCGGCCCCATATCAATGACATAGTCTGCATGTAGGATCATGTCCTTGTCATGTTCGACAACAAGCACGGAATTGCCGATATCCCGCAGGTTCTTCAATGAATTGATCAGCCGCTCATTGTCGCGTTGATGCAACCCAATGCTTGGTTCGTCCAAAATGTAAAGCACATTCACGAGTTGTGAGCCGATCTGCGTAGCTAGGCGTATGCGCTGCGCCTCACCGCCCGACAGTGTTTTTGAAGATCGGTCTAGCGTTAAATAGCTTAACCCTACGTCTAACAGAAAACCAATTCGTGCCCGTATTTCTTTTAAGATTTCGGCGGCAATCGTGTTTTGCCGTTCATTCAGCCGGCTTTCGATATCCCTGAACCATTCTTGGAGACTGTTGATGTCCATGCTGGATAGCTCGTGGATATCCTTGTTGTCTAGTTTAAAATGAAGCGATTCTTCTTTCAGCCGCGCGCCCTGGCATGCTGGACAAGTGACCTTCGTCCGAAAGTCATCCAACGTTGGCGCGTCGTCAGTGCTTTTGCCATTGATCTCTTCCAACATCTTAAAGAGACCTGAAAATTGTACCTTATATTCCCGGGCGCCATAGCTGCCGTACGAAATCGTTAGCGGCATCGGTTCTTCTCCGCCGAACAAGAGCAGGTCGAGCTGCTCCCCGCTCAGTTTTTCGATCGGGGTTGTCAATGAAAAATCCAGCTTTTTGGCCACGGCTTTAACAACCTGAAACGTCCAAGATTCACGTGCCGGACCCAACGGCAGGATCGCACCCTTTTGGATGCTCAACTTTTTGTCGGGAACAACAATATCCTTGTCGATCTCAAAAATGTATCCCAAACCGTCGCATGTGGGGCAAGCACCGTATGGTGAGTTGAACGAAAAGGTGTTCGGTTGAGGTTCATCATATGATATGCCCGATTCCGCATCCATCAGATAGCGGCTGAAAAAATGTTCGCGTCCTTCCTTATTGGCTATTTTGATAATCCCTTTCGAGGTTTTCATCGCCTGCATGACGGAGGTGTAAAGCCGTTTCTTGTCGTTTTCTGAGGCATGAAGGCGATCCACGACAATCTCAATATCATGAATCTTATAGCGATCTACCTGCATTTTCGGAACCAGATCTAAGATTTCTGCGTCTACACGAACCTTCGTATAGCCCTGCTTGCGTATTTGCTCGAAGAGCTCGCGATAATGGCCTTTTCGTCCCTTTACAACGGGAGCTAAAATATAGATCGGTTCGTCCTTGAACTCGTCCATGATCTTCTCTACAATCTGTTCTTCAGACATGCGCTGCATTAACTTTCCCGTGACATACGAGTAGGCTTCACTAGCTCGCGCATACAATAGCCGTAAAAAGTCATAGATCTCTGTAATCGTACCAACTGTAGACCGTGGATTTTTGTTAGTGGTTTTCTGTTCGATGGAGATTACAGGGCTCAGTCCAGCGATCTTATCGACATCCGGACGTTCCATGCCGCCTAAAAATTGACGACTGTATGCCGAGAATGTTTCCATATAACGACGCTGCCCTTCCGCATAAATCGTGTCAAATGCCAGTGAGGATTTACCACTGCCGCTAAGGCCGGTGATCACCACGAGCTCATTCCGCGGAAATCGAACATCAATGTTCCGCAGATTGTGCACACGCGCACCAAAAACTTCAATTTCACTTTGTTCGCCTAAATCGATATGGTTATGCTGCTTGGAGGAAGTCATGCTGTATTGTTCTGAATTTTGCAAGATACAAAGGTACAGAATTTTAGATGCACTCGTGTGGGGACGACTACCTGAAAGTATAAATTTTGAAATTAAAATGATAACCACGACAAAGGTTTGTGAAATCTACCGAAAACCATTTCCGCAATATTTTGTACTTTGGATGACGTAAACAAAGCTGACTTGAAAAAACTTGACTTAACAAAGCAGGAGAAGGAGATCGTTGAACACGCTCTAGATCATTGGCAAGCCTCGAATTTGTTGGATGTAGATAAGGTAGAAGAATTAAAACAGTCTATCGAAGAGAAAGGCTTCGAATGGAAAACCCTGGCCCGTTACGCCTTTTGGGTGGCGCTGGTATCCCTCATATTTTCAGTATTGTCGTTATTTGCTGATGATGCGATGGTGCGTTTTGTCGAAAAATTTTATGAAACGCCCAATATCGTTTTTTGCCTGTTCTTTGCAGGGGTTGCCGTCGGATTTTATGTGCTCGGGTTCCGGAATAAAGAGAAGTATCCAGAAAAAACGTTTTCGAACGAAACGCTTATGCTTGCGGGATCATTTGCTACGGCTGCTTGCATAGGCTTTCTTGGACAGGTGCTTGACCGAACGACGAGTCACTATACGCTGCTTTTTCTATTGTCTATTGCAATCTACGCCGTATTATCGGTCAAGCTTCATTCCAAGCTGATCTGGGTATTTACATTAGTGGCCCTCGGAATATGGTTTGCGACCGAAACAGCGTACCATAGCAATTGGGGTTTCAAGTTTTGGGGAATGAACTACCCGCTGCGGTTTACACTTTTCGGCATATTACTTACCACATTTGCAGTTTGGGGACAAAAGCGCATACACGTGCTGCAACCGTTCCAGTCGACAAGTTATGTCGTCGGACTTTTGTACACCATGATTGCCCTCTGGTGCCTATCTATTTTTGGTAATTACAGCAGCTTCGATGCTTGGACACAGGTTCGGCAGTACCATATTCTCTATTGGGGAATTCTGGCGATTGCCTTGTCGTTGGGGCTGGCCTTGTACGGCATGCGTACAAAGGACAACGTGTCGAGGGATATCGGATTTGTCTTTTTTATCCTGAATTTATACACGCGGTTTGTAGAATATCTCTGGGACAATATCAATCGAACGATCTTCTTCCTCCTATTGGCCGTTTCCTTTTGGTTTGTCGGGCGATGGGCCGAAAAAGTCTGGAGTAAAGGCCAGTCTAGCGAAAGGTAAGGCTATAGGTAATCTCAACACCGCCCGCCGCCAGCATATCATGTACCGAGCAATATTTTTTTACAGCCAACTCTGCAGCTTTCTGTGCTTTTTCTTGATCGATATTTCCCGTCAATATAAAAGAGATATGGATGTCCGTGAAGATGTTCGGAATCTCCTCCCGACGTTTTCCTTCAACTTCTACCTGTATATCGTCAATCTCTTGACGTTGTTTTTTGAGTATTGTAGTCAGATCGAAAACACTGCAAGAGCCCAGGGCCATTAATACAAGTTCCATCGGACGTACGCCTTTGCCTTCGCCTCCGATGCTGTCCGATCCGTCAATATTTACTTTTACGGCGGATAATTCGCTAGAGGCTTCGAAATGTACGGCTTCATTTTTCCGTTGTAATTGAACTTTCATGTTTTTTTAAATTAATCGTGCGTGTTTTACAGTATGCGTAGGACAAAGATACAGTTTCCCCTCCTGAAAAGAAAGTACACCGGATCGGATTGCGCGAAATAGCCCCTTGCTCGCGTCGATCTGCGTAACGAACCGTTCGGCGTGCAGGCGGCGCATGAACAGTGGCTCTATACTAAAAAGAGACGCTATATCGGCGTCTCTTGGTAAACTATAGCGTTTTCGAATCGTTATGGGAATTTCACGCCCCGATAGTGCGTAGCATCTACTTTTGTCAGCTTGCTGCCGTATTGTGCATTGATCGCATCTATAAATAGATTGGCAATAAGCGCATTGCCCATCGGCGTTAAATGTATACCGTCTAGGGAAAATGCGTTACCCGTGATGAAAGCCGCATTGACACCAATACCATTGTACATGATGCCCGGGCTTTTCACTCGGTTTAAATAGGCATGTGCGTCGGCTAAAGCCAATTTTTTAGCGTCGGCCACGTCGGCAATAATTTTGTTGAATTCATTAACACGAGCTTTGATCACCGTTACTTCCGCCGGATCCAATACATATTTGCTTTCAATGGGGTTGCCCGGATTTAAACCATAAGGAATAGGATTTTCTGTCGATGTGGAACCTAACAGACCCGAGGACGCAAACGGAAGGACAAACAAGTCGGCGTCGGTAGCCGCCCGTGCCACACCGGCTCCGGTTCGGATATAGATGTCGGTAATGCTGGCACCGCTCGCGTTGACCGCGGCAATTAGAGCCGCCCTTGTTACTGTTGTGAAATATGGGATAGCTGTCACATCGGGAATTGTCGCGACAACCCCTTTTTGTTGATTGGCTGTTAATGCGCCAATGAATTGGTTGTATCGCTCGTTGAATGTAGCCGCCGTCGTCAATGTTTTTGTCGGATCACCTTCCACGGCAACCGCGCCGTTCATGGCATAGCCTAGCACGTCATTATTGCCTAACCAAAAGCTGAAAAACGTGTGGTTTTTCTGACTCGCGTATTGCATATACGTGGTCGCGCCCACCTCGGCATCGGACAGCAAACGCTCGAAATACATATTTGCCGCGCTAAAAGCCGGCCACACCGACAGGTCCAGGCGCATTCCGGGCACACCAAGGTTTTCAATGTCGTCCGTATATTTGGCTAGCCTTCCTTCAGCACGGTACGCAAGGTTTGTCGTCACGTTTTCTAATTGGGGTTGGCCGTTGACCAATGCCGTAAGCTGTAAATATCCCGATCCGTTACGTTGCTCATCCGAGAAAAAAGGGCTGCGAAATTCACCACCGCCTACTTGTTTTAACTGGGCGGCAATTAAGTTCGGATAGGCCACCTGCTGCCCTTCTAAATAAAGTCCCCCATCCGCAAATCCAGCCGTTAATGAGTTCCCGACAGCAATGTATTTAGAGAAATCGGCCTGTCCGGCGCTGGGTTGAAATCCTTCAATTTCCGGTTTGCAAGAAGACGCTAAAGCAATGGCTAAAATGCCTAGGTATAGCTTTATATTGTTGACTAATCTTTTCATCGTGATTACCATTTATAAGTTAAGGATAAGCCTGGCGCATGGATATTTGTTTTGTACGTTCCAGCAAGGCCGGTTCCGGCGCTTTGAACGGTGCGCTCCATGATGCGCTGGAATACATATGCCCCGGTGATATCCCATTTGTCGTTGATATCATATGTAAAACCTATAGAACCCATCATGCGGTTATTGTCCGGTGTTTCAGGCGATACATACGGTCCGCGCACCGGTGTATATACATAGCCTGCTCCAGCGCGTAGCGTAAACTGATCGGTTGTCTTATAATTCACCCCTACTTTTGCCGAAAGGGCATTTTCATATTTTTTGATCTGTTTCGTATCGGTCAATACAGGTGTATTATCCTTGTAATCAAACACCAACTCCTTGTAAATCGAGTATCCGATCAACGTCGCATCCGCCGCAATATCTACTTTTTCACTAGCTGGGAAGCTTAAGCCGATGTTGAAAGAAGACGGAAGAGGTAGTTCTGCATCGAAGGTTGTATTCGGAAAGGAAGCAGCCAATGCAGGAGGAACCGTGAACTCTGCGTCGCCATCTTTTAACTTGGTGACGACTTTGGATCGGTAGCTCAGGGAAATGGCAACATTGTCTTCTAAGTGATAGTGTACACCGACATTGAAACCCATACCGGTGCCAACGCCCGAAAGCTCCGCTTTACCCGGTTGCCCGTCTGCGCCAGCTGTGGGGATAGAACGGGAAAGATCCACTAGTCCTACATTGTATACAAAACCCCCGCCAATTCCGAAGTTCTCGGTAAGCTTAAAACTTAAGGTTGGCTGTATGTATATGGCGCGCATCTGCAGATGGTTCAGTTCGTATCTCCCGGGCCATTGGTCGCCCCAATCAACCGAGCCACCGAATGGAGTATACACGCCAATACCAGCCTTCCACCACGAATCTTTGGGCCCGAAAGCCGCAAAAACCGAGAAAGGAGGGGTGATTTTGAATTTTGTGTGGTGAACATCATTGCTATTAAGCTCGCGAAAAGCGGACCGATACATGACCCCACTAGCGCCTATTGAAATGGCGTTGTGGCCCATTTTGGCCAATGCTCCCGGACTGTAAAATATGGAAGCTTCATCGATAAACAAAGCTGATCCGGCTCCCGCCATACCTACGGCTTTTTGACTTTGCGTGTTTACTTGTGATCCCTGCGCCCACAATAAAGTGGGGCTGGCAAGTAATAATCCGAGTAGTAATCTTTTCATATGTGAATAGTTTATTCTTCCAATGGTCATTTATGGAACATCAATTAGCTATTTTTTGTTTTCACGACAACGTCCTGGTTAGCGGATTTCTGAACGATAAATAATATGCTAACATAGTATTTTTTTGGTTGTAAAACAAATTTGTTCGAAAAATAAATAACGAGGTATGGAAACGTTCTACATGTGTTGTACAGTTTCGTTGAAACGCATTGTACCTTAATGGGGAATACCACGCGCTGGCCGTCAAAAAAAATAAAAAACATAGGAAAGTAGTAGACTAAAACAGTTAAATTTGCTCATCATGGAAAAAGATCAATCTAAAATCATTCGGGAACAAGCACCGCGGTCAGCGACGAGAGAGCATTCTGTCCCTTTATATTTAACGTCGAGTTTTATCTTTGATAGTGCCGAACAAGGTCGTGCTATCTTTGCCGAAGAAGAAGAAGGTATGGTCTATTCCCGTTATGCAAATCCCAATACAACGGAGTTTATCAATAAGGTCTGCATCTTGGAAGAGGCGGAAGCAGGACTGGCTTTTGCTTCGGGAATGGCAGCCGTTTTTGCTTCGTTTGCAGGATTCATTCGTCAAGGCGATCACATCGTGTCATCGCGGGCTATTTTTGGTTCTACCCACCAGTTGTTTACGCAGCTTTTTCCACGCTGGGGTGTTACCCATACATACGTAGATGCGGTGGATAACGATGCATGGGAAAAGGCGATCCAGCCCAACACCAAAATCGTGTTTCTAGAATCACCGTCTAACCCGGGGTTGGAGTTGGCCGACCTCGAATTTTTAGGCAAGTTAAAAGCAAAATATCCACACATCATTTTTGCTATTGACAACTGTTTTGCGACGCCTTATTTGCAAAAGCCATTGCCGTACGGTTTTGATCTGTCGATTCATTCAGCCACGAAATATATGGATGGGCAGGGACGTGTACTAGGAGGGGTAATCGTCGGAAAACAAGAACTGATCGATCAGCTTATGTTTTTTATCCGTCATACGGGTCCAGCAATGTCTCCATTTAATGCTTGGATCTTGTCAAAGAGTTTGGATACCTTAGGGTTACGGATGGATCGACATTGCAGCAATGCGTTGGCCTTAGCCGAGGAATTGGAAAGACATCCGGAGATTGCCGACGTAAAGTATCCATTTTTACCTTCCCATCCTCAATATGAATTGGCAACTAAACAGATGAAAGCTGGCGGGGGAATTGTAACGTTTGAAGTGAAAGGTGGAAAAGAGCGTGCTTATCGTTTTTTAGACGCGCTGAAAATGATTTTGTATACGTCCAATCTAGGGGATGCCCGTTCCATTGCTACCCATCCTGGCTCAACGACACATTCGAAATTAAGTGAAGAAGAGCGGTTGTTTTTAGGTATTAAACCAGGTAGTATCCGGCTATCGGTAGGGATTGAAGCGCAGGAAGATATTATTGGTGATATTCTCCAAGCATTGGATATCTCCAAATAAGTTGCCTGATCGGAAAAAACAGTCCAATCTTCGTTGTACTGCATGTCCGGTAAGGCCGGTTGAAAAATTTTAGTGTGACCGACTTCCGGCTGGAAATAAAAAAAAGCAATCTGCGAATGTCAGGACGCAGATTGCTTTGCTAACCGTCTTGATAAGACGAAATGTTAGAATACTTTTATAAAGCGGCAAGCGCCTGCTCGTAGTTTGGTTCTTCTGTTGTTTCTGCCACCTGCTCGGTGTATTTTACCGTGCCATTTTCATCGACAACCACCACCGACCGGCTTAATAAACCAGCTAAAGGCCCATCCGCAATGCGCAATTGATAAGCGTCCGAGAAATTGCTGTCTTTGTATTCGGAGAGCGTAACAACATTTGCAATACCTTCGGCAGCGCAAAAACGTCCCTGAGCGAATGGGAGATCGCGCGAAATACACAATACCACCGTATTGGCTAAACCCGCCGCCTTTTCATTAAATTTACGTACCGATGCTGCGCAGGTCCCTGTATCAATGCTCGGGAAGATATTTAAGATTACTTGTTTACCTTGAAAATCACGCAAGCTTTTCTCAGACAGATCACCTGCTGTTAATGTAAAATCAGGAGCTTGAGCCCCCACTGCGGGCAAGTTGCCCTGTGTGTTTACTGCTGTACCTTTAAATGTAATTTGAGCCATTATGTATATCTTTTGAAATATGTCCATTAAGGTACGAAATAATATTCGATTTGGAAGGCCGGCGCCTAGATGTGCCATCTAAATTATTCCTATGCTGTGGTTTTTCTTGACAGGTTGCATTCCTATCAATCTTTTTTTGGGGGGGGGCTGATAGTTTGTTCTCAACACCACAATGGTCAACGTCCTTTTATTTTTTTACCCTTCCTGTAATTTTTTTATGATGTTAGCACCAGCTCAAGCACTCCATGTCCCTGGGTTTAACGAACGGTCAGGATACGGCGGGAGCTGGCAGACAGCCTATTAGGATCACCCATGTGTGGAGTGATCTCAAATTGCGCTATCGTTTGCGTATACTGCTGCCGGGGAAAATATCATTCATAATGCTTATTTTCACTGATTATAGCACAAAGACATGAGAAAACCTACATCCTTTTTATTTTCGATGCTGGTACCAGCGTTCTTATGGGCGCAGGAAGCTCCAAAACCTTACGGAGCGTTACCGTCCGAACGGCAGTTGCGTTGGCACGAGATGGAAACCTATTGTTTGATCCATTATACGCCGACCACCTTTCAAAATAAAGAGTGGGGATTTGGCGATGCCGACCCGGCGATTTTCAATCCTAAAAATTTCGATGCCGGTCAAATTGCGGCGGCCGCGGCGGCAGGAGGGTTCAAGGGCTTGATCTCCGTTGCGAAACACCATGATGGATTTTGCTTGTGGCCCACGGCGACAACGGCATACGGTGTGAAAAGTTCGCCCTGGAAAAATGGAAAAGGGGATATGGTGAAGGAGTTTATGGAAGCCGCTCACCGGCATGGGATGAAATTCGGTGTTTACTTATCCGCATGGGATAGAAATGATACCCGTTACGGAACACCTGCGTATGCTGATGCGTATCGGGCTCAGCTGACAGAACTGATGAGTAACTATGGTGAACTGTTTACCTCCTGGCATGATGGGGCCAATGGTGGGGATGGATATTATGGAGGAAAGAACGAAAAACGGATTATCGATCGATCCACCTATTATGCATGGCATGAAAAGACTTGGCCTATTGTACGGGAGAAGCAGCCGATGGCGGTTATCTTTTCGGATGTAGGTCCCGATATGCGTTGGGTAGGAAATGAGCATGGCTTCGCCGAGGAGACGAGTTGGGCAACCTTTACGCCGAAAGGCATCGACGGACGTCCGCCAGTGCCCGGAGATTCCGACTATACCCAATCGCCGACAGGAACACGCCATGGTACCCATTGGATACCTGCAGAGTGTGATGTTCCGCAACGGCCAGGATGGTTTTACCATGCTGATCAAGACGCGCGGGTCAAGACGCCAAACCAATTATTTGAAATCTATATGAAGTCGGTCGGACGCGGCGCAAATATGAACTTAGGCCTTGCGCCGATGCCCGATGGCTATCTGCATGCGAATGATGTTAAATCGTTGAAGGCCTTCGGAAAGAAACTACATGAAACGTTTAAAACAAATTTAGCACAAGGGGCAAGCGTAAAGGTCTCTAACTTACGGGCGCAGTCGGCCCGCTTTGATGGATCACGTATCCTGGACGACGACCGATACAGCTATTATGCACCGGATGACGATGTGCACGCACCAGAACTGGAAATCACCTTGGATGGAGCGCAGGAGTTTGATCTTATCCGTTTACGCGAAAATATCAAATTAGGCCAGCGTTTAGATAGCGTGGTGATCGAAACAAAACAAGATGGCGATTGGAAGCGATTGGTGTCTGCGACAAGTATTGGGGCAAACCGATTGATCAAACTCGATAAACCGGTACGTGCAACACAACTGAAAATCCGCTTGTTTGCTCCTGTAGCTCCAACATTGAGTGATTTTGGGCTTTTTAAGGAGTTTGACGAGCCTTTTTCGTTTGATACACAAGAAACAGAACGTACTCCCTTATCCAATGAAGACTTTGTCGTGAAAACCGCCAACGGACTTCCGAAAAGTGTAGACGGTAATGCCGATACATGGGAGTCCCTATCCACTTTTGACGCTGGTGTTCTCTTTGAGCTAAAACAGCCCGTGGCCGCTATCGGTTATCTGCCACGCCAAGACGGGAAAAAGGACGGAATTGCTCTAAAGTACGAGATCGCGTCGAGCCAGGACGGAAAAATATGGACGCTCGTTAAGGCCGGCGAATTCTCTAACATTCAAGCCAATCCTATAGAACAGGTTATTTCTTTTGACGGGCCTGTACGCAGCAAGTTTCTTCGCTTTGTGCCGAAGGAAACCGTCGGTAAAACATTTTCTGTGGCATCATTTCGTTTATTTAAATAAAAAATGAACCATTCAACAATCATTCGACGACTGGTATTCTTCACCATGTTGTTCAGCGGGACACAGGCATCAGCCCAACAGCTCGCCATGTGGTATGATAAGCCTGCTGAGCGCTGGGAAGAAACACTGCCTTTGGGGAATGGACAGATAGGTATGATGCCCGATGGAAAAGTCCGTGATGAATCTATCGTGACCAATGAAATCTCGATGTGGTCAGGAAGTCCGGAAGATCCGAATAATTATGAAGCATTCCGCAGTGTGAAAGACATTCAGCAGTTGCTCTTTGCCGGAAAAAATGATGAGGCGGAAGAATTGGTCAATGACAACTTCGTATGTGTTGGAAAAGGTTCGGGACATGGCCGGGGCGCCAACGTTCCGTACGGGTGTTTTCAGAATTTTGGCTATCTGAACTTTCTGCACACCATACCCGGGGAAGTTAGCAACTATAAACGAACCTTAGATCTCGCAGGGGCAAAAGCAACCACTTCGTTCGTGGCGAATGACGTTCGGTATCTGCGCGAGTACTTTACCTCGTTTGATCGTAATATCGGTGTGATCCGGCTATCCGCGAGCAAAAAAGGAAGTATTACGTTCGCTACACATTTTTACAGGGACGAAAACCTATCGGATATGCAGGTTTCCGAAACCGGATTTCGTTGGGGGGGCGCATTGCCCGACGGCAGGGGCGGAAAAGGCCTGCAGTTTGCCGGAGGCGTGAAAATCGTGCCGAAAGGAGGCACCAAGATGGTGTATGACCATCAGGTGATCATCAAAAATGCTGATGAAGTACTCATCTACTTTACGGCAAGCACGAGTTATTACGGACATGATCCGAAATTGGCCGTGACGGAAGTCCTGAAAGACGCACCGACATGGAAATACAGTAAAATACGCAACGATCACCAGCAGCGCTATCGCACCGTTTTTGATCGGGTATCGTTGAAGATAGCCGACGAAGCGCCGCGTGATGATATCCCTACAGACCGACGAATACAGCTGTTTTTCGAGAACCCCGCACAAGACAATGCCATGGCGGCCTTGTACTACCAGTTTGGGCGCTACCTGAGCATCGCCAGTACCGCGCCGCAAGTAGAAAAAGCGCTCCCTCCGAATTTGCAGGGGTTGTGGGCTCATCAAATACAGACCCCTTGGAATGGAGACTATCACCTCAATATTAATGCACAAATGAACCATTGGGGTGTCGAGGTCAGCAACCTTTCGGAGTATCACAAGCCTTTTATCGAGCTGATCAAACGGATTGCGAAAGAGGGAGAAAAAACTGCCAAAGCTTACTATAACGCTCCGGGCTGGGTGGTGTACATGATGACGAACATATGGGGCTATTCGGCACCGGGCGAACAAGCATCGTGGGGTGCCAGCACGGCATCGGGTTGGTTATGTAATCACCTGTGGGAGCATTACCAGTTTACGAAAGATAAAGCCTACCTCGCGGAAATATATCCTATCCTAAAAAATGCGGCCGTTTTTTACAACGCCACATTGGTGCAGGATTCTAAAACAGGCTGGTGGGTCACATCGCCCTCCGTGTCGCCAGAAAATGCTTTTCGTCTGCCCAATGGAAAGACTACCGCTGTGGTGATGGGACCAACCATAGATAATCAAATTGTACGCGAGCTGTATGAATCCGTGATACAGGCCAATGACATATTAGCGTTGAATGACCCATTTGCGGATACATTAACGAACCAACTCCGTGATGTACCACCTCCGGTGGTTATAAGTAGTTCCGGCCGCGTCATGGAATGGTTGGAGGATTATCAAGAAGTGGAGCCCAAGCACAGACACGTATCGCATTTATACGGATTATATCCAGCCCGCTTTATCTCACCGGTAACGACGCCCGACTGGGCGGAAGCTGCTCGAAAAACGCTTGCCGTACGGGGGGATGAGGGAACGGGATGGTCCCGTGCCTGGAAAATTCTTTTTTGGGCGCGCTTGCATGACGGCGATCATGCCCTTGAAATTTTACGGCAGTTGCTCAAACCCGCGTTTGTCGATGCTACTACCTATGCAGGAGAAGGAGCGGGCACCTATCCGAATCTTTTTTGTGCACATCCGCCTTTCCAGATAGATGGTAATTTTGGAGGATCAGCCGGCATTGCGGAGATGTTGATCCAATCCCATGATGGTTATATACATTTACTGCCTGCATTACCTAAAGCATGGGCCAGTGGCGCCGTGAAAGGGCTAAAAGCCAGGGGCAACTATACGGTGGATATGGTCTGGGAACAAGGCAAGGTCGTAGACTATCGTGTGCAAGGACAGCGAGGAAATGAGGTCCGTTTACTTGTTAACGGCAAAGAAATAATAAAAAAGTTGTAGAAAAAATCAGGATATCGTTCCTGATTTTTTTTTATCTTAGGGAAACGAAGCGATTATGAACCAGTTTCCTTGGGGCCTTTTTATTTTGCTTTGCTGTCTGATAAGCTGCCAGCAGAAGAAGTCGCAGTCCGATACCGCAAAGCAGTCCGCAACCGGCTATCCAGAAGCCTTTAAAATCCGCCTGACAGGAACGATAGCACTTCCCGATAGTACCAAGATCTATGTGAATACCGATGAAAATACGTTGCAACCATTGCTTTCCGCTTACGTGAAGCAGGGAAAATTTGCGTTGGAAGGAGAACTGACGGAACCAAATTTCTATAACCTAGTGATTCAGAAGAAAAACTTCAAAGTGTACCTCGAGAACGGTGCTGATTACACGTTCAAGGGGGAGGTAGGCAGTGCGGGACGTATAACACATGGAGAAGTCACAAGCAGCTCCAAGATAATGAATGACTACGTCCGCTTCCAAAAGCTTTTCGAGCAACGGCATGGCGCACTCTATGCACAATCCAGAGCTTTGGTGGACGCCCTAAATAACCCAAAGACTTACCGAGATGCCGTCGGAAAGTCATTGGCCTTGGATGAGCAGAAAAAACGCCTCAAGGAAACGATTCAGGACGAATTTTTAGATGATGGAGATGTTCACCCAGGCATGAAGCTCTTTATTATTAAAGAAGACCGCATCGGTCAACAAAATTATAAGCGGTATGATCATGTACTCCAGCGCGTGCCGGATACGTTGAAGAATACCGTTTTATATAAACAAGCCAAACAGAAAGTGGACGCCGTAAAGAGCTTTTACGATAATATGCCCAACTTTCCCGATATATACCCAAGAAATCCAGCCGGTGATAGCCTCAAGCTAGATCGGTTTAAAGCAGAAGGAACATGGCTAGTTGTCTTCTGGGGCAGTTGGAACAAGGAGTCAAAAGCGGATATCCGAATGATTAAGCGCAAAGCTGCCGCATTGGCCAGTATGGGGGTTAGGCCGATCTATCTAACGTGGGATAAAGACTTCGATGCGTGGAAAGCGGCGAGCGATGAACTGAACCTAGGACAGGATAACTACCGGCTCAATGCCCAGGACCAGGAATTTGTGGTGAACCACTACGGTGTCCGGGCAATGCCGCATTATCTACTTGTTGACGCAAGCGACCGAACGATTATCAATCCTGATTTTCGGTATCCATTACATGGCCGACTGGAATCGTCTATTGAAAAAGAATTAAATAAAAAATAAAAAAACACTCCTTGAGAAATTCGTCCGCGGAAGTGTCTGTCAAAGATCGTACTACCTTGTTCGACAAAGAGAAGTTACATTCAACCTACCGCCGGGGCGAATATATGGCTTCCTTTATCGTGAACCTATTCAACATGCCGCTGACTATTTTGGATGGAGGCCACGTAGCAATTACTATGTAGCATGTATTTTCGAACGGTTAGGCAAAGATTTTTGGCGTGCTGGATAGCTGTTCAGTTACCGCGACGGTCAACATAAACTGGTGCTGAATCGTTATTCTAGTCAAGTAGTGTTTGAATTTACGGACGAGCGAAGCCTGACAAGTGTGGTCAAGATGGCGATCAACAGAAGGCATCACCGTGAGTTCTACGCCTTTTAATCCATCATTGACGAATCCCATACTGGATCAATCGGAGGTTGAGTTAAAGCCAAATTTTTGCTATGGGCGGCAAGTAGATCAGCTTTCATCAGTTCTTGGGACACATCTCCGCTCCGTTTTCGCTTGCCTATACGGTGGTAGTGTTCGATGGCGAGGATAACTATTGCGCAGTTTCTCTTTGGGAGATGTCGTCCGGAATAACATGCAACTGGTGTTCCGGGGAGAACTCCTAAACGGTCTGCAACCAACACCCATATTTATTATCCGTCTTAATGAAGAATGGGACGGAGAAGAATTGTAGACTACGAGTAGGCAAAAATCACCAACAACAAAAAGGGCAATTCATAAAAACTGCCCTTTTTATAAGTGCGATAGCTTTATGGGAAATTGATAAACGTTATACTAATTGTTCTAACAGGTTATTCCAACTCACAAGGTCGCCTACAATATTGTTCAGATCAGCGGCAGGAACCCGTTCCTGTTCCATACTATCCCGATGGCGGATCGTAACGGTATTGTCTTCCAGCGTTTGGTAATCCACTGTTATACAAAAAGGTGTACCGATCGCATCCTGACGGCGATAGCGTTTGCCTATTGCATCTTTCTCGTCATATTGGATGTTAAAATCCAGCTTGAGTTTCGCCATGATTTCCCGTGCTTTTTCCGGTAGTCCGTCTTTTTTTGTCAATGGCAATACTGCTGCTTTAACGGGTGCTATAGACGGGTGAAATTTGAGTACTACCCGGGAATCCTGTTTATCAGCAGTAGATAAGTCCTCCTGTACGAGTGAGTTCGCTAATACCGTTAAAAAAAGACGGTCTAACCCAATAGACGTTTCGATCACATACGGAATGTAGTTCTGATTGATCTCCGGATCAAAATATTGCATTTTTTTCTTGGAGTATTCCTGATGCTGTTTTAGATCAAAGTCTGTGCGGGAGTGGATGCCTTCCACCTCTTTGAAACCGAATGGAAATTCATATTCGATATCGACCGCAGCATTGGCATAATGAGCTAATTTGACGTGGTCATGGTAACGATATTTTGCAGGATCGGATCCGAGCGCCAAATGCCACTTTAAACGTGTTTCTTTCCATTGAGCATACCATTCCAATTCAGAACCTGGGCGCACGAAGAATTGCATTTCCATCTGCTCGAATTCGCGCATACGCATAATAAACTGGCGTGCTATGACTTCGTTGCGGAAAGCTTTACCGATCTGTGCAATACCAAACGGTACTTTCATGCGGCCGGTTTTCTGCACATTCAAAAAATTAACAAAAATCCCTTGCGCCGTTTCCGGGCGTAGGTAGACCTGTTCGGCTCCGTCGGCCATCGCGCCCATCTGTGTAGCAAACATCAAATTGAATTGGCGCACATCGGTCCAGTTTTTAGTCCCGGAAATCGGGCAAACAATATTATGTTCTTCGATGATCGTCTTTAGACGAGTTAAATCATCGGCGTTTAGCGCATCGTCCAGATCTTTCTGCAATTGGGCTGCTTTGTCGGTTTTGCCGTCTTTTTCGTAGCGGTCAATTTTGTCCTCGATCAATTGGTCTGCGCGATAGCGTTTTTTTGAATCCTTGTTGTCAATCATCGGATCGTTGAAGCCGTCCACGTGGCCAGAGGCTTTCCATGTCGTTGGATGCATGAATATTGCAGCATCGATACCGACAATATTCTCGTTTAACTGCACCATGGATTTCCACCAATAGGTCTTTAGGTTGTTTTTTAGTTCCGAACCTAACTGCCCATAATCGTACACGGCACTCAAGCCGTCGTAAATCTCGCTCGAAGGGAATACAAATCCGTATTCCTTAGCATGAGATATGATATTCTTGAAAAAATCGTCTGTTTGCTTGCTCATAAGAGGCAAATATAAAGATTAGATATTAGATTTACGTAAAGTTGCATCACGGTAAAGGCGCGAAGATGTCGCTACGTAAAATCGTGTGGATCGAAGCACACGTCGTCAGTCGTACCGCTCGCGATTCGACGCATACACGGCTTCACCGTTTACACATACAGATCACGGATTTGCTGAGAAGCATTTTTATTGTCTACTTTTTTTATAATATGATCAATGACGCCCTCCTCATTGATGACAAATGTAGTACGCGCTGTTCCCATATATTTCTTGCCATACATGTTTTTTTCTACCCATACACCGTAGTCGTTGACAATCTGCTGTTCTTCGTCTGCTAGCAGGTTGAAAGGTAGGTCAAACTTCGTAATAAACTTCTGGTGCGACTGCTCACTATCGATACTGACGCCGAGCACTTCAAAGCCTTCACTGACCAACGACTGGTAGTTATCGCGGAAATTACATGCCTCCGTTGTACAGCCCGGTGTATTATCCTTTGGGTAAAAGTATAGGATCACCTTTTTTCCTTTGAAATCAGACAGTTTGATAGTATTTCCCGTTTGGTTTTTTGCGATAATTTCAGGCGCTTTATTGCCTACTTCTAATGTTGTCATATAATCGTTTTCTTTCTGTTCGTTTTTGTACAACCCTTATCGGGTAAAGGAAGCTTCATATGTTTTTTCATTGTCCTTCCAATCCGTGACCACTAATTTGAACGTATGCTGACCTTTCGGTAAAGAAGGGTCGAAGCGGTGCCACAGATGCCTGTTTTTAGAGTCGTATTCCATCAGCACCCATTGATCGTCGATATACGCATGAAAAGACTGAATTCCTGAAAAGTTGTCGCGGATGGTAAAGTCGATCTTGCTTTGTGCTGCAACACGTTTACCATGGCTGAAATTGCGTGGCACGATGGTAGGGGCAATGGTATCAACGGCCACGTAAAAACTCCCGAAATTGCGTGTGTTGACCGTTACCCAGCCATCATCAAATTTACCCCCTTCCGCACCGTTTTCCGCCGAGGCGATTAACGCTTTAGATTGGAGGTGAGTAGGGAGGTTGGTCGGTTTAATACGCAAAGCGTATGCCGAGAATAATGGGGTGAACGTGTTATGTACCCGGTGTGTTACGGAATATCCACCAGTCGGCTGAGGCGCTGTACTGTAAGCAAAATCAACATTGTCGTACAAGACACCTTTCGGTACCTGAACTTGAAATGCGTCGGTCTGGTAACTGTTCTCTTGGTCGTATTTGAATAAAGCGACACCTTGGTGCTTGCGCTCAGCGGCTCCAGAGGGTGAAGGCACGTTTTTTACTTGAAAGTTCAGTTCACTGCAGTTTCCCTGTGCATCTTTTACGACATATTTAACGTCGTATATTTTTTCTTCGGGCAATTGGATAACGCCTTGATTTTCCAGTGTTTTGAAAATTTCGATCGGGTTTCCGGGATCTTTAAAGCTCTTTTGAACTTTGGCTTTCGTTTTTTTCCAATAAGGATAGTCTATATACGAATGAATGGCCCTAGATGTATTGAAGTCAAGCTCCTCGAACAAGACGGTTGACAGTGCCTTTCCGTCCACGAAAAGCTCGATCGAATATAATCCATTCTGAAATCCGCCTGCACGATGACGATCCACCGCGTTTATCCCTAATCCAAATTTGCCGTGCACGGTGATTGGTGCTGTGGAAGCTAACACATAACGGCCGCTTTGTAAAGCACGGGCGGTTACTGGTCGACGAGGAGTATGCTCATTGAAGATGGAACTGTTCAGGTCATAGACCATTATGCTGTTGATTGTCGGGTTAAAGCGGTCGGTAAATCGCAATCCGAAAAGCTGTGGATTGAGCGGATGCTGACTCTTTGAGTCCCGGATTTCAAAATGAAGGTGAGGACCTGCAGATCCGCCCGTGTTGCCGGCGTCGCCAATATATTGCCCTTTGGTGAGTTTTATCTGATTTGGTTCGACGGTTACATCGACATCAAAGCGTTTCTGCTTATATTGTTCCGCCCGGACAATATTGGTGATCACATCATTGAAAGCATTCATATGCAGGTATACGGATGTATAGCCATTAGGGTGGTCGATATACACTGAGTTCCCTCCTCCTCCAATCTGTACTCGGACACGCGACACATACCCTTCGGCAGCCGCGTGCAAAGGCAAGCCTACCCGCTGTTGTGTGCGGTAATCGTCGCCGGCATGGAAATGCGTAGAACGCAGTTCTCCGAAGGTTCCCGATGCGTCCGGAGCGATATTCAGCGGATTTCGGAAATAGCCCTGGGGATATGTTCTAGAGGTGATAATGTCTTTATTCTGCGCATTCAGACCGCCCCATACGGAAGTCAAACACGCCAAGAATACACTATATTTTTTCATCAATCGTTTGTTTAAAATATGTACGCGCTTACGCTGCAAAAGCCATGCTAACTGTTCATACCCGTATACTGTTTTTGTCGTTTTCTGTGAAGACTCTCGTATGGGTCCTATTTGATGTAGCAGGTAAACATCGATCGAGCACCAATAAACCCTTCAAATTTATCGCCAATGGCAATAGCTCCTACGCCGACTGGCGTGCCCGTGTATATAAGGTCTCCTTTGCGCAAGGTGATATATTGGGAGATGAAGACTAATAGGGTGTCGAAGTCGAAAATCATATCTTTCGTATTGCCCGATTGCACCGTATTGCCATTTTTTTGCAACGAAAAAGACAGGTCTTTCAAATCGGCGAACTCCTCTTTCGGAAGGAGCGGGCTAATAACGGCTGAATGGTCGAATGACTTCGCCAGCTCCCAAGGCAGGCCTTTGTCCTTGTGTTGAGATTGGATATCTCGTGCCGTAAAATCTATTCCTAGACCAACAGCGTCATAATATTTATGTGCAAACTTTGGGGCAATATGCTTGCCTTCATTGCAGATGCGAATAACCACTTCTACTTCATAGTGAATATCGTTGGAAAATTCGGGATAGTAAAAATCTTTGTTGTCTTTCAGCACCGCTGTATCCGGTTTCATAAATATCACCGGAGTGGAGGGAACGGGGTTATTCAGTTCTTTGGCGTGATCGATATAATTTCTGCCTACTGCAAGTATCTTCATATATGTAAAATCTATGTTTTCAGAAGTAAACCAAACGATCAGGCTTGTTAGAGCCATGGCGTACGATGGTAGTTTGGTTTCTGAAAACGCGTAAAAACGTGGTTTAACAAACTTAGTAAATCTTATAGCCTTATCCAAGAGAAGGATATAACACGGGGTGGGAATACAGTAGAAAATAGTCTTATTATGAAGGTGTAAGGAAGTATTATAGAGGGGTTGTAGAGTATGGCTATATATCTCCCCATAAAATTTTCGAATTTTCTCATTTATTTTAACCTTATTATCAGATTGATAATTTGTTGTTTTGATTATAATAAATAGCTTATTATGGCGATACTTAAACAGGGAATTGATGGTGCCTTTTCTGGAAAGGCCGTCTGAACGCGCCCTGCGCAACGGTAAAGCATGAAGGTGGCTTCGGAATTTTGTACATGTCCGTGATGGGGCATTTACATTTTGCATTGCCGACGTGATTGACGCGGCACACCTTAGGTTGGTGGTAGTCGCATACGCGTTGGGCAATGCGGTCGATTTTGGTTCTGTCAGCATATATCCGCAAGACGGGCAGGTTCATATTGTCCTGATGCCTTTTTTTGAACAAATTCCTGACTTAAACCCCCTATATAGGGTATCGCGATACGCTGGCAGATGTGTGCTCGGACTCAGTTTATTTAGGATGTTTTTAAGAAGGTGTAAAAAATACACTATAATTCCTTTAAATTGAGAGAATACTGTTACATTTATCGAATGGAACATATAGAAGCCGTCCTGTTTGATTTAGATGGAACGCTCATTGACTCGGAGCATTTTTACTATAGCAATTGGAAACCTTTGCTCGCTATGCATTTCGGACTAGAAATAAATTTTGACGATTGGATCCGCTATTTTGCTGGACACACCTTGGTGCGGAATGTCCAGTTTCTAAAGGAGCATTGGGGGATTGATACGACGGAAGAATTTATGTGGAAGGAAACGCGGGCGGCCTATGCAAAGGCTGATATGACCAAGATTGCGCTTATGCCTTATGCCAGGGAAATTTTAGACGCATTGCAACAAGCGGGCAAGCGTATGGCATTGGTGACCTCCAGTTACCAAACGACGGTAGACACCGTATTGGGTCATCATGGTCTCTTGCCGTATTTTGAATTTTTTGTTACCCGGGAGAATGTGGAGTATGCAAAACCTAACCCTGAACCTTACTTACAAGCTGTGGCTCTTCTTGGGGTAGCCAACGAACACGTGGTGGCTATTGAAGATACGTCAACCGGGCTGAAAGCTGCACAAGACGCTGGGATTACCTGTATCGCGGTTTCCAGACAGGCTGTGGAGCGACCGAAGCTGGAAAAAGCTTCCCACCTCGTGGAAAACTTGTTGGAGGTTTCGCAGATCTTGCTGTCTTCACACCCGTCGTAATTGTTCGATTTTTATAGTTAATTTAGAAGCTTTAATACCAAAGATATATGAATAGAAGATTGGCCATCAAGCAATTGTTTGTTTTGGCGGGAGGGATGATGATCGCTACCTCTTGCTCGACAAAGAGCAATTCCGCGTCTATCGCATTGAACAATGTCGCATTCACCGCCTCGGACGAAGCATTGCTCGCCAATTTGGTGGATGCAATCATTCCCAAGACGGACAGTCCGGGGGCAAAAGAACTTCATATACACCTGTTCGTGATGAAGATGGTTGATGACTGCCATAGCCCCGAAGATCAAAAATTGTTCATTAAGGGATTAGAAGACGCGTCGCCGTTGGCCGAGAAGCCCGCGGATGCGGTCATTTCGTATTTGAATACGCTGGAAAAAGAGGATGTATTTCTGAAGATTTTAAAACAACGTACGGTACAAGGCTATCTAAATTCGGAATATGTCATGAAGAATAAACTAAAGTATGAATTGATCCCTGGTCGATATGATGGGGCAGTAAAAGTGAATGCGTAAGACATGGCAAATATAAATATAGATTCGCAGAAAGACAGAACGTATGACGCCATCGTCATCGGTTCGGGCATCAGCGGTGGTTGGTCGGCGAAAGAACTAGCCGAGCGTGGGTTGAAAACCTTGGTGCTGGAGCGCGGGAGAGATGTGCAGCACGTGAAAGACTATCCCACCACAAATATGTATCCTTGGGAATTTGAACACCGGGGAGAAATGCCGTATAAAGTGCAACAAGAAAATCCGATTGTTAATCGTTGTTACGCTTTTCATGAGGATGCCGCACACTTTTTTGTTAAGGACAATGAGCATCCTTATATACAGGACAAACCATTTGATTGGATCCGCGGATATCAGGTAGGTGGTAAATCTTTGTTGTGGGCACGGCAGACACAACGCTGGTCTGATTTCGACTTCGAGGGGCCGGCACGAGATGGGTTTGCAGTGGATTGGCCGATACGCTATGCGGACTTAAAACCATGGTATGATTACGTAGAGCGTTTCGCCGGTATATCTGGAAATCGGGATGGTTTACCCGAATTACCAGACGGAGAGTTTTTGCCCGCTTATCCGTTGAATGTGGTGGAGAAATATTTCAAGCAGAAAATGGAAGCTAAATATCCGGCGCGCAAAGTGATATCTGCCCGGTGCGCGCATATTTCCAAACCGCAACCGATACACATCGAACAAGGCAGGACACAATGCCAAAATCGGACGTTGTGTCAACGAGGCTGTCCATTTGGTGGTTACTTTAGTTCGAATGCTTCGACCTTGCCTTGGGCAGCCAAGACCGGAAATATGACCTTGCGACCCGACTCGGTTGTTCATTCTATACTCTATGATGAAACCAAGAAGCGCGCTGTTGGCGTAAAGGTTATCGATAGGAATACGAAGGAAGAAATGGATTTTTATGCCAAACTGATCTTTGTAAATGCAGCGGCTATTAATACCAACCTAATTCTTCTCAATTCGCGGTCGGGCAGGTTCCCGAACGGATTGGGTAACGATAGCGAAACATTAGGCAAGTACGTCGCTTTTCACAATTATAGCGCCCGTATCTATGCGGAATATGATGGTCTTCTCGATTTTAAGACAGCGGGTCGAAACCCTGCAGGGGGAGGATATATTCCTCGATTTAGAAACCTGCATAAACAAGAGATGGATTTTTTACGAGGATATGCAGCCGGATTCGGCGCATGGCGCTCCTCGAACACAGACCGCTCCGGTTTTGGGAAAGAGTTGAAAAACAATTTGTTAAACCCCACACTCGGGAATTGGGGAGTAGGATCGCATATGATGGGTGAAACGATTCCGAAGGCCTCGAGTTATGTCGCCCTGGATGCACAGAAAAAAGACGCTTGGGATGTGCCCTTGTTAAAAATTAACATGGACTACGACGATAACGATGAAAAAATGAAGAAGGATTATCTGGATACGATGGAGGAGATGTTTGTAGAAGCTGGTTTTACAAATATTCGTCGGGACGATCGATGGCAAGCTCCCGGGCTGGATATCCATGAAATGGGAGGCGTGCGCATGGGAACAGATCCAAAAACATCGATGCTGAATAAATGGAACCAAATGCACGCCGTGCCGAATGTTTTTGTGACGGACGGTGCAGCCATGACATCCACCTCTACGCAAAACCCTTCGCTTACCTATATGGCATTTTCCGCACGTTCGGTTGATTATGCGGTAAGCGAAATGAAAAAGGGAAATATCTAGACGCAGTTTAATGATCTCGTAAACATGCTCGGTTGTAAAGACCGGGCATTTTTTTTTCTTTTTAGCAAAAAAAATTTTTTGGGTTATCTTCCCCATAAATCCGTTTCCATATAACCTTTATTATTTCTTGGTTTTCCATGCACGCCGTCGGTGCTAATATCGTTTTAGCAATGTAGCTAAAAGGTTTAAAATCAGATGTGAAATTGCTGCAAGGCTTTGTTGTTTCAGACTAAATGTGTTAATTCGTGTTAACGTTTACGGATTATAAACCGGCTTTTGTAACTCCTTTTTTGACGAAGAACGGGGAATTATGATTGTCCATTTGGAAAAACGTGCTAGCTAAACTACAACTTAACAAACTTTAAACTTATGTGGAATTCTGACAAACTTAAAAAAAGTGGAAGCAGGCTTTGGATTATTCCGCTCGCCCTTCTCGCAACGAGCTATGGTCAACTCCATGCACGCCCTGATCTGACGAAAGAGAAGATGTACGGCGTGCCAGCTCAGCAAACTGTCAACGGAACCGTCAAAGATGCCAATACCGGGCAACCCATCGTGGGCGCGACGATTACCGTAAAAGGGATGACAACCGCGTCGCAAACAAATGATAAAGGAATGTTTTCCATTGAAGCAAGCTCGGGTCAGGTCCTAACGGCAAGTTTTCTGGGGTACAAAACAGCAGAGTTAACGGTCGGTTCGGGTACGGTAAACTTCTCCCTGCAATCCGATGAATCTGCGTTGGAAGAAGTGGTGGTCGTTGGATACGGAACACAACGGAAAAGCGAAGTTACATCTGCTGTGGCTTCTGTAAAGGAAAAGGATTTCAACCGCGGCGGTATGCGAAGTCCTTTGGAGTTGGTTCAGGGGAAAGTTGCCGGTTTAAATATTACCAGACAGCACGGAAGCAATCCGAATTCGGGCACAAGTATACAGCTTAGAGGAATGAGCTCTGTGAATGGCGCTTTAAGTCCGTTAGTGGTCATCGACGGTATTCCAGGCGGTAACTTGGACCTTGTTAAACAAGGTGATATAGAATCCATAGATGTCTTAAAGGATGGTTCAGCTGCCGCAATATATGGCACTAGAGGGAATAACGGCGTAATTTTAGTGACCACAAAAAAGGGACGTAAAAATGTCGACCCCCAGTTTGAGTATTTTACCTACGGCCAGCGGGAATTCGTCGCAAAAAGGCCCAATATGTTAAGTGCTAGTCAATTTCGCGACTATATCGCGCAAGGGGAGATAGACGAAAAGGAGGACCTCGGGGCATCAACAGATCTTTTCGATGAATTAATCGACAAGAATAATTTCTCGCATTTTCATAATTTCGCGGCCACAGGTGGAGGTGAAAAATCCAGTTATCGCGTATCACTCAATTATGAAGACGCGAATGGCGTCGCCGTACAGAACGGTCGGGATCAGTTTGGTGGGCGTATCAGTGCCTCACAAACAGGTCTTCAGGATCGGCTAACCTTTGATGTGAATATAGCTGCCAACTTCAATAAAGCGAATTTACTGGGTGGGAAATCGGATGACAATGGAAATGTTCCGGATTTCGAGCAAGCTGTGCAACGAAATCCTACTGCTCCGCTGTACAATCCCGATGGGACATTTTACCAAACGCAGGCTTACAACAATTATAATCCATTAAGCCGCTATGCTTATCGGATAGATGAACGCGAGCAACAGACGTTTTCGGGAGATGCTCGAGTGAAATTGCAACTTATAGACCAATTGAGCTGGACCGCATTTGGTTCCTATGTTCGGGACAATTTCAATGATAGGAATTACCGCTCAACATTGGACTGGGATCAAAGACTTAACTCGAACTACCAAGGGATGGGATACGCCTCCAAGAGCAATGAATTGTCATGGACAAAGACTTTTGAAACAATGTTTGATTATAACCAGACATTCAACGAGGAACATAATGTGACAGGTTTATTGGGTTATAGTTATCAATATGGCACGTTGGAGCGATTCAATGTGAATAATAACGGTTTTACAACAGATGGCTTTTTAGACTGGAATTTGGGTTCGGGAACCGCGATTACGAATGACAAATTGCCCCGCCCGGGCATGGGATCGTTTAAGGAGGATAACACCTTAATCGCTTTTTTCGGTCGTGTCAATTACAACTATAAGCGTAAATACTTTGTAAGTGCGATTTATAGACGAGAAGGTTCTTCTCGTTTTGGCGCTAACTATAAATGGGGTAATTTCCCGGCGATCTCGGCAGGATGGACGATCACCGAAGAAAGTTTCTTAGCGGATAATCCAGCAATTAGCAATTTAAAAGTGAGGTTGGGGTACGGGGTGACCGGGAACCAGGACATTGGAAACTATCAATCCCTTATCACCCTGGGTACTGGGGGAGTATATCCACAAAATGGTGTTTATTACCAAACGTATGGACCCAATAAAAATCCAAATCCGAATCTACGATGGGAGCAAAAACAGGAATGGAACTTAGGGGTTGATTTTGGCTTCTTGAATAATCGCATAACTGGCGCGTTGGATGTGTACAGTCGCAATACCGTAGATCTTTTATTCAATTTTAGAGCACAAATGCCATCGTATCTACCAGGCGGTATTTTTACAAATGTGGGATCGATAAGTAACAAGGGTATTGAGCTTCAGGTGTCGGCGTTGGCCATGCAACGAAATGATTTCTCTTGGAGCATCGATTTTACCGGAAATTATCAGAAGTATCGTCTAACAAAGCTATCGAACGAAATCTACAAAAATGATTGGTTGGAGTACGGAGGATTACCGTCTCCCGGAAACTTGGGTAGTGCAATCCGTCTGGAGGAGGGAGGCGAAGTAGGCGCATTTTATGGCAAACGCTTTGCTGGTTTTACAGACGAAGGAAAATGGTTATTTTATAAAGCGGATGGTTCTACCGCTTTGGCGCGAGAAATTAATAACGACGATTTAACCTACATCGGAAATGGCGTACCAAAATTCCAGGCCTCGTTTGGCAATCGTTTTTCCTATAAAGGTTTTGATCTCACCGTATTTTTCCGTGGTAAGTTCAAGTTCGATATATTAAATACGCCACAACTGTATTTTGCAAATAAAAAATGGTTGCCAAATAACGTATTAGAAGAGGCTTTTACGAAGCATGGGCAATTGAACGACGATCCGCAATATTCAGACTATTACTTGGAAAATGGAAGCTTTGTTAAACTGGATAATATTACGCTTGGCTACAATATAAAAATGAAAACAAGCTATGTCCGTAACTTGTATGTATATGCCACAGGGCGAAATATTGCGACGTTTACTGGATACTCCGGTCTTGATCCTGAAATTAAAGATACAGGTTTTGACGCGGGAATTGACTGGCGGGGATTCTATCCGCGTACCAAATCATGGTCGATCGGTTTAAATGTTGGTTTTTAAATTTTATGAAAAATGAGACAGATGAAAATAAATGTATTGGGTGGAATTAACCTGCTCATTGGAGGGATGTTAATTTCGAGTTGTACTAATCTGGATGAAACGTTGTATAGTTCGTTAAATAAAGACAATTTCTATAATAATAAATTGGAGGTGAATCAAGCGGCGTTACGACCGTTTACACATATGCAGGCGTGGTTGGCTCCTACTGGCCAAAATGGCTACTATTATCATTCCGAACTCAGTGCCGACCAATTGGCCTGGCCACAAAAAGGAAGGCATGGCTATGATGGAGGAGACCATTTTAGAATGCATTATCATACCTGGACAGATAATGAAAACAGGATGCGCATCGGATGGGAATTGTTATGGGGTGGACTTGCGTATGTGAACGCAGCGATTTCGGATATTGAGGAGCTCGACTTAGCCAGAGTGGGAATGACAGAAGACGAGCGAGCAACGATGGTGGCGCAACTGAAGGTTCTTCGGGGCTATCATTATATGAAGATCATGGACATGTGGGGGAATGTTCCTTTAGTGACAAAAGTCGGAGACCCGTTGAATCCAGAGACACGTCCCCGTTCCGAAGTGTTTGCTTTTGCCGAACAAGAAATCAAGGCGAATGTCGATCTATTACCGGCAACGAGCGCGGAGAATATCGGCCAGGTTTCACGAGCAGCGGGTTATGCCATGTTGGCAGAGCTCTATTTGAACGCGGAGAAGTGGTCCGGAAATGAACGGTGGGACGATTGTATAGCGGCCTGCGACAAGATCATTTCGGGGCAGGCAGGGGGAATTGGCGGCACACCGAAGCTCGCTCAAGATATCAATACGTTATTTGCTAACGACAATAGTGCGAATCCAGAATCCCTCTTTCAATTTCAATACAGCCGAAAAGCTGGATTTACGTTTGATTGGGGAGGATTCTTTATGGGATACGATAATATTAAAGAGGTATTGAAAGTTGGTTACGGCGGTTGGAATGCTTTTGTGGTAATCCCTTCGGCGTTTGATGCCTATGCAGAAAACGATCTCCGAAAGAAAGATTGGTTTCTTTTTGGGCCGCAGTACAAGTATGGTACAAACCAACAGGTGTTGGGAACCGAAGAATGGAATGGAAAACCATTTGCATACGTTAACTCCATCCGCCGGGAAAGTGAAGGAGATGTGACGTCGGAAGGCTCCATGGCGGAGGGAGAAGAAAACTCGGGAGCGCGGTTCCATAAGTATAAGTCGGGTACGCTAGACAATCCGAATTATCAGGAAAACGACTATATTATCTATCGGTTGACGGAGATCTATTTCAATAAAGCGGAGGCCATCATGCGTAAAAATGGGGGTACAGCAGATGCCGAAGCGGTGGAGCTGATCAACACATGCCGGAAGCGCGCATTTTCTAATGCGGATTGGGCATCCGCACAATATACGGCCGCTACGCTAACGCTGGATGAGCTTTTGGCTGAGCGCGGGCGGGAGTTTATTTTTGAAGGGAAAAGGCGGACGGATCTGATCCGGTTCGGCAAATTCACGACGGCTGCGTGGTGGGACCACGAACCTTCGAATGACGCGAATAAAGAGTTATTTGCTATACCGCAAACGCAGATTGCGATCAACCCGAATCTAAAACAAAACCCGGGTTATTGAGCATACTGAAGTTATGGTGAAATCTTGGATTGACCATACGGATCTCGCTATTGAGCCGCCATTAGGATGATCTAGGATTCCTTAAAAAAGCATAAAGGGCTTGTGATTTGTCATGCACAGGCCCTTTTTATTTGTCGTCTCCCTGCCCCATTGTCCGCGACGCTTTTGTTACGCTTCTTTTAGCAGATCCCTCTTTATTAGTAGTTATTTACTACTACAGCCCTTTCGGTACTAATTCTTTCTTTAAGCTGTTTTTTAACCGTTATTTCTATGCTAATATCGTTTTAGCGAGCTTGCTAAAAGGTTTAAAATGAACAAGAAAGTTCGGAAAAGTTTTTTTTGTTCGAAACTAAATGTGTTAATTCGTGTTAACGTTATACTGATTTAAGCCTGTCACGCCCTGTTTCACATCCTGTGAAGCGCGTGCTGATCGACAAGAAAATCGGTACATCGTACGGCTAAACTATATTTTACAAACATTAAATTTATGTGGAACATTGACAAACTAAAGCTATCCAAGGGGAAACTCTATGCGTTCTCATTGGCCATCCTGGCGACTAGCTATGGTCAAACTTATGCCAACATCAACTCAACTAATTTAACGTCTTCGACAGATCTTTCGCAACAACAAACCGTTTCCGGACGCGTCACCGACGCGAAAACAGGCGACCCTATAGCTGGGGCGACCGTCAGCGTACGGGGCACGACCACGGCCACGCAGACCGATGAAAGTGGCGCGTACAGCATACAGGCTAGTGCGGGACAAATGTTGGTCTGTACCTTCGTCGGATACAAGCCCATTGAGTTGCCCGTAGGTACAGCAAATGTAGATTTCCCGTTAGAACCCGACGGAGAATCATTGGATGAGGTCGTGGTCGTTGGATACGGTACAATGCGTAAATCGGATGTAACCGGTTCCATTTCCATGGTAAAGGGACAGGATATGATCAAGAACCAAAGTTTCAGCGCGCTGGAAAATTTACGCGGTAAGGCGGCGGGGGTGAACATCTATTCCAATTCCAGTCAGCCCGGCGCGTATGCAAATCGTGTGGTCATCCGCGGACAGGCGACAATCAATTCATCTTCCAATCCGCTTTACGTGGTAGATGGTGTGGTCATGGAGAATTTCCATCTGTTGAACCCGAATGATATCGAGCGGATTGAGGTCTTAAAAGACGCATCATCAGCTGCTATCTATGGAGCGCGTGGAGCGAATGGTGTTATTCTCGTGACGACAAAGCGCGGAAATAAAGACGGTACCAAATCGATCAGTTATCAAGGCTCCGTGACGTCTAATTCGGTGCAACGGTATATGGATCTCTTGAACGCTCAAGAGTGGGTCGACGCTTTTATGATTGGCCTGGAGAATGAGAATAAGTGGCAAGGGAAGTCTTGGTCCTTGGATAAAAAGTCTTGGTTCAATGATCCAAATTATTTTGATAGTAACGGTAACCCGATTTACGATACCGATTGGCAACGAGAGGCAACTCGTCACTCGATTTCCCAAAATCATCAGATTAACATCCAGCAGGGCGATGAGAAATCTTCCGTCGGTGCTTTTTTGAATTACTCGGATCAGCAGGGGATCGTGCGGAATACCGACAATAAGCGGATCAACGGTAAATTGGCGTATGATGCTAAACCAAAAGATTGGCTTTCAACAGCCGTGAACTTAACCGTCAACCATACTTGGGGAAGATTTACACCAGAAGATGGAGGTGGACAGGAAGCGCGCCGTACCATGATCGAGATGCTGCCTTGGCTGCCGGTTTACGAACCCGATGGTACGTACACAAACTCATCTTCATCGACGTTACCGTTGGGATTCGAAGGTATGTCTAATCCTGTATCTATCCTGGATTTACAAAAACGTATGCGCTATAACACCCAGATCTTTGGTAATGCGGCCTTTACTTTTCACTTGATGGACGGTTTGGATTTAAAAACGCAAATCGGGGTTGACAAACAGCGTAAAGATTATAAAGGGTATTCTTCCATTACATTGAACAATATTTCCATGCCAAATGGCTGGGCGGAGATAGAAAGCGAAGATGTGCTGTATTGGCAGGAAGAGACCTACCTGACCTATAATAAGACGTTCGATAAGCATCGTATTAATGCCATGGCCGGTCTATCCTGGCAAGGGCGTACGATGAATTTTAATGGTTCGCGTACAGAAGGGTTTACTAATGATTTCTTCGACTGGAACGACATGGGCGTGGGCAGTATCCCACAAGCCCCTGAATCGGCTTACGACAAATGGGCAATGAATTCCTATTTCATGCGTGCAGCTTATTCGTATGATGATCGTTATTCGGCAACAGTGACCGGTAGGTACGATGGTTCTTCGAAATTCGGAGCCAACAATAAGTTTGCTTTTTTCCCGTCTTTGGGATTGGCTTGGAACATTTCCAATGAGGAGTTCTTGAAGAGCAATCCGTTGATCAGCAACTTAAAGTTACATAGCAGTTTCGGTTTAACCGGAAATTCGGAAATCGATCCCTACGGCTCTTTGGCGATGGTCGAATCAGGTACCATCTTACTAAATGGCTCGCGCTCTGGTTATTCGTTTATCAATACGATGCCTAACCCGAATCTGAAATGGGAGCGTACAGCAACGTACGACGTCGGTTTGGAGTTAGGTTTGTTTGCCAACCGGTTGAATTTTGATGTGTCTTATTACAACCGGACAACGAAAGACTTACTGTTAGCCAGACCGCTACCTGGATCGACGGGTTTCTTGACTGTGATGGAAAATGTAGGATCGGTACGAAACCAAGGAATAGACCTCATGATTAACGGTACGCCTGTACAACGTGAAGATTTCTCTTGGAACGCTACGTTTAATATGAACTACAATAAAAACAAGGTCCTTCAATTAGGAGAAAACGATGAGGATATTTTGATGAATAATTGGGTCGGCGGACCCAACAGTATTATCCGCGTCGGTGAAAACTTAAATAGTTTCTACGGCTACCAACGTAATGGGATATATACTGTTGAGGATTTTGAACGTGGAGAAATAGAGGAGAGCAAAATTGGTAGGCCGAGACGTTCGGCTACGCAGCAGATTCTTGGGAAGGGCGTTCCAGATTTTACCGGGAGCTTTATCAATACATGGAATTACAAGAATTTTGATTTGACCTTGGATCTGCAGTTTGTGTACGGTGTAGAAACCATGCAGCAGTTTTTCCACTCGACCTACGATCGTTTTGGGATTACCAATGGCTTGAAGGAAATCTTGACAGATGCGTATAACGGGTCTAATCCGAATACACAGCAACAGGCTATTTATTTGACAAACGGAGGGCATGCCGGTCAAGACACCAATGTGGATTCCTCTTGGGTGGTTGACGGCTCTTACCTGCGGTTTAACTTGATTCAGTTTGGTTACAGTTTTGATGCTGCAGTAGCGAAAAGACTGGGCGTATCGGCGTTACGTATTTATGCGAATGCAAGTAATCCCTGGGTGATTACCTCGAAGGATTTCAAAGGGTACGATCCAGAAAGTACATCACAGGGGCCAAATAATGAATTTGGGCAGAACATTACGTTTTTCTCTTATCCTAGAGCAAAAATGTTCACGTTTGGCTTAAATCTAACATTGTAAATTATTAATGAAATTCAAGATGAAAATAAGAAATATTGTTTGGAGCTTATTATGTGGAGGTGTCCTTGGATTCAGTTCATGTGAAAGCTTTCTAGAGGAGACTCCGTTATCGGATCTGAACAGAAATATATATTATGAGAATGAAGCGCAAGCCATTGAGAATATCAATTCGATGTATCGGAGAGGAGCTCCCGTGCGTTATGGCGTAGCTCCCAGTGCCTACATTGGGCCGACAGCTTCTATCAATACCATGCTGACCGGATATTTTACAAATAGCTACGAGGGGCAGGAACTTATTACCCAATATGCCCGATTGCTAACGCGTCAACAGAACACACGTATTGTATCCAATACGATGAATACAATTTGGAATGAGTCCTATCAAGCGATCAATATTGCAAATGGCGCTATAAAGTATATCCCGACCATTGATATGGATGAAGAAAGAAGGGCCGTATTGGTAGCCGAAGCAAAGTTCTTCCGCGCATTCAACTACTTTTATTTGGTGAAGACATTTGGTCCACTTCCGCTGAGCACTGAGCCATATGAAAATTTGGAAAATCTATATTTGGAACGGCAAGGTATAAATGAGGTATACGCACTTATCGAAGCGGATTTACAAGAAGCTGTTGACGTATTGCCCGCCACGGCTTTTTTGGATAATGGTCGGAGAATTACGAAGTTCGTTGCTGCCATGGCGTTAGCCAACGTGTACCTACAGCAAGAAAAATATGAGCAGGCCGCGACTTATGCAAAAATAGTGACCAACTCGCCCCATAGTTTAACGACGAATACGGACCTAGCTGAAAACAGTGCGTATAATAAACTGCGTACCCAGGACAATCTTCCCGAAACTATCTATTCGTATGAATTTGACGAAACAATAAGCAACAGTAGCTGGTGGCCGACTTATGCATTTAGTTCTACCGCAACCTCGGTATTCGATACGTATTCTATTTTCGAACGTATTTATGGGCCGACAGATCGCTTCTTGAATGTCTATACGCCGAATGACCTCCGAATTAAACCAAATCAATTCTATCACTGGGAATATACCAATCCTGACAACGGCAAAACGTGGACTTCCACAACAGCTGGTGTATGGTACTTTTACGATGAGACGGCACTGTTATCCACTGGTCGGGGGACAAAAGACTGGAACATCTATCGTTATGCAGAAGCGCTCTTGATTGCTGCGGAAGCCCTTGTAAAATCTACTGGTTCGGTGAATGCGGAGGCAGCAGGCTATCTGGCGCAAATCAAAGCGCGCGCAGACGTGACCGGGAAGAGCATCGCTTCGTACACGACAGAACTGCAGGCATTATCGGCACAGAAGTTTGTCGAAGAGTGTTGGACGGAACGGTTACGCGAACTGCCATTGGAGTTTAAAATGTGGGATGATTGTTTGCGCACAAAGAAGTTTCCAGTGATCTCTGCTACCCAAAAGGGTGTAGTAACCTATCAAAATCTGGTAGGGGCTTCGAACGCTTCGGGAGCTGTATTTAAGCAAACTGATTTGGTGTGGCCGATATCGATGGACGAACTGCAACGCAATACTAAGCTAACACAAAACGAAGGGTATTAATTTTTGCTTTCTGAAGCAAACGGGGAGGGGTCAGGCGATTCCTCCCCGTTTTTTTTGAAAGGTGTCTCCGCCTATGACGCAAAAAAGCCTGGCTGTAAAGTAGATCAGCCAGGCTTGTAGGTATGATACGGGTATGTTTGTTTATACCTCTACGGATACTTCCATTTTAAAGTCGTCGTCCTTTAAATGTACGATTTCCATGGCTTTTTCATAGTTGGTCGACTTTTTAGAGAAGAAGTCGTGCTGTGTGGTCTCCGTGTTTAGGCCATTTAATACGATTGGATTGACTTGTTTTACTTCGAAAATAGGATCGAATCCTAAATTCATCAGCGCCTTGTTTCCGTTGTAACGTACATATTCCTTCACTTCAGCCGTTAAGCCTACCACGGTGTACAGCTCTTCCGTGTATTTGAGCTCGTTTTCATACAATTCGTTCAGCAGATTCAAGAAACGTGCTTTCACTTCTTCTTTGTTTGATAAGCGGCTAAAAACCTCTTGAGCGATCAAGCCGACGAATACCCCGTGAATGGATTCATCCGCTACAATTTTTTTGATAATATCAGCTGACGCGACCATCTGTCCCTGTCCGCATAACCATAGCGGCAGGAAGAAACCGGAATAGAATAGGAAGGACTCCAAAAGTACCGAAGCAGCTAACGCCATAAACAGCTCTTCGTCGGTAACATTTTCTTTGTCAATAGCCCGGTAATATTTGTCAATCGTGCTGGCTTTGTATTGTAGAAATTTATTTTCTTTTACCCAGCCGAATACGTCGTTGATCTCATTGGTTGTGGATACCGTCGTAAAAATGGTGGAATAGGATTTGGCGTGGATCGCTTCCATCATACACATGTAGGATAAAACAGCCTTATTTTGAAGCGAACCGATATGATCGATGATTTTCGGCATGCCCGTGTGGCTCTGTAGCGTGTCCAACAGGGTTAGTCCGCCCAGCGCTTTCTTATAACATTCCTTCATATCCCAGCTGAGACCTTTCCAGCTGTCGATATCTTTGGAGGGAATATATTCGGTATCGATCCAAAATTGCTTAATATTTTGTTCCCAGAACATCAATACGTAATCGTTGTCTGGTGTATTCCAGTTTACGGCGGTAAATTGTTTCATGTTAAATCGTCTTGAGAGTGGAGACACGAAATCGGAAACGGTCTATCACAGGATAAACAGGTTTCCGATTTCTCGTCTGCTATGTGTTTAATTTTTTTATTTCCAGTGGGCCTGTTATGCGGAACAGGAGATACATTCTTCGACGGTCGATTTCCTTGTTCTGGTGTAGTATAAGGATTTCAGACCTAATTTATGCGCATAGATATAGTATTTCGCTAAATCTCTCGTAGAATCTTTTGAATTCGTATGAAGAATTGTCGAAACGCCTTGGTCAATATGCCGTTGTATAACCGATATCAGTTTTAGCACTTTGAACTGATCCATGTCGTAGGCCGATTTGAAGTAGAAGTAATTGTCGTTTGTCAAATAAGGCATAGGATAATAGGTCGTGCTGTCCCCGTATTCGCGCACTTCGATAATATCAACCACCGGCATAACAGAAGCTGTTGCATTCATAATGTAGGACGTCGACTGGTTCGGAGCGATAGCCAAACGGTAAGCGTGATAGATGCCATGTTCTTTCACCTGTGCTTTCAGGTTTTCCCAATCTTGACTTGTTGGAATATGTATGCCTTCAAACAGTTCTTTAATCTTATCGGTCGTCGGCGTGTATTCGCGGGATGTGTACCGGTCAAAGTAGGTTCCGTCCGCATAGGCTGATTTCTCAAAACCGGTGAACGTAGCTCCGCGCTCTTTCGCGATTTCCATAGAAGCTTCTAAGGAATAATAATTCATCATCATGAAGAATGTATTTGCGAAGTCAAGGGCCTCCGTTGATTCATACATGATAAAACTTTTCGCTAGGAACCCGTGTAAGTTCATCGCACCCAATCCAACGGAATGAAGTTCTCTATTTGCTTTCGCGATAGAAGGGACCATATCGATATTGGTCACATCGGTTACTACCGTCAACGCGCGCATCGCTGTCTTAACGGTTTCTTTGATGCGCTTATTATCCATGACCGTCGCGATGTTCAGGGAACCCAAATTACACGATATACCATATCGGATGGTATCTTCTTGTCCATAGATGTTAATGTCAGACACTTCGGACACTTGCATAATCTCGGTACATAGGTTAGAAAATTTTACTTTTCCAAGTCCGTTTAATGCATGGACTTTATTTGTGTTTTCTTTAAAGAAAATATAAGGATAGCCTGACTCTTTTTGGGTTTGCGCAATACGAACCAACAGATGACGTGCATTAATCTTCTTCTTTTTCACATTTGGATTCGTAATCAGTTCATCATACATGACGTCCATATCCAATTCATCGAGGTATTGGCCGTACTCTTGCATAACGGTATGTGGATAGATCAGATAGCATGCTTCGTCCTTCTCTGCAAGCTCCATGAATTTATCCGGTACAATGATGCCGATGGAAAGGGATTTAATACGTACTTTTTCGTCGACATTGATCTTTTTACAATCCAAGAATTCCTCGATGTCCGAGTGGAAAATGTTCAGGTATACGGCTCCAGCGCCTGGACGTTGGCCCAATTGGTTGGCGTAGGAGAAGGTATCTTCCATGATCTTCATAATGGGCAATACGCCACCGGCACGACCGTCGACTCCTTTTATGGCTTCGCCGCGTGCGCGGATTTTGGAAATATTAAACGAAACACCGCCACCGATAGAAGATAGCTTCATGGCCGAATCTACGGCATAACCAATACCGTTCAGGTTGTCACCGATCTCATCCAAAAAGCAGGAAACCAGCTCACCGGAACGTTTCTTACCAGCGTTCAAGAATGTCGGGGTAGCGGGTTGATATTCTTGATTGATCATGATTTCGGCGTACTCGATAGCTTTTTGTACACCCTCTTGGCGAGCCAAAAATAAAGACACTGCGACAACACGGTCTTCATAGCGTTCTAGGAATTTTTCACCAGAATCGTCGCGTAACGCGTAGCTTTGAAAAAATTTGAAAGCAGCCATGAAAGACTGAAAGCGGAATTTTTTCGCATATACAAAGTTGAATACTTCTTCTATTTGCTCGAAGGTAAACCACTCATAAAAGTCGATGTAATAGTTGTTTTCTATTAAGTAATCTATTTTTTCTTTGAGTGTATAAAAGAATACTGTATTCTTGTTTACATATTCCAAGAAATAGGCGCGCACAGCTTCTTTATCTTTGTGTAAGCTGTACTCGTCATCATGCTTAATCATGATCTCATTATTAAGCAATATCCAATTTTTTGCTACCTCGTTTGCTATCATTGTACTGGTGTTTAATTATGTCAATAAATTGATTAATATCTTCCATGGTGCCTGAAAGCTCGAATTTCATGGCTAATGGAACATCGTAATCTTCGGATACTTTGTCGGCGGCCAGCCCAAAGTTCTTTCCCCAATTTCTGTTTCCACTCGATGTCACCGAATAGATTTTGTGGGCATGATTATCCATAAACTGTTTTGTGTAATCCGGCACACATCCCAGTTTGGTGGTGTAGGTAATAAGATGTCCTGCCTCCGGGACATCTAAACCATCCTCTATTTTATGCGCGTGCCAACCGGTGATCTGTATCACTTTATGAATGAAACGCTGTACATTTCCCGTTTTCGAATCGTAATATAGATGAACCATATCTCGCTTGATTTGGGTGAAACTTATTAAAGTGCTATTGTGGCCAATTCTTCTGGTTTGAAACCAATGATGCGTTGTTGAACTTCTTCATTGTCTAGAACAAGAACAGTAGGAACAGTCCTGATTTTAAACTTAGCTGCTAAATCAGGCTGATCAAAAGGATTAACCGTTTCATAGCGGATACCTTTGTTATCTAAGTACGCTGACACTTGTGCGCATGGTGCACAGTCATTTTTTTCGAATTTAATGATTCTTGCCATGTTGTTGTTAAGTTTAATTTGCGGTGCGGGTTATCTCCCGCAACCTAGAAGTTAAAAACACGAAACTTGGAGCAGATGTGCATCTCAAGCCTAACAAATATCCAATATTTTAATTCGGAGTGGGAGTGATACTTTTCCACATGCCGCGGAAAACTTGGGAATAAACCGCCTTCCCTGCTTGTTTTTTAATGTAAAATACTGAGCAACAGTTTGTGATAAGAATGTTGAAAACTTTAAAAAGGCCTTTGTGGCCGAAATTCTACGGTAAAAATACAGTAAAATTTTAGGTGTTTATAATGTGGAAAACTGATTGAATTTTGACGGATTTTTCCTTCCTTCTGTGGGTGAAGGTGTTGGTGTTTTGTCAACCGGCGTTCGCCTGTTATCCCCCCCGGATACGCCCCGATCCGGAGGGAATACCAAGCAGCGTATGTACAGATTTATTAAATAATGTTTATTTTAGCAGAAACTAACACATATATGAAACTATTCTTTAACCTTTTACTTTTTTTATCCCTGCTTAGCTGCGTACAAGCGCAGGAGAGTATCACTTTTCAGAAGCCTTCCGCAGAGATTTTGCAACTAGCGGATTATCAGCGTCCGCCCAGCGTCAGTATGAGTCCGGACGACCAGTGGCTGATCTTATCGTACAGGCCTACCTATAAGGGGCTGGATGAATTGAACCAGCCCGAGGCCCGCCTCGGCGGTTTACGCATCAATCCGGTCACGAATATAAGTGGAGCGACAGTCTATATGAATAATTTAAAGGTTAAACGCTTTGGGGCAGAAAAAGAGACGCAGATAAACGGGCTTCCAAGCCCTGCGAAAATAGCCAATTTGGGATTTTCTCCGGACTCGAAACACCTCGCATTCACGCATACCACTGCCAAAGGAGTGCAGCTTTGGGTGGTCGATCTGCAATCTGCAACGGCAAAACAAATTACCGACGACGATTTAAATGCCAGTATGGGGACGCCCTATAGCTGGTTTCGAGATGGACAACGATTGTTAATAAGCAAGCTGCCCGCGGGCCGAGCGGATCTGATTGATACCGAAAAAGCGCTCCCTAAGGGGCCAACGGTTTCCACGAGTGGTGGGCAAGTGTCTCAATTGAGAACGTATCAAGACTTGTTAAAAACGCCCCAGGATGAGACGAATTTCGAGACACTCACTGCCTCCGAATTATACCGTGTCGACTTAAACGGGCAGCAATCCAAGATCTTAGATGCGGCGATATATACACAACGGTCGTTTTCGCCAGACGGGAAGTACGTGTTGGTGACCACCTTGAGCAGACCTTTTTCGTATGTGGTGCCTTTTTATAACTTTCCGCAAAAAACTTCGGTGTACGATACGGATGGTAAATTGATCCGTGTCGTTAATGAAACGCCCTTGATTGAGGTGATGCCTAAAGGTTTCTCCTCGACACGAAAAGGAAAACGCAATATGAGCTGGCGAAACGACCTACCATCCTCATTGGTTTATGTGGAGGCTTTGGACGAAGGAGATGCGGCTAAGAAGGTGGAGTTTCGCGACGAGATTTTCTCGTGGGATCTACCTTTTACGGAAGCCCCCGTGTCTTTAATGAAAATCACCGATCGGTATGCGGGAATTATTTGGGGAGACAAAGAACACGCGCTCGTCTACACACGCTGGTATGATACGAGGAATGAAAAAATATTTCTTTTAAATCCATCAACAAAAGAAAAGAAACTGGTTTCCGAGCGCAATTCGCAAGATGTGTACAGTGACCCCGGAAGCGTACATATGGAACGCAACGAATTTGGAGCGTACGTTATGCTTGTAAAAAATAAAAAAACGTATTGGATTGGTGATGGCTATACAAAAGACGGACAATTTCCGTTTGTAGAGGAACTGGAATTCGGGAGCTTAAAGAAAAAGCGGCTGTACACCTCCCAAGTGAAGGGCAAGAAAGAAGATATATCTGCTATTTTGGATGTGGATAAAGGGGATATTTTGGTATCCCTGCAGTCGCCCACAGACTACCCGAATTATTACACGAAAAATATGAAATCGGGAAAAGCGATTGCCTTGACGCAGCTTGAAAATCCGTTCAAAGGGCTTGATGGTGTACATAAAGAGGTGATTCATTATAAACGGAAGGACGGTGTAGATCTAACCGGGACGCTTTATCTGCCGGCAGGATATGATAAGGCCAAGAAGGAGAAACTTCCATTACTGATCTGGGCTTACCCTACCGAATACAAGGATAAACAGACGGCCGGGCAAAATACCGCTAATCCGAACGAATTCACCTATCCGTCCTACGGGTCATTTGTGTATTGGGTAACCAAAGGGTATGCCGTGCTGGATGATGCTGCTTTTCCAATTATTGGTGAAGGTACTACCGAACCAAACGATACATTTATCGAACAATTAGTAGCCAATGGGGAGGCTGCTATTGATGCAGTGGATAAACTGGGTTATATTGATCGTACCAAAGTCGGTGTAGGGGGGCACTCCTATGGGGCGTTTATGACAGCGAACCTCTTGACACATTCGAAGTCGTTCGCGGTCGGTATAGCCCGATCGGGTGCTTATAATCGTACCCTAACACCATTCGGTTTCCAATCGGAACAACGCAACTACTGGGATGTACCGCAGGTGTACAACACTATGTCACCTTTCATGCATGCCGACAAAATGAAAACCCCGATGCTGCTGATACATGGGGCAGCGGATAATAACCCGGGTACGTTTACCTTACAGACAGAGCGTTACTTTCAGGCGCTGAAGAATCTCGGGGCGCCCGTTCGCATGGTGCTGCTCCCTTTTGAATCGCACGGGTATGCATCGGAAGAAAATATTCTGCATACATTGTGGGAACAGGATCAGTTTCTAGAGAAATATTTAAAGCATTAACGATTTCGATACGCATAAAAAGAGTCTTTGTTTTTCAAAGACTCTTTTTTGTACGTGTATCTTTTTTCCGTTGGAAGTACTCGTTTTATTGAGCAGCTTTCACGTGAAAAGGGATGGTGTAGGTTCCCCATGTAAGGGTGACCGTTCCGTCTGCGGATGCGGATATCGTGAACTGCTCCTGCGAGGTTTCGCTTGTTCCGTTAGAGACGTCGACACGCAAAGCATCTTGTGCTTGGTCGTATTTCGTACCCCATTGATTCCATGTTTTGTTGAAGATGAGCGTGGTTTGTTGTTCGCCAGGAATAGAATATAAGCTATACTTACCGGCGGGTAGCTTTTTGCCTTCGATCGTTACATCTTTGTCCACAGCAAATGTAGTCGCTTCATTGGCTCCTGTTCGCCACACTTTGCCTGCCTCTGCGATATCAACTCCCAACTGACGGCCTTTTAACGACGGTTTGCTGTAATGGATATCTATGGTTATCCCGTCTGTGGTAGTTACATTCACACTGTCTGGTGGGCTCGGTCTTTTGCTTTTGTCGGTCTGTCCAAAGCTGAAGGAGCAGATCATGGTCAATAAAAATAGGATGCTTGTTGCTTTCATGTTTTTTCGTTTAAATACGTCTGTTTAGCATAACAGCAAAACGGTGTTTTTGTTTTTTTAGTATAATCGGTTAAGCCAGCTTTTGTTGAAGTACTCTTTTACTTGCCTCCTACGCTTTACTACTTTGGCAATCGGCCGCCTAAGCTTATCGTGAATATTGACGGGATTATTTTGAGTAGGAGTTTAAATAAAATTGAGCAAATAATAATACATAAAAACGGAATAATAAAATAACCAGCCAATTGTCCCCAACCGGATCCGAATAATGATGAATTATAGAACGCGCCTTTTAACCAATTTATAATATAAATTTCATGAACGACATAAATGAAAAACGCCAAGGAGCTTCTTTCGTAAATCCATTTGGGTAGCCGATCTGCCTTGACCAGTTCATGAAAAAGATGTAAAGTGGTTGCGACGCCAAAGACAATAAATAGACGGACCAGGTATTCGTGGTTCTCCTTGCCGTTTTGACTAAGGGCCGCAAACAAAAATACCAATGAAAGCACAAGTGATGGTACTTTTATACGGTCAAATAGATATAGGAAGTCGATGCGGTTGATCGCAAAGTAAGCTCCTACAGAAAAAAAGAATAGCGCAGTTGTACTGACACCCGTAATCGGAAGTTCCCAAACAAATAGGTATGCAATGCCCAGGATTAGCAATCCGTACCATCGTGTATACCGCATCAAGAGAAAGATGCACGGTGATAACAGCATCATACATACAAGGTCTCTGATATACCATAACGGAAAATTGATCGGCATTCCCCAAAAAAGCTGGTATATCGATGTCTCAAAAAAGCCGTTATAGCCTTCTTCGGCAGGTTTGCCGATCTTAAGGAATAACATATTTTTTAGGAATATTGCGGCGATCAAAAGCGAATTCCAAATAAGGTACGGCACCAAAAGCGTCTTCAGTTTTTTCTTAATGCTTTCGAGATAAAATTGCTGAAAGGAGCCAGCTAACCTATTGAAAAAATAATAGCCAGAAATTAAAAAATAACATCGTACCGAAATTTTTGCAATGTGGTGGGAAAATAGTTCAGAAATTAACACATAGATATGATGGCTATCCATTTTCCATGCGATAACGGGGGAGGAAAATGGTACAAGATGTGCTATGACAACAAAAAAGATCAAAGGCAAGCGAAGCGAATCGATTACTTTAGACAATTCTTGTTTTTTATTTGATGAGATTTTATCCATGTATACGAAATGTATCACGTGTCTAAATTAAACATTTAGTTAAAAAGAGGTGTGAAATCCCATTGATTGTGCCAGCCCTCTTGTGTATTTGTAGAGGCTATGCTACATGACTGAAGGGAGCGGTGTTAAAAATGTACAAATATGCGTTTATTTATATTTTCCATAGTATCTTCGTATTCGGTGTAAATTACCCTATATGAGAGCAGTTAGATATATCGGTTACGCGTGTTTTGCCGTTTTGATGATCGCGTGTAAAAAGGAGATCGACAAACCCGAGCCAGAACCCGAGCCGGAACCTCCCGAAATCACTGACCAGCAGGTGATTCGCGAAGGGATTTATGATTATTATAATAAATACTCGTTGTGGACAACCTCTATTGACGACTTAGAAGGCGATGTATTGCGCACGTTTACAGCGCAGTATACCAGTTATAATGGATTGTTGTCTGCCCTGAAGGAAAAGACACCGGCGTATTCCTTTGCCGCGTATACGTATTTGGATGTTAATCCCGGTACCCACTACGATCGTTACTCTTATCTCGTCGACGATAATACGTCGAGCGGTCAGGTCAGTCGAGCAGATGGTTTACGTATGGATACGAATGAAGGGTACGGAATGTATACGGGATGGGTGATCGTTGATGAAGCGAACCGAAAGGCTTTGCCGGTGCTCTACTTTGTGGAGGGCGGATCACCGGCGGCCGTGGCAGGTATAACACGGGGAACAAAAATATTGGCGCTCAACGGTGATTCTGATATGCAGGTTTCGTACACCTGCTCGGGCGGGAGTTGCTCCGTGAGTTCTGCTGATCACCTGGCGTTCCAGACGAAATGGAATAATGCCTTGGCGGGTAGCAGCATGGAATTAACAGTACAGAACGTTGATGGAAAACAACGTGAACATACGTTGACGTCTATCACGTACGATATCGATCCCATATTGGCGGATACCGTGTATGCGGATAGAAAAGTGGGGTATTTTGCGTTTTCGTCTTTTGAGGAGACAGACCCAAATACCGTTAATCGAAGTAACTTTGAAGCTATTTTTGATGATTTCGAACAAGCAGGTATTCAATCGCTTATCGTTGATATGCGCTATAATACCGGGGGGTATGTAAATACAGCAGAATATTTGGCAAATAAAGTTATCGGGCCTGGAGGTAATGGAAAAGTGATGTTTACCTATGAAGTGAATGATTACTTGAAGCCGTACACCATCAACGCTGGTGATGGACTGGATTTTCGTCCGGTTAAATTTGCTAGGGACAATAGCCTGGCTTTAGAGGCGGTTTATTTTATCGTGACCGAGCAAACGGCGTCTGCGGCCGAACTGCTCATTAACGCGCTGAAGCCGCATATGAAGGTAGTTTTGGTTGGAGAAACGAACCGTACATATGGCAAACCTGTTGGTTTTTTTGAACAAGAGATTCGGTCGAATCAGCTGAAGGTATCGCTTTGGGCAACCTCCTTTAAGACGAAAAACGCAGCCGGAGAAACAGATTATTGGAATGGGTTATCTGTCGATGTCGATAAGATGGCTGTGGATCGAATCGGTCGGAACTTTGGGGATCCTACGGAAGATATGATTGCGAAAACGTTGCAATTGATTGCGGGGACTACGGCGAATAAGGCGACTGTTGTGCGCGTCGGGGCCAAATCGTCGACGCTATCAGGTAAATTCGATTTCGTGAATAAGCCGACGGAAAAAAACATGTTGAAAAAACGGAAACAATAGCTATTCCGGATCGATAACCTGTCCTGATGGATGCATTTAATGACTATGTGGAGGCTCTTTGTTGTAGAGAAGAAAGCGGGCAACGGTTGCCTTTGGCAGACGAATTGAACATGCTGCGCGCATCGTTGTCGATGGAAGCGATCCAATTTTTGCAGAGGCGACTCCACTTGCTTTTTGCAGACGAGCATCCAGATCACAACACGTGTTTTATTGCACATAACGAAGGGATTCGGGATGACTATAAATCCGTGTTCCGTGTGCAAGATATTTTTTATTGCTTGATTGCAATTGCTGCCCAGAAAGCTGACCTGATGTCCTCCAAAGAACGTATACCTGCTGATCGAAATATGTTTTGGAAATTGGTGGCTCAAGGCCAGGTTTATTGGGAAACGTAGATCGTGGAACGGCTAGATAACCAAAAAAAGAATCCCCGCTATCCATCAAGGTGTAGCGGGGATTCTTTTTTATGTAATGTTTAAATTTTTCTCGATAACAAGAAGCCTATTTTGCAATCGTGATCACCGCTCGGCTTAAACGAGGATCGTTGTAATACATATTCTCGACCCCACCTTCGTGTGAGATCTCCAGTTGACTAGGTGACACACCAAACTCTCTGACGAGCACTTGATAAATTGCTTCAGCTCGTGCTTTACTGAGTCTATCGTTTATGGTTGGCGTTCCCGTTCCTTTATCTGCATAGCCGGTAACTTTGTAAACAATGTCGCTGTTTCCTTCCCTAATAGTTTTGGCAAAGAATCCTAGATTTACACGGGCCTCATTGCTTACATTGCTGCTGTTGATGGGGAATGTTACTAAAATTGGAGCCGCTAATATTCGTTGTTCAACTTTGATTTCCGTTATCGTTTTATCGCCCGCTTCTTGTAGCTGTTTGCGCAGTGCGTCGTTGTCGGCCGCCAGCTGGGCAACCTTATCCCGTAAGTTTTGTAGTATGGCCTCGTCATAACTAATAATCGTTGTCGAACTCTTCTCCCATTTTCGTTTGTTAAATTTATAAGCGACACCGATGTGGGTGCTTAATATACCTTCGTTCCGACGTCCACCAATTTCTCCGTCGAACCGGTCGTTGACCATCCCGCCACGAACATCTAGCGTTAAATCAATGGCATTGGAAAGCCTAAACGTATTAAAAACCCCTAAGTTAGCACTGATCTCACGCTCGATAGGTTCGTCTGTGCTGACCATCCAGCCTAACCCTACGTATGGACTAATGGTGTAAAAGCGATTTTCTTTATATCCGGCAAGAATGTTGCTCAGATTAAACAGGACGTCACCGTGTAAGTGGTAATAATTAAATTCTTTATTGTATAGCCAATACCCTTCCCAAGGCTTTCCGTCGTAACGTTCCCCGGTAGAATGTGCTCCGTTTTGTGTAACCCCTTTGATTTTAAAACCGTTGACGCCGAGTCTGACGCCAACCCCCGGTGTAAACCATTTTCCTATGTTGATTTCGTAATTGGGAGTCAGCTTTTCAGAAAACTTCATTTGTTTATTGTGATCTCCAAAGTATACCTGAAAGCCGGCTCCGCCGGTAACGTACCAGTTGTCGAAGAATCGATTTGTAAAAACGCTGTACTTATCGTCATTGTAAGTTATTGTCGTGTCACGTTTGATCGTAGGATCGGTCTGTGCTTTGGTTAGTCCTTGCATAAATAAACCGCAAGCCAGCAGAAAAAGAAATTTATTCATTTTAAGTCGTTAGTTTTAGTTGTTGTTGTGCTACCTCTTTATTACCAGTCAATTGTACGGGAGTCATCTGGAAGAACTTTCCATTCTTCATAGACCTGTCCGTTCGTATTCTCCGGTTTTACAATTGCAGATCCTGCTGCAATACCCTGCTCCATTTCTATCGCAACAGTAATTATGCTAGGAGCGTTGTAGTCGTATTTGTGATCGTTATTCATGTTAAATGTTCTAATGGAAATTTGCCTACCTGTCTAAGACGATTAATTACAAGATATTTTCTTTCTTCCGGAACCTGTCCCGACGATAATCGTTTGTCCATCAACAAGCTGAGTTACTTTGACGCTGTGTGTCGTGCCATTGGGCCAAGGCACCGTATTGAAATACGAGCCCGTTCCGAACATCTCCAATTCGTACAGTGGCCCTCCGGACTTTTTGGCGCCATACATGGTTACCTGGCCAGTGCGACTAATGACGACTTTAATTAGAGGGTTTGCGGTAGTACCTTTCAATGTCCAGATAGGTTCAATATTTGTTCCTCCTTCGGTGTTCGTACCCTGATAAAGACTTTTATCTTTGAAGCGAATATTTTGCGCAGAAGATCCATTGGATTGGAATTGTATTTCTTTGGAAGCTAGTTTCGTTCCATTAACTACCATATTAAAGGCATTGTCTAGCTCAGTAATATCAAACACGAATCCGTAGTCAGCTCCAGGAGCAGTAAAAGACTTTTCGATGGTACCGCCGTTAGCGACAAAGGTTCCATTGAACCAGATGCCCTGTTTTCTGTTGTATGTTGCTTCCGGATAACGCCAATTTAAGCCTCCATCGCTCGTGACATTTTGAGTGCATGTCTTGAAATTTAGATTAAGCGTGTATTTGTGGCCAGGTGTAATTTTTAATCCCGAGATTAATAGGTTTGTTTTTGTTTCTCCATCGATCGTGATACTTCCAAAGTTAAGTTTTCCGTTTGCTTCCGTAGGATGGATCAGTAGTGTCGGCTGACTAGTTAGCGAGCGAAGGCCCGTGCCCAGCTTGGGAAACGTGACTGACGCCCCAGCATTATTCAAGCCCGAATAGGTTAATGTGCCATCTGATACTTTGTACGAGGCGCTGTAATGAGTAGGTCTTATGACAGGGTTAAGTACGCTGGTGATGGCACCAGTCATATTGATGTCCATCGTGATGTTGGTCGTTATTTCACTGTATAAATGGGATAAAACAACATTTAGAAAATTCTGTCCATCGACTAGTTTCTGTGTGGTCGTAAAATACATCAAATCGGCGCTTATATTATTTAGTACCGCTGTACTCCATTTGTTTTTATTGTCTATATTAGGTGTAGTGGTGGTGCTATTGATGGAGTAGGCTACAAACGTGTAGGTTTCTCCAGCGTTTAGCTTCATGGCGGTGGCATCTGTTGTTTTCGTTCCGGCTGTGAATGTTTGTTCTGTCACATAGTTTCCTTGTTGGTTATACACAATTACTTGATACTTCACGCCATCATCCAATGTTGTGCGATCGGTAATTGCTGTTGTCGACTTGTTTGTAGAGGCCTTCAATACGAATGGCCTAGCACTAGCCAACGCATTGTCTGTCAAGGAAACGTTGATGGCGCACCCTTCACTAAAATTTACATTTGTCGTTTGTGTCTCGGTGCTAACTGCAGAACTACGCATCGTAGAAGATATGCTGCTTTTTTGATTGGTTGAAGAATTTGTTTCTACAGATGTCTGAACACCTAAAAGATTTACAGTAACGGAAGCATCGCCCGCTGTTATTATGTTTTCTTCTTTGTCTTTACAACTTTGCATACTTAGGATAGATAGCAAAAAGATGCTCGCGTATACCAGTTTATTTAGTCCCTTGACATGTTTCAGTTTCATTTCGAAAAAGGTTAATTATTTACATTTCAATTGTCGTTCCTGATGTTTATTTATCGAAGCTTACCTGTCGCTTAATGGCTGTTGAAACGATTGCATTACTCATGCGTATTTGTGCATGATGTTATTCTTTAATGCTGACAAATGTAGACACTTTATTAGTCAAACAAATGTATTGGTGGTTATATATTTGTTTTTGTAGAAAATAAACTACATAGTGTTGTGTTTTAATGAAAGGTCCGGGTGTATGTAGTGGTTCCTTGTTTTTTTTCTCTTATTTCTTCTGTTTTTTAATTAAATTTATCTTTTGTGTATTTTAGGTTGTTTAGAGAAATGTTTTTTATTTTCTTTTCTTTTTCTTTTTTAGAATTGGTTCTTTGTAGATTTCTGATTGGTTAAACTAATTTTTTTGTAGCGGATCTGCTACATAGGTAAACCCTCGGTGTCTCGCTCGGTGGGCGCCCAAAAATTATTTAACGTATACGGCCTAACCGGGAAATCATGCACGGTAGCTTCTTGAGGAGGATAGCCATTTTCTACCGTGTAGGCTAAGCGCCACAATTATAATTTGCATTTTTTATGTCCCTCTGTGTTTTAATACATTTGAAGCAATTTTACTCAAGCTGATGAAAAAGGGTCTGCGTTACAAACAAAAAAGTAAGAGAGAGATTCTTGAGATTTTATTCAAAATAGCCGGAGGCCAATTATTACTCGAAGAAGCAATAGAGGAATTTGGCGTTTCTAAGTCAACAATGATCCGGTGGTTACGAAAATACAAACAAGAATTGGAAGACTATTTTGTTCAAAAGAAAGGAAAATAACTGCACTGATATCTGATTATGTTATGCGAAACTTCTTGTTCTGTTTGTCCTTGTGGATAAAGGGCTACAAATAATAAAGTTCTGGCTATTCCCTGCCAAATTCTGCTGAGTGATCTATTACTTTTGCAGAAATACCGTAAAAAAATACTAAATACAAAATCGTCATGAAACTATCGCATATCAGTTTGGCGCTATCGGGGCTTCTACTTTTGGCGTATTGTAGCGCAGGAAAAAAGAATGAGGAGAGTATTTCTATGCGATCTCACGTTGTGGTGGAGCAAGAGCGAGAGGAAGAATTATCGCGGTTGAGGGCTGATTGGAGCGGATATGATTTTCAAAAGACGGATCTCGCTCAATTGCCCGCATATTTCGAGCCTAAAATTGTTTCGTTTATCGAAAAATTAAAACCGTTGACGAGCACAGAAAGTAATACGGCTATAAAAACGCTGTTAGATAGTGCTTCTCAAAATAAAGAAATATATACTTACTTTATAGAAACGTTTGGCAACTACTTGTATGATGCCAATTCCGTCTTACGTAATGATGCATATTATGCCGCTGTGCTGGAACATGCGGTGGCTTCCCCATGGATGGATCCTGACAAGAAGACAACATATCGTAACATGCTTGATCTGGTCCGAAAAAATATGCCGGGCATGCATGTCGCTGATTTTGCTTTTATCAACAAAGACGGTGCCCAGCGGCGCTTTTATGAGCTGAATGGTGAACCTCGTCTGTTGATATTATATGATCCAGTTTGTGCACCGTGTAGCGAAGTGATCCAGCAGGTCGCCAAATCACAATCGTTGGCAACATGGGTGGATCATGGCACATTGAAAGTGATCGCTGTGAGTCCGGTAGGTGACCTTCGGCACTGGCAAGCTTATCAAACAAATTTGCCAAGAAAGTGGGTAAACGGATTTGATGTTTCAGGAACGATCGTGCAAGAAAGGTTGTTCGACTTGAAAATGTTCCCGACATTTTATTTAATCGATGAAGGGAACCATGTCGTTCTAAAAGATACCGACCTACAGGAAGTTTTAAGTTATATGCAATTCAATAGTAAACAGTAGGAATACCTCACGCCGTTCTCATGGATTTAATCGTACTTGTTTTAGTTCCTTTTATTATTGCTGTGTTCTTAAGCAGGATGATGATCCCTGTGATTCTTTTTATTACCTATAAAAAACGACTTTTTGATCCGATAGATGCCAGAAAATTACATCAGCGCATTGTGCCTAGGTTGGGCGGGGTAGCATTTACGCCTATACAATGTTGTCTATTTGTCATCACACTGGTGATTGCCATCAAGGTGCTCCATATGGATATTGGCCTGGAGACCTGGGCGATTCTGCCGCATTTTATGGTATTGGTATGTGGACTGGTGATTTTGTTTATCGTAGGAATAGCGGATGACTTGGTGGGTGTGAATTATAAAGTCAAATTTGTGGCGCAGGTGTTGGTTGCATCTCTTTTTCCTATTTCAGGCTTGTGGATTAATGATTTATATGGACTGGGATTTGTGACGTCGCTGCCTCCATTAATCGGGATGTCCCTAACGATTTTTGTGGTCGTGCTGATCATCAATGCGATCAACCTCATCGATGGTTTAGACGGGCTTTGTTCTGGCGTTGTAGGCTTGGGATGTCTATCATTAGGGGTATTGTTTATGTACTACGGCGCTTGGTTTCATGCATTGTTTGCTTTTATTACAGCAGGCGTATTGATTCCTTTTTTTTACTTCAATGTGTTTGGTGTAACCAAACGACAACGGAAAATTTTTATGGGGGATACGGGGAGTATGACGTTGGGGTACTCTATTGCTTTTTTGGCGATCAGTTTTGCTATGAATAACTACTTCATAAAACCGTTTACAGATGGTGCTATTATCGTCGCCTTTTCGACATTGATTGTCCCGGTGTTTGATGTTGCTCGTGTAATGTATGTTCGTTGGCACGATAAAAAGCCTTTATTTCATCCCGATAGAAATCATTTGCATCATAAATTTTTACGGGCAGGAATGTCGCATCAAAGTGCTATGGTTGTGATCCAGGCGCTTGCGTTATTGTTCTTCCTCTTCAACATGGTGGCGGTACAAGTGATAAGCAACAATATTGTTGTTATATTAGATGTCCTGCTGTGGGTTGTTTTTCATCAGATTTTCAATGAGCTGGAAAAACGAAAGGTCTTTGTGAAACATTCCGGTCACTTATCTATCAAAAATTCTTAATTATGAAATTAGCCGTCTTGGGAGGTTCCGGATTTGTTGGGACAAAATTCATCACATTGATCCGTCAAACAACTGCTTATCAAATTATTAATGTAGATAAACAGTCCAGCGCCGTACATCCGGATATTACGATCCTAGCAAATGTATTGGACAAACTTGCACTGATCGAACAGTTGAAAGGTATAGATGTCGTTGTCCTGCTTGCTGCAGAACACCGTGATGATGTGACACCTGTTTCTTTGTATTATGATGTGAATGTGCAAGGCATGCGGAACACCCTAGAAGCTATGGAGCACAATGGTATAACACGCATGGTATTTACAAGCTCTGTTGCTATATATGGGTTGGACAAGCATAATCCGGATGAACATGCGCCTTCCGATCCGTTTAATCATTACGGTAAGAGTAAGTGGCAAGCCGAGCAGGTGTTACAAGCTTGGTATGAAGCGCATACTGATTGGAACATTAACATTATCCGGCCGACGGTGATTTTCGGCGAAGGCAATCGAGGCAACGTATTTAATTTGCTGAATCAAATAGCGAATGGTAGATTTATGATGATAGGCAAAGGTAATAATCAGAAATCGATGTCGTATGTCGGAAACATTATTGCTTTTATGGCCTTTCTTATTCAAGAGAAAACATCAGGCTATCGGGTGTACAATTACGGAGATACGCCGGATCTTACGACGAATGATTTGGTCTACTATACAGGAAGGATATTGAAAAAGCAAATACCAACCGTACATATACCGTATTGGCTGGGGATGATTGGCGGGTATGGATTTGATGTATTGGCATTTATCATGGGAAGAAAGTTGAACATTAGTTCTGTTCGTGTAAAAAAATTTTGCGCTGTGACAAAATATAACGCCAACAAGGCCATGCGCTCCGGTTTTGTGCCACCTTACACGCTGGAAGAAGGGTTAACGAGAATGTTGGACGAAGAGTTTGCGAAGTAATACGTTAAGATGAGCGGATCGACTAGCCATAGAGTAGCAAAGAACACCTTGATTTTGTACGTTCAGGTTGTCGTTGGGCTCCTCGTGGGCCTGTACACGTCGCGCATTGTATTACAAACCTTGGGCGTAGAGGATTTTGGGATCTACAATGTGGTGGGGGGAGTCATTACTTTTTTCGGATTATTGAATTCCGCGATGTCTTCATCTACGAGTAGGTACCTGACCTTTGCCTTAGGACGTCAGGACATAGAGCTTTCGAAAACCTATTTTGGGGTAAGCCTATTTGTGCATTTCGTCATAGCGGTATGTATTTGTTTGGTTGCAGGACCGATTGGAACGTGGTTTATCGAACATCGTATGGTGATTCCGGATGATCGATTGGACGCAGCGTTCTGGGTGTTTTATTGCTCAATAGCCACGACTTTCCTAGCGATCGTCAATGTACCACTAGGAGCGACCATTATTGCACACGAAAAGATGGGTTTTTTGGCCTATTTTTCCATTGCCGACACCTTGCTCAAGTTAGGTGGTGTTTTGGTGTTGCAAGTTGTTGGAGCCGACAAGTTGAAGGCGTATGCCCTGATCCTTTTGACCGTTCAAGTCATAGGTCAGGTAGTTTATTGGACCTATTGTTATCGGAATTTTATGGAGGCAAAGACAGGCATGGTTTGGAATAAACGGGTGGTTAAAGAGATGACATCTTTTGCTGGTTGGAGTTTGATCGGGGACTCTGCCGTGGTACTTTTTACCGAGGGTGTGAACCTATTGCTAAATATATTTTTTGGAGCGGTAGTCAATGCAGCCCGAGGTATTGCCGTGCAAGTACAAGGCCTGCTCATGCGATTTGTTGCCGGCTTCCAAACAGCGATCAACCCACAAATAACGAAAAGCTACGCAGGGAATGATCTGGCTTATATGCATAAATTGATTTATACGAGTTCAAAGTATTCGTTTTTTCTCATGCTTCTGCTTTCTCTACCTATTTTTTTGGAAGCGAAGGTTGTGCTTTCCATATGGCTTGGTACGGTACCTGAATATACTGTGGAGTTTCTGCGGTTTATGTTTGTTATATCTCTAATCGATTGTCTGGCAAATCCGTTGGTATTATCTGCGAAGGCTACCGGACGAATACGACAGTATCAATTGATCCTGGGTACATTGCTTCTGACCATCGTACCGATTTCCTATCTGTTTTTGAAATCGGGTTATTCACCATTGATTGTTTTTTGGGTACATCTGATAATTGTTTTAATCGGTCAAGTTGCTCGTGTATTATTGATCAGACGGCTTATAAACTTGTCTGTGCGCCAATATATGTCGAACGTCGTTTGGCCTTGCCTAGGTGGAATGATCGTTTCTGCGATTTTTCCAGTGATTTGTTATTTATCGTTAACGCCTTCTATCGTCCGGCTGCTATCAGTCGGCGCCCTAACCGTTTTCTCTACTGCATCTTATGTGTACTTTGTCGCCATGGAACATAGGGAAAGAAGTTGGGTTAAAAATTTAGTGTTTATGAAAAAAATGTCTCTCCATGAAGATTAACCTTATATACTGGAACGCTCCTAATTATGGAGATGCGTTAAGTCCTCGTTTGGTCGAGGAGTTGACTGGAGGGGTTGTACAATTTAAAGATATTACACTCTCGCGTGGTAAACGGATGAAAGCGCTTTTGACGGGCGATCGTCCCATTATACGAACCATACTGTTCCCGCATCAAGAGGTGTATGGGGTGATAGGTTCTATTTTGAGTTGGATGCCCAAAAGAGCAAAGGTTTGGGGGGCGGGTTTTATGAACGAGCACGACTCCTTCGCTGGGGGCGATGTCTATGCCGTGCGCGGAAAGCTTACGGAACAAAAGTTGATCGACCTGGGCGGGAATGCTTGCGGCATATATGGTGATCCGGCCCTGTTATTGCCACTTTGGTTGGAAGGAAGCTCTGAAAAATCGACAGAAATTGCGTTGATTCCGCATTGGAAAGAGGTAGATTATTTTAAAGATAAGTATGGTGACAACTACGCAATTATTGATTTTCGTAGCAAAGATGTAGAACGTATCACGAGCGAAATCGCTGCGTGTAGATACATTTTATCGAGTTCATTGCACGGATTGATCGTCGCGCATGCGTACGGTATTCCCGCTCTTTGGATCAAGCACGGCTACATCGACACAGATGGATTTAAATTTCACGATTATTTTAGTTCTGTGGATATTCCCCTTTATAACGGGTTTTCAAATATCGACGAGATATTGTCGGACGTGACCCATTGGCGACAACTGTTTGAAGAGCACAGCTCCTGTTCAAAAATCAATCGGTCGCTGAAAGAATTGCAGACAGATTTGTTGAAGGCCGCTCCTTTTGCGCTACAAGCTAAATATAAGAACTATGCCGTGTAGCAATGCCGGATGTTGAATCAATAAACAATAGACATGACACGTAAAGATTATATTGAGCAGGATCCCTATTTTTTTCCTGCGTTTTTGTCCAAGGCATTTTTTGTAGACTCGTTTTTAAAGTCTGAACAATATTATATCCGGCGCTATGTGTCTTTCTTGAGAAAGGAAGAATTTTACACCTTCCATGCACCGAATAAGCTGTTGCGGTATTATTATCAACGACGGAAGAATTTATTAGGTGTGAAATTGGGCTTTTTTATACCAGCCGGTTGCTTTGAAAGCGGATTAAAAATTTACCACTACGGATCCATTATCGTTAATCCGAAGGCTCGGATTGGTAAAAATTGTACGATACATGGGAATTGCTGCATCGGGAGCAAGGGAACATTCCCGGATGATTCGCCCCGTATTGGCGATCAGGTGGATATTGGGCAAGGCGCTCAAGTTCTTGGGGGAATAACCATTGCAGACGGCGTAAAGATTGGGGCAGGCGCAGTGGTCGTTCACGCTGTCTTAGAACCTCATGTTACGGTTGTTGGTGTTCCGGCTAAAATTGTTCATCCACATTAATTGTAAAGTATGGCTTTTGTATCCGTTGTACTCCCAGCCTATAAGGCCGCCTTCCTTCAGCAAGCACTGGACAGCATTTTGGCGCAGACCTTTACCGATTACGAACTCATAATTGTGGACGATGATTCGCCAGAAGATTTGGAGCGTATCGTCCGTCAATATGACGACCCTCGGATTCAATACTATCGGAACCCTCAAAATATTGGGGGAAGAAGTCTAGTTGCACAATGGACAAATTGTATAGCATACGCTTCAGGCACGTATTTAGTTCTTGCGGCAGATGACGACTATTACCACCCGGAGTTTTTGCAAACATGCGTTGGATTGTCCCAGCGATACCCACACGTGGACTTGATACGAACAGGCGCGCAACAAATTGATGAACACAATCAATTGATCGGAATCGACGGCATCCTTCCTGAATACTGTAGTAAATATCACTATCTTTTCTATTGGATTCAGGCCACGGCCTTCACCTGTATGGGCAATATGATGTTCAAGACGGAGGTACTCAAAAAGAATGGCTTTATAGATTTTCCATGTGCCTTCGGTTCGGATACTGCAATTGGGGTACGAATGTCGGAAAAGGGGGTGGCCAGCAGCCCTCGTATGCTGTTCAGTTTTCGAATTTCAGCTATCCACCTGTCGAGTAACATAAACAAGTTGGCGGAAAAACTAGAAGCAAATACTTTGTTGTTTGAATGGCTAAAAAATCTATCGTATGAACGGCCCGAAGATCCTTTGGATCAATTTATGTTCGAGAAAACAACCTGGCCCGTATTGTATGCAAAGTGTACATATGATTATTATAACCTTGTTATTCGGCATTTGCCGTTTTATAAGTTTTACGAGATTAATAAGTGCCGCCTTCTAACTCGGAGGGATAAATTCGTTATGTTTTTACGATTTTGGAAGGATCAGCTAATTGGTCATGGTGGATAAGAAAATCTGAATGAAAAGATGACGAACTTCGCAGTAAATAGTATCCCAATCGTGTTGGCATTTACGCCGAACTATTTTGTTCCGGCAGCTACGTGTATTTTGTCTATTCTAAAATCAGCTAAATCCACGGACCATTTTCATTTCATCTGCCTGCTGACGGAGCCGCTTTCTCCCTCCTATATGGATAAATTGGTGCGCTTAGTTGGCGATAGTGCTGTATTTTCGTATATCAACCTGGAAGGTGCGTTGTCTGATATTTATGTCGATGAGAAATATACAGTAGCGGCTTCTTATCGGCTGCTGTTGCCCACGATCTTAATGGATTACGAGAAAGTATTGTATGTGGATTGTGATATGATCTTTAGAACTAATCTAGCAGATCTTTATAGGGATACAGAAATGGGAGCTCAGTATATGGCAGGCGTATTTGAGGCAACATTAGACTTTCAAGAGGCCTATCTGGAATCCATTGGCTGTCAGCCTGGACACTATATCAATTCTGGATTGTTGGTGATGAACCTACACGCGTTGCGTGAGGATCAGATGGTCGATAAACTGTTGCACGCTGCAAAGGCAGACTATCTGGAATTTCCGGATCAGGATGTCATCAATCAATTGTGTCATGGAAGAATCAGGGGGCTACCACCCTATTGGAACAGTATTCGAACATTTTGGCTACCGCAATATAAAGCCGCATTTTTGAAATACTACACGGAAGCAGATTGGCTAAACGTTCAAAAAACTGGAAATGTACACTACACGGGAGCAAAACCTTGGAACACATTTACGATTGGGTTTGCGATATGGTGGGATCATTTCGAGCAACTGCCGGCCGAGGTGAAGGAGCTGATGGTGGTACCTAAAGGGTTGTACTGGTTGTCAAAAATGTATAGAAATCCTGTAGGAAGACGGCTCATTGACGGGAGTCGTCACCTATATAGACGTTTAAGAAATAGATGAGTATGAGACACGCTTATCTGATTATGGCACATAATGAATTTGGGGTACTTCAAAAGCTGATCGATGCTTTGGATGATGATCGTAATGATATTTTTGTGCATGTTGATCAAAAGGTGAAAACATGTCCACGGTTGAACACGGAATCTGCCGGTCTTTTTTATACGGAAGAACGCATTGACGTGCGCTGGGGAACGATGTCTCAAATAAAAGCAGAATATGCTTTGTTCGAAGAAACTATTCGCCGCGGTGGGAATTACATACGGTATCATGTGCTATCCGGTACGCATCTGCCCTTAAAGCCACAGGATGCTATACATGCCTACTTTGCGAAAGAGGAAAATCGAAACAGTGAATTGCTTCGCTTTATGTATACCAATAAGTATGAAGTAAATATGAAACTTGGACGCTATCATTTTTGTTTAAATGGGTACCAACATCCAAATTCGTTCCTAAGGGCGGTTTCTTCTCGCGTATGGCATGGGTTACTGAAAGTACAATATATGTGTCGCATCCAACGGATGCCGCCTGCGGTGCAGATCAAGGCCAATAATTGGGTCAGTTTGACACCAAAGGCGGTGGCTTATATCGTGCTAAATAAAGCACGTATTCTAAAAGAATTTAGATGGACATTCTGTGGAGATGAATTTTTCATTCCTTATCTATTGGAGACTTCAAAAGATCCCTTTTTCATAAAGAATGATGCACAGTTGCTGTATGATGATATTCAGGAAAATGCCAATGCAAGGGTGTTAACAAATCGGGACTACGCGCTTTTGATGGAATCCGGATGCCTGTTCGCGCGTAAGTTCAGTGAGCAGCATATGGATATTGTATACGATATTTTAAAACAAGTAAAGTCATAACTGTAAACCAATGATTTCTCCCTTCCTAAAGAAAGCAGTACACCAAGAACCTTTTCAGGCGATTTGGCGAGCGATGCGAAAGCGAAAAATTTGGCTTCAGCACAAAAAGGTGTATGACTTTTGGAAGCCTGTCGTGGAAGATTATCATCAGGGAAAACTGTCTACATTTCGTTTTTCACCTAAAATCGATTTTGGATCCGATAAGATTATTTGGCAATATTGGGGACAGGGGTTTGATGATCGTAACGTGCCGGAGGTGGTTCGTATCTGTACGGAGTCGGTAACTACGCATAAAGGGGATTACCGCGTGGTACGATTGCATGACGGCAACATTTTGGATTATCTGGACATGCCCGCATTCGTTCAGGAAAAGAGACAAAATCCAGCCTTCAATCGAACTTTTTTTTCTGATCTGTTACGTGTTTGCTTGCTGTGTACGTATGGGGGAGTCTGGTTGGACGCTACGATCTTGCTGACGAAGCCTTTGCCTGAATCTTTGCGGCAATTGCCTTACTTTGTCTATCAACGGGATGGTGCGGTTTCGGATCGAAAATTTTGGGAACAAAGCTACGCATATTATTGGGGATGGGATGCTCGATTTAAAGTGCGTATGTTAAACAGTATTTTGTTTGCAAGGAAGGAGGGCGTTTTGATCCAAGCATTGCAAGATCTACTGTTACACTATTGGGAAAAGCAAAACGATATCATTGATTATTTCTTCTTCCAGATATTATTTGAGGTACTGACGGAGCATACCGATCGTTATGATCGCTGTCCGGTGGTCAGCGATACGGTTCCGCATTTGTTGCAGGCGAAAATCAATAATCCCGATAGTGCTATCGTCTATGCCGATGTCATAGCATGGAATGATATGCACAAAATGTCCTACTTTGGTGCGGAGGCGATGAAGCGTTTCCGGGAGATGGTTGAACAGTTGAATGGTAAGAGAACGGTTTAGGATTGAAATGATGGAACAGATAAAACATGCGTATTTGATACTTGCCCACCATGAATTTGATATTTTGGGACGTTTATTAATCGCACTAGATCATGAACAGAATGATATTTTTATTCACGTCGATCGAAAGGTAGGAACGTTGCCACAACTGGCAACACGTTTTGCACACTTGTATGTATTGGAAGAGCGCATCGATGTGCGTTGGGGCGACGTGAGTGTCATTGAAGCGGAGTTGCTCTTATTTGAAGAAGCGCAGAAAAGGGGGCCTTATGGGCATTATCATTTGTTGTCCGGAGTAGATATGCCGTTACGTAGCCAAGCGGAAATCCATACGTTCTTCAATAATCACGCAGGAAAACTATTTATCGGATTCTCCGCAGGAGATCAATCGGAACAGATTACTAGAAAAGTGCGCCGGTATCATCTTTTTCCGCGTCATTTTCGCACTGTGTCGGGTACCACTGGGAGCATTAGGAGGGTAATTCGATTTTTAGGTTTGCGACTACAGTTTCTATTCGCCGTATACCGACATCGGGCGATCAATTTCAAGAAAGGCACGCAGTGGGTAAGTGTGACGGAACCCTTTGTATCTTACGTGCTTACCCAGAAAAAGCATATCTTAGCGCAATACAAGATGACATTTTGCGCCGACGAAATCGTTTTGCAGACGTTATGCTGGAACTCATCTTTTCGAGCAGATATTTACGATGTAGCGCTGGAGGGAACAGGCTCACAGCGGCTAATTCGATGGAAGGATAACGTATTGCACGACTGGGGAAATGACGATTTCGATGAGCTGATTTCCGCGAATTATATGTTTGCTCGTAAGTTTAACAGTTCGCAGATAGAAATAGTGGACCGTCTTTTAGCATCGATTGTACCGGCGAAAACCAATAATGAATTAGCACATGGCGAATAAACAACCTTTTGTTTCCATTATCGTACCGGTTTTCAACGCAGAAAAAACGCTGCCGGTATGTCTAGGTGCCTTGGAGAGCCAGACTTATTCTGCTATAGAATTGATTTTTGTCAATGATTGTAGCCAGGATAACAGTTTAACCCTGATCGAAGAGTTTTGCTCGGACGTTTCGCATCGCATACGGGTACAGGTTTACTCCCACGTAATGAATAAAGGAGTTGCTGCTGCTCGTAACACGGGCCTGAACTTAGTGACAGGTGATTTTATTTATTACGTTGATGCAGACGATCGACTTGAACCTGATGCGATCTCGGTCATGGTCGATACCGCACTGGCAACGAAAGCGGATATTGTGGGATGTAATTGGTTCTTGTCTTTTGTGGGCGGCGAACGTAAAATGAAGCAACCTTATTTTGCGGATCCCTGGGATGCTATTTCGAAGATCTTGGCAGGTACGATGCGATGGAATCTTTGGCTATTTTTGGTGAAACGTACGCTCTATGAGGATTATGCGATCCGATTTATAGACGGGATGAATATGGGCGAAGATTTACTGATTATGGTACGGTTATTTAGTGTTGCGCAACATGTTGCCTATGTAGATAGGGGGCTTTATCACTATGAAAAGTCAAATGAAGAGTCCTTAACCCGGTTGTACTCCGCTCAGCATATGGAACAGGTTACCTTTCATGTAGATGAAGTGGAACGTAGTCTGAAAACAAGCAGGTTTGCAGGTCGGGTTGGCAAATTGATCGACCTGCTGAAGTTTCATATTAAACTGCCTTTTTTGATTTCGGATAAAAATTCCAGTTATAGGACCTGGCTGAGTTGGTTTCCGGAGATCAACACAACATCCTGGAGCAAGCGTGAATTACCCGCTCGATTGCGCCTGTTGCGGTGGGCCGCACTAAATAAACAATTCTGGATATTAAAGTTTCATTATTATCTGTTGACAAGAGTGATATATGGTGTCATCTATAAATAAGTAAAGCGCATGGCAATAGTTCGTTTTGTTCAATATATGTTGATGGGGGGATTGGTCAGTTTCTATTTCTTTCCAATAGGCTTTACCTTTCTGCCGTCGTCTTTAAATACAAAAGTTATATTAGCCGGTTTAGGAATCATAGCACTGGGCTTTGATTGTATTCAGAGAAGGGCGGTTCGTGTTCCTAGAGCATTGCTCGGAGCGATTGGTTTAGTCGTCTTATTTTCACTGGTATGTTTTATCGCTGTCGATGTCAATGAAACAAACGACTATTCCTATGCGTCCTATTATTCCAGTTTTGCGGTATGGTTGTTGGCAGCCTATGGCGTCTATGCTTGTTTACGCATGCAACATGGGCGTGTGGATATACCCTTGTTGACATTCTATTTGGCGGGGGTATGTTTTGGACAGTGTGTTGCTGCTCTTTTAATTGATAACATCCCGTCCGTTCAGATAGCTGTCGACAGTTATGTCAGTCAGGGACAAGAGTTCTTTGAAGAGGTAGATCGACTCTATGGTATTGGAGCAGCCTTAGACACGGCTGGTGTGCGGTTTTCGATTGTATTAATTATGATTGCCGGTGTGCTGAGCCGTGATCCGCAGACGCGCAGGACTCCTTGGACAATAGCACTCCTGTTGGTGGCATTTTTTACCATTGCATTGGTCGGTAATATGATCGCACGAACTACGATGGCGGGCGTAGGCTTTGCAACCCTGTACTTCGTTGCTGCGTCTGGACTCTTCCGTATCATTGTGAAATATGAATCCATTAAATTGGGGATATGGTTTGGTGGACTTTTGTTGTTGGCCATTTTCATTGCTACGTATTTGTATCAAACCGACGAAGCATTTCACGATCACCTACGATTTGCTTTTGAGGGATTCTTTAACTGGGTGGAAAAAGGGGAGTGGCGTACCGACTCTACCGATAAATTGAACCGGGAGATGTGGGTATGGCCGACAGACGCAAAAACTTGGTTGATTGGCTCGGGTCTTTTCGACAATTGGGTCTACAGTACCGACATCGGCTACTGTCGCTTTATACTGTATTGCGGAATACTTGGGTTTAGCGTTTTCGCGTTGTTTTTTGTCTATAATGCTGTCTTGTTCGCAAAACTCTATCCCCGTTATTGGGGGATTTTCGCGTTATTACTCTTACTTTCCTTTGTCATTTGGCTTAAAGTAGCCACCGATATATTTGTCATCTATGCCTTGCTTTATGCTATGGGGACTAACCGTAACTTAACACCCGCGACAACTGTATGAAAATCGTATACTGTATCGCCGCAACACATAATTCGGGCGGCATGGAAAGGGTATTGACCAATAAGGCGAACGAGCTGGTGCGTAGAGGATATACGGTCGTTATCGTAACGACGGATCAGAATGGAAAGCCCGCATACTTCGATGTAGATCCACGGATCCATTGCTACGATCTAGATATAAACTATGTTGATGAACAAGGGAAGGGACCAATAACAAAGACGCTAAATTATCTGCGTAAGCAGCGTTTGCACAGAAAAAAACTGACGGCTTTGTTGACGAAACTCCAACCCGATGTCGTCGTCTCGATGTTCGACCACGATGTTTCTTTTCTATACAAGGTGCAGGAGGGAAGTAAAAAGGTGTTGGAAATCCATTTTTCCCGATTTAAGCGCATACAGTACAATCGGACGGGGATTTGGAGAATGATCGATCGATGGCGTAGCCGACAAGACGTGTCCTTGGCTAAAAAATATGATCGTTTTGTTGTATTAACCGAAGAAGATAAGGGGTATTGGGGGGCTCTTCCGAATATGCTCGTGATTCCAAATGCGAATAGCTTTGAGTCTCTTGGTGATGCCCCTTTAACAGCAAAGCGCGTCATCGCTGTGGGACGTTATGACTATCAGAAAGGTTTCGATGAATTGATTCAGGTATGGCATTTGGTGCATGCGTGCCATCCGGATTGGAGGTTGGACATTTTTGGAAAAGGACCTCTTCAGGAAAAATTGCAACGGCAAATAGAGGCGCTCGGTTTGGGAGAAACCGTGTCGCTGCGCGCACCCGTACAACATATTGAGCAGGAGTATATGGCAAGTTCCATACTGGCCATGACATCGCGTTACGAGGGGCTTCCCATGACCCTTTTAGAAGCGCAGGCTTGTGGCCTGCCCTTAGTTGCCTACGCCTGTAAATGCGGACCCAGAGACATTATCGTGGATGGGAAAAATGGATATCTACTAATGGAATACGATCGACAAGGGATGGCGAACAGATTGATGGAAATTATGGAAAATGATGATTTGCGTGCGCACATGGGAAAAGCGTCTAGAGAAAAAAGCATCCTATTTTCGAAGGATCGTGTTATGCAACAATGGATACAGCTATTCGAAGAACTCAACCAACAGATGGGGAGGCATGACCATGAGTAGAAGAACAATCGTCGTTTCGGCCGTTAATCTGGTCGAGGCCGGAACGTTGGCTATTCTGAGAGATTGCTTATCGTACTTGTCGACGTTGGCTATCCAGGAGGATTTTCGTGTGGTTGCCATTGTTTATAAAAAGGAGATGGCTAATTTTCCGAATATTGAATATATTGAAACGCAGTGGCCGAAGAAACGCTGGGTAAATAGGTTATGGTACGAATATGTAAGCCTACGTAGGATATCCAAAAACTTGTCTCCGGTTTACTTGTGGCTATCGCTGCACGACACGTCTCCATCTGTACGAGCAGAACGCAGAGCAGTCTATTGCCATAACGCTTTTTCTTTTTACAAATGGCGGATGCACGACCTGTTGTTCGCACCAAAAATTGCGTTGTTCGCTATGTTCACCAAATGTATTTATAAAACGAATATTAAAGAGAATACCTACGTGGTTGTTCAACAGCAATGGTTTAAGGAGGCTATGCGCCATATGTTTTCCCTTGACTTCCATCGAATTATTGTGGCTCCGCCGCAGCGCGGCACTTCAATTGATATATTATCAAATAACGGCCACGGGGCAAAAAAAACGTACACATTTTTATTCGCGGGATCTCCCAATAGTCATAAGAACTTTGATATCGTTTGCCGAGCTGCTGCTATCGTGGAGAAAGAAGGATATGACAATTTTAATGTGCTTATTACTGTAAAGGGCGATGAAAATCGGTACGCACGTTGGTTACATAAACGCTGGGGACAGGTGAAAGCGTTGAATTTTATGGGATTTGTAAGCAAAGCGGAATTGGAACGTTTGTATCAGGAGACAGATTGTCTACTGTTTCCGTCTAAAGTAGAGACCTGGGGATTACCGATTTCAGAGTTCGCAAGTTTGAAGCGCCCTATGTTGTTGGCCGGGCTGCCGTATGCAAGGGAAACAGCTGCCGGCAGTAAACAGGTGGCTTTCTTCGACCCGGATCAACCAGCTCATCTGGCGGATCAGATGAAGAAATTGATACGAGGGGATCGATCTTTTTTACAGGAGGTGCCCCCGACGGTGTACAAGGAGCCCATGGCGACCTCTTGGGACGAACTATTTTCCTTGCTTTTGACGGATCAAAAACGACAAAATAACAGTTCACTGAAGGATTTGTAAATAGTATAATGTGATGAAAGTATTGCAACTTGGAAAATTTTATCCGATTCGTGGAGGCGTAGAAAAGGTCATGTATGACCTAACGTTAGGGCTTTCCGAACAAGGGATTTCATGCGATATGCTGTGTGCTGCTACGGAAAATCATCCGGCAGAAACCATAGCGCTGAATGCCTGTGGCCGTATATTGGTCATGCCTACCCAGCTAAAATTAGCAGCAACCATGATTGCTCCTTTGATGATCACAACACTCCGGAAGATCGCAAACACCTATGATATCATACATATTCATCATCCAGATCCCATGGCCTGTCTAGCCCTATGGTTATCGGGCTACAAGGGTAAGGTGGTGCTGCACTGGCATGCGGATATTCTAAAACAAAGGATGTTATTGAAATTGTACAAACCATTACAAAATTGGTTGATTAAGCGTGCAGATATCATCGTAGGAACATCGCCTGTATATGTTGCGGAGTCTACGTTTCTGCAACATGTACAGCACAAATTGGATTATATACCCATCGGCGTAGAACCTGCTCAGGTAGATAGGGATCAAGTGCGAGCCATTCGGGCACGTTATGCCGGAAAGCGTCTTGTTTTTTCACTGGGTCGTTTGGTCGAATACAAGGGGTATGAATATTTGATTCGGGCTGCGGCAAACCTTCCTGATAACTATCAGATTTTGATCGGAGGTAAAGGTCCTTTACACGATACCTTGAAGCATTTAATTGCCGACTTAGGCTTAAAGGAGCGCGTTTGCTTATTGGGATTTTTGTCGGACAAGGAAGTTCCTAACTATTTCGCAGCAGCCGATGTGTTTTGCTTAAGCTCGATCTGGAAAACCGAAGCATTTGCTATTGTACAAATTGAAGCGATGTCTGTAGGAGTTCCCGTCGTATCTACCTACATCCCCGGGTCTGGAGTCAGCTGGGTGAATAAAGAAGACGTGTCGGGATTGATTGTAGAAGCCCAGAATGAAGAAATGCTCGCAAATGCATTGCGACGAATCTTTGACGAGGAAGGTTTGCGACAACGGTTGTCGACGGGAAGTACTCAACGTTATCAAAACTACTTTACGCGTGAGGCGATGGTCGCGAAAAGCCGTTCCATTTATACGGCATTACTCAGGCAGTAACTGACGAAGGATTACTCCATCTTATTGGTGTGGAAGACGAAGTTCCGTTAAAGTTCCATACATATTGTAGTAGAAGAAATTCTACAATTATTTAAGAAGTTCCTGAACCATAATGTGCTCACTTCAATAAAGCGTAAATTTGTACGACAACATTTGGAGTTAGACACCGACAATGAAATTAAGAAAAGATTTACGGCTCAGACATTTAGGAGGAGAACATGTTATCGTGGAACCCGCCTTGGGAATGGAGGATCTATCCAATATCCATACCTTGAATGATACCGCGGCTTATGTATGGGAGGCATTGCAAGATAAGGAATTCACAATAGCATCAGTGACAGAGGTTCTTTTGGATCGGTATGATGTTACGGAAGCGATCGCAGCGAGTGATGCCGCGGTACTTGTACGTGACTTTGAAAAACGAGGATTATTGACTTCATAAAATGATAAAGGATCGGGTTGTAGATGTTTTTTTTGTGTTATTGCGAGCGGGGCTCTGGAACCGTCCGGTCGAGTCTACGGCCTCTTTTCCATTATCCGACACAGAATGGGACAGCCTGTTTCAACTAGCCGTACAACAAACCGTTGAGGGAATTGTCTATGACGGACTCGAATCAATAGACGTTGCGTTTCTGCCGCCGAGGAAAACACGTTTTGAATGGTTTGCGCGGATTGAGCATATTGAAAGACGAAACGATAAGATCAACACCATATTAGCGGAACAGGTCGTTTTTTTTTCTGACAGAGGGCTGCATCCATTGTTACTTAAGGGGCAGGCGCTGGCGGCCTGTTACCACAATCCTACCCGACGGATATGTGGTGACATTGATTGGTATTTTGATAACGAACATGCATATAATGAGGCAAGCGACGTTATTGCTCTCGCTGGGATTGACTTAATAAAGGTTGCTGGATCAAGTGTCTGTTATGTATGGAAAGACAGTGATATTGATCATCATCGGCATCTTTTTGATATTCATAATCCCTTTGTTTACCGCTATCTCCGCCGACTCGAGCGAGAGGAAACGGCGTCTTCGTTACGGATAAATGATATAAGTGTTTCAATCCCGTCGCCGATGTTACAGATGATACAGGTAAACGTCCATATTTTAAAACACTTACTATCTTTCGGAATAGGATTGCGACAACTTTGCGATGCTGCACGTGTGTACGCTACCTATGTAGGACAGGTCGATGGAACGAAATTAAAGCAGGTATATCGAAAATTGGGGATTTCTAGATGGATCATGGTTTTGCACAAATTGCTTGTGACGTATTTGGGTATGCCGAAAAGTAATCTGCCTTTTCCTTTGGCAACAGCGGTCTCTGCCGATTGGATGATGCAGGATATTTTAACAGCTGGTAATTTCGGTTTTCATGATGAGCGGTTCCTGACAAAAGGAAAAAATGAGCGTACGAGAAAGGGACAACGTCTGTGGCGTAGTTTTTTGATCTATTTCAGATATGCACCCATGGAGGCAATCTGCTTTCCGCTGGTACACTGGTACTCTGGACTAACCAAATAGGCATTTACGTATTGACAGATCATATATACAACCATAATATAATATAATATAAAATGAATAAGTTTATTTTAGGAATGTGGCTAACGGCGGTGGCCCTGCTAAGTTCATGTGGAGCCTCAAAAGTAGTTTACGTGAAAGATTTAGACGTCAACTCGCCTTATGAGACAGCAGAAGCACCTGCCCTACGCGTTCAGAAAAATGACAGACTAAGTATTGTTATTAGTGCAAAGAATCCAGAGCTAGCAGCCCCATTTAATGGCGGTTATGGAGCGTATAAAGTCAACGACGATGGAAGTGTCGCTTCGGGTCTTATTTCTTCTCCCGGAACACAAGGTTATTTGGTGGATAAAAACGGAAAGATTGATTTTCCCGTTTTGGGTAGCTTAAATGTACTAGGCCTAACTTTAGATCAGGTTCGAACGCTAATACGTGAACGTTTGATTTCGGAAAGCTATATCAGCGATCCAGTTATCAAAGTGGAACTGCTGAATCTGAAAATTAGCATGATGGGTGAGGTCGCAGCCATTAGTGTCATTAATGTGCCAGATGCCCAAATTACGTTGCTAGAAGCCATAGCCAAGGCGGGTGGTCTGAGTAGAAACGCTGATCCTTCCAAAATAGTTGTACTACGCGAAGAGGCGGGTGTCCGTAAGAAAATAATGACGGATATTGAATCGAAAGAAATATTTAATTCTCCAGCATACTACCTGCAACAAAATGATATAGTATATGTAGAACCTAAATCTGCGGTGACTACACCGAAAGAAGAACGTACGTGGAGGGTATTAGGTTTGACGATGGGTATGGTAACTTTCGTATTGTCTTTAGCCACCTTATTAAAATAAATCTTGATGAAGACAAATTTGCAAGAAGAGGTAAATCAACAGGGGAAGGGGGATAGCAGCATCAATATTTTGGATATCCTGAAATATTTGCTCTTCCATTGGAAGTGGTTTTTACTGTCTATCTGGATCTTTGGGACCTATTACTATTACCAGTATAGCAAAACACCTTTTATTTATAGTCAGTCTGAAACGGTGATGATTAAAACGCCAGCAAATACTCAGGCTACGGCAAGGTTGACTCGAACGAACTCTTCTTATAATTCGATAAGTGTGGCAAGCGAAATCTTACAGCTAAAATCCAAAGAACTGATGCGGCAAACTATTGAGCGTATCAATGCAGATAAAAGCTATACTGTAGAGAAAGGATTGCGGACCTACGAATTGTATAAGCACTCGCCGGTGCAAGTGGAGGTTCGCGGTAAGGTTGGCAGCGACAGTTACGCTTTTACGATCACTCCAGTGGATGACGAAATGGTGCTCTTGAGTGCCTGGACCAAAGAAAATCAGGAACCGGCCATCAAAATTCCTTTGAATAAATATGTTAAAACGCCGGTCGGTGAGATTCTTGTAAAACCCACAATACAGTATGTACCTAGTAGCTTTGGCGATGATATACGTGTTACTAAGTATACGCAAGGAGATATGGTTGGATATTTTATGGGTAATCTGAATATCACGCAGCTCGAAGATGACGCTTCGCTCCTCCGTATTACGGCTGAGGATGCGAATCCTGATCGCGCGGCGGATTTGATAACAACGCTTATTAGTGTATATAATGAGGTCAATCTTAGAGATAAAAATCAGATAGCAATTAATACAGCCGATTTTATCCGAGATCGATTGACCATTATGGAAGATGAATTGGGAATCGTTGAATCGGACATAGAAAGGTTACGAACCGCAAACCAAGGTATTGATGTGAACTCGGCAGGGCAGATGTATGTTTCGGATGTGCGCCAATTTCAAACTGAAGGAGCTCGTGTGGAAACAGATATTAAACTGGCGCAAATGATGCGTGAATATCTAAAGACTCAGGGCGAGGGGGGCGACCTTATTCCGAACAACACGGGCTTGGTTGATGCGAGCGTTGAAAATCAAATTGCAGAATATAACTATACATTGTTGCGCCGGAATAGACTGTCAGATGGTAACACGGCTAATCCAGTCATCCAAGACCTTGACCGTGCGCTTTCAGCGATGCGGGGAAATATCGATAGAGCTGTTGATAACGCTTTAACAGGTTTAGACATAAAGAGAAATAATATTTTCCGCGAAGAGCGACAAGCAAGAAGTAAGGCGCTACAGATCCCTGAGAAACAACGGGCTATGTTGTCTGTGGAACGTCAGCAAAAGGTGAAGGAGGAACTGTATCTCTACTTACTAAATAAGAGGGAGGAAAATGCGCTAAATCAAGCCATGACTGAGGATAATATACGGATTATTGATCCGGCTTCAGGATCTCGCCAACCTATTTATCCAAACATGCTGCGTAAAGTGGCTATGGGCGTGGCTATCGGCGGAATGTTGCCTGCAGTTATTTTGTTGTTGTTACTTATGTTAGATACGGGTGTGCGGGGCCGTCGAGACATTGAAGATACGATATCTGTTCCGTTTTTAGGTGAAATACCGTTGGTTAAAGATCGATCCAAGCGAAAAGCCGTTAGCGGAGATATACTAGTTAGCAGGACCGGTCGAGATGCATTAACAGAAGCGTTTCGGATACTACGGACGAATATTAGCTTTATGACAAAGAATGAGGTGGCGCCGAAAGTAATAACATTGACCTCTTTCGGCGCAGGTGTAGGAAAAACATTCAGCGCATTGAATTTGTCGACGACCTTATCCTTTCTGGATAAAAAAGTTGCTATTCTTGATTTGGATTTGCGGAAAGGGACACTATCCTCCCGTATGGAAGTTAACTACGGGAGGGGAGTAAGTCATTATTTAGCAGATGCGTCATTGACATTGGAAGATATTCGTTACGAAAGTGGAGTTGCCGATAATTTGGACTTTTATCCCATTGGAGCGATAGCGCCAAACCCTGTCGAATTGCTGCTCGGGTCCCGACTTGACCAGCTACTGTTAGAATTGAGAAACCGGTATGATTACGTTGTTGTTGACGGTGTACCCGTTGGAGTTGTCGCGGATGCTACCGTAGTAGACCGAGTATCGGATTTGACGTTATTTATTGTGCGCGCTGGAAGGATGGATAAACGACAACTTCCTGAAATCGAAAAGCTATATAAAACAGGTAAGCTTTCGCATTTAGCGATTGTGTTAAATGGACTAAAATTGGGAGGTCCAAGATATGGCTATGGTTATGGATATGGCTATGGTTACGGTTATGGATACGGTTATGGCTACGGGCTTAAAAAAAAGAAGCGAAAAGGATTCTTTCAAAGGCTTTTACCAAAAAAGCGTTAAAAAGATATAGCCGTTCTAATCGAATGGCTATATCTTTTTAAATATCTTAGACCAAATATTCAAAGAGTGTTTGGTCTTTATTTATTTCGATGAAATCAAATTTGTATGCTTTCATCCGTTCAATAAATGTCGTATAATCTTTTGGATCGTTGAGTTCGATACCAATCAGTGCTGGCCCGCGTTCGCGCTCTGTTTTTTTGATATACTCAAAACGGGTAATATCGTCTTTCGGCCCAAGCACTTCAGTTACCAATAAACGCAAGGCTCCGGGACGCTGTGGGAAACGAACGATAAAATAATGTTTGAATCCTTCATAAAGAAGAGACATCTCTTTGATTTCGCTCATACGATCGATATCGTTGTTTCCGCCCGATACAATACAGACGACCTTTTTTCCCTTGATCTCTTCTCTATGAAATTCGAGGGCAGCAATAGAAAGTGCACCGGCGGGCTCAGCCACGATGGCATCTTTGTTGTAAAGCTGCAGAATCGTTGTACAGATTTTGCCTTCAGGTACAGGTTTTACGCTATCCAATAGTTGACTGCTGATAGCATACGTTAATGCACCAATCTTTTTAACGGCGGCGCCATCCACAAACTTATTAATGTGATCCAGCTCGATAGGGCCGTTATGCTGAAGAGCCGCCAACATGGAGGGGGCGCCCTCTGGTTCGATACCGTACAGTTTCACGTGTGGAGCGTACTTTTTCATGTGGTAACTTACACCCGATGATAATCCTCCGCCTCCGATAGGAATAAAAATTGCATCCAAATCCGGAAGGTCTTCCAAGATCTCGACGGCTACTGTACCTTGTCCTTCAATAACCTTCTCATCATCAAACGGAGGAATAAAGGTCATATTATGTTCTTTGCTATATTCCAAAGCGGCTTTCTGACAGTCGTCAAAAGTGTCTCCGGTCAATACGATCTCTATACTGCCATTTCCCCACATTTCAGTTTGTGTGATTTTTTGGCGAGGAGTGGGGCCGGGCATAAAGATAATGCCTTTAATATTGAGTTTTTTGCAAGAAAGCGCGACCCCTTGTGCATGGTTGCCTGCACTAGCACAGGTGACGCCTCGACTGCGTTGGTCATCAGAAAGGCTGACAATTTTATTGTACGCGCCACGTAGCTTATACGAGCGAACAACTTGAAGGTCTTCTCGTTTTAGGTATACATCGGCTCCGTACTTTTCGGATAGATGTAAGTTGTATTGCAGTGGAGTACGGTTAACAATGCCCTTGATGCGTTCAGCTGCTTGTCGAGAGTCTATGGTTAAGGTTGATAGATCCATTTTAAAAAAATAATATAAATATCAGAAAACGTCTGGCGAGCCCTAGGGGCTTCTGTCAGACGTTTTCTGGATGTAGCTTCTCTGGCTTAGCGGGTTTAACAATTTCTCGTTGACGAAAACTACGCTTGCATCAATGCTTTTAGGTCGTCGTCGCAAAGGTCTTTCTTTCCATCAGCTAAAATGAGGAATTTTTCATATGTAGCTGCTAGTTGATCTTTGTCGAGCTGATAACCTAACCGCTCTAAATGATGTTTAAGAGCATGCCGGCCCGAACGCGCTGTCAATATAATGTCGGCCTCGTCTAATCCGACGTCTTCTGGACGAATGATTTCATAATTTTCCCGATGCTTAAGGAATCCATCTTGATGAATCCCCGAGCTGTGTGCGAACGCATTTTTACCTACAATCGCCTTATTTGGTTGCACAGGCATGCGCATCATAGCACTGACTTTGCGAGAAATCGCTGTAAACATCGTGCTATTGATATTGGAGGTTAGACCAGGAAATTGCTGCTGGTGTACCTTTAGGATCATAGCTACTTCCTCTAGTGAAGTATTTCCTGCTCGTTCACCGATACCATTTATGGTGCATTCCACCTGGCGGGCGCCATGTTGCACTGCCGCTATGGAATTGGCCGTGGCCAAGCCTAGATCATTATGGCAATGAGCGGAGATGATGGCTTGATCAATATTACGCACATGGTCTTTTAAATATTGAATTTTTGATCCATATTGGTCAGGTAGACAATAGCCGTTGGTGTCTGGAATATTCACGACCGTTGCGCCGGCGGCGATAACAGCTTCAACCATTTGGGATAGATATCCCAAATCCGCACGACCCGCATCTTCTGCATAAAATTCGACATCTTCTACATAAGACTTGGCGTGTTTGACCGCCGCCACTGCGCGTTCTAAAATCTCTTCCCGTGACGAATTAAATTTATATTTGATATGCATGTCCGAGGATCCTATTCCTGTGTGTATACGTGGACGTTTTGCATATTTTAATGCATCTGCAGCTACATCGATATCGTTTTTATTAGCCCGTGTTAGCGCACAGATAATAACATCATCTACGGCTTTAGACAATTCAACCACAGATTGAAAATCACCTGGACTTGATACCGGAAATCCCGCTTCAATAATATCGACGCCCAGCGACTCTAGGTCTTTTGCGATCTCAATTTTTTCTGGCGTAGTCAATTGACAGCCTGGAACCTGTTCGCCGTCGCGAAGTGTGGTGTCGAAAATGTATAAGTGATTCGGATCGTGTAACATAATTTTAAATTAAAAAGTTAAAATTCAACTAGTTGTAACGTTTTTGAAACGTTTTTTTGAGTCCAATTGGAATCGGGAGTTCACTCGCGTTCGCTCTTTACGATGCTAAAAACTCAAGAACTTTAGCTCCCATCTCATTGGTGCCTAAGATACGGTCCGCAGGTGTTTCTGCATTGGCAATATCTCCAGTTCTCCAGCCTGCTTTTAGCGTATCAGCAACCGCTTTAGTAACGGCCTTAGCCTCCGCTTGAAGGCCAAAGGCAATATCAAGCATCAACGCCGCCGAAAGGATAGAAGCCAACGGATTGGCTTTGTTCTGTCCAGCGATATCATGTGCGGATCCATGTATTGGCTCAAAAAAGCCGGTGCCATCGCCAATGGATGCAGAGGCTAGCATGCCCATAGATCCTGCGATTTGTGAAGCTTCATCAGTAAGAATATCGCCAAACAGATTGGCCGTAAGCACTACATCAAATTTTTTCGGATTCTTTACTAACTGCATCGCCGCGTTGTCAATGAACATATGCTCCGTTTCCACGTCTGCATATTCTTTAGCTAATTCTTGTACGACTTCGCGCCACAGTCGAGATGTTTCTAGTACGTTTGCCTTATCCACTGAGCAAAGTCTTTTGTTACGTGTACGGGCAGCTTCATATGCTTTGCGCGCGATACGCTCCACTTCGTAGCGGTGATAATTCATGAGGTCAGAAGCGAAGGTGTTATCGTCATTCCTTTTCTTCTCGCCGAAATATACATCACCTGTCAGCTCTCGGAAGAATAAAATATCTGTTCCACGTAGCACTTCCGGCTTTAAGCTAGAGGCGTCCAGCAATTCATCAAATAAAAGTATGGGTCTTAAGTTCGCATACAAGCCGAGCTCTTTACGAATTTTCAACAGCCCTTGCTCCGGTCTTACCTTCGCTGACGGATCGTTATCGTATTTGGCATGACCTATTGCACCGAATAAAATAGCATCTGATGCTTTTGCTTTTTCTAACGTTTCGTCGGGCAATGGAGATCCTGTCGCTTCGATAGCCGTGTGTCCCATAATAGCTTCGTCAAAACTAAATGCGTGGCCATACTGTTGTGCTATGGCTTCTAAGACTTGTTTACCCCAGGTGGTTACTTCTTGTCCTATTCCGTCTCCTGGGATAATTAAAATGTTTTTTTTCATCTGTCAATTTTTACTTCTTAGTGATTAGATGGCACCTTCAATGGTTAATACAATGGTCGACCTAAGCCGATATTTGCCATTTTTACCACGCAGGCGTTATCTTTTTTTTTACAATGGCGAATGGCCTGCGATACCATGTGGCGTGAACATGCCTTTTCGTATAGCATCGATCCTTCGGCACCTATTGTACACTTTCTTCTATATATTCAGAGGTTACGACCTCTCCATTTTCCAATACTAAACGATGATCTAGTGAGGATGGCAATTGCGACTCATAATGGCCGACATAAATTAACGTTTTGCCATAAGCACTGAGCTCATCGACGACGGCGTTAAAATGAGCTGTTTGGGACCTGTCTAAACCTTGACACGGTTCATCCAAAATCAATAATTGCGGATTCTTAATAATGGTTCGGGCTAACAAGGCTAACCGTTGTTTTCCCAAGGGCAACGTATGGAGCAATTTATTTTTATCGTCCAATAGATCGAAGAAATCCAACAGCTGTTCTATCTGTTTTTTTTCTTCGTATTTGACTTGAAGAAACCAACCGATACTGTCGTAAAAACCGGATGCGATGGCATGCCAAACCGTCGCGTTTTTATCAAAATACCAATGTAGTTCCGGCGATATAATCCCAATTTTTTCTTTGATATCCCAAATGCTTTCTCCTGATCCTCTCTTTTGGCCGAATAACCAAATGTCACTGGCATATGCCTGCGGATGGTCGCCATTGAGCAAACTCAGTAAGGTCGATTTGCCAGAACCATTCGGGCCCTGTAATAGCCATTTTTCGCCGGCATTGACCCGCCAGTTAATATGCTTAAGAACAACCTTTTCTCCGTATCGTACCGAAACATTGCGTAGCTCAACGAGTGTCTCATGATTTACTGCCGGAGCTTGCTGCAAGAAATAGGGGAGGGGTTTCCGCGTTCGTTTGTCATCCTGCTGTATGTTGGATAGTTCATCCACAATTTCCAGCTGTCCACCTTTAATATGTGCAAATCTGTTGATCGCATTCGGTATATGCGGGTCGTTTGTAATCAAGATGATCGTCGTACCGGTATCCGCTATGTGGTTTATTATTGCATTTAGATTCCTGCGGGATTGTTTGTCTAATCCGGTATAGGGTTCATCTAAAATTAAGACCTGAGGTTTTAGCCACAACGCTTGTACCAATTGTACTTTTTTATGCTCGCCACTAGAAAGCTCAATAAGTTGTGTTTCCCGGAAATTGGTAAAACCAAGGGCTGCCAGTATGGGTTCCGCATCGCTAAAATCGAGGTGATGCTTTTGCCCAAAATGGATTAAATCAGCATAAACAGTCAGTGTGTCATTTTGCTGATGTTTGTTGTATCGTTGTTGATAATAGAAATTTCGATCCCCCTCCAGGTTCGTAAACTGGTACCAATTAGCTACATAATGAGCTATTGCAGGGCGTTTCAGCGTGGGATCAAACCAAAAATCAACAGTTCCGCTTGTGCTTCCTTGTTTCGTTATGGCTTGGGCAAGCGAAGACTTTCCTGAGCCGCTTTTTCCACCGATTACCCAGTGTTCACCGGGATAGATACACCAGTTTAAATCGCGCAACACGGTTTGTTCCGCATAGCGCAGATTTAAATTGGTGATATGGACGACAGGTTTTGTCATTATCTGTTTTGTTCGAATGCTTCAATCGCATCCTTATGGCTAAGGATAAAGTCGATATCGTCGTAGCCATTAATTAAGCATGATTTTTTATAAGGGTTGATTTCGAAGAGGTAGGTGTCGCCGGTTTCGTCAATCCGTACTGTTTGCGCCTCCAAATCAACTGTTAATTCCGTGTTTGGGTTTGCAAACACCACCGCAAATATTTTTTCGAGGAACTCTTCCGGTACTTGAATGGGCAAAACACCATTGTTCAACGCATTGCCTTTGAAGATATCTGCAAAAAAAGAACTGATGACAACATCGAATCCATAATCTTGGATAGCCCAAGCAGCGTGTTCCCGACTGGAACCACAACCAAAGTTCTTTCCGGCAACTAGAATTCTGCCACTATAGGTCGGATTATTCATAACGAATTCCGCTTTCGGTTGGTTGTCTCCGTCAAAACGCCAGTCACGAAACAGATTATCGCCAAATCCATCACGAGTGGTTGCTTTTAAAAAGCGGGCCGGAATGATTTGGTCAGTATCGATATTTTCAATAGGTAAAGGGACGATCTGCGACGTTAATTTTTCGAATTTTTTCATTTTTAGCTCTTTATTTTTAGGCATCTAACAACTCTCTCACATCTACAATTTTGCCCGTTACGGCCGCTGCAGCAGCTGTTAATGGACTAGCCAGCATGGTGCGTGCATTAGGCCCCTGACGCCCTTCGAAATTCCTATTAGACGTGGAGATACAATATTTACCTGCAGGAATCTTATCCTCGTTCATGCCTAGACATGCCGAACAGCCAGGTTCGCGCAACATAAAACCAGCTGCTTCAAATATTTTATCTATGCCTTCTTCTTTGGCCTGTGCTTCTACCTGTTTGGATCCAGGAACAATCCAGACTTCCACGCCATCTGCTTTTCTCTTTCCTTGAACGAAAGCCGCAACTTGACGAAGATCTTCAATCCGCGAATTGGTACAGCTACCGATAAAAACATAATCGACAGGCTTGCCTAATAGCTGTTCTCGATCATGAAAACCCATATAGTTTAATGCTTTTTCATAGGAAGGCCGTTCGCTCTCCGGTTGTGCTAACGTAGCCGGTATAGGTTCTGTGATTCCGATTCCCATACCAGGGTTTGTGCCGTAAGTAATCATTGGCTGTATGTCTGCAGCGTCGTATGTGAGCACCACATCGAATGTTGCGTCTTCGTCGGAGTAAAGGGTTTTCCAGTAGGTAAGTGCTTTATCCCATTCTTCTCCTTTTGGCGCAAATTCGCGCCCGTGCACATAATCAAAGGTGGTTTGGTCTGGTGCGATAAGTCCACCACGTGCACCCATTTCTATACTCATATTGCAGATGGTCATGCGTCCCTCCATGCTGAGCGAGCGAATGGCAGAACCTGCATATTCGACAAAATACCCGGTGCCTCCAGCTGCGGATATCTTCGAGATGATATACAAGATAATATCTTTTGCTCCTACACCTTTGGCCAACTCGCCGTTTACTTCGATTTTCATGGTTTTCGGTTTCTGCTGAAGCAAACATTGCGTCGCAAAGACTTGTTCCACCTGCGAGGTGCCAATCCCGAAGGCGATCGCGCCGAAAGCACCGTGTGTCGATGTATGGCTATCACCACATACCATGGTTTTTCCAGGCTGCGTGATACCAAGTTCCGGACCAATTACATGCACGATACCTTGGTAAGGATGTCCTAATCCGTAAAGCTCTATACCAAATTCTTTGGTGTTTTTTGTCAACATGTCCACCTGATAACGGGACAGTTCCTCTTGGATGGGTAAATGCTGATTTAGGGTCGGTACATTGTGATCCGCCGTTGCCACGGTTTGCTGCGGACGCAATACGGGCAGTCCTCTCTGACGGAGACCATCGAAGGCCTGAGGAGAGGTTACCTCATGAATTAAATGCGTGTCAATGTACAAGATGTCGGGGAAGCCCTCTTGACGCTTCACCACATGTGCATCCCAAATCTTCTCTACTAGTGTTTTTCCCATTTTTCTCTTCTCTATTTATTAGCTAAGGGGTAAAATTTTAATTGTGTGAATTTTACCCCTTTTTTGACCGTCTAATTTACGAAATTATTAAACAGTTTTGATCGCTTTCATAGCAGTCATTGCTTTACGTAACTTAACTCCGACTACTTCCACCGGATGGCTGCGTAAAATTTCATTGACTTGTACGAGTTGCACATTATCCACCGACCCGTCTTTTCCGTCGTTGTAGTTTTTACCAACTAGATCTGTATCAACCTTTTTCATAAAGTCTGCCAATAAAGGTTTGCAGGCTTGGTCGAATAAATAACAGCCATATTCCGCTGTGTCTGAAATGACACGGTTCATTTCGAACAGTTTCTTACGTGCAATGGTGTTTGCGATCAATGGTGTCTCGTGCAATGATTCGTAATATGCAGATTCCGGTTTGATACCTGCTTCCACCATGGTCTCGAAAGCCAATTCTACACCTGCGCGAACGAAAGCAACCATCAACAGATAGTTGTCAAAATATTCCTGTTCGCCGATTTTTACGTCTCCGGCAGGCGTTTTTTCAAAAGCTGTTTCTCCAGTTTCCGCTCTCCATTTCAAGAGATTGGCGTCGCCATTCGCCCAGTCTTCCATCATCGTCTTACTAAACTCTCCCGACATGATATCGTCTTGGTGTTTCTGAAATAACGGGCGCATAATATCTTTCAGTTCTTCCGAGATTTGGAAAGCTTTGATTTTCGCAGGGTTCGACAAACGATCCATCATTCCGCTCACACCGCCATGTTTTAATGCTTCTGTAATCACCTCAACACCATATTGGACTAGTTTAGAAGCATATCCTGCATCAATTCCTTTTTCAACCATTTTATCGAAGGACAGGATCGATCCTGTTTGTAATAGGCCACAAAGAATCGTTTGTTCGCCCATTAAGTCGGATTTTACTTCGGCTACGAAGGAAGATTTCAATACGCCAGCACGGTGACCACCAGTGCCAACGCAGTACGCTTTAGCATAAGCCCATCCTTTGCCCTCTGGGTCGTTTTCTGGGTGAACCGCGATTAATGTGGGCACACCAAATCCACGTAAATATTCGGCACGGACTTCCGATCCAGGACATTTAGGAGCGACCATTAATACGGTGATATCCTTACGGATCTGCATACCTTCTTCTACAATATTGAAACCGTGTGAGTAAGAAAGAGCAGCACCTTGTTTCATTAAGGGCATAACGGCAGTGATAACAGCAGTGTGTTGCTTATCTGGCGTTAAATTAATCACCAAATCGGCTGTCGGGATTAACTCATCGTATGTTCCTACCGTAAAATTATTATCGGTAGCATTTTTCCAAGAATCTCTTTTCTGTTCAATAGCTTCTTTACGTAAAGCATAGGAGATGTCGAGGCCACTTTCTCTCAGATTTAATCCTTGGTTCAAACCTTGTGCACCCGCGCCTACGATCACGATTTTTTTACCTTTTAAAGCGTTAACGCCATCTGCAAATTCAGATGTCTCCATAAATTCAGCGTGACCTAGCTGGTTTAATTGCTCTCTAAGAGGTAACGTGTTGAAATAATTTGCCATTGTTTTTTACTATTAAAATTTTGTCTTTTCTATTGGGTTGATTACTGTTATTATTTTAATACTCTTCGTTGGGCTTGTGCGTAACCGAAGTGGAGGTTGTCATGGCCAGCAGTCGTGATCAGAACATCTTCGATGGTCAGCAAATTGGCACCATAGGTAGATGTTTCAAACGCTTGAATCTGCGTAAAAACACCATTCTGATAATCTTCTTCGATCTTTTTCAAGCTAGCAATAGCTAAACCTTTTAGCTCTTCCACCTCTTCACGCCCCACGATATATGTTGGTTTGGAACCTTTCTTATAGCCCTCAACATATTTAACGGTAGAGGCATCGTTGAGAATGCCCGTGCGTACATAGCACAGGGTCTGTGTACTAACCACGATATGGCCGAAATTCCAGATAATATTATTGTTGAATCCTTCTGGGATCTGGTTGAGTTCGTCGATGGATAGTTTATCGACCAATTCAATAAATGCGCGGCGCGTATTGATGATAAATTGAAATACTTTTTCCATAGCGCACTACATCGTAAATACCTTGTCGGCTTGATCTAAATATTCGTTTTCAACAATTTCGGGAGCGGGTTCTTCGCGCTCAAACTGTTTAAGTTTCGAGTGGAACCCTGCGCTGTCTTTGATAATAGCGATACGTGCTCCCCGTACAAACTCAATTAGTCCGTATTTGGTAAGTTCTGCTGTGAGTTTATCGATTTCTTCTCGGTGGCCAGCAGTCTCAAACACCGTATAATCATTTCGAATAACGACTGCCGAAGCACCGTATTCGCGAAGTAGACGTTCTACAGGAGCTTTTTCAGCAATGATATCTGTAGGGACTTTATAAAGGGCCTGTTCTTGCCAAATGAGCTCTTCATCTGTATTGTAATAGGCTTTTAGTGCCTCCACCTGCTTTTCGATCTGGCGACAGAGTTTACGAACAACTTCTTCACTTTCGTGAATCAAAATCGTGAAGCGGTGAATGCCATCCACCTCGGAAGGTGAAGTGTTTAAACTTTCGATGTTGATTTTCCTTCTGGAGAAAATCCCAGAGATGCGTCCGATCATACCGATGGAGTTCTCTGTATATAACGTAATGGTATATTCTTGCTTTTCCATTATTTTAGTCTAATTTCGGATACCGAAGTCCCTTGTGCAACCATCGGAAATACATTGTTCTCCTTACCTACCATCACCTCTAGAAGATAAGCGCCGTCATGATCCAACATCGTTTTTAAAGCCTGATGTAAATCTTTACGCTCGGAAATTTTGTTTCCCTCGATGTAGTATCCTTTTGCTACAGCAACAAAATCGGGGCTTGTAATATTAACAAAGGAGTAGCGTTTGTCATGGAATAACTGTTGCCACTGCCGCACCATGCCTAAGAATTCGTTATTTAGGATTAAAATCTTCACTTTCGCACCGAATTGCATGATGGTTCCTAGTTCTTGAATAGTCATTTGAATCCCCCCATCACCAATAATCGCCACGACATCACGGTCGGGAGCTCCATACCAAGCGCCAATAGCTGCAGGCAACCCAAAACCCATGGTACCCAATCCACCTGAGGTAACATTCGATTTCGAACTGTTAAATTTCGCATAACGACAAGCAACCATTTGGTGTTGCCCCACGTCGGTTACAATCACCGCGTTACCGCCTGTTAGTTCATTCAGCACACGGATGACTTCACCCATGGTCATAATATCTGATGAAGGATTTAGTTCATCGTAGATGACCTCTTTGATTTCTTCTTTTTCCAGTTCGCGGAATTGAGATAGCCATGCACTGTGATCGTTCTGTTCAATCAGTTCCGTCAGCAGTGGGAGTGTTTCTTTACAATCTCCCCATACCGGAACGGTCGTCTTTACGTTTTTGTCTATTTCTGCAGGATCGATATCCAAATGGATTACTTTCGCTTGTTTGGCATATTTATCCAAACGGCCGGTAACACGATCGTCAAAACGCATTCCTACGGCAATCAAAACATCGCATTCATTGGTCATTACATTTGGTGCATAATTTCCATGCATGCCAAGCATGCCCACATGTTGCGGGTGATCTGTCTCTAAGGCGCTTAAGCCCATGACTGTCGTAGCTGCCGGAAAACCTCCCTTTTCAATGAACGCTTTAAAATCGGCTTCTGCCTTACCCAAAATAATTCCTTGCCCAAATAAAACAAACGGCTTTTTTGCTTCGTTAATTACCTTCGCAGCTTCTTCAATATACTCTTTCCGAACGATCGGTTTTGGCCGGTAACTACGCACGTGGTCACACGTTGTGTAGCCTTCGTAATCAAATAATTGCAGCTGCGCATTTTTCGTAATATCGATTAATACCGGACCTGGTCTTCCTGTCTGTGCGATATAGAAAGCTTTGGCCAACACGCTCGGAATTTCCGTCGCGTCGGTTACCTGATAATTCCATTTCGTAACTGGAGTCGTAATGTTAATGACATCTGTTTCTTGGAATGCATCCGTTCCCAAGAGTGAGGCAAAGACCTGTCCTGTAATACAGACTATAGGGTTACTATCGATCATGGCATCTGCCAAACCTGTGACCAAGTTGGTAGCGCCGGGTCCGCTGGTAGCGAAAGCTACGCCGACACGTCCGGAAGTTCGTGCATATCCTTGAGCTGCGTGTATGCCTCCTTGCTCGTGACGTACGAGAATATGTGTTAATTTCTCGTTGTAATCGTACAATGCGTCATAGATCGGCATGATGGCGCCCCCTGGATAGCCGAACACGGTGTCTACTCCTTCGTGGATTAAAGCCTCCAATACCGCTTGCGAACCGCTAAGTTGCGCTACCGATTTCGTTTCTTGCTGAGGCTTTGTTTCCGTTTTTTCCAGTGTACTCATTTTTTATAGATTATAGATGTTAGATTGGAGAGGTTAGACCCCGTCTTTCTGCTCTCTTGTCTAGTATAGTTGATTCATTCGTTTTGCGGGCACTACAAATCGGTCACACACCCTTGCGATGCGTCGGCTACCGTTTTCGCATATTTATAAAGAACACCCTTCGTGACTTTCAACGCGGGTTGTACCCACGCAGCGCGTCGCTGTGCGATGATTGCGTCATCAACCTTTAGATTTAACGTGTTGTTTACAGCGTCAATCTCGATAATGTCGTCGTCTTCCACTAAACCGATCAATCCACCAGAATAAGCTTCCGGAGTAATATGGCCAACAACAAATCCATGTGTGCCTCCAGAAAAACGCCCATCGGTGATCAACGCGACCGATTTACCAAGTCCGGCCCCAATAATTAGCGATGTCGGTTTTAGCATCTCAGGCATACCCGGTGCACCTATCGGTCCAGAATTTTTAATGACCACAACATCGCCCGGTTTAATGCGCCCCGACGAGATTCCATCAACAAGCTCATGTTCACCGTCGAATACGCGTGCTGGCCCTGTGAATTTTTCTCCTTCTTTACCCGATATTTTTGCGACAGATCCTTTTTCTGCAAGGTTACCGTACAAGATCTGTAGGTGTCCGGTGGCTTTGATCGGGTTGTCCATGCGTTGGATAATCGGTTGGTTGTAATCCATGATTGATTTTATCTCTGCCAGATTTTCCGCTACCGTTTTTCCGGTGACGGTCAAGCAGTCGCCATGTAGTAGGCCTTGGTCCAAAAGAAACCGCATAACAGCAGGCGTGCCACCATACTGGTGTAAATCCTGCATTAAGAACTTTCCGGAGGGTTTGAAATCTGCTAACACTGGCGTTATGTCTGACATACGTTGAAAATCATCTTGTGTGATGTCTACCCCAACAGATTTTCCAATGGCTATAAAATGTAAGACGGCGTTGGTGCTTCCTCCTAAAACAATTATCGTCCGTAATGCATTCTCGAATGCCTTACGGGTCATGATGTCTGAGGGTTTAATGTCGTTTTCCAAGAGGATGCGGATATACTTACCGGCCTCTTCACATTCCGCTTTCTTTTCTTCGGATATAGCCGGGTTGGAAGAAGAGTATGGTAAACTCATACCCAACGCTTCAATCGCAGAAGCCATGGTGTTTGCTGTATACATTCCTCCACAGGCACCTGCTCCCGGACATGTATGTTTGATGATTCCTTCGTAGTCCTCATCCGATAAATTTCCGCATAGACGCTGTCCCAACGCTTCGAAGGCAGATACGATATTTAATTCTTGTCCCTTATAATGACCAGGTGCTATTGTGCCACCGTAAACCATAATAGAAGGACGGTTTAATCTTCCCATAGCCATGACGGCGCCAGGCATATTTTTATCACAACCCGGAATAGCGATCAAACCGTCGTAATATTGACCGCCACAAATTGTTTCGATACTATCTGCAATAACGTCACGCGATACTAACGAATAGCGCATGCCATCGGTTCCGTTGCTCATTCCATCACTGACACCGATTGTTCCAAAGGTTAACCCCACCAGGTCATTATTCCATACGCCTTTTTTGACAACTTGAGCCAGGTCGTTCAAATGCATGTTACACGTGTTTCCGTCATACCCCATGCTCGCAATACCCACTTGAGCTTTGTCCATGTCTGCATCGGTTAATCCGATACCATATAGCATCGCTTTGGCGGCCGGCTGCGTCTCATCTTGAGTAAAGATGCGACTGTACTTATTTAATGCTTTTTCTGTGTCAGATGATGACTTCATAGTTCTCTTCTTCTAATACTAATTTTTTATATTTTCGTTGGATAGATGCTCCTATCGTGTGTTCCCAGTCCTCTTTGTATATTACGCCATCAACTTCTTTGATGCCGATAATTTCAGCAGCAGTTCCACTTAAAAAAGCGCTGTCGGCATGGAGCACGTCGTCAATCGAAAGGTTTTTTTCAATAATATCGATGTGCAGCTCCCGACATAAGTCGATCACAGTTTGGCGTGTGATACCCGGGAAAACCTTGTTCAATGGCGGCGTGTATAATTTAAAATCCCTTTCAATAAATAGATTTTCGCTGGCCGCTTGAGCAATAAACCCATCTTGATCTAATAATAGCGCTTCGTCAAATCCTTGCTTAATGGCGTCACTCGAGGCTAGAATAGCGTGAATGTACTGTCCAGACACCTTAGCATCAATCCGGGATGATTTCGGATTGGGTCGTTGGATACTTGACGTGCAAACTCGCAGAAGATTTTGTCCTAAGTAAGGCCCCCATTCCCAGGCTGCTATCAGGATATTGGATGACGTTGCTGACGTGAGGTGCATATTGGAACCTGAGAAAATCAGGGGGCGTATATAAGCCGCACGTAAGTTGTTGGCCTCTAATAATTCATACGTACGGGCGATCAACTGTTTGTTATCCCATACATAGGGTAAATTTATCGCCTCACACGATCGCTTTAAACGGTCGAAATGTTCTTCAGCTTTGAAGATTCTAGTGCCATGGTGGGTGCTATATGCGCGTAGTCCTTCAAAGGCACCATATCCATAATGGAGAGATTGACCGAAAAGATCCGCACCGGCTTCTGCAGCCTTTACGAAGTCGCCGTTCAAATAGATGTACGTGTCCTGATTATAATATTGCATATAAATTCTTGATTTTGTCTATTGCGAATTGATCTCCTCCCCAAAGATTGTACGCAGACGAATTTCACTTTTGTTAAGTTAGGTCTATTAAAAATTCTTTACAATAGCAAAACAAACTATTTTGAAAAAGTTTAATATTTTGATTTTTCTTATTTTATCTTTTTTAGTTCTATGATGTTAATACATATCAGAATATAATTTTGTTGTTAGTAGACTAAAATGAAAATCGGTATATTTTTTACTCCATAGGATTTTTTTTAAAAATGGTCGAATTCTTCTTAAAATGGGGTGAAGGTCGGATAAAATTGTTAAAATCTCGTGCCGCCCTCTGTTACTTTTGATGGGCGTAGACTAGCTAAGTGTATATCCCAATGTCGACTCAAATGGTGTCTTTTCGTCTTTCAACGCTGTTTCCTCTGGTGGTCGTTATACCTTCGTAACTATGCATAAAAAAGCCCTTAAAACTCGGAAGTCTTAAGGGCTTTCTACCGTTGTATGTGTCTTCAGTTATTCTTCAATAATTCCTTCGGCTAATACGGTAATATTATTGTCCTTCGCTTCCACAACACCACCTTTAATGACCAGGACAATTGCGCCTCCGTTTCCTTGAATAATGACTTTTCCATCCTCTAAAGTAGATACAATGGGAGCGTGATCCTTCAAAATTTGAAATGATCCAGCGCTTCCCGGTACTGTTACCGCTGTAACATCACCTTCGTATGCTAGTTTATCTGGAGTAATGATTGTTAACTTCATGTTTGTATCACTTCTTCTACGTGTAATATAGCGCTACTAAACGGCTTCTGCCAATAGTTTTTTACCTTTTTCGATAGCATCTTCAATGCTACCTACCAAGTTGAACGCGGCTTCAGGGTATTCGTCAACTTCCCCATCAATAATCATATTAAATCCTTTGATGGTATCTTTAATGTCAACTAGGACACCTTTCAAGCCTGTAAATTGTTCCGCAACGTGGAACGGTTGCGATAAGAAACGTTGAACACGGCGCGCACGGTGTACAGTCAACTTATCTTCTTCTGAAAGTTCGTCCATACCGAGGATGGCGATAATATCTTGAAGCTCTTTGTAACGCTGTAAAATTTCTTTAACACGCTGTGCTGTGTTATAATGTTCGTCACCCAATACCGCCGGAGAAAGGATTCTAGACGTAGAGTCCAATGGGTCTACGGCTGGATAGATACCTAACTCGGCAATTTTACGGGATAACACAGTTGTTGCATCCAAGTGGGCAAATGTTGTCGCCGGAGCAGGATCCGTTAAGTCATCGGCAGGTACATATACAGCCTGTACAGATGTGATTGATCCGTTTTTGGTAGAGGTGATACGCTCTTGCATCAAGCCCATCTCCGTTGCAAGTGTTGGTTGGTAACCTACAGCCGACGGCATACGGCCTAAAAGTGCCGACACTTCGGAACCAGCCTGTGTAAAACGGAAGATGTTATCAATAAAGAAAAGTACATCACGACCTTGTCCTTGACCGTCTCCATCGCGGAAATATTCTGCTACCGTTAGGCCAGACAAAGCGACACGCGCACGCGCCCCTGGAGGCTCATTCATCTGTCCGAATACAAATGTACATTTAGAATCTTTCATCAACTCATTGTCGACTTTGTCCAAAGGCCATTCACCTTTCTCCATGCCTTCCATAAAGTGTTCGCCATATTTGATGATGCCCGATTCTAACATCTCACGTAATAAGTCGTTCCCTTCACGTGTACGTTCACCAACGCCGGCAAATACAGAAAGACCACCGTGTCCCTTTGCAATGTTATTAATTAGCTCTTGGATCAATACCGTTTTTCCAACACCGGCACCACCGAATAAACCAATCTTTCCACCTTTTGCGTAAGGTTCCAAAAGGTCAATTACTTTAATACCTGTAAATAATACCTCTGATTCAGTAGATAGTTCGTCAAATCTAGGAGGAACGTTGTGGATTGGACGTCCGTTCTCTTTGTCGAGGTTTTGGATACCGTCGATAGCATCTCCTACTACGTTAAAGACACGGCCTTTAATCTCTTCGCCAACAGGCATCTTGATCGGAGCTCCTGTGTCGACGACCTTCATTCCACGAACCAACCCTTCGGTTGCGTCCATGGCGATTGTACGAACACGATCCTCACCTAAGTGTTGTTGAACTTCTAATACAATACGTTGACCGTTGTCTTTTTCAATATACAAGGCGTCGTAAATCTTTGGAAGCTTGTCATTGTCGGCGAAGTTGACGTCAACTACCGGGCCGATAATCTGCGCTATTTTACCAATATTGGGCATATTATAGGGACTAAATAATTATTAATCAATTTAAAACAGATGGATTTAACACCTGGATTTCGGAATGCAAAAATAAGTGATATCTAGTTAAAAGCAAAACGCTTATTGATAATAATTTATTTTTTTCTTTATCCACTTCTATAAATCGGGTACGATCGCGTACTGCAATTAATTTTTTTGTCACTCTCCCTAAAAAGAATAAAGCTCACCTAGGCGAGCTTTATTCTTTTTAGGGAGAGCATCCAATTATGAATTTCGTTTCATTTGTTCATCCAACAATTGGCGCTTTAATATTTGTTCTTTCTCCATGGATTTCTTACGGAGTGTCTGTAGCTCCTCTTGAAGCTCTTCGGTAGTTTTTTTATGCTCGTTCGTGTCGACTTTTGCTTTTCTGAAAGAGGCCAATGTGGCAATAAATGCAATGGCCAATACGATAATAACAAGCCAAACAAACGTGTGGTAGGTGCCTTTCGCGAAATCAATTCCCAAAAAGGCAATGCTATCTGTTTTTTGTTTTTCGTTTTGTAATTGGGTGTCCAGCGTGCTGACGGAATCTCGCAATGATTTAACCGTTGTTACAGATGACGACGAATTTGCTTTTAACTGAGCAATCTCTTTTTGGTAGTGCGAGATCGAGTCAATTACGTTTTTCCTCACAATCTCTAAGTTGGTTTTACGGATCAACTTAAAGTCGGCGCTTTGCGAACGAGAGAGATTACTTAAGTTGATGAACTGTTCATTCAGCGTGCCCTTTTGGATGGCATAAGGGAGCATTGGTTTGGTTTGTCCAAAAACAGTGAATGAAAATAGCATAAACGCAATGAACAAATGTTGTTTCGTCATAAATTGATGTAATTAATAGCGGACGATTTTAGTTTGTCGCCCATGTAAAAATAATGGCTGTAACTACCGGATGGTTAAAATTGAAAAATAATTAATGAATTTGCAAGAATAATCGAAGGAAACGTTAAATTCCATCGCATTTTCTGTTTTATTGTAGCATATTTACCCGTTTGCTAATCCATTGCTAACCGTGGTTTCGACCTCATGATAACATGTTGTAGTAACTAGATAATTATACATAGGAAAGATATGGGATAAAATCGTTCTTTTGAATACCGTTATAAGCGACAATGTGAGCGTTTGAATGTATTATGATGTGTTTTTTTCTGTTACGCAGGTTACAGAGACTTGAATACGTATGCCAGAGGTGATGAGTTATTGTTTTAGAATATATATCGTACTGCTTTTTCCGTTAATTACGGCCATGACTGCGCTGCCTGTTTCGGCGAAGACTAATCGTCTACTTTTTGCCGGAGGGGGAATTACGAACCAGAGCCGGTTTGAATACGCCCTCTCCCGGTTGGAGAAAGATAAAAGAGAATGGTTACGGCTGACCTCTTTGAAAACGCAAGATAAACTTTCGCACGAGGATATCGTTGTCGGATTGTTGAACGGAACAGCTTGGAATGCACAGGTGCCAGCACATCTACTTAAACAGCTGGATAAGCAGGAGTCGTTTTTAGTATACCGAAAAGATAAGAATTCACCTTTATTTATCGTAGGGAAGGACGAAAGCGGGTTGCTTTACGGTTGCGAGGAAGTTCTAACCAGACAATGGACGACTCCGTCAGCAACGGAATTTTCAGATGCGCCGGAAATGGTCATGCGGGGCACGAGTATCGGTCTGCAAAAAACAGCTTATCTGCCTGGGAGAGATGTATATGAATATCCCTATACTGAAGAGCTTTTTCCCTGGTTTTACGATAAAGAGCTTTGGACTCGGTATTTGGATATGATGGTCGAAAACCGCTACAATGCCCTTTACCTTTGGAATGGTCATCCTTTTTCCTCATTGGTGAAGCTGAAAGATTATCCGTATGCCTTGGAAGTGGACGAACCCACGTTTGCGAAAAATGAAGCAATCTATAGTTTTCTTACCGAAGAAGCCAATAAACGCGGAATCTGGGTTGTACAAATGTTTTATAACATCATTCTGCCGAAACCGTTTGCGGAAAGACATGGATTAAAGACACAGGAAAGAAACCGGGTCATTACACCGCTTATTGAAGATTATACACGAAAATCTATAGCTGCATTTGTGGAGAAATATCCAAATGTCGGTTTATTGATTACATTAGGCGAGGCGATGGAGGGCGTTGGGCAAGACGATATTAACTGGTTTACGAAAACCATTCTTCCCGGTGTTAAAGATGGCTTGGCTGCTGGTGGCAGTGACTTAGAGCCGCCCATTATTCTCCGAGCGCACGATACCGATGCACCAGCAGTGATGAAAGAAGCGTTGCCTATTTATAAAAACCTGTACACGATGGCCAAGTACAATGGAGAGGCGCTTACGACCTACACGCCCAGAGGTAAATGGGCTGAACTTCATCAGAGGCTAGGGAAAATTGGTACAGTTCATATTCAGAATGTCCATATTCTAGCAAACCTTGAACCTTTTCGGTACGCATCTCCGGATTTTATCCGAAAGTCGGTAGGGGCTATGCATGATATTCACCTTTCTAACGGGATCCACATTTATCCACAGGCTTCCTATTGGGACTGGCCGTACGCCGCGGATAAGGTAGATGGACGCCTTTTACAGTTGGATCGCGATTGGATGTGGTACCAAGCGTGGGCTAGATACGCCTGGAAGGTTGGGCGCACGAAGGCTGAGGAAGACCGGTTCTGGTCGGAACAGTTAACAAACTATTACGGTTTGCAGAAACAAGATGGGCTCGTCCTCTTAAAGGCATTGGAAGAAGTGGGCGAAATATCGCCAAAGATCTTGCGTCGCTTTGGAATTACGGACGGCAATCGACAAACGTCGTCACTGGGCATGCTGATGACGCAGCTCATCAACCCTTACCGGTACGGCCTGTTCACCTTATTATATGAATCTGAAGCACCCGAGGGAGAGATGATCTTGGAATACGCAGAGAAACAATATAAAGGAGAACAGCATGTTGGAGAGACGCCTGTGCAGGTGGCCGACGACATCGTGACCCATGGAAATCGAGCTGTCGAATTAATTGAGTCCATGGAGCCGGGAACAAAAAATACGGCAGAATTGAAACGTTTGCTTAATGATATATATATCCATCAAGCATTAGCAAAACATTATAGTGCAAAAGTCAAAGCGGCCATACACGTATTATCTTATAAATATTCGCAAAATATCAGCTCGTTAAAGTCTGCGATTCCTGATCTGGAAGCCAGTGTAGCTGCATACGAAGCGCTTACTGCCCTTACACAGAACAGTTATTTGTATGCCAACAGTATGCAAACCAAACAGCGTAAAATACCCATGCGCGGTGTGGATGCGACATTTAAGCATTGGACAGAGATGTTACCTGTATTTGAGGCGGAACTTCGTAATTTTAAGGGAGCGATTGATTCACTTGAGCAGAATCCCGGAGTTCGTGATGCACAGAAAAACCAGTTGGTGTCGGCCACTGTAATATTACCGAAGGATATAAAACAGACCTCCTTAAAGAAAGGTGCAAAACCATATAACGATCAGGAATTGGTCATCACCCATCTTCCAGAAGAACTTGAAGGGCTACAGATGGTACAAGTCAATTCGGAGAAACAAAAGTTATCGGGAACTTCGTTGCCGTTTGAGAGCAGCAAGCCGGTAAAAGTACTTGTCGGGTATTATAATAGTGTAGATAAAGTATTTGCGCCTAAGCCTATATTAGAAATAGATGCTACCGCCAATGACTACGGGCAGGCGGATGCTAAAATCCGGAACGCGTTGCGTGTGCAATATATGCCGATGCTGGACATCCATACATACACCTTTCCGGCAGGAAGCCATGTCTTGAAACTACCAAAAGGAGAGGCTATCGTGCTGGGATTTGTAGATGACAAAGAACTACAGCAGCCCTATAATGCAGATATTGACAACCAAGGTGACGATCTGGATGATTTGTTTGGATATTATCAGCAAACCAAACTGTAATAAATTAAAAAATAGAAGTAAAAGATCCATGAAGAAAATACGCCTAATTATCCTGTTCTTTTTGCCTTGTCTGGTATGGGGACAACAAGATCTAGAAACCAAATTGCAGGACTACGTGCGACAATTTAATGCGAACGATGATGAAGCGGTCGTGAACCTGATTCCCAATAGTCAGTCGGCGGAATGGCTGAGGACGAACATCCCATTGCTCGATTGTCCCGATCCAACCATTGAGCAAATTTATTATTTTCGGTGGTGGTCTTTTCGCAAACATATTAAACAAACGCCGGAAGGAACAATTGTGACCGAGTTTATCACACCTGTCAAACATGCCGGAAAATATAACTCCATCAGTTGTGCGTTAGGGCATCATATATATGAGGGACGATGGCTGAAAGGAAATGATTTTCTAAAAGAGTATGTTGATTTTTGGTTGTACCATGCGGATAAAGGACAAACCAGACCCCGTTTTCATCAATTTAGTTCTTGGCTTCCGGACGCGCTATTAGCCTATTACATGGTGACCGGAGATAAAGAATACATCGTTGAGCGTTTGGCTGATCTAGACAAGGATTATGCCGTTTGGGAAAAAGAAAGGCAGTTGAGCAATGGTTTGTTCTGGCAGCATGACGTCAAGGATGGGATGGAAGAATCGGTATCTGGAGCGCGCCGGGAAGAAAACATGCGTCCGACGATAAATAGCTATATGTACGGAAACGCACGTGCTCTCGCGACGATAGCTCGACTCGCACACCAAACAGAACTGGAACAAAAATACCGCATAAAAGCGGATCGATTGAAAACGTTACTGTTGGACTCCCTTTGGGATAAAGACGATGTTTTTTTTAAGACACGTTTGCAAAAAGGTGGCCTTCATTCCGCGCGGGAAGCCATTGGCTTTATCCCTTGGTACTTCCATGCCGTACCCGATAAAAAAACATATGCAGCGGCTTGGCAACAGGTGCGTGATACGGCTGGTTTCAAAGCCCCATGGGGCCTTACGACTGCCGAAAGACGGGAGCCGACATTCCGGACACGTGGTACTGGACATAGTTGCGAATGGGACGGCGCGATCTGGCCCTTTGCGACCTCACAAACGTTACGTGGAATGGCCAATTTATTGGCCGATTACAAACGAAAAGCAGGTATCCGCCCCGAGGATTTTTACGAAGAGGTTGCTCAATATGCAAAATCACATGTGATGTACGGCAAGCCATATATCGGGGAGTATCAGGATGAACGTACAGGCGAATGGCTTAAAGGAGACGACCCCCGTAGTAAATTTTACAACCATTCTACATTTGCAGATGTGGTGATTCAAGATCTAATTGGATTCAAACCTATGTTAGAAGATGCGTTTGCTATTAAGCCATTAGTGCCAAGTGGGAAATGGCCATACTTCTCGCTTCAGCGACTAACCTACAAGGGACATCAATTAGATATTTACTGGGATCAACAGGGGAGTCGCTACGGCAAGGGTAAGGGATTGCATATATATGTCGATGGTAAACAAGTGGCGCATTCGAAAAAATTGAAATCAATAACAGTTAACTTATAATGATAGGAAAAAGAGTCTTGACCTTTCTTACAATGGTCATCATGGGTACGAATATTTTACAAGCACAGCAGTTTTATAATGTGTTAAACTACGGTGGTAAGAACGATAGCACCGGAACGAATACGCAAGCCATTGCGAAAGCTATTGAAGCAGCCGCGAGGAAAGGGGGTGGAACCGTATATTTCCCGGCAGGGAAATATATTACCGGACCGATCCATTTTAAAAGTAATATCACATTATTTATTGATGCTGGTGCGGAACTGCATTTTAGTGATAATTTCGACGATTATCTACCGATGGTAGAATCTCGGTGGGAAGGAACTGCAGTGACAAATTTTTCTCCATTGTTTTACGGCGCAGATTTAGAAAATATCGCTATTGTAGGAAGAGGACTGATCGACGGACATGGAAAGAAATGGTGGGGATATTCGGAAGTGGAAGTAAAGAAGCAAACGGAAGACAGTAAATGGCAAAAAGAATTTAAGCGACTGAATGTGAATGTGCTGGCGCCAGATCTGCCTGGATGGATCGAACGTGGGTTCTTACGCCCTCCGTTTATACAGTTCCTGCGTTGTAAAAACATACAAATCAAAGACATCAAGATTCAGAATTCGCCATTCTGGACAATCAATCCGCAATACTGTGACAATGTGACTGTGGATGGCGTGACAATCGATAACCCGCCGTCGCCTAATACGGATGGAATTAACCCGGAGTCCTGCAGCAACGTCCGTATAGCGAACTGTCATATCAGTGTGGGGGACGACTGTATTACCATTAAATCTGGAAAAGACCGTTCTGGCAGACAGGTGAATATTCCTGCAGAGAATTATACCATAACGAACTGCACGATGTTGCGGGGTCACGGCGGGGTTGTTATAGGCAGCGAGATGTCGGGCGGGGTGAAGAATATTGTGATTTCCAATTGTGTATTCGACGGTACAGATCGCGGTATTCGTTTAAAAACTGCGCGGGGTCGTGGAGGCATCGTGGAGAATATTCGTGTAAGCAATATTGTGATGCGTAACATTCGTGATCAGGCGATCGTAATGGATATGCAGTATGCTAAAACAGAGGTGGCGCCGGTTAGTGAACGTACACCGCAGTTTAAGAACATTTTTATTAGCGATTTGGCAGGATCAACGAATAGAGTGGGGCTGCTTCGCGGACTGGATGAGATGCCGATTGAAAACGTTAGTTTTAATAATATCAACATGCAGGCTAAGGCTGGGTTTTCCCTTGAAAATGCACAGAAAATCATGTTCAACAATGTACAGGTTGACGTCGCAAACGAACCATTTATAAAAGCGAAAAATGTACGCATGTTAACGATACAGGGGATTCAAAATTATACGCCTGTGACCAACCGGCCAATGGTTGTTTTCGAAAATGTACAGCAGGTGAGTGTACAGCAAAATACACCAATGGTAGGTACTGGAACGTTTTTGGAATTGGTTGGGAAAACGCACAAAGATATTGTCATTCAAGGGAATAATTTTACGAACGTGATGAAGGTCGTAGACGGTGATTTAGACGGTGTGACGCTCATCAACAATATCGAACCCAAGAGATAGTGGGTATGCCTAGACTGCTTTTGATCGGAATATTGGTATGTAGTGCATTATGTTCCGTAGCACAACATCGCCTGTGGTATACGCGACCTGCAACGATCTGGGAAGAAGCTCTTCCTATCGGAAACGGACATTTAGGCGCAATGATCTATGGGGGTGACCTGGAAGAAGAAATACAGTTTAATGAGGAGACTTTATGGACCGGAGAGCCCAGATCGTACGACCAGCCAGGAGCGTATCGTTACCTCGATAGTATACGTACGCTTTTAGATAAAGGAAAACAACGGGAGGCTGAAGCCTTAGCGATGGAACACTTCATGGGCCAAAAAAGCATTTCGGAAGATAATACCGCTTGGCTATCCGCGATAGGCAAAGAGCGCGCTAATACATCTGGAGCGGCGTCTAGCATGTTTGACGATAAGGCATGGAAAAATATTTCGGTACCGGCTTACGAGGGTTGGGAAGAGGTTGGGCTAGAGGGGCTTGATGGCGCAGTCTGGTTTCGTACGACGTTTACGTTGACCGCCGAAGATCTAAAATCGGCCTGGGTGCTCGATCTTAATAAAGTTCGTGAGCAAGATTTTACATATATAAACGGGCACTTAGTCGGCCATACCATAGGCGATCAGGAAAAACGGAACTACGAGATCCCGAAACGACTGTTGCAGGAAGGTAAAAATACGGTCGCTGTGCAGGTGATTAATCTGGCCGGTAAAGGTGGAATCGCCGGTTACAAGGACACCAAACAACAGATTGGATTACGAAATGATGGAGGACGTTTGATTTCCTTGGTAGGACAGTGGAAATATTGGATTCAGGACGCCAACGTGCCCAAAGTTGGAACCTATCAGGCCTCTTATCAGCCGTTCGGATCGTTGCGGTTGATGTTTCCAGAAGGTGAGACGGAGGCCTATACGAGAACGCTCGATCTGGACCGTGGTACCGCAACGGTAAATTATCAGCAAAACGGTGTACATTTCTCACGGACTTATATAGCAAATTATCCAGACAATGCCATAGCAATTCGGTTAAGTGCTGATCAGCCAAACCAGGTCTCTTTTCGACTCACGCTCGATAGCAAACATGCCAACCGGCGGATTTTTCGGGTGGATGATCAAACGTTGGCGATCACCGTAAAAGTTAAAGGGGGGGTGTTAGAAGCCACCTCTTTTGTGACAGTCAATACCAAAGGAGGGAAAATTTTCGAACGAGAAGGCTTCCTTCATATTGAAGGAGCAAATCAGGCTGAGGTGTTAGTAACTGGCGCGACTAATTTTAAAAACTTTAAAGAACTCGAACCGAACTATTTCGTGACCGCGCAAAGGCACCACAGCAAGGTGCGTTCGATGTCCTTTAAAAGACTGATGGTTCGTCATGAAGAGGACTACCGAAAACTATTTGGACGATTTGATATTCAGTTGGGAGAAACAGCTGCGGATTCATTACCGACAGATGAACGACTGCATCATTTTTTATCGAACGAGGATCCGGCACTGGTGGCATTATATGTCCAATACGGTCGTTACCTCCAAATAGCCAGTTCAAGAAAAAGTACGCAACCAGCCAATTTGCAAGGGATTTGGAACCATCAATTGGAGCCTTCCTGGGGAAGCAAATACACCACCAACATTAACTTGGAGATGAATTATTGGCCCACGGAAATGTTTAGCTTGAATGAGTTGCATGCACCCCTGTTCCAAATGATTCAGGATTTAAGTGAGACGGGAAGGAAAACTGCGCAAGAATACTATCGCGCCCGGGGCTGGGTGTTACACCATAACACCGATATATGGAGAGGGACGGCACCTATCAATAATTCAAACCATGGTATATGGCCAACGGGAGGAGCTTGGTTGGTCACCCATTTGTGGGAACATTATCGGTACAATCAGGATCCGAAATTCATACAGCAATACTATAACATCATTAAGGGAGCCACTTTATTCTTTAAGGATGTTCTGGTGAAGGATGATAAAACGGGTTGGTACGTAAGCTCGCCATCGAATTCTCCAGAGAACGGTGGCTTGGTAAAGGGGCCGACGATGGATCATCAGATTATCCGGGCTCTTTTCCGGATATTTGTCGCTTCGGCTGATCTCGTCGGGAAAGATAAATCTTTGCGCGACTCTATCGGAAACATGATTCCAGCAATTGCGCCCAACCAAATCGGAAAGTATGGGCAGCTCCAGGAATGGATGACCGATATCGACGATCCGGAAAACAAGCATCGCCATGTTTCGCACCTTTGGGGATTGCATCCCGGAAATGAGATCAATGCGGACGATACACCGGAACTAGTCGACGCGGCTAAACAATCCTTACGTATGCGAGGCGATGATGGTACAGGATGGAGTCTGGCTTGGAAAATAAATTTTTGGGCACGGCTGCACGACGCTGCACACACCTATAAGATGATTAAGATGTTGCTCCGTCCAGCAGGGAAGGCTGGTGGATCGTATCCAAACTTATTTGATGCCCATCCTCCATTTCAAATAGATGGTAATTTCGGTGGAGCCGCGGGGATTGGAGAAATGCTTTTGCAAAGTCATGCTTCCTATATAGATGTTTTACCCGCGTTGCCTGAAGAACTTGGGACAGGTAGTGTGACTGGGTTTAGGGCTCGTGGAGGATTCGACTGCTCTTTTCAATGGGATCAGCAACAGCTCAAAACGTTGCAAATTCGATCCAACGCAGGGAAGGAATTGCGGCTGCGCTACCAAAATAAGACGATCAAACTACCCACACAAAAAGGTAAAGTATACCTTTTCGATAGCAAACTAAACTTGATAAAATAATGCGTAATTTCCTTGTCCTGTCTTTGTTGTTCGTTCAAATGGTGTGCATTACCCGAGCCCAGGAGCCGCGTAGGGTGCTTTCGTTGGATAAAGACTGGCGAACCGTCATGGATGAACACGATACATTACGGTATGCAGGTTTCGAACAGATTGATTTTCAGGAAGGCGCAGCATGGAAACAGGTGAATGTACCGCATAATTGGGATGCATACGCCGGATACCGTCGACTTGTACATGGCAATTTACATGGCTACGCTTGGTATAGGAAGACATTTCAATTCAAGGAAAAAGCACAGGGGAGACGGTTCTATCTGTTTTTTGAAGGGGTAGGCTCGTACGCCACAGTTTGGTTAAATAATAAGCGGGTGGGCTATCATGCAGGAGGGCGAACTACATTCACGCTCGATGTCACTGACGCAATATTTGCCGATGGACGCGTCAATGTGTTAGCTGTACGAGCAGACCATCCAGCGGAAATCCGTGATCTCCCGTGGGTTGATGGTGGATGTTCGTCCGAGCGTGGTTTTTCCGAGGGCTCTCAGCCCTTAGGTATTTTTCGGCCGGTTAGCCTGCTCGTCAAAAACGACGTAAATATTGCTCCCTTTGGCGTACATTATTGGAACGACGAAACGGTCTCTGCAAAGGCCGCGACGATCCATCAGAAGGTGGAGGTTACAAATACCTCTTCTCAGGCGCGTATGCTGCGGATCGTGACAAACGTTATGGATGAGCAAGGTAAAAAAGTGGCGAGTACTATGGATGAGAAAAAGATGGGTGCCCAAACCGCGCAGGAACTCGTGTTATCTGACTTGGTAATGAGCGACATTCATCTTTGGCAGCCCAAAGCGGGTTATTTGTATACCATCGAAACAACCATCTATCAAGGTCGTAAAGCACTGGATAGAATCCGTACGCCTTATGGTATTCGTTCTATACGTTGGCCCAAAGGTGTTAAGCCGGTAGGAACAAATCAATTGCTCGTTAATGGTGAACCGGTTTTTATTCATGGCATTGCCGAATACGAGCATAAAATAGGAAATTCACACGCATTCTCTGAGGCAGAGATACAGGCCCGGGTAAGGGAAATGGAGGCGCTTGGATTTAATTCCTTTCGAGATGCACACCAGCCGCATAATCTTCGCTATCAAGAATATTGGGATACCCATGGGATTCTGTTGTGGACTCAAATGGCGGCGCATATTTGGTTCGATAATCCAGCTTTCCGTCGTAATTTTAAGCAACTTTTGCGCGACTGGGTGAAAGAAAGAAGAAATAGTCCTTCCGTTTTTCTTTGGGGGCTAGAGAATGAAAGTACGTTGCCCGAAGACTTCGCTAGAGAGTGCACGGAGATCATCCGATCATTAGATCCAACGGCATCTATCCAACGTCTAGTAACGACCTGCAACGGAGGGTCGGGAACAGATTGGGATGTGCCGCAGAACTGGACGGGAACCTACGGTGGAGACCATCGTACCTATGGAGAAGATCTAAAAAATCAGTTGTTGGTCGGCGAGTACGGAGCATGGCGTACGCTGGAGATGCATGCGGAATTGCCGTATCTTCCGAACCATCCCGTATATAGTGAGGACCGTTTTACGGATATTTTAGAGACAAAATTACGGTTAGCCGATTCCGTGAAACAAGAAAGTATAGGACACTACTTATGGCTGTGGAACTCCCACGATAACCCCGGAAGAGTGCAAGGAGGAGAAGGGCTGCGTGATCTGGATAAAATTGGACCGGTTAACTACAAAGGACTGCTTACACCGTGGGGTGAACCTACCGATGCGTATTTTATGTATCGTTCACATTATGGCGACAAAAGTCCGATGGTTTATATTGCGTCCCATACTTGGCCAAATCGTTGGCTTAAACCCGGTATAAAGAATGATATTCGCGTATATTCCAACTGCGAAGAGGTGGAACTGTTCAACGATGTGCAACATGTCTCGTTGGGTGTCCTGCCGAACCCTGGATTTGGCAAGCCGTTTGTCTTTAATGGCGTCAATGTACAATACAACGTACTGTACGTCGAAGGACGAAATCAAGGTAAGGTCGTTGCGCGCGACACCATCATTTTATTTAACCTCCCGGAGAGTCCGAATTTTTCTTCGTTGAAGGATGCATCCTCTTCTCTTTTGAAAGGCGATACCCGGAAAAACTATATATACCGGGTCAATTGTGGGGGTGGGGCTTATGTGGATACACATGGGCAAAAATGGCTTGAAGACCAGCCTTACCGTGAAACATCTGAGTGGGGAGCGCTTTCGTGGACGGATAGTTATGACGGGATCCAACCTTTTTTTGCGAGTCAACGCCGCACTTTTGATCCCATCAAGGGCGTGGCGGATTGGACGTTGTTCCAATCCTTCCGTTATGGACAGAACCAGCTCGCCTATCGCTTTGATCTTCCTAACGGAGACTATGATATAGAGCTTTATTTCGCAGAACCTTGGATCGGAACCGGGGGGGGCGAAGACGCGAGTGGTCGACGTATTTTCGATGTGGCGATTAACGGGAAAGTGGTGGAGAAAAACCTGGACCTTTGGAAAGAAGCGGGTCACGACGTGGCTATGAAACGTGTATACCGAGGACGTGTTGAAGACGGTGTTTTGTCAATAACTTTTCCAGAAGTTGCCGTAGGACAGGCAATTATTCAAGCTATTGCTATTGCTACCGAAGATAAGGACATGACCATGACAGCTGTACCGCATTACAATATGCAGGTTATCGAAGGTCAAGTTCCGCCAATACAGTCATGGATGGATATCGGTCAAATATATGATACGCAGCAACAACTTGCGTTGCAACAGCTTCCGGGATCACTCTACGGTGCTAGCTTTTTCAAAGCAGCGCAAGAGAACGTTACAGTTTCTTTTCGATATCCGACTGATTTTTATGTTTGGGGCACGGAGATTCCTTCAGGGTTCGAATCTATTGGTGATTCCATCATGAACAACCGGGGCGAAATATATCCTGTATTCCGGAAGGTTCTAAGGATGAACGAACCCATGCTGCTTCCTACCACCCAAGGTGGATATTGCGCTTTTCAAATTCAAAGCGGACTACAACCAGCATATGATTTGAAAAAATCAGATACTTACAAAGCAAATGCCATTAAGGTTTATCATGGATTGAGGAAAGTGAATTTTCTTAAGCAAGAACGTTTACAATTTGAGCAAGCTAAAGGGACACTGACATTTGAAGTTAAAGTCGGAGTAGCCGACGTTTATTCGCTCACATTAAAATACCACAACCCGTTTAAGGAATCGAAATCGGTGAGCCTGGAACTACAGATGCCCGACGGAAAAATATTAAAACCAGCGGAAGGGCTTCAGCTAGATCCTACACGTGAGGGGAAATGGAACTATGTCAATACGAATACCGGAACTATGATTAACGCGGGGACATATCGGGTGATCCTACGGGGGATCGACACAGACGGGGTATATATCGACGCATTGGATGTGCAGTAGTTAATTGCAGGGTTTCTTGTCAAATCGAAATGCTAGAATAATTTCGCCGCTAGCCTGTGCGCATTGCATCGTTCTTTAATTCCGGCTTAAGTACCGCTTTTTATACTCCAACGGTGTTAATCCCATGACTTTTTTGAAATGTCGATAAAAATTTGATACGTTATTAAAACCACACTCAAAGCAAATCACTTCAGTAGGGAGTTTGTTTTCTACGAGTAGACGGCAAGCGTGGCTGATGCGTATCTCTACCAGAAAGTCGTAGTATGTTTTACGCGTCATCGTCTTGAAATAACGACAAAAGGAGGTCACGCTAAGATTGGCAATATTGGCTACTTCCTCTAAAGTAATGTTCTCCTTGTAATGCGCATGCGTATAATTGAAGATATTATTTAGGCGTATATTATCTGCCTCATTCGATTGATGGAAGGTCGTTTGTGTTTTTACAATGCTTTCGCACTCGTCGCTTTCAGCCAAAATTTTTATGATCTGCAACAACGAGATGATTTTTCCCAGGCCTTCTTCTTGCACACAGTTATGCATCAATTGGGCAACGGTACGTTTGGTTTCCCCTTTAACGATCAAACCGCTTTTCGCTTTCTCAAATAGTTTGGGAATTAAATAAGACTCCGGAAGTTGCAATAAGGGCTTACCAAAACAGTCGGGTAAGAATTGGAGTACGATCGCTTCGATATTATACTCTGGGTTATTTTGATAATATTCATCTTTGCATCGCCATGCGTGCGAAAGCTTCTCACCTACTAAAATAATTTCGCCCGCTTCAAATGTACTGATGTTATCGCCGATAAAACGCACCCCTTCTCCTCGGATGGTGTAATGCAACTCCAATTCCTCGTGGTAATGCCATACATTTCCGAAATTGGGCATAATGTCGTGTCTCGCAGAAAAAGAACTCTCAAGTTTTGCTGGAAGTTTTCTGTAAAGCGGTTTCATAGGAAATAGTTTTTAAACACATTGTATTGAAACACCAGATACGTCCGGACTTCGCAATGGCATGCATACGCTCCGTGCCTACCGTTCGGTTCGTCCCAACACGTTACTAAACATGGGTTTACAATTATCAATCGTTTGGCTAATATACGTTTTTTATTTTGTAGCACATGGTAATATAGTAGAATGAATGGATAATGTTACATTCGAAAAGCACTATGGGGTCATTTTCGTTTGAAGTCGTTTGCTGTCTGTCAGCTCGGCCGTGTGGTAGCCGCTTTTCCGTGTTAAACAAAGGTGATGGAGCCTGCTGTAAATCCATCTATTGGATAAGCCCAAGCATAACGTCGAATATCTTGCGCATGTACAATCCATAATCACCATGTTTGTGGAGAGCAATTTTACAACATATTAACAAAATGAGATCAAATCACGTGTTGTCATCTTTTTTATTCAGTAATAGAAAGACGTATCTGAAGAATGTCTTTGAAAATCGAGACGGCACGCAAGTCTCGCGAAATGTCGTTCCGATGCAAGCAGAGTGCAAATAGCGCTATTTAGTTTTTAGGAGATGAACGGAGTCGGGAATTGTGCAGAGAATAGAGTCGTTGGTATAATTTGAAAACCTGTGAGTTAACAAGGGACTACCTTTTGGAAAGAAATCCAGATGTGGGCAATTGTTGTAGGACAGTGTGCATGAGATTCGGCCACTTCCGCACGGATAAATTAATTCGAGCAGTAAATTTGACGGGCTTCAGAATCGGATATTTACCATACAATGTGTCGAGCGGAGGGGGGCGCATAGCATGCCAGGGTTTCAAACGAACAGAAGATAAAGTATCGGCACCTTGATAATTTATTGCATAACTAACTGTTTGTGGAAGATGTATGTTAATATCTTATAATAAATAGATAATCCTACATATTATTAAAGCGTTAATAATACGTTAATTTGAAATGATAATTACAGGTGTAAAACCTGAGAGAGACTTGTGTTTAATGTAATGTATTCATAGTGAATTTGTTTTGCGTTTAGTCGATGCTTTACCGTATCGTCGATTTTATAAATCAGGAGTCTTTTTTTTATATATTTTGTTAACATTCCGTGATAGCCGCTCGACGGTAATTCACATAAAGAAAAAGGGAACGGTAGGCTGTTTAAAACCACCATTGTAAATCATAGTTGAAATAATAACCATTTGTAAAATGAATACAGCGATAAAAATGTGTCTAGCTTTAGTGTTTGCATGTATGCTACAGCTAACGTACGCTCAGTCAGAGAGGGAGCAATATCTTCAAGTAATTACCGAGCGTTCGGATAAGATCGTGGCTAAGTTAGGGATAGTGGATTCGACCACATACTATGCGACAAGAAAAACATTGGTGCAACAATATGATCAATTGAACACGCATCACGAAGCGAGAGCGGAAAAAATCAAAGCTTTGAAAGATGCTTACGTCGGTCAGAAGGATGTTTTGGAAACAAAACGTACGGAGCTCGAAAGCAAAGAGGACGTAGTACTGCGCCAAATACATACGGGATTTCTAGCTAAGTTGGGCCAGTTTTTGACAAATGAGCAAATTGATCAGGTTAAGGACGGGATGACTTATGGCGTGTTGCCATTAACGTATGGAGCGTATCAAGATATGATTCCTCAACTAACCGAAAAGCAGAAACAGCAAATCTTGATTTATCTAACCGAAGCACGCGAATTGGCGATGGATGCGCCAGGTTCCAAAGAAAAGCATGGTGTGTTTGGGAAGTATAAAGGCCGTATTAACAATTACTTATCTAAAGAAGGGTATGACCTCAAGGTAGAAGGCCAGAAGTGGGAAGAACGCCGTTCAAAAAAACAAACAACAAACGCAAAGAGCTAACATAATATATAAGACAACAAGCAAAGTAGAGATTGGTATCATCGTCTAGATGTCAATACATTGTGATGCCGATTAAACCTATTTTATATCTACAATAGTAACTATGAAGTTTAAACCATTTTTTAAGAGGGGGCTTTTATATCAGAGCATGGGTATACTATGCCCATTACTCATATTGACCCCATCTGGAAAAGCAAACGCGACGGCGATAAAAGTTGATGTAGCCAGCTACATAGCGAATTTCGTCAATGTGACAGGGAAAGTTCTTGATCCTGAAGGACAGCCGGTTATTGGTGCCACAGTCACAATCAAAGGCACTAAAGCTAGTGCGCAAACAGACGAAACAGGAACCTTTAGGTTAAACGTACCTCCCGGAAGCGATATTCTTGTCATTACCTATGTTGGATTTAAAACGCAAGAAGTTTCCATTAATAACCGTACGGCCATCAATATTCAGATGGAAAGGGCAGACGATGCGTTGGAAGAAGTCGTGGTGGTTGGATACGGAACGCAGAAGAAAGCGCATTTAACAGGAGCGGTTGAAACGGTGGATATGAAAGCCATCGAAGATTTACCGGCGACAAATCTGGGTGCCGGTTTAGCTGGTCGAATAGCTGGCCTTGGGGTTAGTGGTGGCACAGCACGTCCGGGTGCTAAAGCTACGTTGACCGTTCGTAAACCTGTCATATACGGAAAAGATTCTGGTACAGGAGAACCTCTATATGTGATCGATGGAATGATTCAGGTGGACGCGCAAAATAAACCGGAAGCAACTCAGTTTAATAATTTAGACCCCTCCGAAATCGAAAGTATTTCGATTCTGAAAGATGGTGCTGCTGCAGTGTACGGCGTTCGCGGTGCAAATGGTGTGATCTTGGTGACGACAAAAAAAGGAAAAGTCGGAGCTCCTAGGATCTCATACAATGGTTCATTGGCATTAAGCGACGAAGCCTATCGGACAAAAATGATGAATGCCTACCAATTTGGTCAGTACTTTAATATCATGAACGGACCGAACGGATCAAATGCAACGCCTGATAATTATCCCAACCGTTTATTTAGTTCAGACGAACTAGAACATTTTAAAACGTTGGACTATAATTGGTTGGACGACGCATGGAAAGTTGCATACAATACCCGTCATGCGTTAAATTTAAGTGGAGGGGCGGAACGAGCTACCTATTTTGCAGGCGTTTCCTACAACAAAAACAACGGTAACTTAGGAAGCTTAGATTACAACAAGTGGAATTTCAGAGCAGGAAGCGATGTGAAAGTATCGTCCAATTTTAAAGTGTCTTTACAAGTTTCGGGTAACGAAGATCAATTGGATAAAACCTTTAATAAAGTTTCTGGAGAGGGGGCGGAAGATGATTATAAAAATTTGCTATTAGCGGCACCTTACGTGCCAGCATATATTGATGGACTTCCAGTCAAGCTACCCGGACGATCAAACGATCTGTCGGCCTATCACTTTTTTGAGATACAACGTTTGGGTAACCAAGCAAAAACAAATTCTAAATTTTTCTCGGTCAATGTCGGTGCGGAGTATGATTTTAAATTTGTGCCCGGATTAAAAGCTCGAGGAACCTATTCGAGAAATATGCGTAATTCCGTCGGTAGCCAGATAGGTACCAAATACGATGTATACGAATTTCAAAAACAAGGAGAATATGGGCATATATTTGAAGGGGCTACCGACCCAACTGCTGTAACGGTTAGCAACGGAAACCGCCTGTACTATTCCAATACCAATGGGACAAATACACAGTACAATTTTTTCTTGACCTACGAAAAGCAAATCGGAAAGCATAACATCAGTGGTTTGTTTTCTGTCGAACGTGCTGAAGCAAAGGGTCAACAAGAAGATGTTTGGAAATCAGACCCTTTGGAAACGACAAATGGCCAGTTTGGAACGGCTTTCGGCGAAATTGATGGACGTACGTTTGCCTATGAATCGGGATCGCTCGGCTACATTGGGCGTGCCAACTACCGGTATGCAGAAAAATATCTTGCTGAATTCTTATTTCGGACGGATGCATCGACAAAATTTGCGCCCGAGAATTACTGGGGGAAATTCTATTCGGCCTCCGTCGGATGGGTAGTTAGCGAGGAGGATTTCTTTAAGTCTGTAAAAGGAGTAGATTATCTTAAACTGAGGTATTCTGCAGGTCTTATGGGAAATGATCAATTTCAGCCATGGACTTGGCGCCAACGTTTCACGTATGAAGTTGGTAAGGGAGCTGTCTTTGGCGGAGACGGAAATTCCACGACCGGCATGAAGATGGGAGTTTCACCAAATAGAGATGCGACATGGAGCGATGAATTCAAAAACAACTTGGGGATCGAAGCTCGGTTTTTGAATAATCGACTTTCGACGACTTTAGATGGCTATTATAACAAAGCTTCCAATATTTTATTGCAGCGTATCGGGAATATGCCTGTTTCCGTTGGAGGATCCGTTGCCTCGGAAAACTATGCGAAGGTCAACACGTTTGGCTATGAGATTAGTTTAGGATGGAGTGATAAAATTGGGTCAGACTTCAACTATGGTATTAATGGTCGTCTCTCTTGGAATGACTTGAAAATTGTAAATATTGACTATGATCCTGTGTCGGTATTAAAACCATGGTTGCCCAGAAATGGAGCTTCGGAAGATGTGGGTATGTGGGGGTACGATTATTTGGGCATGTTCCGTAGCCAAGAGGAAATTGATGCATATGTCGAGGAGTATAATATCACCCAAGTTTTCGAGACGAGCGTAGATAGATTACGACCGGGAATGCTCTATTACCGAGACGTCCGAGGACAACTGCAGGCAGACGGTACTTTCGGTGCGCCGGACGGAATCATAGATGAAAATGATCAAATCCAGCTCAGCAAAAGAAAAGATAGTCACTACGGTTTTGGACTAACGTTACGTGCGGGATATAAAAATATCTCTTTCGAAACGGTGATTGCCGGCAGTTTTGGAGGGTATTCTGAGGTGGGATCCACCGAGCGTAAAAAATTGAATAACGATATCACGAGGGTGTATAACAACCTTCCTGCGATTTGGGGAGACGTCTATGATCCAGTTCTCAATCCCACAGGCACTATGCCCAATCCAGAATGGGAAAATATCTATAACGTAAGTTCAGATTTTTGGCGCGTGAGCGCCTTTAGGATGCGGGTTACGAGTTTTAATCTAGGGTACACGTTGCCGAAAGGTTGGGTTGATAAAATGAGTGTATCCAATGCGCGCTTCTACTTTTCGGCCATGAATCCACTCGGTTTATATAGCGCATTTGATTATAAAGATACGTACGGTACAGCCTGGGATTCCTATCCAAACTTAAAGACGTTTTCTTTCGGATTGAATTTGACTTTGTAATATGTTTTTAAAAGAAATTAAAATGAAAAATCGTTCGTATATAATTGCAATCTTATCGCTGTTCGTGTTTGCGGCAAGCTGTAGCGACGACTTCTTGGAAGAAAAGCGCGACCTGACCGGCGTGAATGAAGATGTCTTTAAAGATCCGGTCTTGGGACAAGCTTACGTAGATTACATATACGGTATGTTTCTACCTGCAAATAATGGGACCGGCTTTTTGTCGACACAAACGGCTTCTGAAAATGGAACATTTAATACCATTTTTGCTCAGACGACGGACGAACTTGCTGGCGAAACTGATTTCAATAAAGTGTGGGCCACGATATCGAATATAAACAACCACGCCAACAAGTATTTTGGGCAACCAATGAGTAATAACATTAATAACAATACGTGGACAAGATTGCGTCAGATTAACATGTTTTTAACCGAGGTTGATAAGTACGGTATGGAAGAGGAGGTAAAGAACAAGTTGAAAGGCCAACTGTATTTTTGGCGTGCGTGGCAATATTTTGAATTGGTGCGGCTATATGGTGGTGTTCCCATTGTTTTGACAGCGCAAATCCCTACGGTTGAAAATATCGAAGAAAATTCTATACCTCGTAGTAATACCTCTGACTGCATCGCTCAAATTTCCGCTGATTTAGATCAGGCCATGGAGCTGCTACCCGGAAAATGGGACGACAGCAATTGGGGCCGGATTACGAGTGGCGCAGCGGCAGCACTTAAAGGACGTGTCTTATTGACCTATGCAAGTCCGCTTTTTAATCCGAATGACGACCAAACAAAATGGCAAGCTGCATACGAAGCAAATCTAGCAGCTAAAGAATTATTAGAACAAAATGGATTTGGATTGTATCGTACAGGAACTCTCGAAAATGGGGAAGCTTGGGCGAATATGTTCTTAGCCGAGTTTAACAATCCGGAAGCTGTTATTGTTTACGGTTTCAACAAACAAGATGTGGGCGGGAACTTTACAAAAAATAGTGGATGGGAGCAAGCCATCCGACCTAGGGAAATAAATGGTGCAGGCTCGGTCTCCCCGACGCGTCAACTTGTAGAGTCTTTTCCTATGAAAGACGGGAAAGCAATAAATGATCCATCATCGAGCTATACCTACGATCCGAATAAATTCTATAAAAACAGAGATCCACGATTTTATAAATCCTTCGCATACAACGGATCAATCTGGCCTTATAATGGAAACCCTAGTTTTAAATTGTGGACATACTCCTGGAAGAAAAAGAACGATGCGAACACCGGATATACGCCAACCGAAACCAAAGGGGCCAATGCAAGCGGAATATACATCAGGAAGGCATCGAATCTTTCCGCAAATAACTCAATCAACAACTTCCAACAAAGCGGTACGGACTTTATGGAATTGCGTTTTGCGGAAGTTGTTCTTAATCTAGCGGAAAGCGCGATAGGCGTAGGCAAGTTAGGAGAGGGTTTGGAAGGTCTCAAATCGATTCGCGAACGTGCCGGTATCGAAAATAAAGATGGAGCTTTCGGTTTAGCCGATGTAACGGGAAGTCGAGACAAATTGTTTAAGGCTATCTTAGACGAGCGCAAAGTGGAGTTTGCCTACGAAGGTAAGCGTTTTTATGATCTTCGTCGGTGGATGTTATTTGATAATGCGACAGGTATGAATACCCGATTGGGCATTCCAGTATTGAACGGAACAAGGAGAACAGGATACCGGATTACCTTAAAAAATGGAGATGTAGAATATATTGGCGAAAAAGATCCCATGTTGCCAAATTCAGAAAACAATAATGAGGCACCCGTGGTCAGTAGAACTACAACGACCTACCCCGAAGGGATTGATACCTATGAAGAATATGTAGATTACTTGTACGATAACTATTTCGTCGTGCATGTTAAGGACGATTTGGATCCTACCAATGCATCTCCTGCATGGACATTTAAATGGTATCCTGAATACTATTATTTTGGAATTCATCAAAATATACTCAATAGCTCACCATATCTGGAACAGACAAAAGGATGGAACAGCCTAAACGGGGCTGGGACGTTTGATCCTTTGCAATAATATTTTTTATTTTCGTTTCTCTACAGGTCAAGAGGCTAGCATGCTAGCCTCTTTTTAGTTGAAAAGATGCCTTATACAAACTAAAAAAGACGTGTTCCACACAACGCGTGACAGAAGATATATCACGTAATAAGATAGTTACGTTAAAGGATAATATCTTATAGAATATCGGGAAAATAATATAAGTAAGCGAACATTTATCTTCCTAGCTTTGGATAGCTAATAGTATAATTGTAGGATATAGACCTGAGGGATTGCCATACGCACAACACATTTACATGAAAATAGTATAGAATCAGTACCGCTGTTTCTACGAGAGAGATATAATTTTTGACGTTAATTTTTAAATGAACACTATGAGTAAGAAACTACTGTCGAGTCTTCTGTTGGGGGCAGGCTTGTTGGGCTTGCAAACAGCGAAAGCCCAATATCCTAAGATTCCGGAGGATGTAAAAAAAGCATCGGATGCGATGATGGCAGAAGCAAGAAGGCAATCGGACATAGCTTGGGGAAAAGCACTTCCGATCATAGAGGAGTATGCAAAACAAGGCAAGCCTTATATTCCTTGGGCCGGAAGACCGACCGACCTACCACAGGCGGAAATTCCTGCTTTTCCTGAGGCAGAAGGCGGGGGGAAATATAGTTTTGGTGGCCGTGGAGGTAAAGTTATTGTGGTTACGAGTTTGGCCGATAATGGCCCAGGCTCTCTTCGTGAAGCCTGTGAACAAGGAGGCCCGCGGATCATTGTTTTTAATGTTGCAGGAATCATCCGCTTAAAAACCCCGTTAATTATCCGCGCGCCCTATATTACGATTGCTGGGCAATCAGCACCTGGAGATGGTGTTTGTGTCGCGGGTGAGTCGGTATGGATCAATACCCACGACGTCCTGATCCGGCACATGCGTTTCCGCCGTGGCGAAACTTATGTCGGTCGTCGTGATGACGCGATCGGCGGTAACCCGGTCGGCAATATTATGATTGATCACGTCTCGGCAAGCTGGGGGCTGGATGAAAATATGTCCATGTACCGGCATATGTACAACGATAGCACGGGTAAGCAAGAGGAGAAACGAGGGACGGTAAACATCACTATCCAAAATTCGATCTTTGCGGAGGCCTTAGATACCTGGAATCACGCATTCGGCAGTACCTTAGGAGGAGAAAACTGTACGTTTATGCGCAACCTTTGGGCAAACAATGCCGCCAGAAATCCGTCAATCGGTTGGAATGGGATTTTTAACTTTGCAAATAACGTGGTGTACAACTGGGTGCATCGGGGTATAGACGGTGGCGACTATCAAGCGACCTACAATATCTTTAATAACTACTTTAAACCAGGACCGGCAACACCGAAAGACCAACCAATCGGCTATCGTATTTTGAAACCCGAATCCGGAAGAAGTAAATTGCCGTACGTTGTGTTTGGACGGGCATATGTGAATGGAAATATTGTCGAAGGAAACGAGCAAGTTACCGCCGATAATTGGAACGGCGGTATACAGCTAGAAAACAAGGAAGGCAATGGAATGACATTCGACGAAGCAAAACCATATTTTGCAGCCATGAAGGCGGCAAAACCTTTCCCGCATGCAGAATTTAAGGTGATGGCTGCGGCAGATGCATATGAATATGTGTTGGCAAATGCTGGAGCGACCTTGCCTCATCGTGATCCGGTAGATACCCGCATTATGAAAGAAGTGCGTGATGGCAAACCAACACCGTTGAAAAACGTAACATTACCAGAAAAAGATTTTGAGCACAGACGGTTACCAAGGGATTCATATAAAATGGGAATTATTACCGATATCGCCCAAGTAGGCGGTTACCCTGAATATAAAGGGAAGGCCTATAAAGACAGTGACAATGATGGTATCCCAGATGATGTTGAAGTGAAGATGGGGCTAAATCCGAAGGATGGTAGCGACTCTGCAAAAATTACGGAATCAGGCTATGCCAATATCGAGATCTATCTAAATAAACTAGCCGCAAAATAAAAAAATGTAATCCAATGAATTTGTCTATAAAACAAGGACTAGCGTTTCTCTTTTTTACAGCGCCATTGCTCTCGTTCGGCCAGTATCCCGTGATACCGGACTCGTTAAAGGCGGTGGCCGCACAACGGGAACAACTGGAACAACTGCGCGCAGATAAAGCGTGGCAACAGGCTCAGGCAATTATGGCTCAAGAAGGCAAACCGTACATTCCGGATGCCGCGGCTCCTGAAGATTTGCCACAAGCTAAAATTCTGGCCTTTCCTGGAGCAGAAGGTGGAGGAGCATATACACCAGGAGGACGTGGTGGAAAGGTTATGGTCGTTACAAGTTTAGCCGATAGTGGTCCGGGAACGCTACGAGAGGCATGCGAAACGGGAGGAGCGCGGATTGTGGTCTTTAACGTGGCAGGTATTATCCAGTTAGAAAAACCCATAACCATCAAGGCTCCCTACATCACGATTGCCGGTCAAACTGCTCCCGGGGATGGCGTTTGTGTAGCTGGAGAATCGTTCCTGATCGATACGCACGATGTCATTGTCCGTTTTATGCGTTTTCGTCGAGGTACCAATGAGGTCACCCGTCGGGACGACGCACTGGGAGGAAACGGCGTTGGAAATATCATGATAGACCATGTTTCGGCAAGCTGGGGGTTGGATGAAAACATGTCCATGTATCGACATGTCTATGACCGGGACGGGAAAAACCTAAAGTTACCTACCGTGAATGTTACCATTCAGAACTCTATTTTTTCGGAAGCCTTGGATACCTACAATCACGCATTTGGAAGTACGATTGGAGGATTAAATAGCACCTTCATGCGCAATCTATGGGCGTCCAATATCAGTAGAAATCCCTCGGTTGGGATGTATGGCGATTTCGGATTTGTGAATAATGTGGTATGGAACTGGTGGAACCGGACAGCGGATGGAGGCGATCATCGTTCGATGTATAACTTTATCAACAACTATTACAAGCCGGGACCGATTACTCCAGCCGGCGAGCCCATCTCCTATCGGATCTTAAAGCCAGAATCAGGACGCGATAAGGAGCACGCGAACTCCTTTGGTAAAGCATATGTACACGGCAACGTGATTGAAGGAAATGCGAAAGTAACCAACAACAATTGGGATGGCGGAGTACAACCGGAAGCCGATGCTTCCGTATTAGCCCAAATACGGGTAGACAAACCGTTCCCTTTGTCCAATTTCGGTAAAGTTATGGACGCTCAAAAAGCGTACGATTATGTATTGGCCAATGTAGGCGCAACGTTGCCAAAGAGGGATGCCGTCGACCAACGGATCGTGAAACAGGTCAAAACCGGAAAAGTATTCTATACAGAAACAGCGGGCGCTTCCACGCCGTCGCCTTATGTGAAACGTCGGTTACCTGCGGATTCCTATAAACAGGGGATCATAACGGATGTGAAACAGGTGGGCGGATACCCTACCTACACAGGCACTCCCTATACAGATTCGGATAATGACGGATTGCCAGACGACTACGAACGGAAGATAGGGTTAAATCCGAATGATCCTAAAGACTCCGCTAGTATCGATGAAAACGGGTATGCACATATTGAAAACTATTTGAATAGCGTTGTTCCCGTGAAAACGGTGAAACCTATATAGCCGAAAGGCTCTTTCCTTAATTGCTAACGGGACTGTTGATTCAACAGTCCCGTTTTTTTAGCCTAGATATGTACGGTATCGTCACCTACGAAGGGAGGAGCGCTACAGACCGATAAGCCCAATTCAATCGCTCGGGGCATGCTTAGCACAAATAATAGTTGATCGGTGGTTCACGGATACACGTAACATATTTGTGGCATTATGCTAATATTTCATAGTAAATAGGCAATGCTATATAATATTGACCTTTTTGTTTTCTGTTAATTTGTGATAGCGATTTGCAGACAGTACGCTAACCGGTTATAGATAGGGTTATTAAAATGTTTGTCAATCGTTATGATTATTTGCTACGTATTTATTTTTAAGACTAACCAATTAAAGATCAAAACAGCAAACGTAATAGTCAGAAACAATGCAGATAAGTTAATCCAATCGTTGAATTAACTATACATTATTAACGTGAAAAATTAAAAATGTATCATTGACAGTTCTGAGCGAACCGAAATATACATACCAGATCGAGCAAGGCTCGGTCACTAACAATTTTTAAGAAACCTATTTTATAAACACAATTTAAAACCAATGAATTATCAAGCTTTTTTGAAGAGAGGGTTAGTGCGAAGAAGTATTCGTTTCCTTTATCCACTTGCTGCATTGGCTCCGGTCGTGACGTTGGCCAATACCGTACCAAGTGAAATCGGCGTGCACGCGTCGAGATTTGTCGGAATTACTGGAAAAGTATTGGACCATAATGGAGCGCCCGTGCCGGGGGCTACCGTATTAGTCAAGGGAACAAAAGCAGGGGTGAAAACCGATGAAAACGGGGTCTTTAATATCAATGTGCCGGAATTAAATAGCGTTATTGTTGTAAGTTATGTTGGGTACAAAGTACAAGAGATCAATGTCGGAGGAAAGTCTAATATAACCATTCACCTTGAGCCTTTGGACGCAATTGACGAAGTGGTTGTCGTGGGTTACGGAACACAGCGGGCAAAAGATATAACGGGGTCAATTGTATCCGTGGACGTAGGTAAATTAGCAGATCTTCCAGTCGCCTCCATATCAGAAGCGTTGCGTGGACAAGTCCCTGGATTAAATGTATCTGGGGGGAGTAATCGTCCGGGTGCTATGGCGTCACTAAGTATTCGGCAGCAATTTAATTGGGGGAAAGATGGTGGAAGTGAAGTTCCACTGATAGTGATCGACGATGTAATCCAAGTAGATCCACAAAATGGTAAACCTTCTTTGGAACGTTTTAATATGCTGGATGTTTCGGAAATAGAAAGTATTACGGTATTGCGCGATGCGAGCGCTGCGATTTACGGCTCAAGGGCATCTCAAGGTGCAATAGTCGTCAAAACAAAGCGAGGGAAAGCGGGCCCACCACGTATAGCCTATAGTGCGAAATTCCAAACGAATGATGCGATCAGTCATGGAAAAGTTATGAACGCCCGACAATACGGCGAATTCGCAAATAGTTTTGGGAGAGCTGCAGGTTGGAACGATAATTATTTTTACTCCGATGCAGAGCTTGCCCGTATGGATTCTCTGAACTATGATTGGTTGGCAAATGACTGGAGAGCAGCAAACGCTATGCAACATTCGTTGGATGTAAGTGGAGGTTCAGATAGAGCGACTTATTACACAGGGGCTTCTTTCTACACGCAAACGCCAAATCTTGGTGCTCAAGATTTTAAAAGATGGACATTTAGGGCGGGAACAGACGTGAAGGTGGCAAGTAATCTTCGGTTGGGAGCAACCCTTGCGGCGGCAAATACAAATCTTGAAAAGTCCTTTACAAAAATCAACATGAACGATGGATCTTTCGCAATTGGCGGGGAACAAAATGACTATAGTATATTGCTCCATATGCCCAAATATATTCCGTGGATGTATACAATAGATGGTGTGGATCATTATGTTTCTCCTGCTTTAGGCCCGCATCGAATAGGAAGGGTCTCGGGAAACAATTCGTTAAGCAATTGGAATTACTACGAGTTGTTAAATAATGGTTCCAAAACAACCAGTAAGGACTTTAACTACAATGCGAATTTCTCGTTGCAATATGATGTTCCTTTCGTTAAAGGGTTGTCGTTTAAATTTAACTATGGATTGATGCAGTCTGCTGGAAATACGGAGCAAGTGATGATGCCGCTGCTATTGGCGTTGGCTAAAAACACAAATACAGCAGATAACCATCTGTACTCAAATACGACTCAATGGGATGCTCCAGCACTGAACAAAGCCAACTCTCGCGTAACATACGATAATACTACAGCTAAAAGCGAACAAATGAACTTTTTCGCTAATTATAATGCAACATTTGGCGATCATGATATTGGCGCGATGTTTAGTATCGAAAAAGCTACTACGGGTTGGGAAGATAGATACCAAATCTATGATAACCCAACAAGAGGCGTTTACAATGGAACATCTATATCGGCCGGAACGTTAAATAATTCTAATACAATAACTTACAGAACGGAGAGTGGCTCTCTTTCCTACCTCGGACGCGTTAACTATGGATACAAAGGACGGTACCTCTTAAATTTTGTATTCCGCTCGGACGCATCGACTAAGTTTGCTCCTGAAAACTATTGGGGTTTTTTCCCAGGTTTATCGGCGGGATGGGTAGCTTCTGACGAGAGTTGGTTTGCGGATAATATTTCTTGGATGAACTATTTAAAATTTCGTGCTTCTGTCGGCATTACAGGAAATAATAACGTAAACCCATGGAAGTGGACACGACTCTATACGGCGGCGACAGATAAGGGTATGGGATTTGGCGATAAAGGGGGAGAATACACTACAGGAATTACGCCAGATGCGGATCCAAATAGAGATCTTCGATGGGATCGAACTGTGCAGCGAAATCTAGGAGTCGACATGTCGTTTCTTAAATCGCAACTTAACCTGACTTTGGACGGCTACTATAATACCACGACAGATATGTTAACGGATATGTCTGGTGCGATCGATGTGCCCATTTCTGTCGGAGGAGCATTTGCCGAGCAGAACTATGGAGGAGTTAAGGCGTGGGGAACAGAAGTATCGTTGACTTGGAAAAGTCAAGTAAATGAGGTGAACTACTCCGTTGGGATGAACTTCGCGGTAGGTAACTATAAGGTAACCAAATACTTTGATCGTCCATTTGATTACCCTGCAGCAATGACTACTCGGCGTGCTGTTGGGAATACTGGTAACGGTAATCCCGTATGGGGATATAAAACGTGGAAGAACACATCAGCGGGAGACGGAATGTTACGCACCGATGCTGATATTGACGCATATTGGAACTATCTAACAGAAAACGCGAACAACTCGGGAATAGAAGGCGCGGCTCCTAACTTTCTTGGGATTACCGATAAATCGCAAATGAAAAAAGGAATGCTTGTGTACGAAGACGTCCGTGGTGCTCTAGACGCTGCGACTCAAACTTACGGCAAGCCTAACGGTGTGATCGAAGAGGATTCTGAGCAAGATTTTGATATGTTGAAAAAATCAAATATGAGCTACGGGATAACAACTAATCTCAGTGCTGGGTGGAAAGGGATTTCCTTCCAAGCCCAAATTTCAACATCCTGGGGGGGGACTCGATTCGTGGATTATTTGAAACAAGGTACAGGCAGTACGCAAAGCATGTGGTCACAACCGATTTATTTAACGGATATGTATGATCCTGATACGAATCCAGATGGTAAGTATCCAAATTTGGCTTACTATGAACAATTTGGAGGGAACAACTCGGATTTCTTCATGTTGCCTACGTTTCGCATGTTTGTGCGGAGTCTGAGTGTCGGTTACTCGCTGCCAAAGGAATGGGTATCCCGAGCAAAGGTGGATAATGTGAGAATTTTTCTTTCCGGAAATAATTTATGGGATTTTTATAACCCATATCCTAACAAATATCGTAATATGTACGATGCTCCAAACGTTGGATACCCGACATTAAGGACATGGTCGCTAGGTATAAATTTGGGACTATAACGATTGGGTAATTACCTTTTATTAGATGAATCATGAATAAGAAGATATTAATTTTTGCAGTGGCTTCCTTGCTGACTGCAATTGGATGTAAGCAGGACTTTTTAGAGGATATGAAAAGTTACGATAAATACGACGACAGTATTTTCGAAAATGAACTCCAAACAGGTTGGTATATTGATAGACTATATAACTATTTTTTTGTTAGTTATCGAAACCCTCAGCAGTCAGTAGTCGGCTTATACAATGATAACCGAGCAAAGATGACAGAGGAAATAGGGGGGACAGTGAGCAATTATATCAATCCAAATATGACGTTACAAAATGCATCTCAAGCTGACGGATACTATGGAAATTCGGTTACGGCTAGCGTGCAAAACAATCCATACACGCGCATACGATTTGCCAATTTCCTAATCGAACGGATTGATCAATCGGGTGCTGGTTTATCCGAAACCTTCCGTCGATCGGCAAAGGGTCAGATGTACTTCTTTAGGGCACTACAATATTTCGATCTTGTAAGGGTATATGGAGGAGTGCCTCTTGTGACAACCGTACAAGAAAACAGCGCTACGGATGAGAGTATCAGAGCACCGCGGGCAACATCCTCCGCATGTTTTGAGCAGATTGTTAAAGATCTAGATTCTGCCGCTGTCTTGTTGCCAATGGTATGGGATGGAGCATCGGCTAATTACGGTCGCCTCACGGCAGCGGGTGCATTAGCTATGAAAAGCAGGGTTTTACTCACGGCGGCAAGTCCTCTTTTTAACAAAGATTGGGACAATCCAGGGAATGAGCGTTGGCAAAAGGCATTGGCCGCTGGGTTGGATGCAGAAAGAAAGGTATCCGCTGGAGGGTACGGGTTATTTGGCTCTAGCGCGAAGGATTGGGCGGAAATGACGTTCAGAAACGACAACAAATTCAATCCGGAGGCCTTGATGGTTTTCTTGTTATCCACTCAATCTACTAGTTCTTCGGGATACAATAATAGTTGGGAAAATTCGGTGAGGCCTAATGCATACAACGGCGGCGGCGGGATTGCTGCGCCGAAGGAGATGCTTGATCTTTTTCCGATGGCTGACGGTTCTCGTCCCAATGCGACGAATTATGTAGATACATTTTTCTTTGCGAATCGTGAACCGCGATTTTATAGAACTTTTGCATTTCCTGCAGCGAAATGGGGAGTCAAAGGGAAGGACAATAAATCTACTTGGTTCTATCGTTGGAAAGAAAATGAAACCACAACAAAAGTTACCTATTTTGGCAATAATCAAACAAATAGCCCCGGATTAGTGCGCAAAATGTCTAACCCTGCTGCCGACAGTACCGCATTCGCATTTTCAGGAACAGATATTTTTGAGTACCGTTACGCGGAACTATTGCTCAATATCGCAGAATGTTACGCAGCAACAGGAGATATTGGCAATGCGGTAACCTATCTTGGTAAGGTACGTGCTCGGGTAGGAATTCCATCCGCTAATAATTACGGTATAGGAACACCGGCATCCCGATATGCGGCTTTAGAAGCATGTCTTTACGAGAGGAGGGTTGAACTCGCCTACGAGGGCAAACGTTTCTGGGATATTCAACGTTGGATGTTATATGATAATGTTGCTGAAAGTGGAAACTCCGTTCAGAAATTAGGATTAAAACCGATCAATGGCACGAAACGCACTGGATACTATTGGCAGTCAAAAACGTATGGCAAAGAGGATCCGCTAACTGGAGCAGATCGGAATATCTTAATTGATCCAGACGCAGAAAACTTTCAGACTGAAATAGAGAGATTAAAGCAGGTATACAAAGAGCATTTTGTGATGACCCCATTGGATCAAGAATGGGATAGGGTAAACAATGCGCCGGTAACGATTCTCTTCCGCCCCAACTATTATCTATCAGGACTTTCCGCGACGGTACTCGGAAATAACTCTTGGTTGGAGCAAACTAAGGGTTGGTTCGGCTACTCTGGTGGTGCAGGCACCTTCGATTATCAACAGTAGCTGTCATTAGCTTCGTAATTAAAAAAAATTGTATCCCCACCCCAGCGATAAGCATAGGGGTGGGGTTTTTAGCAACTTAGCACAATCTTATGTCAATTGTCACAGATATTATACGATTCTATAACAAAATACATCCAAAACTCATTCTAAGCACGCCTCAGTCGGCAAAATACTACAATAGCTAGAGAAAATAATATAACTACACCCCTGCAATTTTAGGTATGTTTGTACAGATGATGAAGGCCTATAATTTGTACTGTTTTCCAAAGTGTATTCGTTCAATTTAAAAGGTAACTTCTTTATTATTAGCTTTATAAACCGTTAAAGTTTGTATTACATTGAGAAGTGTTTTTTTACATAGCAGTTTGTGTTTTAGACGATGGACGATTTTCCTGACTGTTCTTTACGTATGTTCTTTTGTAGGATATGCACAAGAACAGTCGTCGCCCATCACCCTTCAAAAAAACGGACAGCTACACTATACCCCAGATAGTTTAGGTAACCGCATACCCGATTTCTCTTATGCGGGTTATGAAGGTGGAGACAAGGCGATTCCTGAAGCACCAGTCCGGATCATCGTGCCGAAAGGAGACGGAGATGCAACGCAGCGCATACAGCGGGCCATTGATTACGTGGCGCAGCTGCCCATCGATGCGCATGGGTTGCGTGGAGCTGTTGTCCTAGAAGCAGGAACATATCATGTTGGAGGCTCTATACACTTGCATACTTCTGGCGTTGTGTTGCGTGGTTCAGGGTTTACGAAAAACGGTACCGTTATAAAAGGTACGGGGACCACGCGGGAAACCCTTATTCGTATACTCGGTAAAGACAATGCGGAACGGTCTGGAAAACAAGAAATTCGTGATGCCTACGTGCCAGTGAATAGCTTTTCTGTAGATGTTTCGGATGCTTCTCACTTCAACGTAGGCGATGCGGTGGTTATTACACGTCCATCAACAGCCAAATGGATCGATGTATTAGGAACAGGCCATTTCGGAGGTGGATTAACATCCTTAGGCTGGAAGCCCGGTACGCGCGACGTAGTGTGGCACCGTCAGGTGCAACGTGTCGAAGGTAACAGACTGGTGTTCGATGCGCCGTTAACCATGGCACTAGATACTGTATACGGACGTTCTACCGTAGAAAAATGTACATGGCCAGGTCGTATCGAACAGGTCGGAGTTGAAAATATTGCACTAGAATCTGTTTTCGATCCCGGTAATCTCAAGGATGAAGATCATCGTTGGATGGCCATTACCATTGAAAATGCCCGAAATGTATGGGTGCGGCGTATGCAGTTCAAGCATTTTGCAGGCTCGGCAGTATATGCATTGTCCACTGCAAGCAAATTGACTGTCGAAGACTGCTTGTCGCTGGAGCCAGTTTCCGAAATTGGCGGACAACGACGTTATACCTATTACACCAAAGGGCAGCAAACGTTATTTCAGCGTTTATATGCCGAAAATGGGTATCACGATTTTGCGATAGGCTATCTAGCTGCCGGGCCGAATGCATTCGTGCAGTGTCAAGCCGTAGCACCATTCAGTTTTAGCGGAGCAATCGACAGTTGGGCATCCGGTGCTTTGTTGGATATTCTAGATATTGACGCGCAAGCGCTGAGCTTTAAAAATAGAGGACAAGATGCGCAAGGTGCTGGATGGACAGCCGCGAATAGTGTGTTTTGGCAATGTAGTGCGGCACTCGTGGAGTGCTACCAACCACCGCACGCTCAGAACTGGGCATTCGGCACATGGGCCCAATTTCAAGGGGATGGATTCTGGGATCAGTCCAATGAATATATCAAACCCCGAAGCCTATATTATGCGCAATTATCCGATCGTATCGGTAGCATAGCAAAGGAGCGGACTGTTTTGTTACCCGTGCTGACAGAGGCCTCAAGTAGCCCGTCCGTAGAGGTTGCTGCAGATCTTACCCAACAGGCGAGCACACCGCCATTACAACTTAAGGATTTTATAGTACAAGCGCCCGAAAGATATAGTTTGACGACAACCGCAAACGGGGTGAAATCCGTTGATGAATTACCGATTATAAAGAAAGTCGCTCCAGCTTGGGCTGCAGAGATGCACGTTCAGGATGGCTGGCTCGTGCGTGGAACGGAGGTTTTAGCTGGAAAGAAAACAGATATACAATGGTGGAACGGAAGTGCTCGACCATTTGCATTGTCGAAAGCTAAACCGCATATTACACGCTTTGTGCCAGGAGAAGAAGGGCTAGGCCTAACGGACAACTTGTCGGAAACAGCAGATACGATGGCCGCTCATCATGTAATATCTATAGACCACAATTATGGTCTATGGTATGAACGAAGAAGAGATGATCACGAACGCATACGCCGTATGGATGGTGACGTATGGCCGCCGTTTTATGAACTGCCGTTTGCCCGTAGCGGCCAAGGTCTTGCCTACGATGGCCTATCGAAATATGACCTAACGAAATTTAATAAGTTTTACTGGAGCCGTTTAAAACAGTTTGCCGATCTTGCTGACCAAAAAGGATTAGTCTTGATCCATCAAAACTACTTTCAGCATAATATCATTGAAGCTGGCGCACACTATACGGATTTCCCATGGCGTACGGCAAACAATATCAACAATGTCGGTTTTCCGGAACCTGTACCCTATGCGGGAGATAAACGTATTTTTATGGCGGAGCAATTTTATGACATAGAACACCCCGTCAGACGAGAATTGCACCGGGCGTATATTCGACAGTGTCTAGACAACTTTCGCGATAATACGGGCGTCATACAGATGATCAGCGCTGAATATACCGGACCCTTACATTTCGTGCAGTTTTGGATAGATGTGATCGCCGAATGGAAAAAAGAGACCGGTAAAAATCCGATTGTTGCATTGAGTGCCACAAGAGACGTTCAGGACGCTATTTTATCGGACCCCGAACGCGCGAAACATATTCAGGTCATTGATATCCGGTATTGGCATTATCAGGCAGATGGTACGCCTTATGCGCCAAAAGGTGGTCAAAATCTCGCGCCTCGGCAACATGCTCGCCTGATGAAACCCAAGAAAACATCGATGGAACAAGTTTATCGGGCAGTGAGCGAGTACAGGCAGCAGTTCCCCAACAAAGCCGTGCTTTATCATGGTGATAATTATCCCGAAATGGCATGGGCTAGTTTTATGGCGGGCGGATCCTTAGCCAACATACCTGCTGTCGAAGACAAAAACATCTTTCAGGAAGCGTCCAGCATGACACCGAAAGATGTAGATGGGGTTTGGACGCTGCAGAAAGAAGGCAAAGGAGCGATAATTTATCACACGGAGGGCACCTCTTGGGTCTTTGATGCTTCGGCTTTCAAAGGTGATTTCCAGATTTACCATATCGATCCAAAATCAGGAAAGATCTTGGCAAAAGAGCGCATAAAGTTAGATAAGAAAGTAACGTTTAATAAACATAAAGACACGGAAATTCTGTGGATAACTAAGAAATAGAACATGACGATTCGTAAAAAACTAATACCCATTCTTTTTGCATGCGCGTTGTTTTCTTGTACATCTCAGCAAGAACAACAAGAAGTAGGACTATTACAAGTTTCCGAAAACGGACGCTATCTAACCACGGAAAAAGGCGAGCCCTTCTTTTGGTTGGGAGATACAGGATGGTTGCTGTTCAACAAACTTAATCGGGCGGAAGCAGATCAATATCTGGATGATCGAAAAAACAAAGGATTTAACGTTATTCAAGCGATGGTTTTGCATACCGTGCCTTCTGTCAACATTTATGGCGACTCATCGATCGTCAATAAAGACCTTTCCAAGCCTTTGGTAACCGAAGGGAATAATCCAGAAGTAGATTCGGAATACGATTACTGGGATCATATTGATTATATCATTGACCAAGCAGCGCAAAAGGGATTGTACATGGCATTGGTGCCGGTTTGGGGATCGCCCGTGAAAGACGGGAAGGTATCGGTAGACCAAGCCAAAGTGTATGCTCGTTTTTTGGCTGAGCGTTGGAAAGATAAAAAGAATATCATTTGGCTAAACGGTGGAGATATCAAGGGAAGCGATTCAACCTCGGTATGGCAGGAAATTGGTAAAACCATCAAAGAAGTGGATCCACATCATTTAATGACATTTCATCCACGCGGACGTACGGCGTCATCGGACTGGTTTCATGATGCGGCTTGGTTAGACTTTAACATGGTGCAGTCCGGGCACCGACGCTACGATCAGGACACCTCGGCCAATGAAGAAAAGCATTACGGGGAAGACAATTGGCGGTTTATGGAAGCCGACTGGAAACGCTTACCAGTGAAGCCTACTATAGACGGCGAGCCCTCTTACGAAGGTATTCCGCAAGGGTTACACGATATTAAAGAGCCGCGGTGGACCGACGCAGATGTACGTCGCTATGGCTATTGGTCGGTTTTTGCAGGAGCTTTTGGCTATACCTATGGACAAAATTCAGTCATGCAGATGCATTCCAAAGTAGATACAACGACTGCCTATGGTTCTACCGAATTATGGACAGAAGCCATAAATGCCCCTGGAGCGACACAAATGCAGTACTTGAAGAAGCTCATGCTTTCTAGGGATGCTTATTTCGAACGCGTGCCTGATCAAAATTTGTTGGCTGAAAATGGCGAACAGTACAATAGATTGGTTGCAACACGTACAGATAATTATGCTTTTGTATATACGTACAATGGCCGCGAAATAAAAGTCAATATGGGTAAAATCAACGGTGAAAAGGTGAAAGCTTCTTGGTTCAATCCGCGAACCGGAGAGACAACCAAGATCGGCGAGTTCGACAATACCGGCGTACAGTCATTCCGTCCGGAAGGTGGACAAAAAGACGGAAACGATTGGGTGTTGATTTTGGACAGCATATAAATTGAATAGTCATGGTCATTAATTATATGACCGGTATATAGCAATTCTATACAATGAAATTTTTAGTGAAGTCTTTAGTTTTTGTGTTAGCTACATCCCTCTTGGCGTCCTGCCAAAGGGATGTTTATATGTTCACTTCGTTCCGTGAACCAGCAGACGAAGGCTTACGTTATTTATATAGCAACGACGGTTACCACTGGGAAAGTGTGCCGGGCATCTTTCTAAAACCAGAGCTAGGCACGCAAAAAATCATGCGGGATCCATCTATGGTTCAGGACAAGCACGGTGTGTACCACCTTGTGTGGACCATTGCTTGGAAAGGCGATCAAGGTATTGGATATGCACGGTCCAACGATTTGATCCATTGGGAAAACCAACAAGTTGTTCCGGTCATGGCGCACGAAGCGACAACGGTGAATGTATGGGCTCCAGAGCTCTTTTATGACGAAGAGGCTGACCGATTTATCATTATTTGGGCATCGACCATTCCGCACCGATTCCCTAGAGGCGTTGAAGCCGAAGATAATAACCATCGCATGTACTATACCACCACATCCGACTTTAAAACATTTACGCCTACAACGCTTTTTGCTGACCCAGGATTCAGCATCATTGATGCTGTGATTGTTAAAAAGGAAAAGGATGATTACGTGTTGGTACTTAAGGACAACACAAGACCGAATAGGAATCTAAAAGTAGCCTTCGCCGGCAATCCGTTAGGCCCGTTCACGAATGTTTCAGCTCCATTTTCGGCTTACCTGACAGAAGGGCCGAGCGTTGTCAAAGTTGGCGACGAGTGGCTCATTTATTTTGATTCCTATGGAAGCAAAAGCTACGAAGCGGTACGGACCAAAGATTTCGAGCATTTTGAGCAGATAAACGATGAAATTTCCGTGCCCGAAGGACATAAGCACGGAACGATTTTTAAAGCGTCAAAAAAAGATGTTAAAAGACTGTTAAAAACAAAGTAATACACGAAGTGTAGAAAAAACCTGTTGTATAGTCTCGGATGCAGTAACAAAAACAAAACAAATGAAAACAACACTACTCGGAATAGCAATATGGTGCACAGCACAAGTGGGGATGGCGCAAGATACAATCACGTACGTCGGAGAAACATTATCCAATGTAGACTATCATCATGGACAATTGACCCCAGCTGTCGGTACGCACAATATCCAAGTATTCCGCGCGAATAGAGAGTTCCCAAACCTCGCGGGAGGTCATGGTTTTACCTATAACCATCAACCTTTTTTAGCATTTTGGAACAATACGTATTATTTACAATTTTTGAGTAATCCTATTGGTGAGCATATTGCTGAAGGGAAGACACTATTACAAACGTCAAAAGATGGCTATGCATGGTCAGAGCCGGTCGAGCTATTCCCGCCGTATCTCGTTCCGGAAGGCTTTACCAAACCCGGACGTACGGACAAAGCAGGAAAGAACCTATATGCCATCATGCACCAGCGCATGGGATTCTATACAGCTAAAAATGGCAAATTACTCACGATAGGCTATTATGGTGTAGCGCTTGATGCGAAGGATGATCCAAACGATGGCCAGGGTATTGGTCGTGTCGTGCGGGAGATAAAACCCGATGGCTCCTTTGGACCGATCTATTTTATTCGGTTTAATAAATCATTTAATCAGAAGCTTGCACAATATCCGATGTTCAGCAAAAGCAAAGACAAAAGTTTTGTCGCTGCATGCAACGAACTGTTAGACAATCCGCTGATGATGCAACAATGGGTTGAAGAAGCGGATCGGGACGACCCTTTGGTGCCCTACAAGCGGCCAATCAAAGCTTTCGCTTATTACCATCTGAAGGACGGGCGTGTTGTCGGCTTGTGGAAACATGCGTTGACGGCAATCAGTAATGATAACGGCCGTTCTTGGGCCTACGATCCCGTGCGGGCACCTGGATTTGTGAATAGTAATGCGAAAATCTGGGGGCAGCAAACCAGCGACGGTCGCTATGCTACAGTATACAATCCATCCGAGTTCCGTTGGCCGCTGGCTGTATCGACAAGTGACGATGGACTAACCTATACCGACTTGTTACTCGTCAATGGGGAGATTACTACGATGCGGTACGGTGGAAATTATAAATCGTACGGTCCTCAATACGTACGTGGGATTCAAGAAGGTAATGGTTTGCCGTCTGACGGCAATATGTGGCTTACCTATAGTATGAACAAGGAAGACATGTGGATAGCCAAAGTGCCTGTACCCGTAGCCGCCGATGTACGAGGACATGTGAGGGACGACTTTTCTAAAAATGGATCAGAAGTATTCAATAAATGGAATATCTATAGCCCACTTTGGGCTTCCGTAAAGTTGGAAGATAAGCAGTTGGTTTTGCGGGATAAGGATCCGTACGATTACGCGAAAGCCGATCGTGTCATCGAATCAGCAAAAAAAGCAAAAATCGCGTTTACGGTAACACCACATCAAGCGAATAACGGAAAACTGCAAATAGAATTTACAAATGAAAAAGGACAGGCTGCTGGTCGATTGATATTCGACGAGGACGGAATGCTGAAAAATAAAGCCGGCTACCGAAATACAACCGTACAGTCCTATAACGCAGGTGAATCGTATCATATTGAGCTTGTATTGGATGTTGCTACACGTTCATATCAGTTGTCCGTAAATGGTTCGGATAAAGGTACAAGGTTGTTTTTTCAACCCGTAGCACAGATTAGTCAGGTCTCATTCCGCACCGGCGATGTGCGCCGTTATCCAAATGCGGATACCCCTACGGATCAAGATTTTGATGTTAAAGACGCGGGAACAGCGGTAAAGGAAGCTGCTTATGGTATTTCATCGTTTCAAGCCGAAAAGTTACAGTAAATGAGAAGGATTGCGCTTACTTGTTGTTTTATCATGGGGGTGCTTTCGAGCTATGCGACCATCGTATTGCCGAATGTTTTTGCACACCATATGGTATTACAAAGAGAGCAACCTGTCGCCATCTTTGGTCAGGCACATCCGGGAGAGCGTATCACCGTTCGTTTTCAAGGACAATCGAAGAGAACAAGTGCCGATGCCGAAGGGAATTGGAAGCTGTGGCTTTCACCTATGAAGGCGAATGCAGCCGGCGCAGACCTGATTATAGCTGGCGAAAATACGATCGTTTTACGCGACGTACTCGTGGGGGAAGTTTGGATTTGTTCCGGACAATCCAACATGGAATACCAAATGCGCAAGTTAGTCAAGCTGTCCCCTCCAAAAAACGGAACTTATTTTCCTAAGGATGAGGTAAAAAACGCACGAAATACACAGATACGGCTATTTTTGGTACGTCGGAAATTTCTCGCTAAGCCAGATGGTACTTACACCGGGTGGAGTATAGCACAAGACTCCGCGCTGCGTCAATTCTCGGCGGCAGGGTACTTCTTTGCGAAATCCCTACAACAGGAACTGCAGGTACCCGTTGGTATTATCTCTTCTGCCGTTAGCGGTAGTCGGATTGAACCGTGGATACCGAAAGAAGCCCTCGATCGTGAACCCTACTTTCGCGGTAGGAAGTTGGAAGGTGATCCCGGAAAGTTTTTTGAAACCATGATTGCGCCTTTGGCCCCCTATACCATCAAAGGATTTCTTTGGTACCAAGGAGAAACGAATGTCTTCTTACAGGAAACGATCAGCTACACCCATAAACTTAAGACCTTAATAGAAAGCTGGCGCGAGGGGTGGGGAACCGAAAAACTACCGTTTTATTTTACACAAATTGCGCCATTCCAATACTCTGTGGATGAGCAAGGGAAGACGCGTATGCCGCGTACCACCTTGCCGGAATTCCGTGAAGCACAGGATCTTGTTTTACAGGTTAAGCACACCGGACGCATTGCTACCACAGATCTAGTAGATCATGTGCACGACTTGCACCCCAGCTATAAATGGGAAATCGGTCGTCGATTGGCGTTACAGGCGCTGAAGAAGACGTATCATCGATCAATAGAAGCGGACGGCCCAACTTATAAATATTTCAAACGGAAGGGGAATTCTGCATCCATCTTTTTTGTACACGCCGCCGGCTTACAAACTCGTGATGGGCAGTCACCAACAGGATTCGAAGTGGCCGGAACAGACCGTATATTCTACCCCGCATCGGCTCGCATTCAGGGACAAACGGTCGTTGTTACGGCCCCTCAAGTGGAGACCGTAGCCTTTGTCCGGTTTGCATGGGACGAAGCGGCGCAGCCAAATTTAGTGAATGCGGCGGGCCTGCCGGCACTGCCGTTTCGATCAACTAATCCACATAAAAAATTAAAACGTTAATAACCAGTACCGAATGAAATTTTACGCAACGCTCCTATTTACGCTATTTCTTGTCCATATTGTCCACCCCTCGGTGGGACAAGAGACTGTCCGCCAATATCTCTCAGGAACTGGAAAGGACGACGGTGTGCTGTGGGATTTTTCGGTTTCAGGCGGTAGGAAAGCTGGTCAATGGACAAAAATCCCAGTGCCTTCTAATTGGGAGCTGCATGGATTCGGTACGTACAATTACGGATTCAACAAAGAGGCAGATAAAGGAAAGGAAGTTGGTACATACAAGCACCGGTTTACGGCAGACAACAGTTGGAAAGGAAAACAGGTCAACATCGTCTTTGAAGGTGTCATGACGGATGCCGAAGTCAAAATAAATGGGAAAACGGCTGGGGCAATTCATCAGGGCGCATTTTATACGTTTAAATACGATATCACCAAATTGTTGGTTTTTGGAAAAGCCAACGTGTTGGAAGTGAAAGTCGCTAAACATTCGACCAATAAGTCGGTCAATGCTGCCGAACGGGAAGGAGATTTTTGGGTATTTGGGGGCATATTCCGTCCGGTTTTTCTGGAAATAATGCCAACGAACCATATAGAACGGGTATCCTTTGATGCTAAAGCAGACGGTTCATTGCAGGTGAAGATGCGTACCGTAGGTCGTTCGGATAAAGCGGTTATTCAACTCTATACCCACGATGGGCAGACGTTTGGTCAGCCCGTTCACGTTGATGTACACCATGGGGAGGGACATGGACAGGGAGAATTTGAGCGTCCTAAATTATGGTCTGCAGAATTTCCAAATCTATACCGGGCAGAGGTCACCCTTTTCGCTAACGGAAAACAGCAGCATCGCAGCAACCATAAGATTGGCTTCCGTACCGTTGAAGTGAGGAAAAGGGATGGCGTGTACATCAACGGAACCAAAATTAAATTTAAGGGTGTTAACCGACACTCGTTCCACCCGGAATCTGGGAGAACGACGAGTAAAGCGTTAAGTGTCCACGATGTGGAGTTGATAAAGGAAATGAATATGAATGCCGTACGCATGGCACATTATCCTCCCGATACACATTTTTTGGATGTGTGTGATTCCCTAGGTTTATATGTGATGAATGAACTCGGAGGATGGCATGGTCACTACGATACACCAACGGGGACAAAGCTGGTCAAAGAAATGATGGTGGTTTCTGAAAATAATCCGTCCGTTATCTTCTGGGCTAATGGAAATGAAGGAGGTCATAATCCTGAATTGGATACGACCTTTTTCTCCGAAGATCTACAGGGCCGTCCGTTGATATATCCCTGGGCCGTGTATGGAGGTTTCGAAACAACCCATTATCGCGAGTACAATTATGGTATCGGAACCTACGATCATGGACATAACATCGTTATGCCGACGGAGTTCTTACATGGTATGTTCGACGGGGGTCACGGAGCCGGTATCGAAGATTATTGGAAGGCCATGTGGAGCAATCCGTTATCGGCGGGAGGTTTTCTATGGGATTTTCAAGATCAGGGTATCGTGCGTACCGATAAAGGCAATATGCTGGACACAGATGGAAACCGTGGAGCCGACGGTATCGTTGGACCTTACTATGAACGGGAGGGAAGCTTTTATACAATTAAGGAAGTGTGGAGTCCTGTTTTCTTCGAAAAACGCGAAATGACACCTGACTTTAACGGGGAGTTTATCATCGAGAACCGGTATGCATTCACCAATTTAGCAGACTGCTCATTCTCCTATGTGTTGCGACGCCTGGATGCCAAACATGCCTCGGACAATGGCCCAACGGTGCGTATACCCTCCCCGGATATCAAACCAGGGGATAGAGGTCGTTTGAAAGTTAATCTGCCTTCTGATTGGTATAGCTTTGATGTGCTGCAGATCACAGCAGCAGATGTTTACGGCAAAGAAATTTACACATGGAGTTTTCCCATTGCATTACCGGGTCGTGTGGCTGAAACGTTCAAAGAAAAGCGCGGTACGACGGTACAGACACAAGAAACCGCGACTACATTCCACGTCAATGCTAATGGAATACAGTATGCGTTCAACAAGGAGACTGGCGTGTTGAAATCGGTCGAAAATGCAAAAGGCATAATCCCATTTGGTAACGGCCCTATACTGCAGGAAGCTGTTAATAACTATAAGAATTTCTCGATGCGTCGCGAAGGCGATACGGTTGTCATCGAATCTACGTTCGATAAAAAAGAAAGCTACAACACGTTATGCTGGAAAGTATTTCCGTCCGGACAGTTAAAAATGCATGTACAGTATTTTCCCGAAAGTTACTTTACGCGTTTTGTCGGTGTAAATTTTGATTTGCCAGAGTCTGAAATGAAAAGTGTGGAATATATGGGGATGGGGCCCTATCGGGTTTGGAAAAATCGGATGAAGGGTAACCAATTTGGGGTATGGAATAAACCGTACAATGATGCAGCTACTGGCGAAATACCCTTTACATATCCTGAATTTAAAGGATACCATGCAAATATGTATTGGGCCACTTTTCAGCTAAAGACACAGTCTTTCAAGGTTTTTACAGATCGGGAAGATGTTTTCCTTCGTTTGTACACACCTAAAGAACAACAAGATACCGATTGGAAAAATATGGAGCCGACCTTTCCTAAAGGCGATATTTCGTTTATGAACGGAATATCCGCTATTGGCACAAAGACACAGAAGCCAGAGACAACGGGACCAATGGGAATGAAGCATGTGTATTACGATTTCGAAAAGGAACCTATACGAGCTTTACACATGGTGTTATATTTTGATTTTTCAAGTCAGCAGTAGTACAATTATATGACGAAGAGCACCTTCATATGGATCATGGGTTTGGTGATTATAGCACATAATCTCCGGGCCGCTCCACGTGCGATAGATTTGCGTTGCGAGCTGCAGACGAATCCTACAGATATCACGATTCAGGAGCCACGTCTCGGTTGGAAGATTGTAGCTGACGAACGGCGTGTCATGCAAACGGCGTACCGCATAATAGTATCTTCTTCGTTGGATTTGTTGCAAGAAGACGTAGGCGACCTTTGGGATTCTGGAAAAATAACCTCTTCCAATTCAACCGCGGTCTTGTATGCAGGTAAGGACTTGTCTTCAAGGACAGGCGTCTTTTGGAAGGTCAAGACATTTACGAATGTTGGGGAATCGGACTGGTCAATGCCTGCTTCGTGGACAATGGGACTACTGCACTATAAAGACTGGACAGGCCGCTGGATTGGATTCGACAAGTACCAACAACAGGATGACGAGGCAACGGGTACACTGGCGGCACGTTATCTCCGCAAAGAATTTACAGTACAGAAGAAAGTAAAGCAAGCGACAGCATATATTATAGGACTTGGTTTGTACGAATGGTATCTAAATGGCAAAAAGATTGGTGATCAGGTTTTAGCCCCCGCGCCTACGGATTATACCCATAACATTAAATATAATGTCTTTGACGTCACGCAACAGCTTCAGGAAGGTAAACAAGCGCTTGGCGTGGTATTGGGTAATGGACGATTCTATGCGATGCGCCAGGCAAAACCATACAAAGTTAAAACATTCGGATTCCCCAAACTACTGTTTCAGCTCCTGCTGACTTATACCGACGGATCGGTGGAAGTAATAAAAACGGATGACAGTTGGAAAGGGACGACGGACGGCCCGATTGTAGCCAATAACGAGTATGATGGAGAACAGTACGACGCGCGAAAAGAGCTCACTGGTTGGACTAAAATTGGGTACGACGATAGCCGCTGGCAAAAGGCCGAGTACGTGCAAGAACCCGGCGGAAACTACGAAGCACAACGGATAGGGCACATGAAAGTCATGCAAGATCTGCAACCCATTTCGGTCTTAAAAAAAGGAAGTGGAAAATACCTGCTTGACTTTGGACAAAATTTCTCTGGTTGGGTCAAGATGCGTGTCCGCGGAAAGCGGGGGCAACAGGTAACCTTACGGTTTGCAGAATCATTAACCGAAGACGGGAATTTATTTACCACGAACCTACGGGATGCTAAAGCCACGGATGTATATATTTTACATGGAGAGGGCGAAGAAATCTGGGAACCTCGGTTTACGTACCACGGGTTTCGCTATGTCGAAGTGGAAGGTTATCCGGGTAACGCGCAGAAGGCTGACTTTATTGGCCGCTTTGTATACGACGATATCGAAACCGTGGGGCATTTCTCCTCATCTAATAGCGTACTGAACCAGATTCATAAAAACGCGTGGTGGGGAATTGCTTCGAACTACAAGGGGATGCCGGTCGATTGTCCGCAACGGAATGAACGCCAACCTTGGCTCGGCGATAGGCCCATGAGCGCATATGGCGAAAATTTTCTGTTCGATAATGCAAATTTTTACGCCAAGTGGTTGGAAGATATCCGCCTGTCGCAAAAAGAGGACGGCGCTATTCCCGATGTAGCGCCTGCGTTTTGGCGTTATTACAGCGACAACATCAGTTGGCCGGGCACCTATATTATGGTTGCAGATATGCTTTACCAGCAGACTGCAGATGCCCGAATAGTGGAAAAACATTATCCCGCCATGAAGAAATGGATGCATTACATGCGTGTTCGTTATATGGATGAATCGGGTATCCTTACCAAGGACAGCTACGGAGATTGGTGCTTCCCGCCCGCAACAATCGAAGAGGGAAGAGGCAAGATTGCCGATAAAAAATACCCCAGTGCACTTATTTCTTCCGCCTACTATTATTACCTCCTTCAACGGATGGTAGAATTTAGTGTACTAACTAGAAACGAGCAGGACAGTAGCGAATTTGTGCATCTGGCAAGCCAACTCAAAAATAATTTTAACAGGAAATTTTACAAGGGCAACGGGTCGTACGGAGCGAACACATTAACCGATAACCTGCTGCCTATGCGATTTGGCATCGTAACGGAAAATGAAAAAGAGAAGCTGGCCCAACGTATCGCGGCGATCATTGAAAAGGAAAACCATGGCCACCTAAGTACTGGCGTAGTAGGCACACAATGGATTATGCGCACATTGACAGATATGGGTAGAGCCGATCTTGCCTATCGTATTGCTTCCAACAAAACATATCCGTCTTGGGGATATATGATCGAGAACGGAGCCACCACCATCTGGGAATTGTGGAATGGAAACACCGCGCATCCCAAGATGAATTCGCAAAACCACGTCATGATGTTGGGTGATTTGCTCATTTGGTATTACGAAAATCTGGCCGGAATCAAATCGGCACAAAATGGCTTCCAGGTAGTGGAGATGAAGCCTTCGTTTGTAGAAGGTCTCGATCATGTCGACGCACGTTATAAAGGGCTTTACGGGGAGATTGTTTCGTCCTGGAAGAAGATTGGCAATACCCTTCAATGGACCATCTCTATCCCTGCCAATAGCCGAGCGAATGTTTTCTTGCCTACAAACGATGTCCATACGATCTCGGAAGGTGGGAAGCAAATAACCAAACACGATGACATGGAAGTTCTCGGACAAGAGGCAGGGACCGTCCAAGTCGCAATAGGATCGGGAACCTATCACTTTATAGTTACACGATAGTAAACAAGAAATTATGAAAAAACAAGGAATCATACTCTTTTTAGGCATGTTGTTCTTCGTAGGCGTGAAGGCACAAGAGAATGCGCTGTACAAGTGGCGTAAAGGAATCATCAAAGATGAATTTATTTACGATACGGCAGGATTTCCATCGTGCCATTCCGCGACTTTAGTAGAAACACCGACCGGATTGGTTTACGCCTTTTTCGGTGGTACAAAAGAGCGTCATCCCGACGTGGAGATTTATGTTTCCCGTTTGGAAAATGGATCGTGGACTGCCCCCATGTCGGCCGCCGACGGAGTGCAAGAGGATGGTAGCCGTCTTCCGACGTGGAACCCGGTCTTGTACCAAGTGCCAAGCGGAGACTTATTGCTATTTTATAAAGTAGGACCAAAGCCGTCCGAGTGGTGGGGAATGCTGAAACGGTCTTCCGATGGCGGAAAAACTTGGTCAGCGGCAGAAAAACTTCCCGAAGGATACTTAGGTCCCGTGAAAAATAAACCCGTACTGTTGAGTAATGGTAATCTGATTTGCCCAACGAGTACAGAAGGTAATGGTTGGAATATCCATTTTGAGATCACGTCAGATTTCGGCAAAACATGGCGGAAGGTAGGACCTATCGACCGGGGTAGCGATGATGTGAATGCTATCCAACCAAGTGTGCTGGATCATGGAAATGGTAGGTTGCAAATTTTGGCCAGAAGCCGGAACTGGGCCATTGTGGAATCGTGGTCCTACGACAATGGAGAAACCTGGACACCCCTGCAAAAAACAACATTACCGAATAACAATTCAGGAACAGACGCCGTGACGATGAAAAATGGTACACACGTCTTGGTGTACAACCATGTATTACCTCCGAAAGATAATCCCAAGGGTGCACGCACTCCGTTGAATGTAGCCGTATCGAAGGACGGTAAAAATTGGGATGCAGTTTTGATCCTCGAAGATTCGCCGATCAGTCAATATTCGTATCCCGCAGTTATACAAACTAGCGACGGACTATTGCATTTTGCCTATACCTGGAGAAGACAAAAAATGAAGCATGTAGTTGTCGATCCATCGAAACTGACGAAGAGAAAGATAAAAAAAGGGGTTTGGCCAAAGGTAAAAGGGTATACCCTTCCCACTATGGAAACCTACAAAGCGGAAGAACAATAAAATAAAAGAATAACGTGGTATGTCAGTAGAACGCATATTAAAAGTAAATTTCCCCAATAAGCTCGTGTTTGGAAACGGCGTACTGGGACAGCTAGCAGAGGATGTTGTTGGATTAGGAAGCCAGTCGATCATACTGATGACCATCGAACCTTTAGTACAGCAGCTGGAGCCCTTTATTACGCATTTGAGGAACGAAGGAGTGCAAGTGACGATAGATACATCGATTATACAAGAGCCGTCGTTTACAGACCTTAAACGTGTTTTGGCTACCTATCAGGGAATGGCGATAGACACGGTTATTGGAATTGGTGGGGGGAGTGTATTGGACATAGCAAAGCTTGTTGCGGCTCAATTGGACAATACACAGACCGTGGAAGAAATTGTTGGGAACGGACTATTGCACAGACGCAATATCGGGCTCATTTGCGCACCCGCTACAGCCGGAACAGGAAGCGAAGTATCGCCCAATGCGATTTTGGTGGACGACGAAAACCAGAAGAAGGGAATCATAAGTCCATTTTTGGTACCGGACGCAGTGTATGTTGATCCATTATTGACCGTGGGGCTCCCGGCAGGGATCACGGCAGCAACCGGACTGGATGCATTGACTCATTGTTTGGAAGCGTACACGAATAAGTTTGCACAACCTTTTATTGATATGTATGCGTTCGAGGGTATGCGTCTTATTGCTGCCAATCTGGTAGAGGCGGTACACAACGGTACAAATACACAGGCTAGACAGGAAGTAGCCATGGGAAGTATGCTAGGCGGTTTTTGTCTAGGTCCCGTAAATACTGCTGCGGTTCACGCACTGTCCTATCCGTTAGGCAGTATGTTTCATTTAGCGCACGGGTTGTCCAACGCGTTGCTCTTACCGTATGTTATGGAATACAATTACGTAGCGGCACCGAAGAAATATGCAGAGGTGGCCATCGCCTTAGGATGTGAGCGCCGGTCCACAGATGAAGAAACAGCCCGAGCTGGTATTGTCAAAGTAAAAGAACTGATCAAAGACTGTGGTATTCCCGCACGCTTGCGTGACGTCAATATTCCCAAAGAAGCCATTCCGCAAATGGCCGAAGACGCGATGAAGATCACGCGTTTATTAGTAAACAACCCGCGCGAAATCAGCTTGTCTGATGCGCTGTCAATATTTAATGCTGCCTATTAAAATGAAAGAAATAAAACAGAAAGAGACGATTGTTCCCGTGGTAGCACCCTTGAAACAAGATTTGAGCTTAGATCACGATGCTGTAGCCCGCATTTTTGCGTATTTGTACGGAAATGGCGCCATACCGTTTATTTTGGGAACTACGGGCGAATCGGCGTCCTTATCCAATAAATTTAAAGAAGAGTATGTGCAGACAGCTGTAGCAAACCGGCCTCACGGCAAAAAATTATATGTAGGAATTTCGTCAAATATCTTGCAAGATTCCATTTCGTTTGCCAACTTGGCTGCAGCTCTAGGCGTAGAAGAGGTTGCGGCGACATTGCCAACGTATTACAAGCTTTCAGAAGTGCAAATGGAAAAGTACTACCTGGATCTTGCGGAGGCTATAGCAGCCAATTTAATCGTTTATAATATTCCAGCGACGACGCATATGTCTATACCACTCGATTTATTGGATCGATTGAGCTATCATCCGAAAATCGTAGCCGTGAAGGATTCCGAACGTAGTATGGAACGGTTGGATCGCTCGCTGGACCTATGGAAAGATCGGACTGATTTCAAGCATTATATGGGCTGGGCGGGAGCTTGTGCGCATTCCTTGATTCATGGAAGCGACGGCATTATACCGAGTTCTGGAAATTTTGCTCCGGCTATTTACTCCGCGATGTGTCAGGCAGTAGAACGGGGAGACATAGAAGCTGCGGAAATGCTACAACAGCAATCGGATAGCCTAGGGGCCTTATACCAAGCGAATAAGTCGTTGGGGGAATCCTTATGGGCACTCAAGGTCCTAATGAAGGAGCTGGGATTGTGTGAATCCTTCATGATGCCACCATTGTATGCATTAGGCGTCCCAGAAGAACAAGCGCTTGTAGAGGCTTTTCATCAACTAGTAACAAATGAAAATATTAAACTGAATATCGTAAATCATGTATAAACCTATTATCGGCATCACGATGGGAGACCCGGCAAGTATCGGTCCCGAAATCGCTTTAAAAGCGCTCTTGGACGAACGCGTACACAGGTGTTGTCGACCAATTCTAGTAGGAGATTTTGCTGTATTTCAGCAAATTGCAGACAAACTGAATTTGCCGATCACGATTCACGCTATCACTGATGTGGCGGAAGCACAGTTTTTGACAGGAACGGCAGATGTATTTGATCTGCGCAATACCGATCTGTCAAAAATAACGTTTGGGGAAATTTCTGCCGAAGCCGGAAAAGCGTCCTTTGAATCCGTCGTTAAAGTGATTGATTTGGCGTTGAAAGGAAGTTTGGATGCGACAGTAACCGGCCCGATTAATAAAAAATCCATCAACGAAGCGGGGCATCATTTTGCAGGGCATACGGAAATTTATGCACATTACACCCATACGAAGAAATACGCCATGCTATTGGTGGAAGAGAATATGCGTGTGATACATGTATCGACGCATGTATCGCTGCGTCAGGCATGCGACCTCGTAAAGCAGGAACGCATTCTGGAAGTCGTAGAGCTGTTGCAAAATGGACTTGTTAGCCTAGGGGTACCAAACTTAAAAATCGGAATAGCAGGGTTAAATCCGCATGCTGGAGATTCTGGACTTTTCGGTACAGAGGACGACGAAGAAATAGCTCCCGCCGTGGCCACAGCGAAAGAGCGCGGTTACGATGTTGAAGGTCCTGTTCCGGCAGACACGCTTTTCGCAAAGGCTGCCACAGGATACTATGGTGGAATTGTAGCGATGTATCACGACCAAGGACATATCCCATTTAAACTGACGGGCTTCAAGTGGAATGCTGAAAAAAAACAGATGGACAGTGTAAAAGGCGTGAATATCACAATGGGATTACCTATTATCCGTACATCCGTAGATCATGGGACAGCATTTGAAATTGCTGGAAAAGGCGTCGCCAGTCCAGATGCAATGATTTTAGCAATTGAGTCTGCTGTGCAGCTGGCATTAAACAAATAGACCGCATATGAAACCGATTTTAGTGATAGCAGACGACTTGACTGGCGCAGCCGAAATTGGCGGCGTCGCACTTCGTTATGGGCTGTCTGCTCAAATCGTTCATTCAGTTACCGAGCCAATAACAACCGACATTCTAATTGTGAATACAAATTCACGCTCGATGAAAATCGACCGTGCGTTATCACATTTGGCATCGGTACTTCCAAGTCAATCCATAGTGGATTGGTCTTGGATTTACTTAAAGTTTGACTCCGCATTGCGCGGGCATATGCGAGAAGAAATTCCATTTTACAAAACGGCATTCTGCGCACAACAGGTATTCTTCTGTCCTGTAAATCCGAAGATGGGGCGTCTGATCCGTAACGGAGTCTATGTTGTTCAGGGCGTACCCATTGCGGAAACGGACTTTAAACATGATCCCGAGTTTCCGGTCCGCGAAAGCGACATTCTTCAAATCATGGGACCAGAAAACTGGGCACTGCAAACAGAGCCCAAGCTGATTCCGGATGATCGATTTTTTTTGATCCCTGCGGTGGCGGAGGGAGAGACACTGGATCGATGGGCGGATTGTCTTCCCAAAAACGCATTGTTTGCCGGAGCTGCTGCATTTTTTGAGGCCTTGTTGCGCAACCGGTTGGAACACGGTGAACTCCTTGATAGTCGAATAGATGCGGTTCAAGGGCAACAGCTCTATATTTGTGGCTCAAAGCACGAAAGCAGTTTAAGGCGGCTGCGGGAACTTGCTCCGGAGGAGATTGTATACTGGCAGAAGGCAGGAGGCGAGTGGCATGTGGCCCAGGAGCTCGAACAGGCCCTGCGAAAGAAAGAACGAGTGGTATTTGCCGTCGCGACGGATACCGATAGTGAGGCCCGGGTTATACGAAAGAGTATGGCAACGAGTATAGCCATGTTAAATGAGCAGTACGCGTTGCAAGAATTAGTTATTGAGGGAGGCGCTACGGCACGTGCCGTATTAAAAGCGCTGCAAATTGACGCACTTCGTCCCATACAGGAGAAAGGGGCCGGGGTCATCACATGTGCCGTGCCGGACACGGAAATATACGTGACCCTAAAGCCTGGAAGTTACCCCTGGACGAAGGAATTATGGGCTTTTTAGCCCTAAAATAAACCGAATAAGATGAATAAACCTATTTTAAACATTTTTGATTATGGTATTATTGTAGCTGTCCTACTGGTTACATTATACTTCGGGGTGAAGTATGCCAAAAATCAGAAATCAACCGAAGCTTATTTTTCGGCGAAAGGGCGTGTGCCCTCCTGGGCAATTGGTATGTCCTTGTTAGCGACGTTGATAAGCAGTGTCACATTTTTAGGATATCCCGCAGAAGGCTATGCGCATAATTGGATTTTATTAGTGCAAGGACTAATGGTGCCTATTGTCTTGCTAGGGACAGTTTGGTTTATCGTTCCCTTGTACCGAAAAGTAATCGGATTAAGTACGTACGAATATTTCGAGAAACGTTTTGGTAATTTTGCGCGCTATTACAGTTCAATAGCCTTCGTATTACGCCAGTTTTCAGGGATGGGTACCGTTTTATACCTGTTGGCCGTCGCATTGTCCAGTATGACCGATATCAACACGTATTGGATCATTATCATCGTAGGAACAATCATTGTCACGGTCAATCTCCTTGGCGGCATCGAAGCCGTTATCTGGCTCGACGTATTCCAAGGGTTCATGTTGTTCGCTAGCGGGATCGTATGCTTGTTGGTCATTATCTTTTCTGTCCAAGGAGGCCTTCCCGAAATCTGGCGCGTAGCCACGGAAAACGGCCGCACCGGATTCGGACCTTATGATTTAGATTTTACAAAATTGACCTTTGTCGTCATGGCGATAAATGGTATGTTCTATGCTATTCAAAAATATGGAACGGACCAAACGGTCATCCAACGCTATCTAACGGCTCGTTCAGATAAGTCGGCTATACGAGCATCCTTAATGGGTATACTGCTTACGGTGCCGGTTTGGTCGCTCTTTATGTTTATAGGGACAGCACTTTTCGTGTATTACACCCAACAACCGCTGCCAGACACGATCGGTCCAAATAGTGTGTTCCCGTACTTTATCATGAGTAATCTACCCGTGGGCGTAGTCGGATTTATTTTAGCCGCTATGGTATCTGCGGCAATCTGTAGTTTAAGTGCCGACCTCAATTCATTGGCGGCAGTTGGTATTGAAGACTATTACAAAAAACTGCGCCCAAATAAGGTGGACAATGAGTACCTGAAGGCAAGTCGTTGGATGGTCGCTGTTGCTGGGATCATATCCATGGGCATCGGATTTATCTATATTGAACTAGGCAGCGAAAGTATCTTAGGTGTTATTTTTACGCTGTATGCTATTTTCTCCGGGGGTATCGTCGGAATTTTCTTGCTCGGTATCTTGTCTTCACGTGCCAACCGTCAAGGAGTAAACATAGCTATATCCGTATGTATTGTGTTTACCGCATACGCCTTTTTGACCAGCACAGAAATTGAATTTCGTGGAGAGAAGCTTATGTTGCTCGATCTGGGCGCACTCAATTTTACCCATAATAAATTGATGCTTGGGGTATATAGTCATTTGGTCGTGATTATCGTAGGGTACCTAGCCAGTTTGTTTTTTCCAAAACCTGAGCTGGATCCAAATCTCTATTATTCCGGATGGAAAGCGAATCGAAAAATAGAGAAAGAAGGAGGTATATCGCATGATTAAAACATTTCTTATCATCGTCATCATAGCCATCGGTACATGGACCATGGCGGTCGCGCAAAACTCGGATACACAATATCGAAAACCACTGAAAGAGGTGTTGGAAACGCTTCAGAAGAGATATGGAATTACCATCAAGTATCAGGAAGAACAAGTCCGCGATAAATGGTTGAACTACGCCGATTGGCGCTTTCGCGCAAACGTTGATGAAACCTTGCAACACGTATTGGCACCCCTGGATCTCAAGGTCAATAAGGAGGGCGATAAAAAATATAAACTGAAGGAGTACGAATACTACCGCTGGGAAGTGAAAGACGGTTGGGAATACCTTGACGAGCTCGCATCCCATTACCACGATAAAGTGAGCTGGGAGAGGCGCAAAGCAGAAATCAAACCGGAACTATATCGCGCTTTAAAACTCTCGCCCCTACCGGCAGCTCCTGCATCGAAGCCGATAATCTCTGGCAAAAGGCGTTTTGATGGCTATACCGTGGAAAATTTTGCGTTAGAGATATTACCAGGCGTGTATGTGAATGGCTCGTTGTATAAACCGGCCAAAGGAAAGCGGAAGATGCCTTTGGTTCTTAGTCCTGATGGACATTGGGGAGGACATCGTTACCGAAAAGATGCGCAGATCCGGTGTGCCATGTTAGCAAAGATGGGGGCTATGGCCATAAGCTACGATCTTTTTGCATGGGGAGAATCTCTTCTACAATTTAAGCCCGAAGATCATCGCAAAAGTCTCTCCATTACGGTTCAGACACTGGGTGCCATCCGCATCCTCGATTATGTCCTCGCGCATCAGCCGGTAGATGCTGCACGCGTCGGTATATGTGGTGGTTCGGGCGGTGGCAGTCACGCTGTTTTGATGACGGCAATGGATGAGCGTATTACGCTCAGCATCCCGGTAGTATCCTTATCCTCTTATTTTTTCGGCGGATGTCCATGCGAAAGCGGACTACCTATTCATGCAAGTGGCGGAGGTACAAACAATGTGGAACTGGCTGCTATGGCAGCGCCAAGACCACAGCTCGTTATTTCCGACGGCAAAGACTGGACGGCGCACATGCCCGAACATGATTTCCCTTACCTACAAAAGATTTACGGATATTACGGAAAGCCCGAAAATGTAGCCAACGTACACCTGCCGCAAGATGGACACGACTTTGGCTATTCCAAACGCAAGCCGGTGTATGCTTTTTTAGTGCGTCATTTTGGATTAACGGACAACCACGTAAAAACAACCGATGGTGAATACGACGAATCCGGCTGTACGGTAGAGGAAGAAAGCGCGCTGTATAGCTTTGGCATTCAGGGCGAACGCCTACCGGCAAACGCCCTCCACGGATACGAAAATTTAGAAAAACTATTTCAAAACAAATAAATGATGGATAGAAGTAGACGAAATTTTATAGCAAGTTCCCTCCTAGTGGGTGGGGCGTTTTTGCTGCCCGATGAGATCGCGGCAATGTCTCTCCGAAAGCCGCGTTATCAAGTCGCGGTCATTGACTTAATGATTCTTAAACGGCAAAAGATCAGTGCCTTCGATTTGGCACATGAAATAGGTGCTGACGGGTTGGAAGTAGACATGGGAGGATTGGGGGATCGGGATACGTTTGATAGCAAGTTGGCCGATCCGATTGCAAGAAAGGCATTTCTCGATAAATCCAAAGCTACCGGCATCAAAATATGTTCGTTGGCAATGACAGGATTCTATGCCCAATCATTCGCGACCCGCCCCACCTACCAGCGTATGGTTGGCGACTGCCTAGACACCTGTCGGCAAATGGGGGTGAAGGTCGCTTTTTTACCCCTAGGAATTCAGGGAGATCTAGTGCAACACCCCGAACTTCGCCCAGCGATCGTCGAACGCCTTCGTGTGGTCGGAAAAATGGCAAAAAAAGCGGGTGTGGTTGTTGGCATTGAAACCGCGCTTGATGCGCGGGGTGAGGTAGAGCTTTTGCAAGAAATTGGATCCAAAAATATACAGATTTATTTTAATTTCTCGAACCCACTGAAGCAAGGTCGCGACTTGATTCAAGAGCTAATCATCCTTGGCAAGGACAGAATATGTCAGATCCATTGTACTGATGAAGATGGAGTTTGGCTGGAAAATAACAAGCGGCTTGATATGCATTTGGTGAAAAAAACACTGGATGACATGGGGTGGAGAGGCTGGCTGGTAATCGAGCGCTCCCGTGATGCGAATTTATCACCGCGTGCTGTTAAAGAGAATTTTGGCGCCAATACACGTTTCGTAAAAAAAGTTTTTCAATGATAGTTAGATATATTGGAGTTTGGTTCATTACGTTGCTTCTGCTTGCAGGATGTCGCAGCTTACCATTAGAGCAACAACTGGACAAAATACTACCAACCGCCGAACAGGTTGGTGCAGACCATCTGCCCGAAACCATAGAAGGTGTGGAAACGCCCTTTTTTGAAACAAAATTTGCGCGTCCTCAGTTTCCGGATCGGAGAGACACCGTTTTTCCAAACGAATCGATACAGGAGAAATTAGATCGATTGGCGTCGCAGGGAGGGGGCACTTTGCTATTGAAAGGGCATCACCTTACAGGACGGATCACGTTGAAATCCAATATAGAGCTCCGATTGGATGCAGACGCCGTATTGGAGTTTAAAAGTGAAATTGCCGATTTCATGCCAGTGGTGTTTACCCGCAATGAAGGAGTAGAGCTGTATAGTCTGGGAGCTTGTATCTATGCGAATGGTGCAAAAAACATCGCCCTGACCGGAACAGGGCGTGTTGTAGGCCCGGGGGAAGGAAGTATCCGAAAACAGATCATGACGCATGACGTTATAGAAAATATTGTCGATAGTCAAACCCCTGTTGAACAACGAATATACGACGGAAAAACAGCGGATTTTATTTTTCCGCCCGCATTGATCGCGCCGATTAACTGCAGCGACGTCTGGATTGAGGGGATATCGTTAGAGCGCTCCGCGTTTTGGAATATTGTGCCCACCTATTGTGATGGTGTCGTGATCCGTGGTGTCCGTGTGAACTCCGTGGGCATACAACGGGGAGATGGTATTGATATCGAGTCTTCCCGCAACGTTCTCGTGGAATATTGTACGTTGAATACCGGCGACGATTGTATCGCGGTAAAAGCAGGTCGTGGCTATGATGGATTGCGCGTAAATCGTCCTTCAGAAAATATTGTCGTACGCTATTGCCTATCCGAAAAGGGGCACGGGGGCTTCACGATTGGAAGCGAGACAGCAGGAATGGCCAAAAAGGTATATGTCCACGATTGTGTATTCGAGGGTACGGACGTAGGTATCCGTTTCAAAACCCGACGCCCACGTGGAGGTGGAGGCGAGCAAATTCGGTTTGAAAATATACGTATGCATGTGGTGCATTCGGCGATCCGCTGGGACATGCTTGGCCAGGCACAGCATGTAGGCAACCAGGCGAGTCGTGCCTTCAAGGTCGATGTCAATCCACTGACACCACGGTTTTCGGCAATTCAGCTACACAATATCTATATTGGGTCGTCTTCCGATTGTATCAAAATCGAGGGAATTCCAGAGTCCGTCCTAGAAGATGTTACGTTGAGCCGTGTCTTTGCCCGGGGTACACGTTACCTATCCATGAAAGACGCGAAAGATGTTCGCATATTGAACAGCAAATTTGATTGCCAAGATTATACCATCGATACCACACACGTGTCAGGATTAATCCAGAAAAACGTCGAATTCGTGGGGAAACACTAAGCATGAAAGATCACAAAAAAACATATATCAATGAGGGAAGTGCCAAGCAGCAGGGGATGATTCGTTCGATGATCCTCCTGCTCTTGCTGTTGTGCCAATTAAGCGTGTTCGCAGCGTTTCAGGTATCGCGCGTGCTTATTGCGGGAAGAGAAAACCCATGGGGAATAAACACAAGCACACCGACTTTTAGTTGGCAGTTACATAGCGACGGTTACGACGTAAGCCAACACGCTTACCGTATTGAAGTAGCTCTTGACGCTGCATTTCGGAAGAATACGCTACAATGGGACTCGGAATGGCAGCAAACCGCACAATCGCTCCACCGACCTTACCGCGGAAAGCCGTTAACAGCCGGTACGACATATTTTGTGCGTATTACCGTGAAAGATAACCACGGACATACTGCGGTTAGTAAAACCCAACAAATGCATATTGGCTTATTGGATCCTGCAGATTGGGCGGATGCGGCGTGGATTACAAAAGACTTGTTGCCCGATTCGTTGATCCAACCCCTGCCACTAAGCTCCAGCAAATTACGCATAGACAAGAGCTATGACCTGCCGGTTTTTCGAAAGTCTGTACACCTAACAAAGCGTTTGAAGTCGTCGGTGGCTTATATTTCGGGGTTAGGTCATTATGAACTGCTGTTGAATGGGAAAACCGTCGACGATGCTGTACTGCAACCCGGATGGACAAAATATGACAAAGAAGCTTATTATGTGGTTTACGACATAACTAAACAATGGCGGCAAGGGAAAAATACATTCGCTGTATTATTAGGAAATGGATTTTATTATATCCCCCCGATCAAGGGGCGTTTTCAAAAGCACAAAGTAGCTTTTGGGCTACCGAAATTGAAAATGAAAGTGGTTAATACCTTTACCGACGGGACCGAAGAGATTGTTGTGACCGACAGGACATGGAAGGCACATCGTTCACCGATCACCTTTTCCAGCATATATGGAGGAGAGGATTATGATGCCGGTGTGCTTCCAACCAATTGGGCTTTACCAAGCTACGATGATACACATTGGCAGGCCGCGTTGTTGACCGATGGGCCGCCCCTACGCGCGCAAGAAATTGATCCTGTACGTATTATGCAAAACTTTGCTCCTAAAAAAGTACAACCTAGTGCAGATGGTCGTCGGATCGTTTACGATTTTGGACAAAACGCGTCCGGAATGATAACGCTGACCATGAAGGGAAATAAAGGAGATACGGTACGCGTATATCCTGCGGAATTGCTGACAGACGATGGCCGACCCAATCAGAAACATTCTGGAAGTCCATATTATTTCCAATATATTTTTGGCAAGGAAGGAGAAGTAACTTGGCAACCGCGATTCACGTATTATGGCTTTCGATATGCCGAGGTACAACTAAGGCCGACAGGACCGAATACTATCCGGATTGCCGATATAAAAGCAGCGCATATACGTAATAGCACCCGTCAAACCGGTACATTTCAAACCTCCGACACCCTGTTTAATCAAATTCACAAATTAATCAACTGGGCTATAAAAAGTAATATGGTCAGCGTATTTACCGACTGCCCTCATCGGGAAAAACTGGGCTGGTTAGAACAGCTGCATCTTATGGGCCCCTCGGTACATTTTAATTTCGACGCCGAACGTTTGTTTGCGAAAGCATTACGTGATATGCGTTTCTCTCAGACAGAAACAGGATTAGTCCCCGAAATCGCACCCGAGTACGTCCAATTTGATTGGGGAGGAGATATGTTCCGCGACTCACCCGAATGGGGTTCAAGCTCGATCTTATTAGCTTGGTACGCGTATCAGTGGTACGGAGATCTGGCTTTCTTGACGGACAATTACCAAATGATGAAGCGGTATATCAGGTACTTGCAGGGAAAGGCCAAGGACAATATCCTCTACCAAGGATTGGGCGATTGGTACGATCTGGGACCTGAACGGCCCGGGGTATCCCAATTAACGCCTGCTGGCGTAACGGCCACAGCGATCTATTATTATGATCTACAGGTATTGAGCAAAATTGCATCTATACTGGAGGATTCGGTGGAAAAAACTCGGTGTGATTCTCTGCAACAGGAGGTGCATCGCGCTTTCAACAAAACATTCTACCACGCGGAGCAGGCTAGTTACGGAACGGGTAGCCAGACTGCCTTAGCCATGGCTCTTTACACGGGACTAGTAGATGCTTCGGCGCAAAACGATGTTTTTGAAAATCTCGTGCGTGATATAGTGGCGCACGACACCTCTTTCACCGCAGGTGATATTGGACATCGCTACCTGTTACAAGTGTTGCAAAAAAATGAAAGAGACGATCTCATCTTTGCTATGCATCAGGATGACACCCGTCCGGGATACGGTTATCAGATAAAAAAAGGAGCTACTGCGCTGACGGAGTCTTGGGCGGCTTTACCCAACGTGTCAAATAATCATTTTATGTTGGGGCACCTCATGGAATGGTTTCACGCTGGCCTTGGCGGACTTGGACAAGAGCCAGGCTCCATTGCGTACGAGCATGTCCGCTTAGCACCGCGCTTGCTGGGACAACTGGACGAATGTAACGTGACTTTCGAAACCGCATATGGACACGTAGCATGGAAAAGTATTAAGGGAGCTTATGAGGTAACGGTGCCGGTAAACAGTCGCTGTACCGTGGTATTGCCCCGCTCTCCAGATTATACCATCAACGGCGAACGATTAGATAACTATAAACATCGGACAACGAGCCATGGATTGGAAATAACCATCGGATCGGGACGGTACACCATAAAGAAATAGAAAAGAAATGAAGAGAATTGCCTTGTTTTGTTGCCAACTGGTTGGCATGTTGATGCTGAATGCGCAGCCAGATACGATTTCTTCGGCCGATATGGAAAAGCTTTACCAAGAAGTTAAAACGCCGTATAAATTTGGATTGGTGCTGACACCGGCAAAAAAAGGAGACCTTATGGACTGCCCGACAGTTTATCGAGACGGCAAAAAGTGGTTCATGACTTATATCGTATTTGATGGCGTTGGTTATGAAACTTGGTTGGCGGAGAGCACAGATCTGCTGCATTGGACAACGCTTGGTAAGCAAATGTCCAAGCTTGATGATGGTCGTTGGGACGCCAAACAACGCGCCGGCTATAATGCACTGGTCGACACCAAATGGGGCGGCAGTTATAAGTTACATACATTTAATGGGAAATATTGGATGTCTTATTTCGGAGGGTCTACTGCTGGATATGAACCTGAACCATTGGCTATCGGTATGGCTTACACCGAACAAAAACCCGTTCAGCCTATGGAATGGACACGTCTGGCGAACCCGGTGTTACGTAGCGAAGACGCTGATGTGCGTTGGTGGGAAAATAGACACAAGTTGTTTAAAAGTTACGTAATTGAAGACCCGAAACGACATACCGGACATCGTTTTGTCATGTATTATAATGCCGTGGGAGATTCTCTCCCTAACAATAAGCCGACACGTTGGTATGAACGTATCGGTATGGCGGTATCAGACGATTTGACGACATGGAAGCGTTATCGACGTGATCCAGTAGTCCATCATCCGGTAGGTATTACCGGAGATCCGATGATACAACGCATCAACAATACTTGGGTTATGTTCTATTTCGGCGCCTTTTGGAAGGATCGGCAAGGCGCTTTTAATCGATTTGCTGCGTCTAAAGATCTCATACATTGGACCGATTGGAAAGGCGACAACCTAATTGAATCATCGGAAGACTTTGACAGTCAATACGCACACAAATCCTTCGTACTGAAATACAAAGGTACGGTGTACCATTTTTACTGTGCGGTTGATAAAGACGGAAACCGAGGTATCGCTCTAGCGAGCTCGAAGGATTTGGGAACCAGTAATGTACATTTTAAAACGAAATAATACCGGATAGCATGTTAGTTAGTATGAGGAAGATCTTTATGAAGCGAGCATTTTTTTTTCTGTTTATCTTTTTAGCCGTCGCTGGTGATGTATGGGCACAGGGACGACAACAAGTAGATTTTAATGCCGGTTGGCGCTTTAAATTGGCCGACGATCTAGCTTTTCGCCGACCGGATTTTAAGGATAGCGATTGGAGTTCTGTGGTGCTTCCACACGACTGGAGTATCTTGTCCGATTTTGGAGCTCATTTTCCAGCGGGAAATGCTGGTGGAGCCTTGCCCGGAGGGACGGGTTGGTATCGGAAGAATTTTCAGCTCGGTGATGCGGATAAAGGAAAGAAAATAAGCATCGATTTTGGCGGCGCATACCGCTACACCGAAGTTTGGATTAATGGGCAGTATCTCGGCAAACATGTCAATGGATACTTGTCTTTTAGCTATGACCTTACGCCCTATTTGCGTCATGGAGGTCAGGAGAATACCATTGCTGTACGGGTTGATAATAGTCTTCAGCCTAACTCCCGGTGGTATTCCGGATCAGGAATTTATCGGGATGTACACCTCACCGTGACCAATCCCATACATATCCTACGGGAGGAAACTTTTTTGACGACACCTTCGCTGTCTAAAGATAAAGGGACGATCCGTGTGCGATCGAAGCTCAACAATTCAGCTCAACAAGCGGTAAACCTGCATATCCGCGTGCTTGACGCGAAAGGAAAAAGTGTGGCAGAGAAAAAGACATCGGTACACCATACCCAGATTGATGAAAATATAGATGTGACCACGCCAGCATGGTGGGATGTAACCGCGCCAAATTTATACACCGTTCAATTGCGCGTGTTGCATAAAGATGGGGCGATCCTTGATCAAGTCGAGTACCGGATCGGGTTTCGTACCATCGCATTCGACGTTAATAAAGGCTTCTATCTAAACGGTAGGCCGTTAAAAATGTTGGGAGTCTGTCTACACCACGATCTCGGCGCATTAGGTGCAGCTTTCAACAAATCGGCGGCTAAAAGACAACTTGTGCTTATGCAGGACATGGGCGTGAACGCCATTCGGACGGCACATAATCCGCCGGCCACTGAGTTGCTGGATCTTTGCGACGAACTGGGCCTGCTCGTATACAACGAGGCCTACGATATGTGGCAAAAGCGTAAAAATAAATTCGATTATCACCTGGATTTTAAGGAACACTATATCACCGATCTACAGGCATTTGTCAAGAGAGATCGAAATCATCCGTCCGTGGTGCTTTGGAGTATTGGCAATGAAATTCGGGAGCAGTTCGACAGCACAGGAACGACGTTGACGAAAGAGATGGTGAAGGCAGTTAAACAGTTAGACGATACGCGCCCCGTAACCGCCGCTTTAACAGAAAACAACTGGGAGAAAAATTTTATTGGACAGGCTAAAGCGCTAGACGTTTTAGGGTTCAATTATAAATACGCCGATTATGACAAATTACCAAGAGAGTTTGTAGGGGTGCCTTTAATCGCATCTGAAACAACCTCGGGTTTGCAGACACGGGATGTTTACGATGCCTTGCACGATACCATCCAATTTTGGCCGGCATCTAGTAAGGATAAATTTGTAACCAATGGAAATGCAGATTTTACGGTATCAGCGTACGACAACGTGGCAGCCTACTGGGGGACGAGCCATGAGCGCGCCTGGCTGGAAGTCAAGAAGCGGGATTTCCTCGGTGGTATATTCGTATGGACAGGATTTGATTACCTAGGCGAACCTGTACCGTATCCATTTCCAGCACGAAGCTCATACTATGGGATCGTTGACCTAGCAGGGTTCCCAAAAGACGTGTATTATATGTATCAGTCGGAATGGACGGACAAGGACGTACTGCATGTTTTGCCACATTGGAACTGGACTGTGGGAGATACGGTTGATGTATGGGCTTACTATAATCGCGCGGAAGACGTAGAGTTGTTCCTAAATGGCAAAAGTCTCGGCAAAGCACGCAAAACGAACGAACAGTTGCACGCGGCTTGGAAAGTCCCGTTTGAGCCTGGCGAGCTGAAAGTTGTAAAATACCGAAAGGGAAAGTCTGCCCAAGAAGTAATAAAACGTACCGCGGGAAAAGCAGCTAAACTACAGACTGAAGTGGCCTATGAACGCTTCACAACGGGTGATCAGCGCGATCTTTATTTCGTAACAGTACAGCTACTTGATGCAGAAGGGATACCGGTTGTCGACCAAGATATCGAGTTGACGTTCTCCACCGATGCCGACCATGAAGTCGTCGGAACAGATAATGGATTTCAGGCCGATTTAAGCGGATTGACCAATACCACGCGGAAAACGTTTAAGGGAAAGGCACTAGCTATTGTGCGTAAAAAAGGAAAATCCGCGAAGGGAATGATGACAGTAACTTCCAGATTGGGAGAGAAGCAGGTTCAGTTTGGCGCGGGGAAATAAACAAAACAAAATCTAATCACTATAAATCTATGATACATGATGCGTGCAAAATTTAAGGGGATCGTCGCTTTATGGCTGGGAACACATGCGGCGCTAGCGGCAAATGCGGTTCCTGTTGTATGGCCGTCCCATTTGGCTTTTCTTCAACAGGAGGTTACAGGCAAGGTCGTTGATCAAAATGGACAGCCAATCAGTGGCGTAACCATCGCGTTGGTCAACGCCGTGTTGTCGACAGCGACGGACGAATTGGGGGAATTCACGTTGCGCTTGCCGGGAGCTAATGGACAGATTTTAATATCCGCAATAGGATTTAAAGAACAAAACCTAACGGTGCAAGCGGGACAATCCGTCAACGTCACCTTGGAGAAAGACGACCAGGAATTGGACGAAGTGGTTGTTATCGGATACGGAACTGTCAAAAAACGAGATCTCACCGGATCGGTAACTTCCGTCAAAGCCGAAGATATTGTTCGTTCCCCGGCATCTAACGCGTTAGAATCCGTACAAGGACAAGTCCCCGGATTAGATATTACCCGATCGTCGGGTAGCGCTACGTCCGGCGTCAATATGACAATTCGGGGAAAGCGCTCTTTGTCTACAGCCGAAGGGGCAAATAGCCCTTTAGTTATTATCGACGGCATGCAGGGCGGAAATATCAGCGATATTCCTCCACAAGATATCGAGTCTATTGAAGTGCTAAAGGATGCGTCTTCGACAGCAATCTATGGTTCTCAGGGTGCTAACGGTGTTATTATCGTTACCACAAAACGGGGGAAAGAGGGACAACCGAAAGTCGCGTATAATGCATACATCGGAGCCAACGGGTGGGCACAATACCCCGATATGCGAACCGGTGACGACTATATTGCACTACGGCGCGAAGCTGCAAAAACGGCCGGACAATGGAGTGGTACGGAGGATGACCAAACGCTTTTTACCGTAGGGGAGTGGGCTGCACTCCAGCAAAATCAATGGGTGAACTGGAAAGATCAGGTTTTTCACACCGGTTTGGTACAAAACCACCAAATATCGGTCAGCGGTGGAAATAGCAATACACAAGGATTGTTATCTGGCGGATATTATCGGGAATTAGGTTCTTTTAAAAACGATGCACTAGACAAGTTTAACCTGCGTTTGAATGTCGACCAAAATATAGGCTCTATGGTGAAAGTCGGAACATCATCGCAGATCACGCACTACGACGGTAATAATCGAGCGGACAATGTATTATGGCGTGCCGCCACGAACGTACCATTGGGATTGCCATATGATGATCAGGGCGCTGTCATACTGTGGCCCTTGGGCCGAGAAGGAAAAGTGAGTCCACTGGCCGATGAAGCCAGCGAATTTACGGCGCAACATCGCATTGCCAATACGCATGTTATTGCAAACGGTTTTGCAGAAATAAAGCCATTCGCCGGACTTTCTTTCCGTTCAAATTTTGGTGTCAACCTCGCTTATCGTAAAACCAAGGATTTCGCGAGCGAAAGCTCCATCGATCGTGCTGGCGAGTTCCCGACATCCTTAGCAAGCATTTTGGACAACAACCGCAGTTTCATCAACTGGGACAATATCCTGAATTATAGTTTCGATTTGGATAAGCATGCATTCAATGTGACCGCCTTGACCTCCTGGACGCAATCGAAACTTAACACGTCGTACATGGAAGGAACCGGGCAGCTGGTCCCACAGCAGTTATGGCATAACATCGGTGCCAATGATAAAGATTCGTACGTGATTCGCTCGGGTTATGTACAAAGTCAAACACTTTCCTACGCGTTGCGCGCAAATTATTCCTATCAAGGGAAATACTTGCTCACGCTTTCGAACCGTTGGGACGGCGCCTCACGGTTGTCGAAAGATAATAAATGGGCTGCTTTTCCTTCTATTGCTGCAGGATGGCGTATCAGCGACGAGCGTTGGTTTAAATGGAATCCAATCAACGAGCTGAAGCTACGTGCAAGTTACGGCCAAACCGGGAACTCGGGAATAAGCGAATATGGTACCCAATCGGGCGTGACAAGCTATTCGAACGCCGCTTTTCAAGATCAGGGGTATATCTATTACGTCTACAATACGTTGATCGGCAATGAAGACCTCGGATGGGAGCGCTCCGCGTCTTGGAATATCGGTTTAGATGCCCAACTCTTCAGCAGTCGGATCAATCTGGCGGTAGATTTTTACGATACCAAAACAACCGATATTCTGTTGCCGAGGACATTACCTACTTCCATGGGATCGGGAAATAATACCCCTTTCCAGATTTATCAAAATATAGGTAGCAGTAATAACCGGGGGCTGGAAGTGGTTTTAAATACTAAAAATCTGACGGGAGCATTTACCTGGAGTAGCGATTTCACGTTCGGCACCAATAGGGAGAAAATTGTAGATCTGATTGACGGGCGCGATATCATCGGAACGACCACCCGCGAAACGGAAAGCTTATTGATCGGGCGCCCTCTCCAATCCTTTTATACGTTCAAACGTTTAGGCATCTGGCAAGCCAATGAAGCAGAAGAAGCAGCTCGCTATTTTAAGGACGCGGAAAAGACACAATCTTTTCAACCCGGAGACATTAAACTGGCCGATTTGAACGGCGACTTTATCATCGACGACGTCAATGATGTCACCTACATAGGAACCACCTCTCCTCGGTGGACACTCGGTTTTAATAACAGTTTTTCCTACAAAAATTTTGACCTCAACGTCTATACAATCGCACGCTGGGGGCAGATGATGGATTATGAATTGACTGGAGCTTTTGATCCGCAAGGACGAGGTAACCAGCCGGCTTATTTGGATTACTGGACTCCTGAAAATCCTACAAATGATTTTCCGAGACCGAGTATGACGAACTTCTACAACTATTTAGGCTATCAGACCTACAGCTACGTTGATGGATCATACATCAAATTGAAAACGGTAACATTGGGCTATCGTATTCCGAAAGCGACACTTGAAAAACGGAGATTAAATGCGGTGCGTTTCTATTTAACCGGTAATAATTTATTCTCTTGGGCGAAAAGCGATTTAGTACAAAACTATGATGCCGAGCGTGGCGGTTCAGCAAAAAGTCCACTACTACGTCAATTTGTATTTGGTGTTAACCTTGATTTTTAATGTGATGAAAAAGATTGCAAAATATATACTAGGTATGGGACTCGTCTTCGGAATGCAGGCGTGTAGCTTAGATGAATATAATCCAGGAGGAACAACATCGGATGTGGTGTTTTCTAATGAGGATGGCATCAATGCCTTGGTGAATTCAGCATACGTGTACTATGGTGCTCAGTTCTATGGTCGCGAAGATATTTTAATGCTCACCGAGGGCGGGACGGATTTGTGGATCAATATTGCCAACTCCGGTTATGGTCGGCAAATGACGAAATACGATGGATTGAATTCCACGACAGGCCAGATCCGTAATACATGGAATCGTTTTTACGAAATCGTCAACTATTGTAACGCCGGGTTGGAGCGTATACAAGACGTTCCGTTTACAAATGAAGATGAAAAAAAATCCCGGATCGGGGAAATGTCCTTTTTACGCGCGTATGCGTATTGGCATCTGGTGGAACAATACGGTAATATAGACTTACGAACCACCGAAACAAAAACAGCTATTTTGGAGGCTACACGTTCTCCGATCGCGGCATTCTATGACTTGATGCTTGCTGATTTGGATGTAGCCATTGCGAATCTGCCCATCACACCGATACCCGCGGCAGAAATTGGCCGCGCAACCACCAAGGCCGCCTATGGCCTGAAAGCTCGGGTAGCGCTGACACGTGTGGCGTATGCGGAGTCCGCCGCTGAGAAAGATACATACTACAAGATGGCCTCGGACGCGGCCCAATACGTCATCAATAATCAAGCGGCATTACAGGTTTCTCTATATAGTACCCCTGCCGAGGTGTTCTCGCCGGCCAATAATAAAAATAATAAAGAGGCATTATTTACGGTGACACACTCCACGGTGAACTCCCTAAATCCCCAACCAAATAACCCAAACCGACTGCACATCTGGTTTAAGGCAAAATATTCGGCAAAGGCGGGCATGGTGCGTGATCTCGCCTATGGCGCAGACAGAAATTCGAATTCGGGCGGCATGTGTTTTATGCCCACTCGACACTTGTTGGATTTATACAATGAAGACATTGACCGTCGCTATGGGGATTGGTTTCGCGAGAAATACTACCTGAATGTAGACCAGTACAATTGGACTGCAGACGACCTTGCGGCATTCGAAAAACCAGCTAGCTTGGTAGGTTCAGGGCTCCAACGGGGGGATCTCGCCTTGTGGTTTACGAAGAAAAAAGTGACCACGGAAAAAAGAAATTTGCCGTATGCGCTTGTCGATATAGAAGATACCTATACGGGTAACAAAGTAAGTACCAACGCGCGTTTCAATGTACATTTTCCGGCATTGACTAAATATGATGATCCAGACTTGCCGGAAGTGGGATCCCAAGTGGGTTCGAAAGACGTTATTGTCATGCGTCTTGCCGAGATGTATTTGATCGCTGCCGAGGCTGAAATCATGATGAGTAGCGGAGATAAGACGAAAGCAACAGCACTGGTGAATGTCTTACGTCAGCGCGCAGCTCAACCTGGTAAAGAAGCGGATATGCTCGTCAAAGAAACAGATTTAAACCTTGATTTTCTGTTGGCAGAACGTGGCCGTGAATTATGCGGAGAGCATATTCGTTGGTTTGATTTAAAGCGTACGAATAAGCTGTATGATTATGTACAACAGTATAATCCGGATATCACACTCATGCAGCCTTATCATGTGAATAGGCCAATTCCACAACAGTTTTTGGATGCGATAACCAATCCGGGAGAATTTGGACAGAATGATGGATATTAACAAAACAATTATTTTTCTTTTTCGGAGCGTGCTTATTGTTGCGCTCCTACCCTTGACACTGCATAGTCGTGCCGGAGATATTTATGTGCGTCAACAAGCTCCGGCGGGGGGCACAGGAAGCCAATCCGCTCCATTTAACACGTTGGAGCGCGCGCTTCGCGAAGCGCGGGAATGGCGTCGGCTAGGCGACGAGCGCACACGTGGCGGAATTAATATTTGGGTGGAGGACGGCCGGTATACCCCTGCTCAAACCATGTTGGTCCGGCCGGAGGATAGTGGTACGGCAATAAGCCCCACCCGTATTCGCGCAACCGGAAATGGCGCTATATTTTCCGGAGGTGTACGCGTGACAGGTTGGAAGCCGGCGGGCAATGTGCCAGGCGTTCCGCGTCACATCAGCAAGCATTTATTTGTCGCTGCGGCACCACAGGCCGGCGGAAAATTCTTCCCGTTCAGGCAACTATGGGTAAACGAACAGAAAGGCATACGGGCAGAAAGCCATGACGATCAGCACTTACCGCGTATATTGAATTGGGATTTTAAAAACGGTACCGCCACAATTCCGATGATCTCCGCGAATTTTACTTACCAACCTGGCATGGAGTTTTTTATCCATCAATGGTGGGCCGTAGCACAGCTACGCGTGCGCGATGCGCAGGTTTTTAAAGACAGTATCGTGTTGGCGTTTCACCAACCGGAGGCACAGATTCAAAATGAGCACCCGTGGCCTAAACCTTGGTTGTCCAAAGAACATGGTAATTCTGCATTTCGTCTCTTGAATGCACTACAGTTTATCGACCAACCGGGCGAATGGTTTCACGACGAACACACGCATCAGCTTTACTATTATCCACGCGAAGGCGAGGACATGACAAAAGTCTACACGACAGTGCCTTACTTGGAAACGATTTTGCAAGTAACAGGCACGGTAGAACAACCTGTTTCGCATCTGTATGTAGAAGGACTCCGATTTGAACATAGCGCTTGGTTACGTCCGCACACGCAAGGACATGTCGCTCTCCAAGCGGGAATGTATTTTGTAGAAGCATACAAACTGCAGAAACCCGGTACATCCGACAAAGCCGGCTTGGAAAACCAAGCTTGGGTAGGGCGCCCGAAAGCGGCGGTCGAACTGAAAAATACAGCCTATACCGTGTTCCGGAACTGCAGCTTTAATCACTTAGCGTCGACCGGAATAGATTATCGATCGGGAAACAAACGAGACACGCTGGAAGGGAACCTCTTTCAAGATATCGGCGGTTCGGGGGTATTGCTCGGCACATTTTCGGATGAAGAATTTGAAGCTCATCTTCCTTATCAACCCACGGACGAACGGATGTTGACGGATGGTACCGTGATCTCGAACAATCTCCTACAGCACATAGGACTAGAAGATTGGGGAACCGTCGGCATTGGAGCTGGTTTTGTTCGCAATGTTAAGATTGTACATAACGAATTGTTAGATCTCCCCTATACAGGGATCAGCTTGGGATGGGGATGGACACCGACCGTAAATAGTATGAAGAATAACCGTGTGTTGCAAAACAAAATCACACGGTACGGTAAATTCATGTATGATGTGGCAGGCATCTATACCTTGTCAGCGCAACCCGGTACGAAAATCCAGCGTAATCACATTGATAGTATTTACCTGTCGCCGTATGCACATATTCCGGATCATTGGTTTTACCTATATACCGATGAGGGATCTGCGTTTATGACTGTATCAGACAATTGGTTTCCGGCTAATAAGATTCTTCAGAACGCCAACGGTCCTAGCGTAGAGTGGAAAAATAACGGGCCGGAGGTGGACAGAAATCTGGTGAAAGAGGCCGGCTTGCAGCCTCATTTTTCGGCGATGCGGAAACGGATTCAGCCCTTACGGGAGGGGGCGCAATTCAATAGCTATGTGCCCTTCACGAAACCTGTCTTTTTTCAGATATATGATCCGCAGCGCCTAGTCAGCAAGCAAGCGATTAATGCGTTCATTGCCAAGCAAGGCGGCGATACAGCACATGTATACCACTGGAATGCGTATACGATCTGGCAGACGACGGATGAGCTGGCGAAAAAAATGGCTGGCGCCTGGTTGGCAATCTATCCGCAGGTTACCCATAAGGTGTTTAACAACATGTTTTATAGCTTTGACCGATCGCATTGTACACCGTCAACGGCACAGGCCGAGACAGACTTTGTGCTGCTCACCGCACAGCTGACGGACGATAAAGCCAAGCAATCAGCGTATCTAGATGCTCATAAGAATCAATATGAGCAATGGCCTGAGGTGGCTGAGGGTTTTTGTCGGGCAGGCTTCGAGGAAGTTCTATTATACCGGAATGATAGACAGCTGATGCTCTACATTTCTTTTCCAAAGGGGAAAAAATTCGAAGACATTGACCCCTTAACAATTAAAGACAACCCTCGCGTGGTAGAGTGGAATAGGCTTATGGGGAGCTATCAAGAAGGGATCGAAGGCACAGCCGCAAATGAAACTTGGATTTTTTATAAGAAATAACATGCAATCAACAGACAAATTAAGACTAGGGATTTTAGGTTTAGGAGAGGGCCGCAGTACGATGTCGGCGGCGTTACAAAGTCCACATATCGAATTGGTGCAGATCTGTGATCTGAACGAAGAGCTCGGACGTAAACGTATGAAAGAGTTCGATTTTCAGCAGTATACGTCGAGATACGAAGACCTGTTGCAACACCCAGATATTGAAGCGATAGCGATTTATACACCGGATCACCTGCATGCCACGCATATTCGACAGGCGTTGGAGCACGGTAAGCACGTGATCTGCACGAAGCCGTTCATAGATAATTTGGCCGACGCCAACGGATTGCTCGAATTAGCCGAAAGAACGAACAAACGGGTGTTTGTTGGTCAAAGCTCACGCTTTTTCGAACCTGTAAAAAGACAACGTCAAGATTATGAAGCCGGACTGATAGGCGAGTTGATTACCATTGAAGGGTATTACCATGCGGATCATCGTTGGTTTTTGGAAAAGCCATGGTCGCTGCAATCTTCATTCAAATGGTTATATGGAGGCTTGAGTCATCCGGTCGATTTTATACGCTGGTATTTACCCAATATTGAGGAGGTAATGGGGTATGGTATGCTGAGCGCAAATGGGCGCAAGGGCGGCCTGCAGAATGCCGATACCATGCATTTTATCTTTAAAGCCGAAGACGGACGCGTTGCACGGGTCAGTGGCGCCTATACAGGGCCGGTGCAGCCTGTTACGCGAGATAGTGAAATGAGTTGTATCCTGCGTGGTACGGAAGGGGCAAGTCAAGCAGACTACATGGATTTACGCTATGCAATTACCGATAAAACCGGCGAAGAACGTATCGTAACCTGGGAGCATAAACTAAAACACTACTTCCGCTTCGAAGGCAAAAGCCATCACGCAGGCGAATACCAGAACTACTTGGAACACTTCGCTCAGGCTATCCGTTCGGGCGAACCGGCTTATCCAGATATGAAAGAAGGAATTGGTACTATTGCATTATTGCAAGCCATGGACGAATCCTTGTCGACCGGAAAACCCGTCCGGCCTAAAGATTTATTGACGAAGTATAACGTTAATTTAGGGGCATAAGATGAACAATATTGTTGATAAACTGACTATTGTTGACTATGGCATTGTGGTGGCTTACCTACTGGCCTTGTTGGCGATCGGTTTGTTTTCTTCTCGTAAACGCGCCGATGGCGAAGCACATTTTCTGGCTGGAAAGTCGCTAAGCTGGTATAGCATCGGCTTCAATATGTGGGCCACGAACGTAGGCCCCTCTATGTTGTTGGCATTTGCTACTGTAGGCTACACCACGGGAATTGTTGCGGTTAACTTCGATTGGTACGCGTTTGTATTCTTGTTTTTGTTAGCCGTGGTCTTTGCCCCCCGTTATTTAGTCTCCGGTGTGCGGACATTACCGGAATTCATGGGCCGTCGATTTGGTCCGGATACGCAAACCATTTTGGCCTGGTACTCCCTAGTAAAGATGTTGATCTCTTGGCTGTCACTGGGGCTGTTCGCCGGAGGTTTCTTGGTCCGGCAGATTTTAGGAATCCCAATGTGGCAGTCGGTAACCGTTTTGGTTGCGTTGGCCGGGCTTTTTACTTATACCGGCGGACTGAAAACTGTGGCAAAAATCAATATCTTTCAAATGATATTGCTCATTTTGGTGTCGGCGTTGCTGACATTTTTGGGGCTGTCAAAAATCGGAGGATGGCAGGTATTGGTCGAAAGCACGCCTCCCGATTATTGGTCCCTTATCCGTCCTGCCAGTGATCCCGATTATCCTTGGTACGCTATTGCATTGGGATATCCTGTGGCTGCCATCGCCTTTTTCTGTACCGATCAAGCGATGGTACAGTCGGTATTGGGAGCGAAGAACCTTGAACAAGGACAGCTCGGCGTTAACTTCATCGCATGGCTAAAGATACTTTCCTTGCCCTTGTTTATCTTAACCGGGATTATCTGTTACATTTTGTTCCCTGGGTTGGAAGACCCTTCTTTGGCCTATATGACCATGGTGACCAACCTATTTCCCACCGGATTGAACGGTCTTGTAATTGTTGTGTTGATTGCTGTGCTGGTCGGAACAATTGGTTCTTCGCTGAACTCCCTGAGTACAGTTTTTACGATGGATATTTATCTCAAACACATCAAACCAGAAGCGAACAGTAAAGAGGTCACGCAAATAGGCCGTTATACCATTGTCGTCGGTTGCCTGGTGGCGGTCTTCATGGCTATTGCCATTGATCAGATCAAAGGACTCAACTTATTTGATGTCTTCCAGTCCATACTTGGTTTTATTGCGCCGCCGCTCGCCGTGGTGTTCCTGTTGGCTGTACTATGGAAGCGGACGAATAAAGCGGCTGTAAATGTTTTGCTAACGCTTGGTGCCGTACTGAGTTTGGGAACAGGAGTGCTTTACCTATGGGTATTTCCGAAGGATGTTTACGACTTCTGGCCACACTACCTCTTACTTTCTTTCTACCTGTTTTTGTTCTTATTCGTGTTAGGGATTGGTGTATCCCTAACGGTGAGCAAATCGGCATTTGAGAAGGAAAATGAAATGGCATATGCATGGAAAATGGAAAAACCTACCGCAAAAGTAAAGTGGGCTTGGGGGATCCTGTTTGTCGTTATGATTGGCCTATACATGGTGTTTAATTAAGAGCAGTCGGTTAAGTTTGGATAGAAATAAAAATAAAGGGACAGATGACAAAAAAGATTCAATTGAAAGGGATAACATGGGGGCATTCCCGCGGTCTCGTGCCAATGGTCGCTACAGCCCAACGGTATGAAGAACTCCACCCGGAGGTGGAAATTGTCTGGAAAAAACGCACGCTCCAAGAATTTGCAGACAAGTCTATTGAGCAACTCGCTGCAGAATATGATCTGCTCGTTATTGACCATCCTTGGACAGGTCACGCAGCGGCAAAAAAAATGGTGGTTTCTTATGACGACTACCTAGAAAAAGAATACCTGGAAGATCAGCGCGCCAACAGCGTGGGCCAATCGTATACCAGTTATAATTTTGAAGGTAAGCAATGGGCTTTGCCAATTGATGCGGCAACCCCCGTAGCGGCGAGTAGACCAGATCTATTGGCCGAGTTAGGATTGTCTTTACCTCAAACGTTTGCCGATGTGCTGGCCCTAGCTAGACAAGGGCGAGTAGCTTTTTCGCTTATTCCGGTCGATGTGCTCATGAGCTTTTACATGTTCTGCTGCTCGCTTGGCGAGGCTCCTTGTGCAGGAACCGACGCCGTGGTGAGCGAAGCGACGGGAGTCAAGGCTTTACAGCTATTTAAGTCGTTAGCCGACCTAACGGATGCACGTTTCTACGCTAAAAATCCATTTATGGTTTTTGAAGATATGGTCAACAATGATGAGATTGTGTATTGTCCGTTTGCTTATGGTTACTCGAATTACGCACGGGAAGGCTATGGACGTAAACTGTTGCATTTTCATGATCTGGTCTCCTTAGACGAGCGCGGACCGATGATCAGTACGCTTGGCGGGGCTGGTTTAGCCGTGTCGGCACGTAGTGCGTATGTAGACGTTGCGGTAGATTATGCCCGTTTTGTCGGATCCCCAGCGATACAATCTACCCTGTATGTCGAAAATGGAGGACAGCCGGGACATTTACAAGCATGGGAAAACAAGAAAGTAAATGCGAATACAGCAGACTTTTTTCAAAATACATTGCCTACCTTGCAGCGCGCATTCCTGCGTCCTCGTTATTTTGGACATATGCATTTCCAAGACCACGCGGGCGACGTGGTTGTCCGCTACTTGAAAGAAGGGGGCGACGAACACTCCGTATTGGCGGCGCTCAACGATATGTATAAAGAATCACAACGAATAGATGATGTGCATGGATAATCGACCATTAGCAGGTTTAGTAGTACTGGAGTTCTCTCAATTTATGGCCGGGCCGACGGCGGGACTACGGTTGGCAGATTTGGGTGCCCGCGTTATCAAGATCGAGCGTCCCGGAAGTGGAGAGGGGGGGCGCCAAATAGCAATCAAGAATATATTTGTGGATGATAGCAGCTTGGTCTTCCACACCATCAATAGAAATAAAGAGTCCTATGCCGCCGATCTGAAAAATGTTGAGGATCTCGAAGCGATTCGGAAACTGATCGCGAAAGCCGATGTGATTACGCATAACTTTCGTCCCGGAGTGATGGAAAAAATTGGCTTAGACTATGCAAACGTCCGAACGCTAAATCCGAAGATTATTTATGCGACCGTAACCGGGTACGGGCAGGAAGGTCCATGGGCAAAAAAGCCGGGGCAGGACTTGTTGGTCCAATCGATGTCCGGACTGACGTGGCTCTCCGGAAGCGATGGCGACAATCCCGTACCTTTTGGTCTGGCAGTAATTGACATGTATTGCGCTACACACCTTACTCAGGGTATTCTCGCGGCATTGCTGAAGCGCTCCCGTACGCAGCAGGCCGTATTGGTTGAAGTAAGTTTGTTGGAATCGGCGCTGGACATGCAGTTTGAAGTGTTGACGACCTATTTCAACGATGGTAGACAACTTCCTCAGCGAGCAAAAACAAGAGGCGGGGGGCATGCATATCTCAGCGCTCCCTATGGCGTATATAAAACACGGAACGGATTTTTAGCCTTGGCTATGGGCGACCTGTCGAAAATAGCCTCGAGTATTGGCCTGGAGGGTGCGCATTATATGGATCGGGGCACATGGTTCGCCGATCGGGACCGCATTATGCAAGAACTGGGGGCAACGTTCGTGGGGAAAGATACCGATGAGTGGATCGTCACGTTACAGGCCGAAGGCATTTGGTGTGCGCCAGTAAGCGACTACCGCGAATTTTTGGATGGACAGGGATTTGCCGAATCCAATATGTTGCAGGAAATAAAGCTACAGGACGGAACATCCTTACACACACCGCGTAGCACCTACCAGATAGATGGAACCTATTTATATGCGACCAAGCCCGCTCCGAAAGTGGGACAAGATAATGAACAGATTGCAAAAGATTTTTTAAAGGATTAGTATGTTGCCCTTAGCAGATTTTACGGTAGTAGATTTTAGTCAGTTTCTGTCCGGCCCGCTGGCCAGCCTGCGATTGGCTGATCTAGGCGCGCGCGTCATCAAGATTGAAAGACCCCTCACGGGCGACATCTGCCGACATATGTATACATCCGATACGGTTCTAAATGGAATGTCCACGGTTTTTCATGCCATCAACCGCAATAAAGAAAGTGTTGCACTCGATGTGAAGCACGAAGCGGACCGGCAAGTAATTTGGGATTTGATTAGGACGGCTGATGTCGTGATGCACAATTTCCGCCCGGGGGTGATGGAGCGGCTGGGCTTCGATTATGCAGCTGTACGGGCGATCAATCCGAACGTCATTTACGGAGAGATATCGGGCTACGGAGAACACGGTATGTGGTCAAAAAATCCCGGGCAGGATCTGTTGCTTCAGTCGCTCACGGGAATGACCTGGTTAAGCGGCGATGCCGATCATGGTCCTGTGCCGATGGGGCTGTCCATCGTGGACATGTTTGCCGGCATGAATTTGTGCAGTGCGCTATTGGCCTGCTTGTACCGCCGTGCCATACAACAAGTTGGCGCTCGGGTTCAGGTAAGTATGTTAGATTCTGCTGTCGATATTCAGTTTGAGGCGGTAACGACATACTTTAGGGACGGCAAGCAGTTACCGCAACGGACGACGGTAAGCAATGCCCATGCCTACCTCGCTGCACCCTACGGTATTTATAAAACGCAAGATGGATTTTTGGCACTAGCGATGGGGTCTATCCCGCTGTTAGGCCGACTGTTGTCGTGCTCTTCGCTGGAGGGATTTACTGATGGCCAACAAGCTTTTCAAGAACGTAGCACCATCAAAGATATTTTGTCGGAGCATTTGGCCACAGCGACAACCGCACATTGGCTTGCTATCTTGGAAGCCGCCGATATTTGGTGCGCGGACGTACTGAATTGGGACCGGTTGACAGCGCATGACGGTTTTAAGGTGTTGGATATGGTACAGCGGGTATACATGGAGGATGGATTTGGTTATGATACCACGCGGTGTCCGATACGCATCGACGGTGAACTGATCAAGGCAGAGCGCGGATCGCCCAAGTTGGGGGAACATACCGAACAACTAAAAAAGGAGCTATATGGCTAAATTACGTTTTGCGGTACGGAAGTTCGACCCGTTCGAACGGGCGTTAGCAGATACATGGTCCCGTTATCAAACGCTGTATCCGTCGGATACCGAAATCGAGTTTGTACCCATGGATCTGGAAGAACTATATACAGCGCTTTTTCAGAAAAAAGGGCTTCAAAATGGAACGTGGGACATCGCGCACGTCAACACCGATTGGATCACAGAAGCGTATGAGACGGGAAGTCTACAACCACTGGATCAATATTTGATAAATAAACCCCCTCAAGGAGGAACGAATGCCTGGGCTCCGAGTTTGATGGAGTTGCAACGGTTTGATGGTAAATTATACGGATTGCCATTTCATGATGGACCAGAATGTTTAGTCGTGCGGAAAGACCTCTTCGAAGCAGCAACGGAAAAAGAGCAATTTCTGAAGCAGTATGGACGCGAACTACGGGCTCCTCAAACCTGGAGTGAATTTCTGGAGGTAGCCTCTTTTTTCCATCGTCCAGCACAAGGACTATACGGGACAGTCTTCGGCGGCTATCCCGACGGGCATAATGCTGTTTTTGATTTTTGTATGCAGTTATGGGCGCGGGGTGGAGAGCTCACGACCGGCACCGGCCACGTCTCGTTAGTGTCACCGGCGGCAATAGAAGCCTTAGATTTCTATCGCAAGCTATTTCGCGAACCCTGCGGCCTGCATCCCAGATCGTTGGATTACGAGTCCGTACAGGCTGGTCGAGCTTTTGCCCGTGGCGAAGTTGCGATGATGGTGAATTGGTTCGGATTCGCTTCGTGGGCACATATTGATAACGCTTCAGCGGTAAAAGGCCAAGTGGATATCGCTCCTATTCCCACATGCGAAGGGTTTACCGCTCCTTCGCTCAATGTCTATTGGTTATACACCATTGCCGAGGGAAGTACCCAAAAAGACAGCGCGTACGACTTTTTGCGGTTTGCTGTGCAGGCTGAACAAGATAAGCAACTCACGTTGACAGGTGGTGTGGGATGCCGCCGGACAACTTGGACAGACGTTGATATAAACAATCGTATTCCGTTTTATTCCAAACTGGAACAGCTCCATGAAACGGCACGCACATTGCCGCGACTGCGCAATTGGGCCGCCGTAGCGCATGGTATTGATCATATGGTCAATCAGGCTATACACACGGATACGGATAGCAAAGTGCTGCTGCAAGCAGCCCAACAACAAATAAATAAGTTAACATGATAGATATTCCCTACCGCGCGATCCTACCGCAGAAGAACTTGCCCATCGTGATCATCGGTGCTGGCGGAATTGTAAAAGATGCACACTTACCTGCGTATAAAAAAGCGGGATTCCATGTGCATGGCATTGTCAATCGTACCCGCGCGAAAGCCGAAGCTTTGGCGCAGGAATTTGCGATTCCACAGGTATACGATACCGTGGCAGATGCTGTGGCTCAAGCTCCAGCAGATGCCGTATATGACATCACCATTATGCCAAACCAGTTTATCGAAACCTTGGAGGCATTACCCCATGGTGCGGCAGTCTTGATACAAAAACCAATGGGCGATTATTTTCCGGAAAGTAAAGCGATCCTGGAAGTTTGTCAACGCAAAGGACTGATCGCAGCAATTAATTGTCAGCTGCGACAAGCTCCGTTTGTCAATGCTGCCCGATGGCTCATTGAAAATGGATATATTGGTCAGCTCTATGATATGGAAGTTCGCGTAACCGTCAACACGCCCTGGGAACTGTTCCCGCATGTCATGGTTCACCCACGGTTAGAGATCCTATACCATAGTGTGCATTACATCGATCTAATCCGGTCCTTTTTGGGTAACCCTGCTTCTATTTATGCGAAAACGCTAAAGCATCCTGCAAAGGAACTGTCGTCCAGCCGCACTACGTTGCTGTTTGACTACGGAGATACGATGCATGCCGTCGTGAATACCAATCATGATCATGATTTTGGCCCACGGCATCAAGAAAGTTTTATCAAGTGGGAGGGAACCAAGGGGGCAATCAAAGCCAAGATGGGACTTCTAATGGATTATCCGCACGGTGTCCCCGACGTTTTCGAATACGGTATAACAGATGCGAACGGTACAACCGAATGGGTGCCCTTTCCGATTGAAGGATCATGGTTTCCGGATGCGTTTATCGGCAGTATGGGCAGTCTCATGCGCTATAAGCTCGGCGAAATCGCCGTGTTACCAGCGGCGGTAGAAGACGTCATTGACACTATGGCGGTCGTGGAGGCAGCCTATCAAAGTAGCCGTCAAGGCGGGCAGTCCATCGATTACAACCGTACGACCTGAAATGACCGTAACTTTCCCAGACCTTCTCCGAGGAGGAGATGGGAAATGTTGTTTTAATGTATTTTCGATGAGCGCGTAAGCTCGGTTTTAATAGTAGACTTTTATTTTTTCTTTATGCATTTTGAATCTATTTTTTTTGAGGATTATCTGCTGAATGATAAGCGGGTGACCTTGGGCAGAACAATCACCGAAACGGATTTTGTGGTGCACGCCGGGCATACGGGCGACTTCTTTCCGCACCATATGGATGCCGAGTGGTGCAAAACCCAGCCGTTCGGACAACGTATTGCCCATGGCACCATGATCTTTGCAATCGGTATTGGACTGACAGCGTCTGTGATCAATCCCGAAGCTTTTTCAAAGGGATATGATCGACTACGCTTCGTTAAACCTGTATTTATTGGGGATACGATCCATGCTGAAGTAACCATTTCCGAAAAATCGGATGCTAAAAATCCTGATTTTGGTACGGTGATCGAACACGTCGAAATCATCAATCAACATGGACAGGTCGTGTTGGTGGCTGATCATATCTTATTGGCTAAACGTAAGCCAAGTGAGACCGCGTAGCTGATTTTTTAAATTTTATAAAGCACAATATGCAAGTCAATTCAAACGCACAGCTCGCCGCATCAGCCTCCGGCACTAGGAACTACCTTTTTCCATTTATATTGGTAGTGAGTCTCTTTTTTCTGTGGGGAATGGCTCATAATTTAAATGGCGTACTTATTCCACATTTAAAGAAAGCCTGTCAACTCGACAATAGTCAGTCCGCTTTGGTGGATACCTCCGTTTTCTTTGCTTATTTTGTGATGGCCATACCGGCCGGTTATCTGCTTCGAAAATGGGGATATAAACTGTCGATCATCATCGGCTTGATCACCTTTTCACTGGGCGCTTTTTTGTTTATTCCCGCGGCAGATCTTCGGATGTACGAACTTTTTCTTCTGGCGTTGTTTATTATCGGCTGCGGATTGGCGGTTTTGGAAACGGCAGCAAATCCTTATGCCGCCGTATTGGGGGCCCCTGAATCGGCTACACACCGATTGAACCTAGCGGCCTCGTTCAACGGACTTGCGGCCATGGTAGCACCTATCGTGGGAACGGTGTTTATTCTCTCAGGAACCAGCTATTCGGAAGCCGAATTGCAGGCGATGGCGGAAGCCGATCGACTGGCCTATCTGACACATGAAGCTTCGTCCGTGAAACTACCGTATCTGACACTTGGATTGGTCCTATTGATCGTGGCTATCCTGTTTATTTTTGTAAAATTACCAGAGATTAAGACCGCCGAAGAAACAGGAAACCCAAGCCAGCACAAGAGCTTTTTTGCTGTCCTTCGGCATAAACACCTGGCGTTCGCTGTGCTTGCCCAGTTTTTTTATGTAGGTGCACAGGTCTGTGTAACGAGTTTCTTCATCCGTATGGCCCAGCAAGGTGCCGGGGTTGATGAAAAGACTGCGGGTTATTATCTCGGTGTATACGGTTTGTTATTCATGATCGGCCGATTCGTAGGTACGTTCATGCTGCGGTATACCGGTGCACCCCGTCTGTTGTCCGTATATGCGTTTATTTCCGTTTTGTTGGCGGCTACGGCGATATTTGGTTCTGGTATGGTCGTACTTTATGCCTTGGGGGGACTCGGTTTTTTCATGTCGATCATGTTCCCGACCATCTTCTCTTTAGGTATCACCGGCCTCGGCGACGACACCAAGCAAGCTTCGTCCTGGCTGATCATGTCTATCGTGGGCGGAGCAATCTTTCCCTTCCTCACCGGCGGTATCATAGATCGGGCAGATGACAATACGCAAATTGGCTATATCGTACCGTTGATATGCTATTTGGTCATATTTTGGTACGCCAATAAAGGATATAAGGTGCGCACTGGCGTATCGTAAGAAATCCAAGAAACTGGCGTGAGCATGTCGCGATTGCTTACCCAGTTTCTACAAACGGACTTCGGCAGAAGGGTTGCGGCACCCGCATAGGGTATTCAACCCTTCTTATTGTATATTCTCAAGATACGGATACGCTATCCAATCAGACGATGGTTTTGATCTTACCCTCAACAACGCGGCAAGCTTCTTGTCATGAACACACATCCTTCTTAAGGCTCCAAGAGCTTGCCTCCCTCGCCGAGTGTATAGAGGGATAGTTAAAAACACAATTCGATACGATACGACGCGATTGGAAATCTATCTGCTCAATGATACCCTTTGCTTTTTATACATCAACCGTTCGGTAACTTCGAATGTTAGGAATGCGTACAGAACATGCCGGTCACAGGAAGACTTCATCGAAAACATCAGTTCTCACCGACAGAAAATAAGTAGGACGACGGGTTCTTATTTAGATTTATTTAAAATAGCTGTAGGATTGTTTTCTTTTTTTGCGTTATTTTGCGACATTATTCTATAAATACCCATAAATGAAGGTTGTTCTGATCTTTTTTCTGAGTTTTTCTGCTTATATCTCGCTCAGTGCGCAGCCGTATACCATTCGTGGGTCACTAAAGGATAGAAGCGGCAAGCCTCTCATTGCAGGCTCTGTTCTCCTGATGCCGCTGCAACGACAAGGTCATATCGACGCAACCGGATCTTTTGTGTTTACGGATATTCCTGAGGGGACGTACACCTTACAATGCCGTCATTTAGGGTATAAACCCGAGCTACGCCCAGTAGTCGTTACCAGCCATATCGTATTGGATATCGTTTTACTTCCTGCGGAGGTTAATATCGACGAGGTTTACGTAACGGCCCAGGAATCCGAAGGACTTGGAACCAGCTCCATTATCGATAAAAAAGCAATGGAGCTACTGCAGCCTTCCAGTTTTACGGATATATTAGAACTCTTGCCAGGCGGCCGAGCTGTCGATCCCAATTTAACGACCAACAATAAAATAGATCTTCGTGATGGGGATCCCATATCAAGTGGGTATAACACAAATGCATTGGGTACACAATTTAGCATAGATGGCATGGTGCTAAACTCGGCTGCAAATATGGGAACGATATCAAATCTAACATCCAACACCAGCACTCCGCATGGCGCCCGTGACAACACGTTTACCGGTATTGACATGCGTAGCATATCGACAGATAATATCGAAAAAGTAGAGATCATGCGGGGGATTGTTTCGGCTGAGCACGGCGACCTCACCAGCGGAGCTATATTGATCGATCGAATAAAAGGCGTTACGCCATGGTCTGCACGTATGAAAGCGGACGGCTTTAGTAAGTTGTTCAGTATAGGTAAAGGTTTAGATTTTAAACGTAAAGCCTATACGTTAAATATAGATGGCGGATATTTGCATGCTAACCAAAATCCCACTGATCAATTTACTAGTTTCAAACGAGTTAACGCTTCTGCACGCGGAGAAAAAAAATGGCAGTCTTCGCGTTTTATCTGGACGTGGGGACATGCTTTAGATGTGAATACCACAATCGATGGCGTGCGCTTCGATCCCGATGTGAACTATGCAGGAACAGATCGTTATACGTCCAAAAAGCGAAACTATGCGTTTTCAAATCGGTTGGCTGTTTCAAACCGGGACAAGAATAGTGCCTTCCGACGTCTTGACCTTTCGGCAAGTGTAAACTTCGGTGACAACCGCGTCGAGATAGACCGACTTACGCAAACCCGTTCGGCGACACTATTGTTGAATGCGATGGAAGAAGGATCGCATGAGGTATCGTATCTTACTCCCACCTATGTAGCACACGTACAACTTTCGGACAAACCGTTGAACCTCTCTTTTAAAGCCGTTTCAACATGGCGTTTTAAATGGCTGACCGACCACCAGGTAAAAACGGGATTGGAAAACCGGTACAGTAAAAATTTGGGAGCAGGGCAACAATACGATTTAAACTATCCCTTAACGGACGATCTTTCGACCCGTCCTAGAAGATTTGACGCTGTGCCAGCACATAATAATCTGGCTTTTTTTGCGGAGGATACATTCCGGTTACGAACAGGAAGATTTTCTTGGGAAAATGGGCTGGGGATGCGCGCAGTTATGTTGACCAATCTGAGCCAAGATTATGTTGCCGCACGCGGCGTATATATCGAACCTCGATGGAATAGCAAGCTGCATCTTCCGGATATGATGTTACACGGAAAACCGCTGAAAGCATCCCTCTCTGGCGGATACGGACAACAGGCGCTAACGCCGACCTTGATATACTTATATCCTGAGAACATATATATCGGTATTCCAGAATTAAACTACTATCACAATAATCCCGACTATCGTCTGGCCTGGGCAAACACCACCATTGTCGATCCAACAAATCGGGCGCTAGAGGTCGCAGTCTCCAAGAAGTGGGAACTGGGAATACAACTGGCGTACAGTGGAAATCGCTTGTCGGTTACGTATTTTCGGGATCGACTACTTAATGGTTTCCGATCCGAAAGCAACTACAGCATAATAAACTACCGACAATATCAGGCAGAATCTGTTGATCCGAATTCCATTTCTGCGAAACCCGATTTGACGGATTTCACATGGCGGGATGTTGCACGCTATGAAAGCTATCGCATCACCAACAATGGTAGTGCGAGCATAAAAGAGGGGCTTGAATACCAGTTTACCTCGAGACGTCTAGCGGGAATCAACACACGGTTTACCGTAAACGGTGCTTGGTATCAAACCGTGTCCCGTGATCAACTCATGTCCTACAACACGATGTCCTCTAACGTCATCATCGATGGAAACATTAAACAATATCTTGCCGCTTATCTGGATAATGATAACTATTACCGTGAAAATTTTAATACCAATCTGACGGTAGACTCCTATTTGCCTAGACTTGGTTTGAACATAGCCGTTTTCGCTCAAAACATTTGGTGGAAAACGTCACAAACGCGCCCAAAGAGCGACCTTCCCGTCGGCTATTACGATATATCGGGCTCATACCATATCTATACAGAGGAAGATAGGACCGATCCCATACTTCGCTATTTTGACCGGAAGACCGACCCGATTACTTTTCGGAAACGGACGGTTCCGATCGATCTACAGGTGAATCTGAAAGCTACGAAAATCATCCGCGAAAAGTTACGTATTGCGATGTTCATAAACCGTCTATTGGTTTACCAGCCCGATTACACGCAATACGGTATGCGAATAGACAGGGACGATAAATCCGCTCCATATTTTGGCATGGAGCTCAACCTTACGTTATAACATAATTCAAAATCAATCATACAATGAAAACACTCATTCTACGCTTATGTTTTTGCCTGATGCCTATCTGGATGTTGGCATCATGTACTAAAGATGAATTTTCTGAACCTAAGGCGTCTGTTGGAACTACGTTAAACCATCCGAACGTCGAAGGAGATTATTCGGTTAAATCTCTTCAAATCACATGGAAAGAAATCAACTCTGGAAACGAAATCAACGTGAGCCCACAACCCGTGGAAGCGACGAACCTGACGAGCGAGCTACCTTATGGTACATACATCGCAACGGTACAAGGAGAGGTAGAGATCGATGATGCAGGACAGAAGAAAACGTATGCCATAAAGGGCTATTTGGATAACATCGTGATCACGAACGCTACCGCCGCCGTTACGCTCGATTTGTTCCTATCGGATCCAAGCGCAAAATTTGTATTCAAAGAGATCTTTTTCACAGGCACACTGACACCCGAGCAGAAAAAATATAATGGAGATAAATATTTTATATTACAAAATAATTCAACCGACACCTTATTTGCGGATGGGTTGATCATTGCTCAATCTTCTTTCCTAACAACGACCAAACGCGTTTACACCCCCGATGTAATGAGCGAGGCTTTCACGACCGACGAGATCATTATGCTTCCCGGATCAGGCAACGAACATCCCGTATATCCTGGACAGCAACTCATCATTGCAAATAATGCGATTGATCACACGGCCTATAACACCAATTCATTAGATTTGCGGAACGCAGACTTTGAAATTGAACTCATCAGTACGATTAACGTGGACAATCCTGCGGTACCAAATACCATCTCCTTAGCGGGCAACCTGTTGATGCACGATCGCGGTTACACCAGCTATGTGTTGGCTCGTCTGCCAGAAGGGATGACTTCAGCTCAGTTTCTGGAACAAACAGCGTACACCTATTCTTATATCGGAGGGACGGGTAGAGAAATGTTTTTTGATGCCTATAAAATTCCAAATGAGTTCGTGATGGACGCCGTGAATCTTTCCGTTGCGGAATCGTTCGAGTGGCTTGTTACGGCACCGACACTGGATATGAGTTGGACGTATTGCGGAAAAGTAAGTTCAGACGCAAACCGTTATGGTAAATCGGTCACGAGAAAAACATTGTCTACCTCGAACCAAGGGCTCGTCTTCTTGCAAGACACGAACAACTCAGCAGAAGACTTTCAAGCAGAGACCGTTCCTTCACTAAAATAACATGTATTTAACCCTGCGCACCACCATTCTTGTTGGGCTAATCTTGAGCACGATGTTCGTTCGTGCTCAAGATACTGTATTGCACGATCCGGCACCGTACCAACTGGAACGGATTTCGAACATGAATGACCTTCGGATTCAGGGAACCGCTATTGGCGCATTGCAACCCTACCGATGGCTCTTTTCAGGAACGGATGTAGAAGTCGGATACGGGGTTAGCGAGCAGAAGCTTTACGACTGGCAAAAGGGTGCCGGCAAAAGCGAATTCGGCATAACAGCCAGTTCCTATTTACGGGAACTTTTACCCAATACGACAGTTTGGGGAAATGCACAATATGTTTCTTCGGAAATCAAAAAAGTAAACTATAACGAGTCGTTAGATTACGACCGTATTTTACCTTACGCGCTGGCCGACTCGGTGGGCGGCGATTTGAAGCAGGAATCCTATACATTCGGCGGCGGTCTTGCGCGCACATACGAAAAGTGGACATTGGCCGGAGAGGTCGCCGTTGTGGCGCAGCAGGCTTATCGACAGCTTGACCCAAGGCCGAACAATAGGAGCTCCACACTAACCGTAGAATTGAGTGGCGCCCGTGAACTAGCTTGGCCCTATACCGTTGCACTCGCTGTAGAGGGTGAACTGTATAAACAAACCGCTCAATTAAGCTTTGCTAATCAGTTAGGAATCCCTTTAATATTCAATTTAAATGGATTGGGCAACTACAACAATTTGCTGACCGGTTCAGGAGGCGGCTCAAGCACGTCCGTACATTATCATGCCAATAAGTTAGGTGTTTCTCTTCAATTCATTCCGAAGCGTAAAGGTCTGTGGATCGGCGGCTCTGTCGCACGAGATGCTGGATCAAAGTCTTCGGGACGGTCATTTGACGATATCAATAATTGGACAGACCTAACGTCGCAAGTTACCTTCGGATTTGATGGGAACTGGGGACTGGTAAACTATAGCTTTTTACTCCGTTCGGACGTTCGGCGTCGAGAAGGAAGCGAAGGCTTATTTACCAATCAGAACACCGATTCGGAACTGTTGAAAATAGCGGAATTATCAAGCTATCGTCTTTTTGAAGATCGCTTTGGTGGTAGTCTGACCCTCGGTCAACAGTATTGGAATGTCAAGATTGGCGCCGCTTATCGAAACTATAAAGAACAGTATCTTTCTCCCTATCGATCCCAAGATGTGCAGCAAATAGACGCACATCTCGACCTACAATACTTCATTCGTGCTAAAGGTCAGCTCATACGTTTGGACGTAGGAATGATGAAGACATCCAACTTCGCTGCGAACCACACGTTCCACAACGTGAAGTCGACTAGCGGCATCGCGCAATTATTGGCGAATAATTTCGAGGTGTTAAGCCGTGAACCTCTATTCCTAACAGGCCAAGCGCAATGGCATTTGCCCATTCTTAGCCAATGGAAACCGTATATAACCGCAAAGACTCAGCATGCTTCTTCTTTGGGTTTACATGTTGGGGAATTGAAACTCGGTTTTGTTTTCTAAATTTGTAAACACATGAAACGAATCATTTGGATTTTAACCACCGTCATCATATTTGTGATTGGAACGGCTTTTCTTTCACAGCATACTACCGAAGATCTGCGCCATCTTTACAGCCGCCCTATCGCCCTTTGGCCAAAACCGATGATTGACCAAGGAGTTGCTTATGAAGAATTCAAGGCACTGCCAAAGCGGGACACCAGCTATTTTTCCTTGATGGAAAAGCCAATAGTTCAACTGGGGAAAATGCTTTTTTTTGATCCTATTCTTTCTGGATCGAATCAAATTAGTTGTAGTTCCTGTCATAATCCCCAAAATTCGTTTGCAGACCACGTGACCGTGCCAATAGGAAATGACCACCTGGAAGGAAGCCGTCATACCATTTCTCTTTTAAATGTATACGCGCGCAAAAGCCTATTTTGGGACGGCAGAGCCCGAACCTTAGAAGAGCAAGCATTAGGGCCGATCGAAGCCCACCACGAAATGGCGATGGATGTAACGAAATTAATTCCAAAGCTGAAAGCAATAGCCGGTTATCGTCAAATGTTCCACGAGGCTTTCAAGGATGATGAATTTTCTATGCCGGAGGTTTTGCACGCTCTAAGTGCATTTCAGCGTACGCTGCAAAGTCGGCGTAGCCGCTTCGACGAATTTTTAGATGGGAAACACAGCGCCCTAACCGACCAAGAGATCCGCGGGATGCATCTGTTCCGCACAAAGGCGCGATGCATGAATTGCCATCATGGTGAATTCTTGACCGATGAAAAGTTCCATAATATCGGGCTCACATACTACAAGCGTAAGTTTCAAGATTTGGGCCGGTATGAAGTCACCAAAAATCCGGAAGATGTCGGAAAATTCAGAACCCCTTCCTTGAGAGACGTAATGAACACAGCGCCTTACATGCACAATGGACTATTTCCGAATATTATTGGTGTTATTAATCTCTATAACTCGGGAATGCATATGATCGATCCGAGCCCTGAACAGAAGGCTGCTGATCCCTTATATCCCGTAACAGATCCCCTCCTTCAGAAGCTGAATCTCACGAAAGACGAGATACAAGATATCGCCGTTTTTCTGGGGGCTGTGACCGCAACAACATATCGAATGCCGCGACCGGAATCGCTACCTCGATAATGGAGATCGTTGACACCTGCGCTAACCGATTGGAAATACCTGGTTTCCATATCGTAAACCAGTACTTTTCCGCACGTGGTGTTCACAGCTATGCCCACGTTCATTGCCCCATTCGTTTTCCAATTCTCCAGATGTCAACATCTTACAGTAGCTAGAGAAAATATCATAACCTACACCTCGACTTTTCTGTTATGTTTGTAGTTGGCATCATGCGGGAAGTAAGAAGAAAATCACAAGGCTAACTATATGGTATACCCGATGTTACGGACACCATGTCGCCGACCTATTTTACGAATCACTTGGGGAAATTTGGCTGTACAATCTTGTCATCCTCTTACTTGCCGATAGCAACAAAAAGTCATGAAGAGATTTTTCTTACTTATGAGCTGTATTTGCAGCAGTGTTGTGTTATTCGCGCAGCACAACGCGACTTGGATTTGGTATCCGGGAGATTTTGAGGTTTGGTTGAGCAACGATATGCAAAACCGCAGGACGGAGCGGGGCACGTTCTTTCCGCCATTTTGGAAAATGGATAGCCATTACGTCTTGGTAGAGTTCCACAAGGAATTTGACCTGCCGGAAGCAGAAGAAATCCAGATCCACGCAGAAGGCAAGTATAATGTCAAGATCAATGGTAAAATGCTGGCCGGAATGCCAAGTCGTATCAAGCTCGACAAAGGAAAGCAAAAAATAAACATCAAAGTGTACAACCAAGGACAGGTGCCGGCCCTGTATGTCCGAGGCAAGAATGTCTACACCGATAAAACCTGGTTAGCAACCTTCGAAGATAAGGAATGGATCGACGAAACGGGAAAAGCTTCTGACCAGTCGGGGACCACCTATGTTCATGCTGGATATTGGAATTTTGACGAGGCTGCGCAAAAGCCGTCTCAGTTCCGTCTGCCCACAAGACCCCAACGGCCCGTACAGCAACAAACTCAAGGTAAAGGTAAGCTGATCGATTTCGGTAAAAATACCTTTGGATTCCTCACATTGCACCAACTGAAAGGGCAAGGAAAACTACACATCTATTACGGTGAATCTAAGGAAGAGGCTTTGTCGACACAAACTTGTGAAACCTTAGACATACTTGAATTACAACAGCAAAATGCCAAAGATACGACCTTAGATCTATCCAAAGCCTTTCGGTTCGTATACTTAGAGCCCGAAGGGGACGTGCAGTTTGCTAACGTGTCAATGCAGTACGAATTTCTGCCAGTCGCCGATCGTGGTACATTCAAAAGCTCGGATGAGGAACTCAACAAAATATGGGAGGTCGCCAAATATACGATGGAACTTACCTCTAGGGAGTTTTATATTGATGGCATAAAACGCGACCGCTGGATATGGAGTGGTGACGCATACCAGTCGTACGCGATGAACTACTACCTCGGTTTTGATGCTGAAACCGTAAAACGGACCATCTTGGCATTACGGGGCAAGGAACCAACCGTGAGCCATATCAATACCATTATGGACTATACGTTTTACTGGTTTTTAAGTATCTACGACTACTATCAGTATACTGGCGATAAAGAGTTTATTGCAGCGATTTATCCACGTATGCAATCGCTTATGCAATTCTGCTTAAACAGGCGGAATGCAGACGGACTGATGCAGGGGCTTGCGGGCGATTGGGTATTTATCGATTGGGCCGAAGGTTTGAGTAAGCAAGGGGAGGTCAGTTTCGAACAGTTGTTGTTGTGCCGAAGCTTGGAAACTATGGCTCTTTGTGCGGATCTGCTCCAGCGCCCGAACGATAAACAAACGTATGCTGCCGAAGCCGATGCGTTGAAAGCGAAACTGTTCGACTATTACTGGAATGCAAAGCAGGGAGCGTTTGCGCACAGCCGGGTGGACGGCCGACAAACTGATAATATTACGCGCTATACCAACATGTTCGCTATTTTCTTTGATTACTTGTCTGCAGAACAGCAGGAGACCGTTAAAAACAACGTGTTATTAAACGATAATGTGCAAAAAATTGTCACCCCTTACATGCGTTACTACGAGTTGGAAGCGATGTGTGCATTAGGTGAACAAGATTACGTGATGAAAGAGATGAAAAGTTATTGGGGGGGGATGTTGAAGCTAGGAGCGACCACCTTTTGGGAAGAATACAACCCGTCTAAGCAGGGGGCAGACCACTACGCCATGTATGGACGCGAATTCGGGAAAAGTTTATGTCACTCTTGGGGTGCAAGTCCTATTTACCTGCTAGGAAAATACTATTTGGGTGTGAAACCGACGAAAGCGGGCTATGCGGACTACGAGATCGAACCGTACCTGGCGTCGTTGGAATGGATGGAAGGAAAGGTACCTACCCCCGCCGGAGAAATTGAACTGTATGTCTCGAAATCGAAAATCAAAGTCAATTCGCCCGTTGGGAAAGGCATATTAAAGATCAAAAGCAGCAAAAAACCTCGTGTGAACCGAGGCGAAGTGAAACAAGTAGCAACAGACAGTTATACAGTAGAATTAGAAAAAGGGGTTCAGTATGAGGTGGAATATGCGGGTATATAGTACGGTTAGACGGCAAACATGCGTGGTCGGCCTGGCGTGGCTATCGGGCATTTTGGGTGTGCAGGGGCAAACAGTAGATGGAAAGCCGGCCGTCATTCCACCGGTACCCGATGGGCAGATTGCCTCAGCCTGGGAAAACCCCATGATCACGTCCATCAATAGGCAAGCGGCGCGGGCTACAGCTTATTCCTATCCGTCGGTGGATGCTGCCTTAAAAAACGACCGGCAGTCGAACGGAAGGTTGTTGTTCCTTAATGGAGAATGGGATTTTAAATTTGTATTCAAGCCTGCTGATGCACCGAAAAATTTCCATTTGACGGATGTGAACGGTTGGGACAAGATACAGGTGCCTTCTAACTGGGAGATGAAGGGCTATGATATCCCGATTTATCGCTCCGCCGTATACCCGTTTCAGCCGATCGACCCACCTCGTATCCCCACCGATTATAATGCCGTAGGATCTTACCAACGGTCGTTCGAGTTGCCGCAAGACTGGGATGGGATGAACGTGACATTGCACTTCGGCGGCGTGACATCCGCGTATCATCTTTGGATCAATGACACCTACGCAGGTTATGCAGAAGATTCCTGTCTTCCTTCCGAGTTTAACGTGACCCCATATCTAAAAAAGGGGAAAAATAGGATATCGGTGCAGGTGATCCGATGGAGCGATGCTTCGTACTTGGAAGATCAAGATCATTGGCGCATGAGCGGTATACATCGGGAGGTATTTCTGATGGCCGAGCCAAAGGTGCGTATTGCTGACTTTCATTGGCAGGCCACATTGGACTCGTCCTACCAGGACGCGAAATTTTCCTTGCGCCCTAAGATTGATAACTTTTCAGGGGACAGTATTGGAGGCTTCGTTGTTAAGGCTCAATTGTACGATGAAAATAATAAGCCAGTATGGAAGCAAGAACTGCAACGGGATGCCGACGAGATATTCAACGAAATCTATCCCCGGCTGGACAATGTAAAATTTGGTTTACTGGAAGGGGAGATCACCGCTCCTAAAAAATGGTCAACGGAAGATCCGAATCTATATCGCTTGGTGGTTAGTCTTTATGATAATAAGCATACTTTACTGGAAGCGAAAACCTGTCAGGTAGGCTTTCGTAGTGTTGGATTTTCGAAAGAAACAGGAAAGCTGCTGATTAACGGGAAAACAACTTATCTGTATGGTGTCAACCGACATGACCATCATCCGGAAAGGGGGAAGGCGCTTACACGCGACGATATGGAGGCGGACATCCGACAGATTAAACAGTTTAATTTTAATGCCATCCGTACGTCCCATTATCCAAACGACCCTTATATCTATGAACTATGTGACCGCTACGGTATCATGGTAATGGACGAAGCAAATATGGAGACACACGGGCTTGGAGGTAAGCTGATGAACGATCCGACATGGCTTGCCGCCCACATGGAGCGGGTAACACGCATGGTGGAGCGAGACAAGAATCATCCGTCCATTGTTATTTGGTCGCTGGGAAATGAGTCGGGAAGAGGCCCGACTACGGCCGCGATGGCCGCTTGGATCCACGATTTCGACATCACGCGTCCTGTACACTACGAACCGGCGATGGGAAGTCATCAATTACCCGGATATATCGATCCTTCGGATCCGCGGTATCCAAAATCGAACGACCATGCACACCGCCTGCAGAACATACAGGATCAGTATTACGTCGATATGGTATCCCGCTTTTACCCCGGTATCTTTACCCCCGAATTGCTCCTGAAACAGGACAATGGAGACAAACGCCCTATTCTCTTCGTAGAATACTCCCACTCGATGGGAAATTCAACGGGCAATATCAAAGATTTTTGGGATATCTTCCGAGCGCATCCCCGCTTGATCGGCGGATTCATTTGGGATTATAAAGACCAGGCGCTCATTCGTCAGGATAGCGTATATGGAAAGGTGCTCGCGTACGGCGGAGACTTTGGCGAAAAAATACATAATGGTTCCTTTTCATTGAACGGTATTGTCGATGCGTGGAATCGCCCTAAGGCAGCTATGTATGAAAATAAACGCATTTATCAGCCAGCAGAAGTAAGCTGGTTGGATGCGGAAGCTTTACGTGTACGTATAAAAAACAGGTCCGCAGTGCTGAATCTCGATCACTATGATGCCGTCCTGATTATCCAAGAGAATGGGAATGCCATTAAAGAGCTGAAACTTCCAGTGGTAAAACTCGCAGCCGGCGATTCACTAGATATGTCTCTACTTGAGTTGATACCGCTCAAGCCTAAAAAAGATAAAGAGTACCAACTGAACATAGAATTTCGTTTGCCTGAAGAAACACCATGGGCACCGAAAGGCTTTGTGGTCTCTTCCTCACAGCTGCGTTGGCAGGACAAGGTATCATGGATCACAACAAATTCCGGATCGGGTAGTCAGATCGCACTGCATGAACAGGACTCCAGCTATCAGGTGGCCGGCAAAGATTTTCAAGCGGTGTTTCATAAGGCAACCGGCGCGCTACAACGGTATACCTACAAAAATCAGGTGATTATTAACAGCGCCCTTTTACCGAATTTTACGCGACCTGCGACAGATAACGATCGTCGGGGATGGAAGCCACAGCTTAAACTGAAATATTGGTATAACACCGCAGAACCACGTAACGTAACAGCAAAACAGACGGCGGAAGGTGTAGTGGTACAGGCCGAGTACGCGTTACCAGCAGACTCCGCACAGTTACAAATCCGTTACCTCGTGGACGGGGCGGGAATTATTACCGTTGATTATGATTTGCGTGTGCAGCCCGGATTGCCGAATATACCGAAAGTGGGCATGCAAATGGGCATCAACCCTAGCTTTGAACACATACAGTATTACGGTTTAGGCCCTATGGAGAACTACCCAGACCGGGCGTACGGTTTTGATCTCGGTGTGTATGCGAACGATATGCAAGCGATGTTGCAAGATTATCTATATCCACAGGAGACAGGTAATCGCATGGATGTCCGTTGGTTCCGTTTGCAGAATGTCCATTACGGCTTGCTCGTGGAAGGCAAACAGCCGTTGTATATGAGCGCCTGGCCGTATTCTCAAGAACAAATCAGCACGACCAAGCATTGGTATAAATTGAAAAAGGAAGATAAAATCACGCTTAATATTGATCTTAGACAAATGGGAATCGGTGGAAATGACACGTGGACTGATGTTTCGCAGCCATTGGAAAAATACCAGATACCTGCGCAGAATTATCAATATACATTCCGCTTGACTCCCTACGAAGTAAAGAAAAAGAGGTAACAAAAAATAGGCAGAGGAAGTTGTCCCCAGAGAGGGCGCTGCAAACAAGCCATCATACAACATGCAAAACAGACACTACATTACACTGGTCTTGGTTCTGGGATGGATAACATCCTTCGGACAAATCAAAGGAATACCATCCTCGTTAGTCGCCTTGGATCAGCGATCCTATGTGGACGCCAAACCGTGGGTCGTTTGGTATTTTATGCATGCCAGCTATTCCAAAGAAGGTATTAAAGCCGATTTGGAGGCAATGGCGGCGAACAATATTGCGGGCGCCTATTTCACACCGATCAAGGCCAAAACCGACCCCCCATTGTTCGATCCGCCGATGGAGACGATGACGCCAGCTTGGTGGGATATGTTTCGTTACCTTGTCGAAGAGGCCAAAAAACACAATATTCAAATAGCGCTATTCCCGAACGATGGATTTGCCACAGCAGGGGGGCCTTGGATCAAGCCGGCACAGTCTATGCAAAAAGTGGTGGCAGCAGATACAACGGTGACTGTTCGCGATAAAGGTAAACACATCCTGCAATTGCCGGAACCCGAACGGATAGCAGGGTACTACGAAGATATTCAGCTGTATGCAATACCCTTGCGAAATAGCGTAAGGACCAGTCATACCGACAAACCTGTGGTGAGTAGTAGCTATAACGAAGACCTACAGCGTCTGTCCATAAAAAACAACAAACAGGCGTTTGCCACATCGCAACCGGGATGGATTCAATACACCTTTTCCCAGCCGTTCTCTGCCAATGCATTGAAAATCGAATGGAATGCATCCAACTATCAAGCTAACCGTCTGAAGGTATTGGTCAGTGACGATGGTGCCCACTTTAAAGAGCTCACGCAACTACAGTCACCCCGGATGGGCTGGCTCGACTGGGACAATGGGGTAACGCATACTATCCCGTATTCGACGGCAAAGGTGTTTCGCTTTGTTTACGATCCCGCTGGCTCAGAGCCGGGGGCTGAGGATCTGGATTTTGCTAAATGGAAACCCTCGTTGAAATTGCTGGGTATTACATTGTTTGAAGAACCACGTGTCAATCAATATGAAGGGAAAACCGGTGAGATTTGGCGTGTGTCTGTTCCAACGGACCCGTCTTGGGTTTATAAGCCAAACGTAATTCAATCGGAAACACTACGCATCCTACCCAAGCCATCACCCGATGGACGCGTCGAGATTGATCTTCCGCAAGGAATATGGAAAATTGTACGCATGGGACATACCAGCACCGGACATAAAAATGAAACCGCAGGCGCAGCGAAAGGACTGGAATGTGATAAGCTGGATGCCGATGCGATGGCCTTCCAATTCGAACAGTGGTATGGAAAAGCCAAGCAGATGGTTGACCCAGCCGTATCCAAGGATGTACTAACCGTGTACCACATTGATTCTTGGGAATCGGGAAGCCAAAATTGGACAAAACATATGCCTGCAGAATTCCAAAGCAGGCGGGGATACGCGCTAGATCGTTTCTTGCCGGTATTGGCGGGATATGTCGTAGGCGACGTGTCGACGTCGGAGGCATTTTTGCACGATTATCGGCAAACCATAGCCGAGCTGTTGGAAGAAAAAGGATTTCAGACGCTACGCAGGATGGCAGATAAATATGGTGTGCAGTTTACTGCAGAAACGACCGCACCTGTGATGGCAAGCGATGGCTTGTCACATTTCCGTTTCACCGACCGTACGATGGGCGAATTTTGGTTTAGAAGTCCGTCGCATGATAAACCCAACGATATCTTAGATGCTATTTCCGGAGGTCATATCTACGGAAAGAATGTCGTCATGTCGGAAGCGTTTACGCAGATCCGTATGCAGTGGGATGAACACCCACGTCTATTAAAGCCTGTACAGGATCGCAATTACGCGTTAGGTGTAAACAACTTGGCATACCACGTGTATGTGCATAACCCATGGATGGACCGCAAGCCAGGGATGACGCTGGATGGCGTTGGACTTTATTTTCAGCGAGATCAGATCTGGTGGAAACCGGGCAAGGCGTGGGTAGATTATGCAATCCGCGCACAACAGCTCCTGCAGCATGGAACGCCTGTCCGCGACATCGCTGTATTTATTGGAGAAGAGATTCCGCGGCGAGCCGTGTTGCCAGATCGCTTGGTACACGCCTTGCCCGGCATTATCGGAAATGAGCGTGTCCGACGGACAGATTCCCTCTTGCGTAATACGGGCCAGCCGTTGCAAAAAATCGCATCGGTAACCACATCCGCGAATATGTACCAACCGGAAGACTGGATCGATCCCCTACAAGGGTATGCATACGATTCCTTCAATCCGCAGGCCCTGTTAACTCAAGCCAAGGTGGTGGATGGAAAAGTCGTCTTTTCAGATCACATTGGCTACCGCGTATTGATTGTGCCCGGAAAGCACCTGTTGAACCCCAATGCAGACGCCTTCTCGTTGCCTGTTTTACAAAGGTTTGCCACCCTGATCGAACAGGGAGCAACCGTTCTCTTCCAAGAGGTACCCAAAAAGCAATGGGGCATCGTGTCCCCTGCAGACTCATCTGCTTTCCAATCCGTTTTATCCAAACTCTTTGGAAACCTGCAGACGCAACAAGATCTACAGCATAAAACACTAGGTAAAGGAAAAGTCTATGTCGGTGCTTACAACGCGCACGATTTTAGTCCATGGGGGCTAGACAAAGATGTGGTGGTTGACGGCGGAAAAAATACGTGGTTAGCCTGGAATCATCGTCAGTTTGCTGGCGGCGACAGCTATTTTATAGCAAACCAGGATAGTAGTGCACGTCGTGTTCGTATCTCGTTCCGGAGTAGTGCGGCACACGCCTATTTGTACAATGCGGTGACGGACAAGCTCGCACCGTTATCTTTCGAAAATCAGGACGGCCGCGCGGAAGTACAAATCGATTTAGACGCCTATGCATCCTATTTTGTCCTTTTTAGCCAGCAGCACCTAAAACTGCCCGAGTGGAGCGTAGCTCGCACAACGACGCTGGCAAGTAAGTGGACGTTGCAGCTCGACGGAGTAGAACATAAGCCGATTGTACAACGGCAGCCAGATTTTTGGACCAATACAACGATAGATGAGGTGCGGTACCATTCGGGAACAGGCCGTTATGTCACTGCGGTAAACGTGCAAGAATCGTTGGCAGGTAAACGTGTGGCTCTGCGCCTGACAGAGGTAGAAGGCATGGCAGAAATAAAGGTTAACGGACGAGCAGCAGGAGTCATCTGGACCAAGCCTTATGAACTGGACGTGACGGACTATATAAAGCAAGGGTCGAATAGCCTAGAAATAAAAGTATACAACACGTGGGGAAATCGATTTGGCTATGAAGCACGTCATGATCCTGCGCAAAAGCAGGTACAAACCACTGCTACGCCAAAATTTCTGAAGGAATTGCAACCCGCAGGGTTGAAAGGCGATGTACAATGGGTATGGTATGCGATCTCGGAGTGACATATTCCTGAGGGATTAACGCCGCTATTTTATGGGAAGGCAACACAACGTGCAGGCGTATCGCTTTACCCTATAAGGGTGACAGAATGAAGCTAATGCGCTGGTATAAGTGTAAGAGCCAGCGGGATCGAAAGCAAAAAGACAGCATGAAAAAAAACCGGGGCCAGTTTTCCGATTGCTCCGGCGTAAAATAAATGGAATAATGAGTAAGTATAACAAAATAATAGGCCTGGCTTTAGGCCTTCTGGGTGCGACGACTGGTGCTTGGGCGCAACAAAAGGCAATTACCAATACCGGTGAAAGTCCTTTTGCTCTACAAAAAGCCGTAAATATGGGCGATGTGTCGTGGACCAAAGGTTTTTGGGCCGAACGCACAAGTACGTGCTATGAACGCATGGTACCAAACCTCTGGGACATTTATACAGACGCCGAAATCAGTCATGCGTATCGAAATTTCGAGATTGCAGCGGGTTTGAAGCAAGGCGAGCACAAAGGGCCGTCCTTCCACGACGGCGATTTTTACAAAACACTGGAGGCCGTCTGTGCCTTATATGCGCAAACGAAGGATGCAAAGTTGCTGCAGATGATTGACGAAGTCATTCCGGTCATTGCAAAGGCACAGCGATCCGACGGATATATCTATACCAAGGCTACGATCGATCAGCGCAATTCTGGAGAAAATATTGAATTTCAGGATCGGCTTAGCTTTGAGTCCTACAATATAGGACATTTGATGACAGCAGGCTGCATCCATTACCGCGTTACTGGGCGGAAGAATCTACTTGATATTGCTATCAAAGCCGCTGACTACCTCTACGGATTCTATAAAAAGTCCAATCCAACATTGGCCCGTAACGCCATATGTCCATCACATTATATGGGGACGATCGAGCTGTACCGGACGACCAGAGACCCGAAGTACCTTGAGCTCGCCAAACACCTGATCGATATTAAAGGGGAGATTGAGGATGGTACAGACGACAACCAAGATCGAGTTCCGTTCCGAAAGCAAAATAAAGCGATGGGACACGCCGTTCGCGCCAGTTATTTATACGCCGGAGTGGCCGATCTGTGTGCCGAGTTACAAGATACAACATTAAGCAATCGGCTCTTTGCGATCTGGGAAGATGTCGTTCAGCATAAAATGTATATCACAGGCGGTCTGGGGGCGTTATACGATGGGACATCCCCGGACGGAACATCTTACGACCCCAAAGAAGTGCAAAAAATTCATCAAGCATTTGGCCGGGACTACCAGCTGCCTAATCTGACCGCACATAACGAAACTTGCGCAAATATCGGTAATATGCTATGGAACTGGCGGATGACCAATTTTACGGGGGATGCGAAATACATGGACGTATTGGAACTTGCGTTGTATAACAGCGTCCTTTCAGGAATAAGTTTAGATGGCGATAAGTTCTTATACACGAATCCGCTTAGCTATTCGTCGAAGCTGCCGTTCCAGCAACGGTGGTCAAAGAAACGTGTGCCCTATATCTCCTTATCGAACTGCTGTCCTCCAAATGTCGTTCGTACGATTGCGGAAGTGGCGAGTTATGCGTACGGCCTTTCTGACGATGCTGTTTGGGTTAATTTGTATGGAGGAAACGTGTTGAACACAGTCTATAAAGGCAAAACCGTTACCATTAGACAGGAATCGAACTACCCTTGGGACGGCGATGCTACTTTTCTGATTGAAGAGCTGCCAAAGGGGTATGCCCTTAAGTTGCGTATACCGGCTTGGGCGGAAGGTGCTGAGATCAGTAAAAACAATGAAAACGTCTCCTTTTCAACCGAAAAAGGATATGCTATCCTAACCGGTAATTTTAAGAAAGGCGATCGCATCCGTTTGCACTTGCCCATGTCGGTACGCTTTATGGAAGCCAATCCATTGGTCGAAGAAACACGCAATCAAGTAGCGGTCATGCGCGGTCCGGTTGTGTATTGTCTCGAGCAGGCCGATGTGAATCAGCCCATTGATATTTTCGACTTACAGATTAATTATCAAGACACTTTTAAACCCATACATGAGTCTGTATTGGGACAAGATATCGTATTTTTGCAAGGACAGGCCTATACGGACGGCAAGCAACAGTGGAACACCCTGTACCGCCCGATCGGCGAAGCGAAAAAACAGACGGTACCTGTTCGCCTCGTTCCCTATTTCGCTTGGGGAAACCGTACATTTGGCGATATGGCCGTTTGGCTAGGGAAAAACTAGAAAGCAAAGACATGAAACAGTTAACGACACTCGTGTTGCTTTTGCTGGCCGTTGGTTTAAAAGCGGAGGTGAAACTCTCGGCTATTTTTACGGATGGGATGGTGCTGCAGCAACAAAAAACCGTTCCGATATGGGGCTGGGCAAAACCAAATACGGTCGTCAGCGTAAAAACCTCTTGGGATAATAAGACCTATCAGGAGCAAGCTGACCAAGCAGGTAACTGGCGTATAATGCTGCAAACGCCGGAAGCTGGCGGACCCTATGGAATACAGGTATCGGAAGATAATACGATACACCTAGAAGATATATTGATCGGCGAGGTGTGGCTCTGTTCGGGACAATCCAATATGGAAATGCCACTGAAGGGCTATCCGGCTCAACCTATTATGGGCAGTACAGAAGCTATTCTAGAGGCCAATGATGATAAATTACGATTGTATACCGTCCCTCGGAACCCCGTGCTGCAACCTGCCAAGGACAGCAAGCCATCCGTCTGGAAAAAATCATCACCGGAAACAGTAGCCAACTTCAGCGCCACAGCCTACTTCTTTGGAAAAAGATTGCGTCATATCTTGAACGTGCCCGTCGGGCTGGTACACAGCAGTTATGGTGGTTCAAATGTGGAGGCCTGGATGGATGCGGCTTGGTTGGCCGATCAAAAGGATATTCAAATTCCAAAACAGGAGGAGGGGCTGAAAGACAAAAACAGGATACCAACGATGTTATACAATGGTATGATCCATCCAATAAAGGGGTACGGCATCCGAGGAATTATCTGGTACCAAGGCGAATCAAATTACGAACGCCCCGATGCTTACGAGCTACTTTTTCCGCGCATGGTTGCTAAATTCCGGGAGCAATGGGGCGATGAACAATTGCCTTTTTATTTTACGCAGATCGCTCCCTTTGATTATGCTTCCCTGCCACCTTACCACGTCGGCGGGAAATACAATTCTGCATTTCTCCGGGATGCCCAACGGAAATCACTGGCTAAACTCGATCACAGTGGTATGGCGGTGACTATGGATCTCGGCGAAAAAAATGGTATACACCCTGCTCGTAAGCAAGAGGGAGCCGAACGGCTAGCCCTGCTGGCGTTGGGAGCCACCTATGGCATGGAGACGTTAAACTATAGAAGTCCGCTCTACGACAGTTTGGAAATAAAAGGCAGTACAGCGATCGTACGGTTTTCGGATGCACCTCTTGGTTTGACATCGTTTGGGAAGGACATGCAAACTTTCGAAATTGCGGGTAACGATCGCGTATTCTATCCTGCATCGGCTGTGGTTCAGGGTAAAACGGTCGTTGTGTCCTCGCCACGCGTAAGCGCGCCCGTGGCTGTACGCTATGCGTTTAAGGATTTTGTGGTGGGCGATTTGTTTGGCGTGAATGGGTTGCCCGTGGCATCGTTCCGTACGGATAACTGGTAGCGCATCGAACCGCAGGTAATGCTGAAAAAAATGAAACAATATATTTTCTTACTCCTCCTTTTTTGCACGGTTCATGTGTCGTATGCGCAAGAACTTCCTTGGGACAATTATCATGTTTTATGGACCGCCCCGAGTACGAGCTCGGCTGAGTCCATGCCCGTCGGCGGTGGAGATATTGGTTTAAATGTATGGGTAGAAAAAGGCGATCTCTTTTTCTATTTGGGAAAAAGCGGCGCATTTGACGAAAATAATACTTTGCTAAAGCTGGGGCGTGTACGGATTACGCTTGCACCCAATCCATTTGAAGGAACGGAATTCCGGCAGGAATTGCAATTGGACAAAGGACAGGTTGTCATCGAGGGGCAAAGCGGGGGCGTGAAAGCCAAGGTGCTGATTTGGGTGGATGTACATCGACCAAATGTGCATGTGCAGGTCGAAGCCAACAAGAAGATAGCGATGGAAGCGAGCTACGAAAGTTGGCGATACAAAGATTTATATCCGCAAAAGAAGGAGAATAACGCCAATTCCTGGAAGTGGGCGCCTCCACATCGTGTTGTTACCTACCGTGACAGTATCCGACCGGTAAATAATACCATTGTCTTTTACCACAAGAATCGGGATACGACGGCCTTTGATGTCGTCGTCCGCCAACAAAAGTTAGACACGGTGAAGGACTCCTTATTTAATCCCTTACATGGGCGTATTTCTGGGGGCGTCATGCAGGGCGATGCATTGACTTTTGTAGAACAACGAGAGGGAAGCTATGCGGATAGCGAATTTAGGTCCTGGGTATTGAAAAGTCGTCAGCCCCGTACAACGCATCATGTGCAAGTCACGCTGGTCGCTGAACAAACGGATGACCTGGCGGATTGGGAACAGCGGATCAACGAGTCAGCACATGCGAAGCAATCGTTGAACGCTCGCAAAAAACAAACGGAGGCCTGGTGGCGAGCATTTTGGAAACGGAGCTATATTGCTATCCTCCCGCAACATCAAGATCAGGAAGCCTGGCGTATCGGCCGGAACTATCAACTCTTTCGGTACATGTTGGCATGTAATGCCTACGGCGAGTATCCCACCAAATTTAATGGGGGGCTATTTACCTATGATCCGTCGGGAGTAGATAGTACATTCACCTTCACACCGGATTTTCGGAATTGGGGAGGAGGCACGCATACAGCGCAAAACCAGCGACTGGTATACTGGCCGATGTTAAAAAGCGGCGATTTTGATATGATGTCCGCGCAATTTAAATTTTATCAACGGTTGCAACGCAATGCCGAATGGCGATCAAAGGTGTATTGGGGGCATGGCGGCGCCAGTTTTACAGAACAACTCGAAAATTTTGGCCTTCCGAATCCGGCAGAATACAATTGGAAACGCCCAACGGATTATGATCCCGGACTAGAATATAATGCTTGGCTCGAATACCAGTGGGACACCGTCCTGGAGTTTTGCATGATGATGTTGGAAACAGGCAGTTATGGCGGAAAAGAGGTGCAAACATATATTCCATTTATAACAAGTTGCCTACGCTTTTTTGATGAACATTACCAGTACCGTGCCCGGCAGTTGGGGAGCAAAGTGTTGGATCAGCAAGGACATTTAATATTTTATCCAGGCTCTTCTGCAGAGACCTATAAAATGGCCTATAATGCATCAACGACGGTAGCAGCGTTGCAAGAGGTCACCAAACGGATGCTATCGTTGGCCGAAGTGCAACAGGACACGGCACTACGGACGTATCTCGGGGGCTTTCAACAACGTATTCCGCCGTTGCCTACACGGGTGATCGATGGGAAAAAGGTGTTGGCGCCCGCCGAAGTTTGGGGGAGAATCAATAACACAGAGGCTCCGCAACTCTATCCCGTATTTCCGTGGGGTATATATGGTGTCGGAAAACCCGATTTACAGGTTGCGCAAGATACCTATTGGTTAGACCCAGATCTATTAAAGTTTCGAAGCCATGTCGGTTGGAAACAAGATAATATCTTTGCCGCGCGTCTGGGATTGACAGACGAAGCGAAACGGCTGGTGCTTTTGAAGTTAGGAGATGCACCTCGACGCTTCCCTACATTTTGGGGCCCAGGTTTCGATTGGGTGCCGGATCACAATTGGGGGGGATCGGGTATGATTGGTTTGCAGGAGATGCTCCTTCAAACGGCAGATGATAAACTTTATCTTTTTCCCGCTTGGCCCCAAGAATGGGATGTAGATTTCAAGCTGCATGCGCCCAGACAGACGACTGTGCAAGGTAAGCTCCGGGGGGGTAAGTTAGTGGATCTGCTCGTTGTACCCTCCGAACGACGTGACGATGTGGTCAATCTGTTGGACAAATAATTCGAGCGGATGTATCCGAAAGCGTTAAATGCGACCCTTCCGGATGCATACTGTCGTACTCCTTAATCGAGTAGTGACAAGAACATGCGGTTTTCTACTCGGCAAGCAAAAATAACTCGGAAGCGATGTGATCAGCTAATAGTTTTCCGGATTGGGTTAAACGGATGTACGTTCCTTCGTGGATTTCCACATGCCCTTGTGCTACGAAAAGCGCCGCGCTACGTTGAAGAAGTGCTGCGGTTTCGGAACCGAATTCTCTGATTACTTTTGGAAGATCTATTCCCCACATGGTGCGTAGGGATGTCATCACGTATTCGTTGACGCGATCTTCGAAAGATAGTATTTCCGTTTCATGATCTCGGCTGTTTGAAAAAATACCAGCCATATACTGCGCATTGTTCGCAATGTTCCAACTTCTGGACAAACCGTTGAAGGAGTGCGCTGAGGGCCCAATGCCGAGGTAGTGCCTACCGCGCCAATAGTTGGTATTATGTTTGGCGTAGTGTCCACTCTTAGCGAAGTTCGAAATCTCATAATGTTCGAAGCCTTGCGTCGTCAACGTCTCGATCAGTTGAGCCATTTGCGATGCACTTTGTGCTTCATCCATGGGAAGCGTTTTGCCCTGCTGTACAAAATGCGCAAGTGCGGTCCGCTGTTCAACAGTCATGGCATATGAAGAGATATGTGGAATACCAAAATCGAGTAGTTGATGCATGTTGGCTTTCCATTTGACATCCGTCAATAAGGGGTAACCATAAATTAAATCGGCTGTAATATTTTCGAACCCGGCATCCTGAACGCGTTTAATGGATGCCTCACCTTCTGCTGCGTGATGCGCCCTATTCATCCATCGAAGATCTTCATCAAAAAAAGACTGAATACCAATGCTGAATCTATTAATTGGTGTATGTCGCAACGCATCAACTTTTGCCCTGTCGAGGTCATCTGGATTTGCTTCTAGCGTGATTTCAGCGTGAGGTGTAACGTCAAAGTAATGGGCCACGCTGTCAATCAATCGCTCGATATCACTCGCATCGAGTATGGAAGGTGTGCCCCCTCCAAAATAAATCGAGTCTATCTGTCGGTCTGGCAGCTCATGCTGCCGTTGTTCCACTTCCAGCAACAGCGCTTGCATCATTTCCTCTTTGTGCTTCAATGAGGTGCTGAAATGAAAATCGCAGTAATGACAAGCCTGTTTGCAAAAAGGAATGTGGAAGTAAATCATGCTGCAAATATACGGATTGCCTCAGGATATCAGCGATAGGTCTTAACCATCCGTCTTCAATGGAATCACCATATTCCATGTACGATCGAATTGGTAGCTTCCTTTGCCGCTACCTGTGGCCGCGAAGAGATGGGTGGGCTTACCGTCTTCGAATAACAAAAACGGACGTTCGAAATTTGCTTGTTCGGTTTCGGTTCCGTCGTCCCATTTGATCCTTCGGGAGTAGGCTTTGACTGGATCAGATAATGTCCATTGGATTCCATCGGGGGAGAAGGCATGAATGCCACCTCCTTCCTCGCCACAGATATGTCCGAAGCGATCTTTCATAATAAGCTCAAACTGCGAGCCAGTCCACCAGACAAACGGATCTTCGACATCGTTGTCTGCTTTTTCCGAATTATGAAAGGAGAAGATGGGTTCATTTGATAGCCTCTGGTAGGGCCCTCTAAACGAATCGGCCATGGCAGCACCTAGCAACAGGGGAGGGTTATAATTGATTGGAGATGATTTGTAAACAAGATATACCTGTCCTGTGGGAAGAACTACCGGAGACGGGTTTGATGTGATAGAGGCGTCCCATTCCCCTAGCCGCGGGTTAATGACCGGCTGATCGGAACGGATCCACGGCCCTTCCAGTGACGTCGCGTAGGCCATGCCAACCCGTTTACGCATCCACGCGTTCTGCGCTAGCCCTGTCGACCAAACATCCTCTTCCGGGGAGGGAGAAGGTGCTGCATAGGTATTCCCAAAATAATACAATACATAGTAATCACCTGTGCGGACAATGCGCGGATTATGCGTGGTACATCCGTCGAAGTACTTTTTTCCCCGCGCAGGGAGGACAACCTCTACAAACATGTACGGACCGGCTGCCGTATCGGATATCGCACGTACTACTTCGGAATTGGTGACCCAGTTGCCAAAACCATACGTCTTGCTCCAACGGGAAGCAAACATATGGTATTTACCATCCGGCCCTTTGATAACGGAGGGATCCCAGATCCAGTAATCGTCCATGGAAAATCCTGCCTTTTTCGGAGCCGGCAATAGCCTGTCTATAAATGATAGAGAAGAACCATGACCTGCTCGTGAGCGTTGCGGTATATAAAGTGCCATAGAAAGGCCAACTAATGTTTTGATAAAGGCTCGGCGGTTATGAGGAAAGAAATTCATGCAACAGTGTTTATCATGTATCTGTGGCGTTAAGTTACGAAAAAGAATGCTGGATCCGTTATACCCGTGACATAGATGTCTTTTGGCGATATTCCTTGTCTTGTAAACCTATTTCAGCATAAGACACTGCGTGTTGTTTCGTTTTGTTGTTCGGTATGGGCAGTACATTTCGCCCACGCGTCCAACATATTTCAATTAATATAGGTTTAAAACCCGTTTAATATGCGTTATCATGCGTTTTGTTGTTTTATTGTTAATCAATTGTTAACATAAACTTCACATCGGGTGGTTAGTTTTGCGGCACCAAAAGGCAGTAATTGCTGCCATATGATTTGTCTATTATGAAACAAATGAAAAAAGTTACCTCAACGTTCTACCAGTACTCTGGACGTACCAGCCGGGCATTTTTACTCTTGGTAGGACTGGGATTTGCTCCCGGAATGGCGCATTCTTTTTCTTCCTATGGGAAAGAGAGTGTATGGTTGAACCAGCAGAAAGTATCGGTATCCGGTTCGGTGATGGACGACAATACCCGTCAGCCCGTTGCTGGCGTGACGATTACCGCAGGTGGTAGGGCGTTGGCAACAACAGATCATCAAGGTCGTTTTACTATACAGGTGGACGCAGACCAGGAGGTGACCTTCCAAAGTGTCGGTTATCAGCCGTTAGCGCGGAAATGGTCGGAAAATGCAACGAATGCGACCATCTCTTTACATGCTGCCGACCAGGAGATCACCGAGGTCGTTGTGACAGCGTTGGGGATTAAGCGGGAGAAAAAGTCTTTGGGGTATGCTGTAGGTGAGATCAGTGGCGAACAAATGACCGATGCAACACCTAGCAATTGGGTGGATGCCATGAAAGGTAAAGTGGCCGGATTAAATATTACGCAAGCAAGTAGCGGTCCGCTGAATACTGCGCGTATCAATTTGCGTGGAGATCAATCCTTTACGCCAGAGAATAATGAAGCATTTATAGTAGTCGATGGTGTGCCGTTGGTTAACGGTCGGTTTAGTTCAGGTGTGACGGATGCCTACGGAGCAGGATCCAGTGGTGTCGATAAAGATATCCCGGTGGATTTTGGAAATGGTTTGGGCGATATTAACCCGGATGATATCGAATCGATTTCGGTGTTGAAAGGTGCTGCGGCGACCGCATTATACGGTAGCCGAGCGGGCAACGGCGCGCTGATTATTACCACAAAATCCGGAAAGCGAAAAGGTAAGGGAATCGGTGTTACCATCAATTCCAATAGCAGTTTTCAGGATATACTGAAATGGCCTGATTTTCAATATGACTATGGTCAGGGTAATTTAAACCGAAATGCCAACGGGGATTTATATTATTCCTACGGTTTAACGGAGGATGGTACGAATACAGGATCCACGTCAAGTGCCTGGGGGCCTAAATTTGACGGACAAATGTATTTTCAGTACAATCCCGAACTCGAAGCGGTGGGTACGGAACGAACACCTTGGGTGCCTTACAAAGATGGTGTAAAAGGCTTCTTCCGAACAGGTTCTACCTTTATGAATAGTGTAGCATTTGATGGGGGAACGGATGATTTTTCGGCCCGCGCCTCACTAACGCATACTTCGAACAAATGGATCATGCCTAATACGGGCTTCGAGCGATTAGTCGCTTCGTTTAATAGTTCGGCAAATTTAAGTGACAAGTTGAAGATCAATTTAAAGGCAAACTATACTAATAAAAGCAGTGACAACCTTCCGGGGACAGGCTATAACAATCAGTCCGTCGCGTATTTTATGATTTTTCAGAATCCAAGTATCGATCTGAATTGGTATCGACCCATGTGGAAAAAAGGCAGAGAGAATCTCGAACAAATACATCCGTTTAGCTCGTACATTGAAAATCCATTTGTGATTGCACATGAAATGACAAACAGCTTGTCGAGCAATGGAATTGATGGTATGTTGCAAGGGGTGTATACCTTTAATCCGAAGTGGGAGATCATGTTGCGATCCGGTTTGAACATGAGCTATAACCGCAGAGAACAACGCCGTCCTTGGGATACGGCGAACTTCCCGAATGGGTATTATAAGCAGCAAGATATTTTCTATATGGAATCCAATACAGACATGTTGCTGACGTATAACTCTGCGCTGGGCGATGACTTTACGGTACGGGCTTCGGCAGGGGGGAACCTGATGAAACAACATTCGAAAGACGACGCTGGCGTAGCACGTGGATTAACGTTGCCCGGTATCTACAAACTAAGTAATGCGATGACCAATGCGTTGGCCGAGAATTTTTTGACAGAAAAAGAAATACAGAGTGTGTTCGGATTGGTGAATTTGTCTTGGAAGGACAAGATTTTTCTAGACCTAACAGCGAGGAACGATTGGAGTTCCGCACTGCCGACCGGAAATCTCTCGTACTTCTATCCGTCGGTCAGTAGTAGTTTCGTATTAAGCGAATTGTTTACCATGCCTGAACAAATTTCGTTCGCCAAATTACGAGTGTCATGGGCAGGTGTGGGCCGCGATACAGATCCCTACCAGGTTTATAAATCGTACTTGCCGTCTGCATTTCCAGGATCCGCGGAATCTAACTTACAATTGTATAACGCGCTGCTGAAACCCGAATTTTCAACTTCGACAGAAACTGGAATCAACCTATCTATGTTCAAGAACCGTTTGACGGCGGATGTCAATTTTTATTACAACCGTTCCAAAAATCAAATTCTAACGGTACCATTAGATGTTACTACGGGTTTCTCAGGAGCTTATGTGAATGGGGGACTTATCCGCAACAGAGGTTGGGAGGTGAGCTTGTCTGGCACACCTATCCGGAATGAGAATTTCCGATGGACGACTTCTGCAAATTGGTCAACAAATGATAACGAGATATTAGCATTGACAGAGGGGGTGTTAACTCCTCAGCAGACCATTGCTTCGAGCGGATCAGGCGCGGCAGAGATTATAGCGACTGTCGGTGGATCAACAGGGGATCTATGGGGCTACGGTCTCGTGCGCAATGAAAACGGGGATGTCTTAATTGACGGAAATACAGGATTGGCTGTGAGACCAACAGATAAGGTCAAGATTGGTAATGTATATGCGGATTGGCGGGGTGGTTTCCACAATGAGTTCCGTTATAAGAACGTATCCTTCAGTTTCTTGCTGGATGGTCAATACGGAGGCATTGTTTACTCGCAAACTCATCATAAAATGACGGAGCAAGGAAAACTAAAACACACGCTGAAGGGCCGTGAGACGGGTTTGATTGTGGGCGAAGGCGTTGTAGATAATGGGGACGGAACGTACAGCCCCAATACTAAGGAAGTGGCTATCAATACGTGGTACGGAGATTATTACCGGAGGGCTAATGTCGAGACCAATAGCTTTGATGCATCATACCTGAAATTAAGAGAGGTACGCTTGGAATTCGGGTTACCTAAAAATGTAGTTTCCCGCTGGAGGATGAACAATGCATCGATTGCTTTTTTTGGTCGTGATCTTTTTATGTGGACGGACTTCCCGATGTATGATCCAGAGACTGCCGCGTTAAATGGAGCAACGATCATGCCGGGTGTGGAAATGGGACAAATGCCGAGCACGCGAACATTCGGGGTAAACTTGAGAGCTAATTTTTAAACAGAGAAAACATGAAAATCAAACATATTAATGTCGCACTTTTGCTTGCTGGAGCAACCATGTGGTCCGGATGTACGAAGGACTTCAACGAGCTGAACACCAATCCAAATGATATAGAAACGGTGACACCAGGAGCCTTGTTGACGCCAACGATCTACAGAATGGTGACTTATTTCACCGCTCGGAGCAATGACTTTACCTGGGAGATTATGCAAACGGGCCTGTCTAATCCAAGTGCCGCGAATGGCGTGCATCGGTATTATTTCACCGAAAACTCTGGAGACGGGACATGGAATGCGTGTTACAGCTACTTGCGGAATATCCGGGAAATGGAGATGGCTGCCGAAGCAATGGATAAGCCTGTTTACAAAGCTGTCGCGGCAACGATGAGAGCACTCGTCGCCGGATTATTGACGGATAGTTTTGGCGATGTACCGTTGTCTGAAGCGATTCGCGCAGAAGAGGGAATTACCCAACCGAAATTTGACACACAGGAACAGATTTACGCAGACATGATCGCGGCCTTGGAAGAGGCAAATACGCTGTACGCCGGAGAAGGAACAATGGACGGAAACGACTTGCTTTACGGTAATAACAAGGAATTATGGCGCAAATTCAATAATTCTTTATTGTTGCGCTATTATTTGCGGCAGTCCAAACGCATTCCGGCCGCAGCAAAGATCAAAGCCCTATTGGACAATCCTGCACAATATCCAATTTTTACGTCCAATACGGATGCCGCCATCGTAGAGATTACAGGTCTTTCCCCTTATGACTACGCATGGGGAAGAAGGCAAGACTACGTCAACTTTACAGCTATGGCCGAATTTTTTGTGGACAAGCTGAATGCACTGAATGACCCTCGCCGTCCGTTTATTATGACCGAAGCCACCGAAATGGTGGGTGGTAAGCCAGTGAAGATCGGTTATAAAGGTATACCGGCAGGACACTCGGGCGATTTGTCGGCCTATACGTTCAGTCCAAGTACCCCAAATGGTGATTTAATGTATCCCGAAGCGGTAGGAACACCCGTCCAAGAGATTTTGATGCCGTATTCGGAGGTGGAATTCATAAAAGCGGAGGTTTACCTGTCGTTGGGCATGGATGCCGAGGCGAAGACAGCCTATGAGAAAGGTGTGCGCGCATCAATCGAGCAGTATGGGGGCACAGTTCCGGCTGATTATTTTGAAAGTGAAGTAGGGAAATTCGATGGTACGCTGGAGCGTGTCATGCTTCAAAAATATTTGGGCTTATTTATGGTCGATTATCAGCAATGGTTCGAATACCGGCGTACAGGATTCCCAAAATTACCTAAAACACCGTATATGTTTTATGAGGGAGTCATGCCGACTCGTTTCATGTACAAAAATGAAGTCCGTCGATTTAATCCTGATAACTATGCGAAAGCAGTAGAGCAAATGGGAGGAGACGACTTCCACACGAAGGTGTGGTGGGAGAAATGACGAATCAAAAAGGGGTTGGCTAGTAGTGCAACCCCTTTTTGATTTAGCAAACACGATTACCGTGTATACGTATTGTTGGCAGACTCGATATCGGCTAATCGTAAGGAAGGATCGATTTGTACCTTGACGGGCTTCTTAGTTGTTTTAACCGTATAGGTAGGTTTCGTCCAGAACCAGTCTTCCAAGACGGTGCGTGTTACACCTTGGTACAGGTCTAGATTTTCCGATGGTTTTTCTCCACGCATTTCGCGCAACGGAATATAGAACAGTTCTTTGCTGCCATCTTCGTATTCGACCAGTAAGTCAATGGGCATGGCAAAGTTTGATTTATTTGCCAGCAGGATTTCTTGATCGGAAATGCTTTCCACAGCGTAATCGATGGTCCGTGTCGTATTGACGAACAGGTTAAAATACCATTTTAGGTTGATGCCGGATACCTCTTCCGCGACACGCTTAAAGTCGTTTGGCGTCGGATGTTTAAATTTCCAGATATCGTAAAATTGAAGAAAGGTTTTCGCTAAGTTTTCTTTGCCAATAATGTATCCAAGCTGACCGGCGAGTACCTGCCCTTTGTTGTACGCTTCATTACTATACGCGTAGTTGGTGTTGTAATAGTCGGCAAGCAAACTCATGGGCTCTTCTTTGCCGGAAAGCGCCAGCTTGTAGTACGAGCGATAGGCATTGATGACCGGATTCGATGCCAGGGCGCCTTTCTTTTCAAATAGACTTTGGAAGGCCAGTTCTTCGATGTAGCTGGTAAACCCTTCGTCAAACCATTCGTCGACTGTCTCATTGATTCCGAACAAGTGCTGGTACCAGGAATGCGCAGCTTCGTGAAAGATCACGCCGACGAGGCTCTTTATGTTTCGCCCGCCGGTGACCAACGTCGCTGTGCCATATTCCATACCACCATCTCCGCCTTGCACGATGCTATAGGTTGGCCATGGATAATCACCAAAGTGCGCGGAGCAATAGTCGAAAAATTCAGTGGACAAGCTTAAAGCGGTATTCCAGTTTGCCTTCACCTCTTTGTTCGTGGGCAGGAAGACAGTGTAGACTGTTACCCCGCTGTTACTTTTTGCAGAGTCGACAACAAACTCAGGATCGGCAGCCCAGGCGAAGTCGTGAATGTTCTGAGCCTTGAAATTCCATGATGCTTTGCCTTTTTTCGTCTTTACCTTCGCCATTTTGTCGTACCCCTTCACTGCTGATGGATTCTGTAATTTCCCAGAGGCGCCGATTACATAATCTTTATCGATGTGTATCGTTACGTCGAAGTCTCCAAAAGGCGCAATAAACTCCCGGGCAACGTATTCATCCAGGTGCCATCCGAATTCGTCGAAATGGGCCATTTTCGGATACCACTGTGTCATAGAGAGTGCGACTCCCTCTTTCGAGTTACGACCACTGCGGCGAATTTGTTCCGGTACCTGCGCACTCCATTCCATGGTAAACGTTGCCGTCTGTCCAGGGTTTATGGCCTGCGGTAACACGACCTCCAATAAGGTGCCGTCGACCTTAAATTGTGTTGGCTGTCCGTTGACTGTTAAGGTTTCTACCTGTTGATATCCAATTTGTTCTGGCGTTAAGGTAGCAATACGGCTTTGGTATCGGGGCTGTTCTTTGGTACCTAAATTGGTGGTCATACGCGGGTCGGGATCCGCGATATGCGAAAGTCGATAATCCATCATGCTTCCCGGTTGAAAGGCATTGAAGTAGAGGTGGAAGTATACCTTCGGTAGTGCCTGATTGGAGTTGTTGGTATAGTCCAAGGTCATCTTTCCTTGGTATTGATACGTTTGGTCGTCCACATCAATATCCATTTTGTAATGGACTTTCTGTTGCCAAAAACCAGCGCGCTGGGCCGAAGTCGTGGCCATGTTGAACAGGCAGAAAGACAGTAACAATAATTTTCTCATAGTTGTTGTTTTACATATAATAATAGTCGATACCTTGTTGTTTTAGAGCATGTATCAGGGCATCGAGATCGTCAGCTTTTTGAAAAAGTTTGTTGCGCCAATAGCGCTTGGGAGCTTTTTTTTTGGTCAGGAAGATCATGATCAGGTTCCCACCGGAGCGCGGCAGATTGCGTACGTATTTAACATCGCCGAGCATAAATGTGTCGGCTTCTTTTCCGTGAAACTGGATGCTTACTTCACCATTTTCTATCCTCCAAACAGATGGAGCCCGGCTCCATTTCGTACTGATAAAAAATAGTAAAGGCAAGCTAATCAGTACAATCAATATCTTGGCAACCTCTTGGATGGGCAGTCGGGAAGCGATGGCTGTGACTAGGCAAACCCCGATGAGTAATAGCAGCATATATTTGCCCCGATGGAGGGTGGCAATATGAAAAGTGGATTCGCTCATGGCTCAAAAATAAGAAAGAGTGGGCATATCGTTACGCTTTTGCTAAAATATCACGACTTATTTACGGACGTACAGCCATCCATGATATCGTAGTGAGCAATAAAGATATGGATACATTTTAGGCACACGATTGCATCGTGTTCTGGCCGACGACATCCAAAAAAAATGGTTAAGTTTGGCTAGTAAATCTAAACGAATGATGCAGAAACTAGCTTCTATTTTCCTATATCTATGTGTTGCACTGTACGCGGCAGCTCAGGATAAACCTAACGTGTTATTGATTTATGTAGACGATTTAGGATATGGCGACGTTGGCGCATATGGTGCCACGAAGTTGAAGACTCCTAATATTGATGCGCTCGCAGGTCGCGGAGTCCGGTTCACGAATGGACATGCTGCGGCGTCTACCTGTACGCCTTCCCGATACTCCTTAATGACGGGTAACTATCCGTTTCGGCAGAGCGGGACGGGAATTCTTCCTGGTGATGCAAAGCTCATTATCCCGCAGGACCGCATGACGTTGCCCAAAGTTTTTAAAGCGAGCGGTTACCATACCGCTATCGTAGGCAAATGGCATTTGGGGCTCGGAGACGAGGTGGCAAAGGATTGGAATGCGGCTGTTAAACCGGGACCTTTGGAGGTGGGATATGATTATTCTTTTATTTTTCCGGCGACGGCCGATCGCGTACCTACGGTGTTCTTGGAGAACCACCATGTCGTCGGGGTGGAATCCAGCGATCCAATCCATGTAGATTATAAGCAAAAGATTGGCGATGATCCGACGGGAAAAGAAAATCCCGAGTTGCTGAAAATGCATAGCTCGCCGGGGCAGGGGCATGATAATACCATTGTCAATGGCATCGGACGAATAGGTTGGATGACGGGAGGGCATCGCGCGCGTTGGACAGACGAGGAGTTGACTTTTACATTTTTTGAAAAGGCGAAAGCTTATATTCAAGCCCATCGGAAAGAACCGTTCTTCTTGACCTTCAACGCAACGGAACCCCATGTTCCACGTATGCCGGCGGCGATGTTTAAGGGGAAAAGTGGTTTAGGTTATCGGGGAGACGCTATTTTACAGCTGGATTATACGGTAGGACAGTTGGTGCAAGAACTCAAGGATAATCAGTTGTATGAGAATACTATTATTATCTTTTCGAGCGACAACGGACCGGTTTTGGATGATGGCTACCAAGATGGGGCGGTTACTGAACTGCATGGGCATGACCCATCCGGCGGGCTGCGAGGCGGCAAATATTCCGCGTTTGAGGCGGGAACACGGGTTCCGTTTATCGTGTCTTGGCCAAAACACATGGCGACAGGTAGCGTGTCGGATGCGTTGATTGCGCAAGTAGACTTATTGGCGTGCTTTGCGGAATTCCTTGAGGTGAACTTGGCTGAACAGGATGCTGTAGACAGTAAGGCACTGTGGAAGACGTTAATTGGCCAAGAGCAGGGGGGACGTTCGCATATGGTTCAATCTTCCAGGACACATGCCGTGCTACAAGGAAACTATAAATACATCAAACCTAACGCCGGCCAAAAAATTGCTAAGCTCGTCAATATCGAACTGGGTCAGGATTCGGAAGAACAGCTGTATGACCTATCCGTAGATAGGGGCGAGAAAAACAATGTGGCCAAGAAATTTCCGGCGAAAGTGGCCGAGTTAAAGCGTATTCTTGATCAGGAGTTGAAGTCTGTGGAACGAGATTGAGAGATGCGGAAATTGAGCGAATAAACGGCAATAACAGCGCGATCAATATGGCTCCAGGGCGTACGTAGGTAAACGATGGATGCCTGCACCAATCATACGTTATGAAAGGTGTTGTCAAGACTGTTCGCCTCAGCGCATGGTACGAACTAAAAATAAAAGTACTTGACGGGATTTACTTTCCGATTATTTATCACGACTTCGTAGTGTAAGTGCGGTCCGGTGCTGCGTCCAGTGTTGCCAAGTAAGCCGACAATTTCTCCGGCTTCTACGGCCTCGCCTTTTTTGACACGGGTCCGTGTCAGGTGGGCATAGCGCGTTTCATATCCATTGTTATGTTTGACCATAACCACGTACCCATAGGCGCCTTTATAACCGGCGAACGTTACTTTGCCTTTAGCTGTCGCTTTCACGGGATCGCCGATCCGTCCTTTGAGATCTACGCCTGAGTGCATCTCTCGGCCGCGATTGGTAAATGGATTTCTACGATATCCAAAAGGTGACGTGATCCGTCCGGGGTGAGGGACACCCAACGGCATACCGTCTAGTTTTGCCTCTAAATGTTTTAGCTGTTTTTTATAAAAATTGGAAAGCTCCACAAGGTCATCTTCGCCTTGTTCGACCGGCCCCCCCATATTCTTCATCTTGATTTCTTTGAGTCCGCGCTTTCTCATTTTTTGGTTGATGCGCTCCAGCGTGCTGTCAATGGAATGAAATGACTTCTTCATTTCTTCTGTGGTCAGTTGGCTGTTAAACTCGTCTTGTTCCAGTTGCCGGTTCTGTTGTTTGAGTTCATCAATCTTCTTATCGTAAACTTGAATATATTGTTCTGATGTCCGTTGTCTAACGATGTATATAGTGGAAAGGATGCCAATAGCGAGCACGGCAAGTAGCGAGATAAGCAACTTTTTCCAATGCGTGAGCAGCATCGTAGGTACCTGTAATCTAGTCGTAGATGTACCATCCGGTTCTACAAAAAGCACGGCGGTTTTTTTCTTTAGCATAGCGTCAATAACGAAAACTTTTTTATGATACGGAGACAAAGGTATCGGTTCAAGATCTTTAACTTCAATATTTTACGTTTTTTAACATTTGTTACATTCATTTTTATTGTGAAAAAATAAGCAACTTTGCATATGTCTTTTGCTGCAAAACTGCTGAAATGGTACCATGAGAATGGGCGAGATTTACCTTGGAGAACGACACAAGACCCTTATATTATCTGGCTTTCCGAGATTATTTTACAACAAACCCGAGTCGAACAGGGATTGCCCTATTTTCATCGCTTTGTCGAAGAGTTTCCGATTGTAACAAAATTTGCTGAGGCTGATGAAGAGAAGGTGCTCCGGTTGTGGCAGGGCTTGGGGTATTATTCGCGTGCGAGAAATATGCATAAGGCGGCCCAGATGGTACAGAACACGTTGGGGGGCATTTTTCCTACAGTATTCTCGGAGGTTATCCGGTTGCCCGGCGTGGGCGAGTATACCGCTGCTGCTATCGCTTCTTTTTCGGCCAACGAACCAAGGGCTGTCGTGGATGGCAACGTGTACCGTGTGTTATCACGGTATTTTGGCGTGGCGGAACCCATCAATTCGACCAAAGGGAAGAAGCTGTTCGCCGCACTGGCTGATGACCTGTTGGATAAACAACACGCAGGGCTATACAATCAGGCGATCATGGATTTTGGAGCGCTACAGTGTAAGCCGAAGAATCCACTGTGTGGCAATTGCGTTTTTCAATTGGAATGTGTTGCTTTTCGCGAAGACCGTGTGGAATATCTCCCTGTAAAAACAAAAGGGAAGGCTAGCAGAAGTCGGTTCTTCCATTATTTTGTTGTTTCCTTAGCGGATAAATTGTTGATGGCTAAGCGTGGAGAGGGCGATGTATGGGCGAATCTGTACGAGTTTCCGATGCTCGAAACAGCTACGGATATGTCCCTTTTGGAGTTAGTGGATACAGAGGAGTTCTCGACATATTTTAAAGCGGGAGTTGTTTTGGAACCGATAGGGGTGCCAATCAAGCATATATTGAGCCATCAGCATATTTACGCACGGTTTTACCGGGTGACACAGGCCGAATATCTGAAAATCAAAAAATCAGAATGGGATTATTTTTTTTGGGAAAAAATCGATACATTAGCTAAACATAAACTTATATTTTCTTTTCTAGAAAGAAACAAACAGCTAATTGGTCCTAAATTATAACTATGGCAAGTGTTAACAAAGTAATTTTAGTGGGGCATTTGGGCAAAGATCCCGAAGTACGATATTTAGAAGGTAACATCACCGTATGCAGTTTTCCTTTAGCAACTTCCGAGACGTATACAAAAGATGGTGTGCGCATGCAACATACCGAATGGCATAACATTGTCATGTGGAGAAATTTAGGGGAGATGGCCGTTAAATACCTGAAAAAAGGAAAACTGGTTTATATTGAAGGTCGTTTGCGTACACGAAACTATGAAGACCGGGAAGGGAACAGGCGTTTTGTAACGGAAATTGTGGGCGAAAGCTTTAAATTATTGGGTCGCCCGTCAGATTTCGGACAGACGGCAAAGCCTACCTCGGATAGTGGCGCAGAGGACGTGGAGAAAGAGCAGGAAGTGGATTTTATGGAAAATGACAACGACACGGATGGTCTTCCATTTTAAGGTGCCCATGCTCCTGCTCAAAATTTCGAGCTGTGCAACGGCGACTTTTTAATATTTTGCCGTATCTTTGGCACTATGTTGCAGGACAAAATTAAGCAGTATACAGAAGAGATTAATGGATTTAAGCCTGCGTCAGCTGCTGACGCAGAAAATTTTCGTTTAAAATTTTTGGTGTCAAAAGGTGTTGTTAAAGCCTTGTTTGACGAATTTAAATCGGTGTCTCCAGAAGAAAAGCGAACCTTGGGTAAAGTTCTAAACGAGTTTAAGCTATTGGCGGAAACCACGTTTCGTGACGCGCAGGAGCAATTTGGTGGAACGGTACAACATGCAGAACGGGCGGAGGGCGATCTAACACTTCCAGGAGAAGGCTTTCAATTAGGTTCCAGACATCCGTTATCTTTAGTCCGTAAGGAGATCGTCGAAATATTTAAAAAGCTTGGGTTTGTGGTTTCTGAAGGTCCGGAAATCGAGGACGATTGGCATAATTTCTCTGCACTTAATTTCCCGCCAGAGCATCCGGCACGTGATATGCAGGATACATTTTTCGTGGAAAAGAAAGAGGGCAATGATATCGCCTTACGGACCCATACGTCGTCCGTTCAGGTGCGGCTTATGGAAATGGGTAAACCACCCTTCCGAGCGATCATGCCCGGGCGTGTGTATCGTAATGAAGCAATCTCTGCACGTGCTCATTGTTTCTTTCATCAGGTGGAAGGCCTGTACGTGGATGAGCAGGTGTCCTTTGCAGACTTAAAACAAACGTTATTTCATTTCGTACAGGAATTGTACGGAGAAGGGACGAAAGTGCGTTTCCGCCCGTCTTATTTTCCGTTTACGGAACCGTCTGCCGAAATGGATATTTCATGTACCATTTGTAAGGGGGAAGGATGCCAGCTTTGTAAGCACTCCGGCTGGGTAGAGATCTTAGGTTGTGGTATGGTCGACCCCAACGTATTGGAAAATTGTGGTATTGACAGTAAGAAATATTCGGGATTTGCCTTCGGTATGGGAATCGAACGCATCACCAATCTAAAATATGAGATTCGCGACTTACGTCTTTTTTCCGAAAATGATGTTCGTTTCTTATCCCAATTCGAAACAGAGATTATTTAACCATGGGAAAGAAAGTCGTTTACATTTTCTTTCTTGTATCGATTTTATTTTTTCAGGGTTGCGGTTCGGGAACATGTAACGTGATCCCGAATCGTTCGTTTACGACCAATATCAATCAAGCCGAACATGTGGGCGTTTTTTCGACCAACGGTTGGGCGTACATAAACGATGACTATTCGGACATAAATGTCAATAACCAGAGAACGCAAGCCGATCCCCGGCTCATTGCTTATGACTGTTGCAGTACAGTAGATCTAGGAGCCGGCAATCAGGTAGTTGTAGAAGGGTTTACGTTGGTAGATCCGGTGTCGGGAGCAAAGTGCTTGTTAACGGACGGATCGCCGGCCGCAGTGGCGGAGTGTCCTTTGAAACCATATGCTGTTAGACAGAATGAAACCGTATTTTATGTGCAAAACTCATGATGGAATCAGATAAGGTTATATTGTCCATAAAAAAATCGGCACGGGAGTTATTCCGTCGATACGGTTACAATAAGACCAGTGTGAATGAGCTTGCCAAGCAAGCTAAAATAGCCAAAGCCACATTTTATAAGCATTTTGCCAGTAAAGAACTTATCTTGCACGAGGTGCTAATGGATTATATTCGAGAAAATGTGCAGGATATTTTAGATAAAAGTGTACGTGAAAAAGATCTGGCAAAATTTCTGGCAAATACGATCCTTCGGGTAAGCCGGGTGACATATACCGTATGTAACGAGTTTGTAGGCTGGGAGTTTATCCGGGAGTCGGCAAATGCACAGGAATACCTAAAAACACTTTCGGACGATTTGGAGTTTTTGCTACTCAGTTCCTTTATTCAAAATGAGACGATCGGACAGACGGTGCCTGAAGAGCGGCTTACGTTCTTAATCAAATGCAGTAAAAATATTGTGTTTTCCTTTGCGTTTACGGCTGTCACGGATGCCGACGTGCGCAAAAACTTTATTTCTTTTCAGAAGGATATGCTTCCATATCTGGTTCAGGCAACATTACTCGAAGGTTAAAACCGATCGATGCGGCAAAAAGCGCCTGCGGTTTGCCCCATAAATCGAGGTGTTTGCCTATAAGGCATTCCCTATAGAAAATGCGTTGTAGTGAGGAAGAATGTTTGTTGAACAAAAAAACGTATTTTTGCACCCATTATGGGTAGAAGAATTCCACAGGATAAGCGATTTATAGCAGACGTACAGATTATTGATATTGCAGAGGAAGGTAAGGGAGTCGCAAAACAGGACGAGCTGGTATTATTTATTGAGCAAGCGGTGCCTGGCGATATAGCCGATGTTGAGCTGTTCCGGAAAAAGAAGAATTTTGCGGAAGGACGCCTGGTCGCTTTAAAGCAACCCTCTGCTCATCGTGTTGATCCGTTTTGTCCGCATTTTGGTGTATGTGGAGGGTGTAAATGGCAGCATATGAACTATCCTGCCCAATTGAGTTTTAAGCAACAGTATGTAGATAATGCCCTGAAGCGGTTGGGGAAAGTGGATACATCGTCCATGGAACCTATTTTAGGTTCGAACCAGACAGAATACTACCGGAATAAACTAGAGTTTACCTTTTCGAACAAACGTTGGTTGACGTCTGTCGATGAAGAGGTGGTACCGGAAAGCATGCATGCGCTAGGTTTTCATGTGCCGGGACGTTTCGATAAAATATTGGACATTGACCACTGCTTTTTGCAACAAGATCCTTCTAATGCCATCCGAAATACGGTCCGCGATTTTGCCATTTCCCAGGAAATCTCCTTTTATGATCTACGTGCCCATGAAGGGGCCTTGCGCAACTTGATTATCCGGACATCATCTACCGGAGAAATCATGTTGATTGTAGTGTTTGCCTACCCTACACAAGAACAGATCGATTCATTGATGAAACATATTCATGAAAAATTTCCAGAATTGGCTTCGTTGCTTTATATCGTTAATCAAAAGCGGAACGACACGATCTTTGACCAAGATATTCATGTATACGCTGGCCGTGATTTTATATATGAAGAAATGGAAGGCCTCCGCTTCAAAGTGGGGCCAAAGTCATTCTACCAAACGAATTCGGCGCAGGCGTATGAACTTTATAAAATTACCAGGGAGTTTGCCGACCTAAAGGGGGATGAGTTGGTGTACGATTTATATACGGGAGCGGGAACGATTGCTAATTTTGTGGCAAAATCGGCTCGCACAGTGATCGGAGTCGAGTATGTTCCTTCGGCTATCGACGATGCGAAGATAAATTCGCAAATCAATGGAATTACGAACACGTTGTTTTATGCAGGGGATATGAAAGATGTGTTAACGGCTGATTTTGTGGCGGCCCATGGGCGTCCGGATGTGGTCATCACGGATCCGCCACGGGCCGGTATGCACGCCGATGTGGTGCAACGTATTTTGGAAATGGAGGCACCGAAGGTCGTGTATGTGAGCTGTAATGCTGCCACGCAAGCACGTGACCTAGCGATTCTCCAGGAAAAATACGATGTGAAACGGATCAAGCCGGTAGATATGTTTCCCCACACACAGCATGTGGAAAATGTGGTGCTACTGACCTTGCGGGCATCATATTTGTAACAAATGGGTTTTTATAGTTAATAGTACTTTCTCAATTTGAATATAGAAGATTTGATGGCGGGCGATGCAAAAGAGCAGAACCCGCAACAGCATAGTCCTTTAAAGAGTCTAAAGATGGATTTAGACTTTTATAAAGAATCGATAAAAGAAGTGTCGACCGAAATGATTTCCGAAGGGTATACATTGTACCCTATCTTTATTGCCCATCAGCATGAAGTGAGCGTAGGCGAGCTTTTGTTGGATAAAGATGAATTGAATACACAGTGGACAATCAACGTGAGTTCTTTGGAAGAGTTTATGGAACGAGGTTTGGTGCAGGAGGAGCGGAAAACGTATTTTATTAAAAATTATAAGCCGGCTGCTGACTACATCTGCCTATTTGTAATTGTGCCTGAAGGGGCAAACTTCGTTTTTTATCCGTATGCTTAACGTAGACCTCGATTTAAAACTTTTTAACATTGCGTAGTCTAAACATTTGTTAATTTTAGCCGAATGTACTTGAAAATTAAATATATCTATCTGCTCATTGGAAGCTTGTTGTTCTTCGTTGGAGGCATAGGGCAGGTATCCGCACAATCGAGCGGGCTGTCGGGGATCGTTGTGGAGAAAGGGGGGGCAACCCGGCTGGCGGATGTCAATGTAACGAATCTACGGACGAAGCGACGTGCACAAACGAATACGTTTGGCGTGTTTATTATCGAAGCATCAGTAGGCGATAGTCTTTCTTTTTCGAAGACGGGGTATGGACCGGTAAAAACGGTGTTATATACTCAAGAAGATATTCTTATCGAGATGCAACAAGGGTTGACTATTGAGACTGTCGTTGTGAGCCGGATGAGTAAGGAGGCGGAAATGCGGGACATGTTGGACGACTATCGGAAAAAGGGAGTTTACAACGGGGGAAAGAATACCTTTGGCACATATGTTGGTAGCCCAGCAACCGCGTTGTATAATCTTTTTGGTCGCGATGCTAAAAATGCGAAGCGTTTTGCGAAGATGATGGATCGGGAGTTAGAAGAAACAAAGGTTGACCGTGTTTTTAACAAGACATCGGTAAGTGCGTTGACAGAGCTGGAAGGGGATGAATTGCAGTCTTTTATGGATTTGTACCGTCCATCTTTTAGTATGATCGAACATTGGGGGCAGTATGACTTTATGAACTACGTGAAAACGTCGTTAGAGGCATGGAATAAAAATGGACGTCCTCGCTCATCGCGTTTACCAAAACTAGAAATTCCTCCACAAGAAAAATAAAAAGCATTAGATTTCGAGCGATTTGTATGTGTATTTTCTAGTTTGGCATTTACTTTGTTTATTCAACTAATAAGTAGATATCACACATAGAAAATTTGATTATGAAAATGAATAAAAAAATAGCTATTTACGGCTTATCCGTGGCAACATCGGCGATGTTGTTCGCGAGTTGTTCGACAATACAAAACACAAATAGTACAACAAAAGGTGCAGTTATCGGTACCGCGGCTGGAGCTGGCCTTGGGGCATTAATCGGCGGTAAGGCGGGTAACACGGCCGTAGGTGCAATTGCGGGTGCTGCTATTGGGGGTGTGGCCGGTGGATTGATCGGAAAGAAGATGGATAAGCAAGCAAAGGAAATTGAAAATACGGTTGCCGGAGCCGAAGTTATAAAAGCTGATGAGGGTATCATTGTGAAATTCGATGAAGGTATTCTATTTGATTTCAATAGTTCTACGCTGAAGTCTACAGCGAAAACGAATATTGCAAAACTGGTAGAAACGCTAAATAAAGAACCAGGCACTGAAATTTTGGTTATTGGTCATACAGACAACGTAGGAACGTTGGCTGCCAACCAAAAGGTGTCCGAGTCTCGTGCAGCGTCTGTTAAAGCGTATGCTGTTTCACAAGGGTTGAGTGGAGGCCGTATCAAAACAGAAGGTAAGAACTATTCAGAGCCACTTGCCTCGAATGATACAGATGCCGGACGTGCGGAAAATCGCCGGGTGGAAATCGTGATCGTTGCTGGCGATAAAATGATTGAAGATGCACAATCACAAGCAGGTAAATAAATAGATTCAATATATTGTTTTTCTGAAGAGAGCTATCCGAAAGGTGGCTCTTTTTTTCGTGCCGGTGTTTGTACCTATCAAAAGCTTCCTAGCTATGGCCGGTCCGAATTGAACAATGCGTTCTCATGGGAGCTGGTGTAGGCGGACCGGAGGATCAGAATCCGTTTGAAGATCTTCAGTGCATCCATGCTTCTTGAGGTAGTGTTAAATTTTGGTCATGCTCTGCCAAAGTGTCATCAATGTAAGTTTTTATTGTTAACTTTGTAGTCTTTTAAATTGAACCATGCTAGAATTAGAACATACCACGAAAACGCACGATGAATCGCGTCAAGGAGAGGCTTTGGATATGCTTGCTACGGGTAAGTCGACGGGAAGAAAGTTGTATATAGAGAGCTATGGCTGTCAGATGAATTTTTCGGATAGTGAAATTGTTGCTTCTATTTTATTGGACAATGGTTTCGAAACGACGAAAGATTATAAGGAAGCCGACGTTGTGTTTATTAATACGTGTTCGATCCGTGAGAATGCGGAGCAACGCGTTCGTAACCGGCTGAAGGAGTTCGAGTCGGCCAAGTCGAAAAATCCAGGTATGATCGTTGGGGTGTTGGGCTGTATGGCTGAGCGTCTTAAGTCAAAATTTCTGGAAGAAGAGAAATTGGTGGATGTAGTTGTTGGGCCTGATGCGTATCGGGATTTGCCGAATCTGATCGACAAAGTAGATGATGGAAGCAAAGCCGTCAATGTCTTGTTGTCCCGTGAGGAAACCTATGCAGATATTAATCCTGTTCGGTTAAACTCGAATGGGATATCGGCATTTATATCCATTATGCGCGGTTGTGACAACATGTGTTCGTTTTGCGTTGTTCCGTTCACCAGAGGACGGGAACGCAGCCGGGATGCGTATTCTATTGTAAAGGAAGCGCAGGATTTGTTTCAGTCCGGTTACCGCGAAGTCACGCTGCTTGGACAGAATGTCGATTCGTATAAGTATACGGCACCTGCTGCCGAGGGAGAGGAGCAGAAGCCAACGGTGAACTTCGCGCAATTGTTGGCATTGGTTGCTGAGGTGAGTCCCGAACTACGGGTGCGCTTCTCTACATCGCATCCAAAGGATATTACCGATGAAGTGTTGCATACCATGGCACGTTACGATAATATTTGTAAGTATATACATTTGCCTGTACAGTCTGGAAACTCTAGGGTGTTGGAGCTCATGAACCGTACGTATGACCGGGCATGGTATATGGAGCGGGTGGATGCTATCCGCCGGATTATTCCAGCCTGCGGGATCTCAACGGATGTCATTACGGGCTTTTGTACAGAAACCGAGGAGGAACATCAAGAAACATTATCGATGATGGATTATGTAAAATATGATTTTGCCTATATGTTTGCCTATTCTGAACGTCCGGGTACCTTGGCCGCAAAACGCTACGAGGATGATATCCCGGAAGAAGTAAAAAAGAGACGGTTGACGGAAGTGGTCAATAAGCAGCAAGAACATAGTTTATATCGGTTGCAGAATTTTGTCGGAAAAGTGCATAAGGTACTGATCGAGGGATTTTCCAAACGGTCGGATCAGGATTACTGCGGTCGTAACGATCAAAACACGATGGTGGTATTCCCTGTTGATGAACGTTTTAAACCAGGGCAATATGTACATGTACTCGCCGAGCGCTGTACTTCCGCAACACTAATGGGTAAAATTATCGACTAACTTGTAATAAGAGGAACTATCGTGGATATTCAAGACGTTAAGAATAGGTTTGGAATCATTGGTAACTCGCCTTTGTTGAATAGAGCTATCGATGTAGCCAAGCAGGTTGCACCTACGGACATTTCTGTTTTAATTCAAGGTGAGAGCGGGTCGGGAAAAGAGGTGTTTTCGCATATTATCCATCAACTGAGTGCGCGTAAGCATGGATCCTTTATTGCGGTGAACTGTGGTGCGATTCCAGAAGGAACGATAGACTCGGAGTTGTTCGGTCATGAGAAAGGTTCGTTTACGGGGGCGCATGAGGCCCGGAAAGGATATTTTGAAGTCGTGGACGGAGGAACGATATTTTTGGACGAAGTAGGAGAATTGCCGTTGGGCACGCAGGCTCGTCTGTTACGGGTGCTGGAGACTGGCGAATATATTCGTGTGGGTTCTTCCAAGGTGCAAAAAACGAATGTCCGTGTGGTGGCGGCAACGAATGTGGATGTTTATGAAGCCGTCAAAAAAGGTAAGTTCCGTGAGGATCTGTATTATCGCTTGAATACGGTTCCTTTACGTATACCATCCTTACGCGAGCGAAAAGAAGATATAAATTTGCTGTTTCGAAAATTTATTGTTGATTTTTCGGACAAATACAGAACTCCAGGAGTGCAGCTAACGCCAGATGCGCAGGATATGCTCATGAATTACAGTTGGCCGGGCAATGTGCGGCAACTTAAAAATATCGCCGAACAGATTGCCGTATTGGAAAAAGAGCGGATCGTTGACGCCGCTATTTTAACTAAATACTTGCCTGTAGAACAAGTGTCGTCTCTTCCGGTGTTCGTTAAAGAGTCGGCAAAGGAGGATTTTTCTGAACGGGACTTGCTGTACAAGGTCTTGTTCGATATGAAGAAAGATATGGTGGACCTGAAAAAATTAGTCGTGGAGCTGATCCAAAATGGAGTTAATCCACGGACGTTTGAAGAGAATTCTCCTTATATCAATCAGCTTTATAATGAAGTGACACCATCGTCTGCCTACTTGGGCGAAGAAGCACCTCAGCACACGTTGACCATACACAATCCCAATCATCAGGGGCCAAAAGTCAATAACGATTATATGGCGTATGAAACACAAGATGCGGAGGAAGTAGAGGAATCTCTATCTTTGGTCGACAAGGAGTCTGACTTGATAAAAAAAGCACTGAAAAAACATAAAGGGAAGCGTAAGGCTGCAGCTCGGGAGTTGGGCATTTCGGAGCGGACCCTGTATAGAAAAATTAAAGACTTAAATTTGGATTAGTAAACCACTATTATGCAAAAATTTGGTTCCGTATTGATCGTTGTTTGCTGTCTGATGGTGTCGGGCTGTGGTGTAAAATATAGTTTTAGCGGGGGCTCGATTCCTGAAAATATGAAAACGGTTAACGTTCAGTTTTTTGAGAACATTGCGCCCATGGTATATGCCACGCTAAGCCAAAATTTTACGGAGGGCTTGAAAGAGCGTATCCGTAACCAATCCCGCTTGAGCCAGGTGAATGGAGACGCGGATGCACTGTTTGAAGGGGTGATTACAGGGTATGATATTACGCCAGCTGCGGTAGAGGCAAATTCGGACCGCGCTGCGCTAAACCGGCTGACCATCACCGTCAAGGTAAAATACACTAACCGGTTAGACGAAACCGGTGAAAGCAACTTTGAGCAATCATTTACGCAATTTAGAGAGTTTTCAGGTACCGTTCAGGCACAAGAAGAGACGTTAAATAGGGAGATAATCAAGTTATTGACCGAAGATATCTATAATAGGGCGTTTGCTAACTGGTAGGATCGTATATGGAAAATCAAGGACGTTCATTAAAGCAATTGTATCATGATGCGCTGGTCAATCCTCAGGGACTAACCGTCGATGATTTTGATATATTGCTTCGTAAATACCCTTACTCACAGCCGTTGCATTTTGCCTGGGAAAGACGTAGGTTCTTACAAGGAGAATTAAATAGCCTAGGAAGCCGGGCCATTCTCTTGGCCAGCAGTCCGAATTGGTTGTATGAATATGTACAGTTGCCGGTACATGATATACCTGTGGTGGATGTCGTCGATGATGATTATGTCCCTTTTGAGGAGTTCACGTTTACCTCGGAATCAGATGCTACGACGCACGCTCCCGTGGGTGTCGCGACAGAACACGTAGAAGCGCCCGAGGCGGACGCCGACGCTCCGAGCGATTTTTCGGCGGACATCGATACGACCGACGTGCCCGTAACCGGTGAGACCATGCAGGACGACGTTCCTGTAGAGCAAGACGGGCAGGAAGATCAGCATGTGTTGGAAACCCTTGTTAGAGAGGGTATTGGTGGAGGTGATTATTTTGCTCTGCATGCGCGGGAGCAGCGCATAGATGAGCCTGTTATAGATACGGTAGACGATCAACAGGTAGATCGCCAAGAGGAGGATATCAGTTTGTACAACGATGAGCTGATGCCGTATAGTTTCCGATGGTGGCTCCATAAGACCCGTTTGGAATATGCGGATACCTATCAGCCTTTTGCCAGCCCACACTTGCCTGTCAATAATAAGTCGGCCTTTGATCCCGAAGAGCTCGATAAGATTATATTGGATCAACAGATCCGTGAACATATTATCCATTTGCAAAATCCGGAAGACAAGCTCAGTGAAGAGGTGAAGCACAAATCGGCTCCCTACGCGCGGAACGATAAAACGGCAGAGGTGATTGAACGTTTCATACGGGAAGAACCTCAAATTCAACCACCGCCAGCGGAGAATTTGAACACCGAAAATAAAGCAAGAAAGAGTTCGGAGGAGCAATTTGACCTCGTGACGGAGACACTAGCAAACATTTATGCCGATCAGGCGATGTACGTAAAAGCGATTGAAGTCTATAAAAAATTAATTTTGAGATTTCCAGAAAAAAAATCGTATTTTGCGACCCGAATTAAGGAATTAGAAGAAAAACTATATTAACAACATACAGAAATGCAAACTTTTTTGATTATCCTGATTGTATTGGTGAGTGTATTATTGACACTTATCGTTTTGATTCAAAACCCTAAAGGAGGTGGTTTGTCATCAGGATTCGCAGGTAGCTCAAACTTAATGGGGGTACAACGTACAGGTGACTTTTTAGAAAAGGGCACATGGGGATTAGCCATTGCACTTATGGTCTTCTGCTTGGCCATCAATATCGTTGGTCCATCTGCCGGGAATAAGGCTGGTGGTTTAGGCGATCAAATTGAAGCTCCGGTGCAGACTTCGCCCTTAAATTTAAATGGACCTGCACAACAACAGCAACAGCAAACTCCGGCGGCTACACCTGCTCCTGCAGATTCATCCAAGTAGCCTGCTGTCATGGATAAAAACAAAGAAGCCCTGTACGACATGTACAGGGCTTCTTTGTTTTTATCGCCTTGGAATGTCTATTTCGCAAGAAGTGCTGATGGACTATATACGTCGTTGCTGACTAAACAATGACAGGATGACACAGCCCGGGCAGAAGGATGTCACTTTTTGAAGCATATACAGTGAAAAAATGGCAACAAATGTCGTTCTTTTCTATTTGGCATAATTGGTGATAAGGAACTGAAGAATTATACGTTAAATAAAAAATAAAACTAAATAATTATGGCATTAAGTATTAAACCTATCGGAGACAGAGTTGTGGTAGAAGCAGCTCCTGCAGAAGAAAAAACAGCATCAGGAATTTACATTCCAGACACCGCAAAAGAAAAACCTTCTCAAGGTACGATCGTTGCAGTAGGTACTGGAAAACCGGAGGAACCTCTTACTGTTCAAGTGGGTGACAAAGTATTGTACGGCAAGTACGCAGGTACGGAGATCACTTATGAGGGTAAAGAATATTTAATTATGCGTGAATCTGATATTTACGCAGTACTGTAAGTTAATCATTGAGTTTAGTAACAAAAGTTAAAATTTGGAAGTAACTTCCTCTTCTAGCAAATAGTAAAAAAACATGGCAAAACAAGTAAGATATAACGTAGAAGCGCGTGACGCACTAAAAAAAGGTGTAGATACGTTGGCAAATGCAGTAAAAGTAACGTTAGGACCAAAAGGTCGTAATGTGATTATCGAGAAGAAATTCGGTTCTCCGATGATTACGAAAGATGGTGTGTCTGTGGCGAAAGAAATTGAGCTTAAAGATGCATTGGAGAATATGGGTGCGCAAATGGTAAAAGAGGTTGCTTCCAAAACCGCGGATCAAGCTGGTGATGGTACGACAACTGCTACCGTATTGGCACAGGCTATCGTTGCTCCAGGGTTGAAATCGGTTGCTGCTGGTGCAAATCCAATGGATCTTAAGCGTGGTATCGATAAGGCTGTTGCAGCTGTCGTAGGAAATCTTAAGTCGCAATCACAAGTTGTGGGTGCTGACAACAATAAAATTAAACAAGTCGCAACGATCTCAGCAAATAACGATGATGTAATCGGAGCGTTGATCGCAGAAGCGATGGAGAAAGTGGGTAATGATGGTGTGATCACGGTAGAAGAAGCGAAAGGTACCGAAACAGAAGTGAAAACGGTTGAAGGTATGCAATTTGACCGCGGTTATTTGTCTCCTTATTTTGTAACCAATTCTGATAAAATGGAGGCGGAATTGGATAGCCCATACATTCTGATCTACGATAAGAAGATCAGCAATATGAAAGAGCTATTGCCTATTCTAGAAAAGCAAGTGCAAACTGGTAAGCCGTTGTTGATCATCGCTGAAGATTTGGACGGTGAAGCTTTGGCGACGTTAGTTGTTAACAAAATCCGTGGTTCTTTGAAAGTGGCTGCTGTTAAAGCTCCTGGATTTGGAGATCGTCGTAAAGCCATGTTGGAAGATATCGCTATTTTAACAGGTGGTACCGTAATCTCAGAAGAACGCGGGTATAAACTTGAAAATGCTGAGCTTTCTTACTTAGGTCAAGCGGAGAAAGTTGTTGTAGATAAAGATAACACAACGATCATCAATGGATCAGGCAATGTAGAAGATATCAAGGCTCGCGTGGCGCAGATCCGTGCGCAGATCGAAACAACAACTTCGGATTATGATCGGGAGAAATTGCAAGAGCGTTTGGCTAAATTATCAGGCGGTGTTGCGGTACTTTATGTGGGCGCGACAACGGAAGTTGAAATGAAAGAAAAGAAAGATCGCGTGGACGATGCATTACATGCAACCCGTGCTGCGGTTGAAGAAGGTATCGTTGCCGGTGGTGGTGTAGCGTTCATTCGTGCTACAGATGCATTGGCTGACCTAAAAGGTGCTAATGAAGATGAAACGATCGGTATCGAAATCATTAAACGTGCTATCGAAGAGCCGCTTCGTCAAATCTGTAACAATGCAGGTATCGAAGGTGCAGTAGTTGTTCAGAAAGTGAAAGAAGGTTCTGGTGACTTCGGTTATAATGCACGCACAGATGCTTATGAGAACTTGATTGGTGCAGGTGTTATCGATCCTACAAAAGTTTCACGTGTAGCGTTGGAAAATGCAGCTTCTGTTGCTTCTATGTTATTGACTACAGAATGTGTATTAGCTGACGAACCGGAAGAAAATGCTCCTGCTGCTGGCGCTCCTCCTATGGGTGGCGGTATGCCAGGTATGATGTAAGCTTTGTCTTAATTATATATAAAAGCCCTGAAGTCATTCAGGGCTTTTTCGTTATTCAGGATGAAGACAGGCTGTTTTAAGATAAAGGTTCGTTCGATTGTTTATTATATATTTCATCCAATAGTGCGTATAGCGCAGGATGATCTTCCTGTAGCATTTTCGGCTTCTGGAAGAAGTATTCGGATACAACGGCGAGAAACTCGGCTTCATTGGTTGCGGCATAATCACGGATATCAGATTTATCATGGCGGATACGGGCGATTGTGCGATGCATCTCCTTTAGCCAAGGTTGAATAAGTTCTTTTGGGATCAAGTATTCCGGAATTCCATCTACTTCCCCATCCGCTTTGTCGATGAGATGAACGAATTCATGAATCGCGGTATTGGATGTGGCACTTGGTGAGAAGCCTGCACGAAGGGAGGGTAGCGAAATAATCATCTTGCGGTTCATGACGCCGTCGCCCACCATACCAAGAATGAGATTTTCTGGATGGTCGGTATCGTAACGTTCGTTGAATGTCCCCGGATAAAGGATGACTTCATCCAAATTCTCATACGACCATTTTTCGAAATGAAAAAGCGGAATAGTGGCACTGGCCGCTACCAGTACACGGTCAGTATCTGTTATACGTGCGCCTTTTTCGGCAGAAATCTTGGTAGTGGTCAAGAAATATACGACGCGTTGTAAAAAGATGTCCTGGGCATCTGAACGGAGGTGCTTAAAAAATGTGACTTGGTTGGCGAGTGTGGTACGGATAAATGTGGTTTCTGCGATACGTGTATTGCGATAACGCTTGTTTCCTACATATTTAAAGACATACCAAATTAACAGCGTGCCAATTAAAAATACAATGCTTACTAACCAAATTTTATGCGCTTCCATTGAATAACCTGTTTTACCCTTTTTTCTTGTCTTATCCCACTTATAGGTACAAGAATACATAAATTGCTGCTATTTCACTGAAATTTTCTATTGTATATGAAACAAACTTTATCTAAGTTTATGGGAATATACAAATGGAGATGCAAAAATATCACTATACAGACGGAGTCAATACATTTGGACCGTTTTCCGTAGAGGAATTACAAAGCAAGGGATTGACACGGGAGACCTATGTTTGGACAGAAGGTATGCCTAGTTGGGTGCAGGCCAAAAATGTGCCGGAGCTAACTGGACTGTTTGCCCAGGAGGGGCAACCCTACTTTACGGCGACGCCTCAAACGCCTCCACAGTTTTCCGGCACACCTGCAATTCCTTTTGGCCAGCAACCGAATCAACCGCCGAAGACCTATTTGATCGAAACCATTTTAACGACGATTTTTTGTTGTTGGCCATTGGGTATTCCGTCTATAGTTTATGCCTCGCGCGTGGAAAAAAAATTTTACGCCGGCGACTATTTAGGTGCGACTCGGGATTCAGCGAATGCCAAGAAGTGGATGTGGATCAATGTGGGGGCTTGTATCGCCTTGTGGATCCTATACTTCCTGATATTTGGTGTAGCTTTTTTTGGAGCGATCCTAAGCGGTTCGGGAGATTACTAAATGTTGTTGCAGAGACGATATTGGCCATGGTATCTTCTCGGTGGAATGGCGATGTGCGGGGTAGTCTATATCTATTATACATTTGACCCGAGCGCCCATGGCTGGTTTCCGAGATGTCCGATGAAGGCACTGACCGGCTTAGAGTGTCCAGGATGTGGTTCGCAACGTGCTATCCACGCACTTTTGCATGGCGATGTGCGGAGGGCCTTTCAGCATAATGCACTCCTTCTGCCATTTATTCCGTATTTGGCAATAGGTTTTGCATTTCGATTCATCCATGAACCCTCTCCTCAGTTATTAGAATGGCGCAAGATCCTATTTGGCGAATATGCCATTAAGCTGGTAGGGCTTAGTATACTGGCATATTTTATTCTACGCAATATCTCGTAAGTTTAAATGCTGATGTAGCCAGCTTACGATATCTTGGTATACTGTCTCCCAGATTCTAACTCGAATTGTTAGCGGTATTTAATAGCGAATTAACAGCCTACAATCAGCTTATATGCGCGACAAGGGCGATATTGGTTAAGAAAAGTCTTCACTGTATCGCTTACGGAAGAATCTGAGCTTTCCGAAATTTAACAATAGATTTGTAACTCAAAGCGTCGGTGAAGAAGTAAAGGTCCGAATACGATAGCATTAACGCACAGAGAAAAGCAACACAAGGGTGCAGGCCTGTTGGATATCCGTTTGAACCTTCCGACCGATTCGATCTCGCCGGAGGAAGTAAAGCGAAAGCTAAGGCTCCGAAAACACTAACTTCCTTGTAACGGTTTATATGAAAATTAAAAAAAAACAAAAGGTGTGATCATCGTCTGGTCACACCTTAAATGTAATATTTTTTTGAAAGGCCTATCTTTCTTCCTTCAGCTTTTTGACTTCTAGGGTAAGATCAAGCACGGCCTTACTCAACTCAGCAATGGACTGCGTCTTAACGCGGTCTTCTTCGATAAACTTTTCAAGCAAGTCGATCAACTTTTCTGCTCCGTCATTGTTGAAAGTCGGTTTTGTATGTTGACTATGGCTTTGATCTATAGCATGGTCATTAAATGTATTACTGTTGTTCTGAATATTATAGATTATATTGTCATCCTTAAAGGATTTAACGAAATCGGGAGTGACACCCAGTGCGGTCGAAAGTTCGGCCAATAGCGGTTCATCAAGTGCCACCATATTTTCAAAATCGGAAATCCGCTGCTGTGAATACCGACTGCGGCACATCTGTCCAAAGGCTTCCTGTTTAATGCCCTGTATCTCGCGGATACGTTTAATATTGTGTCCGATATGTATGTTGTTCATGCTGTCGTCTTTTTCCCTAAAAGTAGTATTCATGGTTGATGAAAATTATGGTCTGGTTTGTTACCGGTGAATCAGTGAAATACCTCGCCTACCCTCTAAATAAATTGAAATAACTTTGTTATAAAGTTACATAATAATGTGTCAATAGACAAGTCCGCTGATAGGCGTTCGCTCGAATACGAAAAGTATATATGTATATAACAGAGAATCTGGTAAACCTAAACCAGCAGCAAAGGCTGGACCTGATGGAAATAATTGAAGATAGACACGCTAAGGCATCGGCCATAATTGCCAGTCAACTGCTTATGGCCAGTTGGTATGATGTAATCGGAGAAGATACAATTGCAGATGCAATACTCGATAGACTGTCCATGGATCTTACAGAATCGACTTAAAGGTGAAAGTCTAAGAAAAAAGAAGTAATATTGTCGGGTCATCAGTTGGATTAAGAAAATCCTCACTACAGGGGTCAGTATGTCCAGCGAAGCATTGATTTTGCGGAGGGACGTACCGGTCAATCATAGATTTCGACCATCTTATGGAAGGATTTAAAGAGGAAATGAATGGAGATGCTATTTACAACAGCTACCAAGAGACTCATGTCGAATCTTTCGACAGCATTATTATGGAATCTATCGTGTGGTAGGCTCACGATATAAAACATAGACAAATAATCTTAAGTATGATATTAAGAAAAATTATCACCCTCGGCCTGTTTTTGTGTTCGAGTATATCGATGTTCGCACAGGATTCATTCGAGAACTCGCTTCTATATAACCGAAAAAAAAAGTTATACCCTCTTTACAATGAATTGATGAAAAGTGCTTCATCAATTAAAGTAATTGACGAAAGTGGCAAACTCGTTGTAAAGTCTCCAAGAAAAAATTTAAAAGGAGAAGCAACGTTTGTCTATGAAGTTGAAGATGACGGGAGTTTAATCAATGTGTACATGACAGAGTTTTGGTGTTACTCGACAGTCAATAGCGAGACAATTGTAAAAGACTATATCATTTTTGTTGACGATAAAGATGTGGGATTTGATCAAAAAAAAATGCAGCAATATGAATTTGGACCGAATGCAGAAGAATTGATCAATTTTCTTTTCGATTACGTGAAAACGTATCGAAAATTCAAGGTTATTCAACCACGTGAAAGGAATCTAAAATACCAGCGTGTACGATTTGAATAACCGCTGATTGTGTATCTTGTCAAAGTCGTTACAAGTTTACAGGTATAGATGATGGTTTGGGAAAATGGATAACAACGGCTGTAACTGACTCAAATCCCAAGTAAGTAAGGGAATTTTGTTTCTATTTTGATTAGTATAATAACTTTTCCGTTTTTTATTGTACAACAAAACCCAAACCTACTAACATTGGGCTGCCGGGAAATGTTTGGTCATCCATCTAGGTGAACAATCGAACACTTCGAAATTTTAAAAAGTAATTTGTATGGCCGGACACAGAAATACTCTTGATGAAAGAGGCTTTCCATTAAATAGATACAGCATTTGAAATTCTTTGCTGGAAATTTGGGTATTGGTTTTTGACGGCGCATTTACCCGAAGAGGGATGAGTATAGCTCTATCGTTAACATTCATCTCTGCCAAATAGGAGTAAAGAGCTGTCGAATTAAGCTCTTTAAATCTTTTCACAAATTCATTCCTAAATTCCAGGTTCGTATTGTCTGAAAACTCTACATGATCCAAGGTCTTATCTTTATTTAATTGAAATTTCAGAAAACTGACATTAGTATTAGCAATTATATTGTCAGGATAAGAACTGATCGAATAAATAACTGACTTATGGAAATTATTGTAAGACGTTGAGCTTGTCTGCGCAAAAAGCGTTCCTGATAAACAAAGGAGCAATGTGCTCAAAATACATTTTTTCATTTTAATAAGTTTAGTTTGACGATTGATAAGTGAATCCAGTTAGCCGCCGCATATAGACTATAGGACAAATAAAGTAGCTGCCTGTCAAACTGTTTCCGTCAAGGGAAGTCAGCCTTGTAAAATCGTTACTCATTAAAATCGATGCGCAAGAGCCCATCTCTTCGGTATCAATATGAAGCGGAATGGCTAAACGACAGGTTGTCGCTCCCGCTTGTGTAGCATAGGTAAATAATGCATCAAAAATTTCTATTGATTTTATGTTGCTCAGCTGCTTTGAAATTTCATCAAAAGCACTGTCGGTTACCTTAATTGTATCTACTTCTCCCGATTGATTGAAATCGATTAAGAGAAGGGCAACGGTAGGAATACATCGATCTTTGAGTCGTTCAGGGTACTCAATTTTGTGAAGGAGCAATTTTTCGAATCTTTCATACGCGTTATCCAAGCTTTCTTGGCCTTGTCCGGCATAATATGAAAGCAGTAGCAAAGTAATAATAATAGTCTTCATAAAATTTATTTTATTCACAGTGATCTCCTTTTGTGCCTCCAGTACTGTATGCTGCTTATATACTTAATCTTTGGGTCTCGATCTTTAAATTATTTCCTAATTTTGCTAATAAGTTAAACAAAATTAGCTCGGTAGCCAAAATGAGTCAAGATATCTATGCAAT
>NZ_JBHULR010000021.1:0-7132 GCF_042684625.1 Sphingobacterium suaedae | reverse complement strand
TATGGTAACTTCTGAAAAAAAAGACGGTAGGCCACAAAAAATAAAGAGCCTGCAAACGCAACGTTTGCAGGCTCTTTATTTTTGACTTTTAGATATGTAGCCCGTAGGGGATAACATCCTTTGTACACCAGTCTCTTTATCAGCATTTTACAAACCACCGATTTCCTTACTCACCGAATAACTCACTAGTTTGACATACGTTTTAGCTACAATTGCTATATGTTTTAAATATAGGAAATTTTATATTAATATAAAAATCACTCTAAATAAAAAGGAGATTCATCAATACTTAATGGGGACTGCTAAAACCATTCTATTTCGCCACCCCTAACAATAAAGGGGCGGGTGTTTTGAAAACTTTCACCTTTGGCTTTAACGATATATACTGCATTTCCCGTAGCATTTTTAAAAGAAAGCATTTGTTTGGAACTATTCTAAATAATGCTTTATATTTGCATTGTAAATGAATCAAGAGTGGCAAGAAATAACTCTAGGTAATAAGGATAGTTTTGTCCAGTTGTATGATGCTTACTATAAGCCCCTGTTTCACTATGGCCTTAAAATCCGTCAAGATAGAGAACTGATCAAAGAGTGTCTGCATATCCTATTCTGCGAATTATGGGAAAAGCACAGTAGCCTACCTCCTAATATTCAGAATCCTAAGTTTTATCTTTTTACCTGGTTCAAACGCATTATTCTTAAAAATTTACCACAACAGGAATTGGGAGTGGAAGTGTTGACAGAGGAGCCCATACAAGACTCGGTAGAAACCCAGCAGATCGAGATCGAACAGTTGCTTGAAACACACCGAAAACTAGAATTGGCACTAGCGAACTTAACCAAAAAACAACGTCGCTTTATACAGTTGCGCTTCTTTGAAAACAAATCTTACGAAGAAATAAGCCAGTTGGAAAACGCCTCAGTACGTACTGTTTATAATGTTATATACGAAGCGCTGAAAAACCTCAAAGGGAATTTTATTTACCAAAGCTTATTTATTTTTATTTTTTCTAAATAAAATCAGGTAAAAATGCTCCTTTTCTTGCACTACTCTATATATGCAAGAAAACGAAAATACACCTCCCAGTCTGGAAGAGCTGATAGCTGATCCATCGTTTGTTAATTATTGTCTCGAAGCAAACGAGGCAGATCGCCTATTTTGGCAAGAATCGTTGCAACAAAATCCATCGTTTCAACCTAGATTCGAGGACGCGCGGAAATTAATCATACTCTTTAAAGATAGTCCTTCGGATACGGAAATCACATCCGCACGTCATCGTTTATTCCACAGCCTCGGATTTGATAAAGAGATTACGAAAAAAAGAAAGATTTTTCCCTTGTATCGTTGGGCTGCTGCAGCGGCGATAGTTGTTTTCATTGGTCTAATGAGTGTATATGTTACAAGGCAAATGCGGGAAAAGCCTATTGCGGTAGTCGGCCAGTCGCAGATTAGGCAGACCGTACCTGCCGGTAAGATCATGCATATTCGATTACTGGACGGAACAGTAGTGGATCTCTCCGCCGGGTCGACGTTGACCTATCCCACGACATTCACCGATTCGTCGCGGATAGTAACATTGGAGGGAGATGCCCGTTTTTTCGTAACACATATTGATGACAAGCCATTTGTGGTCCGGACAGCAGATCTAGATATCCATGTCCTCGGAACGACCTTTAACGTACAATCTTTTCAGACCGATCGTCATGTTCGGGTAGTACTCTTTGAAGGCAGTGTGCAGGTCAATAAAAATAATCGATCATACCGTATTTCGCCAGGTCAGGCATTGATCTACGACAAGAAAAACGGAAGTTTCGCGATGTCAGCGTTTAATCCTGATGAAGAAAACGAACGGATAAACGGTACCCTTATCTTCGATCATGCATCTTATGCAGAAGTCGGTCAGCGTCTCGCACATAAATACGGGATTGAATTTATTCCGGACAATCGTATCGATATCGCTTTTTCAGGAAAAATATCGAATGAATCCATCGATGAGGTGCTTAAAAAGCTGAATTTTACGACCAATTATCATTTCTATTTAGAATCTAATACCCTTATTGCAAAACAAAAATAAAATGAACAAATATCGCTGTGCATCTAAGGAGCAGCCACGTACTTTTTTATTAACCATCGTCCTTTTCATCATCTGCTGTGCGGCCTATGGTCAACAACGCATACATGTTGATCGCAAAAACCAACCGCTTCATTCTATTTTTAAAGACATAGAAACGCAGTCGGGCTACAGTTTTCTATATGATGATAAATTGATTAATGTAAACAGAAAGGTTAACTTTTCTGTTTCGGGAAGTTTGGAGGAAGTATTATCCAAGCTAGAAACGGGCTTGGCACTCGATACCGAGATTTCAGGACGTAATATTCTCGTAAGGAGAGTAAAGGTTCCCATCACCGTTACCGGGATTGTGTTAGATTCCATCACAAAAGAACCTTTGGCAGGTGCTGCGCTCTATATAAGACAAACTGGAATACAGGCGAGAACGGATGAAAAAGGAGCGTTTTCATTGCATCTACCTGCACAAGTGGAAAACGAAATCCTGACGGTAAGTTATGTCGGATATGAACGCAGCAACGTACGGATAGGTGCCCATTTCCACCAGATCTTGTTGAAACAAGATAACGTTAACATGGAGGAAGTCGTTGTTGTCAGTACGTATGAGCATCCGAAACTTAAGGAAGAGACTGTTGGAAGTGTCTTCTCTTTATCGGCCAAAGAGCTACAGACGAGCAGACCAATAGAGAGTATAGATAAAATGCTGGAAGGAATGGTGCCTGGGCTATATGTGGAGCCTAGCACATCCTTAGGTACACCCGTTAAAATCCATATCCGTGGACAAGGAACACTTTCTTCGCTCACGAACGATACACGGACTAGCTCCTCACAGCCCTTGTTTGTCATCGATGGGGTGCCAATGCAGGAGCAGCAAAGTGGCGATGCTGCAGGGCAATTTAATCAGGAGACTTTGCTAAATCCGCTTGCCGGAATCAACACCATGGATATAGAATCTGTTACCGTATTAAAGGATGCCGCGGCCACAACGATCTACGGTGCAAATGCCGCAAACGGTGTGATCCTCATCACTACACGAGGCGGTCGAAGCGGTTCCCTGCGTGCACAAGGGAGTTATCAGACGGGCGTATCCACTTTCATTAATCAGACAAAATTATTATCCGGCCCACAGTATCATGAGCTGCTGAAAGAGCTTTATGTAAACCAAGATAGAACGGAAGCCACCGCAACCCAACTAGCCGGAAGCAGTACGATCGATACGGATTGGTTTGGCCTGACGTCCAGAAATGCACGGTATAACAATCTGAACGTTTCCCTTTCCGGGGGTAAAGACGGCAGTACATATTACTTGTCCATGGGCTACCGGAATCAGGAGAATGCCACGCCGGGCAACGGATTGCAGCAATACACGGCAACACTGAAATACCAAACAAAGCTATCGGACAAAATAAAGTTGAATACCACCATCACCCCGACCTTGATGCGTCGGGAGGGGTTGGATAATTTTTCTGCCAACGCCTATCTACCGCCAAATATTTCGCCTTATAATGCCGATGGGAGCTTCGCGATTTTTATGAATTTATACAATCCCTTGGCGGTGTTGGCGCAAAACGAGGACAAGAGCCAGACGATTACGACCAACGGGCAGCTGGATTTGCAATACGATATCACGCCCGAACTGTATGTGCGCACCGCTGTAGGAGGTAATTTTTTTCAATCGAAGCAGGAGTCGTACCAATCAAAAGAGAACGGCACTGGCAGTACCGTAGGTGGCCGCTTACGCATTTATGATCGCCTGACGTACAATTGGACTTCATTTGCACAAGTGGGATACAGCCCCAAGCTAACGGGTAATCAGCGCTTTTTGGCGATCGCAGGAATGGAACTTCGAGACCAGTATACTGCTTTGCTATATGGCTTAGGGACAGGTTTTTCGTACGACAGAATACGGGAGCTTAGCTTGGCGAGCACAAGAAACTCTGCATCTTCGAAAATTTCAGATGCAACCGTTTCTTACTACACCCAGCTGAATTATGATCTGCAGAAGAAATACTATGTCACACTCAGCGGACGTGCAGATCAATCCTCTTTATTTGGCGGCGACAAGCAGATGGCGCTTAACGCAGCCTTAGGTGCCGGCTGGAACATCTCCAATGAAGATTTTTTACGGGATATAGAAAGCATTAACTTTTTGCGCTTGCGGGCAAGCTTCGGCAGTACGGGCAATTCCCGCATTGGTTCCTATGCATCCCGTGGTATGTACGACCTCGGCAATGTGCCGTACGAAGGACAAATTGGTGCAACACCAGCAGCAACGGCTGCTGAAAACCCGGATCTAGGTTGGGAAACCAACTATAAGACGAATATCGGGCTGGATATTTCGCTGTTCGACCGATTGCAATTCACGTTGGAACTTTACCAGAATAATATCCACAACCTGATCACCAGTGTGGAGGTACCTTTGGAAACAGGATTTTCCGGAATTCCCATCAATACCGGAAATATGCGAAATCGCGGGCTGGACTTTCATGCTTCTTATGCTTGGTTCAAGGACAAGGCGCTCCATTGGCGTACCACCTTGAATGGCGGCTTTAACCGGAACAAAGTGCTGTCTTTCAATAACCCACTTGCGGAAATTTACGCGTCAAGGACAGGAAACTATGTTGGAAATGCCCTCCGCATAGGCTACAGCACGAATACGATATGGGGTGTACGCTGGGCAGGCGTTGATCCGGAAGATGGCTTGGATAGATTTTACACACCGGCGGGAGATATCGTGAATCGTGTACAAATCTCGGCCATGGGCGCGGATGCCTATCAGATCCTGGGAAATTCATTGCCAACCGTTCAAGGCGGGATGATTAACGCCTTCAGCTGGCAGAATATATCGTTATCTTTCAATCTACAATATAACATCGGCACAAGCAGACTGGTTCCAACCACACGCTTCGAAGTCGGAAATTCGCTGGCGCATTCCAACAAACTGGTGAACCTGATGGATCGCTGGCAGCAGCCCGGGGATATAACGGATATCCCTAGATTGACGACAGCAATTCCGGTACGGAACTCCTCCCAGTACCTGTATGATCTGACGCACCTTAAATTGTCTAACATATCACTAGGGTTTGCCTTAAACAATGACTGGACAAAGCGGCACAACATACCAGATCTTTCCTTCCATTTCAATGCAACCAATCTATTTTATTGGTATAAAGATAAAAGTCCGGAAGGAAGAAACGGCATTCGGGAGCTGCGGTTCACCTATCCGGAAACACGTAATTTTTCGTTTGGTATGCAAGTGACTTTATAAAAAATTGAACATCTTAATCATGAATAAGAAAATACGCATATGGTTGTTTATCCTTCCCCTATTTGTTGCAGGATGTGCTAAATTTTTGGATAAAGAACCAGAAAATAAGGTCTCCATTGATGTGCTTTTCTCCGATTTGGCAGGGGCGAAAGCGGCTTTAACAGGTGTATACCTTAGTTTATGGAGCAGCGATTACTACAATGGACGCCGGATGGTCTATCCGGAAGCTGTCGGTGGGAATGTAAAACCCGTTGGTTCAAGACAAACGCTTGCCGATATCTACAGCTTTACTGCACAAGCAGACAGCAGCAGTATGAACGCGGTTTACAGCGGACTATATACCATATTGAACAACCTCAATAACATTATTGAGCGTGTGCCTTCACTGGACGATGGTTTACAGACCGAACGCAATGATATCATGGCACAGGCCTATGGCTTGCGTGCATTGCTACATTTGGATTTGGTACAATTGTATGCACAGCCCTATCACTATACCGCAGACGCATCGCATCCGGGGATTATTTTGGCTACAGAACCGATATTAGTTGCGACTGCGCAACGGAAGCGGGCTACCGTGGCCCAGGTGTATACGCAAATTGCATCCGACCTGAAAAGCGCTGAAGATCTTTTTCAAAACCGGAAGGCTGTATTTACCGGTAATCGGGTTAGTTATATGAACAGCGCAGCTGTAGCAGCACTCCAAGCACGTGTAGCACTTCATAAGGCCGAATGGGCGGACGCCTACGACTACGCCTCATCGGTGATTGCCGACAATTTTACACTATATAGCAATGGGGAATATATAAGCTCTTGGACGACGTCGGCCGGCAAGGAAACTATTTTTGAACTAGCGGTTCCCTCGGGCTTCTCGGGAAATTCCTTAGGTAATTATTATACCAACGAAACCGCAAATCGATATTACGAGTTTGCTCCGGCCGCGGATCTGCTCGATATTTTTACGGACGGCGACATACGTGCAAGCGGCGGGATCTTTAAATACCCGACCTATGCTACAGCGGCGACCAGCGTTAAATTAATCCGCCTTTCCGAAATATATCTCATCCGGGCGGAAGCGGCGGCGGAGCTCGGCCGTAGTGAAAGTGCTTTAGCCGACCTGAACGAGATCAGGTTACGTGCCAACCCAGAAGCGGGAGCTTGGTCAGATGCCCATAAAACCGCATTGGTCGATGAGATCCTCAACGAACGGAGGAGAGAACTTTGCTTGGAAGGAATCTGTTTTTTTGATTTGTTGCGCAGAGGATTATCTCTTGTACGCAATGACTGTGAAGGAAACAATTGTAACGTCAATTATCCTTCTGATAAGTTCGTACTGCCCATTCCACGCCAATCGGTTGATTCAAACGGCAACATGGAACAAAACCCCGGCTATTGAGTGTCCTGAATAAATGTATAAACTGATGAATTTTACATTTAGTGCTGAGCAGAAGATGAAGGTAGGTTCTTCGGTATCGGAATACAGGTTTCGGTACCAAACCACCTCTATGCTGCTGCGGTTAAATGCCATGGTAGTGAACGATAGGGGAAAAGGTTTCGTTTCAGGGATCAGGTACGTGTTATGAAGGTGAACGCAAGTGAACCGCTGAAGAGGCGTCGAAAGAACCAATGTCCAGTAGCATCATTGGGATAAGGATGGAGGTCACCTGTGTACTGTCCATGCGGCATCCGGCGTATAGGCGGCACGAGCATAGCACAGGCTTTTGTTCGGAACAGGAGAACCTGTCGTCACGATGTCAAGGGAAAACTCCAAGCGGGGGACACCGCAAGGGGGAAA
>NZ_JBHULR010000020.1:103613-262912 GCF_042684625.1 Sphingobacterium suaedae | reverse complement strand
GAACCCATTCCAATGGTTAATGCATACCTTGGAAAACATCATGTCAATAAACCATAAAAACTTAAAGGATCTTTATCCTCAGAACTTCAAAAAATCAGCGAACCTGTAGTTCATAGGCCGCATACAAACCAAAAGCATTGCGCTGCTATAGTATAAACTGTAGGGTCTTTTCCGAGAACAACAGGAATTTCCTTGGTGACTACTTTGCCTCCCGCTAAAAAATCCAACTTAACGGGACTTGATTCAGCAATTTTATTGGATATCGCAGACCAATTGGCAAAAGGCCTCGCTACATCGTCCCCGAAAGAACCATCTTGATTTCCGTCTACGATATAGATTTCTTTGCCGTTTGCGTTTTTACCAACCAGAATCCTAATGACAACATTCATAGGATCTTTCGACAACGTAATTGTATCCTTTATATTCCAATTATTTCGCGCAACTTCCTTTAGAAAAGAAAGCTTTGGTAGTTTTCCCGTCACGTAGTTCTGAAAAAGAAATTGCAATTTATCGACCATAAAGACGTATTCTGTCGCATCCGCGAGTTCTTCCCCTTTAAGCTTGTAATTAGGTAGAAGAAGACGGATTGTAGAATCCAGTTTATCAAGTCTGTTGATGGATTGAAAAAAGTTGCCTTTGGGACCGAGTCCCTCTGTCAGTTCGAGATCAATACTCATACTTGATACATATTGAGCAAAGCTTCTTAATCCGCAAAAAACTTGAATGAACAGAAAGCTAATAAGTAGATTAGTTCTTAGATTCATACGTTGGTTATTAAATAACTAGGTGTTTCAATAAAAATAGAATTTTATATACGAATAGGCATCCTGTGCCCTCCTGCCTAAAGTGAAAAAGGGGCTGTTCATTTTGTTGAATTAAGTATTTATAGCCGTTTTGGAAAAAGATTAACAGCAGAATACAAGGTGCGATTTTGTTGATAGCTGGGGCTTTTTAGAGGGCGTTCAACGGGACGCTTTTTTAGATTAATATTTCTAATTCCGTACTATTATTAGTCGTTAGATAAACTAAGATCTGAGATGGTCAAGCTTGAACTGAGAGTCGATCTTATAAGAAGTAACCAATACCATCGAAGGGTTCCATCGTCAGGTCCGTAACGTCACTAAAACCAAAGGTGCCTTCACTTCAGATATGGCGTTATTGAAACTGATCTATTTAGCACATAAAAACATTAAGAAGAAATGGACGATGCCTCTGGCCAATTGGGGACTACGGCACAGAAATTGGCTATTTGGTTTCCGGAAAGAATGGTCTTAGATTTGCAATAAGAATAATGGTTGAATCACCGCCTCGCGGGGCGGTAATTCAGCCATTGACACAGTTGGTTTTACACTCCCCTTCTCGGATATTTGGGCTCTTATTTTAAGTTTGCAGAAAGATCATGATTTGTGTTTTTTATGTTTATATCATCACTAATCTTTAAGAGCGTTAATATTATCAGCTTGATGAGCTTATAATAATCCATCTCATGCTCTTTTTCCAAGGAAGTATTAGTGCCGTGAAGATACTTATTACGAAGATCGAATCCATTGGTAAACTCCTTTTTATTCAGATAATAGTTGTAATAGTTCCTCTCCTGTCGTGTAAACAGCGTATTGTCAGCGGTTACCTCTCCTGCATCCAATAATTCGTTCAGTACTTTCCTGACCTTCCCGGAATGGTTCCAGTAACTGATCACCCCGTCTTTGTAAAAGCAACCCAGTATGTAAAGCAGCATTGCCTTTTTTATAACAATATGGCCCGTTTCGTTCTTTCCCAAATATCCATGATTTAACAGATAGTCTATTCCGTCTTTCTGATAATCTTCGAAATAATGATACTCAACCTGTTCCTTTACAAGCAGATCGTAAAGACAGTCATATTTATCTTCAAAAGGTTTGATATAATGAAATAGTCCCTGATCTGAAAAGAAAACATGCTGCAACTTCTCCAGTTCCTCGGAGGCACAATATATGTACTTATTCGTCATCAGGCTGCCTATTTCACTGAGTCTCAAGGTTCCTGAACTGATCCGTATCAGTTCCATATCAATGCTGCCCTCGTCGGCAAGTGTCTGGTATTGTTTGAGTAGAAAATCAAAGTCGGGTGTTATCACCCTGATCTTATACAGGTAGCCGGAACCGTCGACAGGCAGGCTGAAACTAAGCTCATGCTCTGAAAGAGCATTATTAAGATGGCGAACATATGAATTGATTAAACCTTCAATACTTTTGCCCTTCCGTTTCAGGTAGTGGCTGAATATTGCGATCTGAAGCGTGGAAAGGTTTTCTTTTCTGTAAAACGCCATACCTGTTTTATACTCATACCTGGAACGCATCGATATCCGTTCCAGAGTTCTCAGCTCTGTTTCCTTGCTTACCAGGTTGATTAGGTTAGCGCTGTCAGTAAAGAAAAAGAGGAAAGCAAATATCCCGAAAAGATCGACATCATTTGTGAAGCTATCGATAAACGATTCGCTATAGATCACCTCCATTTCCGATCCTTCGTGTTTAAAGATTACCGGCTCCGTCTGTTCCGTACTGAAAGAAACTGCCACCCCAACACTCCACGAATTTCCTTTACTAAAAAGACGTTCGGTCAGCTCATCTGATTTTCTTTTCGCCTTTAACCTGGTCTTCGGGCTTATTTTTAAATCGCTATCTCTTGAGTTTTCAATCAGCCGGATATAATTAAGATTGGGTTCATCCCTATCGAGATAAGCGTCTACGATTGCCTCTTTATCCTCTGGCCGCAGGCTCTTTGGCAGGAACATTGGCATTCGATTTCTACTATTTAATTCCTCCAAATGTGTCAGGATCATCTCCGCTGCCCCCCCGTATCCGAGCATAAAATCCCGGAGTGTCCTGTCAAATTTGTCCACGATCTTTTTCCAGGCAAGAATATGATGAACATGTCTTTCATCTGTTTTCAGCAAAGAAATCAGTACCCCGGGTGACAGGTGCTTTATTATATCAAGATCTGCGACCAACTTCCAAAAGTCACGGTAATATCGTCGATCTACAAGGGCAAGTTCCTGTTCGAAGCAATCATCCCTTATCTCCAGCATACGCGTCTTCAGTATTTTGTACAGGGTATCGACTATGTCCTTTCCACTTTGTTTTTGAACTTCCGTCCAGTTCCCGGGATACAGCTGATGTTCAAAATATAACCTGATGTTATAGAATTCAAACAAGTCATTCAGTTCCGGTTCTGCTTCCGGGTCAAATGCATTTAGAAGTACTGCCACATCAGAAAGATGCCTGCCCTTGGACAGATCATCTATAGAGTGGAATTTGATAACCGGTATTCTCTTTTTAACCATTCTCTTTAAATCGCTATCGTGGCCTTGTTGTAACCGGGTCCGATGTCCTGCACAATATCGGATACGAATTTTCTGTGTCTCTGCCTGTAAACATCAGCAGATATTAAACACTTTCTGAAATAAACTCCAAAAACTCTTTTCCCAGCCGCGTTGTCCTTGAGGACATCATTCCATCCCCGGACATCATGGTATTCAACTCGCTGGAATTATGTAGTCCGGCATCATGAAGGTCTTTCCAGATCAGGCTCCTGAGTTCTGTTTCTGCCGCAATATCGGGGTAGGCAGCTTTAAGCACCGCTGACAATCCTCCAGACATCAGGTTCGGTGGATTTTTACTATTGGCCTCAAACCATCCTTTCGGATCATCGTAGAGCGCAAGGATCTTAATGTGCCAAGCCGTGAATGCATCTACCAGATTCAGAAAAATATGACTTTTGGTTTTACCAGGGCTCTCATTCGCTGCTGTATTGATCACTGCATTTTTCAGTGCTGCCAGCTTTTCTCTTTCACTTGTTTTGATCGCCAGGCTGGTAGCCTGTAATACCACGTCGATAAACTCCTCATCAGCGCTCAGTTTGCTCACATCGGTCGTCCCCTGTTGATCCAATTCTGCCAGTTTTCCTGCCACCGCTTCCATCCATTGCTGGCGTCTCTTTTCTACAGGTGGCGTCACGACCAAACCGAATAATTCAGTGGCAGCACCTCCAACCACAGGTATGGATCCTAATATAGCTTTTGCAGCAGCATATGTCACATCTTTAGCAGTTGTCTTATTGATATCTTTCATTATTTGTTATTTGATCATTAGGCTTAGCTCAGAGGGTAGCCTCACTCCTGCTCTGCTTAATTGGTTATGTTATTTGATCGTAATAAATATACATAATTTTTAGGACAACCTTCAATGGAAAAACGGCTTGAAATTTGCTTCATTTTTTTCTAGTTAATTATCTCTGCCTTTTAGAGAAAACAGGAGATAAACAGATTATAACCAATAATATAGATAAACCAGGAAGTTAAAGCAGCTGGCTACTCATAGAAAACATTCAGAAAAAATGTTCATAAGGTCAAAAAATATGGATAGAATAAACAAGTGGCTGATCATCCTGATGGCCTGTGCCATACCATCGTTTTTTTCAGGAGCTGTCACCAGTGAAATCCATCAGAGAGATACCGTTACGGCCAGTGGCTATTTTGAGGGAGAGGAACCTTTCTGGGATATTGATATCAAAGACAACCTTCTTGTCCTCCGCTGCCATGCTGTAAACAGAATAGAAAAAGATACCATCCGTCTATCCAAAATGCAGGCACATACGGAGACCTTTGCATTTCATGCTAAAAATATTTTTGGCATTCTGCGAAGATCATCTGGAAATTGTACACTGGATATTACAGAAGAAGGCAACCCGACACACGAGATCTATTTCAGCTATTTGGGGGTAACCTATATGGGCTGTGGCAAAATGACAATCAGCAGGTAACTTTAATGATGCTTTATCTGTCTATATAAACATAATATTTAAAAAACGTATGAAGTTAATCTGCAGCATAATTTTTCTCGTTCTTTTCAGCGACAGCGGCTTTGCCCAGCAGGACCAGCCCCGGTACTGGCTCTTCATTCACAACAATGATTGTTCCTATTCGGCCTCTATAGATGACATGCCCGTATATACCGATTTTAATGACGGAAGCGCTACTTCGCTTTCATTCCCGGTCAATTCCCTGTTGCTCGGCAGCGGGAAACATATACTAAAGCTTACCCTGCTTCCCAAATCGGACAGCGATTTCAACCTTGATGCTTCATTATCGGATGCCTATTCAGTAAAGATCAGGATCGTCAGGAATGAAAACAAAAAGGATTCTATCGTGCTAGAAAAGGAATATTCGACAATACCGGGCGAAGCTTCTCCTTCGGCGGTCCATATCCTTCCCTTCGATGTGGAACTTCCCTATAGGTTGACTGGCTGGCAAAATGGAACGGACCTGACCAAAGAAGATAAAAAAGAATTGGAACGGGAGGTGGTAGCTTACTATAAGGATATGATCAGGGATTACGAGACAAAAAACTTCAAAAGCGTTGCACAGAAATATGAGCTGCGATTATCCGAACATTCCAGAAGTTCGTATTTCGATCGGGCGGATTCCATAAGGTTGATGGCAGAGCTGAAAGCAGATGTGAACAGGGAGCAAACATTTAGGCTGGAACATTACAGGATGCAATTCTATGGCAACGGAAAAGTGGTAGCGCTCATCAGAACAGATGGAGAATTCAAAGGGAGATCCGCGATGCTGGGCCTTGAAGATGATAACTTTTATGCCTATAAGCTCTTACTCTTCCGCCCGAATGCAGGCGAACCGCTACAGCTTATCAGGTAGTTTTTAATTGAAAAAACATTATACCCATGACAGCTTATAACAGTTTATTTATAGACAGGAATAGTGCGGTATACCTGGCACATTATAAGAACGGAACGATTTCGACGGGGCAGTCCAAGATCGGAGGCGCTGTTTCAGCCACCGAAGACCTTTTCTTTATGGATACGGATTCAGGTAAAACGCTCAAAAGGCAATTGTTCGACGATATAGAACAGATCATTTATAAGAGCCCTACCGAAGGCCTCTCCTATGCCAAAGAAGGAAACGGATACATAAAAATGAACGAGATCATCGAAAAGATCGATCGGTATCCGAAAAATTATTCAAGTCCAAACGAAACAATTGCTTTTCTGCTAAACAGGGAGCTGCGGGTAAGCATCACCGAAGATGCGGACCATTTCCTCGACAGGCATCCCAAATTCTTAAAAGAACTGAAAGAAAAGGATTTTTACGGACAGCAAAGGCTTAAAGAGTATATTCAGGTAATATATCAGGCGCAAACAGATAATTAAAAGTAAACATGAACGGGCTGGCGTTTAAGAAAATTGGCAAAGCGATATATGTCAGCTGTCGGAAAACAATTAATCAGATGAGCTTATGGAAAAATTGATGATATCGCTAATACCCTGGAAGGGCGAACCCACCGCACCGCCTTACATGGATTCGACCTTTTCAGAACGGGTCGATAGCAAAGACCCTTACAATAAACCCGTGTATTCCAACAACTGGTTTGAGTATTCGCCCATGAGAGCCGGTAAACCGGTACCCCTGACGGATGACTACAAACTACCGGAATCTTTTTACTGGATATGCCCCAGTGTCAGGAAGCTGGATACGGATTATTATGACCATAGCAAAGGCGTTATCCTTTCAAAAGACCTTTTTGATTTCCTTCAGGGATTTTCCAATGAGGACGAATATGAAAAAGCGCAGGTTATCCCAGTATCCGGAATAGGTGAGCGGATCAGCGAAAAAGACTACCTATTCCAGAGATTCCTCAGACAGAAAAACAAAGATTATATCGATTTTGAAAGGTCACCGAGGCATAAAAGAGCCAATAAGACAATGCCCTTGTACCTATATCCTGATTTTAACCTGAAAACAACGAATTTACCCGACTATTTCTGGATAAAGAACCAGCTGGTAGCTGAGGCTAGTGTTGCGGAGCAGATCAATTCCCTGCAATTGAAAGGTTTTAAAATGGTCTCACTGGATACTTACCTGGAGGAAATCGATTTCAGGGACAGGCATCCGTACCCGGATCTGAAAACAATGCTAGGAAGGGATATCCCAATATTTGGATAGAATCTTTCATTGAACAAATGAACGGAAAGCAACTAAAGGTGCTCTACAAGTTCGCCTGAAGAGCAATTATTACCTCAAAAGTTGAAGCTTTGAAGCTGGATCCAAGAATACTCTTGGGTTGTTCTTTTACCTAATATGTGATGTATATAGGAGGTTGAAGCGTTTCTGAAGGAGAATGTGAACAATCCAAGTGTTTATTTTGTTATTACTCAGGTAGAGTCAATAAAAGTATGGCAGCAAAAGGTGGCTACGAAGCTCGTTGGTTTGCCAAACGTTTTTATTGATCTCGAAAAATAATATTCAGTACCGGGAGAAAATTAGTATTTACCCGTGTATCGTAGAGGTCAAAGACGGCAAAATGATTTCTTACCAATTTCAGTCCACCAAATAACAGCCTTGCTTTTGAACAATTGCACATGAAAACTGAACTAAATGAATAAACAGCAGATTATTTTTCTAGTCATATGGTTACTTAATACATGTCCAATTGCTGTATTCGGCCAAACCTCCCGGGGTACGATAGATTCTCTGGCCAGTGTACTGGAAAAACTGGGCAATAAGAATATCGAAAGTTCAATCTATTTAAGAACAGATAAAAACATTTACGAAACCACAGAAAATCTTTGGTTTAAGGCTTACTCCGTGGATTTAAAGCACTTTCAGCTGTCTGCCCAAGATCACTCACTTTATGTGCAGCTGGTGCAGTCAAAAAACGACAGTGTCGTGTGGGAAGAAGTATATCCAATCAAGGAAGGGTTAGCTTCGGGGCATATCTATCTGGACAATGCTCTTGAACAAGGTCATTATTGGTTATGTGCCTATTCTTCCTCTTCCGTAAAAAACAAAAAGGAACAGTTTGTGGACGCCAGAAGGATCAAAATTATAGAGAATCTCAAACAGCTGGACGTGCATCGTAAGGAGCAACACCCAGATTCCACCCAGGACGTTCCATTGAAATTCGATCTCTTTCCCGAATCGGGCATCCTGTTGGCCGGTGTCCGAAATAAGATAGCGTTCAAAGCTTCCAGCAAAAATGGCCACCCGCTAGAAATTTCGGGAAGGTTGTTCGAAAATGAAAAGGAAATTGCGGTCTTTAAAAGCATACATGATGGAATGGGTTATTTTTATTCCCAACCGGAATCTGGAAAAACGTATGCTGTTCAATTAGACCAACCTTATCAAGGAAAAGCAATTTCACTTCCGAAGGCCGCGGAAGTTGGAATGGCATTTTCTCTACTAGATAATACGGATGATACCTTGACCCTTAAGGTATTTAATCGATCGGAAGGCTCCCAATCATTCTTTATTCAGGTCCAAACCCGCGGAATACCATCCGTGATTGCTTCTGGCGAAGTTAAGGATAGTATTCTTGTCAAGTTACCCCTAATAGAAGTCCCCTATGGGATATCTGAAATAACGCTTATGAACGGTTCAGCTGTTCCTGTTGCTGAACGGCTCGTGTATATCAAGCCCAATAAGAAGATGATGATCACGACGGAGGTTTCAAAGAGCCAAGCGAACAAGCGAGAAAAGATCAAAATAAAAATTAATGCTAGAGACCAATACGGGAAACCCGTTGTGGCGCACCTTGGAGCGACAGTCTATGACAGAATTTATAATGAACCAACAGATGGCGTAGATATACAGACCCACTACCTTGTCTCGAACCAGATCCGCGGCCGCGTACACAATCCGTCCTATTATTTTGACACGAGCAACAACAACCGGAATACTGCTATGGATCTACTATTGCTCACTCAGGGATGGCGTTCTTATGTGTGGAGTCAAGAGGCCTTAAGGGAAATGCTGGCATATGACGAGCCGATTATAGCAAACACTGTTTCCGGAAAACTGGTAAGTAAAAAACGAAAAAAAAGCGACAATCCACAACAGGCCGCTATGTTGTTTAATGCCGAACAGAACGTGAATCAATTGGTAGAGGTTGGTGGCACATATACTTTTGAAATCTCCCCTGAACATATGCATATCGGAAAAGACGTTTATATCAAGCATTTTGGACAGCCGGCTGACTATGAATTAACAGTAGTTGATCCATTTAAAAAACTCCATGACGCCCAATTTTGGAAAAAAATCCAGTATCCTTTTTTGACGGAGTCCTTCAAAAAAGAAGACGAAAGCCCTTATGTGAATCTTTCAGGCAGATCCATCAAACTCGAAGAAGTGGTCATCAGTGCTAAAAAGGAAAACATATTCCGCGATAAATATATAGGAAGCTTAGATAGTTTGGCAAAATACCAGAATAATACCGATAGAGCACATGGAAGCTGGCTAAATTGTCCGGCAGGCGATGGGGATGAAATGCCTATAGAGGGAAAAACTTATATTGTCTGGACAGGGCCAAACCCTCCAACTTCGCATCCTTTTTATTTTAATTCATCAAACACAAAAAAAATCGTTTACCGATATCCAAAATATACGGAAGAGGAATTGATGAAAATGAACGGTGTAACCCGGACAAAGGGATATTATCCTGAAAAAGAGTTTTATCAACCAGACTATGAGACAGCCCACACCCCCTCTCCTGATTTCAGGAATACACTGTTGTGGGCACCGAACATCATAACGGATAAGAATGGTAGTGCCACCATTGAGTTCTTCACGTCGGACATAAACAGCGTATTTTTAGGGATCATTGAAGGGATCGACGCCAATGGAATATTTGGAAAATCAGCCTTTCAATTGCGAGTAAATCCATAAAAAAAATATTTAATGAACCGTATTAGAGGTTATTGTACTGCCTGCTCTTAAGCTCTCAAAACTATTAAAGCCTGCTGATCAATTCATCACTTTACAAGATGAAGGTCACAGTGATTTCTTGAAAAACAAGGCTTACCTAAATTTAATAAAGTTAATTTTGGAACGAAATAAATAGCGGCAAATGGGAGTTTCTGGGAACTGTGACTGAGCCGAGCCTGACCTGCCCAATCCAAGAGCAAGCTGTTCTAACCAAGTATTTCAACTTCGAGTAGCTACGCATAGCCTATTCTTTGATTAATAAGAGGGCGATATCCTGTTTTGCAAGTACATGCCCTTTATTAACAATATCACTCTTGAGATAAAGAAAACACTGATTGCTATGAGCGAGTTTACCTATAACAACCTTGATTGATTTTATATTCATTTCCCCCATCTTCGTCGGATCTACTCTATCCGGATCTGCAATTAATTGTCCGTCTTTGCGAAATTCTTCGAGTCCCCAGGAGTATCCAGTCCACGGCCCTGCAACCAACGTTGTCTGTTTGGCATCCATAGTGATCTGTCCTTTGGGGGGCAAGTGTAGACTATCGACCATGACTGTATGGTCTTTTAAATCGATGACTAGATATTTTAAATAATCGCCGAAGTCCTTGGGTTCGAAATGTAAAGTACTGTCCCTGCGGATAACCTTAAGCGCTATTGCTCCTATTTTGTCCATTTTGACAGATTGGGAGAACTCCATAAAAGCAGCATACTCCGCTTCGCTAATACCCAGATTTTTGTGATATGGGATAGGTTGTCCGGGTTCCAATCCCTTCATTACTTCGAGAAACCAGTCTTCGTTGTCTTTGATGGCAAGTTTCATTTTCTCAACAATTGCAAGCTGTGACGCATTTGGCCTGGGAGTTCCCAACACCGCAGCGGTATAGCTGCCCTCAGGAAGTAGTCGCTCAACGAACTGGAGCGCAACAGCATTACTGTCTACATTAGATTGTTTTTGTGCAAAAACAGTCATGGCATGAGCTGATGCCACTAGCAATAAAGTCAAACGAATATATCGATATAGAAATTTCATGTTAAAGCTGTTTGATCGATGAAATTACGGTTTTATCCGAACAATCCTACCTCTTCCGATACGTATCTAATAGTTTCGCAGTTCCCAGCTCCTCATCCAATTGATAAATTATGCTTAATAATAGTTGCAAAAAAAAAAAAGAGTCACTTAATTATACAACAGCCATCCGTCTTTTCAATTTGGATCAAACATCGGAAGATTGTAAAACGAAAACGGTACAGACCGCAAAGACCTGTACCGCTTTAACTACGCTAAAACTTCTTAATAGACTAAAGTCTATCTTGTTTCGAGAATATCAAACAACTTTCTGAAATGAACCCTCAGAATTTCTGTAGTCCGTATTGTCGGTAGTGTTTTGGCATTGGAATTTGGTAAAATCCAATAATATGTTGGTACTTATCAAGAAGTTTTATCCTTTACTATTTTATTTCGCACCCGACTGACGGTTTCTCTACTTAGGTGTAGATATTGCGCTATGTTGGTTACAGAAATATCTGAAATCCATTCTTTTCTGTGCTTCAAAAGGTAAGAGTATCTTTCCAAAGGCGTTTTTAAAGTTATGACACTGTAATGCTCTTGTTTCTTTTGGATGATTTGTTGAGACAAGTCTATACAGAGTTGTAGTAGGTCGGCTTCTTGTTTGAATATCTCAACCATCTTCTCGAGCGGGTAAAGGATAATTGTACTCGGAGTAAGCGCACTGATAGAATACGGCAATGGTTTATTCTGATGAATGTCATTCCAATTGTCTATATATTCATGTTTAGTCGTAAATGTCGATATTCTCTCCAATCCGTTCTCGTCAAAATAAAATAGTTTTAGACAACCCTCAACAACGAAAATGCCATAGTTTAAATAGTCTCCAGCCCGAAATATCAATTCATTTTTCCCAATGTTTTTGACTATCGAAATGTCTTGGATTTTTAGCCAATTTTTGTGATTTACATAAGGGTACTTCATGGCTAATATGTTATGGAACTCCCTAATTATATTTTGGTCATTTTCTGTCATTATCAACTGATACAGTGATTGATTTAAACTAACATCAAAAATACGACTTTTTTGGGGTTGAACAGAATGGAGGTTAGCTGCGACAAATTTCTTATAGTCAAATACTTTTGTGATTAGAATCACAGGGCATGAAATATATGTCATTTAATTTTGTTCAATCGCAATTCGATTATAGCATAATCAAAAATAGAAATAGAGATGGATAAAATGAAGTGCTTACAATTTGTATTTTGTTTAAAACTGTCAATTACTCTAAGTAGTTGCTTCTCACAACCCAACCAAAATATGGACAACTATGTAGCCATTCAAGAGGATATGACCAACAAAAAAATGACAGATATGAAGAAAGAAGAAAAAGAGATTAGAAAGGTATTTACAGACTACGTGCTTTTTTGGAATAATCACGAAATAGATAATTGGGGCGCGCTATTTACAAAAGACACCAAGTTTATAACATGGTCTGGGGGGAGATATGATTCAAATAAAGCGAATATCGAGAGCCATAAAAAAGCCCATAAATTCTTACGGGAATCAAAGCAAAACATGACTTATCAGTTGGATGATATTACGATAAAATTTTTACATGATGACATCGCATTAGTATATGCTACTTGGATCTGGAAGAATTTTAAAAATGATGACAATGTAGAAGATCGTTCGGGTTACTTAACTATGGTAGTGATAAAATCGAATGACCGATGGCTTATCAAGACCACCCAGAATACAAGAATTGAAAAAATATTGGACCAAGCGGAGTGACGAAAATGAGGGATAGAAAAATAATGCTCATAGTGGGCGCAGGTCAAAGATTAGGAATCTCAGTGGCAAAACGATTTTTGATAGAAGGTTTTAGTGTGATATTGATAAGTAGAAACGAAAGCAATCTTAATTCGTTAAAGCAAAGTCTAACAGGTTATAAAGATTACGTTTTTACTTACAAAGCTGATGTTGCGAATAAAATACAATTAAAATTTGTTTTGGAAAGTATCTCAAAAAAATTTCAAAAAATAGATGTCCTTTTTTACAATGTAGTTAATATCGTCAAACGAAGTATTTTTCAGGCTTCCGAAGCTGACTTAATCCATGATTTTACTATTAATGTGATTGGGTTGCTAACTACCGTTCAGACCCTGAAAGAAAACCTAATCGGATCAAAAGGTGTCGTATTAGTTTCGGGTGGTGGAATTGCAATATGTCCAATGCCCGAATATTCGTCCTACTCCATTTCAAGTTCTGCGCTTAGATCACTGGTACTGTGTTTAAATAGTTCGCTTCTTGAGCATGGAGTTTATACCGGAATATTGCTGATAAACGGGGCGATTGATGAGAATAGCCAAATATATAGCCCCGTCAATATAGCGCATGTTTTTTGGCAAATGTATATAGAACGGACCCATAGCGGAGAGAACGTATGCTTTTTATTCTGAAGCAATCCGATTGCCTTGTCCTCGTCGTATCTGAAAGTTTTACCTGTCCGCAGCACAAGGTCGAAATATGCTTTCAGCGAAGAGGGTATGCCAAAATTATACATAGGCACTGTGATAAGGATTTCATCACACCCGAATAGTTCTGCTATCAACTGATTAGACAATTTTAGGCGGTCTGAAGTATCCCCGGCAGTATAAAATTTCTCAAGTACTTCCTGCTCAAGATGAGGAATGTGGGAGGTGACTACTTCCCGTATACTGATGCTCCCTTCCGGATTCAGTTCTTTCCATGCCCGTACAAAATTGTCTCCCGCATTGCGGGAATAGGGTTTTTTTAAACGTAAGTTACTGTCAATTCTCAATAATGCCTTCATCTTTTTTACTATTTCTATGGAAGACCATTTGAGTACTAAATATGTGACAGCTTGGTAATATTTTTTAGCTTATCCGGGTCTACAATGGAATATATTTCCTGGATCAATCCATCTTCACTTAATTGGAGGATATGACAGTTATGGAGCTTTTCATGCTCCCAAAAGCAGATAGCAGGTTGATGATTGAAAAATTGAAAGGTAAATATTTTTCCCATCAGAAAATGCTGCTGTACATAAACCAATAAAGTGGCCGTAGCTGTTTTCCCTATTTCCGAACCGCTCACTACCTGCACCTTCGTACCTCCGTCGGCATTGAGTTTTATGTCGTTTACCAATAAGTTCTGCAATTCCACGATGTCAGCCTGAGCCAATGCTTTCTGATACCTGCCTACGGTCTCAAATGAGTGACCCGAATGGGGGCTATAACTTGAGTATTTACTGCCTTTTAATTGTTTGTTGGCCCTACTCAATAGCTGGCGTGAATTTTCGGTGCTTATTTCAAGCAGTTCGGCTATCTCAGCATGTGAATAATTGAAGCCCTCTTTCAATATGAAAGCCGCTCTTTCTTTTGGGTTCAGGTATTCGAACAGCACGAGCATGGTATAGCTTGCCGTTTCGTCCCTAATAAGTTTTGCATCGGCATTATCAAATGAAACAGGTTCGGGGAGCCATTCGCCGAAAACTTCTTTTTTGCTTTGGCGGGTTTTAAAATTTATGGCATGATTAATCGTGCTTTTAATCAGAAAGTTGGATTTGTGGCGGATGCTCGATTTATCCAATGTAATGTATTTTTCCAGTACATCCTGTACTAGATCTTTCGCATCTTCATAAGAACCGACAATATTGTAGGCATAGGTCAATAACTTATTATAATGTTTCTCCATCTTTTTATTCTATTTTTGATATTAGCAAATTTCAGGCTTTATGTTCCTTTATCGGCCAGAACTTCCTGCACCATAATCCTATTAAATTTTTCCGGTTCTACAAAAGCTGCATAATGCCCTGAGTTTTCAAACCAGATGAATTGTTTTTGAGGCGCTTTTAGTTTCCTGAAAAATTTATAAGCAAGTGTGGAGGGGGTATTATAGTCACACCGCCCTGCGATAAAGTAAACGGGGACTTTTACTTCCCGAACCGTTTTAAATAAATCTACCTGCATTACTTCATCCCACATGGCATTCATTGTGAAGGCTTGTCCCTTAGCTATCAGGCTATCTTTATAATATTGCCTGGCAAAGGAATCCATATTTTTATAGAGCTGGCCAACATTGGTACCTTCACAAAAATCACCATGAAAGTGCCGGAGCCATTTTCTTGATAAATACAGGTCTGATATTTCATTTTTTGAGCGGGACGGGTAATGCTTACGGAGTTTTTGCAATTGAGCCATTGCTACGCTGTCTTTTTTTAACTTGGCCTGTTGAATTGAATAATCGAGCGAAACCTTTTCATTCAAATACATACTGGTAACCTGTCCCACGCCAATATAAGCCTGAAATAGCGATGGATACTTTTGAATCAGATGCATGCCCATAATAGAACCAAAAGAATAACCAACCAAATATATTTTCTCTTTCTTAAAACGCTCTTTAAGAATATGTATTAAACTTAGCGCATCATCTTCCAGCTGTTCAATAGTGATGCTTCCGGGAGGCATGGTATCGTTGTAGGATAAACCCGTTCCCCTTTGGTCGTATGTAACCACCGTGAAGCGCTGTTCCAGTTCCTTATTGTGTGTTTGCCAAAAATAAAAATCAGAAAACCCAGGGCCACCGTGCAATATGAGCAAAACAGGGTTCAGGGCATTTTCCCCTTTAATAAATACGCTGTGCCTGACACCATTTAATTCAATACGGTTGTATTCATTGATGGAATTAATTTGGGCTGTACAAAACTGCCAGCTGATTGAGGTAATTATCAAGGTTATGAGGAACTTTTCTTTCATCTTATTTATATACAATGCAAATAGAAGCATAATCGCATCGTCCTGTTTTGTTAATCTTTACTGTTTTGCCGATTTCCTGTGTCTTATACAGGCTTTTGATTAAATAGCCATTCCGCTTCCTCCAACTACTTTTATGCCTTCGGGAAACTTTTTCCAAAAACGGATATATTTATATTTAGCTTCAAAAGGCTCGTTATTATAATTCCCTTTTAACTCCATCTGCAAAGTAATAACTGCCAGATCCGCTATGATATGCAGTTCTTCTACTTTGGGAGTGATTTCGTTTACTTTTAAGTTTCCCTCACGATACGTTTGCAAATCCATTTCTTTGGTTATCGTCTGACCGCCGGGAATTATAAAAAGTAGATCAGTATGCAATAGGTTGCCGAGCACTTCCGTATCCCTATTTTGGATGGCTCCGTAAAGTGTGTTCTCGAGATTTAAAATTTCGTCCTTTGTTATCATTTCTTAGTCATTATTTTTGTTTTCACTAAACTTCCTCCTGTGCTGATTTTCTATCGTTGGTATTGTATAAAATTTCAGGAATTTCTGCGAGCGTCGATACATGTGCTTTATCGCCAAGTGTATAAAACTCCTGGAAACTCATAATGAGAGGTTTCCACTTATCGGGATCAACCCGGTTTGTATAATTATCCATAATAATTGATTGATCGAGATATACCCTGTTTATCTTTAGTTCAAATGTGATGATCTTGCCCTGCTCTAATGGTTCATCCTCTGCCAATTTATGAATGGCCATGACAACAGCTTCCATTTGTACAGGGCATTCGTTAACCCGGTAGGCCTTGATGGTTTCGGAAGGGGTTCCCGTCAATCCTGCTATTTCAAATTTATTTTCTTCGAGACGATACCCCTTTAACATTTTAGATTGGGGCACTGGATTAGAACCCGTGGTTCTGGCCAGTAGGTTCACTGCCTTTGCCTCGTTTACCGATGATAGGTTTAATACGACCTCTTTGGTTACCAAAAGGTTTTTGGCAGTTTGGGAGGAAGCCCCAAGACCAATGATACAACGCCACCCCAACCAGAAAATCGAAGATATGGGTGCAAGATTATCTGTACCATTAGGGTTTTTGGTACTGATAAGTACTACCGGAGTGCCGAAGTACAGAATGGAAGGATAACTTTTAATGTGCATGTTAGAATACCTTTTATGATTTCATTACTCAGCTTTGCTGTTTCTTTTAAAATTAACGATACCATGCATCTATTGAAATCCGTTTCTTGCGGAATCCGGTCAAGTTCTCTTATAGACATTAAGACATCACTGTTTTATACTTTCTTGAAGATAATTATCAAGTCTGCTATAAATCTATAAGACTCACTCCTCGACCATCTGATAGATACCCCTTTCCATCGTAATACCATGTTGTTCTAAAAAGGCGGGCATTTTAATCCCCGCTTTTTGCATTGCCTCCCGTATGACCACTCTGGCATCGTCCATCCGCTGTCGGTCTGCCCAAGTGGCAACTGTAATAACCCGAAGGTCTCCACTATCGCCTGTCTGTTGAAAGATTTCATATTTTACAAAGCCGGGCTGCTGCCGAAGTGTATTTCTGATGAAAAGCGATTTTTGGAAATACTCCGCGATAGCTTTTTTGGGAATGCTGATTTTATCGATGACGGCGACATGTTCCGTAACAGTACGTTCTTCTCTGTTATTCTGTTCCATTTTTAATCGATTTTGATGTTGACCAAAAGTATTCACCGCCATAAGAATGGGTATGATAAGGATGATGGTTTTTAATGTCTGTTTCATAAGACTTGAGTTTATTGTTTCCAGCTCAGTTTACCGTCTTTGTCGAACATTTCGAAAGACGGGTTGCCCACACTATCAACCTTTAGAATAATTCTCGGTATTTCATTGTTATCCTTCATTACCAAAGCCGCGTTCCCGTTTTCCGTTATCAGGTTGATACGGTTGATATTATGTCCGGGTTTCCGCGACAGGTCTTTGTCATTGATCACCAGCCCAGCCCTGAAATAATTGTCGCTTTTATTATCCTGTGCGAGAATTCCAATGGCATCTGCATTCTGGTAATCGAATGATAGGGCATTTAAGTTAGTCTGCTCATTATCGGTAATAGCAAGACCGCCTCTTTCGTCGCCGTTCTTATCATAGAATATAAGACCTGCTGGGGCGTAAGCTCTTTTATACGTTTTTCCATCAATAATGGGCTCGGGAATATGGTCTGTGTTTGCAATAACGACACGATTTTTTCCGGAAGCATCATTGATATTTATTCTTTCTGCATTAAAGTTTGGCCTGTTATTTAAATGTAGGTAGACAATACAAATCATCAACACGACATTGGAAACTACAAGGACAGATACCAGGATTTTGAATGGTTTAGGAATTGTTTGCATAATTGAGTATCATTTTTAGTTCATTATTCTTTTTATACTACTGTTTTCTTGGTGCTGATTACAATCCTATTCCATGCATTTATCGTAACAACCGCCATTATGATCTGTGCAATCTGGTTTCCATCAAAAAGTTGTTCGGCCTGTCTGTACGTTTCATCGCTTAACCCGTTTTGGCTGATTAAGGTTACTTCCTCGGTTATGGCTAAAATTGTTTTCTCTTCCTCGGTAAATAATCCGGTTTCTTTCCAGGCGTTGAGCAGGAAAATTCGCTGTGCGGTTTCACCCTGCTTTAATGCATCCGAAGTGTGCATGTTGATACAAAAAGCGCAACCGTTGATTTGCGAAGCACGAATTTTAATCAGATAGAAATGCGCTTTAGAAAGTCCTGAATTGTGTAGGTAATTTTCCAGAGCGAACATTGCCTTGAATGCATCCGGCTCAAGCTGCTGTATGTCTATTCTGTTTTCCATATTTATTTTTTGTTTGTCATTATTTAGCTTTTGAAAGCACCATTTTTATGGCTAAAAAAGTCAGTACACTGGCCATAAACCATTTTTGCGTCCTTACCCAAAGTGGATTTCTTGTAAGGAAAGAAGCCATTTTTGCAGCGGTCATTACAATAATAAAATTGATAGTGAAGCTGATAGAAATCTGTGTAATACCCAATGCCATACTCTGACCTAATATAGAGCCATATTCCGGTTTGATAAATTGAGGAAAAAAAGACAGGTAAAATACAGCCATTTTAGGATTCAACAGGTTGGTAAAAAAGCCCATCAGGAGCAGTTTTCGAGGCTTGTCTTTGGCAATATGCTCATTCACTTCAAAAAATGTTTTGCCATTGGGTTTAATGGCCTTATACGCCAAATACAGCAAGTAAATAGCGCCCGAAATTTTCAGTATTCCGTAAGCAAACGGAACAGCCAGTAATATAGCCGTCAATCCAAATCCCGCCAGGACGATATGAAATAAAAAACCACAGATAACGCCAACTAGTGAAACAAGCCCGGCTGTTTTACCCTGCGTAATGCTTCTTGAAATAAGATAAATCATATTCGGCCCCGGGCTGATAACCATCAGGAAGGCAGCCAAAGCAAACCATAAAAGTTCATGAATCGGGATCATCATTGTTTAAATTTAAGCTGTGAGTTTTTTGGATATCAAATTGTCCAGTGAATATTTTCCACTTCCCTGAATGAACAGTGCCAGACATAAGCCGAGCATCAGCAAATGATATTCGAATCCTTCACCTTCCTTATCGCCAAACCAGTTCATGAAAAAGCCATGCTCGAGATGTCCGCCAAATAAAATTATTCCGATAAAAAGTCCACCCAATGCAATTGCCAAAAAACGGGAGGCAAAGCCCATTATTATAAAAATGGATGCAAAGAACTCTATTAATATAACCAATAGCCCCACCAGCCACGGCTGTCCCATCTGTTGCAAACCCTCCAAAGTTTGAGTAAACCCATAGCCATCAAACCAGCCCAACATAGCCCTCGCTCCGTGTGGAAACATAACGATACCGATTGTCAGGCGAATGATCAGACCTGTATAATCATTGTGTGTACTAAAAAATTTCTGTTTCATCATTTTCTTTTTTTTATTCTAGTTCATATCTTGTTTGCATTCCCTTCAAATATTGTGGTCAATGCCGGTAATTGCTATTGTTTCCCCAGTAGTTCGAATAAACTCGAAAATCCCTGCGCTCCATGCCCATTAGCTATTCTACGGTCCATAAGGTTTTTGATTTCTTGCATGCGCAGAGTTTCCACATTTTTTGATTTTCGATGATTGATGAGGTCATCAAACATAGCGGCTTGAACCTGAAGCGGCCCCAAGTCGGGCTGGTATGTACCCAACTTAATTTCATTGACCATTAGGGACAGCAGCGGGCCATAGCCCTGTAGCGTGCCCGCAACCCGATGTGCAAAAGCGGCCAAATCCACTCCTTCCTGATCCACCAATTGTAGGGTATGCAAAAAACCTATTAAAAATTCATAGCCAATAGCTACCTGCGCTAAAAAATCTACAGCCGCGGCTCCTGCGTCTTCTCCGTAGTAAGTAATGGCACCCAGCTTTTCCAACAGCGGATACTGCGCATCAAAAACGGTTGGCTTACCACTGAATAATAACTGTGCTTTGGCGGTTCCGATGTCTATTGGGTCGGCCAATATTTTTCCGTCGATATAGGAAGCGTTCTGTTTTTCAGCCCACTCAGCAAAATCACGAGCCTGAGCAGGTGTGCCGCTCGTTAAATTGATGAATACTTTTCCGGCAACCGCACCAGCTACCTGTTTGAGTACTTCATCCACAGCCGTATTGTTTAACAGGCAGATCACAACCTGTTTACTGGCAGCAACTGCCTCAATAAGTATTTCTATACCCGCTCCACCTGCTTCAACTAGTGGTTTACATTTTTCCGCATTACGGTTCCACACAACCGTATCATAACCTTGATTGATAAATGTATGGGCTATCGCGGCTCCCATATTACCCAATCCAAGTACTGTTACGCTCTTCCTTTTATTGTGAGGTGTTTCTGTTTTGAGTTTATCTATATTCATATTTAATTGTATTTTAAAAGTTCTGTTAGAATACTCTTCGCACAAAAAGTCCAAAGTTGCTATAGTGTTCAGTATTTGGCCCGTATTGGTCAAAGTTTATACCCAAACCATATTGTACACCTTTATTGTCCACTCCTAATCTTGCATATTGCACGCTCTTTAAGTGCCCGTTCCAATGCATTGAAGTAATATATTGAAGCTGCAAACGCGCATAAAGATTAAAATCCTGATTTTTGCTGCCTTGATATTCCACAGAACCGAATAGCTCAAGGCTGGGTTTAGACCAAACATCCATTCTCGTAAAAATGAGATACGATAAATCATTTTTTTTATTGAAAAACCAAACAAAAGCCGAAGGCACAAAGCGATTTCCCGGTGCATAGATAGAACCCAAACCGGTTGCCCAGCGTTTATTTATTTCGTAAGTAAGATACGATTGGCTCATCACTTCAATTCCGCGTTTTTTGTCGTAAGGAAGCAAAATAGAAGACGTATTAAAAAATCCAAACGGCTTTTCCGCTATGATTTTACCGGAAAACATATGCTGATAATAGTAACTCGAATGCCCTGCAGTGATTTCTACAGGAACTTGCGCCCGGCTGTGCACGTAGCACATGCTGAAAAACAAGCAGGCCAGCAAGTATTTTATTTTCGTTGTTTCTTTCATCGTTCCCTTCAAATTTCTTTTTGTTAGGCTGTGGTCGGATAATTATTACAGTCAACCACTGTTTAAAATATGGACACATGAAGTGCAGAAAACGTGACAACCTATTCAGGATATTTTCTTCCGTTGGTGATTTGTCTTGTCTTTTCGTAACGAAAGAAATACATCTTATCTAAACTTCATTGTACGTTTTATGTAATACCATACGAAGATATGAAGGAGCCTAGCCGTCAATACTGTAAGTATGACGGCAAAAAATGTAGTTTTTTCTGTTTTTGATGTAGAACCCGCGATTATGCAGGAATTTCAATTGTATTTTTGAACTCAGTGGGGAGCTGGCCTTCGTAGGTTCTGAATGCACGGGAAAAATGAGAAGAGTCTGTATAGCCAAGTTGAAAAGACACTTCCTTGACAGACATATTCCAAAAGCTCAACAGGTACTTTGCCTCCTGCATGATATGGAACTCAATCCATTTTTTCGCCGAAAGCCCGGTGTATTCTACTAATATTTCGCTCAGGTATTTTGGGGATATATGCAACTGTTCTGCATAAAAAGCAACATCTTTAAACTGCGAGAAATTCTTTGAAACTAATTCTCTAAACTTTACAACGGTATGTTCTTTACCGTTGAGTTCCTTTTTATTGCCCCGGTACAGGTTCCAGAAATATTTCTGTGAAATGATCAGGATCGAATATAGTATTCCCGATACTGCTTCGGGCTTATCAGCGATTGCCCGAAGTGTGCTGAAAAGCTGCTGCATTTCCTCAAATTGCCTGTCGGTGAGTTGCATCACACTCTTTTCATCGGGGCAAAAAAATTCGAGGGAATAGAAAAATGACCTGCTGAAATTATTTACAAAAATATCATCATAAAAAAATAACGTGTCATTTGAGGGAAAACTGGTATTGAGCCATTGACAGGTCATTCCGGGGCCAATCGTCAACAGGCTTCCTCGTGTTAAATCATAATCGGTAGTGCCTATCCTGATGCGAGCTCCCTCACCATAATACAGGCCGATAGTATAAAAGTAGTTTTTAAAGGGATTGGTGATTTTCAAGTCTTCAAGACACTTTTTTGATGCCAGATAATAAGGCGCTATATGGCCATCATTTTTTTGAGACCTTAAATATCTGAGCAGATCAAAGTTATCTGAATGTTTTTGTATCATAAGGAAGATGTCTAAAAATTAGTATAGTCCTGGGAATGCTTTTCCGTCCAGATTGAAAAATGATAATTATGAAATGTGAAGTTTATTCTCATGTCAAACTTAGTATATCAGAAAATACTAAAATACGCAATTATTATCATTTGATAATGTATGGTTATTTATACTTCGTTGTCTATAAATGTCCAGAATAAACAAGGAGTAGATACTGCTTATCCACTCCTTACTGTGACTGGTTTAATTTTCGTATTACTTTTCCCAATCTGCCAGCGCATCAGCCACAGCAATGGCTTCAATCTCAATCAATGCATCCGGCGAAAACAATGACGATACTTCAAAAATAGTATCTGCCGGATAAGGGGGGGTAAAGTATTTGCCTCTCAATTCTACAATCTTCTCAAAGTTCTTCATGTCACGGAGCATGATAGTGACCTTAACCACGTTTTTCAGACTTGAACCTCCAGCTCTCAATACCTTGTCCAGATTTTCAAAAGCCATTTTTGCCTGTGCATCAAAGTCACCTATGCCCATAAGCTTTCCATCCTTGCCAATAGCGGTCTGTCCGGAAATAAACAACAGATCGCCTACACGATGTCCCTGAGCCAGACGGAATGGTTCATAAGCGTCCGGCGTAATTTTAATTTGTGAAATTTTCATGATAATAATTTGTTTTTTAATGGCAATGAAGCTTGCTTGAATTGATTTTTATGTATCCTTTTTTCAATGGTGACACAAGCAGGTTTCATTTTTTATTTATTTGAAGTTATAGATGTGTTTCTTTGTGCGAACGTTTTTCCTGTAATGGCCTATACTGAAAGTAAAGTGCCGATTATCAAGAATCTGTTCATTTTCATTGTTCTCTTTCTAACTATTTTCAAGATTTAATTCTTTGACGATTTTCCGGGTATGGCTAAGGGTTGCCTCCGGCCACAGCATTTCACGGTGAAAAGGAATCAAGGGTAACCCGTTCATCGTTTTCATCACCCAATGGGGATCTGCTAAGGCTGCTTTTCCGATAGCAACCAGCGTTGCATGGTTGTCCTTCAAGGCAACTTCCGCCTTTTCAAGATTATGGAAACCACCGTTGGCGATTACAGGAATGCCCGTTGCCTGCCGGATAACCGATGCCAATGATATTCCTTCTCCAAAAAAGCTGTCCCGTTCCCATTCGCCCGTCTGCACCGCTACGTGAACAAAATCGGGTTTGCTCACCTTTATTTCTTCTGCCAGTTCTTTAGCTGTTTCAATACCATGTTTCCAACGGTAGGTAAGGTCATTTACTTTCCCCTCTGAAACCCGTAGACCAACAATGAAATCCTTTGGTACGGAAGCCTTTATACCAGCAATAATTTCAGCAATAACACGGAAACGGTTCTGCATAGTGCCACCATAATGGTCGTTTCTGTGGTTCAGTTCCGGTGTGAGGAACTGGTCTAACAAATAGCCATTTGCCCCGTGAATTTCTACGCCGTCAAAGCCTGCCTTATAAGCATTTACAGCTCCATTGATAAAGCCCTGTTTCATTCTTTCAATATCCGTCAAGTCCATTTCTTTAGGGGTAGGAAATGTCCCCTGGCCACCGTAGGAGGACATCTTTGTACCAATAGGTTTTAGGGTAGACGGAGCTAAGGTGTTCTCACTATATTGCGATAAAGCACCTGCGTGCATCAACTGGGCGAAAATAAGGGAGGGAGATTGATGGACAGCACGGGTTACCTTTTCCCATGAAGCGCTTTGCGCATCGTTTACAAGTGCAGGTTGGTTGTTATAACTCTGGCTACCGTATACATCAGTGTAGATACCCTCGGTAATGATAACTGCAAATCCTCCAATTGCAAATGCGGAATAATAGTCCTTCATTTCGTGGGTAGCCAAGCCGTCCGCCGTAGCGCTCACGCGTGACATGGGGGCAACTACCGTCCGGTTGATCAATTCTCTTTGCCATGTAATGGCGTTCTGAAAAATAGGATGATGTTTCATTTGCTTCTTAATATTATGAAGCAAAGTTGACGGTAATTGATGGAGAAAAAATTGATCTAGGTCAAGACGGTTTATTTTTTTTCTTAATGCGGCTTATAAATTCAGCTGATACACCCAAATACGATGCAATCAGATATTGGGGTACTTTGGATGCTATGTTTGGGTAGTTTTCCAAAAAGGCATAATATCTGCTTTCGGCATCCTGAACATTGTTATAGATAATTCTTTTTTGCAATGCGCCCAGATAACTTTCTAATATTATCCGAAAGTACCGCTCCAAACGGGGAAGTTCAGCCAGTAACTGCTGAAAAGAATAGTGGCTAATCTGTAAAACGGTCGTTCTTTCTATGGCTTGGATGTTGTATATTGAGGGCTTCTGTTTGGAAAAGCTATCTAAGTCAGAAGCCCACCAGTCGTCGATAGCGAAAAACAAGATTTCCTCATTGCCATTGTCAGCGTTGATGTAAAATGCTTTTAATGCTCCCGAAACGACATAACTATCATAACGACAGGTATCGCCATTACGCAAAAGATAGTCCCCCTTTTCCAATGTTTTCTCCGTCCAAAAACGCTCGAAAGCTAAAATTTCATCCTGCGTAAGATCTATATATTTCGAGATGTTTTTTAATAAAGTATTTTCGACCATATAAGTATTCCGTTTTCGTTTACAATTTAGTAATTATAAATACCTGTCAGCCTCTTTTATTTCGAGGTCATTGATATTTGCGTACCGTTTTTTCATTAAGCCGTTTTCATCAAACTCCCAATTCTCGTTTCCGTAGGCTCTAAACCATTTACCCTCTTTGTTTCTGTACTCATATTCAAACCTAACGGCAATTCTATTTTTATTGTACAGGCACTCCATACAAATAAAAAACTATGTCAATATGGAGACAAAGAACATAAACCGAACTACCGTTGCATTTATCAACGATAAAAGTCCAGTGATGGATTTAATACATGACGACCTCGTTGCTTCGAGGGGAGATGTTGTCTTTCGCTCTGATAATATTACAGACGGGAACAGTCAGCTATCTTCACTAAGAACGCTACCCGATATTTGCATCATCGACCTAGATTTTCATGATAAGGGTATCATGAAGCAATTAGGGGAATTAAAGTTTTGTTTCAATACCATTTCCAATGCTTATATTCCTCATGCCTGACATTTTTTTTATTCGTGTAAAGAGCCGGAGTATGCTATGTTTCGTTTCGGGAGCATCAAAGGTTAGTGTTTAGTAGGCACAAGGTTTTTGGAAAAAAATACACCCAACGGGCTGGAGATTTTTTTTTTCAAACTTGCATGACCTTTCAATTATTGACGGTTTCCAGTATACAGCTAATATCAATACCTCAGACAACCAGGTGGCATTTTCCTATAAATATCCAAAAAAACCATTATGGCAATGAGGAGAATGTGAACAATCCAAGTGTTTATTTTGTTATTACTCAGGTACAGTCAATAAAAGTATTGCAGCAAAGGTGGCTACGAAGCTCGTTGATTTGCCAAACGTTACCTTTTTCCCGAATCGGGCATCCTGTCGGCCGGTGTCCGAAATTCATCCCCCTCGCCTGTCGGACAATTTAGCCAACTTCCATGTACCGTCTACTGTTTTCCGCTTCCGGAAAACTATGCTACAGAGATAACAGCTTATTAGTAGCTAACCAAGCAAATCTGCAAATTTTTAATTGTTAAAATTAATGCTTTTAATCCTAACATTTTGGCAAAGACTTTGATGTGTTAATCCTGGAATAACCAATTGATATGATCCTAAGAAACCCCTTATTTTATATTCTGATACTGACACTTATTTCCTGCAATTCGGCCAATAATTTTTATCAGGGAATAGTAGTGGATGAAAACGAAAAGCCGATTCAAGGTGTAACCATATTTGAGGAAGAAAGGAAGAACAGCTCGGTAGCAACGACCGACAGTACCGGATATTTTAGGCTGGCCAGAAGCCCGGAATGGCTGGGTAACCTGATATTTATAAAAGAAGGATTTAAATCTGACACTATACCGTCTGTCGGGAGACAAAGCGGAGAACGGATAAGGTACTATTTTATAGAAAACGATACCACCATTGTTCGGTTGAAGTCTGCCGGAGCCGATATACTTATTGGGCTCAACGTTCGACATTTTCCAATAATGGACTCTACCAATTTCGACAACTTTGAAAATTCCGGGGAACCTGACACACAAGGATTCCTTAAACAGATCAAGTTTGATCCCCAGTGTAAAGATGCAATGAATTTCAGGCTACACTATAAAATACCTTTTTCTGAAAACTTTGCCGCCATAGTCGTTTCCTATCAATGCGGTGAAAACGAGCTGTTCGCAACTTTGATTACCGTAAATAAGGAAAACAGAATAGTCGACAAGCTGGACATTGCTTATGACGAAGTAGCAGAATCAGCATTTGGTAAAACAAGCAAAATAGAAAAAGACAAAATAACAGTTACAAGCAGTAACTGGATGGAAGAAAAACCCATTTTCAAGGACGAGACTTACGTTTTAGAAGAGAATGGTAAGTTTACTTATAAAGCTCAATTATAAATACAGCTAACATATGGAAGTAACTATTAGCAGATTTTGGAGCATCGATGATGATGAAGGGTTGTCGAGAGCCTCCATTTTATTCAAAAGACCAAGGGTGGACGGGCAGATTGCACATTTAGTTTTCGATTTTATTTGGGCAAACGTATTGACACCTAAAAAATTGATGCAAAAGGGGAATTACGATTTTACATTGTATTTTGATACGATCAGGAGTACGCACAAGTTTTTTTACGATTCTGTTTACAATACGGATACCGTTAAATTTCACCCAGCTTTTAAAGACAGAAAGTTGAATGGCGTAACAACCAAAGAAGTTTCCATTTTCGGCTATTCTAATAGGTTCAATGAGCTTATAACACCAGTAGAATACGCAAATCTGGTGTACGATATGTTTGGGTCCTATTTGGTAGAAACCTTTAAAAAGATAACCAAGGCGGAGCTCGACAGCATTAAATCGCAAATGGACATGGATGCTATCAATCAATTTCCGTTCCCTGCACCCTTCGATGCACAGCAGTATAGTGGTGATAACGGAGGAGTAGAAAAGCGGATGGTGAATTTTGTTGTGGATGAGACATCAGAGGCATTTATGTTTAGGGATAGGTATCTGGAGCATTATGGGCTCTAGTATAATTCCAAACTATTATAATGAAAACAACGGCATGTTGAATACGATCTATTTTCAGGTAACAATGGGAAACTGAAAGAAACCCTCGTGTACACTAGATTATTAACTATTCACTATTGAAAAGCTTGGATATTTGTTGAAAATCAGAAGAACATTATTTTAAATTAAAAACCAGACAGCAAATGAATTGGGACAATTATTTATTAGAGACAAAAGCACCTGGCGGAGTCTATGCTCATCTTGGTACTTTGGAAGAAACGGTTACTGCACCGTTTGACTTATCAGCGCTACAGGAAACTGCAAAAGTGGTAAGTCTTGGTACGCCACTTAAAAAATTTAAACTCCAATACACGAACCAGTCCTCGCTTTGCGGAAGGAAAAATATAGAGGCAATAACTGTAAATGATATTGACCAAGAACGCCTGGCCGTATTGACCACTTTGCCTAATTTAAAATACCTACAGATAAGTAGCAACCAACAAAATGAAATTCCAAATCTTTCTGGTTTAAAATCACTGGAAGTTTTGATCTTGGCAAATATTAAAAAGGTTGAAAATATTGATTTTGTAAAAGGTTTGAAAAATTTAAAAACACTGTATATCTATGGCATCAATAATCTTTACGACCTTGCTCCAGTTTCAGAGTTAACTAATTTAAAAGAGCTTTTTATCGATCACGGAAAAATGAGTGGTACAGGGAAAGCGATTAAAAATATTGACCCGTTGCGAGGGTTAAACCAGCTCCAATATTTACATTTAGCGGTTTCTATTGAAGACAGGAATCCAGATTTGAGCCCCTTAAGCAATTTGAAAAAATTGCAGAGGCTTTCGCTACTTCCAAAATATATGAAAGCTATACCAACGGAAATTTTACAGAAAGAACTGACATAGCAAATACCTCATAACATAAAAACAATAACCATAATTCCAATATTCCAAATTAACTACGAAAGCTCCACGTTTATCTTAGCCGGCATGTGTAGTATTTCCGCAGCTATATTATTCAGAGATCAAACATTATAACATCTGTTTATTAACAAAAAATTGAAAACAACATGTATGAAGAAACATATGATAAAATTCTTGTGATTTAATCTTCTATCAGTTTGCATACTAACTTTTTCTTGTTCGAAAGATCTAGATTTTAAAAACGGAGGGAAAGGTGGTATATCTAAGCCGTAGCGGGAAGATACCGACAAATAGCCGTAAATGTTATTATTTCTTATCTTATGGAAAGTGGATCGAAGACCAAATCCTATAAATTTGTAAGACTGTAAATTATTAAAACTCAAATAATGTGATAATAACCAAAAATATAAAGCTATGCAAAAGATAATTCCAAACCTTTGGTTTGACAGCAACGCACAGGAAGCCGCAGAATATTACTTATCGATTTTCAAAGACGGCAAGATCATTAATATTACTTATTATCCAAATTCAGAAGCCGAAGGACTGGCTGATTTCCAGAAGGATTTCGCTGGAAAAGTGCTTACCGTAGAATTTGAGATTCTGGGAATGCATTTCATCGGGATCAATGCCGGACCGGAATTCAAATTTAACGAGGCTATTTCGCTGATGATCCCCTGTAAAGATCAAACTGAAATAGACTACTACTGGGACGCTCTTACATCGGGTGGAGGACAGGAGAGCGTTTGTGGATGGCTGAAAGACAAATACGGATTAAGCTGGCAGGTTTGTCCCGAAAATTGGGAGGAACTCAACAAAAAACCCGGCGCATTTAAAAAAATGATGGGAATGAAAAAGATTATTATTGCTGAATTCTAAAACTAGAATATCTGAGCGTTTGGGAGAAAATAAATAATTCCGATTTTAATTACCCCGAATTCGGGGTAATTGAACACAAAATATGGAGGTATATTTACTCATAAAGATATGGCTTTTCTGACGAACAAAAGGTATAGAAAAATGGAAACTAAGAATTGGAAATATATTAAAGATGATGTTTACGGAAAAGTAGGCACCCAAAGAAGAGATGAGCTGGATCGGGATTTTGAATCTTTTAAAATTGGGCAGCTCCTTAAAAAAGCGCGCGAAGAAAGAAATATTACCCAATCCCAGCTTGCCGAACTCATCGATAAAAAACGAGAGTATATTTCGAAAATTGAAAATAACGGAAGTAACATCACACTAAAAACATTGTTTGATGTTGTTGAAAAGGGATTGGGAGGCAAAGTCAATATATCATTTGAATTCTAATCTCATCACTTTTTATACCCTTGATTGAAATTATTGAGAGGCCATCTATCTGAAAAGTGGGCAAACCCGACGTGATTATGTCCAGAATGGACTGTGTCATTTGGGATACTTTCACTTTTCCCGGACTCTTGTTACTATGGTAAAAGGCCTAACGCTGTCGCTTTATGAATGAGGCCAGCAACGCTATGGCAGCCTATCTTTCGAAATAGATTTTTACGGTGCGTCCTACAGGTATTTGTTGTGATACCCAATATTTCTGCAGTTTTTTCACTGGAGAATCCTTTGGAGATATAACGAAGGATTTCACGCTCCCTCAACGTAAGGTTTAAGTCCGGAAGGGGGTTCATTCTATTGTCGTTTATAGTCATTTGATGGAATGCATCATTTCCCCTGATTCCCATAATGGTGACGATACGGTTATTTACACGAGTGAGGTGTTCAATATCCGTATGAATATTGAGACTCTTCACAATACGAAACTTGCTGTCCACTACAATAGAAATAGACTGGTGATGAAACAGTCGGTATGTTCCATCACCTACACGCATACGAAAGCAATAGCAACACTTCAGCGATTGGATATGCTGAATACCGATACTGAGAATATAACGATGGGCAGCCTCTTCTGCCCGGATCACAAAATCCATATCGTCCGGATGAACCAGATCAATAACCTCATTTAAAGTCTGGGGCATCTCGGTAAGGCCATGTACCTGGAGGATATTCCTATGCTGATTGGAAAGTGCCTGTCCAAGTATATCGATGGTATAGTAATAATAACTGCCTGTAAACAGGAAATCTGCCAATAGGTCAACTAAACTGAGCTTGTGTTCCATTCCCTTTTCGGGAGAGAATATCTCCGGGTAATTGTCCCATGAAGTAACCAGTTGGTTTTCATTACCTTTCATGATCCAAGAGTTTTTTCTTATGGGATTGAATTTCGTTTATCCTTACGGTCACGTTTGCTTCTCGTTTTTTCTGTATTACTTTTGAAAGCTGTTAAGTTGCTCTTCTCAGCAATCTGACCGACCATACCTTCCAATACGCTCATGCGTTCAGGGCAGACAACAAAAGATCGAAGTCCTTGGCTTACCCAAGCGCCGGCGCAGCTAACACAAATTTCTATAAAGCCGACTGAGCTGTTGCTGTCGTCGTAAAAAACGAGCAGGTGCCGTGGTTCATAACATCCTGCAACCAGCAGTTCGTCGCAGAGTTGGCTTTGGTACAGAGTGTGCTGCCAATCGGCACATTGAGCAGAATCGAGCTCTACTCGCCCCGCAATACTATCTGTAGGAATATTTAAACGGCCATCCGTGAGCAGTTCTTCGAGATTTTTCCCGGCACTGTTCTTCCAGGACATACGATTACTGGTATAGAATACTAGTTCCACCCGTTGAGCTACCTTGAAAGGATCCAAGCCAGTACTATCCCGTTTCTCAACAATGGGGATAGTCCGGACATTTTTTCCTTTGTAGAGTGTGTTTTCCTGAGCGGATAGGCTCAGGAAGGATAACAACAGGTAAAGTAGTGTGGTGTAGCGCATGTCATATCAATCTTTTAAGATTACTCAAATGGATCTTTTTCTTTTGTACAGAAGGTTCGAAGATGCTTGAAGGCATTTACTAATTTGGGCACATAAGTAGCTGGCAAATCAGATATTAAACCTATGCTATTATTATTCTTGTCTAATATATTTCTCCAATCATGATCATCTGGCATATCTATTTTTTCAAAATCAAATAAATTAAAAGAAAATATGGTAAACAACTCGTGTTCCTTATATATCCCCGCCTCGGAAAAGTGAGAATAAAAAATAACTTTACCATTCTTTGAAGCACTAATGGCATGACAAATTCCGCCTCTCACGCTTTTATTAGCTTTAACATTGATATTCAAATGTTTGTTTTCTTTAAAGATGTTGTTGATATAATTTACCGTCTCTTCAAATGAAGGTTTTGTTTCTTGGGCTTTCGTCCCACTTATCCCTAGGACAAATGCGAAAAGTATAAGTAGTTTTTTCATGGTATCTAGTATTTAATCAAAAGAAATGGGTTCTGGAGCACCGCAGAGTTTCCTTAGGTGATTTAATGCTTTTGCAAGGTTATTAAAAACCTCTTCGTTTTCATTGCCAATTATTGTATAATCCGGTGAATACGTTTCTGTAACCTTTGTGGATTTAGCGTAGTTCACTTCGTCGACTTTTAGCTTTGTCTTAATCGCTTCTTCTCCTTGGTAATAAGAAAATTTTATAAAGTTTAATCCTGTACTTATTTTTTCAACTTTATCTATTGGAACCGTGACAATTTGTTGGCCTTTACTTTGACTGGAACCTAATTTTGTGGTAGCCTTCCTTTCCCATAACGAGGTGATTATTAGATTGCAGCCATCTAAAACAACACTTTCGTAAATAGTATTATCTGAGGTGGTTACATTAATGTTGGGGGCACTTTCGAAATTGTAATATTTAATATTTTTAACAATATTGTGAATGTAGGTTATTGTTTCTTCCTTTGATGGTCCTTTGGCCTCAGCAGGAGTTTGCTCCTTGGTAGATGCTATTGGTTGTCCCTCTGCAACAGCTGATTTTGACACTGTTTTCTTCGCCTGTGCATTCACGGTTCCTAATCCTAACGATAATATAAAAAGTATAAGTAGTTTTTTCATGGTTAATGTTTGTTAGCTTTATTTCGATGTCTTTTAGATATGCTCTATTGCTAGCCCCATTTATTTGCGCACTAGAACATGTGCAACAGGATTAAATTTTAAGCAGGTTAATATCTGTTCATATCTATTGTTAAACCTACCATCCACGCGTTTACAACATCGTCATACCGCATATTCATATAGTCTCTCCCAAAGTAGTGCTTGACCATCAGACCTACCCGCCCCTTTTCTGCTGGAAAGTAAGTAAAATAATTATGCGCTCCGAACCGATATAGATTATTCGTAGTTGAGATACCGACTAAATCTTGGTCCAAAATAAGGGACATTTCCGTCCTGAACGACATTTTTGTTCTTCGAGTCAGCCATCTGGTATTACCATCATCATCGATGCTAAACCCGGGTATCCGCAAAGCTTGAATATTGAGCAGTAACCTATTCTGTCCATAGTGACCATTTTTCATTTCCTCGGCGAGGATAAAAGGTCCAGCAACCCCTCCATCTCTTTGGTAGCCCAATCCCGCCGAGAACAAATTATTATGCTGACATCTTTTTGATATATACCATAGAAACCGTATATAATTTGTGCTGAAATCACCATTTTTATAATTGTTACGAAGACCGTCCTCATGAAAAAAATCAGTTTTGGATTGACCGTTTGAATAATGATGTGCTAATACAGTCAGCCAAAAATTAATAGACGAATTCTTGGGCTTGAATAATTCCGAGAGCATATAATCCAATCCTATACCGAAACGGTTATTGGTCGGCAATAAAGGACTGGATTCATCTCTTGTCATACGCACAGTAAAACCTGCGTCAAATGTCACTCGTAGTGGTCGTGTCGCCCCAGGGCTATAATACGCTCCTTTATACAGATCAAAGCGATAATTCATGTCTCCTTCTAACCAATATCCCTTCTTACCCTCTCTGTCTTCTAACGGCGTTCTACGTTCGGAGGCCGGTCTAAAAATTGGAAAGGCACCTAAATATAAAATTGGATCATGATATTGTAATATCCGATGATTTTCACGTATATTATAATTTAGCGAATCAAATATCGGGTTAGACTTCCGGTCTGAATCGTACACTATTGAATTATTTTCAATAACTTCCTGTCCCCAAGCTACGCCTACCCACCCGAACAGGAATAGCAATACTAATTTTGCGACCATAATTAAGATTTAATACGGTTAAATGGTTCTTCGGGAAAAGACCTAAAACATATCATCTACCAATTGAATGTTTAACAGCTTACATAAATGCTTAAAAGCTTTACGTACTTTTTCATTGTCTGATACGTCTAAAAATGTAATGGTAGTGCTAAGGTTCGGTTTTATTTTTTCTCCATTGTGTATCACTTCAAAAAAAGGCTTGTCTGATTTTAGGGTTAATCCATGCTTCCCCTCAATATCAATAGAAGTTACTTTATCGAGAAATAACGTAAGTGTACCTGTCATTGTCGGGTCGTATGAACACGTTGCCGTAAATACAAATGTATTAGTCACAAAGGACGTAGACGATGGCCTAAACATGGATTCTAATGCAGATTTGTCACAGTTACTGCCGGGAACTGAGCTTAGGTTTGTATACCACAAGAGACCGTTTGCCAATTTTGTTTTTATAAACAAAACCGTTGCATCTTTACTTGGCTCTGTTCCTGACACCAGTTCCTTTTCCTCTATTCTTTGAGGAGTGTCTTTTGTTTGCGCTTCCGCCATTCCTAATCCGAGGAATAAAACGAAAAGTATGAGTAGTTGTTTCATATTATATGCTATCTGGATTAAGTTTGAAAAGCAATAAATCCCACCATTTAAATTGAAAAATCTATAATTATAATCTATTTAAGTTAATTGTCTTTTTCGAGGGATTAAAGACCTCCTTTTTGTTTGCCGAATAGTGAGTTTGTATACGTTCGAAATTGTCTTTATCCTGATTTATAATGATTTCCTTAAACTCATTGGCCTTAAATTTCGAATCTGCTGAATTTGCCCCCGTTAACCCCTCCTGAATAAGTAATGGGGTTACTCTATACCTTCTTTTGCCAATAAGGATTTGAATTCCGATTTGATTTCTTCTTTGTTACTAGACCAATCCTTGCTTGTAAAGAGATCAGAAAAGTAGTAGATGGGTTTCGCATCTGTACCGGTTTTGTAATAGATAAACTGATAAGTAATGCTCTGTGCAAAGGTTGTTATCAATGAAGTGACAAAGACTAGTAGTAAAATAAGATTTTTCATGTTATTTAAATTTTAATCAAAAGAAATAGGCTCTGGGGCACCACAGAGTTTACGAAGGTGGTTGAAGGCTTTTACTAACTCGTCAGCATCTGACTGATACATTGGAAGATATCCAGCGGATAATATTTCGTTCTCATCAATCTTTTCAGAAGTACCATTGGAGTCTTTGCTTGTCCCCACTCTTATTTGTTTAACTAATTTCGCATTTCGATGAGACATTAACCTCAAACCAGATTCGATTATTTCTACTTTCTCCATTTTATCTATAGGAATTTCAAAAGAATCGTTAGTTTCAACACAGTATTCATTTTTACCTATAACTCTTTTGAAAGACATCTTAACAATGAAATTGCAGCCATCAAATTTGGTGTTCAAATAATCGATCTGATCAGCAGCAACTGAATTGCTTGAGCGATAAACGAGTTTATCAAATTTGTTGTTGATATATTCAACGGTCTCTTCTTTCGTCGGTTTTGATTCTTGTGCTTCAGCTGTTCCTAATCCAAGGAACAACGTAAAAAGTATAAGTAGTTTTTTCATTATTTTTGGTATAAAATCAAAGGAAGATAGCTCTGTCGATAACAATACTAGTCTATCTTTAATCTTTGCCAATTAGTTTAAATAGCAAGACAGAATATCCAATTGAGCTTGTAGAAAATGGTGTTTTTTATCATTGACATCGACAGTGTACGAAATCCTACCCAACATATTATTTGATAATTTTTCTTTCAACCAACCTATCGTCTCTTCTTTAGTCTGTGCTTGGCTCTGCATTGTAAACCCCAGAAATACAATAAAATATATTGGTATTAAGAATGTTTTCATCTGTTATTTTTTTAATTGCCATCTTCTCTTTTACTTTTTCGATAGGAAAAAGTATTCACATAACGAATTGTATACCCTTCTTGCTTAAATTTGCCTATGATCTCTGTACGTTCTTCATCAATTTTGTCATAGCCATCCGTACGGGTGCTGCCATGAAACCCCATATACACATTTGCCCAATTGTAATAATCATTGACGACCGTCTTGAGCTTTGCCGTCCACTGAAGCTGCAAATCATCACGATTTACATCGTAATAGATATCACTATTTATAACACCGTTTACAATATTGGATACATAGAACAATTTATCCCCAGTTTTATAGGAATAACAAAAAGCGTAGACCGTTTCTTCCTTCTTCTGTGCATGGCCCTTAACTACAAAACCTATAAACATGAATAGGCACATCATCTTGGCAATAGTTTTCATAATCATTTTTTTAGTTAATAAGTACTGCTAAGTTCCATATTTGACACGTGCATGTAAATACCTCAAATGGGGTATTTTTAAAGTATCTATTGAGATACACGTTTAAGAGAAGAGATGTTAAGATAGATCACGACTTGGATGCCTATTGCCTTGATGCACGAACATTATCGATCTGTTTGAGTAGTAATGGATGTTCTCCGCGAGATACCGCCTTTCCATAGGGCTCTCTACAGCAGTTTTAAGATCAGACTTGTAGCGTGCCAACGATTGCAGTATAAAATGAAAGAGCGTGATAGACTGGATAATTGACCTCGGTGAAATACCTTGTCTAACGCTTTTCCTTGGCTGATTAAGCGATCAAGCATAACGATCTTTTGTGGTCTTTCCTGCTTCTTAGATAAGGACTTCTGAATATCAAGCAGATAGGCCTTTGCCAACAGGAGGTTATCTTTTGGTTGAGTCGCTTGTGCTGACGCAAAATGAATCCATCCAAATACTAATAAAAAGAAAATCACATACAATCGTTTCATAGATCCAAGGCTAGAGTGAACGCTTTCGCATCTTGTTGATCAATTTCAACAATGCAGTTCGGTTTTTGGCATCATGGTAAAATTTGGGCAGCTTTTCGAGCAACGTAAAATGGCTCCGGTCCTTATGTTCCCGTAAGGAGGCCGCGATATAACTTTCCAAATAATCGAGATGTGCATAATTATATGCCCAAATAACGTCTCCTTTAAACGGATGTACCAGCCACAGTTCAGCACCGAAATAAAGATTTGCGGCCACCTCTACTGGACTTCTTATGCCGAACAATCGTGCTTCTGTGGTTCTTTCTTTGTTATAGCCACATGATGGGCAGAGCAATCGAGATTTTTCGTTTTCATAATCCACACTCGCTACAGCTTGTTTCCGACAAGCCGGGCAGACGACCAATACCTCTTTCCTGAATTCTGTTAATCTCTTATTTTGGTCCTTAAAGCGTTTCTGTTCCATTGGTGTATGTATAGCTCTTGTATACGAAATTAAGGTAAAGTATGGAAAGGTCTTATACCCCAATTGAGGTATATTAGGACCATTGGAATATCAAACGCTGAAATATTGCCGTAGCGCAAATATTTTTGTACCTTTTTCTATATTTTTAACTGCCACAAACAGGCTGTATTTTTCAAAACCAACTAATTGACCACATATTTATAGTTTATGGAACCCAAGAAACATCGCCATCTTCTTGCTGACCTTTGGGAGAGCTATCCCAACGCACTGTCAAATAATTTTCAATCCGAAAAATCATATAGTATCGTGAATCACCTATCGGATATTTTGGCAATTGGTCCATATTACCATTATATTATCAATATTGCCGACTACTCGCTTTCCCAAGTGTCCCAGAATACCAAAGACATTCACGGGCTCACGAGCCAGCCAACGACAGTGAAGGAAATAATTGACCAAATACATCCGGACGATCTGGATTTTGTATTACGGGCGGAGGAAGCCACATTGGTAAAAATGCAGGAGATAGGGTTCGAGCATCAACTTCTTCTGAAAACGTCTTATTGTTTTCGCATGCGTGTTTCCAACGGTAGTTATCACCTATTTCATCATCAAGCCATACATTTGGCTAAAGATGATTCGGGCAGATTATCGACTGCATTGAACATCCATACAGATATTCATCACGTTACACAGAAAAACAACAAAATTGTTCTGGTTACCGGCATAGGTACACGCGATGATTACTGTCAGATCGATCTCTCTTCTGAACTTGCAATAAATAATATTCCTTCTTTTTCCAAACGGGAGATGGAAGTGATTTCCTTGATGGCCAAAGGAAACTCAAGTCCACAGATTGCCGAAAAGCTCTTTATATCGCCTTTTACTGTACGGACACACCGGAAAAATCTCTTTAAGAAAACGGAAACAAAAAATGTGGGCGAGTTTATCTGTAAATGCCTCGAATGGGGACTTTTGCAGTTGTTGTTCTTTTCTAATCTCGAATTATTCATATAAAATGCGGTAAGTAATCTGTTGAGGTCAGAATGACGGTTTAGATGATTGCAAAACAAAATAATTGATCACACCGTGCAATATGTGTAACGGTAACAGGCATAGAGTTTTTGGTCGCTACGTTATGAATGGCTGATAGTTCATCTCCTATTTTATTTCTTTTAGATGATGTCTATTCGTCTCCTTCACCTTCTGTCAAATTACATCAACATCAAAAAACAGAAAACCGAAACACCATAAATCCCCCTTTTATTGAAAAACAGGGTGAAAATCTGTTCGATACGGGACAGATTTTCAAACTGCTTGACCGATATCGATTTTTATTAATATTTTAGACCAATGGGGAAAATCAGATGCTAGAGAAAATGGCCGATATCGAATGGGAGGAAATTTTGGACGCTGTTGTCTTGAAAGACGAAATGGCTTTTAAAAAGATTTTCTTTCACTTCTACGACAACCTTTTGCATTTTTCGCTCTCCATTACAAAAAATGTAGAAGTTTCAGAAGATATCGTATCCGAACTAATGTCGAAAATCTGGACGAATGCAGACAAATTCCAACAGGTATCTAACTTAAAGACTTATTTATTCCAATCCGTAAAAAACAGCTCGCTGAATCATCTATCCCAGCAGAAAATCCGAACACTGTATAAAGAATCTGAATCGCCCGTACAACCTCCGTATACCCCAGAACAACTGATGCTAAGCAAGGAGTTTGGCAAACAATTGGAAGAAATAATTGACAAAATGCCGCCTAAAATGAAAATGGCTTTTACCCTGATTAAGGATAACTCGCTCAGCTACAAGGAGGCTGCTGTCATTATGGAAGTGAGTACCAACACAGTAGACCGACATATTCAAATGGCATTGGCTCATATTAGAGGCCTTTTAAAAAAAATAAACAACTCATAATCAGGATACTTAAAAAAAATATAATTTTCTATTGGTGATTTTGGTCTCTTGATTTGTCTTACCTACAAATAGCCAAGAAGCCGCCATGAACGAAGATCATTTTTACGAACTTGTGCATAAATATCTAAAACAAGAGATGAGTGCAGAGGAGCAATTTTTTCTGGAAAAAAATCTGGAAGAAGATGCGCAGCGCCGTCTCCTATTTGACACGATAACAAAATCAAACGTAAAAAAGAGCTCTTTACCGGAGTTACAGTCTAAATTTGATAAGGTTATTTCTTCTGAAAACAACACCTTTCCGACTTTGCAGAAAAGATGGTTGAAATTTCCGATCTACAAGATTGCACTTGCTGCTGCTGTTGTAGGAGCTATTCTTCTCTTCCTGGTGCCCCGACTACAAAACGTTGCTATCGATGATCAGGCCCTGGCAAAGACTATACATACAAAAAATGCAGAGCGAAAGAAAATCACGCTTCCTGATAGCACGGAGGTTTGGCTAAATGGCGGTAGCACGATATCCTATCTTCCTTCGTTTGGAAAAACAGACCGTACGATAGAATTGGACGGTGAAGCATTTTTTGATGTGACACCGAATAAGGATTTGCCCATGATCATAGCTGCTAAAGGAATCAAAGTAAAGGTTGTCGGCACGTCATTTAATATAAAATCGTACCGCGACGAAGACAGCTATGAAGCAAGTCTCGTTGAAGGCAAAATAGAGTTGTATGTAAGCGATAAACGTAAATCCACTACGCAAGTTTATCATCTCGTACCCGGCGAAAAAATAAAAATCCTGGACAACACGCTTTCCCATAACCAAGAGAAGCTATCTATCCCGGAACAGAGAGAGTTCAGAGAATATGAAATCTTAAGATCTTCTTTCGGTAAAGAAAATCCAGATGAGACGCCGTCTGAAATAGCATGGAAAGAAGAGAAGCTGGCTTTCGATAGTGAGGCATTATCAACAGCGCTATTAAAAATGGAAAAATGGTATGATACAAAAATAGAATTACAAAATACGGCATTAACCAACCTTTCCGTTACGGGGACTTTTACGGAAAAAAGTGTAGAAGATCTGCTAAAGGTACTGCAGTTGGGAGGTGCCCAATTTAAATACAAAAAAATAGATCAACGAATTATCATTTACTAACATAAAAAACCAATGGTGATGAAGTAAGCCCCAATACAAAATAAAGGATACATCAAAGATGTACCCTTTACACGTAAGATTAATCAATTAACAAGTACCGCGCCCTGAGAAAGTAAGGTACTTTATTAAACATCAATCAAATCAAAATTATGAAAATTAATTTACATGCCAACAATGCGCGTGTGCAGATTCCCTTATCGTTAAAAATTCTACTGATGATTAAGTCAATCATTTGTTTATTGTTTATTTTTTCGGCTCCTGTCTTGGCCAACAACTCCATAGCTCAAGAAAAAGTGACCTTGCGGCTTTTTGACAGTAATCTTAAAGGCGTAATCAAATCAATCGAGAAACAAACCAAGGTAAAGTTCATTTACCTAGACGGCCTCTTGCTTGAAGGCGAAGTAGGCAACATCAATGTTGCAAACCAGCCGTGGACACAGGTACTCCTCCCCTTATTAAATAAAGCAGGGCTATCGCTAAAAAAACTGGAAGATAGTAGGATGGTGATCACTCCTCTGGAAAGAAAACCCCAGGGGCAGACTATAACCGGTATCGTTGTTGATAATACGGGCGTTCCATTGTCGGGTGTCTCCATTACCGAAAAAGGCTCTAGCAACGGAACAAGTAGCAATGCGAATGGCAAATTTGAACTGACCGTAAGTAAAAACGATGCCCTACTTATTGTGAGTTATATTGGCTACCTGAATCAGGAAATCGCGACAACAAGTAAAGAAATGCGTATTGTGATGCAAGAGGACATTTCTTCCTTGGACGAAGTAGTGGTCGTAGGGTACGGTACGCAAAAGAAAGCCAACCTCACTGGAGCGGTTTCGTCGGTGGATATGGACAACGTGCTGGGAGACCGGCCAGTAAGTAGTGCTTCCCAAGCTCTACAGGGTGCTATGCCGGGTATGCAAGTTACATTTGGTAGTGGAAGACCTGGACAGGGTACGTCATTAAACATCCGAGGGGTAACGTCCATTAATGGAGGGGAGCCATTGGTATTGGTGGATAATGTGCCGATGAATATCGATGATGTCAACCCCAAGGATATTCAAAACGTAACGATCCTTAAGGATGCAGCAGCAGCTTCCATATATGGTGCTCGAGCGGCTTATGGTGTGATTTTAGTGACCACGAAAAAGGCTGGAAAAAACCAACCGACCCGATTTAACTACGCAAGCAATTTGACGTCGTCGAAGGCAACTACGCTGCCCGAAAAAGCAAGTCCATTGCAATTTGTGCAAGGGTTAAAAGATTTCGGAAATACCACCAACTGGACAGGCCAAAATGTCGACATTTGGTTAAACTTACTGAAGGAATATGAAACGGATCCTACAAAATATCCAGAAGGTATCACCACGGTAGAGAATACGAAATATCCGTTAAAGACGCATGACCTCTATAGTGAAGTGTTCACTACAGGCTTTGAACAGCTTCATAACCTATCATTCAGCGGTGGAAGTGAAAAAATAGCCTATAGATTATCTGGCATGTATGCCGACGAAGACGGGATCATGACCTCCAAAAACGATACATACAGCAGATACAACCTAAATGCCTATGTCAGTACGGAGCTGGCGAAAAACTTCAATGTAAGTGCTAATATATTCTACAAAAATGACAAGAGAACGAACCCAATGAATATGAGTGAAATGTTCTACCGGGCGATTACGTTCAGCTCTTACCTCGACCCGGGATATGCGCTAGCTATGGATGGCACGACGATACCTTACGGAACGCCAAACAATTATTTAAAATATGAACAACCGGAAAAGGACTATAACGATGATTTACGCCTCTTTGGTAAAGCGGAATACAATCCTTTGAAAGGGTTAAATATTACGGCGGAATATACCTTCAATAAAAAGAATGAAAACAATACGTACTTCCAAACCAAAAACAAGTACATGAACCCGAACAACTACACGGAAGAATACTTGTTCAACAATCAGTTTTATCGAAGACGGAATAGCCTAACGAATTATAATGCGTTAAACCTGTATGCAAACTACACACATAGTATTGGCAATCATAATCTCAAATATTTGTTGGGAACCAACTATGAAAAGAGTCATTTCGAAACATTTACAGCCACTCGATACGACATATTAAGTCCGACATCGCCATCGTTAAGCACCAGTAGTGGTACACAGAACGTATCGGATGCATTTGGACAATACGCCGTATTGGGCTATTTTGGCCGGATCAACTACGATTACAAAAATAAATATCTACTCGAAGTCAATGGTCGTTTGGATGGATCTTCACGTTTCCTCGAAGGCGCTCGGTTTGGATTCTTCCCATCGGTATCTGCGGGGTGGAATGTGACCGAGGAGGCGTTTATGTCTTCCGTTCGTAATTGGATACCCTTGCTAAAATTAAGAGGATCTTTAGGTGAGATCGGAAATCAGGTGGTATACAACACGGATCAATCCTTAAACTATTTCCCTGTAAACCCTGAAATGTCAACAACAAATGCCAACTGGATCAACCCGGAGACCGGGATACGCTACTTGACCATTAATCGTCCGGACTTGGTATCCTCCACTTTTACATGGGAAAAAGTAAGGACATTAAACCTTGGGGTTGACATAGCACTTGTCAACAATAGATTAACAACAAGTTTCGATTGGTTCAGACGGCAGACTATCGGTATGTTATTCCAACCCCTAGGCCTTCCTGCAGTGTTGGGGGCTCCCGCTCCGTTCCAGAACATTACAGATCTGGAATCAAAGGGCTGGGAATGGGAATTAACGTGGAAGGACAAAATCAACGACTTTAATTACTCGCTGGGTTTCAATCTATCGGATAATAGAGCCTTCATAACCAAACTTGAAAATAACGCTGGTACTATCAGTGGCCACTATCAAAATAAAGAAATGGGCGAAATCTGGGGGTATGTGACAGACCGCTACTATACCGTGGATGATTTTGAACCGGGTTCACTCAAAGCTGACCTTACTGGAGGCACGCTAAAACCTGGTATTCCCTACTTCAATGGTGTCGCACAAAATCCCGGAGACGTCTTGTACAAAGATCTTAACGGAGACGGTATCATATTTTCCGGGAACGGAACGATCAATAACCCTGGAGATATGAAGGTCATCGGTAATAACCGAAGACGCTACCAATTCGGCATCAACGGTAACTTTAGCTATAAGAATGTTGACTTGTCGATATTCTTGCAAGGTGTAGGTAAACGAGATCTTTGGATGAGTAACCCGGTAATCTGGCCGTTCACTAATGAATTTTCGACACTTTACGAACACACATTAGACTATTGGACTCCTGAAAATCAGGATGCTTACTATGGCCGCGTGTATGCCAACGGTGGACTGAACTCTGGAGCTAATCGCCGTGTTCAGACCAAATACCTACAAGATGGCTCCTATCTGCGTGTCCGTAATATTACACTGGGATATAACCTGGGTAAAGAATTGTTAAAAACGAAAAAGATTGAAAATATCCGTCTTTATTTTACGGGAGAGAATTTATTCTTATTTGACAGACTTCCGCAAGGAATTGAGGCGGATGCAGATAATATTAATTCAGGGGGAATATATCCTTACCTAAAAAAATTCAGCGCTGGTATTAATATTAATTTCTAACCCTTACTCCTACTCCAATGAAATTTATAAAATCATTTTTACGTATAGCATTTGCAGCCGCTATCGGTTTTTCGAGCGTGAGCTGTTCTAATCTGTTGGACTTAACTCCGGAAGGATCACTGGTCGAGAAAACGACATTTACCTCCTACAATAACTTCGTCACCTATGCATGGCAATTTTACGGTGTATTTCCGGGCTATGGAAATGCTGTACCAGACTCAGAAGTAAATGGGGATTTATTTGCTAAAGCCAATACGAACGCAACCTCAGACTGGCTATGGAACAGGATGGTCACCCCTGGCTCGTCAGAAGATTATAAAGCGCCGTACGAAAACATCAGGTCCATCAATATCTTATTGGACAATATTGAGGGATCAACCGTTCTGACGGATGCGGAAAAGAAACATATCCGAAGTATAGGTTATTTTTTCAAGGCCTACAATTACATGAACCTGCTAAACAAATATGGTGGTGTCATCTGGGTAGAAAATGCTATAGATGACGGCGATACCGACGTCTTATACGGAACACCCTCGACGCGTGATGAAATCGCTCAAAAAATCGCGGATATGCTCAGCTATGCCGAGCAAAATATAAAAATAAATGGTGATGGCAAAAACACCATAACCAAACACGTGGTCAGGGCACTTATCTCACGATTTGGATTACGGGAGGGCACCTGGCGTAAGTATCATGGCTTAAGCGATGCCAACAAGTACCTTCAATTGTCCATGGACGCCGCGAAAGGGTTGATTACGGATTTCCCTAATCTTCATGCAGATTACGACGAACTATTTAACAGTGAGTCGCTAGCGAATAACCAAGAAGTACTGCTTTACAAACAATATGAGGTCAACCAGGTCACCCATACGTTGTCCTCTTTGGCCAGAAACTCGGCTGGTCGTTGGGATTTAACGAAAGCTGCAGTAGATTTATATTTGCTAAAGGATGGACAATCCCGATGGACAAGTCCTAACTTCGATGGAGACAAAACGCCAAATAGCGAATTTAGAAATCGTGATATCAGGTTATATTATACCGTACCTCCACCCTTTAAAGTGACGGTGGCACATCCAAGTTATGTCTGGGCACATACCGGAGTAGCTGCCGATAGAGAATATATCGATCTCATGAACACCTTGTCCGTAGCCACTAGAAAAACACTTCCTACACTAAACTGGCAGGGATTGGTAGTAAGACAGGAACCTCACTACGCGGACTATACAAACGGACAACCCTTTAATGTAACATTCACTGGGTATCGCTTTTATAAATTCAGTAATAAAATTAAAATGCTGCAAAACGAAGATATAAACGATGCGCCGATTTTTAGAATGGGTGAAGTGTTTGTCAACTACGCGGAGGCGGCTTATGAACTGCAGAAAATAGATCAAGATATCATTAACCAAACGGTTAACAAACTTAGAAATCGTGGAAAGGTAGCGGCACTTCACATAGATGCTATACCAGTAGATCCTAGTAGGGATCCGGAAGTCGCTCCTTTGTTATGGGAAATACGTAGAGAACGTGCTGTCGAACTAATGGGGGAAGGTTTCCGATTTGATGACCTGAGAAGATGGAAGAAAATGGACTATGCGGCCAAACAAAAACTCGGAAGATATTTAACAAAAGGGGTGGATGTGCCACAGACCGCACCTATACCTCTTCTCAATGGCGCTACTGCGGGATATATCGCTTATGAAGGACAACCTCCGGCATTTCCTGACTATTACTACCTTTATCCGATACCTTCTGCCGAAATCGCAATGAATCCGAAAATAACGCAGAACCCGGAGTGGAAATAACAAACGGGAGGCTGTCTTATTCATTTATGTTATAGAGACAGCCTCTATAGGAACATTTTTATGAAAAGCGTATATATTCTCTGTCTAATCATCTGCTGCATCACACGAATCACGTATGCACAATCGACATCGCCCAATATCATTATAATACTGGTAGATGATCTGGGATACAAGGATGTGGGTTTTATGGGAGGAAACTTCTATCGCACTCCTCATTTGGATAGCTTGTCAGAAGAGTCGGTCGTATATCAACAGGCCTATGCGGCAGCATCAAATTGCGCGCCCAGTCGTGCTAGCCTATTAACAGGGGTACTACCCAATAGACACGGTATATATACCGTTGGCTCTTCTGAAAGAGGCAAAGCGGAAGATAGAAAATTAATTCCTATCAAGAATAACCTTACACTGAACAGCGCGCTTCCTACGATCGCCACGCTTTTGGGCAACAAGGGATATCAAACCGCTTCCATCGGTAAATGGCACCTGAGTGATTCTCCAACCCACCATGGTTTTTCATACAGTTTTGGGGGCAATCACACGGGGCATAATAAGCACTTTTCTCCTTACAAAAATGCAGCAATACCCGATGGAAAAGAAGGCGAATATTTAACCGATCGAATAACAGATGAAGCCATCGACTATATTCGTCGGCAAAAGGAAAAAGCACCTTTCTTTTTGTACCTGTCCTACTATGCGGTGCACACCCCATTACAGGCCCCGGATTCGCTGAAAAGTCAGTATAAAGGGGTCTATGGAACTGGAGAACGGGACTATCCGGTGTATGCAGCCATGATTGAATCACTGGATGATAATATAGGTAAGCTGGTGGCTGAACTCAAACATCAGGGTCTATCTGACAACACGATACTATGGTTTTGCTCAGACAATGGCGGTATAAATACCATTTCTCCACAACAACCGCTCCGTGCGGGTAAAGGATCGTATTTCGAAGGCGGAGTCCGAATCCCTTTCTTCGTGCATTGGCCCAAGCATATCTCCCCTCGTCGAGACAGCACTACGTTGGTCAGCCACCTGGATCTGCTACCAACCCTAAAACAGATGGTAAAAGATGACGCACAAATGCTGTTAGATGGCGAATCCTTGTGGAACAATATACTGGAAGGCGAGCATCTCCAAGACCGCGTATTATTTTGGCATTTCCCGATCTATCTGGAAGCTTACAACGAATCCAAGGATGATGGTCGGGATCCAAAATTCAGAACGCGTCCGGGGAGTACCATACGCTATAAAAACTGGAAACTTCACCATTATTATGAAGATGATGCCTACCTGTTATACGATCTATCGACAGATATTGGTGAACGAATAAACAGAGCTTCGGAATATCCGAATATCTTGGAAAAGATGAAATTAGAATTGAACAGGAAAATCGTAGATACGAATGCTAAGATCCCAAATAAACAAAATCCGAACTATAAGAACGAACTATGAAAACATGGCTAATATTTGTTGCTTTCTTCTTCCTAACGGACATATACGCGCAGCAAAAACAACCTAACATCGTATTAATCATGGCAGATGATCTCGGTATCGGAGATTTAGGTTGCTATGGACAAACTAAAATAAGTACGCCTCAGATTGATGAACTGGCAAAAAAAGGTGTCCGGTTTACAAATTTTTATGCCGGAACTTCGGTATGTGCCCCGTCTAGATCCGCCTTAATGACCGGTCAACATACTGGGCACACGTTCATCAGAGGGAATAAAGAAATGGAGCCCGAGGGGCAACAACCGCTTGCAGATTCGGTCATAACGATGGCGATGTCATTACAGCAAGCAGGCTACGTGACGGGGGCGTTTGGCAAATGGGGACTCGGCATGGTCGGAACCAGTGGCGATCCAAATAAAAAAGGGTTTAATGAATTCTATGGGTATAATTGCCAACGACAGTCGCACAGATATTATCCCACCCATCTGTGGCACAATAATCAGCGTATTGACCTGAAAGGCAATGATCTTACGGGCAAGAAACAGTATGCGCCGGAACTGATACAAGAAAAGACATTGGCTTTTCTGGAAGCGCATAAAAACAGGCCGTTTTTCTTGTTTGTCCCAACCGTATTACCGCATGCCGAACTTGCTGGTCCAGACGATATCTTTTATGAAAAATACAGGAATGCATTTCCTGAAACGCCACACAAGGGTAATGATTACGGGCCTAAAGCGACTATAGCAGGCTATGCGTCCGTTGAAAAACCTCGCGCCACCTATGCTGCAATGGTAAGCAGAATGGATCATTATGTCGGGCAAATTGTAGACAAACTGCGTGAACTCGATTTACTAGATAATACCATCATTATGTTTACGAGTGATAATGGTGCACATCGTGAAGGGGGAGCAGATCCACTTTTTTTCAACAGTACCGCAGGTTTGCGTGGCTATAAAAGAGATCTGTATGAAGGCGGAATACGAACGCCTTTTATCGTATCATGGCCTTCTAAAATAAAACCAAACAAGACGATAAGCCACAGGGCCGCATTTTGGGATATTATGCCAACAGTGCTAGAATTGAGCGGGAGCACGATGAACGCATATACTGATGGGATTTCGTTCTGGCCTACGTTAAACGGTCATGGAAAACAAAAAAAACACGATTATTTATACTGGGAGTTTCATGAGGATGGTGGAAGGCAGGCACTACTGGCAGATCATTGGAAACTCATCAAGCTAAAAGCAAAAAGCAGGCAACCGGTCTTCGAACTTTACAACATTAAAAAGGATCCGCAAGAAACTCATAACCTTATAGAACAGCACCCTCCTATCGTCAAAGCGTTGATGGCACAGATGGAAGCAGCCCATAAAGAAAGTGATATCTTCCCTTTGTATCCATCAGGAAAATAAAAAATGCGCACTGCATCGGTGAATGTGCAGTGCGCTACCGGATTTGTGTATTTCAACAGATGTTCGTGGCTCTGCTGTCGCGCTTGCCGTTCGTGCCGGGGGCTCTGGTGGATTTGAGCTAGGTTAACCTCTCCTCAGGTACGTTTTAACGTTTTCGGAATCCCTATCCGGGATGTTTTAAGGGGGGATTACCATTCAATGCCAAATTTTCGCGGAAAATAACGTATGGAAAACATACAATACGGTGTAAGATTATTTCGGTAACCCGTCGTAAATTCAGTAAGACCATCATTGCTTGCGGCTCAATCCTTCTCGTATCCTAAATACGATGTGCTTCCGGTGGGCCTAACATCACATGGAGCAACTTCCCTCCCTAACAATTTTATTATGTTAGTAATCAACAAAATACAATTAAACATTCTCACCAAACATATTGTTTTACTAAAAATATTAGTAATTTTAACCAATCGGTTTTCCCGGATGATGGAGGGAAAACCAAAAATAGTAAATAATGCCTAGCGTAAGATGGAACGTAAAATTGTGCATTGCGATCTGGATACATTTTTTGTATCGGTCGAACGGCTCCAAAATAGTTCGCTCGTTGATAAGCCTGTTCTTATTGGCGGGAGTAGTGATCGTGGCGTGGTTGCTTCCTGCTCCTATGAAGCGAGAAAATATGGTGTACATTCTGCTATGCCCATGCGGCTAGCGTTGAGGTTATGTCCTGAGGCTATTGTAGTGCGCGGCGATCATGACTTATACAGCAAGTATTCCAACATCGTTACTGCGATCATTGATGAGCAGACACCCATTGTTGAGAAAGCGAGTATTGACGAACACTACCTTGATATCACGGGTATGGACCGGTTCTTTGGTTGCTGGAAATGGACACAAGAACTCCGACAACGTATCATGAAAGAAACAGGATTACCGATCAGTTTTGGTCTTTCCGTCAATAAGACCGTCAGTAAAATCGCTACGGGTACTGCGAAACCTTCCGGTGAACGACTGGTTGATGAAGGCACTGAAAAGGGTTTTCTTGCGCCGTTATCCATTCGGAAGATACCAATGGTCGGGGAAAAATCGTACACGTTGCTCCGCAATATGGGGATCTCCAAAATCAAAAATCTTCAAGAGATGGAAGTCTTCACGATGCAACGGGTAATGGGCGAGAATGGCGTCGGCATATGGAAGAAAGCAAATGGATTGGACGAAAGCCCCGTACTTCCGTACCGTGAACAAAAATCCATGTCGAAGGAAACGACATTTCAAAACGACACGATTGATGTGGATACGTTACGCCGCACATTAATCGGTATGGTTGACACCCTCGCTTTTGATTTACGTAAAGACCAAAAGTTAACGAGCTGTGTCACCGTTAAGATTCGATACAGCAACTTCGATACACATACCCAACAGGTACAGATAGGCTTCACGAACTCCGATAAAAAACTAACAGAGATCGTCTTGTCCATATTCAAAAAGCTGTATAGTCGTCGAATGCTCATTCGTTTGATCGGAATCAAGTTTTCGGGTTTAGTTTATGGGGCCTATCAAACGGATCTCTTCAACGATAGTGCGGAAGAAGTCAACCTCATGCAGGCAATGGATTGGATACGAAAACGATATGGATCGGACTATGTAATGAAGGGAATCTGTGCTCCGATACCGGAACAGAAGGGAGGAAACCATGCTCATAAATCTTCATAGTTATTATAGCCTTCGGTACGGAACATTGAGCATCAGTGATCTCATTGAAGGCATGCTGGCGGGCGGTTACGATACCGCCGTTCTAACCGATATCAACAACAGTTCAGGTTCTCTGGACTTCGTCCGACAGGGACGGGATGCGGGGTTGAACATACTTACCGGAATGGAATTTCGTGAGGGAGACAGGCTTTGTTTCGTTGCAATAGCCCGAAATGAAGAAGGGTTTAAGGAAATTAATGAATATAGGACAAAACTGAATCTGGAGAACAGGCCCGTTACCACACGAGCGCCGGAGTTCGAGCATGTATTCGTCATTTACCCATTTCATCCAAATGATAGACATGGCCTGAAAGATTACGAATTTATAGGCGTTCGACCTAGCGAGCGGACCAAGGTTCAGTTGATGGATAAAAAGATGGTAGAACGGTGTGTTATTTTGGCTCCGGTTAGTTTCAAGGAAAGCGATTATACGCTACATAGGCAATTAAGGGCCATTGACAACAACCTATTGATCTCCCAGCTCGAGGCCGGACAGGTGGCACCGAATGACGAGGTATTTGTTCCCAAAGCGAAGCTCATGGATTTGTATGCGGATCTTCCACAGCTGTTAGCCAATACGTATCGATTAATAGGTCAATGTACATTTAGCATGGACTTTTCGACCGTCAAAAACAAAGAAACATTTACCGGCAATAGATATACAGACAAGCAGCTGCTTTATAAATATACCATAGACGGCTTTTCCGGCCGGTATGGTAAAAATGACCGCGTGGCAGCCGAACGCGTTCGGCGTGAACTTGACATAATTGAGAACCTGCGTTTTTCCAGTTACTTCTTGATCACAGATGATATCTGTCGGTATGCACGAGGGCGGAATTTCCACTACGTTGGCCGCGGATCAGGCGCCAACTCGGCCGTGGCCTATTGTTTGGGGATTACAGATGTTGATCCGATTGCACTAAATTTGCCGTTTGAACGGTTCTTAAACCCTAAGCGGAAAAGCCCACCCGATTTTGATGTGGATTTCAGTTGGAATGAACGGGATGCGATGTATGCGTATATCTTTAATCGTTATCCGATCGGACATACTGCCTTAATGGGTGCTATAAGCACCTTTAAATCCAGAAGTATTTTAAGGGAACTCGGCAAGGTGTATGGTTTGCCGAAATCAGAAATTGATCGGTTGGTTCACGAACCTGATCACATGCTGAACAAGAACGAAGTGACCAACACCATATTGAGTGTTTATAATAGAATGGCAGATTTTCCAAATCAGCGGACAATCCATTCCAGTGGCGTGGTTATTTCAGAGTTACCGTTGACCCAGTATGGTGCGATGGATTATCCGCCGAAAAGTTTGCCTACGCTACAATTCGATATGTATACGGCCGAAAATGTGGGTTTCGAAAAGTTCGATATACTTTCCCAACGGGGGATCGGCCACATCAAAGACTGCAAGACGATCGTTCGAGAAAATTTAGGTGTTGTTATTGATACGGGGAATCCAAAGCGGTTTTTTAAAGACCCGAACATTGCCGCACAACTGAAATCAGCCAATACCATCGGGTGTTTTTATATCGAGAGCCCAGGCATGCGCCAGCTCTTGACCAAGCTGCGCTGTGCTGATTATCTGACATTAGTGGCGGCATCCTCCATCATCCGGCCGGGGGTGTCCAGCTCGGGTATGATGACTGAATATATTAAGCGCCACCATGACCCGACAAGCGTGGTGTACCCCCACCCTGTATTTAAAGAGCAATTGGAGGAAACGTATGGGGTAATGGTCTACCAAGAAGATGTGATGAAGATCGCCAATGCCTATGGTGGACTTGATATGACGGACGCGGATGTGCTCCGTAGGATGATGTCGGGGAAATACCGCAGCAAAGATCACCTTACCGAAATTGAAGATAAGTTTTTCGCGAACTGTCGGGCAAAAGGATACGATGAGAAAATAACCACCGAAATCTGGCGGCAGATGGAAAGTTTTGCAGGCTATTCTTTCAATAAAGCGCATTCCGCAAGCTTTGCAGTGGAGAGCTATCAAAGTCTTTTTCTGAAAACCTACTATCCATTGGAATTCATGGTCGCCGTATTGAACAACTATGGCGGGTTCTATAATCGCAAGGTATACGTCAATGAAGCACGTATCTCTGGGGCTACGATATGCCTGCCCTGTGTTAATCTTTCGACTACGAATACCTCCATCAAAGGAAAAAATGTGTATTTGGGATTTGATTGCTTATTAAACCTGGAAAGCAACCTGGCGCTAAGAATACTGGAAGAGCGGGATCGCCACGGCTCCTACCGTGGATTAGAGGATTTTATCAAGCGTACTTCCGCAGGTTTGGAACAGCTGGTGGTCTTAATACGGATCGGCGCGTTCCGGTTTACCGGTGCCGGCAAGAAACAGTTGCTTTGGGAGGCACATCTATTATTGAGCAGACATAAACCCAGCGAGGTAGGACCGGCTCTGTTTGAGACCGAATCCCGCAAACCCATGTTACCTCCCCTGGAAGAGAATATCCTGGAGGATTATTATGACGAAATAGAACTGATTGGGTTCTGCGTGACGGGAACCTTTTTTGACTTAGCTCGAAGTGATTATCGGGGTGATGTCGTGTCCAATGAACTCGGTAAACACGAAGGCAAGGTCGTACGGATGGTCGGAGACTTTGTGTGTGAGAAATTTGTAAAAACCAGACGGGGCGATTTGATGAAATTCGGCACCTTTTTCGATGTCGAAGGCCGGTTTTTCGACACGGTACATTTTCCACAGACGTTGGCGAAATATCCGCTGCAAGGCGTTGGTATTTACCTGATCGAAGGTAAGGTCATCATGGAGTACGGTTGTCCTTCGCTCGAGGTGATCCGCTGCGGCAAAATGCCGCTGAAGGCCGATCCAAGGAGTGAATAAGATCCCCCCGCGAAGAAATAAAACCTAATTTCCTGTACAACGTATTTTTTCTATTTTAAGTCTACATCTGTATAATGTATTAATTTGCAGCGTTTTAACTACTCTATTTAGCGATTTGCTTTTCATATATTTGTGATATTCACTAAAAATTATAAATATATGAACAAAGCAACCTTTCTTTTTTTTCTTTCACTAGTGGTTTTTGTTGTCTCAAGCTGTGCTGACCAAGCTAGTAACGCTGAAAAAACCAAGGTAGGTGATACCAAAGTGGATACGAATCGACTTTATAAGGTGGTAGTCTCCTACCCTAAAACTGACAGCACTCGGTTTGATATGGAGTATTATGAAAAAAATCATATGCCAATGATGGCTAGGATATTAGGAGACAATCTTCACTATTATGAAATCGACAATGGAGACATCGAAACAACTAACCGTCCTGTTTATGTAGCAGCCTGTAGTTTTTACGTGGGCGACATGAAGCTGTTTACCGATAGTGTATCGGCGCACGCCGATTCAGTGGGGAAAGATATTCCGAAATACACCAACGAGAAGCCAGTAATTCAAACCTTTACTACAAAGAGATTTGATAAATGGTAATTGGTGGCTTTCCGGGCTGGCGCGAGCGTGCCACTCGTGCCAGGGTTCTAGTGGATTTGAGCTAGGTGAACATCTCCTAAAAGTCCGTTTTAACGTATTCGGAATCCATAAACAGCGTGTCTTAAGGGTGATTAACAGTACATACCAAACTTTCGCCGAAAGTCGGGTATGGAAACCAATGAATTTCCAATTTTAAAAGAAGCCTTATTGTATCGTATCGTTTTTGACTTTCACCAACAGTAGCGACAACGCAGCCAGCAGCAGCCCGATGGCCACGACCTGATAGGTGATCGCGAGGCTTACATGGGCATCTTTGAGGGCACCCCCGACATAGACCATCAATCCACCGACAATGGTGCTTAAAAAATTCAGGAAGCCATAGGCCGTGGCGCTGTAGCGGCTGTCGGCCACCTGCCGCAGGAGCGGCATCAGGTTGGCATCATTGAATCCCCGTGCCAGTCCGAAGACAAGCATGGCGAGGATCGCCCAGGTAAAAACATCCGTCCAGGCCATAAAAAACAAAAAGGGCGCTCCCAGCGCAAAGCCCAGGACGATCACATACAGCCGCGCACGCTTGTTCCGGCGCTGCCAGCGGTCCGCCAAAAGTCCCCCTATGATGACACCCGCAAAAGACCCAATCTGCATATAGCCCGTGGCCGAAATGCCCGCCTGGCCCAGGTCGAGGCTGAACTGTTCCTTCAGGAATGTGGGAAGCCAGCCATTGATCAACCAGTTTGCCATGCCCAGTACTGCGAAATACACCATGATGACGTAAAAGGAAGGCAGGCGAAATAAGCTATGCAGGATGGCTTTGAGCTGCACCCTTTCCACCTGCTCCGCCAGCGGTTGGTTCGGAGCGGCGGGAACCGCCCGGTCGCGCAAGGTATAGGCCAGTACCAATGCGTACACAACACCAAAAAGACCGAAGACATGAAAGCCCTGACGCCAGCCCCAATATTCGGCGATATATCCGCCCAGGCCGCCCATGGCCATACCTGTATACAGTCCGCACATATGCAGCCCCGTGGCCAGGGAACGTGTACGTCCGCTATGGTAGTCGCTGATCAATGCCAGGGCCGCAGGGATATAGCAAGCCTCACTGACCCCCATCAACACGCGGGTCAGCAACAATTCGGGAAAGGAACGCGCATAGCCTGTCCATAGCGTCACCGCAGACCAGACGAATACCGAAAACAGGATCACTTTACGGCGGGAGTACCGGTCAGCCATATAGCCACCAAAGGGACTCACGATACCGTAACACCATAAAAAGACGGCTGTCAGCAGCCCGAACTGTGCATCGTTTAGCTTAAATTCGCTGAGAATGGGATCCCGCATCGAAGTCATCAGCAGGCGGTCAAAATAGTTTAAAAAGGCGACCACCCACAGGAAGATGACGATCAGCCAGGCATAACGTTTTGATGTCGTGTTTATCATTATTTTAGGTTTATTCAAGTTTTATTAAACGCGATAGGCTCTTACATTATTGAGCGCGATACATTCATCCATTATTAAACGGGATACGCTGATCCATTAAGGTTTAAAACGGACCCTTAATATCCGGTTGGTACGCACACCCTGCCGCACCTCGCCCATGGGGATAATGATCTGATCATCCTGCTGCAGCAGGCCCGTCGTCACCGGCGGCAATACTGCTGCAGCCGGCTTGTCCGCTTGCCCCCTGTCGTTGCGGAACGGAAGCTGACCGGCATCGGCCCATGTACGCCGCCGGATATCGAAAGCCAGAATCCGGTCCGGGAAGCCCGGATGCCCCAGGGGGCTTGCCGCTGCCAATGCGCCGTCATCACCGCCGAAAATCAGGAGCTGTCCCGACCTGGCGTCAAGGGCGGCCGGACTGGGTGCTGCGGCGACAGCATGGCTAAGGGTCGGCAGCGACTGCCAGGCGCCGGCAGCAGTCAGCAGATAGGCGTCTTTCAGATACTTGCGCTTCCCATTGATCAGTGTTACACCCGAAAGGACAAGCAGCTCCCCCGCGGCATTTCCGGCCACGGCAAGCATGCGCCCCGGACCCGGGATGGCGGCCAATACCGTCCAGCCTTTTTCGGGATGGTCGAGGTCCAGCCGCCAGCAGTTATTGTTTGCCGTCAGGGCATCGGGGCTATTGATGCCACCGAGGATATACCAATGGTTCTGGATCCGGACCGAGGCACAGTTGGCAATCGGAGCCGGAAGATCCGGCAGCCGGGTGAACCTGCCGCTATCCGCCGATAGCTCCAGGCGATAGGTGGCCTGGAGATGCCCCGACTGATCGCTGCCGCCCGCCAGGTAGATACCGTCGCGATACGAAGCATAGGCCCCGTAGCCCATGGGACGGGGAAGCTGAAAGGAGGCTTCCTGCGAAGAACCGTCGCTACTGAGGATAAAGATCCGGTCTGTCCAGACCTTCTTGCCCCCTTCCCAGGGTGGAATCCCCGAAGGAAAATTGGCGCCGCCCAAGGCGTATGCGCGTCCCTGTGCCTGGCCGACGTAAGCCCCGGCATAACCCATCGGATCAGCGACCCGTGCAGCAGTATCCCAAACCATCCGATTGCGCAGCTTCTGTGCGATTCCATCACGATATCCCATAAATAATAAAGAGAATAAAAGAAGTTTACTGATATAAGGCCACATGCTCCAAGAATTTCGACTGTTCCAATTCGGTCAGCAGCAGCTGCTCATTGACTTCATCCAACAGCGTCAACGGTAGCCGCGGCCGACCCAGATCTAATCCGATTTTTTTCATAATGGCCCGCTGCACCGGAATGGGCCCATATTTTACCAGCAGCTGCACCATCTGCACCGCTTCAAAATGCAGGTTGCGTGCCGCTTCATGTGCACCGGCCTCAAAGCGGCGGATTACCTCCAGGTACAGGGGTGCCGCGTAATTGTAGGTACTGCCGATGGCGCCGCTTGCTCCCACTGCCAGTGCCGGCAGGAGCAGTTCATCGTAGCCAAACAGGATATCGTACTTGCCCGCTTTATACTGCAGGCAGGCCTGGTATTCGTGTAAAGTCGCCGCCGTATATTTGATCCCCTGGAAGGTTGGGATTTTCTGCTCCGCCAGGGCAAGAAAGCGCAGCATATCGATCTGCAGTCCCGTGACCGCCGGGATATGGTAATAGTAGAAAGGCGTATGGGGGGCCGCTGCCGCAATGGCGGCCATGGCGTCCACGAGGTTCTCCACGGATGAAGGCTTGAAATAGAAGGCCGAGACCGCAGAAATATAATCCGCGCCGATGCTTTCGGCATGCGCTGCGAGTCGTTGGGCTTCGGTAATGGAGCTATGTCCCACATGGACAAAAGAAAGGATCCGGCCGTCAATGGCCCTGATATAACGTTCGGCAACCGCCATGCGTTCCGCCGTGGAGAGGCTCGGTCCCTCCCCGTTGGTACCGCAGATAAAGATCCCCCGCAGTCCCTGTGCGATCAGGTGCTCCGTCATGGCCGGAATACCGTCCAGGTCGATATTTCCGGCAGGATCATAGTTGGCAAATGCCGCGGCGATCAAGCCTTTTATTTTTTGTTTTTTTTCCATTATTTCTAGTAATAGTTTAGGTTATAACAATTCTTTTAGCGGGACCTGCTGAAAGATCAGATCCGCCTGGCTACCTTCATACAGCACGCCAATGGTATGCTGGTCCACCGAAGTAATGCAGGAGTAGCCCCGCCCCCTGCCTTCGTCGAGCAGGACTTTGGGCTGCCAGGAGTCACCGTTGTCCTTGCTGACTTTTAGGGTGATATTGGCGCGGACAAATTTGGAATCCGGATTACAGAAGACCAATAAGGAGCTGCTGTTGCCGCCGGTTTGATAAAGATGTTTGTGGATGCTGGCCATACAGGTCGGTTCGATCAGCGCCTTATGCGAAGTCGGATGCTCGGTCCAGGTTTCACCCAGATCCCGGGTCAGGGCGATGGCACGGCCGTTGTCGTCCCCCTTGTGGGTGGCGTTGTAGTTGGACCGCATATTGAGCATGATATCCCCATTATCCAGCTGCACCGCCATGCATTCCGTGGTGGATTCTGCCAGCGCCGGATTGGAAGTTTTCCAGGTTTGGCCGCCGTCTTTGCTGTAGGTGATATTTGAAAAGGCTTTGCCCGTCGCATCACGGCCCTGGCTGGGTATCAGCAGGGTGCCATCCTGCAGGCTGATGCCATGTCCAGGTGCAGGCGCCCAGAGCCACCATTCCGCCCGTTTGAGATGCGTCAGATTGAGCGGTTTGGACCAGGTCAGGCCATTGTCCTCGCTTTTTACCAGCAGAAACTGGGCGGTCTGTTTGATCCCAAACCCCGGCTGTGAGCCTTTATTTTTCCATTGATGGTTGTGGATTTCACGGTCCTCTTTTATTCCTGGATACCAGGTACCCGTTTCGTCCAGCACACCGTGCATCCATAGCCCCGCGACATAGATCGTCCCGGTTCGTTCATCAAGCAAGATATTCGGATCGGAGACGCCATTGAATTTTTGCGGCAGTCCGCCGAATGTGCCCATGTCGATCGCAATCTCCATGGGCAGCCAGCTGCGGCCACCGTCCAGGCTGCGCGATACGCCGATATCGATGTCGCCCTGCAGATCACGGGCCAGCTCCCTGCGGGCATCGTATACCGCGACCAGACTGCCGTCTTTGACCGTAATGATGCCCGGAATGCGGCTGGTATGCACGCCCTCAGCACCCTGCCGGTGTACGGCAACGGCCGGCCTGTAGCGGTTAAACTTGCCCGAAAGCAGGGATTTAGCGGCTGCCCCGGTAAGGGAAACCTCGGCTATAGCCAGTTCAAAAGCCTGGTCCAGCTTTTTGAAAGGATGTACTTTGGCCGTTACCCACAGGTAGTTGACGCCTTTTTCCAGTGTCAGTGGCAGCTTTATTTTTCCGGTTCTCCCCTTCCATTTCTGTGCAGCTACAGGCAACTGTGCAGCGTGCGGCACAGACTTCAGTAAGGTACTGTCGGTGCCGACAAACCAGCAGCTGATGCTATCCAGCTGCGCCACCGCCAGGGCATCGGCCTTTAGGAGAATTTCCGCTTCCACCTGCTGCCGCTCGTCTGCTGTAAATTCCAGTCGCTTGAGGATATTGATCGGCTGATCCGCCAATACCGGTAAGGTATAATGGCGCTCGGCAATCCGGACCTGTGCAACTGCCGCCATCGCGGCCAGCAGCAGAAGCAGGCTGAGCATACTGGCTTTTATTTTTGTGGTAATTTGCATAGTTTAGGTACTTATGTACTACATATAGGTTTAAAAAAAAGGAAGAAGCGGTTACCGCTCCTTCAAAAATTCAAGGTGCGGGCGCAGATGTTCGCGCATGGCATCCGAAAAAGCATCGCGGTCACCGTTTTTCAGGATCTGTACCAGGTCGCTGTGCGTCACCTCGGACTTGATGCTATGATGGCTATTGCTCAGAACAAAGCCGAAGATCGGCATCAACATGGTCTGGAAACGTTTGAGGGTGGTATTGCCCGTAATTTCATACAGCTTGCCATGAAAGGCAATTTCCTGGCTGATCCTGAACTCCTCGGCGTCGGCATTTTTATCCTTCTTGACGATTTTCTCCAGTTCGGCGATATCCTGGTCCGTCTTGCGCAGGTAAAGCAGGTCAGCCATGCCCAGTTCGAGCACCAGGCGCAGTTCGAAGATATCCTTCATGGTATTGTCGTCCATCAGCTGCGGGTTTAGCACGCGTTCAAAGGAACCCAGGATATCCGGCGCGGACAGCACCATACCCCGCTTCTTTTTGGTTTCGATCAGGCCCAACATGCGCAGGCGGCTCAGGGCTTCGCGTAGCACGTTGCGGCTGACATCAAGTGCTTCAGCAAGTTCCAGCTCGGTCGGCAGCGTGTCGCCCGTTTTTAATTTCTTACTGGAAAGATATTCTCTTATGCGTATTTCAACTATATCAGCGCGGGTGCTCGTCGCTATTGGGGTCAGATCATTTATCATATATTCAGCAAATAAATCATTTATTATGTTCTACAAATTAACAAAAAAAGAATAGCAATCCAAGCGCATTAATTATAGCCCTCGGTCTGTTTGATATTGGGATTGGTGTTGATCGAACTGTCGTGTACAGGCCACAAAAGGATATTCTTTTTGGACTGCTGATTTTTGAGGCTCTCCACTTCGCTGAATACGACCCCCAGGCGGATCAGGTCCCACCAGAGCTTGCCTTCGGCCACAAATTCCTTTTTCCGTTCGCTGAGTATGGCTGCGTTGACCGCATTGGCCGACAGTCCGGCTGCATAAAAATTGTCCGTTCCATAGGCCCGTTTTGCAATCTTGTTGAGCTGCTGTACGGCGAGCTGCCCATTCCCCAGCGCGTTTTCGATTTCGGCGCTGAACAAGAGGGCATCCGCATAGCGGTAGACAATCAGGTCCGACTCAAAGATCCGTGTGCCATTGACCCATTTGCCCGCATATTTATTGATCCATTGGAAGCTCAGGTTTTTATCTTTGTCGAAGGCCGTATCAAAACTGACTTTCGCCCGGGTATCAGCCGCATTTTCCGTCAGAAATGTTTTGTATTTATTCGTCAGAAAAATCCATTGCTGATGCGAGCCGACTTTAATGGGGTTTTCAACCAGGCCTGCTGAGATATATTGGATCGGGACCAAAAAATCCGATGGATAGCCGCCTGTATATTCATCCTGCGTCATGCGCCAGCAAAAGATCACCTCCGGATTTAATTCGGTGGCAAAGATATCCGCAAATTTCTGCATCAGGGCATGCTGGCCGCTCAATACTTTATCGACCGACTGTTTGGCCAGGTTCAGGGCAGCCACACCCCCATTCTGCTGTTTGGCCATCCAGAGGTAATAATCTGTTTTGAGCAGCCGGATGGCATCCAGGTTGCCATACTGCGCTTTGGTTGCTGCCGCCGGCATCAGTTCCTCCGCCCGGTCCAGGTCCTGTTTGACCAGCTGGAAGACCGCCTGAACAGGCTGGCGTGCGGGATACAGGTCCTCCTGATTGGGCGACTCAAAACCGGCAGTCAGCAGCGGTGCATCGCCCCAGATCCGGCCGATCCAATAATAGCAGAATGCGCGGATAAAATAAGCCTGTGCCAGGTATTCATTCTTCTTCTCGGGCGTAGCAAAGCTGATCTCCGGCACATGCTTGAGGATCAGGTTGCAGTCGTTGATCGTGGTATATAAATTGTTCCAGTTGGCATGGGCATGCGTGCTGTTGAGCTGATTTAGGAAAGCTGTGCTGTAGCTCGCGTTGGTTTCAAGCCCGGGACCCCAATATGCGGTGCGGTATTCGCCCCAGACAATATACGCTGTCGCGAAGGCATTGCGCATGCGCACATAGGCTCCGGTCACGGCCGCCTGGGCATCGCTTTCGTCCTGCCACATCGAATTGGCATTGATGGCGGCTTCCAGGTCCGCATCCAGTCTGTCCGAGCAGGCCACTGCCGTCAGCAGGCCGAGGGACACCATTGCTCCGTATAATAATCTTTTTGTCTTCATTTCCATTTCGTTTATAAGGTTAACTTAGCGCCGATCGCGATCTTGCGGATGGCCGGATAGTTATAATAATCGTTGCCATAGGTCGTGGATGCGCCCACTTCGGGCGATATACCCGTTCCCCGCAGCGCCGAAAAATAAAAGAGGTTCTGTCCCGAAACCGACAGCTGCATGGAACGGGTGCCGATGCGTTTGCTCCAGGTCTCCGGCAGCTGGTACAAGAAAGATACTTCGCGCAGGCAGAGGTAGTCGCCCTTGTAATTGAACACGTCAGAAGTCCGCGAGAAATTGCTGTTGCCCGTGTCGGGATCATTGGCCGTAAAACGGGCATACTTGGACTGGTCACCGGCATTTTTCCAGGTCTGGTTGACCTCCTCCACGAGGGTATAGTTGTTGGCAAAGGTATTCATGAAATAGCGCATGTAGGCGGTATGGTTGATCGAATGCCCCAGCGCCCAGTCGACAAAGATATTGAGGCCGAAGGAGCCATAGGTAAAGTTGTTGGCCAGTCCGCCCGTGGTGTGGGGCACGCTGACACCGAGTTCAAACTGATCCTTGCTGCTGATGACGCCATCGCCGTCGCGGTCCTGCCATTCATAGTCGCCGGCGAGTTTGCGCCCTTTGACGTTCTTTTTGTCCGTCGGACTCCAGCCACGTGCCGACTCATCATAGCGGGCGGCGGCAGCCTCCTCGGCAGTCTGCAGGATATGGTCCACCTTGTAGCCGAAGTAACGGTACAGCGATTCGCCCTCTGCGGTGCCACCAAAAGCCGTACCATCCGCCAGCTGGATCCCCCCGATCCGGTTTTTGTCGCGGCCGTTGTCAGGCAGTTCCAGCACTTTGTTTTTCACAAAACTCAGGGTCAGCTTGCTGTCCCAGCGGAATTTGCCCGAGCGTATATTGTCGCTGGCAATTTCAAAGTCAAATCCCCGGAACCGCACTTTGCCCACATTGGTCTGTACGGTCGAAAAGCCCGAGGTATTGGGCAGCTGCACACTGAAAAGCAGGTTTTTGGTGATCTTGTTAAAATAATCCGCCTGGATATTGATCCGGTTGTCAAACAGGGCCAGGTCAAAACCAAGGTCAAACTGTGTGGAGGTCTCCCAGGTCAGGTCGCGGTTGGGCATGGTGGACGCATAGATCCCAGCGGCACCATCGTAACGGATATCGGTGGTAAATTTACCCAGCGCATCGTATAGTCCGATGGAGTTGTTTCCCGTCTGTCCATAACTGGTCCGGAATTTCAGGTAGTTCACCGTCTGCTGGTCGCGCATAAAAGGCTCCTGGCTGACCACCCAGCCCGCCGAAACACCCGGGAAAAATCCCCAGCGGTTTTCCTTAGCAAAGAGGGATGAACCATCGTAACGGAAGGTACCCATCAGCAGGTACTTTTGTTTGTAGGCATAATTGGCGCGGCCGAAATAACCGATCAGCACCTGCTGCCAGATATCCTCATCGGCCCCCGTTTTGTTCGGTCCGGCCGAAAGCGTGGGCACCTTGTCGGAACTGGCCCCGTTGACGCTGGCACTAAAGGAATTAAAATCCGTCTGCTGATAGGAATAACCGCCCAGCAGCGATAGCGTATGGTCCTGACTCCAGTTGGCATCGTATTTTAAAAGGGCATCCACCTTGCTGCGATCCAGCTGGGACTGACTTGCCTTGGTGGTACGCAATCCCGAAAATTCATGTGCCTTTTCAAAATAATGGTAGTTGGAGAGATGGGAATAGTTGGATACCTGTACCTGCGCTTTAAGCCCATCGATAATTTCATAGTCAAGGCCACCGATCAGGGATAAACGCCGGTCTTTGGTGCCATAATCGCGCGTATAGTCCCACCAGAGCGGACTTGGGGAGGTGGCATTGTAGCCCGGTGTGGGCCGGCCGTTGTCAAAATACATCTTCTGCGTTGCCGGAGTCGCCAGGCCCCGGGCGATGACGTTGGTCTGATTTTCAAACTCCTGGGAATTGGTCAGGGAATAATCAAAGGCCGTATTGATCGACAGCTTCCTGGAAAGCGTCACATCCCCCTTTCCCCGTGCGGAGAAGCGGTTGTATCCCGTACCCAGCGCTACACCGCCATCATCCGTGTAACCGGCACTCGCGGCATAACGGACGAGCTGGCTGCCCCCATTGACACCCATGTAATAATTTTGCCAGCCCACATTCCGAAAGAGCAGGTCCTGGTAATTGTTGTCCTGAAAGATCAGCGTTTTGCTCGGGTCCAGCGGGTCCGGCATGCTCTGATAGCCCGCCGGGATTGCCTCCCCGGCCTGCAGGTAACGGGTGGAATAGATGGACTTGGCATCGTTGCCCGAACTGGCCGAATAGCCCGAACTCGTATTGTAATTGGGATTGGGGCTCAAGGCCACGGCCGGACGCACGATCTGGATATAATCGCGGGCACTCATCATATTCATCTTGGATTCCGGCTGCTGGAAGGCATAGGTGGCATCGAAGGTGATGGTCGCCTGTTCAGCTGTTTTTCCTTTTTTTGTGGTAATCAGCACCACCCCATTGGATGCGCGGGAACCGTAGATCGCCGTTGATGCCGCATCTTTGAGCACCTCAATGGATTCCACATCGTTGGGATTGACACCGGAGAAAGCACGTTCGACCCCATCTACCAAAACCAGGGGATCATTGGTTTTATTGATGGACGAGCCACCACGGATGCGGAAGACCGGATCAGCCCCCGGACTGTTGTTTGATTGATACACGCGGGCACCGGCTACTTTTCCCTTGAGCCCCTCGCCTACGGTACTGACAGGAACATTTTCGAGGGCTTTGCCATCCACTTTACTGATGGCTGTGGTCAGCGTGCGGCGTGACTGGGTGCCGTAGCCCACCACCACGACCTCATCGAGGCTCCGGTTTGTGGCACTGAGTTCCACCGTTATGGCCGCGGCTGTTGCTATCGGCCGGTCCAGGGGCTGAAAGCCTACGGAACGAAACTGCAAGGTATCCGGCAGCTGTTGCAGTTCAAGCCGGAACTTGCCATTGGCGTCGGTCTGTACCTGCCTGCCTGCTTGCCTGCCCATTACGGTGACGGATTGTAAAGGTTTCCCCTGTTGATCCCGGACCGTACCTTCGATACGCTGCTGCGCATATAAGGACGATGCGAGGACAATTTGGGTCGCCACAAATAAGCTCGCTTTTTTGCTTGTCCAAATCATAATTTATAGTTTTTAGTGTAAAAAACTTCTGAAAATGAGCGCTTCCCGTAGACGCTCCCAAACGATGACCTATCCTAAATTATTCCAAAGCAGCACGATATTCCGTTATTTTAAGGTTTAGGGTCGGTCATAATATCTTTATAATGGTTATTCTTTATATGTATAATAGTTGTTATGTCCTACATAAAAGTAGAAAGAAAAATAGGAGAAAGCAAATTTTTTTTGATTTCCGTTTCATACGGAAATGGAAAGGTTTGAACAGGGATTCGGTTTTTGTGAGCTACGGCTAATCTCCAAACGTAGGTTTTTGGAAGATAGGCTACACATATAAGCTTGCATGTGGCGACCCAGCTGACGGTCTCGTCGTATCTATCACCGGCGCGTTGGTCCTCTGCTTTGGACCGGACGTAGCATGAGGGGTTTTGTTGGCGGGGCAAAAAGTAGGTTGTTCCATTGTCATTCCTTGCGGATGCAGGTGCCTTCTTTATAACCAGCCACTACATATATAGACGTATGGCATGTCCTTCCCTCACTAGGGCGTTTCGTCCCTTCATGTCATTCCGCCATAATGGGAAGATCGGCACGTTGATCGGATTGTTGGGCATATCGAAATGGGTAACGTGAGAGCACCGGAGGTTCTTCGCGATTTTAAAAGAAAGAGCAGGGAAACCACGCGCCTGCTCTAACTTATGAACTCAAAATTATTGCCCCGGGGGGCGCTACACAACGGCAAATGTAGATATGCTGTATGAATGCTACGTATACCTGAAGATTATATTTTTGTTAAGCCTTTACAACAGTTACCCTTTATTTACTTCTATGGTCGGTATGTTATTTATTACTTTCCAATGTCCATTATCTTGCACACATACTATTAACGAATGAAAGGTTAAGTATTGGCTTTCTAATTTCACCTGTACAGCAGCGATATTACCGTTCTGTTCAATGTGCTGATAGTCAATCCTTCTCGGGCTTCCTCCGAACTTCTTTGTACGGATGAGTTCAATATAATCGGCCTTCGTGAATACAAAAATTCCGCCCTCATCAAAAAATCCATCTTGGATGTTCTGAAAATCAGCGTGGAGAATATTCTCCAAAACCGCTGTGTCACGGTCATCACCGGCTTTTACAAATGCTTCTATAGCTGTTTTTACCTGTTCCATATTATGTATTTAACGTGTTAGTAAATGATGTGATTTGATTATTAAGTTGTCGTCTAGCATGGCTTTCGTCAGCAGTGCTGTCTAAGGAGTAATAAAAGATATCCCAGATACCCATATCGTTTAAAATCTTTTGCAAGTGCATTTCCACAAGACTTAGTGCGTCCGTCTTGACATCACCCATTGATGATAGAATATATGTCTTTTTGTTTTTCAATAGGCCAATGGACTTACCCTCGTAACGAAAGGTTTTACCTGTGCGCACCACAAGGTCGAAATAAGCTTTCAGGGATGAGGGCATACCAAAATTGTACATAGGAACTGTTATAAGGATTTCATCACATTCGAATAGTTCTGCAATTAATTCATCAGACAGCCTCAAATTCTCTGACGAACGTTGAGCCGTATAAAATTCCTCAAATAAGGCTTGATCGAGATGCGGAATAAAGCGAGTACCGACTTCCCGGTTTTTGACTGTACTATTTGGATTCAGTATTTTCCATTCGTGCACAAAACTATCTCCGGCTCTTCGACTATAAGAGTTTTCTAAACGTAAACTGCTGTCAATTTTCAATAGTGTCTCCATTTGGTTTGATCTTTTTATGGAAGACACTTTCGCCGTTAAATATGTGACAGCTTACTCAGATTTTTTAGTTTTTCCGGATCAACAATAGAATAAATTTCTTGGATCAGACCATTATCATTCAAATAAAGAATATGACAATTATGTAGTTTGTCGTTTTCCCAAAAGCAGATTGCAGGCTGATGATTAAAGATTTGAAAGGTAAATTCTTTGTCCACTAAAAATTGTTGCTGTACGTAAACCAATAATGTTGCAGTAGCGGTTTTCCCCACTTCTATTCCCGTAACCACCTGAACTTTAGTTCCGCCATCTGCATGCAATTTTATATCGCTAACCAGTAAGTGCTCTAGTTCTTGAACATTACCATGGGCCAATGCTATTTGATATTTCTCTAATAGTTCGGTATGAGACCCAGGATATGGTTTATGCGTTAAGGATTTACCCCCCTTTAATTGTTTGTTTGCCCTGCTAAATAGCTGTCGGGAGTTTTCTGTACTTATCTCAAGCAATTCAGCGATTTCCGAATGCGAATAATTAAACCCCTCCTTCAGTATGAAAGCAGCTCTTTCCTTTGGATTCAGACGCTCAAACAATACGAGCATAGTATAGCTTGCTGTTTCGTCTCTAATAAGTTTCGTGTCGGCATGATCGAACGAAACAGGTTCGGGTAACCACTCACCGAAAACTTCTTTTTTGCGTTGACGGGCCTTAAAATTGATGGCATGGTTGACCGTACTTTTAATCAAAAAGTTTGATTCGTGACGGATATTCGATTTATCCAACATAATGTATTTTTCCAGCACATCCTGCACTACATCTTTGGCATCCTCGTAAGAACCGACGATGTTGTAGGCATAGGTCAATAGTTTATCGTAGTTTTCCTGCATGGGTTTTAGAACTTGTAAGGGTTTATTGCCGTCAACGTACCGCATAAGGATACGCCTTCATTCATCCGGCTCTGTTACTGTTGCTAGTAATGGTACAACACGTTACATTGCTCAATTCAAATTCTCTGGATTAAATGGCAATTCCGCTCCCACCAACTACTTTTATACCTTTGGGAAATTTTTTCCAGAAACGGATATACTTATAGGTGGCCTCAAATGGTTCTTTATTGTAATCTCCTTTTAACTCCGTCTGCAAAGTGATGACAGCTAGATCGTCTATGATATGCACATCTTCTATTTTCGACATGATTTTGTCTAATTTTAAACGCCCCTCACGGTAAGTTTGCAAATCCATTTCCTTTGTTATGGTCTGACCGCCGGGAACTACAAAAAGTAAATCGGCGTGTAATAGATTGTCTAGAACATCCGTATTATTATTTTTCATGGCTTCGCAGAGCTTATTCTCCAAAATTAAAATTTCACTTATTGTTAGCATTTCTTTCTAATATTTGTTGTTACTGATATTCCTCTTGATCGGGTTTTCTATCATTTGAATGATATAGGCTTTCCGATATTTCTGCAAGTGTCGATTGGTGAATCTTTTTGCCAACCGTGTAAAATTCTTGAAAACTCATAATTAATGGTTTCCACTTATCGGGGTCAATGCGGTTTGGATCATGATCCATAAGGATGGACTTGTCCAAAAACACCCTGTTGATTTTTAGCTCAAATGTTTTGATCTTTCCTTGCTGTACACGATCATCACCGGCCAAATTATGAACTGCTTTGACCACAACTTCCATGTGCACAGGGCACTCTTTAACCCTTAACGCTTTTACTGTTTCTGATGGAAGCCTTGTCAATCCAGCAATTTCAAATTTATCTTCTTCGAAACGATATCCCTTTAACACTTTGCTTTGGGGCACTGGATTGGTTCCGGTGGTTTTAGCCAAAAAGTTCACGGCTTTGACCTCACTTGCCGAAGGCAGATTTAAAACAGCCTCTTTTTCCCTTAATAAATTTTTGGCTGTTTGAGAGGATGCTCCAATTCCAATAATGCATCTCCATCCCAGCCAAAAAATAGATGATATCGGAGCTAGGTTGTCTGTACCATTTGGATTTTTCGTGCTGACAATAACGACGGGTGTACCGAAATACAAAATGGCGGGATAGCTTCTGACATGCATATTTTATTGTTAATTTCTTGTTTGATTTTCTTTCTATATATATCCTATATTAAAATTAAGAGAAGTTAGTAGAAATAAAAATCCGGTTCTTGCGGAATCGATCCAGTGGTCAATGATAAATCCTGATTCCGCATATCCTCCCCTGCCCTTTAAGTCTTAACGTCATGATGTTATTTAATTATCTCATATATATTTCTCGATCTATTGCATAGAGAGATGAGTTTTGACAGCCCCTCCATTTTAACAACTCGGTAATTTTTTTCATGGGAGATCCTATCCATCAAATAGTACTTTCTTATATTGAAAACAGTGATATTATTGTAATAGAATTAACCACTTCGACCGATAACTTATTGTAAATTCTACTATTCGTAATTATCTCGATATGCAATCAACCGTGGCGAAGTTTTGAGCGTCACTGTTCCATCTTTGTTCAGCTTAGCGTACATACGAACATTCGTGGATATTGGAGCTCCTGAAGTATAGATTATTGCCGCCTTCCAGATAGCTGTATCTACAGGACCAGGCCGAAACCATTGTTGAAGAGGGAATGCTTTTTCTAAAATTTTCGAAAACGGAGACACTTTTCCCACGATCCTTGACATCTTAACAAAAGAACCGTTTCTTTCCACCCTTGCTTGATATACCAAAACAGAATCAATCGCATACCCATAACCGTCGGTCCTCAGCTCTTTAGCAATCTTTTGAGCGAGCGAATCTAGATTGCCCTTGTAACGCGCCGGAAAACCGGCTCGGGTCTCATTTCCGCGAACATCGCCTGGACCATAAAGCCTAACTTTGACGGAGTCCCTAACGACCCTGATAAAATGTACATCATGACTATTTAGCTCATTCTCAGTAATACGATAGAATGTGGATGATTTTACTATTGGAAAGGTAGGATATCTTGATCTCAAGACTAGGATATCTCCTTCGAACGTTAAATCATAAAATTCTTTCTTTTGCGGATGACTGTTTTTCTGATTATGATTAATAAACAGATGAGAAGGGGCATCGTCATCATATATGATAAAGTACTCCTTAATTTTGGGATAGGATTTAAAAAAACGATTCATCGACGAATCTAACAATAATGATTCCATCCGATCAGGGGATATGGTGTGAATCGTTTGCCCATGCAGCCTAAAAGAAAATAAAAGGATAAGACATAACAAAAAGGCAATAGATAAATTTCTCCCGGTACAGAAGAGAAGGCATTTCATATGCTATTTGGTTTTATTATATTTAACATAGCCACCTTAAACTAATACCTCTAGTTGACCGAGACATCTTAAATGTACGTTTATTGCAGTATACATCTGTACCAACTATTCCGAATATCGCTCATCCTGAGCGCGTATAACAAGAGTAATACGAAAAACTGTTTTTTTTATTCTGTTCAACTAATGTTCATTTTCGCCAGCACATATTGGGAGCAATCAGTAACCGCCATTGAATCGAAAATCTAAACTAAAATAATCTTTTATTTTGGTTTGCGAAAGCAGAACGTAAAACGTTTACCGAGTTTGGCGCTCCCCTTCGATAAGCATGCGATCATCCGATACATGGTTGCCTTTTTTTAATGAAAAGCAATAGCTGAAAACAACCGAAGAAAGAGCAAAACAAGAACAGCCCTGACTACGTTCTATAGCAGTTGGGTTGTATCCGACTACCTTGTCAATATAAGAAAGGATCAGTTACGGACAATGGGACTATTTAAAGACACAGAGTTGTTTACTACCGGTGTTTCTGCAAGGAAAACAATTGAGATGCCGGATATGGAGCTGATGCTGTATGAGGGGTTTATCCCGAAAGAAGAGGCTGATTACTACTACACGACCTTGCTGCATGCTACGCCCTGGCGACAATACCAAATGCCGATGTACGACAAGGTTGTTACTGCGCCACGTATGATCGCCTGGTATGGGGAAAAAGAATATGCGGGAGAAGATGCCCTTTCATGGACGCCGGAATTGATTGCCTTGCGAAAAAAAATCGAGCAGGAAACGGGTATTGCATTTAACGCAGTACTCTTAAACCTATATCGAAACGGTAGTGACAGCGTCGCTTGGCATACGGATAAGGAACACCGCACAGGCAGAAATCCGAACATAGCCTCCGTTACGTTCGGGCAGACGCGGCCGTTCAGGTTACGCCACAGGACAAAAAAGGACATCCCGCAGCTGGAAATCCCCCTGCACCACGGCACCTTGCTCCTAATTTCAGGCACGACCAACACCTATTGGGAACATCAGATACCCAAATCGGCAAAGCAGTTGTTGCCACGGATCAACTTGACCTTCCGACAGCTGAAAACGGCCGTTACGCCTGAAGATGCTTAGCAAATAATAAATGAGCGCTAGTTTTTCAGCCCATCGACGCTGGACTTATCCACAAACACGCTTTCTAAGCCTTGAGGCAGGGCTGGTGCCAAACAGACAAGCTATTTATTTGCCTTTGAACGCGTAAATCGTCCCGTTTCTTCTTTATCGAATAATATCTGTATCGACCGGCAAATATCCTAAATGCCTACTCAAAGACAGTATTTGTCCTTTGTGATGGAATTCGTGTGTTATCACATGTGTAAATGCTTCAAACGGAGATACACGTTTCGTAATTCCGTTTATATCCAACAGGTGTGCTTCATACATCGACGACTGGTACCGGCTTAAGAACTGAGCCATTTCATGATCAATGGAGGCGAAGAGTTCCAACACGCCGTCCAGTTGATGTATTGTCGAATACGCTGTGAAGTTTATATCTTTCCCTAGCATGTGTTTGATAATCCAGTGTTCATATGTATTGCCGATATGAACCAATAGATTTCGAATACTTCCACCACGCCCAAAAGAGCTGTTTTGTTCGATAAAATCTTCCCTTGAAATTGTTTTACAATAGTCAAAAAGAGTTTTTCTTGATTCTTGGACCAGTGTATACTGGTACGTAAAATATGCTATCAGGCTTTCCATGATAATAGTGTATTGACGTAGGACGACAATGGATGACGGAGATCTTACCGAACTCCTAATATAGTCATTGGAGTTAAAAACCTAAAACAAAAATGTCTCCCCGCCACGGAACGACATAGCGTCCACCTCCTTTCTTAGAAAATGAGCCTGTGATTCGTGCTCCTTTAAAACAATGCAATACGAACCGGGCACGAGCTAAAAGCTCGCGCCAGCATGGGCCAGCAGGAACCCGGCGTTACGGACAGAAAGCCTAAGCATACGCTAGCGCGAGCCTGCGGCTCGTGCTCCTTTAAAACAATGCAATACGAATCAGGCACGGGCTAAAAGCTCGCGCCAGCATGGGCCAGTAGGAGCCGGCGTTGCAGACAGAAAGCCTAAGCATACGCTAGCGCGAGCCTGCGGCTCGTGCTACTCTAAACAGTACAACACGAACCGGGCACGGGCTAAAAGCTCGCGCCAGCAAAAGCTCGCCCAGCAGGAACCAGCGTTGTTAAACAACAAACTACCGGAAATATACCTGAAATAGATGCTTTGCTTTAAGATTGGCGAATAAAGATCTGCTAATGTAGCAATCTCACATATCATCAAGATCACCAGCTCCCAACTCTTTTTATTTTTATATATTAGTAGAATCAAACAACTGTTATCCTAAGAAAGCATAATGGACGACGAACTGAAAAATATAGATCCTGACGATATCAACGATTTACTCATACAGATTGAAAAATCGTTTGGCATTGAGTTTGGTGATTCCGAACTTTTCTACATTTCAACCTTTGGCGAATTGTGCGACCATATTGTTGGCAAAATCACATATGACAGCTCAAACGACTGTACAAGCCAACAGGCATTTTATAAGTTGCGTGACGCAATCGTCTCGACAGGTCAAATAGATCCTAAAAGCATCTCGACAAACTCGTCCCTTATGGACCTTTTACCAAAAGAACGCAGGCGTGTACAGATAAAAAAATGGGAACAGCGCTTAGGCTTTGAGTTGAATATCCTACGGCCACCTTATTGGTTGAGTACGACACTTGTTATTATACTGCTTGCATCCTTTGTTGGGTTTTCCAATAGTTGGCAGGTTGGACTCGCCGGATTGGTATTCGCTATTGCTGGGTTCTGGTTCGCCAATAAGATCGCTAATGAGCTTGACATACAAACGGTGGGACAGCTTGTAAGAAAAATGACAAGAGAAAATTATCTGAAATCCAGACGAAACCCGACAACTTTCAATAAAAATGAGATCGAAAAAGTATTGATTGACTGTTTCAGTAACGATTTGGGCATAGACAAAAGCAAATTGACAAGAGAATCAAGATTTGTGTGACACGATCTACAAAATTGTTAGGGATTCTCATCCCCTTTCTGTCGCATTTTACTGCTGCGTGCTGACGCACCGGAGTGGAAAACCCCAGTCTCTATCTGCGCTGCTATCATCGGCATTATCGTTTATACTAAATCGGAAATTCGTATGTCTTACCCGGTTATTTACGATTAAGCTTGACCAATAAAATCCAACATTGCCCCGGTTTTCTAAAGTACCATTATCCCAGTTTCGGCTACCGGCAATTGGAAAAGTCAATTGTACATTTGCATTTCTATTGCTCTTCAACACTTTAGCGGCCCTGTAATTGGTCGATGAGTTACCCCACGTTCCGAGGTCGCTCTGTGTGGTTGCTGCGATCAGTTTTTTAAACTCGTTTAATGTCGGTATACGATATCCAGAGGGACAGGGATCATTCGACGTCTTTATCGGCGCGGATTCGCTCCCCGAATTCCAGGCATTATTCGGCGGATTGGCATGATCCCAATTGGAAATAGGACCGGCTGGTGTGGAGGCATTCGCGACGACCCGGATTTCTCCCCATTGATAGTAATTGCCGTGCAAGGCTTGAACAGATGGATTTTGATCGGGATCAAGATCTGTATTTGCCCCAAGATTATGTCGCATCCAGATGATGCCATCAATGCGTGCTGCGGACTGACCTGCATGTTCTAAATAGATATCGCTCGGGGTAAGGGTCAGATTCAGATTATATTTTACGCCGGGCTCGATCGTGAGGTCATGGAGCGTGAGGTCATTGGCCGTGACAGGACCAACTTTTAGGGATGAAATGATGAACGAGGCCGCATTGGTGTGACCGTTCAGTATCAAAGGCACGCCGTTAACGACAGCAGAATTTAGTCCTGAAAAATCTATTGACGCAGTTTCTGTTGATCCCGAGCGTGTAATAAACGCATCGGCAAGGTTGATCGTGGCCGAAGGATAGTGGGAATCGACACCCGCATCAATGGCCTGGATAGCATATCCCGTAGCGGTCGCATCTACCTTTGCCGTGATCTGGCTGAAGGAATGCCGCAGGACAACTTCCAGGTGATTTTCCTGCCCTCCCTCCACCTGCATGTCTCGCCGGAAGTACATCATGTCGGCATGGCCGTCTATATCGGATAAGCTCGAAGTGGAGAGGGTCTTGTTGGATAGGTCGGAGAACGTAACCGGGGGGAGTTCCGAACGGCTATTAATCGAATAGACAATAAAAATATACGGCTGCCCCCCGTCTAGCATCAGGGGTTCCGTGTCACTTTCCCTACCTCTTATATAGTCTCGTTCGGTCACATAATTTTCGTTGGCTGTATATACCACGACTTTGTATCGAACATCGTCAGATAAGTTTCCCTGTTCGGTTGCGGCTTTCTTTCGATCCGACGCACTCATTTTTTGGGGTTCCGCATCATCCACGGGGAACAATTTCAATTCTAAAAAAAGATCTTGGCCAATCTGAAGCCGTTGCTCTTGGATCCTGATCGACGGGTGGATAGCTTGATCGGAACCTGAAGAGCGCGTCGCAAGCGTGCCGCTGCCGTCAAAACTAGATCCAATCACACGGATGCGAACATCGGCTTTGCCCTGTTGCTTTTCGAGGCCGTCTCTTTTACATCCCGTTATGCTTATCCATACGATAAAGAACACACTTAAATACGTTGCACAACTGTTTTTCATGTCGCTCCAATTTAATTAATCAACGATTGCCTAACTACTGATTCCCTCATCTGACCGGAATACATTGCACCGCACGCTGCTTCTTTATCAAACCACTCTACCACATTGCACAATGCACTCCTGTCAACGTATAAAATTCGGCAAAAACATCTATTAAAATATTGTCCAATTACTTACAAAAGTTATCAAAAATATAACTAGCCGAGCACAAAACGACAAATCCCGTTTACTTCACGGGATCCAATTCTAAAAAGAAGTTACTTGGAGAAACATGTTTACGCATGTCGAAAACGTCTGACATTGCTATGAATTCTCCAACTTTTGTGGTGAATTCCATAACTCTCGGAGCTACATGACACCCTATATTTGTCGCTAGATACATACCCCAAAGAATTAATTTATGCAAAAAAAATATTTGTTGTTCCTTTTACTGACAGGCTTCATTGTGGCTTGTCAAAACCAGCAAATGACAAACGCCGGGGTGGATACGGCGCAGGTACCCGCCTCCACCGAACGAGATACCGCGCTCCGCTCGTTATTCAATAAGGAATGGCACTTTCAGGAAGTCAATAACAGGCCAGTTGTACTGGATTCTCAATCCCGAAAAGAAGCTTTTATCATACTGGAAGAGCGGGGCAATACAGCGGTAGGCGAACTTGGGTGCAATGCCTTCGGAACAACATTTATACTGTCAGACCGATCGAATGAAATCAAATTTTTCCCGATTCGAGCGACGCAAAACGCGTGCTCTAACCGAAAAATGGAACAACAATTTCTAGGCGCGTTAGCACAGACTGAAAAATATGAAGTATCATCAGGCCTATTGGTTCTGAAAGATGCACAGAATCACACCGTGGCTAAACTACGCCCTTTTTACCATTCCCGTACGTAACCCTAAGTCACACAGCAAGTCACACAACTTTCCAAGAACTACGTCTGAAATGAGCCTTGCCGGATAAGTTCTTCGATAAAAAAGAAGCGATACAACCGGAATACGATCCTAATTTATTATTTTTAGGTACGACATGATGGATGGTATCACATCATGTTTTACGTTTATAAAATCAGGATATGAACAACATCACAAAAGACGACGTTGTCGAAGCGGAGAACAAGCTCTTCTTGGCTCGACTAGCTAACCATGTGGACTTGCTTGATCAGCTACTGGATGACAACCTTACGGCGGTAGCGCCGACCGGGGAACTACTGACAAAGGAGATGGACTTGAACTCGCATAAATCAAAAACCATCGTTATTGAGGATGCCTTTAGAGAAATTGACCAGATTAGCCTATTCGGAGACGCTACCCTTTCCATAGCCCCATGACCGCAAAAGGAAAAGTAATGGGCGCGCCGACAGATGGAAAATACAGGTATTTTAGGGTGTGGCGATATGTCGATGGCTCGTTAAAGGTTATTGGAGCAAGTTTTATGCAATTGACAGAATAAGGCGAACAGATAGGGTGCTAACCTAAAAATCTGATAGTTAGGATATAGAAGACCAACATGGATAAACGAATTAAAGTCGGTAAAGGAGATATTACTAAAATGGAGGTAGACGCGGTCGTAAACGCAGCAAACACGTCCTTATTAGGTGGTGGCGGTGTCGACGGAGCTATTCACCGAGCCGGCGGCCCAAAAATTTTGGAAGAATGTCGAAGAATAGTGTCGCGACAAGGAGGTTGCAAAGTCGGCGAAGCGGTCATCACACCAGCCGGTAATCTACCGGCTAAACATGTAATTCACACCGTCGGCCCGGTCTGGAATGGTGGCAAAAATAAGGAAGAACAGTTGTTAACCAACTGCTATCATAACTCCCTTTCATTAGCTGTAGCGAATAATTGTAAAACCGTCGCGTTTCCGAATATCAGTACAGGTATCTACAAATTTCCCAAACCATTGGCCGCTCAGCTTTCGATTCAAGCAATGGAGCGATTTTTAGCATCAGACTCCACTATAAAACAAATTATCATTGTTTGCTTCGATGAAGAGAACTTCCGACTATTGACGAATTTACAAACTTCTTGAAGAAAATGAGCGGACTTCTATCTCAACAGAATCCAGATTCGCCCCGACAAAGAAAGTTGAAATAGTGGCGTAGGAATGAGATCCGTTTATGTAGTTAAGAATCATCTCGTAATGATCATAATCCATAAGTAATGAAAAAAACTATATTTTTTGCTGTCAGCATTCCTGTAGCCTATGCGATAATCCTTCGGATGATATTCGGCATTAATTCTTGGAATGAACTGTTTTCAGTCATGTCGGTGACGTTTTTGTTTCTACTACCCACGATCGTAGGTATATTAACCGTTTTTCTATCGCCCCCTGAACAAGCAAGTAATACTGCTTACAAGATTGTTGCGCCTTGGATTCCTGTTTTTCTCTTTCTAATCGTGACGATCATTTTCGAGATAGAAGGCTGGGCTTGCTGGATAATGATATTGCCTATCTTTTTGGTGGCGGCTTCCTTCGGAGGAATGATCGGCGGGTACTTAAAGAAACGAAAGATGGATGGAAAACTCCATATGACCATTTTAACGCTTTTACCCCTCTTCATCAGCCCAATGGAAAACGCCATAGAGACCATCCCCGGAACATACGAAGCATATACATTCATCGACATTGATGCGCCAGCCGAAAAAATATGGAACCATGTGACGCGCGTAAAAGAAATATCTTCGGAAGAAGATACAGGCTATTTAACACGTGCGCTTGGTCTTCCCAGGCCAATAAAAGCTGAATTGAACTTCGAAGGCGTGGGCGCATACCGTAAAGCGATCTTCACGAGAGGACTTGTCTTTCATGAAACAGTAACGGAATATAAAGACAACGAAAAAATGGTTTTTACCATAAAGGCTTTTCCCCATGAAATTCCTTCGACCACATTGGACGAACATATTAGTATAGGGGGAAATTATTTTGACGTACTGCATGGGACTTATAGACTTGAGAAACGATCCAATGGGCTGCATCGTCTTCACTTATACAGTCGCTTCAAGATGAACACAACATTTAACTTTTATGCAGGCTGGTGGGCAAAATGGATCATGAGCGATATCCAAAACAATATTTTACAGATAGAGAAACGAAGGTCGGAAGGGTAAGCAATTGTCAGTGGATTCGTTCGATTTTACAGTTATCAGCCCTTGTTCATTCGCAGGCAAACGTATCACACGCGCGCCCAACGTATCATGAAATGGAATAGTAACTTACCGTTATCCAATCTATTTGGGAAAAAACATATTTGGGGGTTGTTTGGCTTTCTTTGCCAAACGCCTACCCCAAAACATGCATCACCCTCGAAATCAACTATAATTCCTGTCGTCAAAAACAATATTGTAAAAAATTCGTTATGTTAAAACATAGCATTTTGGCTAGCGTATGTTGATCATATAAAAATATCTTATCGGTATGCCTACGAAAAACACAAATGCAGAGGCATACACACTCCATGTACAGTCGTCTGCACACATCATATCTTTCAATCAGGAGCGACGGATCACGGGCATCAGTGAAACGCTACTGAAAGAAATTCCTGATCCGGCTACGGTATTGGGAACATCTTTAGAAGTATATCTCGCTTCGCAATTTCAGGTTCCGGAAGAATTATCGCAATCGCTTCAAGTGCTAGATCAAGATGTCGTACCGGGGCGAATATTTTTAGTCAAGAAGAACCATCGTGTTTTTTACCTGCATATCTACACCTGCGAAAACCAGTGGTATCTAAAATGGGAGAAAAAACTGGATGAGGTGATTTTCACTACCGCCATTAGCGAATTCAACAGCCAAATAGACAAGCTCTCCGGGCGGCTGTGGCCGTGTCTTTCGGAAGTCGTACAACAAATCGCTGGATTTGACCATTGCGCCGTCGTACAGGTTTACGACGACCGAAGTAGCTCCGTCATATATGCATCCCCCAATGCCGCCACCACGTTGGGCGGCAGACAGTTTTCGAGCGACTTTATTCCCAGTAAATTGCTTTCGTATTTGGTGGATAAGGAACACAGTTACCTGCCGGATGTTGAACATCCTGCCCAAGCCTTTTTTACCGTAGATCGATCTGTTCAACTTCCTCCGCAAGTCTTGCCCTTACCCAATAAGCCAATATTCTCGCACTACGTAGGGGCTGCATCGATCTTAGCCGTGCCCGTAATAATCGACGAAGTGCTTTGGGGAATCGTGCTCGTCTGGAACACCTCAAAAAAGAAAATTGATTTTCAGAAACGCGTCTTGTGTCACTTGTTGGTGCAATCCGCCGCACGCAGGCAGAAAAATTTAGGGCGTCAAAAAGCGGCCGATTTCTACGAAGTTATCAAACAGTCTGAAAAGGACATTAGAGAAAAATTAGCGGGAGGATACTCCCTCAACGCATGCTTGATCCATCATCTTCCTACGATACAAAAACTGGCAAAGGCCGATGGTGTCACGTGCTATTACCGAGGTATAGCAACCGGCGTCGGCCTGCAGCCACCACAGGAACAAATAGAACAGGTAGTGGCGTTCTTAAAGGAGCCGGTCGGACGTAAACCTTTATTTAAAGATCATAATTTTCGTCTGCGACATGCGTCTCAGTTCGAAGCACCCCTGCCCTTTGCTGGTCTGGCTGCATTGCAAGTGGGGAAAGATGAGGATCATTACCTGATCTGGTTTCGGCACGAAAAGATACGTACAGAAATTAATATGCACCGCACGATCTCCGCCTGTCATCAGGGCGCAACCGATGAACCCCTACCCGTTGTTTTCGCCGAAGACGCCGTGGTCGATACTGCAGCATATTGGGATGAAGACGACATCAGTTTTATGCAAAGCTTAGATAAAATGATTCAAAAGGCGGTTGTAATCCGTGCACGCGAACAAGAGCGTTCTACCGAAAACTTACAGTCGGCGCATAATGAACTGGAGATGATTACGTTTACACTTTCCCACGACCTAAAGAATCCGTTATCCACCATCAAGCTGGGCTTGCAACTTCTCGAACGGGACCATTTTCTTTCGACTGAATTGCTACAAAAATGGTGTGCTACGCTGGGAGATAGCGTTCGCTATATGGAGCAGCTCATTAACAACACGGTGGAACTCACACGCGTGCATGGCACGGCCTATACGAAAGAACGGATCGCAGTACAGACCTTGATACCTCGTATAATGGAAGAGGCGAAATTGCAATTTCAAAATTCTGCCTGCACGCTTTCAGTCGGTATATTGCATCCAATTTGCGGGGAAAAAGGTGCCGTTCGACAAGTATTCGCGAATGTGATAGGCAATGCGGTGAAGTATAGTACTCAGGCGGTTGAACCCACGGTAACTATTTCGAGTAAAATCGTCGAAGATACGGTATGGTACACGATTAGTGACAACGGTATCGGTATTCCCGAAGCTGAGATCCCTAGGGTGCAGGACGCTTTTTTTCGCGCATCAAATACAAAGGGGTTTATCGGTACGGGTATAGGATTGGCACTAGTATCCCGAATTATGCGACGGATGGGAGGAGAAGTCCGGTTTCGCAGTGTACCCGGCGAAGGTACGCAGGTGACCTTAGTCTTTCCTAAAGACTGCGGCCAACCTTAGGTGAATCAAGGAATAGGAAGGCGGGACGACCCTACGGAGCGCGGTGCATACCGCTCCTAACAGTTCATCGGCTGTCCATTACTACGACGCCAATTGCCTTTGTTCCATACAATTTGCTATTCCTTCTTCCAACAACGGCCTACGGTCCAGCACGAGCATCTTAATCCGTTGCTCGAGAGAACGGACGCGGTCGCACAAGTGATTTACAGCACGATCGTAATGCGTCACTGCTCCTCTCCAAACGGCTGTGGAAAACAAGGGTAGTTGAATGTCCAGCTTAGAGAAGGAGAGGCGCATCTCCTGCCGCAAATAATTTTTAACGAGGCCTACGACGGCAGGTGACTTACATCGAAAAAGAATAGGATACGAGAGACAGACGCCCGGTACTGCCGTGTTAGGCTGACCAGCCTCTAAGTCCACGGCGGGAACCTGTACCGCGGTCAAGTACACGTGCGGTTTTTGGTTCAGCTGCACCAATTCCAATGTATAGAAATCTTCGAAATAATCCAATATCAACCGTTTATGACCCGCATATTCTTCCTTTGGAATGCTTCGCAAGGCTGGTTCTAGATTATTCAGCTCGATGGAAATCCATGAGTGGATTTCCGTTTGCACAGCGGCTAGGCTATCGATGCTATAACTGTCCATGTCACATACTTTTACATGTTTGAACGGATAACCTTTCATAAGGTTTAAGCAACAATACGCCGATACCGTATAAAAACAAATAACTCCCGCATAAATACCAAGGGCGAATACACTTCGACAGCTACAAGTATGTCATCTTCTACTCTTCTTTGCGACCGTCGTTCCGAACAGACTTACAGAAATCGGTCATACGAAATCTGCGCCTGAAACAAGCTGAACGGCTGTTGTTAGACAGAAAGATGAACATATCGCAAGTGGCCTATGCCCTGAGATTACAAATCAAACGTATTTTTCGACCATATTGAAAAAAACATATGGATTGAGTCCTTCCGAGTATATTAATAGACACATCAATTAAAGATGACAGAACGTTGGCAGATGTTAACCGCAGATGAGACGTATTCATTGGGCAATTAATCAGTAAAAAGTTGCCTTTACGGCTCACTTGCGTACGCAGAAGCCGTCGTCCTCGTCATCACTCTTTAAACAGGATCGTGTACAAAGAAGCGAGCTGTTGCATATCAAATCGTTCGATGGGATACTCATCGGATACGTGACCGAAAAAAGTCTTCATTCCGTCTTGATCAACAGCAAAAGCGATCGTACAGAAATCGTTTTCGGCATGAAAAATACCCACACCGACCACCGTTCCTTGATACGCGACCGTATATACACTACGTTTGAACTTCCCGTCCAACGTATAGCCGCTTTCAATCGGATCACCGACACGGAAAAGATCCTCCCTTCTCATGTAGTATGGACTAGTTGCGTTTAGATTTAATAATCAAACTTATGAAAAATGTGGCGATCTTTTGCGGGTAAATTGTTTTTTTATCCGCTCACACCAAGAGATTGATTGGAAATCGAGTGTACGAATAAAAAAACATGCATAACATCATAAGTTAGAGATATATAATTTATCAAACAAAATGGTTAATCGGGCTATATCAAACTTCTCCACCAGATGCTCTTCCGAAAAATGTCCTAAAATGAGCGTCGAACCGTTTTCGTCTACCACTAACGCGAGTGTACAAAGTTGATTATTGTCATGAAAAAGGCCAACGCCCACGACACGTCCCTGATAGGAAACCGGATAATAACATTTTTTGTGATGGCCAACAGCGGTCTCCCCTACCTTTAATATATTCCCTGCGCGTATTAAATCTTCCCGTATCATACCCTATCAACTAGGTTGCTCTATACATAGGAAACGGCAAAAGTAGGTGGATGGTTTTGCTATATACGAACTTAAATAGGAAACATGGGATGGCATCGCCCATGAGCACCAGCACGGAATCTTTTCGCTTAAAAATCTACCTAAATGTATCGACCCGCCTATACAATGGTATAGAAAATAACTATATGCAGAGAGATATGATGCGTTTTGATTAAATTCGCGTCATGAAAATAGACGAACTAAAGGCAGCATTGCTTGGCAAGGAATTTCCAGACCGTGTAGAGATAGGACCGGATCAGGTGGTGACTGATTATCAACAATTTCTGAAAACGCAATTTATCATGGTCGAACAGTGGAAGAAAGAATTGGAAAAATCTCCGGCATACCTTCGCCTTCGAAAGTTTTACGAAGCCACGCGGTAGTAGTAGGTATACAGATTGGACGCGCAACATCGTTGGCCCGGCAGACGAAAAATCGACGTCCAACTGATGAACATCTACTTCGCAATTTCTGTGCTGCATGTCCACATTCTTTTTATCTCCATGTCGCCAACGGGATCAACCCATATTCCCAAAGTAGCAACACAAATTGTGCGACCAGCAAAACAGCCCAAAATCCTAAACTTTTAATACCTGTCCCTAGCTTCTTTGCGTAAGCAAACAAGGACATACACGTTGCTACCGGAAGCGTCAATGTGGAAAAATAAACCATACAGGTTGATACATTTCTATCGCCGATCTGCGTTAGTTCATTCATAGACAACAATATACCGGAAACCAGCACCAAAAGCAAACCCAAAAAACAATATAAGATGGGCGTGCGACGACCTCGGGATTGCGGCTTTAGCACGCGGTAACTCCCTAAAAATAAAACGATAAGACAAGCCACGCTACCCAAGAAACAACGGATAATAACCCCTCCTATCTGCCACCCCTTGACTTTTTGCCAAGTCTGTATACCAGTGGATAGGTAATGTTGTCCATACGCATCTACGTAAAATAAATGCGAAGCATCAACTTTATCAATCGTCCGAAACAGTCGATTGTCCGCTGTGGTCAACACGAGCCCTTGCTTTTGAAAGGGCGTCAGGACCAGTCCTTCCGGCGTGTATGTCACCTGAACATACTTCGTGAGCATGTCTAAAAGTCCCATGGGTTCAATTCGGGTAACTACCGGAACATAGTAACCGTCCCATTTCGTGGTCTCGACACGCGAAAACGGTTTGTTCGGATATCGCCGTCCGACGGTACGCATAGGAAGTAATTTATTAATCAATACCTTATTGAAAACCTCATAATCAGCTTGCTCGCTATCCATATTGTGTGCGATAAAGAACGCTTTATTATGTTCGGGGAACAGGTAGTACATCGCGCGGAAACCAATGGTATTTCCGGAATGGGCTATCCCTACGACGCCGTGGCGGTCGCGCGATACGGCGCCAAACGCATAACCATGTTTTAAGCCATACTTTGCAGCTATCGTTTGCGTGGGCACGCCGAACATATCCATGAATTCTTGACGAATAAATGCGTCACTCCCCAAACGCCCTCGGTGTAGCATAAACCGCAACAGGATACCCATATCATGGGCGGTAGTGGTGAACTGACCGGCTGGCCGGACATAGATTGGCATCGCCGGCGCTATGCTTCCGTCTTCAAAATGCCCCATACTTAGCGTCCTATCTTTACTTTGGGATACAAAATGGAACGTACTATGCTTAAGTCCTATGGGTTTTAGCACACTTCGGTCGAGATAATCTTCATACGGCTCATGAACGATCGCCTCAATAAGAATGCCCAATATCGTGTACCCCATATTGGAATACGAGAATATAGTCCCCGGTTTAGTCTGTATCCGCAGCACCTCGGGCGTGCGGGCATAAAATTCCTGCAGCGGCGTGTCCGGATTACAACTGGTACTAAAAAAATGCCATAACCGGATGTCTCCCAGCCCAGAAGTGTGGTCCAGAAGGTGCCTGATGGTGACTGCGTGCGAATCTGCCCATGGGTTACGGATGGGAAGGTGGGGCATATATTTTTCAATCGGGTCGTCTATGTGCAGTCGTCCTTCCGTAGCCAGCCGCAACACACCTATGGCCAGAACGGTTTTTGTAATCGAACCGACGTGAACTTTATCATCTCTATGCAGCTTTTCTCCTGTTTTTACATTCTTCAGCCCCGAACCAAAATAGGATATACTATCTGAATCAACCAACGTATACACCGCCCCCGACAACCCTTGTTCCTGGAGCAATTGTGTGATTTTGGGTTCGATATCTTGAGCGACGACTTTACCTAAAGTAAGGATAGCGATGAGCAAAGACCAAACCCTCATGATGCGGACCAGGCTTCCTACTCGGTCCGCAAACAACGTATATGTACGCATAATTTAATCTTCGATGGATGTCGTTAGCGTTTTCGACGCGTGTCGCTCAAAAAAAGCCCAGATGTATTCATTAAGATCGATTTCACGTGACGTTTTTCCAAGAGGCAATCCGATATTGAAATCGTCAGCTCCTGCCCACGTATGGCCACTATCTTCAATAGTTAGTAAGGAAATTGATATCCTTGAATTGGACGCCTCGCGGACGAGGACCGCTTCACCTTTTCGAAACACCGTATCGGCGGGTCTGCCCATCTCGTTCGTAAACGAACGATCTTTCCAGTAGGTGTAACTTCCCATCGCGGAATAATAACTCCCCTCCTTACCAGCGTAGTCTACTATTTCGTCTACCATCCCATTGATCATCAGCATAGCCATGTTGTTTATCCCTTGGTGGTACATCGCGACCGAGTCTGGAAGATTCGCCCCTACTGGCGCAACCGCAGCAAATCGATGGGAAAGTTCCGCCGCAAGTCGATGACAAAAGAATCCCCCTCTAGATAACCCCGTCGCAAATACCTTGCTAGGGTTAATTAGGTAATCTTTTTGCAGGTGAGACAGCAATGCGTCGATAAAACCGATATCGTCTATTCCATGCCGATAAGACATACCAAAACCGACGTTCCAATCTTCATTTACCCCTTTGGGATAGACGACGATAAATCCGTACTTGTCGGCAGTCTGGTTCAGCTTGGTGTACAACATCTGTTCAGCAGGGGTCATACCTTTGTCGTGGAAATTAAAAACAACAGGATAACGTTTCGTTTGATGATATCCTTTTGGCGTATATACGATGTATTTTCTCTTTAAGCCCTGGTGCGTGAAGTAGGCTGTTTGTGCAACCGTCACCAGCGACATAATAACCAACAATAGGAAAACACTAATTTTTCTCATCATGGATTTCATGTATCAGTTCGGTAATTTGGATAGATAACTCTTGGCTCTGAGCAAGCTTTCTTTCTTCATAAAGCGGTTTGAGCAAAAACCACAAAACGAATAGTTCAACAATAAGTATAACCCCAGTGATCACGAGTGTGATGGGAGAAAGAGCAAACTCGTCCACGTAATAAAGAATTGGCGTAATCAAGAAAATACTGATGGTGATACAGCCTACACGGATGTCCCGTCGTCTGCGCCTAACAAGAACACGGGATAAGTAGGTGAGAAATTCTACACTATTCAACAACAGCTCTTTTCGTTGGTCGTTAATCTTTTTCCAGGAGAAAACAAATAAATACACCGCATTAAAAAGCAGCATACATTCAGCCACACTTTTGTTTATTCCCTGCAACTCGTCGGTGTAAAGAATATATCCAATGACGGCACCCGAGAATAAAAGAATAGTTACCGACCAATATAGGATACCTGTGCGCCTTCGTTTCCTCATGTGCAAAATACGTTCTTCGGTTTTTTTCAAACTGTCTTTTGGTACAGAATCAACCGTACGCCAAAGCTCTTTAAGCTCCTCAAAATTGGGATTCATCGTTTTTCATTTTTTTTGCTAAAACATCTTTTATGCGATGGATGCGAACTCGAACATTGGTATGGCTAAGGCCCACAATATCCGCAATCTTTTCTTGCTTTACATCCTCCAGAAAGAATCCAATGATTAACCGATCTAGCGGCGGTAGAGACGCGATGCAGCGATGCAGCTTGACAAAGTCATCCTCCACGAGTGAAGACTCCGTAGCAGCTGCGTTTAGCACGTGATAATTGTTTGCAAGATCGTTCTTCCTTTCGTGCGCAAGCTGCCTTAAACATTTGTTACTTGCGATGCGATAGATCCAACCTGAAATGTTTTCCTGATGTTTCATCCGTCCTAAATTTTCAAAAACCGTAACAAAAGTATCCTGCATCACATCCTTAGCTTTCTCTGCATCGTTGAAATAACCGAGGCATACCCTAAAAATCCGAGGCGAATACGCGCTATATAGCTGTTCAAAATCCATTTCTTTAGCTAAATACAGAAAGTTTCAAAATGTTACAGATTTATTCCAAAAAATGATAGGCCCCTTCCGACCAACAGACAAGCATAGCATAGCGACTTATACACAATGGCTTTTATTAAGTTAATGAATCCTATTTCTTGCCATAAGAGAAGTAAATATCCGTAGAAAAAAATTAATTTGCCAAGCAGCATAACACAAGCGGTCTGCGACATAGTATCCATCACAAAAACAAAACAGATGACAACAACATTTCAAGCAGGTATTAATATTGCCATCAAAATCCCTAAAAACAAGTATGAAAAAACAGTTGCGTTTTATCGGGATATTCTGAAATTGAGCGTAACGGAGAAACCTATTGTGAATCCAACAGTGTCCCGCACGCACGAAGTTATATTTGGACATAATATTATTTGGTTAGACTGTGTCGATAACTATACACACGCCGAAACATGGTTACAACTAACGGTCCCGCATGTCGAGGAGGCAACCGACTATCTCCGACAACATGGTATCGAAACGTGTGATGAAATCGAAGAACTTCCAAAAGACATGCATTGGATAACCGATCCAGCAGGTACAGTATTCAACCTACAACAACATGACAATAAAGTCAAATAAGAGACAGTTCAGAAAATGGCGCACAATCATGCAACAAACATTCAAATAGGTATCAACGACAACAGCAAAGGCAAACGGTAAATAAAAATAACGGATTACATACCAAACACTAACGACAATCCACAAAATAAAGAAGGTTAAATGGACTTCCGTTAATTTGCATTTTTTTGCATATTTTGTTTTTTATACGTAAAATTACAGCAAGAAAGTGTGGTACAGATACGGATCCCTATGTAATGAGAGACGTATCATCGACAGTAGACACGCGCTATACCTATTATATGACAACATGATGAGAAAGATCACGAGTATCCTTTGCTTAATTTTCTTGATTTCCCATGTCGGAATCTGTCAAATCCGTACGGGGGCAGACCAAGTCCCGGTATACATTGACTACCTGAAAAACAAGAAGATCGCCATGGTGGTTAATCCAACATCTCGCATTGGAAATCAGTCGAGCGTAGACAGCTTGCTTTCCTTGGGCGTTAATATCGTGAAGGTGTTTGGCCCGGAGCATGGCTTTCGGGGCAATGTTGGAGCCGGAGTTCACGTTAATGATTCTATAGACTCTTTGACAGGAGTTCAAGTCGTGTCTTTATATGGAAGGACAAACAAACCTACGAAAGAAATGTTGCAGGATATCGATTTGGTGATTTTCGACATTCAGGATATCGGCGTCCGGTATTTCACATATATTGGAACCATGCATCGAGTTATGGAAGCTTGCGCAGAAAATGGAAAGGAACTATTGATCTTGGACCGACCAAATCCAAACGGCTATTTTGTGGATGGCCCCATTTTGGATATGAAGCATTCCTCCGGAATCGGCATGCATCCCGTTCCGATTACTCATGGGATGACGGTTGGCGAATATGCCCAAATGATCAATGGAGAAGGATGGCTCGCCAATGGAATGCAATGTAAAATTAAAGTAATTCCGGTTGCGAATTATAGCCACGATATGGAATATATCCCACCCGTTCATATGTCGCCAAATATCAACACGTATCAAGCTGTACTTCTATACCCTTCGACCTGTCTGTTTGAGGGCACTATACTAAGCGAGGGTCGCGGGACGCATTTCCCGTTCACGGTTATCGGGAGCCCGGCTTTAAAAGGCATATACGACTTCTCCTTTACACCAATAAGCATAAAAGGGATGAGCGCCACCCCGATTTATAGAAATGAGACATGTTACGGTTTGGATTTACGGCAAGTCGACCTAAAAAAACTGCGAGCGACTAAGAAAATCAACTTATCCTGGCTCATAGAAACGTACCATAAATATCCGAATAGAAGAATATTCTTTGACAACAAGCAAAGCAAAGAAATTGTTGACTTTAAAAAACTGGCAGGCGGGCTGACCCTAGAACGGCAGATCTTAGCTGGCCTAACGGAAGACGAGATCCGTAAAAGCTGGGAGCCGGGATTAAAAGCCTATAACGAAATGCGAAAAAAATACATGCTTTACCCCTAGCTGTCGTCTCCCTCTACGCGAATTCCGCTGAGGGCTAGAAACTGTTTCTGCGGTTTATTCGTTACTCAACTATTTTTGCACGATTCCCGATCGGTGGAATGGGACGTTTAACACATGCTATCTTGGACCTCACCATCGATATAGGGGCCAATAAAAGCTTGCGTCGCCCACTTATTTTCTGTATCTTTAGGACACAGCAAAACCACTACACTCTTCATTTCATGTTGTTTAAATTATTTTATCTCTTTACGAAGATAGGCCTGTTTACCATAGGCGGCGGATATGCCGTCATACCATTAATCGAAAAAGAGATCGTCAACCGGCAGTGGCTGAGTCAGATTGAGTTTTACGAACTGCTGGCAATCACGGAGTCCCTCCCCGGCGTATTCGCTACCAATATTGCGGCCTTAGTTGGTTATAAATTATATGGAACCAAGGGCGCCATTGTAGCCGCGTTAGGTACTATCCTAGCCCCTTTTTTGATTATTATGCTTATCGCTGCATTTTTTCGAAAGTTTCAGGAAAACATATACGTCATCAAAGCTTTCAAAGCGCTACGACCGGTCGTTGTGGCACTAATCGCAGCGCCCTGCTACGGCGCGATCAAAGCAAATAACTGGACGGCAAGCACATGGATCTTTCCGGTCGTAGCACTGGTTTTAATGTTTTATGCCAACATTTCACCCGTTTGGATCATCATTGCAGGCTGCATAGGCGGAATTGTCTACGAAAAAATAAGAAAAAAAAGCCAAGGCGAACTTAAAAAACGATAATGATGATTTTCTTACAGCTAATATGGGTCTTCCTCAAAATAGGTACGTTCGGTTTCGGAGGCGGATACGCTATGCTTTCGTTAATTCAAGAAGAGGTGGTCGAACGACATGCTTGGATGAGCAAGCAAGAATTTACCGATTTGGTGGCCATATCGCAAATGACTCCTGGACCGATAGGAATCAACACCGCCACCTATGCGGGCTACACGGCAATACAACATGCCGGGTACGCTTCTAGCATGTCTATGCTCGGAGCGGCAGTCGCGACCATAGCGCTGTGCATTCCTTCCTTCGTTATGATTTTGGTTATATCATACTTTTTTTTAAAGTTCCGCTCAAACGTTTATTTTACTAGCGCTATGCGTGGTATCCGACCATTAGGTGTTTCGCTGATTGCGCTTGCTGCCCTATCGCTCGCCAACGTAGAAAACTTCGTAGACCCAATCAGCACGTTGTTGTTCCTCGCAGCCTTGGTAGCTGTGATCAAATTTAAATTACATCCTGTACTGATTCTCGCAGGAACGGCCCTAATCGGATTGGCCATTTACTAACGACAGCGAGCAATAGATGTACGCTGCCCTACAGAAAAGCATCGGTCCTTATAAAAAAAAGACGTCCATACATGGACGCCTTTCATAGGTAGAGGAGATGTAATTATTTGATCAAACCGTTTTTAACGGCTAATTTAATCAATGCGGCTGAATTCTTAACACCGGTCTTATCAATCAGATTTTGACGATGACCCTCCACCGTACGTTTGCTGAGGAACAACTGGTCCGCTATTTCGATGTTCGTGAAGCCTTCGCTAATCAATTGTAAAACCTCCAGCTCGCGATCTGAGATATCCATATCTGACATCAACTGCTCCACATTGGTGCTGGATGAAGGGATATCATGAAGCTTATCCAGCAACATCATGGCAAGCTCCTCACACAGATATCGCCCGCCTTTGTAAACATGCTGTATAGCGAATAGAAGTTCGTCATAGCCCACATTTTTTACCAAATAGCCCTTGGCGCCTTTTTCAAACGCTTGGAAAACGTGTTGACTGCTGTTAAGCATGGACAACATAATAATCTTGATCGATGGATACTCTTGTTGCAATCGCTCGACTAGCTGTATTCCGTCCATGCCCGCCATACTGATGTCCGTCAGCACGATATCGGGATGGTCCCCTGCTTCCAATAGCTGCAACACTTCGTACCCATTATCCGCTTCGCCTATGACGCGTAGGTTGTCCTGCGAGTCTATCAACAGCTTTATCCCGTTACGAACGACAAGATGATCTTCGGCAAGAATAATCTTTATCATATAGTTATATCCGTTTATTTAGTGTATAGTTTAATTTGAACTTTGCTTCCCTTTGGCGAACTGGATAAATCCATCGTACCGGCATATAGCGCTATTCGGTTGCGGATATTCCGCAGCCCCGCCCCCAAACGCAAGGAGTCTTCCATATCAAGACCAAACCCTTGGCCGTCGTCTTCTACGATAATGACGACTTCTTTTCCAGCAATACGAATGGAAAGCGAAATTTGCGTCGCATTCGCATGTTTGATGCAATTGTTGAACAGTTCCTGAATGATCCGATAGGCACACAATTGTAATTCCTTACAGAGCTCGGTAATACGCCGATCAATACGGGTTTTGAAATCGACCCCCCCTTTTCGAAGTCTAAAAATAACATCATCCATAGCTTGGAAAAAACCCATATCCCGCAATACGGTGGGAGCTAACTCATTCGATATATTCCGAACATTGTAAATGGTATCATTCAACATCTTCTTGATCGGCATAATCTGTTCTTCATGCCCGTGCTCGAGCAGAAATCGCTGCAAGCTGATGCGTATGGCATAGAGTTCCTGTGCGATGCTGTCATGCAATGTCAGACCAATAAATTCTCGCTCCGCTTCCTGGGTTTCAATGATCGTTTTGTAATAGGCTTCATGCTCCTCTTTAGAGGCGCTGGCAGGACTGAACTCATTCTTCAGAAAAACAAGTACATACACCTCCTTATTAATAGTCTCGAGCCGGATGCGTTTGAGATAAATGCTCACGAGCCGATATACTTTCTTCTTACACTTCACCTTCACCAAACGCAACGGATCGCCAAACGTGTCTAACCCGCGGTTCATCAGTTCCTGAACCCGTGCACGCTCTTCTGCGAATAGAAAGTCGAAAAGTACCATATTTTCTAACGACGCAGGATCTGCGCAAAGTATTTCAGATACTTTATCGTTATGTTTCGATATCCTGGCCTCCTCATCCATAAATAAGTAACCAAAAGGACCTTCGTGAAAAGCTTCGTAAAAAGTCTGTAAGCCTCTTGCGTGGTCACCTGCGGATTCCTCAGGAAATAAAGACGAAAAGGACATAAGCGCTGTATTCTTATTTTCTATGTTCATTTATTTGCTCACTGTTAGTTAAGCGTAATTCCGGTTAGATGAAAGAAGAGGCCCCAAAGGCTTCCTTTCACGACCATACTTTTTTATCAAAAATCAATCCCATAAGTTACTAATAAATACCCAAAATAGCATGTAGGCGGTAAAAATACACGCATTATCACTACGTATATATACGTGCAGAAATGACGAACGAATTTCTGCATCATCGACCATCCTAAAAATGCGCACAAGTGAAATGACCGACGGTAAAGTAAGGACACGTATTTTTCAAAGGATGTTGCGTTAAACGCCCCTTTTTTTAAATAAAAACACGTAATCAATACGCTTCCAAAAGGCGCATCTTATTGCAAAAAAAGATAACAATAAAAATACAAATCACTGGAAAACAAAATATTACAAAAATCATACGTCATTTTTTAACGGCGTACGTGTTTTTCGCATGTTCAAAAAAGCGATTAACAAAGTGCGCTTTCCACCATCATCTTTGCATCATCTTTGCAACACGGTTTTTGTATTTGTTTATTGTTTTACAACCAACAAAAGAAAATATGAAAACTGAACTATTGAATTTGACAATCCAACAGAACCAGCCGCTGCTGAAGCGAATAGCGACCAAATTTACACAGGATCCTTACGAAATAGAAGAACTTGTACAGGAAACCTTCATACGCTCGCTTTCGTCGCTGGAAAAGTTCATCAATCACCCGAAACTTGTTGCTTGGTTGTTTGTGATCATGCGCAACGTATACATTAATAACTACCGCAAACTGAGTAAATACAGAACCATCGAAACGGAACTCACGCACACGTCCCATTTTGAACAACTAACGACGAACAAAAGCGAATCCAAATTTATGATGGACGATATTCAAAAAGCCATACATAAATTGCCGGCAGACAACTACATCGCTTTTACCATGTTTATGGAAGGTTTTAAGTATCAAGAAATTGCAGAACAGTTACAAATCGCAGAGGGCACCGTCAAAACGCGGATACACATTGCGCGCAAGCTTCTGAAAAAAAGCTTAAAAGTATACCGAAACTAAAATAACGATAAAAGTACGTGTACGGCGGGCCTAGATTTTCTAGGCCCGCTGTTGTATCGCTGGATGAAGTGCGCTAAAAGCTGAAAACATAAAAAATGGGCAACCAATTTCCGCTATCGTCGTTTATTAAGAAAAGGATTAGTATTATGGAAGAGCATAGAGAACTTTTACAGGACCTGGTCGAAATCAACAACGATCGGGCGGAGGGCTACACGAAAGCGATAGAGCTATTGCACGACGGACATGACGATGATTTGCGACAGATTTTTGTTCAATATCGATCTCAGACCCAGCAATTTGTCAGCCAACTTACACCCTTTTTAGCCGATGAAGGTGAACTCCCAACAGACGCAACTCGTGTAAGTGGAAAATTGTTCCGGCTATGGATGGATTTAAAAGGTGCTATAACTGGACACGATCGACGAAGTATCCTAGAAAGTTGCGAGCGTGGCGAGGATGCGTTTAAAAAGACATACGAGGAAGCTATCAAACAGCTGGATACTGTTCCCTTGCCATTGGCAAACATCATTCGACAACAAGCGGAACAGCAATACATGGCACACAACCATATTAAAACACTTCGGGACGCATCCTAGTCTATACACGTTAAAAAAAAGACTCGATATCCGAGTCTTTTCTTATTTACTGATCCCCTATCGGCGATTGCCCACCGTTGTCAGATCGTTGGACGCCCTCCGGTCGCTGCTATAGTAGCCCCGGAAACATAGGATGCTTCGTCTGTCGCTAAAAATACGTAAACCGGAGCGATCTCTACCGGTTGCCCCGGACGGCCCATCGGTGTATCCTCTCCAAATTTCTCATGATCGGGAATGGTGCTCGGGATTAGCGGCGTCCATACAGGACCGGGAGCAACGGCGTTTACCCGTATCCCTGACCCATCAGCTAAAAAGGACTGTGCAAGACTTGCCGTGAAATTCTGAATCGCGCCCTTCGTCGCGGCATAAGGCAAAAGTGAGGGATTTGGACTGTATGCGTTTACGGAGGTGGTGTTAATAATGGACGCTCCAGCCGGCATATGGGCCTTCGCATGTTTCACAAAATAGAACATGGCGCTCATGTTGACTTCAAACGTCTTATTCCATTCTTCAGCCGAAATATCCGTAATATCTGAATAAGACATCTGATAGGCTGCATTATTTACCAGTATATCTATTTTTCCAAACTTTGCAACCGTGGTCTCCACAATGTGCCTGCAGTGTGCTTCGTCACGGATATCTCCACGCACCAGCCAGGCACGACGCCCCGCTTCTTCGACCCATTTTTGGGTATCAGCAGCGTCTTCATCCTCAACCTTGTCTTTATATGAAATAACAATATCCGCACCTTCACGGGCCATTGCAATTGCTGTTGCTTTACCGATTCCGGAATCTCCTCCTGTTATAATAGCCACTTTATCCGTTAAGCGCCCCATGCCGCGATAGGACGACTCGCCATGATCCGGCACGGGCTGCATGCTAGACGTCACGCCGGGCGGTTCTTGATCTTGTTTCGGAAACGGAGGTACGGGATAGCGATCTTTTGGGTTTCCTTGTTTATCTGTTGCCATAATTTTATTTATTTTGTTTCGTCTATCTTATAAACGGCCGTGTCTCTTTTTCGTTGGCAAAACCTCATTTTTTTGCCATTTCGTATCGGCCGACAAGGTAAAACACCTCGGATTTATACATCTTCGATACGTTTTCTATCCATCTCAAACCATTTACAAACTTTCCCATTCTATATTAAAAAGATACATTATGGAAAACGAACACATTCCGTCACAGGTGACGGGCAAAAAATTGGACATCACCGAAAAACGGCGGTTTCCCACCCACACGGAAGCTTTCAATGCGTTTACCCGGACACGTCTACGTTTGCTCGACGTAAATCATTGGCACGAAATCGCCGGAGCACCTTCCGCGCAGTTCTGTTTGATAGGCCTAGACGGACAACCGGCCGCGGGTCATCCACAGTTAGGGAACTACGTCCGAATCGACATACCCGGCCCAGGAAGCCCGAAAGGAGATGGTTACGATTGGGTGGCGGTAACCCACATGGAAGATAAACCCATGCAAGGATTTACGCAATTTACCTTACGACCATCACCACCTCCGACAACAGACAGTAGCGATGTGGCACATTTCTTTCACCAATACGCGAGCTCTACATTTCAGATCAGCGTGTACGAAAACGAACTGCATATTAGTTATTTCGGACGAAACGAAGAGATCAATCTAGAAAACGATGATTTTGTGGATAATTTTCGCAATGCCATCATTGGCTTAGGGGCGAAATTGGGATTTTCTTATCCACAGTGGAAAAAACTTGTGCATGGATTGCTTGAAGAAAGCGACAAGTAAAAAAGGGTGACCGTGTTACCGCAATCACCCTTCCTGAGAGAGAATAAAGTGTACTAATTCATTGGCGGAGTTGGCGTCGGTTGGCCCAACGTATCCGTGCTATCTCTGCGTATGGTGTCCATAGGTGCCACACCAGTTTCGCCATCCATATGTTGATTAATGGTGTCGGGGGTTTCTCCCATCGAATCGGAATTCGTCTCCCTGTTGCCACAGGCAGCTAATGTTCCGACTATTCCAAGCATAATTGCAAAAAAACTAATCTTTTTCATATTTTCTGTTTTTTGGTAACCAAAGAATCTGTGAATTACTTGGTTTACTGTTGATTTTCTAATAAACGACTGGAATTCGGTTTCGTTCGTGCATTCGAACTTTTGGGTATTTACCGTAATCGAACGTGGCTTAAGTAAGTGCTTGTGTACACGACCCCCGTACCGCTTTATTTCCGCGCACCCGAAGCCCCGTATTTTTGACATTCCACCCGATCAAATACGTGTTTTAGAAACCATCTGTTAAGCAAAATGTTCTGTACAAAAGACGTTGGATTTAAATACGAACCCTTATGAAAACACTGGATATAGAATTACTGGAAACACTTACGACGGTAAATTCCACTCCTGCCTTGAGCATTTACCTACCTGTACATCGCAATCTGCCAGAAAGTGCACAGGACCATCTAACACTGAAAAATCTACTACGTGATATTCGTGCACAAATGAGCAATGATCAACAGCATGTCATTGAGAAGCTAATTGAGCCTATTGAAAAGCTATTGAATGAAAAAAGCTTCTCTCGAGGAAAGCAAGGCACATTGGCCATCTTTTCATCTGCCGATGTTTTCGAAACGATTTTTTTACCAGAAGTTTATCCCAGTGCGTTCTACTACGACGATTGCTTCTATGTCGTTCCCCTTTTGGCTTTTACCAGCATAAATAGTTCTTTTTATCTATTGGCATTAGGCAAGAACCACGTCCGGCTTTTTGAAGGAGACTGTTACGGATTGGAAGAAATTACGTTAGAAGATCATATTCCAACAACCATGAAGGAAGCCTTGGGGGACGACTTGACCGATAATCATCTTCATGGCGCAGCTGGAGGCTCCGCTGGAATCCATGGATACATGGAAATAACCGATGAGAAGGTTACGGACAACACCCGTTTCTTCCGGATCGTCGATCGGGAAATTGATGAAACATATTGTAAACACCGAAAGATCCCTCTTTTGTTAGCCGCTCTGCCCGAGAACATCAGCCTGTTTCAATCCCTCAGCAAAAATGAATGTTTAGTGCCGGATGCTATCTCTTTGAATGCGGACGGCATGGACAAATCGGATTTACATCGACGGGCTTTGCATATACTAGAGACACAACGGCAGCTTGCACTCCAAAAACAAATCAACAGATATGCGGTCGGCAAGAGCGAACACTTGGCTACAGACGCGATTGCCGACATTGCGGTGAATGCAATGGACGGCCGAATCGAGCGCTTGTTCGTGGCTGCAGGAAAACGATTCCCCGGCACGGTCTCTTTGTCGGATAGGAAAATTAAACCTGACACCGGGAGTTCTGGCGATATCATTAATAAGATTGCCCTACTCACTTACAAAAACGGCGGCAAAATCCATACGTTGGCACATGCAGAGGGGGCCTTTCCGGAGGGAATCGGAGCGCTGAACCGCTTTTGATACGCTTCGCCCCGTCCTACCGGTAAATCAGAACAGCTAAATTGATAAATTTAGAAACATTTATTGATTTGGCTTGTTCTTTTTATACCTACTGAAGAACAGCAGCGTTGCCTAAACCGCTGCTTATGGTTGTATTTTTCAAAACGTATGCGTAACAAAAGAACGATAATTATCTCTAACCGGTTACCTGTCCGAATCGAACGGCGTGACCAAGAATTACATTTCATTCCAAGCGAGGGTGGATTAGCGACCGGCCTTGGTTCGGTTTATCAACAAGACGATAATATTTGGGTGGGATGGCCTGGTTTCGTACCCGAAAGCGAAGAAGAAAAGCTAATAATCCGGGAACGTTTGGCCGAGCTAAATTTAGTACCTGTATTCCTCACCGAAGAAGAATTGATGGGCTATTACGAGGGTTTTTCCAACGAGGTACTTTGGCCTATTTTTCATTATCGCCTCTCCTATGCGGTATACAATACGGACAACTGGCATATATATAAACAGGTCAACCAGAAATTCGCAGATCGTGTCCAAGAACAGGACCTGAATGAAAAAGACGAAATTTGGGTGCATGACTACCAGCTTATGCTTTTACCTAACCTAATCAGACAACGATATGACCGGATTTCGATAGGTTACTTTCAACATATCCCCTTCCCTCCGGATGAGGTTTTTCGGAGTATCCCATGGCGTGATGAATTGATTAATGGTCTGCTGGGCGCCGACTTGATCGCGTTCCATACCTACAATGACAGCCAGCATTTTCTAAATGCCTGCACCCATATCTTGGGTCTTCCCATTCATAATAATTGTCTCCACGTGGGTGGACGAAGTGTTTTCGCAGAGGTCTACCCCATGGGCATTGACTTCGAAAAATTCAGCCAGCTCGCACATAGCCAAGCAATCCGCACCCGTGCGCAGCAAATTCGCGAGTTTTACATGGATAGAAAATTTATCCTTTGTATTGACAGACTAGATTATAGCAAAGGCATCATCGAGCGACTAGAAGCTTACGAAAGCCTTCTGAAGGAATATCCCGAAATGCGGGAAAAGGTTATTTTATATATGTTGGTGGTCCCCTCCCGTGATACCGTACCGCAATATAAAATGCTACGGGATGAGATTGACCGAATGGTTGGACATATAAATGCCGTATATGGCACAAACGAATGGATTCCAATTGCCTACTTTTACAATTCTTTTCCTATCGAAGAACTCTCGGCGCTGTACGTAGCGGCCGATGTTTGCCTGGTAACCTCCATCCGCGACGGGATGAACCTCGTCTGCAAGGAATATGTGGCCAGCAAAGAAGAAACGGATGGTGTGCTCGTACTTAGTGAACTTGCCGGCGCATCAAAAGAGCTATTGGAAGCGATACAGGTGAATCCAAATTCGATCGACCAAATACGGGAAGGACTAAAAGCGGCGCTCGACATGCCGCCCTCGGAACAACGCAGACGAATGAAAGACAGTATTGACATTGTCCGAAAATTCAACGTGCGCCATTGGGTTAAGATTTTTTTCAACCGCCTGCGCGAAATTAAAACATTTCAAAAGCAAGAAATGGCAAGACGGGTTCGTTCGGAAATTAAAGACACCATATTGGAGCAGTATCAGTCGTCGACAAAAAGATTATTCTTTCTAGATTACGACGGCACACTGATCGGATTTCATAAGGATGCGGATGCAGCATCGCCAACAGACGCGCTCTACCATACCTTAGAAATGTTGCAAAGCAATCCGGCAAATCAGATTGTTATCATTAGTGGACGTCCGCACGAAACGTTAGATCGCTGGTTTGGTCGAAAAGATTATTTCCTCGTCGCCGAACACGGGGCGTGGAGCAACTACCCCGACTTCCAATGGCGCAGTAAAAATCATCTCTCCACGCGATGGAAAATCCCGGTTCAACATTTGATGAATAAGTTTGCAAACCGAACTGCTGGTGCTATTGTGGAAGAGAAAACATATTCCCTGGCCTGGCATTACCGAAAAGCGCAAACAGGCCTCGGACAACTACGCTCGCAAGAACTAGTAGATAGTCTACGCTATCTTATACCGCATCACGGGCTTCAGCTCCTGATGGGCGACAAGGTAATCGAAGTAAAAAATAGCGAGCTAAATAAAGGTAAAGCAGCATTGGAAATTGTCAATAGTTTCCAACCGGACTTCATATTTGCGATTGGCGACGACGCCACAGATGAAGATATGTTTTTGGAACTGCCGGCAGAAGCGATCACGGTAAAGGTGGGAAATAAAAAGTCTGCCGCGCAATATTATGTAGAAGACCAGACAGAAGCTGTAAGCTTGATTGACTACTTCGCGAACAGTGATTTACGCTCGTCCATAAATAAGGGAGGGGTAGTACACTCATAATCATAAACGTTATGCAGACAGCAGAAAAACACGTATATAATACCGGCATTATCGGCAACTGTGCCTTTATCGCTCATGTGGAAAAAAACACCAACATCAATTGGCTTTGTTGGCCATCCTTTCAGGATTCCTTTATCTTTGGCAGCCTTCTGGACAAGGGATTAGGTGGAGGGTTTTCTATACTACCGACAGCCGGTATTCAACACAGCACCCAATATTACTTAGATAATACCAATATACTATGCACGTTGGTGGAGTGCGAAGAGGGTAGCTATCGAGTGACCGATTTTGCGCCCCGGTTCGAGCAATACGAACGCTACTATAAACCGCTCATGCTGATACGAAAACTGGAACCGGTATCTGGACATCCTAAAGTACGCGTCACGTGTGATCCCGTATTCAATTACGGACAACAGGCGTTCGACAAATCTCGCGGAAGCAACCATATTCAGTTCGAGCGCGCCGATATAAAAATGCGCTTGGCGACGAATATGCCTATCAGCCATTTTTTTGACGACATCCCGTATGTATTGAGCAAGCCGATTTATCTCATCCTGACCTACGGTAGCCCCTTCGAAGCCCCCATCGAAAGAACCGCAGAGGATTTTCTTTCCCGTACAAAAAGCTATTGGCAAAAATGGGTAAAAAACGCTTCTATCCCCACATTCTACCAAAAGGAAGTCATCCGGTCAGCCCTAGTTTTGAAACTTCACCAGTATGAAGATACTGGGGCCATAATCGCGGCAAGTACAACAAGCTTACCTGAATTTCCAGGATCGGGCAGGAATTGGGATTACCGATATTGCTGGTTACGCGACAGTTATTATGTATTAACAGCACTGAGCCATATCGGTCATTTCGAAGAAATGGAGAAGTACGCGTCGTACATTGCTAATATCACACAAACCGATAGCGGCCGTTTACAGCCACTTTACGGTATCATGGGCCAACATAAATTGGAAGAACAAACCCTAGACTACTTGGAAGGTTATTTGGGTAATCGTCCGATACGGGTCGGGAATCAAGCCTATGAACATATCCAAAATGATGTATACGGTCAAGCATTAATTGCGCTGCTCCCACTGTTCACAGACCATCGGTTCCGCCACCAAAATATTGCTTTTACGAAGGATTGGACCACATTCATCCTGAAAAAGATAAACAGTACGATCGACGAGCCTGATGCGGGCATCTGGGAATTTAGAAATTTTGAAAACCGACATTGTTATTCGAATCTTTTTCAATGGGCTGGCGCTACCGCCGCGCTTAAAATCGCAAAGCAGTACGGATTTTCCGATATGGCAGAGCAAGCGGCCCTGCTTCGTACGAAAGCAACAGCACACATCGAGAGCTGTTACGATCCCGAGCGCGGTGTCTATACTAATGCGACCGGAAGCGAGAACCTGGATGCTTCAACGCTCCAACTAATTATGATGAATTACTTGGATCCCAATAGCGAAAAAGCAAAGAAACATTTGGTACAACTCGAGAAAGAGCTGAAAGGTGAACACGGCTTATTTTACCGTTATTTACATCGGGACGACTTCGGCAAGCCCAAAGCAACATTTTTGGTTTGTGCATTCTGGTATGTAGAAGCCTTAGCTTGTGTAGGTAGACTAGATGAAGCACAGGAAGTTTTTAAACAGTTGCTCTCTTTCGGAAATCACCTCATGCTTTTTAGCGAGGATGTTAACGATCAAGACGGAAGCCAATGGGGCAACTTCCCTCAAGCTTATAGTCATGTAGGACTGGTCAATGCAGCCTATCGAATTGCAATGAAACTCGACAGTCCGGTATTCTTTGAAAGTCTTTACGAACGCTAAACCTAGATTTACTTGGAAAGCACGCCAGCCGGTACCCGATAAGAAATGGTAACCGGCTGGCGTTGTAGGTTTATTGCTTGCTAAACACACAACAAAACCAGCACCAATAGCAGCAAACGCCAAACTCCCGACGGCAAGAAATAGCTGTGCTTAACGCTTTGTTAGGGTGAGTTAAACCGGACTTTGAACGCACTTCATCGGACTTTAACGGACTTTAACGGACTTTGCTCGACGGTAAGGTTTAAAATATGTGTTTGGTAATTGATGAAAAGGGAAAGCTAAATATAATTGAACTTGAATAAATCTACAAGAAATTTTTAAAAAACACGCGATTTACCTTTCGCACTTAAATTTCATTCTCCCTTTTGCAACAGGACTAACCAAACACCTACCTAAAAGAAAAATACAAAATAAACAATCACCAAAATGATGACGGCTATCCAAATTGTCCAATGTATGGTCTTTCCTGCAGGTTTATCGTTAACTTCTTCCATAGCCGGCTTTGGTACCTCCTTACGAGGTGTATCGTCCCGCTGATCTTCTTCTGGATCATAAATGTCTCTTGGATTTTCCATAATTATTTACTTATTCATTTTGTTTTCCTGTGAACCACATGCCGATCTTTCCTAGATGAGCCGGTTTATTATAAAACAATGTGCGCATCGTACATGTTCGGGAATATCCTATAAAGGGTATTTATTCCTCAGTCTACACCGTATTTCCACCTGTCAAAAAACTACGGCGCTGCCAAACACGTATTTTTTAGTTGGAATTCCGTATTCTATACGCAAACAGCTAACCGTCAAGATGGTTATATGTATACGTTTACGACCCGATAGTTCCATTCGAAGTAAAAGGTCGTGACGTACACCAAAGTTTTAAGGTTATGGCAAAAGATCATGGAAAACAAATTAAGAACGACGCAAAGTACGAAGCACTGCGCGACGAGGGCATGAGTAAAGAAAAAGCAGCACGAATTGCCAACACGCCCAACGCGAGCAAAAAAGGGGGCAAGGCATCCGATTTAGACGATCGATCCAAAAATCAATTGTTGGATGAGGCAAAAAAAATCGGCATGTCGGGTAGGCATAAAATGAAAAAATCAGAACTCATCGATGCCATTAGAAACCACTAGGTATGATATAGATCCCGAGCAAGCAGAACGTTCCGCATTGCGGGAGGCGGGATTGCGCTATGTGTCGTGCAACGACAAAGGATATAGCCGAATAACTCAAGGAAAAGACGTCGTATATATAGATCAAAACGGCCGATCTATTACAAACGAACGCATTTTGGCACGTATCCGTTCACTAGTCCTCCCTCCTGCATGGACTAATGTATGGATATGCGCATCTCCTAATGGTCATTTACAGGCTACCGGTTTGGATACAAAAGGCCGAAAGCAATATAAGTATCACCCAAAATGGGCCTCTTTACGAAGCGAAAAAAAATTTGCGACGCTCTTAGACTTCGGCAAGCAGTTGCCGCAACTTCAGAAAAAAATAGAACGCGATCTACGCAAAAAACGATGGGATCGGGACAAAGTTTGTGCGTTGGCTCTAGCGATCATGGACAAAACTTCCTTTCGATCGGGCAACAGAAGTTACGAAAAGGAGAACGGCTCGTTCGGTTTAACTACATTACGGAATAAACATGCCAAACCAGTCTCTGCACACAAGATATTTTTCAAATTCGTGGGGAAGAAGGGCGTTCTGCAGCAAACGTATCTCGCAGAGAAAAAACTGGTCAACATGCTTCTGAAAGTGCGTGAAATACCCGGACAACGACTATTTCAATATTACGATGGGTATGGCGAGGTCCGGCAACTGGAATCTGGCGATCTAAATATGTACTTGAAAGATGCTATGTGTCTAGACGTCACATGCAAAAGCTTTCGTACATGGAATGGATGCGTGTTGGCATTGGCACATTTGACCATGCTCCCCCTTGCTGTCAATCAAGTACAACGCAAAAAAAATACCTTAGCCGTCATCGATCGTGTTGCTGAAGCACTGGGTAATACGCGGGCTGTAACGCGTAGTCATTACATACATCCAGCGCTCTTAACAGCTTATGAAGAGGGCCGTTTAGATCGATGGATCCGCGATTGCAATCGCAAGGAGACTCCACCAACAACGGAACGACTTAAGAAGCGTCTATTTTCACTACTTAGTCAATAGCCATAAAAATGGAAGTGCCAGCATTTTTGCTGGCACTTCCCAAAACTAAACTAATTATTGAATCATGTGGATCCGAATGGTTAATTCATATTGTTAAGCCAATCTTCTACCTCTTCTTTCGTTTTCCCTGTCTTCTTCTGCAGTTTACCCAACAATTCATCTTCCTTTCCCTCGGCATACAAAAGATCATCCTCGGTTAGGTCAGCATACTCTTGCTTTACTTTTCCTTTTAATTCGTTCCAGCGGCCTTTCCATGTTAATTTGTTCATTTTTCCTCCTTTTTGTATATGAATAGAACCGTGTCAACTGCTATTTCGTTTCACTGATTTTTAAAAACCGTGCTTATACGTATACTACGTATTCTTCTTGCTTTTCACAACTTCTTTCGGCCTGTCGGTAGGATCGTTTGGCATATCATTTAATTGTTCGGCTTGTCCATCGACTCCGGCCTCCGCGTCCCCATCTTTTGTACGTTCCGTTTTTTCAACAACAGAGCCCAATTCCTGATACGTGTCACCATGCTTTTTCTTTCTTTTCTCCCCGATGCCGTTTTTTTCGTTTTCTACTTTCGTTGCCATATGTTTAAAGTTTTAGAATTTTTACAGAATCAGCCATTGCTGCCGGAGAAGGAGACGGGTCCGTCTTAGGTGCAACCTGCAGTGCTTTGGCCTGCTCGAGATGCTTTTTCAGAGCAGGAATCTTATCGGATGCCCAACTTTTAAGCTCCGAATCATGGAGTCCTGAGGCAGCTTGTGTAAACAGCGCGATCGCATCCTCGTGAGACTTGATCATAATGTCCTTAAACGCGTTATTAAAGTCATTTCCAGTAAGGCTTCCCAACGATTTCAGTATGGAAGCATGGTTTTCCTCCATAGCGTCTGGAAGCATCAGTTTTTTTGCCACCGCTGCCTTCTCCAGTTCTTCTAAAACGGTCGTGTGCTCAGTCACGAGCATTTGCCCGTATTGTCTGACTGCCGCATCCTCCGACCGCTCCATCGCTTGGCTACCCGCCGCTACTTCAAACCGATTCGCATGAATAGCTCTCGTCACAAAATCTTGATCCGTACTGTCTGTTTGTGCAAAAGCAGAAAAGGATAGGATGATCATACCTAGCACGATCACACCGCGGTTCCAATATTTTTTCATTTTTTCATGTCTTAGTTAGAAGACAAACGTATGGGGTATACAACCGTCATACGCTTGTCCCTGGATTAATCATGTCCTTGCGTTTTAACGATCTTATTGTAAATGCCAAAGAGCAGAAATGGCGCTACCCATTGCCCCACAAATAAAGCGGTATGTTTGTGGCCCATACATTTTAGCGTGGCCGACGCGGCCATCACAGCCAACGCTGTACATAAATACACTTTTGAAGGTATTTGTGCGGTCTTACTTTCAATTTCTTTTGTCATTTGCCCTTCTTTGGCATCGACATTTTTTTGTAAATTTTCCATACGTCGTAAAATTCATCTATTAAACCATACTTATTGTCATGAATAGAATGAGACCAGACGCAAATGGTTGGCATAAAGGTAAATACAGGTATTTTACGGTGAAGGGTACGTATCTTTCGATAGACGAAACGATCGAATATAGCGCTTTAATTACTAGGCGAGGAAGTAGCCTCTACCTGCCGGCGTAAGCTCGATAATGCATCACGCTGGGTGTAGAGGTCGGGTAAGGCGATAAACGAAAAATAGCAGATGTCCTCCCATTCTTGTTCGCGTAGAATGGATTCGTACATGCCGATTGACGCCCGGAGGTTTTCCTCACACAGGCGTAAACTCAATTGCTCCAAAGGAAGTTGACTGGTATCAAAACGAGCCAGCATGGCATTCCATAAATGCTCAAAATCGGCAGGCACCAACGTGATCTTTCGACCCGCGCAAATACGTAAAAACTCAGGATGTGTATGTTGATAATATCGCCTGATGGTGTCGCACAACGAGAGCACTTCCGGTTTAGTCGATTTGGTGCCAATAAATTCGGCTAAGGCCAAGCCTTCCGTGCGAAGTAATACCAGTTCCCTCAAAGCAGCCTCTTGCCGCTCGCTCGATACTTCGGAAGAAAAACACCCGTGCAGCATCGGCGTCATCAGTAAAGCGACAATCTTCCAAATCACGATCCGTTTGCGGCTTTGCACTATATAACCCCATATGTTCATGTCAACTCGAGATTTTAGCTACCGGTAAGCACGATCTTCCAAGGCTAATTTCACAGACCGAATAAACCCATCCACGTACCGCTGTATGACGTGATCCAATGGCCGCGCCAACGCTCGACCAAGCTTACCACCAGGAGGAGTATAACTAAACACGAAATCCACCACAGATTGCTGAGGTAGATCCCCTTCCCGTATTGTTATTTTTCCGGTATGATAAATGAAGGTCTCTTCGTGGGCGCTCCAGCCAATCAGTTCATTCTTTTCCGCTTTCACCACGAATATTTGCCACGCACATGTCATACCCAAAATATTCAGATGCACACGCCAGCCTTCATTCGCCGCAACAGGTGCTTCTATCGCTGCCGCACATGGGATATGTTTTTTTAAATTTTTTAAATCGTGAAAATACGCATAGACCAACGCAGGAGGTTGCTGTATACGAGTTTCTACACGACAATTGACCTGTCCATGATTTTTGTTTGCTCGACGTAAAAGTCCTTCGAACGGAAGTCTGCCGGTGGCGCCTACGAAAAGAAGAGCACCACCCGAAAGAAGGCGTAATGGGCCTACTTTTCGATTTCTCCCCCTTCGCAAAAGCCATTGCCCCGCATATAACGCAAGCATACGAGTTAGCTCATTCGCTAGTGTCTCATTCCTTTTGGTAATTACTCGGTTCATTTTCATAATCGATTGTTGTATGCTATTTGAACACGTCAATATAGATTTAGATTGTACCATTTGCAATTTCCGTGTTTTTCCCGCGGTTCACGTGTTTTTAACTCTTACCGCCATCGTAACCTAAAAGGATCCTCGAAAAATACGGCAATTCATGTTTTCTTGAACTTCACAACGTGTTCCCAGTTCTTACTGTACATTAAAATTTGATAACATCATGAAAAGAAGAGTCAGTTTAATACAAGGATATTATTACGTAATTGCTGGGGTATGGCCCGTCGTACATAGGATTAGTTTTTTACAGGTCACCGGTGGGAAACAGGATCTGTGGCTTGTCGAACTCGTCGGATTACTTTCGGTTGCAATCGGTTTAGCATTAATAATTAAACGCTATTCATTCTTAGGTTTTTGTACAGCGCTAGCGTTCACTGTGATCGACTTGCGATACGCGGGCATGCATACGTCATCGCCTGCCTACCTAATCGATGCCGTGATTCAATTGTTGTTTATGGGCGCACTCATTAAGGAAGCCTACCAACGTTTTACGTATTTTGTTCTCAAAAAAGCGAATCGATTTAAAAACACCGAATCCCCTGCGGTGCACATGCAACAGGTCTGCGACTAGTACTATTGTCGTTAGTACACTGTGCTTATTAGAGTTATCGCTCCCGACATTTCAAAACGGACTTGCCCCCTTTTTGAATAACGGCGCCACTACGGCCAACTATGTGCTCCTGCGTGCGTTTTTAACTAGCAAAGCAATGATAACCCCATTTGGCCTTTCAACTTACCACGATCTGCGCACGGTTTGAACCACCACGTCAGAACTTCCAAGACGTAAGGTCTCCCAAAACGATTGTTTTGGGAAAACGAGATTATACTCTTCATCGTACAGTTCCCAGCGATGACAGCGGGACTATACAATTGCCTTTTCGTAGGCACGTCGCGTGCCCCCGCGTAGCATTACTTCTCCACAGTACTGATAACCTAATTTTTCGAAAACATGCATCATAGCAGGATTATCGAAATTTGTGTCTGCTTTTATACTTGGTACCCCTCGTTCCCTCGCCAGTTCCTCAACGGCCTCCAACATTCGCTTCGCCAACCCTTTTCCTAGATAATTGCCGGAGATCGCGACTCGATGGATGACCAAAAAGTCACCATGGGTTAACCAAGCTCCTTCAATGTTTGCATACGCCGGTTCGTCGTTTTGCAATATCGCGCAGTAACCCACAACATCGGTGTCATTCTGATAAACGAATGCCACGCCCCTATTGATATCATCTTCTATTACCGAGGGATTGGGATAACCATCTTGCCATTGCTTACTTCCCTCTTCTTTGCGACGCTGTATAGCTTGCTGCACGATCTCCCATATAATGGATAGGTCGGATGTCACTGCTTTTCTTAATATATAGTCCATAAACGTAAAATTACATATATTCTGTCGTATGTGTTCGGATAATAGGTCGAACATCCGCTACCAAGCGCGTTAGCGTGCAAAGCGCCTCGACGCGGCAACGCACAGGATAACCCCAAGGGTAACCACGACCATTTCCCATCCGACCTCCTCGTGTAATAGTCCTGCCGCTAAACCTAAGCCAAACAAGGGTTGCAACAGTTGAAGCTGCCCTACCGATGCAATCCCGCCCAATGCCAACCCCCTATACCAAAATATGAAACCAATAAACATACTAAAAAAAGAAACGTAGCCAAGCGCGATCCAGGTATCGATCCGTATAGCGATTAAAGACGTTGGTAAATAGAGAATGGCCAACACCACGACGATCGGTGCTGATAGAACTAATGCCCACGATATAACTTGCCACCCGCCAAGCGTCTTTGCCAACCGTGCTCCCTCTGCGTATCCTAAGCCACACACGACAATAGCTGCGATCATTAATGCATCGCCCACCGGCGAAAACGTGCTGCCCTGCGCGATCGCATAGCCTGTCACCAAAAGACCGCCTAAAATTGAAAATATCCAAAACAAGAGGGTCGGTCGCTCTCCTCCACGAAGAACACCAAACACGGCTGTTGCAAGTGGCAATAAACCGACAAATACCATCGAATGCGCCGACGTAACATGTTGTAAGGCCAAGGCAGACAACAATGGAAATCCAACAACACATCCAACGGAAACAACCGCTATCGAGTAAATTTCGCTGCGTTTCGGTCTTTTTTGACCACAAATAAATAACACCATGATGGCTAATATCGCCGCAATGGCAGCACGCGCTGCTGTTAAGAATATCGGATCAAGTTCAAGAACCGCAACACGTGTCGCTGGTAAAGAACCGCTAAACAGCAGTACGCCAATAAAACCGTTAATCCATCCCCGAACGGAACCATGAGCCGTCTCCGAGCTATCTCTATGTTCTGCTATCTTCATCTGTCATGCTTTTTAACAAAATTAAGTGGAGAAAACAAACAAACACAGTATCAGTTTTATATATTTGAATGGACACAGTTATACGGCTATGCGAAAAGAGTTCTTATACCTGGAAATAGCGAACAGGATCGCTTTCCAGATCACAAGCGGAAATATAAAGGCCGGAGATCGTTTACCTTCGGTTCGGCAACTCTGCCAGTTGCATGGCATTGGTATGAATACAGCCAAGCGCATCTTTTTGGAGTTGGAAAGCCGTTCTCTAATTGAAACGAGACCCCAATCGGGTTATTTTGTTAGCCAACAGCTAGCGTCCAAACTGCCCCTTCCCCAAAGTAGCAGTCCCTCTTTAATCGCAAACGATAAAGAGCCTATCGACCTAACAACGAAAGTTTATGGAAATATCGGCAACGAAGACTTGACGTTATTTTCTATAGGCGTACCTTCTGGAAATTTATTGCCCTTAGCAAAATTGAAAAAGGAAATTATACGGGCGACGACGACCCTGCATGAAGGTGGCACCGAGTATGAACCGTTGCAAGGGAATGTGAAGCTACGACGCACGGTTGCTGCACGTTCGCCATCTTGGGGGGGAAGACTGAGTGAGCAAGATATCGTCACGACCAACGGCGGAATGAATGCGCTATCGCTTTGCTTGATGGCTTTGGCACGACCGGGAGACACAGTAGCTATGGAAAGCCCATGCTACCCTGGAATATTCCAGTTGGCGTTAAGCCTCGGATTAAAGGTGCTGGAATTACCCACGCACCCGGTCACCGGAATTGACATAGACACACTGCGGAAGGTCGTCTCAAAAATAAATCTATGCTTGCTTATTCCCAATTTTAACACGCCATTGGGAAGTTGCATGCCAGACGCGCACAAACAAGAGGTCGTCGATTTGCTGGCGACACATGCCATCCCATTGATAGAAGACGATATTTATGGCGATCTTCACTTTGGTCCTATACGCCCAAAGTGCTGTAAAGCTTTTGACAAAGGAGGCAACGTATTGTTATGCAGTTCAGTATCGAAGACACTAGCCCCGGGATACCGCGTGGGATGGATTGCTCCCGGCAACTATCTACCGCAAATTATGAAGCTCAAATTGGTTCACGCCTTGTCATCGACCTCCATCATTCAAGAAGCGGTCGGGAATTTTTTATGGACCGGTAACTACGACAAACATTTAAGGCAGCTCCGTCGCACACTAGCGGACAACTATCAGCGATACGCACAGACGATAGCAGAAAATTTCCCGGCAGGCACACGCGTCAACCATCCTCAAGGGGGGCTAGCTCTTTGGGTAGAATTGCCTCCTCATATCGATACGCGGCGCCTGCATGACCTCGCCATCCGTCAAGGCATAAGCATTGCGCCCGGCCGAATTTTTACCTTGCAGGAACAGTTTCAGCATTGCATGCGGTTGTGTATCGGCTTACCATGGTCGGATCACATCCGTCTGAAACTAAAACAACTGGGCGCCCTAGCTAAGGCATTATAATTATTCTAAGGGGATGATTGGCTAAACTCGGCTAACTGTGTCGTGTCGAGCCATACAAACTGTCTGTTTAGTACAACCTCAGGAAAGACATGATTTTCAATAATCTCGGTATCCATACCTTCCGTCAACAGGAGAATATCTTCTTCACCCACACGCAAAGCCGTGAATATCGAATCGTCTTCTTGATACCAGATATCAGACCGTAGTAAATTGATTCGCTGATCTTTCAGAAAACGCTCCGCTTCGTACGTATTCAAGCGCAATAAGTTTGTTTTGATCAAATCAAATTGCTCGAGTTCGAAGGATGCTTCCGATGGAAATCTCGTTGTCAGATACTCTTCATAAATACCCCGATCTCCGGTCCGTAAAGCAAAATTCCGAATGATAAGACGCTCCGGATTAAAATCGAATCCATAGGAGGTCTGTCCATTCAAAAATTTATAACGCTCGTTATAACGCTGTATTCGTTCTAGATGTTCCATATATGCTAAACAATGGGAAATGTAAAACGTTTGTTCTCCCCTAGGAAACCAAAACAAAAAAGTTGCGTTTCTTAGGAAGTGACAGAAACGAAAAAGAAATCACGATGAAAGATAAAAACACATCGCAGAAAAAAGTATTGCTTACCGGAGGTACTGCCGGTATTGGCAGAGCCACCGCATTGTTACTCGTACGAGAAGGATACGATGTCGTCGTCGTAGGCCGAAATGCAGATAAGATGGAAGACGTCTTTGCAGATAACCGAAAAGGAAATCCACGCGGTATATTAGAAGGAATTTTGTTGGATCTGGCCGATGAAAAATCACTCTATCAGATGTTCACATCTTTTTTGGAAACACACGGTTGTCCAGATATCCTGATCAACAATGCTGCCTTAGCTTATAACAGCGTGCTCTCGAACGCCGATTTTAGTCTGGACTATTTGTTGCGAACCAACCTGTGGGCGTATATGGAACTCGCTCGACTTACCGCTCAGGAGATGATTAAGCAAGGCGTGGAAGGCGATATTGTGCATATTGGCTCCATGAGTGCCGACGTGCGGGAAAAAGACAGTTCGGCATACGTTGCAACAAAGGCGGGTATCCAAGGTTTCACAGAGTCCTTCCGAAAAGAAGTTAACCCACACAATATCCGCGTATCGCTTATTGAACCCGGATCCGTCGGAAGCGATATGCAACCAACCACGCCAGAAGAAGAACGTGAACGGCAACAACGCTATGAAATGCTAAAGGCCGAAGACATTGCCGACGCCGTGCATTTCATACTTCAGCAACCGAGGAGGACAAACATCGTAAACATACAAATTAAACCCTTGCGTCAATTTATATGAGCAAACAGTTGAACGAAACGTTTTTCTCGAAACGGAGGGAAGATTTCGTAATTTAATCGAATGATGCCCTGTACCGAAGAGAACTATTTGAAAGCACTATTTTACAGTCGCGAATTCTTCCGGTGACGTGGCTACGAATGAAATCAGCAAACTGGTAGACACAAAAATATCTACCGTCAACAGCATGACAAAACGTCTCGCGGAGAAAGGGTTAGTCAGTTATCAGACCTATAAACCGCTACGTCTTACGCTAAACAAGATAGAAAAGAGGGTGCCTTTGATGATCCGGAAACATCGACTAACAGCAATGTTCTTGGTGGTAAAAATGGGATTCGGATGCGAAGAAGTGCGTCATATTGTTGAAAAAATCGAACACATACACACTCCCGTAACGTTCGCAAAAATGGACAATTAGTAGGTTTTCCTATAGTAAGGCTTGCCAAAAAATTTTAGTAGAACGCATACCATCAGATAGCTACAAAAGTTCCTGAATAATCCCGCTATCGGAACATACGATAGGCATGTAAACACAAAAAAGAAAAATCTAAAACAAGCGGTGGTATACGACGTTCCTTATATGGATAACGCTTGTACGCATGGAAAAGGAAATACGTAAGAAACTAGAAGAAAACGGAGAAGTTATTCATCGTGATTACTTTGGAACGGTACGCTTGAATGAGGATCGCTATTTTGTTTATTGGGTTCCGCAGGGTTATATCGAAGAGTTTGATGTATGCGAAGACGACGATCCTGTGAAAGTCGTTGTAAATGTTGCGCATATTAAAAATGGCGAAATCGCTATTCCCGAAAGTGTTTTGGATTATATTCCGACAACCTACAAACATATCAAAGACCATCAAACCCTTCCAGAATTTGATGATTTAGTGGCAGAGCTAAAGCAAACCGACTCTTCCAAGCCCAGATAACGTACAAACACCGCGTCTGGCGCACTTGTACGTCAAAGCCTCCTAAAAACACGTGTTTTGGAAGCTGATTCAAACGATTGGCGCAACATGCGCGTTAGGAGAATATGGAAACCGATAAAATCATAGAAAACCTGTGCGTGCTTAACGAACACCGTGCGCAAATATACAGATGGGGAATGACTGCTCTTGCACGATGCGGCGAAGATCAGCTGCAAACCGTTTTCAAGCAATATATGGAGGAAAGTAGCTTGTTTTTAGCGCAATTGCGTGCCTATAGTGGCTCGGGCTTATCAAGTGCCTTAAACCCAGAACCGAAAGTTGTACCTATCGAAAACTTATCGCGTATAACGGGTCCAGATGCCCATAGCATATTCCAGCACTGCCGAGCGATCGAGCAATCGGCAAAACGGTTATATGCGGAAGCGATCAGACAAGTAAATGAACGACATGCTTCACTAGCTTACCTCTTGCGGCAACAGGCTGAACAACAATACATGGTTTACAATCACATAACTACGCTATATAATTGCCTGTTAATGCATGCGCAAGCAGGGTAACTATAATTTTAAACCGACGGTCACGGCCACTCCTGTGGATTGCAGTTTGGTTTGCCCATACCCTACGCCTGTAAGCGGTACTTGAATAAACGGACGTAATCCGACATTCCATTTTTTGCCGACGTTTTTTTCGACGGACAAGGAAAAATCAGCTACGCCCAAAATATGTTTATTCTCTCCTTGGATTTCATACGTCTTGGTGGACGATGCACCATAATTTCCAACAGGTGCATATGAGAAGTCATACCGTTCACGAAGCATAAAATAACTTGACAAACCGGTGCTGACCGATATCTTAACGCCGTCTCGATGTAACACATTTAAATTGACAAGGATGGGTACGTCCAAGACATCACAAGCGGCCCTTACGTCGACCGGCATCACATCCATTTTCGGAGGGCTTTTCGGATTATAAAGGGCGTAAGGCGAGGTATAATTTTTTCGAGCGTATAAGACGCCGGCAGAAACGCTCACACGCCGTGTCAGTCGGCGTGTATATAGTACACCGATATGCTGGCTCCAGGAAGCGTCACTAGCTCCACGAACACGGGTCAGATCCGGGGCTGCAAGGAGAGTCAGTGAGTTGACAGAACCATTGTACACCCTCTCTTTCCGGATGGAAGGATCCGAATCTGTCTCCGAAAATTCAGAGAATTGATGCGTACGGCCGTGTGGCAACGATTTTTCAGCCTTCCCGTTAATGGCGATGCGATGCACCGGCATCAGACGCGCGTCAAGGGAAACGCGCCACGTCGAATCTACCGACGGAGCCGGTACAGGCTGATGGGATAGGTTTGTCTTCGATGTAACGGGGAGATCAAGTCCCGCATGTCGATCATCCTGCGCAGTAGGCTTTTTCCGTACCGTACGTAAATCACGATCTTCATCTTCAGCGCCATAATTAGGCGCTTCATCGGGTGACAATACGGGTTCATGTAGGCTCATTTGTTCATTTTTCCCTGCATCAGGAGGCGTCACGACTCCTTTTTTCACAACAAAAACCAATGCCAAAATAGCAGCACATCCGGTTGCAATTAGCGCTATTAGTCGGATTTTACGATATCTATTTTTGCGAACCAGGCGACGCTCCATGTCCTCCCAGTGTGCTTCCTCAAAGGAGATATCGGGTGCACTCAGTCCTTTTTTAAACAGATCATCAAGGTAATTCTTCTCCTTCTCCATCACGTATCGTTTTTTATAACTCTTTGCACTACGCCGTTTGTTGATGTTGTGATCATTTCCATTAGACGAGCCCGTGCCTTGAACAAATTAGATTTGGATGTACCAACCGCAATGCCCAGCATTTTACCGATTTCCTCATGCGTATAACCATCTATTGCGTACAAGTTGAAAACCGTGCGGTAAGCAGGTGGTAGTTGTTGGATCATTTCCAACAAATCCTGATAATGCAGATGCGCATCAATTGGATCATGGTCAGCAATAACATGCGCATAATCCGCAATGTCTTGCGTATTGTTGAAACGAAGACTTGACCGATAGAAATCAATGGCGGCATTTGTCATGATCTTACCTATCCACGATACAAAGGAACGCTGAAAGTCAAATGTTGAAAGGTGGTGAAAAGCTTTAAAGAATCCTTCATTTAAAATCCCTAAAGCATCTTGTCGATTGTTCGCGTAGCGCAGACAAATCGCCAACGAAAAAGCATGATACATCCGATAGAGATCTTTTTGAGATCGTCTATCCCCATTAATACATCCCCGTACAAGTTGTATGGTTATTTCGTCCAGCTCTTGTTCTGCCACGCGTGTTATTGCTTCAACGTTCTTTTGTCGATTGTCTATACGTTGTTTGTGCGGAAAAGGTTGCCTCGGTTAGTAGTTTTTTTTTCGGCTTTTTTTTAAAAGGCCAAGCAACCTTGCTGCCACCTCATTCGTAACCATAACAAAGGAAACAAAAAAACGTCATGAAAAGAAACACAACAAAACGACTTCTTTGCGTCTCGCTCCTCGCGTTAGCAACCCTGATATCATCGTGTTCAGACACGGATGAATCCACACAGCCTGATCAAAAAACCGGTATACAAATAAAAACGGATAGTAAGTTTGGCCGGATACTGACAGATTCGAAAGGTAACACCCTATACTTTTTCTCCAACGACACCAAAGGCGAATCCACTTGTTCGGGTGCTTGTGAAATCAATTGGCCCATATTTTACGACGGAGACATTAGTACAGATGCATCTGTCGATAACGCCTTCGTCGGAGAAACGGTTCGTGCCGACGGTAAAAAACAAACGACTTATAAAGGTTGGCCTCTGTATTATTTTTCGGGCGATCAAACCGCAGGCACGATAAATGGAGACGGAGTAAACAAAATCTGGTATGTAGCCAAGCCCGACTACATCGTAATGCTTGCACACGGACAGCTCATTGGAGCAGATGGCAAATCGTACAAAGCCGACCTTACGGAAGGTGTTGAAAACACGTTTTACATGACGGATGACCTCGGCAGAACGCTCTATGCGTTCGCACCAGACAGATCGAATACCAATACGTATACCAAGCCAGATTTCAGTAACGACGCAGTGTGGCCCATTTATCAACAGCTAGGAGGCCCTGTACCCACTATATTTCCGGCTGACGACATGGGAAGTATACAAGTTTATGGGAAAACTCAACTTGTGTACCGTGGATGGCCATTATACTATTTTGGACAAGATCAACAACGTGGGGATACCAAAGGCGTAAGCGTTCCTCGCCCCGGAGTATGGCCAATTGTCAACCAAGAGACGATTACAGCGCTCCAACCTTAAAAGCTATTTAGTACAACTACAGACATACATACCGTGAAAACAAAAATATCAAAACAGAAGGGTTCGCCTTGGCAACTGATATACGCAACGAGCCTGCCCATCATGATCTTTATCATTGCTCTTGTTAGCTGTACCAAAGATCAGGCGACGACGCCTACACCCGAAACGCCTAACGAATCAATAACCACAGCTAATGTCAGCTTTTCAAATTTCGCCAGGCAACTATTTCAAAGCAAGTGCAGTTCTTGTCACTCCGTTGGCTCGTCCGCTAGCGCGAAGTGGACCTACACCGATCTGCAGTCTATTCGCGATCATAAAGCACGCATTCAAAACGCGGTACTCGTCGCCCAAACCATGCCCCTCGGCGGAACAATTTCGGACAAAGAAAAAGAGTTGTTAGCCGCATGGTTCGAACGCAACATGCCTGAAAATTAATAACACGGCTCATGAAAAAGACAAGCATACTACTTCACTGTTTCCTGCTTTGGTCAGTAACATACATCTACGCCCAACATCAAACACGAGTTTGCAAGGACGTACGCCTTTCGTTTTTTAGTAAGGCACCTCTAGAAAATATCGAGGCGCATAGTCAGGCTGGTGTGTCTGCTCTCCATATCATAACCGGAGATATTATTGTCAAAGTGCGGAACAATTCCTTCGTTTTCGACAAAAAGCTTATGCAGGAGCACTTCAACGAGAATTACATGGAGAGCCACCGCTATCCAATTTCTGAATTCAAAGGAAAAATAACAGACGCCCAAAAATTACTGACAGATGGTTCTTACGAATTGCTGGTGACAGGCACGTTACATGTACATGGTGTCGGACGTCCCTGCTCGACCAAAGTAAAGTTTATCGTTCGGAATGGTACGCTGCAAGCAGCCACAAATTTCGTTATAAAACTCGCCGACCATCACATCAAAATTCCTGCCGTGGTGGGGCAAAATATAGCGGAGACCGTTACAATCAACATTGCCGCTTCTTATTCTCTTTAACGTACCGCATGCATTATGAAAACAACTATCATTCTTCTCCTAGCCAATTTGGTCTGCATCCCCTACCGGCCTCAAGCTCAAGATTTGGACTCATTGGTCGATCTCCCGGCGGCGGCTCCGGAAGCTGTCACGGCTACGTTTAAATCAGGCTATCTAATCAACGCCAAAACTCCGGAAACGATCCATTGCAATGAATTAGATTTCCGTGTCGACCATCGATTTGGCGATATAGCCGGCCGCGCAGGTGGCGCGAAAAACTTTTTCGGATTGGATAACTCAACCGATATACGGATCGGATTTGATTATGGCATCTTAGACAATCTAAACGTCGGCCTTGCCCGCGCCAAAGGTGCTACCTCAATCACACAGTTGTACGAAACAAATGTCAAATACAGATTTCTACAACAAACGCTTGACCACACTGTGCCCGTGAGTATAGCTTTCTTCGGTAGCGTGACTGCATCCGCGATGAAAGCATCAGACGATCCAACGGCAGCAAGTAGCTTCGCCAAATTTGGGGATAGGCTGACCTATGTGAGCCAGCTTATCGTTGCGCGCCGCTTCAGCCATATGTTCTCGTTTACGATGTTGCCTACGTTTATACACCGCAATTATACGGCATTTGGCGATCAAAATAGCCTCTTCGCCGTAGGCCTAGGCGGACGCATGCGGATCAGTAACCGGATAGCGGTCGTTGCGGATTACTTCTTCCCGTTTCGAGACCGTCGAAAGAAAGAATATAGGGAGGCTGTGCTAGGTCAGCCATACTACCATGCACTGGGGGTCGGACTGGAGTTAGAAACTGGAGGACATATTTTCCACCTGAACTTTACCAATGCCACAGCGATTCAAGAATCTCAATTCATCAGCGAGACCACATCGTCTTGGCGAAAAGGTCAGTTCCGCTGGGGATTCAGCATATCCCGACGTTTCTCATTCGCAAAATCCACGTAAATCATAAATTAAGCAGGAATACATTTCCTGCTCATTTTCTCCAACCCACTCCTTTCAAAATGCGTTAAAATATTCCCGCAACTGATGCAAACTCATTCCGTATGCAAACTTATTTTATTAATTTTAGTTCTTTACTTAGAAGCGTAAACCGCTATTTAACTATCGATCTACTATGTATAAATTTTTCCTGTTTTTGCTGTGCTTCTTCGTATCGCCTTTTATAAGTAATGCTCAAGAAAGCGACCTGACCGCCGACGAACTTTTTCTTCGCGCGCGTAATATGGCTTTTGAGCAAAAAGACTATACGCAAGCAATTACACTAAGCAAGGCAGCCCTGAGCAAAGCCCCTGATTATACAGACATCCGCATCTTTTTGGGACGTCTGTATACCTGGACGGATCAAATTGACTCTGCTCGGACTGTATTTGAAAATTTACGACAAATGCAGGTCAAAGACGAAGATTTCTTTTTGGCTTATGCATCCCTCGAATATTGGCATGACCAACCGTCAAAAGCACTCGCATTAATCGATAGCGGTCTTGTCTTACATCAGAGTTCGCAAGACCTCTTGCTTTTAAAAACGAAAGTAAACTATAGCAACAATAATTTCCAAGACGCAGAGAAGACCATCGGTCGGTTGCTTCAGCTAAACCCGAAACACACCGAGGGCCGCGCTCTGTCGAAGACCATTCAAGAGTATGCGGCCAAGAATGCCGTCGGATTGACCTATAACTTTGTTTATTTTGACAAACAATTTGACCATAACTGGCATATCGTAGGACTGAATTACCGACGTACGACACCTATCGGATCAGTCATCCTGCGCGCGAATTACGCCAACAAGTTCGCTGAAAACGGCGTACAGTTTGAGGTTGAAGCGTATCCCCGACTGTCAAATATGTTTTATCTCTACGTAGGTGCCGGATATTCGGACAATGTTGGGATATTTCCCAGGTACCGAACCGGTGTCTCCCTATACGCAAATTTACCACATAGCTTCGAGGGAGAAGTAGGATATCGGCAACTTTATTTCAATGACCACATTTGGATGTATACCGCATCGGTCGGGAAGTACGTTCAGAACTTTTGGTTCAATTTCCGAACGTATCTTACACCAGGTGAAGAGAATATTTCGCAGTCATACACAGGAACGGTGCGCTACTATACCAAAGGGGCAAATGATTATATAGGCTTTATCGTCGGTAGCGGATTGAGTCCCGAAGAGAACAGAAACAACCTTTTGGACAATGCGCCTTACAAACTAAAAACATTTAAGGTCGGTGCTGAATATAATTTTTCAATCAATAGGACAAACTTATTTTCTGTTTCATCGACCTATTATAGCCAAGAGTTTCGTCCAAATGAGAAGGGAAACCAGCTTGACGTCATCGTAGGCTATACGAAAACCTTCTAAGGTTTTCGTATAGCCTGAAAATAGTGTGACAACACGCTATCTGGAAGAAGTTTCATCTGCCGTTCGAAGAGCTTGTTCTTCCTTTTAAAAGCATTAAATCGATGTAAAATTATCTCCTGCGTAGACGCATCCGCAATAGGTTCTTCTTCCATACGAGCGTCTAATTTATAAAGCTGCCCATCAGAAAGATGATAATTTCCATAAACGAAATCAACGAGTTGGTTTTTACTTTGCATTAACGGCACACCATTACTTTTTGTAGAAATTCCTTCCGCTAAACCTCGGCCGATCCACGTAACGGTTTTCGGCGTACGTACATCGTAATTCGCCCGATAATAAGCCAATAACGTTGGCGTAATATCAAAATGGCTGACGGGGTGCCGAAATGTACGCCCTTCCTTTAGTAAAGGCGAGTATACCATGAGCGGGACGTGGTAACGATCTATTTTATTTTGTAAAGGTATTTCCGGCATACTATGATCACCGGTTATTACGAATATCGTGTGTTGATAGTCGGCGCGTTTCTTATAATTGGAAAAAAACTGTCGCAAAGCGTCATCCAGATTTAAAACAGACACCAATTGTTTTCGGTTCTCTAGTGCCCACTTTTTCTGTTCTGCGGTTAATGTCATGATGGACAATTTTTGGTCAAACTGTTTTTCGTAATACCGGGCATTGTTAATCAAAAATGGATTATGCGTAGATAACGTAAGTGCCACATGAACATAAGGGTCTGTGCCCGTACCAAGTACCTCCAGCATCTTTGTAAGCACAGCTTGATCTTCATATCCCCAACTTTCTCCATGCTGTGCAGGCAGCTTCTTATAGGGTGGTGCAAAGGACATTTCATCGACCAGTGTTTCGACCCCGCTAAACTCCAGATAGTTCTTCATGTAATCAAAGCGAGCGTCGCCGCCGTAAAAAAAACCGGTAGAAAAACCGTTGTTCTTGAGCACATTAAATAAGTTGAAATGTGGCGGAAAATGCGCCAGTTCCAGAAAGCCATGACTACCGAACGGTAACGAACCCAATAGGGTCGGCAGCACCGAAAATGTTCTCCCCGAGGAACTTATATTATTTTCCCAATGGAGTGATTTCTTCGACAATGAATCAAGGAAAGGGGTAAAATTGCCCATATATCCATCGGATGAGCTATATGCATGGCCTAGTCCTTCGACAATAACGATAATCAAATTCGGAACCACCGGCGAAGAACGCAAATACCCCCCTAAAAGATCCTTGGTGTTCTCCGCCCGCATAAATGGAAACTCTTCCCGATTCTCCGATATGTCCACATCTTCGCCTCCGAACCATGTCCACAGCCAAGGATGCTCGTCCACATAGTTCGCCATATTCGATTGGAAAAAATAGTGCCATTTACTCCGTCCGGCATCTCGTAAAAATTCATCTTCGCCAGCCTGAATCGATGTGGCCCTCGAAACAAAGCAACCGATTATTCCAACAAAGATAACGCCCAGGCCTACATAAAGGTGGGTAAACGAACGTTTACTAACTAACCAAAATGGTATGCTAACGATGCTTAACACGACCAAAAGAAAGGCCAAATTGGTCAAATTCAGCATGCCGCTTGCCCGCAATATTTGCTGTATTTCCGCCATTGAGTAATAAAAGACATCTGCCCCCAATATATTGCGTGTTTCGGCGAAATACAGAAACAGAAGAAACTGCACGACAATCACGATACCGAACCATACGCTCAACAGTATCTTAGACCAAAACAAACTGATAAACTGTGTGACTAAAAATACCAGTCCGGTCACCCCTATTAATTGAAAAGCAAACCACACGTTATCCATGAAAAGTGGTACGCCAATATTTGTATCGGACAGCTGAATAAATCGACGGTCGTACCACCACCATTCAGCGCTTACCGCCAACATAAACAATATTAGAAAAACGAATGAAATACTACCAAAAGCACGAAGTGCGACACCCAACTGCATTCCTACGCGGCGCCAAAATGGTTCACCAGCGGCTGTTTGCTGAAAGCCCTGACGCGTCATCTCACCCCAGCCATGCTGCTTACGGAAATAATCCACCACACCGCGAACGCCAGACCAAACCACAATTGGGTGGAAGTAAAAGGGTTCCAAAATGGCCGTAGCAACTAGCTTGGAAAGATCTTGCTTTTTACTATATACTTGGTGGCTCACCAAATCGACCAAGATGGCGTAGATCGAATACAAAACACCGGAAGAGATGACCAAAGCAAATAGAGCAAAAAAGAACGGCCAATTGATAATTCCCAAGAGCAGAAAAATCAAAAAAACGATGTAGCCTGCAAATTCTACCAGGGGGCCTAAAAACTCAAAAAAGAACCAATAAGGAAGGCTAAATAGCCCCAATCTGCCATAATTCGGATTGAACATCAGTTTTCGATGCTTCCACAGTGTCTCCATTGTCCCGCGCATCCACCTATTTCGCTGTCTTTTTAATATCTCTTTGGCTTCGGGAACCTCCGTCCAACACAGCGGATCGGGAATATTCACAACCTCGTATTTCTCCTGCTGCTCCTCCATATAACGGCGCATCCGGACCACAAGCTCCATATCTTCTCCGACAGTATTCTTGTCATACCCCCCGCATGCCAAAACAATTTGTTTATCAAATGCGCCAAAAGCTCCAGAAATTAAAATAAGTCCGGACGCCCTGGACCAAGCCATTCTGCCTAACACGAAAGCTCGAATATACTCTAATGCCTGTGTACGCCCGAGCCATGTTTTCGGAAGATTGACATCCACTACCTTTCCATTTTCAATCTTACAATTGTTGGCTAGCCGGATAACACCTCCACAAGCAATCACGCGTTTGTCCATTTGTTCCAGAAACGGTTTCGCCAATTTTAGCAATGCGTCCTGTTCCAAGATGCAATCTACATCGATACAAACGATATAATCTCCTGAAGAAATATTTACGCCTACATTAAGGGCATCGGCTTTACCCCCGTTTTCTTTATCGACGACAACTAATTTTTTAAAAGCTGGATTTTTGCTTTTATAAATGCCGCGTACTGCTTTCGTCTCCAAATTACCCTGGACAAAAAATGGCACTTGCACCAAAGCATATGCATCAATGAGCCGCTGCATAGAATCGTCACGACTTCCATCATTAACAATGATAATTTCCAGGTTATGGTAATAAATAGACAAGAGTGACCGCACGTTGTCCACGATGGTCATACCTTCGTTATAGGCCGGTGCAATCAAGCTAAAAGAAGGAGCGTTGGCGTTAGTCGCGATAAGCGTATAATCGGTAAATGTATTATCATTTTTATAGCGTGACACCGCCCCGTATGCATAAAGGCCTACCCAGGAATAAATAAGAAAGATAGCGGCTGAATACAAAAGAAACAGCCAGATAACAATTTCATAAACAAGATGCGCAAATTCTACCATGTTTTTTCCTGCAGGGCGTGTTTAATAATATGTATGAGTTGAGGGGGGGTAGCGTCATTTGCTGCCATGTCCCGCAAATACGTTTGCTGTCCCAAAGAAACCAATATTTCTGCGGCGGAAATTTTTATGGATACAAAGGCGTGTTCCACAAGTTGCCGTTGCAAAAATGGAATGGATAGTCGGCTCCTGGAAAACTTTAAAGCACGTAAAATTTCAAGCTGTACCTCTTCTGATTGTTCAGGAAACAAATCAATGAGCTGGCCTACAGTGGCCGCATTTTCCAAGGCTTGCAGCGTACGGACAGCCTGAACACGAACAGTTGTCTTCGCGTGCGTTAACAACGTCAGGACTTGATCGTAAAAGGTCAACAGACGAAACTTCCGCATAAGGCGTAGCGAAAATACGACAACCGATTCGTTTGAACTGGATATCCATCCCGATAAACGATTCAGGTGTTCATCCGGAATACCTTCAATAGACCGCAATAGACGCAGTTGCTGCCAGTCAGACAAGGGGCGGGTAACGGTGTCTAGAAATAATAGCCCGTCAAACCCATTAAAGCGTACCAACGCATACTGAGCTTCTTGGTAAATCTGTCTGTCAGCGTGATGCACGAACTTAGCTATGTCCGAAATAGCGTCTTTCACCCCCATAGCGGTCAGCTCCTGTATGCCCCCAGCGATAAGGTATGCTTTTCGTTGGCGAATCTTCCTCCAGGCCTCCTCCTCCAATTGAAACGTGTGAAACAACTGGTTCACCTCGGTTCGTGCTCCCCCAGAAAATTTTCGCTCCGAAGCGACGAGTACCGCTAAGAAAACGCTTCGAAACGATGGTTCCTGCAAGAACTTCCGGAACAACGTGTCCGATCGAACCACGGCGTTTCCTTCCACAATTGCTTCGGTAACCTTCTGCTCAATCATTTGGGTCCACACTTGCCGATCGTGTAAAATTTTATACTTATGAAAACTATAAAACAAAACGAAAATGATCAACAACAGCACCAAAATAAGCACGATAACGATCGCAATGATAAGCTCATGAATAGTAATCCGCTGCAGCATAACAAGTTGCTATTTAGTAATCAACCGCTTAATACGTAAAATCAACTCGTTCGGACTAAAGGGTTTTACCATAAAATCGGAAGCGCCCATATCAAACGCATCAACCACAACCTCCTCTTGTCCCATACTGGAAAGAACAAGTACGGGAATTTTTTTTTCGAAACCTTGTATGGCGGATAAAATCTCAATGCCGGAGGCAAACGGCATCATAATGTCGGTGATCACCAAATCCACATCTGAGTCGCGGATGGTCTCGATCGCATCTTTACCATTTCTGGTTAAAATGACTTCATGTCCCTCTTTAACCAACTTATGTTCAATAGTTCGAAGTATTAATTCGTCGTCTTCTGCTATCAAAATCAACATATTATTGCGCATTTAAAAGTTTTGAAATCAGGCTTAAACCGATATTGATCTCTCTTTCGACCAAAGCCGTATCTGTATGTGCGGTTTCTATCGTATTTTCCAACTCACTGGCAACTTCAGCCAACTTCGTCAGCCCCGCTGTTGATGCCGTTCCCCGCATCTTGTGAAGAATCCGCTTCATCTGGGGTACGTCCCCAGACTTTTTTGCTTCCTGAAAACTTTGCTGTCCTTTTTTAATCTCCTGCACTACCAGATCCAAAAAAAAGGTTAAAAAAGCCGGATCGTCTCCTATCTGCTCGTTTAAGGCGGTTCGATCCAAGCGCTGGTTTGTTTCCAAATCTTCTTCAAGCGAATTCGATGTCGATATAAACTTTTGCAGAACCTCGTGTAGATCACGCTGACGGATTGGTTTTGGTAAAAAATCCGACATGCCCGCAGCCAAGCATTTTTCCTTTTCGCCCCGCACATTCCCAGCAGTCACACCAATAATCGGAACATCACCGTACCCTTCCATGGCCCGAATTTGTTTTGTCGCTTCAATCCCATCCACTTGTGGCATTTGCACATCCATCAGGATGATATCAAAAGTTTGCTGTGAACAAGCAGCAATAGCTTCTTCTCCATTTGACACCTCTACAAGTTGCGCATTAGGCATGATCGACGCCATCATCCGTAAATTCAACGCCATGTTAACCGGATTATCATCTGCCAGTAACACACAAGCCGGCTGTTCGTACACCGAGGAATCGTTTGAAATGCCAGATGACATCGTCTCTACGTTTTCTGCCTTATTATGCTGTATAGCTTTCCTCAATGCCTGATAAAGCTCCTCCGATTTTATAGGCTTAAGCAGGCAAAACGAGCGATCTTCTTGCTGAAAGGCAGAAATAACTTCGTGTTCTTCGGAAGAGGTATGCAAAACGATCAGCGGTATACCTTCCCCCTGTTTGTGAAATAATTCTTTTATTTTGTCAATAGTCTCCAGTCCGGAAAGGATAGGCATATGGTAATCCATCAATATGACATCGAAACGTTCTCCGCGCATCAACAGTTGTAGGGCCTCCATGCCATGCTCCGCAAGAACCGACTCCACTCCCTTATAGGCCAGCATGTGTTGTAAAATCATGCGATTGTTGGCGTTATCGTCCACAATCAACACCCGACCTACAGGAAGATCATTTTTTTGTTCGTTACTGCCTTCCTCAAAAGGTACTTCGAGGTCAAACAAAAAGGTCGATCCGGCGCCCACCTCGCTCTCCAAACGCAGCTTACTTCCCATGTATTTGAGTAGGTTATTGGAGATCGTTAAGCCAAGGCCCGTTCCTCCATACCGCTTACTCACGGAACTATCCTCCTGCGTAAAGGCGTCGAAAATACGTTGCTGCTTCTCCAGAGGAATACCAATTCCCGTGTCACGCACAGAGAAACGTAAACGTATATGACCGGGCTTGTCCGTTTTCAGTTGTTCTATCTTCAGCTCGATTTCACCTTGTTCCGTGAACTTAACCGCATTACCTAATAGATTGATCAAAACTTGTTTAATACGAACTTCGTCGATCCAAATAAAGGAAGGCAAACCTTGCTGTATATTCAAGAGGAGCTCTACATCCTTGCGTTGCGCTTGGTACAATACGACATTAATAACTTGATTCGCCAAGTCATAGATATTAAATTTATCAATAAACAACTCTAACTTACCAGACTCAATTTTCGAGAAATCCAAGATATCGTTAATAATATTTAAGAGGCTGTTTCCTGACTCATTTATATAATTTAAATACTGTTTTTGAACATCATTTAGGGGCGTCTTTAATAAAAGATCCGAAAACCCGATGACACCGTTCAAAGGCGTGCGGATTTCGTGACTCATGTTGGCTAAAAACTCAGATTTTGCCTTACTGGCCATATCCGCAAGTTCTTTTGCCTTTTTCAACTCTACATTCACTTGTACCGAGTCGGTAATGTTTTGCGTGAAAATAATGATGCCGCCAATGCTGCCGTCCGCTAAGTGCCATGGCCTCACCTCCCAATTATAATGCTGGGCTTCACCGACGCCCCCCGCCTGAATAATCTCATCGACGTTCTTATATGATGTCCCTTTTAAGGCGTCTTCATAAATTTTTTTCCGATCATCAGGAATATCGGGAAATAAGACGAACAAATTTTTATGAAGCAGGTCTGCTTTCCCTTGGTGAAAGTCGTCTACCCATTGATTACTTACCGAGACATAGTTAAAATCGCGGTCGAACATAGCAACGGAAGCAGGAACATAATCGACAAACGCTTGCAACATGGCCTCTTTCTTTGCGAGTTCTACATACAAGGTTTTGCTACGGTCGATATCTTGTATAATGCCAAAGATCCGCGTGCACACGCCGTTATCGAACTCGGGAATGCCTTTTACCCGCACCCAAATGGACTCCCCATTTGCCTTTTTGAGGCGCAACTCGGCGTCGTACGGTCGCCCATCGTTAACCGCCGAATCAAACAGGTTTTTCAGTTTCGGCCTGCTTTCAGCTTCGTAAAAATTGATGGCTGTCTCAAAATCGGGCTGGAAGTCCTTATCTACCCCATGGATCAACTTGGTGGAATCGGACCAGTAGACCTTGTCTTCTTCCAAATTTATTTCCCAACCGCCAACTTGCGCCACGGCGTTGGTTTGCTCTAAGATTTGCTTGGTATGTAACAGATCATTTTCCAATTGTATCCGTTCGGTCATATTGAGCGCCGTACTGACAACATATTTCCTTCCGTCTACATCCGTCTCTAACATATTGTGGTACAACCAATAAATGGATTCACCGTCTTTGGTTTCCAAGACCATCATTCCCGAATCCTCCCCGTGCCGCTGTATCCGTTGGAGGTAATCATCGATCAGGCCGATATGATGCTTAGGCACCAACGTTCGCAGATTGAGGTTCTTTACTTCTTCTCGCGGATATTTTAAAAGCGCTCTTCCTTTTTCATTCACAGACAGAATATTGCCGTCCATATCATGCATACTCATCAACCCGATCGCGTTCTCAAAAAAGTTTCGAAAACGTCGTTCGGAACTGGCCAGTTTTTCCCGCTCCTCAATTTCTTTCGTTATATTCCTACCGAATGCAAAAATCTCCCTATTGACAACATCATACTTGAAATGCCAGTCGATAATAACCGCACTACCCTCGACTTCCGTCGTCGTCGTTTCCTGCGCCCCCTGTTCGGATTGAGCGAGGTCGTTCAACATGCGTTCCAACCTTCCATCGGGTACCTTTAGCAGTGTGGAAAAAGATGCTTGAAGTGCTATCGCGCGCGTTATACGGAGAACATCAACGAATGCAGGATTCACTTCTTTTATACGCAAATCATCATCCAACACACAGATCATATTTTTTGTAAGATGGAAAATCTCCGAGAAATAGCCAGCCTGAATCTTTCGTTTCTTTCCGAGCAAGATCTTCGTTACCGCACGCCCAAGTTGCTTCATCGAATCAATCTGTTTGTCCGACAAAGACTTGGGCTGAAAATCAATGACACATATAGTGCCCAACGCATAGCCCTCATCGTCCAATAGCGGAACACCCGCATAAAACCGGATATCCCCCTCGCGTATCAATGGATTCGACGATGAACGCTCGTCTAGAAAAGTATCTTCAATGACCAATACCTCTTTGCTCATGATCGTGTACTGGCATATAGTATTTCTACGTTCCACACGATCGAGTTCGATGCCAACACAGCTTTGGATACGTTGCGTATCTTCCTCCATCATAGCGATGAGGGAGGCAGGGCTGTCCGTAATCAAACAAGCGGCCTGTGCAAATACGTCTAACTCAGGGTCTTTCCCAAGCCCTAAAAGTTCATAAGACTTCAGCTTATTAATACGTTCCAATTCATGGTTCGGAACCGGATAGTTTTTCATAAATGCATGTCCTAGATAGATGAGGTTTTGTATTGCCGGTGAAGTTAGTAAAAACATTCATCACGTCCTACAACGACAACCGTAGAATTTACAAACCCGTTTTATTACCTAAACAATCGTAAAAGAAAATCGTTGCAAAAATCAAAAATGGATGATCTATGCAACATTTTTTGTTAATTTGTATAGCACTTAATGCACGGGACTAGAATAGATCATCATGAAAATTGCGACGTACAATGTAAATGGAGTAAATGGCCGATTGCCCGTACTTCTTCGATGGCTGACGGAAGAACAGCCCGATATCGTATGCTTACAAGAGCTGAAAGCTCCGCAAGAAAAATTTCCCGAAGACGCCATCCGTGCCGTAGGGTACGAAGCCATTTGGCATGGCCAAAAAAGCTGGAACGGCGTTGCCGTCTTAAGCAAAGGTTACACCATGCACGAGGTCTCCCGCACCTTAGCTGGAAATCTAGATGATATACAAAGCCGATATCTAGAAGTTATAGTAGAAGGAATACACGTTTGTTGTATATACTTACCGAACGGTAACCCTTACCCCGGTCCAAAATTCGATTACAAGTTGAATTGGATAGATAGATTCAAGAAACGGACCGCAGAGCTGGTGGAACAAAGCGATCCGGTTGTCATTTTCGGAGATTTTAATATCATTCCCACCGAATTAGACGTCTACAAGCCGGAAAAGTGGGTACATGATGCCCTCTTTCGTGTGGAAGTACGCGAAGCGTATACAGAAATTCTCCAGCAAGGTTGGACTGACGCGCTGCGCACGTTATTTCCGAATGAAAAAATATACACGTTCTGGGACTATTTTCGCAACGCATACGGTCGGGATGCGGGACTTCGGATTGACCACGCACTTTTGAATCCGGTTTTAGCTAAAAAGTTAATCGCTGGAGGGATCGACCGTCACGTCCGTGGGTGGGAAAAAACAAGTGATCACGCTCCGGTGTGGATTCAAATCTAGCCTTTTCTATCTGCAACCTGCGACGACATAAACGAGGAACCAAACAAAAAGAGGGGGAAATCCCCCCTCCCAGAAAACAGCTGAAACGACAGTCCGCCTCCAAATTTAACCGCACAAACATAGAAAACTTCCTCCCCAGAGAAAATGATTTGAATCACTAAAAAGATGGATTGGACTATTTATACGTCTATTTTTTACAACGCAGATATTCCGTAACTTCAACTCCAAAAAACATCTCATGAAAAAGTACGCGAATCTTACCAATGCAAGTATAGAATCCGCTGGGCTTCCGAAAGATTACAAGCACGCCATAGCCGAGTATATATGGAATGGGTTTGATGCACGTGCCAGACAGATTGATATCCGTTATGAGAAGAACGAGCTGGGATACCTCACGGCCTTGCGTATCGAAGACGACGGCGAAGGTATCGACTTTCGCACCCTGGATCGGTCATTTGGGAACTTTCTCGATTCCATGAAACGCACGACCTTAAAACGCAGTTCCTATACGCGGGGCAGAAAAGGAAAAGGCCGCTTTTCGTTTTCCCTGTTTTCGACCAGGGCTACGTGGAATACCCGTTATCGCGAAGGCGACACCGTATTCGAATACGACATTATTATCGATCGTCACCAAAAAGAGAGTTATGAAGAATCCTACCGAATTACGGCGCCACAACAGCAAACGGGGACGTCTGTACTATTGGAAGGTATATTTGGACTACAAGCATATGCACTGGAGTCAAAAGATTTCTTAGACTTCCTTGCGTTGGAATTTGGTTGGTTTTTATTACTCAATAAAGATCAAGGGTATCAACTGAATATCAATGGGCAAGCTTTGCCATACGATCACCTCATTTTAGAGAATGAAACCGTACGTTGGAACGTGACAACCGCCCCGGATACTTCAGAACGCTTCAAAGTAACGTTTATCCGTTGGAAAGAAACGATTGGAGACCGTTATTATTACTATTTTCTCAACACACACCAAGAGGAAGTAGCGAAAGAGCTGACGAGCTTTAACAATAATGGTATAGATTTTCACCACAGTGTATTTGTAGAATCTGCTTTTTTTAACACCTTCGAAACCGAGCCACTCGTATTCGATGAACAAGAGAACCTCTTCAGTGGTTTACGGCAACATATCGTTTTCAAAAAGCTTTCAGCTGAATTACGCGCTTTATTGGAGCGCAAGCAAAAGAAGTACGTAAGGGAACATGTTGTCGAAGAAATGATCGCGCAGATTCAACGAAAGCAGTTATTACCAAAATACGAGGAAAAAGAATCGGATTACCTTCGTAAACAACAGTTGATAAACCTGTTGAAAGAACTTTGTATTTCTGAGCCAAAACTGTTTACAAACATGAAACCCGACTACTTAAAGGCCTACCTTGGATTAATTGACCTGCTCCTACAAACGGATAAACGCGTCGAGGTATTATCCATCATTGATCATACCTTACATCTTGACGAAACCGAAAAGTCAAATATCCTGCGCCTACTCACAAATACATAACCGACACGAGGGTTGGCGTCGAATCGGTGCTGGCTGCATGAAAGGGATCATCCGAAGGAAGTCTGCCCACTTACGCTGTAAATCCTTCCAAAGTTATTTGCCAAGCGTGTTCTCCGCATCAAATCAAACGAAATACCTCTTGGGTTCAATGGATGCGTTTTGTATTGATTGCTTTCGTCCACCGATCACGTGTACACCGTCGACACTTCATCTTCTTTTCAGACAAATGGGGCACCACACATCCGCAATACATACACGCGAACGGTCCTACCCCCTCCAGTGATTCCACTTCTCTGAAGGTCGCAGGAAATAAAGGTAGTCCGTATCGAACTTCTTCATCATCATAGTACAACAAACTCAAGGTACCATCCACTTCCAACACCCCTATGCGTACTTGTCCAAGATGCTCAACCGACTGATTTCTAAGTTCTGCGAAGAATTCCATTTTAGAATAACTATTGTCATTTTCGTGTTTAACGTCGAACACGCCATCTTTCACGACAATCATCTCTTTCCCCTCCAACAAATGCGAAACAAACGTGAAGCGTGAGGCTAACCACGTCACGAGTTTATAAACAATAATGACACATCCCAATACCACGATTGCATAAACAACGGGAATATCATCTTGGAACATCGGATCCCCCGCTGCCGATCCTGATGCAATGATAATGGCTACCTCAAAAAGGGTCAACTGTCGTACCCCCCTTCTGCCGGACAACCGCAGGATGAGCAGAATAATCAAAAACATAACGAATGTTCGTCCGACAATCTCTGTGACGAAATTCCATTCCACTCCATCTAAAAATATTTTTTCGAAATCCATCCCTGTAATCTATTTCGTACAGAACAAAAATGGGTAAACAAAGTTTTCGTTGGCCAAAACGGCTGATTCCAGATTTAAAGAAAAACGAAAAGCTCTTACTATTGTTCGATTAGATAACATATGGAGATCGGAACAATTACTACAAAAATCATGAAGTAATTCATAAGTGATGAAACAGCTCATATTGGTCGACCACATTACTATCGGCGATTTTGGGTTTCACGGATACCTGACCGAAATGGTGGATGGAAATATAGGTTTTGGCATATTCGTCGATCGCCTAAAGAGACCGCTTCTTTGGTTTATTCAGTTACCAAACAATCGTATCCAACTGTGTTTAGACGACGATTTAGCCACCTATATCCGTAAAAAGGCTAGCGCGGATAAAGCGGAACGGGAACACAATTTTCGTCTATTCTTATATTTCGTGCGCGAAAACGAACGAAAAGCTGCATACATGGCTTTTAAAGGAAAACAAATGGAACACCTAACAACTAGCAAACACCTGGTTGCGCTGCGAAAAATGTATCTAGCCGATTAACACTCCACTCCATGAATGAACGAACAAAACATGTGGCGGGCTACCACCACGTTGGATATATCTTGAAGACTTTATCGGACGCTGTTATAAAGAGATACTCCCGTTCTTTCCCTCCGAAACAGACATTCGCGGTCCACGTTGCCGGAATCTCAAGGTGGTGTATCAACTCTCCCGACGCGTTATAAACAAAGACACCTTGTCCCGTCAAATACACATTCCCATATTTGTCTACGGTCATACCATCAGATCCTCGCGCGCAAAAAAGCCTACGGTTAGACAGAATTCCAGTTTCCGATAGATCATAGACGAAGGTCTTATCGGCTCCGATATCTGCCACATAGAGCAGTTTCCCATCCGGCGATCCGACAATACCATTTGGCCGCACGAAGTCCTGATCTACTTGTTCTAATCGGCCACGCACATATCTGTACAAGGCATTCGGTAATTCGGATCCGCCGCGCTGCCAATACGATCGTTGATAATAGGGATCGGTTAGGTACATAATCCCCGATCCGGAAACCCAAATATCATTTGGTCCATTTAGTAACTTACCTTCAAAATGCCGAAACAACACAGTATTTTTTTTCGTTTCGGTAGAAATTCGCCATAGTTGATTGTCTTCATCGGCGCAGGCAATAAGCGCCCCTTCATTGTCGAAATATAGTCCATTGGATCGGCCAGCTGGCTCCAGAAATAGCGCGAGTTCTCCTTTCGTCGTGTATGTCCAGATCCGGTTATTGGGTTGATCGGTAAAAAAAATATTTCCATCAGCGTCCGCTGCTGGTCCTTCGGTGAATGAAAAATGTTCCCCGACCAACAGCAACTCCCCCTTTTTTTGCGCCTCAACGGCAAGGCTGGCCCATATACCAACCATCAATAAGACATATTTCATGATTAAATATAAACAATAGTATGGAACAGCCTATCAAAAAATAGATAGACGAAACCTCAGTTTTCAGTCGCTAAGGGCTAGAGAAAAAAAATCTACTCTACTTGTACAATAGCCAAAGATTGATCACCATGTTTCTATTGCATACCATAATGTCCACGCCAAAGGTTAGCCCAATAGAAAAAGCTTCTATCAAATCGTTGACATGGCAAACTTGTGCGAACGGGTATCTAACCTTTCTCTTTTTCGTTCTTATACATGATCCACCAGCTATCCAACATGGCGACGATTGGAATTAATGTTTTTCCCAATTCGCTCAGATGATACTCCACCCTGGGAGGAGATTCAGCGTAAATCGTACGACAAATAATTCCGTCTCTTTCCAATTCCCGAAGCTGTACCGTCAACGTGGTCTGTGCCAAATCTTCCATTTGCCGCCTTAACTCGCCGAAACGCTTAGGACACTGTTGTGCGATAGCCCTAATTAGCAAAACCTTCCACTTTCCACCGATTACCTTAAAAATACCGGTCAAATCACAGCTACCGTAAAAAATATTGGTTTCTAATTCATTCATAACACCCTCATAATGATCAATAGTTCATAAAAACTAACTAAGTACATAAAACACAACTACTTGATAATAAACATATTAAACAATAGCTTTGAACCATAAAATTATATTTTTTTCTTATGTTTCTCAAATTTAAAGACACGATTAATATACTTTTACTTTCGACTGGCATTTTTCTATTCGTTATTGATTTATTCATCGTCAATGTCTCCCTCCGCTCCATCACGCAGGCGTTGGGTATGTCTAATAGCGAGGCACAAGGGGTCATTATACTTTATGTAATCGGATATGCGAGTGTATTGATCAGTGCCGGCAAACTAGGAATCAACGTTGGACGAAAAAAGATATACCTAATTGGCATGGCTGGTTTTACATGTTCTTCGTTACTATGTGGGTGCGCAAACTCCATTGTCCTCTTGTTAACCGGCCGATTGTTACAGGGGCTTAGCGCAGGTTTCATGGTTCCTCAAGGAATCTCGTTTATCCCCGTGTTATTCACCAATCGAGCACGTAGATCTTGGGCCATGGGCCTCTATGGAAGCATAGCCGGCCTCGCCTCTGTTGTTGGCCAGCTTTTGGGTGGTATTCTTCCTGACGTAACTTGGATACCAGACAGTTGGAGACTTATTTTTCTGATTAATGTACCCATTGGTATCGGCGCGTGGATCGCTATTTATCAGCGTCTACCAGAAGTAGATCGCGTTCGCTCACAGTGCATGGACGTTACCGGTATGATGACGCTGTTCCTCCTCTTGATTGGTGGGCTAACTCCCCTCATCTTGGGGCCAGAGCATCAGTGGCCATCCTGGACATTATACATGCTCTTCATCACTATCCTGTCGTTGCTTATTTTCCTCGCTTTTCAACAAAAAAGATCAAAACAAGGGTTAGATGTAATTCTCGACTTAAGACCGTTTCAAAAAAGAGTATTCCTTATCGGTTTGCTGACTGCAGTATGCTATTACATGGTGCAAGATGCTTATTTTATTATTAATTCTCTGCATTTGCAGGATATGCACGGATTTACGCCGACCCATACGGGTGTCGCTTTCGTTTTTCAGGGAGTAGGCTATGTACTCGCTAGTCTCACGGTAAATCGTCTAGTGGCCCGACTCGGAAAATATATGGTTTTGATAGGCTTGTTCGTTATGGTCTGTGGACTGATCGGTCATTTGTATTTATTTGATGCTCCCCATCCATGCTATGTCCATATTTGTTTCCTATTCTTTTTTTACGGCCTGGGGTGCGGAACAGTCCTACCCGCGCTAATGACATTGGCATTGCAGGATATGAATGCAGCGGAAATTGGTATCGCTTCGGGTCTCTATTTAACCGTTCAGCAAGTAGCTATTTGCTTAGGCATCGCATTTGTCGTCGGAATCTACCTATATGCCAGCCAAGAGCCTATAACACACGATCATTACGTGAGCAAAGCATATGTTTATTCGACTATTTGCTCGGTCGGGCTATTGCTTTTGGTCATGTTGTTCATGAGCATCATACCTTTCGTAAACCAAAAACAACGAAAAACAGCCATGTTCCATACGCGCGCAGTACGCGACAGAACATAGCTGGCAGTTCCTTACACGAGCGCCTGTCGAACAACATCTGCCAGCGGTGTCGTCGGACGACCTAACAAAGCAGATAATTCTTTTCCATCGTCAAATAAATCGCCCCTTGAAGCACCTACATCGAAACTAGCAAATGCCTGTGCCAGCTCTTCAGACAATCCGGCCGAGACCAAGGCAGCTGCATAATCCGCCTCGCTTAAGTCGTGGTATGGAATTAATTTACCGGTCTGTTTCGACAATTCAGCAGCTAAATCTGTCAACGTATAGGATTGATCGGATGCCAATTCATAGATACGGCCCCTGTGCTCACCCGTTGTCAGGACAACGGCAGCAGCCTCTGCAAGGTCTGCACGAGCGACAGACGAAATACGTCCATTTCCCGCACTACCAAGAAAAGCGCCTCCCTGAACCGCCCCTGGAATCGATGCTGTATAATTTTCGGTATACCAACCATTACGTAAGATAGTAAATGGGATGCCAGACGTGGTTAGCGCTTTTTCGGTCAATATATGTTCTGTTGCTAGGCTTAATGAAGAACGATCGGCGTGAAGCAAGCTCGTGTATACGATCCATTTTACGCCCGCTTCCTTTGCTGCATCCAGTACACGCGCATGTTGTTCCGCACGTTTACCAAGTTCATTACCTGAAATCAGTAACAAATAATCGATTCCCTGCAACGCCGAAGCTAACGGAGCATTATAATCGAATGCGCGCGTTTCTACGCCAAGGTCTACAGCACTGGTCGGTGTACGCACCAAAGCGACCAGTTCAACAGTCTGTACACGTTCTTTTAATTTACCGACTACTAAACGGCCTAGCTGTCCAGTAGCTCCTGTTATTCCAATTTTCATAACTATATATCTATATATTGTAACAAAATATATTACATTTTAATCCAAAAAAAATCCTAATGAAACTTGCTCACGAAATCGGCCAGCGTTTGTTCCTGTAAAAACTTAAGTACCAAATCATCTGTTTCGGAAAACAAGTTTCCCAGTTTCTCATTCATCTGTTTGCCTATCGGACATTTTGGATTTGTCCGCTGGTTTTTCTTGCCCAGCACTTCGGTATTTTTTACCGCCAAATACACGTCCTTTAAGGAAATTTCCTCACTTGGTTTCCGCAACGCACTGCCCCCCTCTTTTCCTTTGCGGCTTTCGACCAAACCCATCTCATTCAAATGGATTAACTCCTTACGCACCATGACAGGGTTCACATTAATGCTCCCCGCGATAAATTCGGAACTCAACCAGACTCCCGGCTGGTCAGCCAGTAACGTCAAAATGTGCATAGCCGTCGCAAACCTTGTGTTGTTCATCTCGGGAACAAAGATACAGCTATTTTTTAATTGTAATAATCTTTATTACTATTAATTCCGTCAGTTTCGTCATACCGGTGTCTATTTTCTGCATTCATCAATCCATATCCTGCCGTACGTTTATATTTGTGACAACATGCACGTGGGCATGGAATTAAACAGAGTGACTATGATGACATCTCGAACAAAACGATGGATCCGAGTGGTAGGTTTTGCATGCGTTGGCCTATGTATTGTCGTGTTTATTGGCAGTTTTCTATTTTTGCGCAGTCCTGCTTTCGGTAGTCTTCCCGATCAGGCGCATGCAGCGCGCATTCAACAATCACCCAATTACCGGGATGGACAGTTCCAAAATCAACGAAACACGCCCATAATGGCTACTGACAAATCCAGGCTCACCAGCATTTGGGAATTCCTAACTATCGACGTCCCAGACCTAATTCCACGGCGGGACATTCCGGTTATTAAAACGGATTTTAACGACCTTCCCCTCGACAAGGATTTGTTGGTATGGTTGGGACACTCGTCCTTATATGCACATTTACATGGTCAACGAATTTTGGTAGACCCGGTCTTGGTTTCCGCCTCACCGTTATCATTTATCAACCAAACGTTTCCGGGCACTTCGTTATACCGGCCGGAGGATATTCCCCCGATTGATGTTTTGCTGATTACGCACGATCATTGGGACCATCTTGATTACGAAACGATGATATTGATTAAAGATCGGGTAAGAAAGGTCGTTTGCCCATTAGGCGTTGGCGCACACCTTGCTTCTTGGGGATTTTCGATTGCAAAGATACACGAATTAGATTGGTATCAGCACTGCACGATAAACGACACGATGCAGTTAACTGCGCTGCCAGCTCGGCATTTTTCTGGACGTGGGCTGACCGCTAATCAGACACTATGGTCGGGATTTATGGTACAAGGTCCATTCGGAAACATACTATTATCCGGCGACACAGGATACGATACACATTTTCAAGAAATCAAGCGTAGGTTTGGCACTATCGACTTAGCTATCCTAGAAAATGGCCAATACCATGAAGATTGGCGTTACATACACATGATGCCCGACGATTTAATCCAAGCAATAGAAGAACTTTCTCCCAAAAACGTATTGACCGTACACCATTCGAAATACGCATTGGCTCGTCATCCGTGGTATGAACCCATGGAGAAAGTCGTTCAAGCGTCCAAAAATAATAACTTTCAGCTGATGACACCAAAAATTGGGGAGGTCGTGTTTTTGGCAGATAGCACGCAGACCTTCAGCCCTTGGTGGCAGCACGATTGACCCACCGGCTTATTCTAGTTGCATTTTTTATGCATTCGGCAAGGTAGCACGGCATTTGTCACAAATAATTTCCTATTTTGCATGATGGTACAGGCAAAAGGGAGATCAGTAAGCATCATGTTGCTCGGCATGATTTGTTGGTTTTCAATGGCGCGTAACGGTATTGCGCAAACATGGAATACACGTGTGGCCAATATTTTGGATAGCGTCGAGCGACTACAATTCGCAAATAAACCAAACGAAGCGTTGGCATTATTGGCTGTGGAGATACAACAGAAGACACATACAGGCGACGACTTATCGTATTTATATGCACATCAAAGTGGTATTTTAGTTTCGGAAGACAGTTTAGTCGCGGGCAAGAAGAAGCTCGACTTAAGCATGGCATATGCCCAAAGCAGAAAAGCAAAAGCAGTCGCCTTCCGCGCAAGCGCATTCTTAAATAACTACCTCGATAAACCCGGCGATGCCATTAGAGATGCACTTCATGGTTTAACGTATATCGACAACGGCATGACGGATCTCGACACCGAGTACCACTTAAATTACATCTTATACAGTGCGTATAGCAAATGGGACAACCGGCCCAACATGGAGAAATATATCCGAAAGTGTATGAATATCGCACATGCACTTCAAAAACCTAATTTATTAGCCAATGCCAACAACGGCCTGGCCAGCATGTACACGACAACTTTCAAAGAACGTAGGCAGACCTCCACACGGGACAGTATCTATGCCTGTCTTCGTCGTTCGTTCTTGATACAACGTAATCATCGCAATGCCGTTAGTGGAAACACCTACGCGATCACATGTGTCAATCTTGCAAATTATTTTCTCGAATACGCGGAAGGTCCTGTCGAAAATCGGAAAAAAAAAGCCAATATATATCTTACCATCGTGGAAGATTTGCTTAAAAAAAAACAGGCATCGCCCGAAAAATGGATCAACATTTACGGCATCAAGAGTGATTTTGCAAAAAAAGAGGGAGACACACGTCTAGCTGAAGAGCTTCTTCAACAGGCGCTTAACGTGGTTCAAAAAAGTGAACAGCCTCTTTACAAACAAGAACATCGTCTTTTCCAAGCTCTAGGTGAGGCGGCCTTTGCCAAAGGCGATTACCGATCAGCGTACACCTTTCAGCGGCGATCGGAAAGCCTGCAGCAAAAGATTGTTGATCAAGAACAACTGCTTTATGCACAAAAGCTGGAAATTCAATACGAAACCGATAAAAAAAATGAGCAAGTAGCCTACCTTACGGAAATTGCAGACTTTCGCCGAAGACAGAACTTCCTATACGGGGGCATCGCAATCGCCTTACTTTTAAGCTCCATCGGGTTATTTACAACCTATCACTTTAGATTACGTTATGCCCAAGAACGCGAAAAAAAGATGGAGAGAGAGAAAGAAGATGCGAAACGGCGGGCCTTCCTACAGGTACAAATAGAGAAGGAAGAACAAGCGCGGTTAAAAGCAGAACAAGAGCTATTAGAGTGGAAACGACAACAATTGGAAAAAGAAGCGTTAGCCAACTCGTTGCTCCTTGAACAGAAAAACGAGATGCTGAAGCAGATCCACGCCTCCTTAAAAGGAAGCAACCCGGCGCAAGTTAACAAATTATTTAAAGAGGATCTTCTGCATACCGCAACTTTCGAAGATATCAAACAGCAGATTCAGAAATTACACCCTAATTTTTTCAATCAGCTTACAGCGCACGCGGTACAAAAATTGACTGGATTAGATTTAAAATACTGTGCATACATACACCTTAAAATGAACACAAAACAGATCGCACAAGCGCTTCATATTGAACCACAAAGCGTACGAATGTTCAAGTACCGACTCAAACAAAAACTTGGTCTATCGAAAGAAAGTGACCTGGACGATTTTATTCAGAAAATCGGTCTGTAAAACAACAAAACCACCTACGAGGCCGACTGTAAGATACTATAATACACATCACTCGCAATCAACTCCTCACTAAACTGGCTAAGGTCTAACCAAATATATGGATATCCAAGCGTCTCTTGAGGCAGGACATTAACCGTCACCCATTCGGTCAGCGTCCGGTCAAGCTGATGGAGCACGTCCCGTTCATCCATTTTCAGTGCCCGGAAAATAGTGTCTTCATCCTCTATCCAGATATCCGATTGTAAAAGACGAATCTGCAAGCGATCGAAGATTTGCTGCGCCCGGTGGCGATCCACCAAAAATAATGAGGAAACAATGCGGTCGTACTGCGCTATTTCCAGACCAATGTCCTGCGGATAATGATCCCGTAGGAAAGAAAGATAGAGTTCTCGGCGGCCAGCGCGTAGGCTTTCGTTGCGTACCAGAAGCTTGTCTATATTTTCCGAAAACTGCAAGTTGACCAAACCATACGTGGATTCGAAATAATTTCGGTATAAATTAAGCTTATAATCCCATTTCATAATAGTACTAGATTAATGTGTTACCTCCCCGCTCATCCTCGCTTATTTCAACGGATCCTCAAGCAAAAATCAACATCGTATTATAACGTACGCGATAGGATCATGTATCGGCTAGAAGATTTGGCGTTATAGTAATAACGACGAAATCTTTCACTTGTTTTGCTTCGTGTAAAATTTTATTTCCATTTTTTACGTAGATATAAGAATCAACCTGTTCGCCTGTAAATAAAAACGAAGCGATTGCCCATAAACTGCTATCCTCCGCCAAACCATTTCTTCAGCACGAAGTGATTAACTGCTATCGGTTTCGGCCTGACAGCGACACGTTGCATCCAATGAATCGCCGGATATCATCCTACAGTAACGCCCCATACACGAAGTCGCCGACAACGCTGCACGAAGGCTCTCGTTTATTCGTACTTCCCTATTTTACCACGCAATAAAACGCATGAAGCGTGGAATACCAAAAAAAAAGCGTACATTTAACTACAAACAACGCTTATGGCAGCAACCGAAATCCTTTGCGAAGACGAACCGATCCATTTAATTGGCCGTATACAGCAATTCGGAAAACTTATTGTACTATCGCAGGATCTTCATATTGTGGGCATAAGCTCCAATTGTCAACAATGGCTCTCTCCTTCCATTGAACAATTTTTAGGACGTTCTATTTTTGATTTTGTCAAACATTGTTCGCCTACCGACAGCGTACCGGTGACTGAATTGGTACAACGATACGTCGAATCAACGGAGACCAAGGAGATTTTGGAAACCAACTTTCAGGATAAATTCGTGACCGTCAGGATATACCGTCAAGACGACTATATTTATCTGGAATTCGAAGAAAAAAATGCGGTATTACCACAGATACTCAACTTCTCATCGTACTCTAAACGTATTAACCGAGCGGGTATCGAATTGTGGGAGGCCTTATGTACGAACATCCGGGAGATAACGAAATACGACCGGGTCATGATTTACCAATTTCTGGAAGACGAAAGTGGTCAGGTTATAGCGGAAAGCAAAATCCCTGACGCCAGCTCCTATCATGGTTTTCGCTTCCCCGAATTCGATATACCCAAGCAAGCGCGAGCGCTATACGTTAAACATCACGCACGTCAAACATCCGATATACACGCCGAAACGTATCCGATACTCGGCAAGAAACAGTTGGAATTTGATTTATCGGGGTGCAATCTACGGGCATTGTCACCCGTGCATTTACAATATTTAGAAAATGCCGGGGCGCGTTCCAGCCTCAGTTTCTCGATTATTATAGAAGACAAGCTTTGGGGACTAGTTGCCTGTCAGCATAGTCAAGAAAGACATGTGGATCATATGGAACGAACGTTGTGTTTATTCTTGACCGAATTTACGGCAAACCGGCACCTCACATTAGTAAAAGAACGCGCGTTGGAATTCAGCAAGCGAGTTGCTGCACTAGAACTTAAAATAAAGGAAAACATCTTGCTGAACAACAATGTTTTTCAAGCATTATCGACTACGCTTCCAGATCTTCTAGAATTGGTGGAGGCTGATGGCGCCGCCATCGTGCACCCCGATCGGACCGTCGTATTCAAAACCAAGTTACACAGCAAATTGGTCAATGAACTGCATACCTATGTCAGCGCCATAACACACAAACAAGCAGTCTACCAAAACCACCAGTTCAATCAGGAACACGGTGATGCATTCGGGTTTAGCATTCCCTTTGCAGGCTTTTGTCGAATCGATATGGATGCTAGCCAAACTTTTAGCGTCTACGTCTTTCGGAATGAAGTCGTCATCGAAGAAGAATGGGCAGGCCGCCCCGAAAAGATTATGCGTTATGACGATACCCGTCAAGTTTACACGCCGTCTCCAAGACAATCATTCCAAGCTTGGAAACAGTCCGTATACGGAACGTGTATCCCCTGGAATTCCATGGAGATAAATGCATTGGAACAAGTACGACAGGTCGTTCGCGACAGTTTGCTTCAGCGGTCCGACGAACTTACGAAACTTAACGAGGAACTTATTCAACTTAACAATGCCCTCGATGCGTATTCGTATACGGTTACGCACGATTTGAGAAACCCACTGGCATCCATCAAACTGATGGCGCAATTCCTTCAGCAGAAACTAGGTTCCGAACATCCGATTGTCCTTAAGGGAACAGACAACATTCTGGATGCCGTAAGCAATATGGAAGGAATGATGAATAAGATTTTGGAATTTTCCAGGGCAAAAGTATATCAGTATACGCCCGAATGGGTGGACATGTCCCGTATCCTTGCCGACATCGTACAAAGTTGCAGCCATCGGTACCAAGTCACGCCGGATTCGATCCAGATGGGTAACCCACTCCCCGTCTTCGGCGAAAAGACGCTTCTTTATCAACTTTTCAGTAATCTAGTCAGCAATGCCGTAAAATACAGCAGCAAAGCCGAAAAACCTCAAATCCGCATCGATAGTTTCATTGAAGACGGTGCTGTCATCTACGTCATCGCCGACAATGGCATCGGTATTCACCCCAATGAACTTTCTCAGATCTATGAGGTCTTCAAACGCCTGTCCAATTCAGTCGACTTCGAGGGGGCAGGTGTAGGCATGGCGATTGTCAAACGCATTGTAGAGCGTTTGGAAGCACAGATAGACGTATCCAGCACACTCGGGGTAGGTACATCTATATATTTGTCTTTTCCAAATGCCGATATCCCGGAAGAACTACTGCAATTAAGCAGTTATTCCGAATAGGAGATCATGACAGGCTTATTACCCATACATAGACCGTCACGCAACTGCACCTCGTCCACTGTACATCTTAGGGTTTCCGTTAGCTCAGTTAATATACCCGCTTGATAATGGTATGCGATACGAGTGGAACACGCTGTGTCCAATACCCAGTCACATCGAAAACATATCCCGTATCCTCGTTCTGAATAGTAAATTCATACCGACATATCCGCTCGCCATAGGTCATACGCCCCTCCAAATCTACGCTTCCGAAAGGACGCACCGCCAACATATGTGATGATTCTGCCCCCTGCTCCGTGATATAAGGAGTCGTTGTTGTTCCTTCCGCATACGGTACAGGAGCGTGCCATACGACAGCCTCGTCTTTCATCAATTGCATCATCATCAATACTTGCTGTTCGTTGTCGATCCAATCAAATGCCCCGTAATCAGCGCTTTCAAACGTCGAGGTGCCCTCTACATCTTTGAAGATATTGGAGATACTTAAGAATTTCTCGTCGGGACTTGGATTCGTTATGGTTATCGGGATACAGCCTTCCGTGCTTTCTATAAACTTTTTTGATCCTTCTACCTCCTCGACAATTTTTTTGACGAGTTTATAACTTTTCCCCCGATATTGTGTGATGTGAATCTGATCCGTCTGCCCGTTGGCATACAATCCAATGGTAATGGACAAAGGCGTTTTCGAGAAGTTCTCTTTCATCCAAATGGATAAGCTGTCACTGTTTTCCGTTTTCCGCACGCCGATCCATCCTCCAGCCACCTCGCTGGTACCGGGCGTCATCAACGACATCTCTTTCCCGCTGCTATCCAGCAACATCTCGCCTGTTGTCGAGTTCCGAACATAATCCACCCGCCAGTCGTTCGCCAGAACAACCAATGCCTGTGCGAATCCAGAATGTGCGGTTATTTCACGGTGGCTATCAGCGATCAAAGCGACCGACTGCTCCTCTTTCGAGCAAGCCCCAAGTCCTAGCAATAACACGCTGACAACACACGTGATGATAAATCGTCGAAGTATAACAGCGGTCTTGGACACAGGCATAATCTATAATTAACAGGTCGTTCGGTTCATCTACATCCATTGAAAATGAACATCTTACTTGTAAATATATAAAAAATACAACGGATTTATGCAAGCTTTTTTAGAAAGATTCATTTGGACACCGTAAGACAGGCATGCGTGGAATTACAAGCTTGCTCTCTTCAGCATCTTGAATTCCGACACGACTCCTGTCTGGATGTCCCATACATACGCAAAACCCAAGGAATATGCCAGAGACTGGACATGCCAACGGTTCTCCCTTTCACGATGTGCCGTTGTTATAAAACCGACTAGGGCATTTTTTCCAATCTCTTCCACATCCACCTGAAAGCGTGCCAATCCATTCGAGTGGGAAAACAGCTGCCAAGCCATCTCGTCCGGGTGTATGGCGTAAGGTGTCAACGTTCCTTTAAACGAGGCTGTGTCCACATTCTCTACGATATTCCAGCTTTTTGACGGCTCTTCCTTCTCTCTAGACAGCCGTTCCAAAACAGCCCGACGTGCCTTTACAAAGGCCTTCTGATGACGCTGATAATAATCGCCTAGCTTCCTATCAACTGTATCTTGCCAAGCGTCCGCGCCATCAGTACGCAATAGGTCGAAGGAGAAGCTATTCCAACGCGTGCGTTCCAACGCCAAGTAGAGTTGCTCTAAGCCGTAAGCGGTGCGACGGTCAACGAAGGACAAATTTGCTTGCATGTAAGCGGGATCCATATAAGCGGAATAGGCTATATCCTTGACCACATGCTCACGCAGGTCAATCGTAAAACGGAATCCATAGGCCCTATTTGCCGACCAGATCTGCCATGCGGTTTCCGACAATTTTTTGGCAAAGATTTGCCGACCGAACACGTAAGCAACGTTAGATTCCAACGCACTGATTCCGAATGACTGAAATAGCTGAGGCTGCACTATTCCTTGAACAACGCCTGTGATTTCTTCCGCCTTCAAACAAGTGGAAAGTGTGACCGCCGCGTAGGTGGCATTGAGAAAAAGCTTTGCTACAAAATTCGTATCCGGGAGCGCGGTGTACGTCAGACGTGTAAGGGCTTCCGGCGGAGGCTCGAGCTCCTGTAGGTACCGTGTGCGAATCTTGATATAATTCGCTTGGTCGCTGCTTACATAATCACGTACGGGAGCGAAAAGGGCAAACTGCTGCACGGCGGAACGCGAGGTATCCGTCAATTGATCGCCCACCTTCGCTATACACGCCGCTAAAACTTCCCGGGTTTTCCGTCTTTGTTTATCCAACATACCGTCCACCTGTTGGGCATTAATCTGACCAGATACAAGCAGCAGGAATATTCCATACGGCCACCCTTTTTTTACCATAGCCACAGCCTGCAAAAATCTATCCAAAATTGGGTAGTTAGCCACATTCCCCATTAAGCCCACGAGATGCCCTTAGCAGCTAACCTGCTTAATTTGAATATAGGAATGGCCATTGTCCGACCGGACGAATTGATTAAATACCACCGTGGTTCCGTCCGGCGAGAAGGACGGGGCACCGACCAAACCATGCATTTCATCTGTTAAATAGATGTAGTTATCATTTAAATAATCAAATACAACGATTTTGTTATCAACAACAAAAACAAACAAAACACCTTCTTGATCCACATTAAACGGAGAAGATATTGACGAGGTAAGTTGTGTGACAAAGACGACTTCGCCGCTGAGCACGTCACATCGTACGATCTGATTGTACAATTGTACATCTTTCATCAACGCGAAAATATATTGGCCATCCCGACTGGAGCGGAGCCAATAGCGTAAAGTAGAGAAACCGCCGCTATGGGTCAATCGACGCTGGCGTATGCCATGTGGTACGCTTGGGCGTTCTCCCTTTCTTCCGACCGCCCCAACATCAGCTTTGATCTGTTCGACGTCTATATCCACGATAAAGATTTCGGTCACCGACGCCCCGTCTTTGTCGACCGTATTCCCCTGAAAGGCAACCGCGTAGGGAACGCAACTTCCATCAGCCTGAATGTAGCCATGTTCGCCAACCCAGCATTCATCGAACGCCTTTTGTATCTGATCGGATCCTGGTCGAGGATCTGCAACAACATCCGAAACAATCGCGGCATACATCGTTCCCCGCTGATTGCCTTTGACCTCATCCACGGACATATCGGCTTCACTGGGCACCAGCACACCGACAACACGTAAATCAGGCTCTACTTGCTCATCGTTGTACGTAAAGCTCAATAACCGCCCATCGCCGCTCCAACAATGACCATGCGTACCTCCTCGCAGGGTTCCCGCGGTATACGGTATGCTAACGTCGCGTGCGTCCAAGTAAATAGGTTGCTGAGGCTGTTCAATATCCACCGCCACACCGGTACGTCGGCCTATCGCATACGGACTGGTCTCATCTGCGTCTACTAATCCATGAATAAATACCACGCGATCCTGTGTCGGACTGAATGACGCAGCGCCTACGCCCGGCCCGAACAAGGATGGATTATCCGTCGTGTAGAGTACCCGCTCTTCGCCTGTCCGAACATGAACCATACCGATCAGCGACGTTTCACCAATCTTGGTCTCCTCATTTCGTCCGTCAAATACCAACCACTGTCCATCCTTCGAAAAAATCCGGTTATGATGCAAGGTATGTCCGTGCGGAGTGTGCGTAAGCGTCACAATGGAACGCGTAGGTTGCTTTTGTGTATCCACGAGCTTCAATTTTATTCCGGTGAAGAGCCTGCTTTTATGCCGAATGAACAGCTAGCTTCGCCAGTAGGTTTTCTGCATCTTCCAATAGACGATCCAATGCGGCGGCCACCGTACCGTCGGGCACCACACTTCCGTTTCTGCACGTCGACCCCATGTCTAGGCCCCTTTTCTGCAGCACATATTTAGCACTCGCCGGATAGGTATCGTGCATAACGTCCATATTCCTGCGGAAAAAATCCTGCACCTCCCCGACGTATTCAGCTGCTTCTGTATCATCGAAATGCGCACACAACCAAACCACCAACTCCGGAAAGTAGTTTCCCTGAATACAGGAAAGTCCGGCCGAGCCAGCACGAAGAGAATCCACTGCGTGCACCATATAAGCATCATAGAGACCGAATGACCCTTCCTCCCGTGTTGCTTCAAGTTTACGTTTTACCAAGCTGATATCCAAACAAGTATCTTTATGATAGGTAACACGACCGGTGTTCACCAATTCACCCAACAGCTGCGCAGAAATAACCCGCTTATAGGGAATGGGGCATTCGTAGAACCCAACTGGGATATTCGGCGTTAATTCCAGCAACTGAAATACGTTGTCCCGAAATTCAGCTTCCGAAGCAGATTCTGCCGCCAATAAGCCAGAAATCAGAATAACAGCAGACACCCCCGTTGCGTAAATCGCACGTACCGCTGCCGCTTGCTCCTCCACAGTCGATCCAAATGAGCCGGTCGCAACAACAGGAACCCTTCCGTCTACACGGTCCACGATATGTTGCACAGAATGCATCATCTCTTCTTTGGAGAGGAAATACATCTCGCTCGATAAACAATTGGCAAAAAGCCCACCTGCACCGCTGTCTAAATAAAAATCGATCAAACGGTCCAACGCTGGATAATCTATGGACTGATCCGGGTGGAAAGGCATGAGCATTACAGGAATAAATTTCTTTTTATCTTTCATTTTTACGTTAATTTTTCGAATGTTGGATACCCTTTACACCGGTCAGCTTGGTCCACGCTAAACCAACTAAACAAATGGTTAAGGTACCGATGACAATAATCATATTCGCGTGTAAAGGATACTTTAGGTAGTCCATTTCTGCTGGAATCAACGAGGAAAGCGACATCCATAAAATCACTAAGACGCCTACACTCACCCCCATCATCGCCGCTCCATTCGTTACTTTCTTGGAAAGAATCCCCAATAGGAACAACCCCAACATTCCCCCTGCGAAGATCCCGGATAAGGTCCACCAAATATCTAATAAGCTCTTGACACCAATCATGGCAATACCACAGCACATGCCTAAAATACCGACCAAAACCGTAGCCATATATAGGACCTTCAAGCTGTTTCTAGGTGTGCTTTTCCGATGGATATACCGTTCGTAGATATCCACGGTAAACACCGTTGCCGACGCATTCATTCCAGAACTGATGGTACTCATCGCAGCGGAAAGAATAGCCGAAACGATCAACCCCAACAATCCGGTAGGAATCATTTCGACCATAAAATGCGGCATGACTTTGTCTCCATAATCTGCCGCGGTCAACCGGTCCGCCAACGCAATAACCTGCTTATCCGTTGCCGCAAGTCCTAAGCGCTCGGCTGCCGCCTGTATTTTTAAGCCATTAATAATTTCGGGATGCGCCTCATAGTAAACGAACAAGCAACTTCCAATAAAAAAGAAAAGGAGCGATACCGGAACGTAGATCCACACACAGAGCCATACCGACTTATTGGCTTCTCGTGCCGATGTCGCCGTATGGTAACGTTGCACATAATTTTGATCCATCCCAAAATTGTTCAGGTTGATAAAAAAGCCATACAACAGCACCACCCAAAAACTAGAATGCACAAAATCAAGCTGGAAAGTTCCCAGGCTGAATTTATCCACCGTATTTGCTTGCGAAATTATTTCCGGGATACCACCGGGCACTTCCCGTACGACTAAATAAATGATGATCAAGGCACCGACCGTTTTAAGGATGCCTTGCACCACTTCCGTCCATATAACCGCTTCAATGCCCCCCATAACCGTATAAACGACAATACATATCCCCGTTACGACCATGATCACTTCCATACCATATCCGGTCAACGCTTGTAGCGTAAGCGAGATACCGAAAAAAATAGAGCCTATACGTGCAAGTTGCGTCAATAAAAAGCAAGCCACCGCATAGGTACGGGCCCACGTACCAAAGCGCCTTTCCAGGTTCGTGTAAGCCGACACCTCCCCTGTACTTCGGTAGAAGGGTACAAAATACGTTGTAGCCAACCAGGCGGCTAGCGGCATGGATAAGCTAAAGACAAAGGCGTTCCAATTTCCACCATAGGCTTTTCCCGGAACACCGAGAAATGTATTTGAACTTAAAAACGTCGCGTAGATGGAAATACCGATTGCCCACCCCGGAATACGCCCCCCGGCACGTGTGTACTCATCTGCCGACTTGTTGCGTCTCGCAAAATAAACGCCGACCAGCACCATGCCCACCAAATAGGCTACAATAATCAGGACATCAATGACAGGCAAATTTTTCATAGCCCCAATGCTTCACCACAGATATGCACCTGAACGCCCAAAGCATTTAAAACACCAGCTTTGGTTCGCATCACCGACTGCAGATCGTGCGATTCTGCAACGTAAACCACCTGTATATGATTCGCTTTATGCTGGCTCATCATCTGATCTCGGGATACGCCGTCTAACACCGCGTGCATGATCGGCCATTCCGGATTGGTCATCTGCCATCTCCGTTCTGTTTCTTCCTGCGGAAGTTCCACCACTTTCCCTGTTCCAATATCGCAATGTACGGCATCGTCCTGAATGTAAACACGGCTCCAAACGATTCTACCGGGCTTGCTAATGCCGCGTAACGTGCCTCCTCCCTGTTTAAAAAACATAGGTGGCTGCCGCAAACTTTCTGCACCGTGATATCCTCCCCTAAAATGCGAAGCTGGCGCAGCGCCGGAGATCAAGAATACCCAAACAAACTCGTTCCGTCCATCGATAAGAAAATCTTCGCCAAAGCGCAAATCGTGTAAGGTATTGTCTCCCTCGAGGCCAAGCGTTCTCCACAAGTGATAGGTAACGTATCCGTCGACAGCCGCACATTCGTCGACTTCATTGAAATGCGGCAAGGCTTCGTCCGGATATAGCTCTTTACCGCGTTCGTCGAACACCGGCGGACGATGGGTGTTATTTAAAAGTCCTTCCACCAGATCGCTCGCTGGCGTAAGCTCTTTTAACCCTTGCTGATACTGTATTCCCACGGTGTTGCAACCAAATTCGTCGGCCAACCGCAGAACAGCAATATACATCTTACATTGCTCGAGCGTTTGTCGTCTTGTCAACTCGGTGTCCTCTGCCTGTCCCCAATGGAATGTCATACCTTCACGTAATAACCACTGTACCACCTGCTCGGCCTCTTCGTCGGAAACCGTTAACATCTTTGCATATAAGGTCGACTGACTCAGCCGCTCTTTAAAAAAATAAAGCGGATGCAAAAGATGATCTGGAAAAATAGCATTGAACATGCCCATACAACCTTCATCAAACACCCCCATGACCACTTTATCCCGTTTTAGCTTCGCTAAAAATACGTCGATGGTTTGCTGTTCCGTTGGTGTTAGCGCCGCGGTATTAAAGTGGCGCACATGAGAACGATCATGGACAATTGTTCCGGTTTCCAACCATTGCTGCAACCCTCGCTCGAAAAAGTCGTCCGTAAAATCTACACTCCACAGAAAACTATGTGCCACACCGGCCTTAACCATAGAGCCAACCAAATTTAACGCACCGACGAGCCCCGGGTATGTTCCATCCCAATTGGCCACTAATAGAATGGGGCCGCGATGACTTAACAAACCGGCTAGAACGTGATGACTATATTGCCAAACACTCTCGGCTATCACCAATGGAGCGTCCGGATTTATTCCTTTAAACACTTCAATGCCGTAAAATTGGTAGTCGATGAAACCATGACCTTTTTCGGGACGCTCGTGATGGGCGCGGTTTATCTTCCACCCTTGCCGTTCGAATGCTTTCGTTAGCTGCCCTTCCATCGCCTGCTGCGCTGCCCAGCAACTTAAGTTTGCTGATGGCCGCAAATCACCGCTAGATACAAGGAAGGCTGTTTGATTTTCCATTTGCTTTCTGATTTATATTTGGTACACAAATATGCAACAGAAAGGAGGAGCATTTCCCGCATAACTTTTCCAAAAAATCCAACATCTTGTCATAAATAGTGCACTCACCACTCCCATCTCGCTTATATCGTATAGGTGAGCATGCGAACACCTCGACGTAGACCCGAGGTGTTTAATTTGGAGTCGCGCTTAAAAGCCTAGACACGACGATCCGTATCATGCGTGCCGCCGTGATCAGCGGCGGCACAGATATACTGAAAAGCCTAAAAGCAGAGCCGTAACAATCACCTGGAGATTATCACCTAAGATAGTTAGCGGATCACATGCAGCACATCAATCATTTCTTGGACATCCCGTTCCACAGATTCGTACGGAAAGTGATAGCAGAGGTGTACCGACTTGCCGGTTGCTAATGCATATAATTCTACCAGATCTTTATTTTGCTGCGCGTACGCTTCCATTTTTTCCGCGGCCTCAATCAGCAACGTTACCGATCCTTGTTTACGTTTCCTGCCCGATTTAGATTTTGCATAGATAAATGTTTCTCCGATGATGGTTGGCAGGACCTGTTTCTCCAAAAATTGCAAGTGTCTTCGCGCCCGTTCTCTATTCATAGCAGCAATATAGTTATTTAATCAACGTGCTCCCTGTATTATCCGATATATTCCTCCAACATGCGTCCCTTTATCTCCAGCCCATGCCGCAGCCGTGCTCGTTTTCATGTACAGGCGCACCATGTCACGTAATGGCCCCGCGGACTCCGTACATGCTATTTAGTGCACTATTCCTCAGACAGAAGCCTACCTACATCTATTTTCTAGGCAGAAAATATAACCAGATGGCGCCAGATAAAAACAACACCAGTGATGCAAAGAAGGTGCTATATGCTACTTCTGGATAACCGTCTAGCGCGTTATTGAGTGCCGTATACAACAACCATATCTGTATCAGTAGGTTGACCAGCAGCACCACGATCAGTGTCGACATGATCATCGTCTTTTTCTTGGGGTGCGCTTGCTCTTGTCCTGTTCTAAAATTACTCATCCCTGTTCCTTTCTCGGTTGTTGCACAAATATATCTTCCCCTTCAATGATTACATCGAGCCTCTTCAACGGTCTGGGAGGAGGACCCTGCAGCACTTCGCCAGTCTGCACGTCGAACCAGCCGTTGTGGCACGGGCACTCTATTTTACCGGTTCCCGGTTTATAATAGACCGCACAAGACAAATGCGTACATTTCTGCTCGTACGAAAAATACTGACCGTCTTCGGTATGTATCAAAATATAGGGAATACTGCTATGCTCCAAAACAAACGATTTTGTGCCGCCAACAGGAATATCCCGGATCGTACACACCTGCTGTTTCGTTTGCACCTCATTGTCCTTGGAAAAAAAAGCCCGTGCCGCAATGGCGCCGTTTCCGACGACCATTCCCCCCGATACCACGGCCAAGATACGGGCAAAATCCCGTCGAGTTACCTGGTTTGCGTCGGATCGGTTGATCGGAAAGTCCCGTTTCCAGTGTTTATCCTCATTACTCATAATCAAAGAAATAATACGCATTGCTTACAATACCCGAAGTTCTTCACTTCCTTTTGGCATCATGATATTCACCTTCGTTTTTACCGTCTCCCTTCCAAACAGGAACGTGTTCACCGGACTAGAATTTGGACGTTTTGCAGCGATCTCTTCCCGAGTCCCATAAAAGAGTGCACCACTTGGGCATACCGTCGCACACATAGGCTTTTTACCCACACTTGTGCGGTCATAGCACATATTACACTTCATCATCAGGTCGTAAGATTCCATTTTTTTAGGCACCCCAAAGGGGCACGCCACCACACAATTTGAACAACCGATACACCGGGAGGTATTCGCGGTATGTACTACACCAAATTCATCTTTACTGATTGCATCCGCTGGGCATACATTCGCACATACCGGATCTTCACAATGCATACATACCTGAACGGTAGTCTGTATGCTGGCACTTCGGTTCACGTAATTCACGTGGATCATAGACTCCTGTCCATTGGTTTCACATTCGGCACAGGCCGCTTCGCAAGCGCGGCAACCTATACAGCGCTGCATATCCACGAAAAATTCTTCTTGCAAATTGTAGTACGGGATCATATGTTCGTTATTTAGCTGTTAAACACTTTTATAATCGATTGCTTCCTTCGTCACGTCCGCAATTTTGCCCGTCGGCACCAATCGACAGGCACTCACTTTAAATTCTGGAATTTTAGATATCGGGTCCAGAAAACCACTGGTCAGTTGGTTCGCCGACTTCCTGCCGGGCCAGTGGTACGGAATGAAGACCGTATCCTCCCGAATGGTTTCCACAATATTGGCCGGAAAGGTAGCCTCCCCCCTTTTTGTGATTACCTGTACCTCTTCATGCTGTTGTATCCCCAGCTTATCCGCCAGCATCGGATGGATCTCCAGAAATGGTTGGGCAAACTGTTGCACCAGTTTGCCAATGCGCCGGGTCTGCGTTCCACTCAAATATTGCGATACCACCCGACCGGTTGTCAGAATCACTGGATAAGCATCGTCGGTCGGATCCATGCTGGGATGGTATTGTACAGGGTTAAAATGAGCCCGTCCATCGGGAGTCTTAAACTTGCGGTCTTCCCAAAGACGCGGTGTACCAGGATGGTCTAAGTCGGGACATGGCCAAAAAACGCCCATATTTTTTTCGATTTTCTCGTAAGTGATACCGTAGTAATCCGCTGTTCCCCCTTTCGAGGCCACGCGCAACTCATTAAACACGGCCTCACTGTCTGCAAACGCAAACTTATCGCCCGCTCCCAGCCTTCGCGCAAGTTCCATAAGGATATCCGAGTCCGCTCGAGCTTGTCCGGGCGGTTCAACCACCTTTCGGATCCGCACCACACGTCCTTCCGCCGTAGTCACTGTACCCTCTTCCTCTTCGTGTAAAGATCCGGGCAGTATCACATCACAATGCCGCATGGTTTCGCTCATAAAAAAGTCTATGCCAACGTAAAACTCCAGTTTCTCCAGCGCCTCACGGACATAGTTGTTGTTCGGCAGGGACACGAGCGGATTGAAACAAATAGAGATTAACCCCTTGATTTCATTCCGGTGAATCGCCTCAATAATTTCGTAAGCAGAGAGTCCTTTACCCGGCAGGTCCTTCTCGTCGATCCCCCAAACATCCGCTATGTACTGGCGATGCTCCGGATTTTCGATATCCCGGTTTCCAGGCAGTTGATCACATTTATGCCCGTGCTCTCTACCGCCCTGTCCGTTTCCTTGTCCGGTAATTGTTCCATAACCGCAATAAGGTCTTCCAATCCGGCCAGAAGCCAGCACTATATTGATACAGCTCAATACATTCTCTACACCTTTCGTATGGTGCTCTATACCACGAGCGTGCAACAGGAATGATGTAGATGCTTTCCCCCAAAGTTTGGCGGCTGCTTCGATCTTTTCCTTCTTCGCACCTGTGATTTCGGCCCCCCACTCCAAGGTATAGTCCTTCACCGCGGCAATTGTCTCTTCAAAACCCGAAGTATGATTGGCAATGAACGCATGGTCCAGCATGTCATGCTGGACCATATAATTCAAGATCGTCCCGAAAAGAGCCGAGTCCGTTCCCGGACGAATATCCAAATGGATATCTGCAGTCCGTGCTAGCGGGATCATCCGCGGATCCACTACAATAATTTTGGCGCCGTTGTCCCTCGCCTGCCACAGCCAATAGGTTAGCGTTGGGAATGTTTCCGATACGTTGGCACCAGTCACGATAATCACTTCGGCATGCGCCAAATCCGTATAATTATTGGACGTGCGGTCAAGCCCGAATGCCTTTTTGTTACCGGCTCCGGCCGATACCATACACAGACGTCCATTGTAGTCCAAATTTTTTGTACGCAATGCCGTTCGGGCAAATTTACCCACCATATACGATTTTTCATTCGTCAAGGATACCCCAGACAGCATCGCGAAGGCGTCACGTCCGTAAGTCGCCTGGATCCGTTGTATTTCTGCTACCGTATGTTCCATCGCATCATCCCAAGAGCTAGGCACGTAACCCACCCCCATTTTGTTCAGCAGTGGTGTCGTCAAACGGTCAGGATGGTTGTCCTGCATATACCGCTGTACACCTTTGGGACATAACCGTCCTTCGTTGAATGGGAATTCCATCCACGGCTCAAAGCCCACTACCCGATTATCTTTTGCAAGCAGTTTTATACCGCATTGCATTCCACAAAAGCAACAGTGCGTTTCTACCACGCGATCAGGTTCGTCCCGTCCCACGATGCCCTCGGGTTCCGGAAAATGAAGTGTCGGACCAAATTGGTCGATGATCTGCTGTACAGGTAGGGGTAGTTTTGCCATGAAAATGGATATCTAAATGTCTCTAAATCGCCGTATGTTAACCAAAAAATTCGCCCGAGGCCTCCCTTGCTTTCAAATGCGCAATGGCCAACAGGTCACGCTTACCCTCCGGACTATAATCCAAAATCGAGTCGCCCGATTCGTTTTCCAAGTCAAACCCCGTTTCTTTGGTTATTTTTTTTAAGTCGTTCACATGCAACTGCGTAGTATATTCTTTGCCTGTCCATTTGCACACCTGCATACCTTTCGCTTTTCCAGCTTCCTTATAAATATGCGCACCAATCTGGGCCGGTCGTTGTATAATATGGAAAAACTTGCCAAAAGGCATCCAGATCAAAAACACAATCACAAAAAATGCATGGGTCACCGCCATAAACGCATACGCCCTGCCCTGCATAAATTCGTAGTCCAGTGTCAGCCCCAATCCGGTCAAGGATACAAGTATAAGTAACAAAAGAGGCAAGATATCACCTTCGAATGTCTGCGTAGCAATCAGCCCCGGTTGCCGCAATCGTTTTTGTAAAAAATACGTCGCACCGATAATGACGAGCAACGAACACCAATTCAGCGCCCCAAACGTGAAAAAACCGATAATAGATTTCACGGGAAAGTCCATGACCGCAAAACCGAAAAAATGAGCCGTGTATATTTCCGGAGCAGACGGATCGAGTCCCGAATCAGGCACCAGTGTAAAATGTATCCATCCAAAGGTTAACGGGATCGTGATGGCAAACGCCATTGTACAGCCGACCGCCATCAGGAAGTGCGCGATGCCTCGCTTCGGCCCACGTCTGAAAATAAATCGTTGAAACACAATATGACGCACAAAATCCGTACAGGTGTACCCTACAAAACGCGCCCCTTCCTTCGAAAAGAGTGTCCGGAAACTACTCATAAAATACACGCGGGTAGGTGGGCGCTGTATCCAGACCGTATAACGGTACACAATACCAAACACGGCGAACAATGTACCAAAAAGATAGGCCACTAGCGCAGCATCGAAATTTTGCAACCTTCTCGAGCCGACGAGGATCAACATCAACGTAAATAGCGTCGCCGCTAAGGCAATCGAAAAGGCTTTGCCATCTATGAGTTTCGAGGTAGACATGGCATTAAGTATTAGGTTTTCACGTTATCTTATCTATACATACAACACGTAGATTGGCCTTCCGGTTTTACTTTTTTGCGATCTTTTTCAAGCGCAGCACATGTACTCGATCACTCACGGTTTCGGCATCCTATGCTGTATAAAAATACGGTAAGCTTGCCGGATAAATCCGATCATCACAGCCGCCCAAGCGAACAACGCTACATATATAAATCCAGTAGGTACTATTTTCAAAAACGAAATCTGAAGCGCTTCACTCAGACGCCATGTACTCACCACATACATGCCCAAGGGAAATACCATCGCCCAGTACGTTGGATCATACCCATCAGCTGTGGTCGGCACCTTCACTTTTTTGATCAGGTGTCGCCAAGCCCCTAACAAGAGTAACAAAGGAATCCACCACGTCCCTGCCGCCCAAAATAACAACACAAATCCCTTTAGGAACGGCCTCACTTCATGGAGAAAATAAATATCCTGCCCATGCAGGATCAACAGCGACCCCGATAGCGTGGAAATCGCAGTTGCCCCCATATTGATCCAATAAGGCGCTCCAAATTCCATGGCATTTAAGGGGAAAAACGAGATCCGATAGATGATCAAAGACATGAAATAGATATAAAAAACGCAGCCAAGCAAAAACAGACACAGCGCCACAAACAAATACACCTCTGCCTTTCGATCCAAATGTTCCCAAATCAGGGAAATCAGTCCCGACAGCCCTTGTATTGATACGATAATGACAAGCCACGTGCCGTTGATCCCGTCTTTCAGTGGCTTCTTATCGTCGGTCACGGTAATGTTAAAGAAAAAACCGTAACCAATCACAAACCAAAAGAGCGTGGCCAACGCAAGCATGCTGACCGCCATCCCGATATAGCCACCAAAAAGTACGAATTGATTGCCAATAATGCATAATGCCGCTACCAAGGTAAAAAAGCCCGGCCCCCGCTGATAGCTCTTAAAGTCTTTGATCAGCTCTTTCCGGTACACGACAAATCGATATAAAAAGGCTCCCAGCAGTCCAGTTGCAAAAATCAAATTGACGTAAAACAACAACTGTCCCAACAGGCTAAACCCCACCAGAAGGCAAGCGATCGATATAATACCCGTGGCCATCACCATAGCAAAATAAGCGGGCAGCAGAACTTTTATCCGTTGTTGTAGTGCGTTCATCGTTAGTGTTCTCTAAGCAACATAGGTATAGATGGTTAATACTATACGAATATAACATATAAAAAAAGCAATAGTTGTACGTTTTTAGAAATAAATCCAGCATAATCGTAGCGACATTTTTGGTCTTGCATCAAAATACCTAATCTAACGTCAATCAGCAAGTTAGCTCAATATGTCAACATATTGTATATGATTGGCAGCACCCATTTTTTAGCGATTGTTTGGCGATTTACCGATCTTTACCCACAGAATGCGTCCGGTTAGCAATCCGGCCATCACATCGTATGCACAAACTAACGACATGAAAATGGCAGATATGATTCACGGCATGCTTGTTCTCTTAGGATTGATCTTACTGGTTTTCGGTGTACGCCTGTTCGCGACATCACGGCAGTTCCTAAAAAACGGCATAAAAACCCATGCAGTGGTTCGAGACAATTTATCGTTCGAGTCAAACAGTAGAAATAGCACATCAATCCTATATGCTCCCTTACTGGCCTACGAGGTCAACGGCAAAGAAACCACCTACGTTCCCAATGCGCGTTCTAACCCACCTGCGTATGCAATCGGAGAACACATCGCTATTGTCTATAGCCCAAGAAATCCACAACATGCACGGATTATTTCCTTTTGGGGCATCTATCTGGGGAGCAATATTTTGTTCATCCTCGGATGGCCTATGTTTCTTTTAGGCGCTGGATACTTCCTGTTCAAATATGGATGGCTTTAATCATACAAACAGATACCATGTCGGAATATAACACACTTTATGTTTCTGTACAGATCGCCGCGGATAGCCTGCAGCGGTTTTTTCAAGAAAGACCGAATCTTCATTCCCTCTCCGGCCCCTGGCTGGAATGGTGGCAAACCCGGGAAATGTACGGAAAGCGTGATCTCGATCGCATACCTGCGTACAATACGCCCACACGCCGAGCCGTATTCGATCAGTTGCTCAACGACCCGCGCAACGGATGCCTCGAGCGTTACGATTCCACCAGGGCACAGTGGATATTCGCTGTCCTGTTCTTCAGCGAGAACTACACGGAAATAATACCCATGCTTGCCCTTCTGCACGACCTTGCTGCCTATCAAGCAACGTCCGACACCGGTCTCGCTATACTTTATGATTTTTATTGGGATAATCGCACCGTCATGGCTTATTTGAGTTTTTACGACCAGCAGGCCGTGCTGCAGCCCTATCAGTTGCTCCTAGAGGTAGATCCGGCGGTGTTGGCACCGATCGAACGGGATCTGACGCGAGCCATAGAGATCTTACGACAGCAAAACGAGCAATAGCCACGACAAAAGCAACGCAATGAAAACAAAAAAAATCATGGGAATATTCATCTTGGTCATTATCGGCGGAGCTGGCCTTTTTCTTCTCCTTCTTTTTGTCACCACAAAAACAAAATCCAGCCGGTTGGACACCTACCCGCCTTTCGATACCTGGGTGGGAAAAACCGTATCCCTAACCCGGGATGTCGTTCTGTTTCAAGAGCAAAACGAAGCAATCCCGAACAGCGCATATTCTTATCTGCTATCCGACAGCCTTCATCCCAACTGGCCATCCCTTGCAGAGGGGCAGGCGAGCGGCAGCTTCGACCTCCAACAGATACTATCCTTCCCTGCTGGCACGCTCCTTACGCTCGAAAAAGCGATACAGTATACAAATGGCGTCTCTGGTTTTTCCACGCCGATTCTTTTCGGTCACCTAACCGGATCCGACGGCCACGTCTATCCGATCTATTATCCCTGGGGCAGCATGAATATGGAGAAGCGGTTCGACAACGTGGACGCGTGCTGGAAATTCCATCAGGCACCTTGGCAAAAAGCTGCAGATTCTACTTTTTATGCGCTACCCGATGCTAAATTTTGGTGATACACCTCGAACTGATGGTATAATGAAACTACCCATTACCCTTCAGTAGGATGTCATAGCCACCCCGTCCCCATGCATCCTATTCGACAGGATAAAAATTCTACAAATTGAGAAAATATAGTATCTTTGCGCCTCAAATCAATTTGTTATTATGAAGAAATTATTAACCGTCCTGCTTGCCGCAGGTTATTTTTGTTGTACCTATGCACAACAGTCGAAGGTATTGGTCGAGATAGGCGGGGCCTATCGGAACACGTCGACGAGTAATATAGTCAACGAGAACACCACAAATAGTTCAACGTTCAAAACGCCGAAGCTTCATACGCAAGTAGGTATAGGCGTTTCATCACACGCATTTCTCGGTTTCAGCTATCGCTTCAGTAAGGCCGCACAGACCCAATTGCAAGAGACAGTATACGACCAGTATAACACAATCGAGCGCAACAAAAACAAATTCTCCGAAAAAATCAATGGCTTTGGCGCCTTCTATCGGTATTATGTGCGTCCGTTCGGTGAGAGCCGTTGGAATGCCTTCGCAGAATTAAATCCAAGCTATCAAAAAATACAATTCAGCAGCGATATTCGCCGGGAATACCAATCGAATGATGGAGGATCGAACAGCCTTTCGAACACAGTCACTACCTGGAAAACAGATCAGAAAGCCTTGGACGTAGATGTAAAAATCGGGGCCTCTTATCGTATTGCCAAACGCGTTCACGCCCAGTTTACACTGCATTCGCTGGCCAACTTGCACAACAAGTTTGCCAATAAAGATTATGCCGGCGACGAGCACAAAACCTCGTTTCAACTCTTCGTCAGTCCGTTGTCCAACTCCTTTATCTCGTTTCTTTACAGCCTATAGCATGCAAAAGAGTTACTATCTCCTTCTGCTCGTCGCTCTTTTCTCCGGTGGAGTAGCACGTGCACAGTACAAAAAAATTGTTTTTTCTACGGATGTTAGCCTTTCCAAAAACATGGTTCAACCCGGATTGATAACCAACGGCACCAATATGATAGATAACAAAAACATACAGTTAACACCTCGGTTTGCTTACCGTTTTCACAAGCGGTTTAGTCTTGGAGCCCTTTATCAGTATGGACGGTCTGACCAAAAATACACAAGCCAAATCGACTTTAGTGATCAAACCATTATCTTCGAAGCTCAGACCAAAACGATGACACATCATGTTGGCCTTTTTCTGCAATCTGCGGTGTACGATAGCGAAAAATTCGCCCTATTTCTCGAAGCAGATGCGCGAAAAGGTGGAACGAAAACGGAAGTGGTTATAGCGAATAATGCTACCATACAAAATCCGTTCGCCAACCATAAACAATTCTTATCTGGGTTACATCTAGGTGGCCGCTACCAATTCTTAAAGGGATTGGGAATAGAAGCACGTATAAACCAGTTGGTTCAATATACGCACACGAACGATAAAGAAACGAGTCT
>NZ_JBHULR010000020.1:0-103459 GCF_042684625.1 Sphingobacterium suaedae | reverse complement strand
GACGAGCACGGGCATGCCCGTGCTCGTCGTTTATAGCAAAAGTATACCTATCAAAAACGCGTCTCAAACATCCCCTTCGGTGATAACCCCGGAAAGGGATTAGGAACCACGGGCTGTTTGGCCGGTGCGTTGCGCGTGTCGGAACGGAGGCCGGAATTAAGCCCTAGCGCTGCAAAAGCCTCCTTCAACAGCCGTTCGTTGCTATTACCCCATGTTATCGTGTAATCTTCATATACATCCTGCCCATCCGGTCTAATGCCATCAAAATAATCACCATAGCCGTCCGCATTTTTTTGCCACAAACTCGTCGCATACATATCGTAACCACCTACATTTACCCCAACAAATCCCACAGGTTTGCCGTACGTGGTGCTTCCGACAAGTTTCACATCCATATACGGTTTTAACACACTGATCACCATCTCGCTGGCCGATGCTGTCGATCCAGTACCAATAAATACGACTCGTGGCACGTTGAGTGTTTTCGCTTTCGAGAAATAAAAGGCATTGTCATCCACAAAACTATCGAAATACTCGGCCCAGCTATACTTTGTTCCCGGAATAAGTTTCGTTTTCAGATACCTGCTCGATTGGTGATTCATCAACGTCGCATTCAGGTACTCTTTGTACATCAATGTTGTGTTGCCCACCCCCACCGACGTCGGTGCGATCAAATTCGCTAAATACTCCGCTGTTTCGACAGACCCTCCTCCGTTATACCGAAAGTCGATCACCAAATCGGACACCCCTTCGCGGATAAAGTTATCGAAGGCAGCATCTAGTCCGGCTTTCGCATTTTTTAGCCCAATAAATTGATGGAATACCAAATACCCTACCTTTTTAGCATCAAACGTATACACTCGTGTAAACAGCAACGGGTTCAGCTTATAGGTCGCTGCTTCCAGCGTGATGGTCTCCGAAGCTCCATCCGGTTTCGTAAACCCCAGTGTCACGCGTTCGCTGTTGTAAATAGCCTGTATAATCTTATTGATATTTGTTCCATTTCCCAATGGGCTTCCATCATAATCAATATCGGTATCCCCATTGATCGAGGTAACCTTCCAGCTCCGCCGGATTCCCTTGACGTGCGCCGGCGAAGAGTCCAGCACATAAATCACCCGCAAATCGTTGACCGCGTTGTAGCTTACTTCAAAGCCAAAATCATTTGCCATACCTTCCTGAATAGCGCTGGCCACTCTCCCTTGGTCTAAAAAGCTATATTTATCAATAGGCTGCCCGTTCACTTTCTTCTTTATCGAAATGAGTTTACTGAACATTTCTGGCAAGTTCGAGTAACTACTCGGTTTAAAGGTTGCCGAATCTGGAATGACGTCGTTCCACAAATACTGGTCCTGAAACAAAAAATACATGGAATCGTTTGCCGTAGGTACGGCTTCCTCGCGCGGTGTCGGATCATGGTCTTTTTTACACGCACTGAACAAGAGCCCAACGCCCAACAATCCGTAACACAATTTGTACATGAATTTCATAATGAATACGTAATAAAGTTAGCCGGCGACCGCCGTATGCCGCCACTATTTAAAACACAGTCGCTGCATGGCAGATCGCAAAAGCCAAATATAACGAAAAAGGGAATATCTTATCTTAAAATCTATATCCATAGAAAAAAACGGGGAACGTCTGATGCGCAAAAAAAGCCGGAAGTCACTATAGCTTCGGTAGCCTGACTTCCGGCTTATAAAATAAGTCGTTTCATGGTATCCACATACCGCCTGCTGACGGTAACCTCATGACCATTCTTCAGAACCAAGATCATACGTCCACCCTCCCGATGCAACTCGTCTACGTACGCGAGATTGACAATAAAAGATCGATGTACGCGGACAAAGAAACCGGCGTTCAATCGTTCCGCGATATAGCCGATGCCATGCGAACTTACATATTCTCCAACATCGGTATAGATGATACTGTAGTCTCGGGCAGCCTTTACATGCATAACATCTCCGATAGCAATCTTTTTGAAGCGGATGCCATCAACCACAAAAATTGCTGAAGATGCGGTGTTTGGCCTTTCACTCGGGATCTCGCGCTGTACCGCATAGGAAATGCGGTGCAACGTACGTTCCACATCTTCTTGCGTATAGGGTTTGCGTAAATAATCAAACACATCCTTCTTAAATACCCGCTCGATGCAGGCATCCTTATCGGCTAAAATAACCGTCAATGGATGGCAGACACCTTTACTCAGGATCTCGCCTTTGTACATGCGGTACAAACCTTCTTCGACAAAGAGCACGTCAGGCGTTAATAAACTAACGGACCGAATTGTTTCCAAACGGTTCGAACATTCCCGGATAACCCGAAATCCCATGACACCATGCACGTACCTGCGGATCGCTTCCCTGGCTTCGATATACCGGTCAGCAATCACCACCGTTTTGGTCATGTCTTCCATATACGTATGATCATGAGCGTTTGTGATCCTCCTGCTGCGCTTCCTTCTGCATCTTATTTGCCAAAGCATAGCACACGCTTGATGCCAGCACAAACAGCAAACTGTTGCCCGCTACGAAACCACCACCATAGGCATTCAGCCTACTTCCATTGACATACAACGTATGGCACACCTCCCCGGCAGCAATCAACGCCAATGTCAGACACACTGTCAATACGACCCGCTGTAAGACACATCGCACCAACCGCCAATCCTTACCCATATATCGATATCGCTTCATGGTGTGCGAATACATCCCCCCTCTGGCACATACATCCCTAAGGTAATTGCCGATAGTATACCATCTGTAAAGGTTTGGGTACGGAACTGGGCTGTTTTTGGCGATCTGTCTCCCCTCCGTGGTTTATCGGATTCGTTCACCGACACCGCCCCATACACGGTATAGTGTCTCCGCAAAATCAGGCTGGTGTCTAATGCCCGTACACCCTGCTGCGCATCTAGCCATAGCTGGCAGCCGCTCAACAGTAGTAGGAAGAACAGACCGAAACAAATCGTTCGTAGGCTCATCTTCTGTTCTAAAAGTTTTTCGACTTTAAGCGCCATTCTAACGGGAAGTAAATCAGCTCGCCTCCCTCATCCCCATCGATCCAAACATATCCGATCCCCTCCATTTTTATCATCCCTGCGGATAAGCTTATGTAGTAATCCGCATAAAACTCCGCGTGGGAGGTCGCCGTGTGCCGAATCTTGTAGACATCCGAATAGGTTGTTCCAGCCGCATCTACCGACGTATTGACCGCCATAATCTCGTAAGTCAACGTTCCGGACAGGTCGTCAGGATCCGGAGAAGCTGGTACATCGAATGACCAGCGATCGCCGACCTTACACCCTTTTTTCAGCATGGGCAACTTCAATGGACTATCCGGCCAGTCGGTCGCCATGGCAAAAGACGTTTGATCCGCATACCAAAAATGTTCCACCGGAGGAAACTCCGCTTCCACAAATTGCAACAGCACCTTAAAATAGCTTTCCTTCGTTTTATCTGCGATTTTATAGCTGACCTCGGTCTGTCCTTCTTCAGTGACCAACCAATAGTTCCATTGATTGCCTACCTTCATAAATGGAAACGTCGGGCTGTCCAACGTTGGCGTTCCATCGTCTTTGCACGAACAAAGCGTCAAGACACACAGCAGCATAGCTGCGATTTTCTGCATAGATTTCATCATATTTTTTATCGTATGTTATTTTTTCGATCATCCGTCGTCTCTCCAAAACAATGTCCCAGTAAGTCATCGGTCCATCGATCAACCAAAACTTTTGCGAAACTACGGGGATGTACAACCGGAAAAAACTGTAGTACCTCCCATTTTTCTGTTTTCCGTACTGCTACGGAATATCATTCCCGATTTGACGATATCGGCCCGACCCATTGCTTTTGGTCGATCAGCTGAGCCGTTCGTCGACACATCCCGCATTTCGTAGAAATCCGCAACCGCAACCCAAAAAGAGGCCTATATTCACGTTCCGAAGATGATCATACACCCTGAGCAACCAAAACTGAACGATTTAGGTATGAAAATCTATGACAACACATAAACAAAAATTTGCACCTTCTACCAGAGAACTGGGGCTTACGCCCGGAAATAAAATCAAGTTGATCAATCCACCTACCGGGTACATGTCGCTGCTATCGGCGACCATACCTACGCTACAGATCCTGCGTGGCCGAAAAACGAAAAAAGACCATATCCATGCGTTTGTGCATGGATATAGCCATATGGTTGAGCTCGTAACGGCACTATCCGACGAATTAAAAGCCGACGGTATCCTTTGTATATTTTTACGAACAACAAACACGTATCCGGTCGCTATGCCTGTAAATGCTTGGAAAAAAATGATTGATTTTCCCGGATGGTTGTCCCTAGACCGTCGCAGGTATAATGGCGATTGGTATCTCTTACGATTTAGACACACCTAGCCCACTTTCCCCATGTATGCACACTATCTTCTCCTTTGGCTGATCGCATTTCCGTTCACCAACGCGCCGCGAGGCGCGCGTGATACAACCTACGTATTTCACCTGATAGATTTAGCTAAAAACCAGCAGAAAAAAGGGATGCCCGATTCCGCCGAATACTATTTCAAACGTGCCGGCGAACTGGCCGATGCCTTATCATTTGACAACGGACAGTTGGCTGTTGCGGGAAACTATAGTGTGTTTCTCTATGAACAGGTCCGCTTCGACGAGGCCATGACCTATGCCGAACGTGCACTAAGCATCAGTAAGCGATTGCGAAACCGTCCGAAAACTGCCGCCGCATATAATACAATTGCATTACAGCATCAGGCGCGCGGCCGATTAACCGCTGCAGCCGAACATCTTATCAAAGCGCTCAACATCTCCAATGAGATTCAACGACCTACGCGCCACCAGCTCTCCGATCGACGGAAATACCTCAACAACCTCAGTTCCTTGTTTCTGGACCTAGACGATTTAGACAAAGGACTGCAATATGCCTGGCAGTCTTTTGAGATCGCCGAGCAACTGCGCGACACGATATCCATGGGCAATAGCCTTATCAACGTCATGGTCGCCGAAGCTATGTCTGGCAATCTGAGCGACGCCGTGCGTCACGGCCATCAGTATCTCCAGATCGGGCAGTCGTTTGGCGACCGGCAAATGGAAATCAAAGCGCTCAACAACCTCGCCGATGTCTACCGGATGCAGCGAAACTATCCACTTGCCCTCGAAACCTTTCAGAAAGCCTTGGCCATTACTCCCAAATCCATGCCCGGTAATGAGGTGTATACGCTATCGGGGATATCCCAGGTTTTCAAAGAAATGGGAAACCCTCAGGAAGCGAAGCTGTACTTTAAAAAAGCGTTCAAATTAGCCGAAACGGAACTGGCAAAACCGCAACTGATTGATATGTTCTTAGCGGGCGCCGCGATCGAGGAAGCGCTCGGCAACTACAAAGAGGCCCTGACGCTGCACCGGCGGCACGTCCTGCTCAAAGATTCGCTTCGCAACCAAGAAATACAAAAAACGATACAAGAACTAGAAGTCAAATATGAAACAGCTCAACATCGTAATAGTATCGCCGAGCGCGATTTAAAGATCCTAGAACAAGCCGCCGAACTCGATCGGAAGAATAAATGGTTAGTCATCTATATTTCGACAGTCGTTATCCTCATTTTTGGATGGGGAGGGTTACGGCTTTTTCATCTCCAGAAGCGACGGACAAAATCCACTGAGCTTCAAAAGCAGCTGATCGAAGCACAGCTAAAAGGAGAAGAAAAAGAACGGGCGCGTACAGCAAAAGAGCTGCACGATGGTGTTGCGAGCATTCTATCCGCCGCCCGCATGCAGATTCATACACAGATTGCCGATCACGATCGGTCCGGTATATTCCGAGAGATCAGTCAGCTGATCGAAATCGCCACGCGCGAAGTCCGCAATATATCACACAACCTGGCTCCCGAAATGATCCTTCGCGAAGGTTTCGCTTACGCGATACAATCCTTTTGCCGACGGATACAGAAACCCAATTTCCGTTTGCACTGCTACGTGATCGGCCCACTCCCTGAATTGCATAAAAACACACAACTTGCCATTTATCGGATCATCCAGGAGTGTGTCACCAATATACTCAAGCATGCCGAAGCCACGGAGGGCATCGTGCAATTGGCGGAAGAACAGGGACGATTACTAATCACCGTCGAAGACAACGGTAAAGGATTTGCCGTCGAAAAGAGCTGGGAGAAAGGCATCGGATTGGCGAACTTGCAAGCTAGGATTAGTCTCCTCCAAGGCACGTTGGATATCCGATCCTGTCCCGGTAAGGGCACCTCGATATTTGTCGAAATCCATGGAGACGCACAAAACAAACAAGCATCGGACGCGGCTTCAAGTGTACTGGAGACCATACCCTTATTCTAAGTCGTCGTACGCTAAAACATCCTAGATATAATTTATTCCCTTTATGGAAACAACCACCCACCCTATAACCACTGTCGGAATCGCGGACGATCACTCCTTGATCATTCACGGACTGCAGAGAATGCTGCAGGTAGAACCGAATCTCCAGGTATTGTTCACCGCACAGACCGCCGCCGATCTGCTGCGGCACCTACACCTGCAGCTCCCGGATGTTTTGCTGCTGGACATTGAGCTGCCCGATGGCAGCGGCATCGATTTGACCGCGACCATCCGAGAACTATATCCCTCTGTAACGATCATTGCACTTACCAACCACGACGACAGGGTGTATGTACGGAAAATGATCCGCAATGGTGCAAAAGGCTATTTGCTAAAAGGCACAGGAAAGGATCAATTAGTCAATGCCATTCATCAGGTAAAGAATGGACAGGTTTACATTGATAAACAAATTGAACAACACATCTTACAACAAACCATTCATGGCAAAAAACTTACGGCTCCAGTCAAGCTCACCAACCGGGAACTCGAGGTGCTTGCCCTGATTGCCAATGAATATTCCAATCAAGAAATTGCTGACCGGTTGTATTTAAGTATCCGGACGGTCGAATCTCATCGGCATAGCCTCAATCAGAAACTGCAAATCAAAACGATGGCAGGACTTGTCAAAGAAGCGTATCTTCGCGGCCTTATTTAGTACCTTTGGCGATCTGTTTCCGTATCCTACTCAAACTGTCCTGATGTATCGCTAAATAAGAAGCAATATATTTTAACGGGACGTTTTGTATCACCAATGGCTGTGTTTCCATAAGGTGCACATAACGTTCTTCGGCGGTCATACAGATGGCATTAATTTGGTTTTCCTGCAACCAATTGAGCAAAGCGCCCATTACCGCCAGGTCCATATCATTCATTTTAGGAATCTCCCTTTTAAGTAACAATACCGTAGGCTTGTCCCAAATCAATACGTCGATTTCGCTTAGCGATTCGAGTGAACAAGTCGAGGGCTCGCCGCTTTGCAAAAACAAGGGCGTCGACAAAAAGTAGTTGGAAGACACGATGCCTAATGTATGGTCGATACCTTTATGTTCACGGTACAAACGCGCAATCCCTCGATTCAGGAAATAAAGTGTTTCCACCTGTTTCCCTTGCTCCATCAAGATTGTGTGCGCTGGCCATACAGCATGCCGCGTATGGGTACGGATCATATCAAATTCATCCGCCGTAAAATGAATATCATAGGCCGCTGCAAATGCACATACATGTTCAAAATAGTGTCGTAAAAGCATGCTGATCTGCCGGTTAACGTGGACTCTCCTACGAAGATAACAAAAAAAATCAGGTTGTGCATTTTCTGACATATGTCAGTTCGAACTCCTTCCCGATATGCCTATTTTTGACAGGAACTGATGATGCCATAAATCCATGAAAAAGCAGACGTTACTTATTGTAGATCGAGATTATCTATTTCGTAAACAACTCATCGAAGAACTGAAACAACAGCAGTATCCAGCTGTATTCTGGGAAGCTGGCAATGGTTTGGAGGCCGTTCGCTACATCAATGCACTGCAGCCCGATATTGTCTTCCTTGGAGTGCGCCTACCTGGAATAAGTGGATTCGAAGTTTTGGATAGAACGGAACACGTTCCAGCCGTTGTCTTAACATCGGAATGTAGCAGCCACGCCGTGAAGGCATTTGAGTACGATGCCGTCGACTATCTCCTCAAACCACTGAACAGCAAACGCTTACGCTCTTCCCTGCAAAAACTCGACAACCAACGTCGTGCAGGCGCCAATACGTTTCGGGATTCTCCGGCGGCTTATCCCCGTCGCATGCTCCTCGAAAAAGGAAACCGCATGACCAGCATACCCATAGCCGAGATCACCTATTTGAAAGCAGATAAAGACTATACCTGGGTACATACCGTGCACCAAGACGTTTTTTTAAGTAGCTACGGGATCGGTCAGGTCATGCATAAGCTGGATCCACAACAGTTTTTACGTGTCCACCGATCGTATATCGTCAATGTAGATCATATTCAGGAAATGTACAAGGACGTTCAAAAAGTTTTTCTCACCCTTCCAAACCAGATCGAGTTAACCGTCAGCAGAAATTATTTTCCCGCAATCAAGGAGCTGATGTTCTAAATACCATCTGTTGCTTGCCGCGACAGGGCTTGTTCTTTCTTCTTGAAAAGAAAGAACCAAAGATTCAAGGCTAGGTTTCTCTTTAGCGAACAGAGAATAACGATAGCAAACCGCTTATCTACATCTCTTTGTAGTTCCCTAGATTAACAGAAAAATGTCGCCTTGGGATCGTTGCGTCTGTAGAAATTTGCCTTGGCACAGGCTACTAAGGATGCAAAAGATCCCCAGCGACGATTTTTGGTTCTTTTTGGGAAAAAGAACTGGCCTGTCCGGCCATAGAGGACAAAAGAAAAACCTGCCCCGGCTTTAGGGGCGGAAAGGTCGTGCGAGGGACAACGTTTACATACATCATCACCGATTTGCCCTGCCCACAGCCTTTCCGTCGCTTGCCGCGACAGGGCTTGTTCTTTCTTCTTGAAAAGAAAGAACCAAAGATTCAAGGCTAGGTTTCTGGATGCTACCTCACCTGTCATCGCCTAAACCATCCCAAACTCACTCCGTTCGAACAGGGGATGGTTCTTAACGGCGATTGACGACGGCTCGCTACGCAGTCGAAACCAAGGCCGTCTTAGCGAACAAAAAATAAACGATAGCAGACCGTTTTCTTACGCTTCTTTGCAGTCCCCTAGATTAACAGAAAAATGTCGCCTTGGGATCGTTGCGTCTGTAGAAATTTGCCATTGCACAGGCTACTAAGGATGCAAAAGATCCCCAGCGACGACTTTTATCAACAAGTTGATGAGCTCACTTCGTTCGGTTTTGCGTACTTTTTTGAGAGAAAAAAGTACGAGCCCAGCCCCGGCTTTAGGGGCGGAAAGGTCGTGCGAGGGACAACGTTTACATACATCACCACCGCTTTTCCCTGCCCACAGCCTTTCCGTCGCTTGCCGCGACAGGGCTTGTTCTTTCTTCTTGAAAAGAAAGAACCAAAGATTCAAGGCTAGGTTTCTTGATGCTACCTCGCCTGTCATCGCCTAAACCATCCCAAACTCACTGCGTTCGAACAGGGGATGGTTCTTAACGGCGATTGACGACGGCTCGCTACGCAGTCGAAACCAAGGCCGTCTTAGCGAGCAGAGAATAAACGAGAGCAGACCGTTAAAACCGCCCATCTACACCTCTTTGCAACGACCCATCCTTAACAAAAAATTTAAAACCGCTTATCTATATCTCTTTGCAGTCCCCTAGATTAACAGAAAAATGTCGCCTTGGGATCGTTGCGTCTGTAGTCATTTGCCCTGGCACAGGCTACTAAGGATGCAAAAGATCCCCAGCGACGAGTTATGGACTCGTGTTTGTTTTTTGTGTCCATGAGCTCCCTTCGGTCGGTTTGGTTACTTTTGGTAGCAAAAGTAACGCCCCTGCCCCGGGCTTAGGGGCGGAAAGGTCGTGCGAGGGACAAACCAATAAGAAGCATCATCACTGCCATAGAGGACAAACGAAAAATCCTCTCTATTATTCCATATGCACGCCATACTGATTTTATCTCTTTCCGTAGTACCACGTAATTTTTCACCAGCAGGTTCCTCTACTTTTGTCTCGATAACTTAGTATAACATCATGATTAAAACCAAAAACATGGCATGCCTAGCAATCGCATGCCTTATGTATGCAAGCAACAGCTTTGCGCAATCATTTCAAAAAGGAGACAAGACCGTCAACGTCGGTGTGGGAATCGGAGGCGGCTTTGGTGTTCCCATTGGCATACGTTATGAGCAAGCGGTAAGTGACCGCATCGGTGTAGGTGCATATGCCGCTTTTTCTACCAAAAAAGAATCCTTCGGTGGATACGGACAGTGGAAATATACCCATATTTTAGCCGCCGCCCGTGGATCTTACCACCTGAAGGTCAACTCGACCAAATTTGATCCCTATGGGGGGATCATGCTCGGATACAACATCGCTTCGGTGAAATGGGACGGTGAAGATGAAGCTCCGATCTCCTCTTCTGCCGGAGGTTTTCTTTGGGGAGGACACATCGGCTCCAACTATTGGTTTTCGGAAAAAATTGGTGCATTTGCTGAAATTGGATACGGAGCAGGCATATTAAATGCCGGCGTCACGTTCAAGCTAAACTAAACGAACAGGTTTGCTTTTTACTTGGTTAGCCGATGGCCGTGCATTTCGTCGGTTGTTGCCCCTCTTAAACGATGCCGGCTGCACCTTGTCGAAAAAAAAGGTTGTCGTGTCGGTAACTCACGTAGATTTACACCTAGCAGATTAAGTTTATTTCGCATGAAAAACACACACATATGGACGAAAGCAGCTTTGGTGCTGGCGGTATCTATGGTAGGATTACCCGCTCCAAGCCTTTGCCAAAGCCTTTTCAACAAAGTAAAAGCAAGGGCAGAAAGCGCAGCCACTTCGAAAATCTTAAACGAAACCGATAAGGCTGTTTCCAAAGGAATCGATAAAGCCATTGAATCGGCCTCCTCACCGAACAATCAGTCATCTACCCCACAACAGCAGGTACCGGCGAAGGACACCAAGTTGGCCACATCCTCTACCTCGCCGCTGCTGTCGTTCAGTAAATACGATTTCATTCCCGGCGACTCCGTGATCTATTCCCGCGATTTTGCGACAGACGTTATCGGCGAGCTTCCTGTAGGATGGAATAGTAACGGAAGTTCAGTGGTAGTTCGTGTAGACAAGGTGCCGGGCCATTGGTTGCGTTTGGCGCAACGAAGCGTTGTACTATCGGACAACGAACAAGGGCTCGGCCAAAATTTCACGGTAGAATTCGACCTCATTTTGGACATAGATTTCAAGGGTTGGATGCCCCCTTCCCTTCAGTTTGGCCTAATCGCATCCGGCGACAAGTCTCCAACTGCCAATGCCTTGCTGAACGAACAACGAGGAGACAAATCCCTCTATATGGAAATTTCGCCGCAGTCTACCTCGGGAACCTACACCTTGGAATCTAATGAAAAATACACGCGTTATTTTAACAGCGCCGCAAAAACAGATCCCCGTGTAAAAAACTGGTATGGGCGTATTGCCCACGTCGCCCTTCACGTGCAACAGGAACGCGTGCGTATCTGGATCGACGGCGAGAAGCTTTATGATGCGCCAAAAGGCATAGCTAAAAATGGGGAATTCAATCAGATTTTCTTTAAGGTAAGCAGTAGCCCGTATGCTGACGAACAGATCGGCATGTATATCAATCACCTTAAAATAGCAAAAGGTGCCGCATCACCGAGACAACGTCTGCTCGAAGGAGGATCATTCAGCACCACCGGCATACATTTCGACTCTGGATCCTCCCGTATAAAACCGGAGTCGACCGGTGTGATCAAGTCAATAGCCGATATATTAAAGGAAAATACCGCGCTAGGCCTACTGATTGTCGGACATACCGATAATACCGGCGATGCCGAACACAATCTCCTGTTAAGCAAACAACGGTCGGCCGCCGTCAAGGAACTACTGGTCGCCGCTTATGGAATTGACAGGAATCGACTTACGACAGATGGAAAAGGAGAATCCGCGCCGTTAGCATCGAACAATACCCCCGTGGGCAAAGCACAAAACAGGCGCGTCGATTTCATGAAGCAATAAAGCCTGTCGGAATAAGAGCTTACGCATAGGAACTGCGTAATTTTGTCTCAAGTGGAGATACCATTGGTGTCTTAAAATTAGTAGAGCGCAGAGCCTTCCATCGGAGGCTCGCGCTTTTTGCGCGAACAAGTTTCAATAACGTTGCTCCCATCACGCACGCGTCCGAAATATCCCGTTGGTCGGCCCTCAGTCTTATTCTGTGTTTAACAGCTCCTGAAATCGGTCTACAAAACACCCTACATGGTATCCGTCGGCAAATCCGTGATGAACATGAATCGACACGGGCATGGTCTTTATGCCGGCGTGATCCGTCATTTTTCCAAATGAAATTTTCGGCGAACTATCTGGAAAAGAAAAACTCCTGGCGTGAGAAAGAGCCGTAAAGTCCAACCAGGGAATTGCCGAAAAGTGAATGACATTTTTGCCCGGCGATGCGGGAATAAGGGCGGTTGATTGCTTTACTTGGTCCATCTCGATCGAAGCTTTTTCGTAGAACAAGGCCTCCTGTTCCTCATAGTCTAGGTAAGCGAAACCAAAGGTCCCATTCGGTCTGCCGATCGTCGGCGAGGCATGAACTCGATCAAACAGATAGACGTGCCCATCCTCCACCTGATAGCGGAAATTCTCGATCTCATTCGCGGCCAGTAAGGCCCTGTACAGGTAATACAAAAAGAAGGAATGCCCCCGTTGCTTCGCCCATGTATACGCTTGAGTGCAGTCCACCTGCACGGTCACTCCAAAAAAAGGCTCTTCAAATCGGGAGAAAAAAAGATAATGCTCCTTCCTAATCCACTGGTCTATCGTTATTCGTGTTTTCATATCAAATTAAGTAATCTAAAATATGATCCATACGAGCCAACTCCACAAAATGTGTATGTGTGGGGGTCTCTTCATGTTGTTCGTGCGCCCAGGTTACCTGATACGGAATATGACCAGCAAAACCGCCTAGTTCCAGCACAGGCAGGATATCTGACTTCATCGAGTTGCCCAACATCAGAAAATTGCCCGGTGCACAGGCCAACTGTCTTATCAATTTATGGTAATCACCCGGCTGTTTATCACTCATGATTTCAATATGATGAAAATAAGGTGCTAAACCAGACTTCTTCAATTTCCGCTGCTGATCCAATAAATCCCCTTTGGTAGCCATTATTAAGCGGTATCGTCCCTTCAGTTGTTCCAGCGTATCCTGCACACCATCCAAGAGTTCAATCGGTTTCTCCAGGAGTTCATGACCGATTTCAAGCATCCGATTGAGTTGCGCTACCGAAACAGCACGATCGGAAAGACGACTCGCAGTTTCTATCATACACAGCACAAAACCTTTCACGCCATATCCATATAACGACAGATTTTTCATTTCTGTCCGAAAGAGTTCCTGTGCAACAGCCTGTTGCGAATGATCGTCCTCCAGCAGCTTACAAAATTGTTGCTCCGCCTCCTGAAAATAAGGTTCATTTACCCAGAGGGTATCATCTGCATCAAACGCAATTGTCGTAATCCTATTTTTCATCTCTACACTTTGTTTTTACCTTTGTGATGGAAAACTGTAAAATTGAGCAAGCGAAGGAATTAAAAAAAGGACATTTGTCCCAAACGAACTATGTTACGAACAAATCAGGCATTTCTTGACTACACTGAAACGTTGTACACGAAGCAAGAACGAAAAGAAGACATCGTAATCAGACACTATGTTCCGGGGCAGCGGTTATTGTCGCAACAGGAGACGGCAACAAAAGTATTGCTTATCAAGGCGGGGGTGACAAAATGCTATTTTACCGAGAGCAATGACAAAGCGTATATCCTTGAATTTCTAGGCGCTGGCGAAATTGTCGGCGACATTGAGCTTATTCGGCACATTCCCTGTCTATGCAATGTGGAAGCCATGACTTCCGTGACCGCCTACGCATTTTCTGTGGCTTATTTCCACATGTTGCTGCAGAAGGACCTCACGCTCAACGGACTTATGCTTGATGTATTTGCCGAGCGGATCATCAACACCTCCAGTCGGGCATCCTACCAACAGCTCCATACCGTAGAACATAGCTTGTCAAAACTTTTAGCGATGCAGGTCAAGCAAGGAATGACCCTGTCCAAAGAAGATATGGCGTCCTACCTCGGCGTCACGTTGCGCACGCTGAACCGGGGCTTAAAGCACATAGCGGATATGGAAATAAAGCTTAAATAAATCACCACGGCTTTGCCCCTCACAACCTTTCCGTCGCTTGCCGTGACAGGGCTTGTTCTTTCTGCTTGAAAAGAAAGAACCAAAGATTCAAGGCTAGGTTTCTTAGTGCTACCTCCCGTCATCGCCTAACCATCCCAAACGCACTGCGTTCAACAGGGAATGGTTCTTAACGGCGATTGACAACGGTTCGCTACGCTCTCGAAACCAAGGCCGTCTTTAGCGAACACAGAATAAACGATAGCAGACCACTTTTCTTACGCTTCCTTGCACAACCTTCCCTAATAGAATCTACATAACGGGTTTGATACCGAAAAAAATAGAATATGCCGAGCGTTTCGTAAATTTGTTATCATTAAGCAGTATGAAAGATCTCATCAAATTCAACAAAACGACACGGGAATGGCACCTACCCTTCGTTGCCGGACTATGTGTTGGGATCCCCGTTCTACTCGGCTGGTACTTCGGGAATCTTGGCGCAGGCAAGTTAGCCTCGCTAGCCGGTTTGGGCATCTTGTACATGCAGTCCGACAAGCTGAATGAACGTATGGCATTACTGATGACCTGCTCCTTCGGTATTTTGACCTCATTTAGTCTGGGGCTATTTTTTTCTTTCCATCCGGCTGTAGCTGCCGCCTTTATCGCACTGTATGGCTTCTGTGTGCACTATTCCTTATATCATTTGGGGCTGACACGACCTCCGGGAAATTTTTTCTTTATTATGATCGCGTCGTTCGCTGTCTGTACCCCCTTTGACCCTGCATCTATTCCCGTAAAGATTGGCTATGTCGGTATGGGGGCGATCTTAACGTGTGGATTGGGGCTCGTATACAGCATCCTCACCCTCCGGAAATCTACCGTTGCCGATCATCATATTCCGCTCAAGAAGGCACATATTAACCTCACAGAATCGCTCGTATTTGGCGCTTTTTTAGGCCTGTCCCTGGGTGTCGCTTTCCTACTGGAACTGCAGAACCCATATTGGGTTCCCGTGTCCTGTGCCGCGGTAATGCAGGGCAGCGACATACATAAGGTATCGGTTCGCGGATTACAACGGATTGTTGGCACACTAGCCGGCCTAGGGATCACATGGGTTGTTTTTACGTGCAACCCAACTCCACTTTTTATTGTCATAGGTATTACAGTACTGCAGGTTATTGTCGAATTCCTAGTCGTGCGCAACTACGCCGTCGCCGTCATTTTCCTGACCATTCTGACGATCTTCCTCGCCGAATCTGGGGATCAGCTTAGCGAACAGACCAATTCCTTGTTTTTGTCCCGGTTCATTGATATCGCACTCGGAAGCTGCATCGGTATTGTTGGTGGTCGCCTCTTGTACAATAAGCGCATGAACAGCTATACGCGGATCAGTATCCGAAAGACACGGGAACTGGTTCGTCGAAAGCAGTCCTAGCAGGTCATCGCCTAAGCCACCTCAAACGCACTGCGTTCGAACAGGTGTGGTTCTTAACCGCGATGGACAACGGCTCGCTACGCTCTCGATACCTAGCCATGCCCGAAAAAACGACCCTCTCTCATAGCAAGAATACAGATTATCTCGACACAACCGGAGGAGAGACCCAACAACATTACAAAATCGTATGGATGTTAAATTTCTCCGCAGATCTCGTCGAAGTGATGAAGGTTCGGACACAGCCGACAAACAAAGCACGCTGCCTTGCCCTTAGTGTTAAAAAAGTCTTGTTCAAGGCCTGCTCCATCATTTTACATGCCGTTCGGTTAACGGCCAATCCATAAGCGTTGATACATACGGAAGTAAAAACATGGCCATCTTTTGATGCCCCAAATAACCTGGATGCCAACCCGCTCCCAAATCAGTCGTATCGTTGATAACGTTTCGCAAAGATGCCGTGTGAACTAACCGATTATCCTGTCGTTCAGCGACCAGTTCGCGGATATAGCCCTCCACCCGTTCGCCGACTGCTGGAATGACACAGAGTATCGGTACTTCGCCGTACTGTTCCCGCAGCCAGGTAAGCAACTGTCCATACCCCTTCTTAAACTCAGCCCTCTTAGGTTCCGGCTGTGTCGAAAAATCATTTGTACCTAAAAAAACCACCACTAGATCCGGTTTGTGCGACGCGATATAACGCTGGGATGTGTCCGTGTCGAGCACAAATTTCACAGCATCCTTCATCGTATAGTGCGATACACGAACAGCATCTCCATAGTTTCTTACAGCCCCCCTCCCTGAGTGTGCCAGTAAGGTATAGTCCGCATCAAAATAACGCGACAGTATGCAGGCATAGGTTTTGTCGGCGTTTTCGGTTTCTACCGAGAAGGATTCGTCCCGGTGCGAACCATCCGTTCCATATCCGCAAGTAAAAGAATCTCCGATAAATTCTATATGTCTCGTTTTCCGTCCTCGGGTGGCAAACAGTTTACCACCTTCTCCCGGGAGGAAGCTGAAAATACGCGTCCTTCCAAATTGAGCTTCCGACCTTTTTTGCAAGCGAATGCTATGTCGCTTATTTTCCAGTCCGTCCACTAGAACAATAAGTGTGTCTCTTCCCACCACCTGTATTATCCGATGCAAGCTATCGTCTACAAACACATGATAGTAGCTCGTTCCTGTATCTGAAACGCGCATGGCACACCAACTTCCCTGTAGATCAAAACGGATGGACGTCCCCGGCCAGTCTAATGATACTGCTCCATCCTCCTTCTTTAGCACCCTCCCCATATAGTCAATTTCCATTGCATCAGCGGACACTGGACGACCAGCAAACTGAGCATAACATGAGCAGAAAGAAACCAAAAGAACCATACCGCCCACCGCAAAACGTATCCACCAAGGGTGAAGACATGAAACCCTCGATTGGTCAGGATCTCTTTTCATAGGCAGTAAGTGCTTCATAAACCTTCAGTAACGCCCGGGGCACATGGAAGCATCCCTTCCATTTCCCCCCCTTCAATGTCAAGAGTGGCTCTCCCTGTCTAGTTAGATAACCAAACCATTCCCCATATTTGGGATCCGAAAATCGCGGAAAAGTATAAGCATCGAGCTTTTCAAACCATACTTTACAACGTTCATCCCCTGTATAGTGCAGCCCCTTTGCCATACACACCAACGCTTCCAGATGCACCCACCACAATTTCTGATCCCATTCCAGTTGCTGCATGGGTTTTTGAAGAATATCCTGAAAATAAAAGATACCTCCATATCTGGCATCCCAACCAAACTCCAACGCCTGAATCGCGATGTCTACACAGCGCTGCATCAAGGGAGCGTCTTGTTTACGGTACGCCACGTCCATCATAAACCACATCGCTTCGATAATGTGTCCTGGATTCACCAACCGCCCCTCAAACGTGTCCGAAAACGTACCATCTTGCTGTACGTGTTCCATGATCAGCCCGTATTCCCGCTGGTAGAACACCTCCGTCACTTCATGAATCACCTCATCCGTCAGTTCACGGATAATAGACGGATCCAAAATATGTTCCAGTTCCAAGGCCAAGTTGCTTAAAATCATCGGAAGCGCAAACCCTTTCAATCCACGTGTACCGGCCACCCCTTTGTCGTAGTGCCCTTTAGGATTATTCCGTCGTCCCAAGATACGGGAGAATGTCTGCCTAGCCACCTCAGCATATTCGTCGGCACCCGTTATTTTATACAGCGCTCCCAAACCCATTCCCGCGAAGCAGTCCGAGAAGATGTTGTACGGTTGCACTAAAGGGTGTCCATCCTCCGTTAGGGCAAAATACCAATCACCCTGTGCATCCCGTCCATGCTTCAAGATAAAGTCAGCACCACAGATTGCCATCTCTTTCCAAGGTTGGTAGCTGTCCCACTTATCATACATCATCGACAGCGTCCAGATCTGCCTTCCTTGCAGCCACATAAATTTATCCGTATCAAACACTCGTCCCTGCCGGTCTAGGCATGTAAAAAACCCGCCATGTTTTTTGTCCACCGAATTATTCTCCCAAAAAGGCAACACCCGTTGTATCAGTTCCTGCTTATATTTCTCAGCGTAATGTATCATCTAATGTATTAAATCAAAGTATCTAAATATTCGTTGTAGCGGTTGTATAAATGTCCGGCTTGCAGGTATGCGGATTGCGGACTCATAAAATGAGAGAATTCAAAAGTAATCGCTTTATCGTAGCCGGCTTTTGCGGCCGCTTCCAGCTTCAGACGCAACTTATCAAATTTAATGGGCAAAAACTTAATCGGCATATCCCGGTCGAACGACTCCGCATTTGTCCAACACTGCAGCCCAAACCTGTCCGCCATTTTTTTATTCACTTCAAAGAAAGCGGGCAACTCGTCGTAGTCAATATGTCCATCCTGGAATGCCACCGCATCTACCGCACCGGCGATGCCTTCAAAAATTTCGCTCCATTCCCGTTCATGTTCATTTACCGATACTGCATCCGCTTTGCTTAGCGTAGCAGATGCTGCCAACACAGCTTTTTTGCCATCTATCCAAGGCGAGATAAACGTTGGCAAACCATTACTTACCGATTTGCATTGTAAACCAAGCGTGCGGAAAGCCTCTATCGCCCCCTTTGTTCGCCGGCTTATTTCTGTGCTAATGTACCATCCGCCAAAACTCGTATAATGTCCATAGCGTTGCCACACTTCATCAATCACAAATCGGTTCGTATCAATTTCTGGCTGTAAGTTGCCCGTATCCCAATAGGTCCCACTGTCATACAATCCGAAATAAAAACGCATACCATGCTTGTCAGCCAGCTGAAGAAACAGCTCGACTAGATCCGTCGATGGCGCGTAGCAACCAAATTGTTTCGTTAAATACGTCGATGGGTAAGTAATAAACTTGCGATAGCCGCTGCGGATCATAATGACTGTGTCAATACCGATTGACTTCATGTGTGCAAAATCCGCATCCCATTCTGCTCTTCCCCAATTTTGGTGTGGGATATCGTGCGAAATTTCATCGATAAATGTTCCTGTTATCTTCATAAAAATTTTCTTTCTTTCAATGCCTCTATCCATTTCATATAAGCCGTCGGAATTAAGTGTACCCCATCCGTGGTGAACGACCTATCCAAATTACCTTGTTCATCCTGAAACAGCGGGACCAGATCCACGAATGGTACCCCCTCATCTGCCGCCAGCTGTCGCAATTTTGTATTTAAACGTAGAACCAGCTCATTCCTATTTTTCGTATAGGGTTCATTCGTCATCTGTTCATTGATGGGAAGAGCGCTCTGCACAATAATTTTCGTTTTGGGCGATCTCGTTTTGATCATCTGTATGATCTGCCGGTAATTCGCAATAGACACCTCTTGCGGCAACAGCCTGAACTGATCATTTATTCCGTCCATCAGGAAGATGGTATGCGGCTTGCCCCGCAACACCTCCTCCATGCGCGCCCGTATCCCAAACGAGTTATCACCACCGATACCTCTGTTTAAAATAGGGCGTTTGTTATCCGCCAATAGTTCTTGCCATTCGGCGCGCTCCGTAATACTATTGCCTAAAAATACAATAGCATCGTGCACCGTAGGCATGGCGTTAAAATATGCCAGCCGTTGTTCGTAGTACCAGTTGGAATAGCTACTGTCCACCTTCGCTACCTGTCCATTAACCCATGGCGCAAAAAGAACCAAGAGTAAGACCATGATATCCTGTTTCTTAACCATTACATGACATTCGATGATTTCAAATAATTTGCCCATAAGATATAAGATGCTTGTTTCAGGTGAAGACCATCGATGACCAGTTCTCCCCGCATACGCCCCTGCGCATCTGCAAAAACCGGGTGCAGGTTTATGAAGTCCACATCGTAAGCGGTACACAACGCGCTTAACCCAGTATTTAATGTGCTGATTTTTGCATTAGTCACCTGCCCGTAAGCGGCAGGTAGCATCGATTCGTTAACAGGCAGCAGTCCTTGTACAAACAGCCGTGTTTTTGGAGACTCCCTTTTTATCCGTTGGACGATACGCTCGATATTGGCCAGAATAATGTTTGTCGCGATTCCCCTTTTCATATCGTTCACGCCACACAGCAGGAACACTTTTAAAGGTCTAGCCTGTATCACTTCGTCTAGACGGGCATATACCCCATAGGTTACGTCGCCACTAATGCCTCGGTTTACCACGCGCTTCTCATCGAATAACTCCTGCCATTTAGCCCCTTCCGTCATGCTATCTCCAAGGAAAACAATCCGTTTATGGTGATCCGGCATCGCCCTAAAAAATGCTAAACGATTTGCGTAGTGTTGATTCCAATACGAAGAGTCGATAGGCGCAACCTCTTGCGCAGCGACGACCCCACTCATTAGCAAGAGCCCCATCATTAGCATGATCGACCTGTTTATTCTTTTCATGATTCATTATTTTGAAGTTGCGGATCGGGTTGTTCCGGTTTACGTAGGGGTACCATCCAAGAGACAATAAATGCGGGGATCGTTGCAATAAGCACCCATATAAAAAACTCTTTATACCCTAAATGATCGCTTAAAAAGCCGCTGATCATGGACGGAATCATAAAGCCTAGATTCACCAAGCCACTGCCAAATGCATAGTGTGCCATTTTGTATTTTCCGGGCGCTATATTGTGCATAATAAACAAGATAATCCCAATAAAACCAAAGCCATAACCAAAATACTCCACCGCCACTGCCCCAGCAATCACATATAAATCTGTTGGTTGAAAGATTGCCAAAAGCGCATACGCCGCAAAGGGCACATTAAAGAACGTACATAAGATCAATAAGCGACGACGATCTAACCCTTTTTTAGACACAAAATGACCTGCCACAATAGAACCCAGCACAAATGCTACCGCGCCAAAAATCCCGTATAGCAAACCTATTTCCGAGGTTGTCAGGCCTAAGCCACCATCCGTACGCGACGCTTTAAAAAACAAGGGAGTAATTTTGATGGCCTGTCCTTCCGCAAACCGATAAAACACGATGAACAGCAGACTGAACACAATATTTTTCTTTTGAAAAAAAGTGACGATCACATCCTTCAAAGTCGCCATACCTCCCCGCAACGAATGCACTTTCCCTTGTCCCGAATCGCTTTCCGGCAGCATTTTTATACTATAAAAACCAATCCCCAGCATGATCAGCGCGTAGGCAAACATGACTAGCATCCACGCCGTCCGCACCCCCGTTTGCTGCTCTAGTTCACCTGCGAGATATACCAGCACCCCACCCGAGAATACCTTCGCTATATTATAGAAAGCCCCCTGCCAACCCACATATTTCGCCTGTTGCGTTGCATTCAGTTCATTTAGATATACGCCATCGGCCGCTGTGTCGTGTGTAGCACCACTGATCGCGACGATCATCAATACAGCAATAGAGATGCTAAAGAAATAGTCCAATTGCAAACTCAGCCCCACCAAACCAAAAAGTAGTCCTGTCAAGATCTGCGTCGCATACACAAAATACTTTTTGGTCTTGTACAGTTCCAGAAATGGCCCCCACAAAGGTTTCAATGTCCAAGGCAACATAATCAGGGAGGTCCAGAACGCAATCTGCGCATCCGAAACACCCAAATTTTTATACATAATGGAACTAGCTCCCGACAAGGCCACGAACGGAAGTCCCATAGCAAACCACGTTGTTGAAATCCAGAAAATAGGAGGACATTTCTTTTTATGCCCCTGATCCGTCGCCGGATAATTTAAAAGTTCGTTCATATCTACGTTACGTTTTCCAAAACAGCCCTTTTTTAGCAGTAAAAACCGTTATTCCTGCTACAACTGTTGTAAACAATACCCCGCGCATAAATCCCATCCAGGGCCCCCACGCGGTTAACTGGTCAAGATAGACCTGCGTTCCCGTCAACGCCAATACAGGGATGACAAAAAGATTACCTGCCGTGTATGCCACCATCGGGTTTCGCCCAACCCATGCGAGGCATTGCATGAGCGTCTTTCCGACATGCAACTGTTCCAGTCCATGAAGCAAGGCCAAAGCAAAAAAAGCCAACCCCGTGCAGACAAAATAATAGCTGAACGTCGAATAATCTTTCTTAATCCCCCCTTCAAAGGCTTCTGCGAATAAACCCAACAGCAACAAATAGGCGCCGGCAAGCAACAGCTTCTGCAACAAGCTTTTGTGTTTTGCATCTTTAAAGATTTCTGCTAACCACCCTATCCCCGCCAGCAAACCGAAATTTAAGAGCAAGTTCCAGTTTAAGACGCGCGCATACAAGCTCGCGACGTTAGCAATGACCAGCACAATACTCAGTACCACGACCCCGCGTAAACGCCATCTTGCCAGGCTATTCCTATCGTTTTTCTGCTCCTGTATGATCCATTCGCCGGCACATGTTGCCGGCACGACAATAAACAAGTATTTCAGATAATAAAATTTGTATACCCATGCCAATGGCGTCCACGCAAATACGTCGGCATGGAAGCTTCCTGACATACCAGATCCGAGCAAAATAGTCAGTAAAAAAGGCAACAAGCCTATACGCAACAGCGGGTAATTTCTAGTCATCCACCACCACAGCGTACCGAAAAGCGCCATATGTGCCAAAACCAGTAAGATAATATCCAATCTATTTTCCGTCATCGCTTCCCCATCCAGTATCTTCGGCCCAATAATCAGCACCCCTACAACGCATGACATTGTCTTGAGCAACAGCGTCTGTTTTTTGCCAATTATGCGGCTAAAATCCGTGTACATTCCGAACAACAACAGGAAGCAAAATAAGGAAACCAGATATGTATCCCAACCCGGCGGATTATGCAGCACCCACGCGCGCGCCTGAAAAGTAAACACGGAAAAAAACAACAAGGCGATAAAGCGCTTGCCGATAGCGAAAATCCCTACGACAAGCGGATGATCCACAGACAGTCTTTTCTGCATAGCGAGGGGTATGGCTGCCCCCATTGTAAATAAGAAAAACGGAAAGACCAAATCGACCCACGTAATACCCGGACGGTCCGGATCAAATACATGTGCCGGCGGCGGCACCTGTGCATGGTACATCCATCCCGGCAAAATGCCGAAAGCAATGCTCGAGGAGAGCACCATCAACAAGATGGACACTCCACGTAACACGTCTAAACTCGCACTGCGTTGTGCTATCGGTTTCATAATCTATTCTTGATTCCTTGGTATCGCATCCCACAAATTCCTATTCGTCCAAATCAACAGGAACCAACACTAACGGGGTAGGCAAGCAAGAAGCACCTGGAGGAGAGTAGGTCAGCTTAATCTCTTGCACCGTCTTTCCAGGCACTGGCTTATAAACGCCAAGTACGATGGCTTCGGGTGCTTTCCTAGTGATCAGGTGTTTAGCCGGCATTTGCTTAATTGTTTTTACACCCGCCTCGTCAAACAGCTCGACCGTGAGCCCCATCCCTCCACACCACTGATTGTCTGCCGACCGCGAATTCCAGGTCACGAGCGCCATGCCCTTACCGTCTGTGCTTTTCCATTTAATTGACGTATCGTACATTACCCCATAATTGCCCGCGTTCTTAGCCGGTTGTCTGTCCACACCGATCGTTCCTGTTATCCACGGGTCGTCGTTTCCATCGGCAAGGATAAGCTGCTGTACACCCTGCGCCGTCGATAGCGTATCTCGACTGTCTATTTTATAATTTGCTATCGGAAAAATTCCCCGGCCGGCATTGACGTGGCTATGTGGAATGAGGGTATCAATTTCCGAGAATGCCTTCGGTCCCGATTTTCCAGGATCCGTTTGCAAAATAGCTATCAAAGCGGGTTGATCAACGATAAACTCATAAAAACCATGGACCAGCTCGTCGTATTGCACCACGTTTTTTTCCAGCTGTTCATCCAGGGCAATCACTTCTCCCGGCTTTACCTTGCGTATACCGCCGTTTACCTGAGATCCAAAATAATCTGCTAGTCCCTGTTTGCCAATCTGGAAATAGTTGGTGCTTGGTTTTTGCGACGAATACTTCAACATACGGAGGTGGAGCTCTTCTTTCCCCGTATTCTTTAAAACAGCCGTAATTTTACGCGGAATCTTTTGTGGTTCCTTCACCCCGTTGACGTTGTACACGTACAGTCGCACGGCGCCCGGCGAAACGGCCTCTTGCATCGCGATGGCTTCCGGTATACGAATATACTCTGGATCGTCTGATATAAGAAATTGAGGCCCCGGAACCACCGTTTTTTTCCAAGCTACTTTCGGAAACTCTGTGCTCAAAAAATCCGGTAATTCGACCAAATCCCCCGGTTGTGCGTGTCGTAATATCGATTGTAAATTCGATGGAAGCTGTTGCTGCCCCAGGGCAATACTAACTATACCCCACAGCAACAACGTCGTATATATCGTTCTTTTTTTCATGTGTATGTTCTTACTCATTATACATTATCAACTATTCGTTCCCTTTAATTCCTTGCTTGATGGCCGGGAAAAGCTCCACCTTAAGCTGGTTATATGGGGGCGCATACAGATGCACCAGATCAAAAATCATGACACCGCCCGAAGTCCTAGACAAGATATACTGTATGGCTCTTGAAATCTCCGCAGGGCTGCTATACGCTACGTTACCAACATCAAGGCTACCATACAGCGGTTTCCGGTTTTTCGTAATGTATTCGATTCCGTTCAAGGAACCTTCAATACTCCACCAGTGATACCGGAGATTTGCTGTCGCTGGATTTTCAGACAGCATCACCTGTGTAAAATAGTTACCTGTCATCAATAAATCCAGTTCTTCCAGATAACCAGTTTCGCCATAACCTGGATAGGCCCAATCAAAACGCAGGTTGTAATCTTGGAAAGGATCGTACTCTTTGCTGGCCCAGTTGACACCGACCTGATAGTAGGTCGTATACCATGCCCCTACGTATACGCCAAAGTCCAATGCCGGCTTAACCGATTTTACCGCCGCCCGCGCTTTTTTGAAGAACGACTGAATCACCGAGGCTCGATAAACCAACCATTGCTGATAATACTTGCCTGTAGTTGCCGGCAACAGCTGTCCCGCACTTTCGCGCCATGTGGCAACAATATCTTTCGGGAATTGCATTTGCGCGGCCTGACTATCGTTGTATTTTGTTTTTAGGAAATCGATAAACTGTTGTTTACTCAAATCCGAGAAGTCTGCATGAATATCCGTATACCGCGCATAGTCCAGAATCACCCCATCCACATCGAATTTTCCCGCTATTTCCTTAATGATCGCAAGCGCCCTTTCCTGCACCTCTGCATGAGCAGGATTAACGAAAACATTTTTACCGGTCTCCGAGATTCGGCCTATATTGCCCTGCACATCTTTTACCACCATTGTCTCGTATTTATCTTTGAACGACGGATTATCAAATGCGTGCCCTATACGGCGCACCCCATCCCCCTCCACAAATGTGACGATCGATAAATACACGTTGAAATTCCGCTTTTTTGCTTCCGATATCAGGAAGTCTACATAATCTACTGGCCGCGTTTTGCCGTCAAAGGTAGTAAACTCCTTGGCATATGCACTGGGATACATGGTCAGGCCCGAACTCGGCTTAACATCCACCACCAGTCCTGTTACGCCGCAATCCTTCAGCACGTCAAGAATCTTTACGATCTCTGTTTTTTCGCTGAACTTCCCATAGGTTCCGAAGACGTTTGAGCGTGCATCCACCCAGACGAGTACCTTTTTCCCCGGCTCTACCTCGTTGTCATCATCGTCCGAACCATCCCCTCCATTGTCTACCGGCGGTGGCGGATCCGATTTATCCGAGCACGAAACCGCAGCCATTGCTGTTGACAAACCCAGCAATACCATTATTATCCAAAATATTTGTTTCATATCTATCATTTATGTGCACAATCATCGGCGATATATGCCGACGATTGCCACTGTTAATTGGAAGCATACCGCGTAAATTCGTGCGCTAGGACTCCACCGTTGGTCAATAACATATACACCTGTAAGCGGTCGCCGTTTTCCGAAGTCGCCATACACACATCATTGCCGGAATTGCCATTTGCTTTTCCAAAGAAATGTTCGGATTCGTACATACGCAATTGTCCATAATTGGGCGAAGAGACCGGTAAGGACACATTTGATTTATTGGTCACATCGAAAAGCACCAATTGGGCGCGGTCCATATTATAACTCCAGAAGAAGCGTACGTGGGCTAGATAATCTGCCTGATTAAACCGTTGATAGGCAATAGATCCCGGCAAGATCACGCCTTCGGTCGGCTCAAATGGAACAATACGCGTATTGGAGGCCCCGCTGATGTAAGCCAGCTCGCTGATTGTACTGGCAAAGTAGTTCGCTCCATGATCTGTGGAAACTGGCACATACTCCGGTATAAAGCCCAACGACGCATTGCCGCTGCTGTATTCAACCAGTTCCGGCGTATTGTTCACAACTTGACCACCTTCTATTTTCCAGCGTAAGAAAAAACGGCTGGAAGAAATAGATGCAATCAACACCCCTTTTCCAGACAGATCCCCACTAAAGTTGAGACGGCGTCCCATGTGACCATCTGCAGCGGCAATAGTTGTCGGTTTGGTATACCCATAGTCGATAATTTTTGTCGGATTTGTATCAAACACATCGTGATAGCGGTAGACCACAAAGTTAGAGCCCGACGGTGTATAAGTTCCCAATAAAAATTGGCCGGAGCCATCATCTACCCCTTGAAACACCAGCCGGCTGCCAAACGGATTCGCTATGGTATGCGAAAACGTCCCTGTGAACCGGTTATAGGCACGAAACACCGAGGGGTTCGTACGCGATACAATAACCAAATAGTCGCCACTCACGAATAGGGAGGTTTGCATGTGATTTTCAAAAGCCAGTTCCGTATCCGTTTTCACGAATAGTCGGCGATCTATACCTATTCCATAGTCCAGCTTGACCGGTTCCCGCACTTCCAGTGAAAACGTCCGCTGGGCATCGCCTGCGGAGGTAATCGTAAAAGGCACTTTCAACGCATTCATATCCACACGTGCACCGTTCACAATAGAGGCCGTTGCATGCCTGTTGATTTGATAGGTGAGGGTTGCTTGCGATAGGTCTATCCCCGGCAGGATGTAAAAAATCACGTTGTTTCCGTTGATGATCCCTTCCACTTCGTTCACCTGATCCTCCTCATCCCTATAGCTCAATTTTATGGTTTTGATATCCGTATTCCCCCGTTTTCGGGCTACCACGACGTAGGATTTGGCCTCCCCTGTGCCCGCGGTAACCGTGATAGGCAACGGAGATGAAACGTCCATAAAACCATCCAGGGAAGGAGTAATCTTTGCGTCCGCCGGAACAGAAGCCCGAAGCAGGAGTTTTTTAAGATCCACTTCATTATCGCTTTCTACCGGATAATAGTAATCGACATTCAGATAGATCGTGTCTTTGCTCGTTTGACTTGTAAAAAGCCGTTCACGGCCCTTCCCATCGATCGTACCATAAAAATCCGAGATCAATGCTTTGTCATTGTGTTCGACAAAGTCCGGCTTTTTACACGCTGCAAAAAACAAGCAAACAAGTCCCAAGCCCGTCAGCGTATGTATATACTGTGTTAGTTGTCGTTTCATAATTACCATCCTTGAATTTGTGTTAAACCCGTATTTACCTGCACCTCGCCCTCAGGAATAGGCAAGTAATACAGTTTTCCCGTAAAGCTACGGTTGACCGCATCAGCCGACACCACTTCAAACGACGCCGTGTTGCCCGACGACGAGATCCGGTGTCCCGAAAACTGCACATTATTTAATTGGATATGCGCCTTACGCCAACGACGTAAATCCCAAAAGCGATGTCCTTCGAACGCTAATTCTACGATACGCTCATGTTCCACAGCCCGCATAGCCGTCGTGAGGTTCGTCACGTTCACATTGTTCAAGCCCCGTTTTGCGCGCAGTTTATTAATAGCGGCCGTCGCGCCCGGAAAATCGCCCAATTGTGCTTTTGCTTCTGCAGCTATCAGTACCGTTTCGGCATACCGTAGTTCTATCCAGCTTTGTGTGCTCCGGTTCATCACAAACGTCGTGTTGGACTCGTCGAGCAACTTTTTCGCATAATAACCCGTCACGGTTCGTTTCGGATCACCCGTCGACCCGAAAGCTGCAAACCCATCTACAGGGTCTTCGATGGACGTACGAATTGTACGGCCTTTCCATGCAGCGCCATTGTACAAGATAGTTGCATAGAAACGATCTTCCCTATTTTCGTAAGGTTGTGCCGCATGCGTTGGATTCGACCAACTAAAGGGTGTTCCATCCGCCATTTGGAAAGCATCCACAAGCTCTGCGGTCGGCACACCGTACACCAGCGCATTACCCGGCGCGTCACTAGGGGGAACATACCCCAGATCGTATTGGTGCGTAATAGCTGGTGCAACAAAGTCCACGCGGAATATAGCTTCTTTCGTATTTTTATCCGAAAAGATGTGGGCAAACTCTGGATCCAAGTCATAGATCCCTTCGGCCGCCAGTTTATCCACTTCCTGCGTGGCACGCAACGCTGCTTCGTAGTATCCTTTCGCAAGATTTTGATCGATACCCGTTTTGGGATCCGTGTTGTACAATTTCCGGTCGTTGGTCGCGATAGACCCTGCATACACGGCCACACGAGCCAGCAGCGCGTTGGCAGCTCCTTTATTAGCTCGTCCCGACGGTTGCGTTTTAGGCAAATTGGCCGCCGCGAATGAAAGGTCTTCGATCATAAAATCATAGACTTCCGTCTCCGATGCCCGCTCATTATCCTTCAATGCATACTGATCCAAATCCTTAAAAATCACCACACTACCGTGTATTCGCGCCAACCAAGAATATACGTAGGCCCGTATAAAACGCGCTTCGGCCTCGTATCTTACCTGTTCGTCGGCAGTCAATTTAGACTTTGTTTTTAGCCCCTTAAGAAATTCGTTCACGCGACGTATCCGGTTATACCCCGTGCTCCAATAATTTAATCCCACGCTCGCCGGCGAAAATTGGTTGGCGTTGGAGGCCAAGGTATTCACCGTACCGTTACCCAACGTGTTAGATGTAAATTTCATAATGTCCGTCAGTGCGTCAGTCGCATTGTCGTAGCCCAGGCCTGGAAAAACCCCGAACTGAAAATTTTTAAATTCCGCATACATGCCGTTGATATACAGCTCTACCGTAGCTGGATCCTCCCAAACGCTTTCCTCGACATAGCTGTTCTGCGGTATTACCTCAATATCGCAACTCGTGAGGCTCGATGCCAAGAGTAGCGCTATACTGATCTGTTTTATTTTTTTTGTGCTAATTTTCATAGAAACAAGGATTAAAAGGTTACGTTGATCCCAAACGCATAGATCTTCTGCTGCGGATAGAAACCATTATTGACGTTCGGCATTTCTGGATCCAGGTACTTCAGTTTATCGAACGTAAATAGATTGGATCCCGTTACGTGCAAGCGTATGTTTTCGATTTTGGCTTTACTTAGCACAGATTTCGGCAACGTATATCCCAATTGAATCGATTTGACCCGGAGGTAATCTCCTTTGCGAATCCATCCCGAGTTAATATGGGCATTGTGCGAAGACAAGCCCGTCGCTTTGTAAGATGTCATCCGCGGAAAATCCGCGTTGGGATTGTCTGGGCGCCACGCATTTTCCACCAAGAAATAAGGGCTATTGCCATAGCCATAAAAGGTACGCGTGAAGGGGGTGTTATCGTCTACCCCACTCGTGCCTGACGATCCCTCGTAAGTACCTGCCAAGCTGACCGCCGAACGGCCGGCTCCCTGCAATAAAGCCGAGAAATCAAACCCTTTATACGCCAAATCGATGGCTAACCCGTACATGAGTTCCGGGACATTCGCCCGGCCAATATATGTCATATCTTCTGTACGTGTGATCTTGCCATCACCGTTGACATCTCGGTATTTGAAGAATCCCGGCGCCACAATGCCCGAGCTTGGGGAAGGCGTATTTGCGGCTTCCTCCCAACTTTGCACCATACCGTCTGCAATAAATCCGATCTTCGTGCCGATCGGCTTTCCGATCAAACTTTGCCAAGACGGAATCCCGTCTGCCTCGTCCAACTTGAGATAACGGTTGGTTGACCAATTGATGTTCCCCGTCACACCAATGCGGAAATCTCCAAATGTCTCCCGATAGCGGATCTGCGCATCGAAGCCGCGATTGTCAGCTTCGCCGATATTTGCTAGTCCCGGGTAATACCCTCCGATGGAAGGCGGGTATAAGTTGGCTACCGTGCCCAAGATATCTTTTGTATACCGGTAGAACCACTCGAAATCAACGCCGAATTTTCCATTCAGGAATGTCGATTCAAATCCCACATTCGTCGTCGTTGACGTCTCCCATTTCAGATCGGGATTTTGCAATGGGTTGGTATAGATAGCTGAGACAGGAACACCGTCGATGACGACTACGGGGTTCGCATTTTGGGAGAATGTCGTCATGTAAGGAAACGTCCCTTCGTTGGCCCGGTCATTGCCAGACTGTCCGAGCGATGCTTTCACTTTGAAATAGTCTATACCAGCCATATGCTCTTTGAAAAACTCTTCGTTCGATACAACCCAGCCCAATCCTATTGCTGGGAAGGCCTTCCAACGGTTTTCCCTCTTAAAATTTACGGAAGCATCCCACCGCGAGACCATTTCCAGCAAATACGTTTCTTTATAGGCGTAGTTAAAACGGGCGAGCACACCAGCCCGTGCATTTTCGGCCGAAGTCGAGCCTGTGGCGGCAATGATATCCTCCTCCGCGCGCGAGCCAAAATCAATATCCTTGATAATATCAATCGGAAAATTGCTGGCCCCGGCAGCAAATAAACTACCTGTTGTCCGCGAATATTCATAGAGCACCAAACCACCCACTGTGTGCGCATCGAATGTCCTCGCGTAGTTCAGGCTGGTCTGTAATGTTTTCCGGTCGTTTTTGCTGAACCCTTGGCGGAGTGTCTTTTTTGTAATCCCAGGGACGTTCGTGAGGTGTACAAAATCTCCCGATATCTGCTCCCGCGCTCTACCCATCGTTTCATACGGCGTGATCCACGTTTTATAGTCCTGTGCGTTATAATCGTATGCCCCTACGACCTTAGCCATCAATCCCTGCACGCCAGGCACATAAAAATCAACATTCGCCTGTCCCTGAAACACATTGGTATTATACTTCTGAAAGCCAGAGCGCTCGACCGCCGCAATCGGGTTAACGTAGCCAGCATTCGATTGGTAGCTAACGGGCAAGCCATTTTCAGCGTACATCGGTAAATTCGGCAACATCCGCACCGCTTGATAAAACGGATTCATATATGCCGTATTATCTGGAGATATCCCCGGCAGGTTCGAGACCTGGTTGCGAAGTCCGACATTCAGTCCAACCGTCAGATAATCATTCAATTTACTAGTCAAGTTCGTCCGTAAGTTGTACCGTTTGAAATCCGTATTTTTCACGACGCCCCCTTGATCCATATGGCTCAGGGCCGCGAAATACTGTGTATTTTCCGATCCGCCAGAAACGGTAGCTGAATGGTGTTGGGAATAACTCTTATTATCCATGAGCATCCCGATCCAGTCTGTATTTCCAAACAAAGGGTTGGTGTTCGTTCCGCTACGCACCGCATCGATCAACTCCTGTGAGTAAAGCAATGGCACCTGCGGTTGGTTGGTGTGCAGGAGGTAATCGTTGTCCACCTCCACCCCTTTATTATACCAAGTCATATAGTCCGGGCCGTCCAAGAACTTTGGAAACCGCGTGTTTTCGCCTACGTTGAGCGCATAGTCATACGACACCTTAGTTTTCTCCCGCTTCCCCGAGCGTGTCGTCACTAAGATGATCCCGTTGGCCGCCCGTGAACCATAAGCCGCTGTAGCAACCGCATCCTTCAGCACCGAAATGCTTTCTATTTCGTTTGGATCGAGGTAAGCCAAGGTAGAAGATGGCCGCTCCACATTATCGATAATGATCAATGGGCCGCGATTAGAACCGTAGGTACCGATACCACGCACATACAAGCTGGCGTTGTCGGCTCCGGGGCGTCCAGACTGCTGCAGGGCGGTTAGTCCCGGTATACGTCCGGCCAGGGTATTCGTAATATTCATTGCGGGGGCCTTTTTGATCTCGTCGGCACCGATTTGTGCCACCGACCCCACCAAGGTGCTTTTTTTCTGCGTTCCGTATGCAACAACCACGACATCTTCCAACTGGGTGTCAGAGGGGGTGAGGGTGATTGTCTGCTTCCCGGTAGAAGCTACGGTCACATCGATCGTCAGAAAGCCCACAGAACTCACTTCCAATACAGCCGGAAGCTGCCGTACCTCGAGCGAAAAACTACCTGTGAAATCGGCTTTTGCCGATTGCCCTGAACTTTTAACCTTGATCGTGGCCTCTGCTACCGGATTTCCCAGGTTGTCAACCACTTGCCCATGTAGCGTCTGCTGTGCAGCTACCGACAATCCCGTCAGCAAAGGCACAAGTAAGACCAGTAACCGGCAAAAGACGGTCGTCCTAAACTTTAGTAAATACATAATTTGATAGGTTTTATTTTCTGTTATTCATTAATTCACCGTTAAAATTTACCGGTCGTTCGAAGAGGTGTAAGCAGTCTTCCAACAAGCAAGCCACCCATCGGCGAGACAACACGGTCTCTTGAGTTAGCTGTCCTTGCATACCCCGCTGCCGCAAGGCACGCTGAATGGTCTCTACACTTAATTCTGTTCCCGCTTGCCCGATGATGTACTGGAATCCAGCGATTGTTACATCTTCGCCCGATGCTGTCCAATTGGTAGCCAAATTTGGGAAGTAAGGGCGCAAGCCCACCAGTAAGTCGTATTGACTCACCGTTTTCTCCGGATAAAACCACGTCTGATTTGCCCATTTATAGGGTATTCCTACACCTTTTAGCACGCCTGTAGCACCAATTTTTTGTACCACGGCAAAATGAGGATCATTCGTGTCCACATCCAGGTAGGGCATAATGTACGCACGGTTTTCCAGCAATACCTGCTGCACCTCCCGTATGCGTACCTTTGAAGGATCTACTTTGTTCCGGATAGCCAGCGCAGCCAGCGCACCCGCTGCCTGACCAATGCCTAAAACAACAGGTTGCAGTCGCGTTGCCCCGTTCACGATATTGGTTACTCCGATACTCTTTTCCGCTACGATAAGCCCGTGTTGCGCCTCCGGCACCAATGCCCCCAGCGGCACGTTGTAAGAAGGCACACGTATTTTGACGAAGTCAATTTCGGGTGCATTTGTATATTTATAGTGATGGTGATCAATGGTATAGTCTCCTACTGCGACACCGGTCCGGTAGTATGCCTCCGGCGTGTCATAAGGCGACATCACATGCTGCAACGCAAAAAGTGATTTCGCTTTTAGCCGACGGGATTCCCGATGATACGGTATCATCGGAAAACCATCCTTCGTCGGATATTCATCATAGGCAATTCCCAAGTTCTTAAACCCCAATTCTGTTTGGAGGTAGTACACGTATCGGAGCGTCATCTGCTTGGCGGCTTCCAGCATCTGTTTACGTTCCTCCCTACCCTTTTCAATGATATTTAAGTAAATGTCGTTTCCCTTTTTCGGCCAGTTAATCATATACTTGTTGTTTGGCAAACGGCCGTAGGTCAACATGCGGAAGCAATCGTTTTGGTCCGTGTGCGAAGTGGCCGGATCGGATACGTCGCAACAACCTTCGAACTCCCTTTTGTCGTAGTTCTTTGGCCGTTTGATCGTCTTATCGGCACGCGGTCCGAAATCCTGTAACGTCAGGACGTAGGTCAAGTCCTGTACCACATCATTTGCCTCTTGCAGCGCAAAAGACTCTCCCGTTTGTGCCCGTGCATCCATTCCCAGGTAATACGGTACCTGCATATACGCCATAATATCGCCGAGCTCCGTCGCATCAATCAACAGTGGTGCCTTTCCGTGTCTCGTTTTACCGTCAGGCCCTTTCGCCGTTACGGTCCAAATGCCATCGGTACGTTTCACATCCGTCCAAACAGTTTCATACCACACAGTTATCTTCGGTTCGTTCGCAACCATTTCTTTTAGCACCCTATTGCCCACGGACGGTTCGAACAAGGTATTACTCACCCATCCAGTCTCTACCGCTTTTGATCCGCCGTAATGTGCATACAGCTTCTCACGAAATTCGCCCCACAATCCAGAAGGCAAACGGTGATTGCCATCGATGGCCGAAACGCCTGCCGATGTTAACATCCCGCCCAGCCAACACGTCTCCTCCATCACGAGCACCCGCACCCCTAAGCGCGCTGCTTGAATGGCCGCCGTAGTTCCGCTAGCCCCGCCGCCGACAATCAACACATCGTACATCTCCTGAGCCCTTGTCCGTATCGTGCCGCTCGCCAGGACAGTGATTAACAACATGCCGTACATCAATAAACGGTATGATCCAGAAAATCTATAATATATCCGTCGCATCTTGGTTATCCATTAAGAAGATAAAAGTTGAAGATGAAAAGGAATCACGGTATCGGTCATTCGTTCGCGATAGATTGCAGATGGCGGAAGGTACACCTAATGTTGGAAGCACAATTTTCATGGTTAGTGATGTTGTTTTTCAAAAGCTAAATTAAAAACAAATTTTAATAAACAAACATAATTATTAATTTTTTTTAATAAATAACATTAATTAGAATATTTTTTAAAATATTTGCACATCGTTATGAATTTGAATTCTTAATGAATATTTATATTATTGTATTTATAATGGGTAACGTTATGCGCAAACCAGCCGATTTTTTTGTGGAACTAGGGGAAGATAGGGCGAATCCTGTATCGTTTAAGGCTGTACAGCTGAAGCAGGAAATCATTACGCGGCTTACGCGTGACGGACGGGCTACCATCGCGGAACTGTCACAGTATACCCATACAAGCATCCCGAAGGTCAATGAGATAATCACGGAGTTGATACAACGGGAACTGGTAGTGGATCACGGTAAAATTGTCAACGGAGTCGGAAGAAAACCTAATATCTTTGGACTTAACCCACAATGGGGTTATTTTTTATCGGTCGAGACCACCCGGGCCCACATCAACCTAGCGATTGTTTCTTTTGACGAGCAGATTGTTCACGCGACCAAAGATATCCCCTTTGTGCTGGAAAATTCACCAAAGGCATTCGAGGAACTCTGCAACCTGATCTCCGCGTACATGGTCTCGCACGACTTCCTGCAAGATCGGTTGTTGGGACTTAGTGTGACCATAACGGGACGCGTCAACCATCTTACGGGCAATAGCCACAGTTTCTTTAATTTTGACAACATATCGCTCAAAGAAGCCCTGGTTAAACGATTTGCGCTCCCCGCACATATCGAAAACGACACCCGTGCTATGGCCTATGGCGAATATGCAAAAGGTGTGGCGCAACAGGAAAAAAACGTGTTGTTCTTTAACTTGGATGAAGGCATCGGTATGGGGATTATCATCAATGGACATCTTTACTCCGGGAAGTCAGGGTTTGCAGGTGAATTCGGACATATTCCGTTGTTGGACAACGATATCATCTGCCACTGCGGCAAAAAGGGCTGTCTGGAAACCGAGGCGTCGGGTTTCGCTATTGTGCAACAGGTGCGGCAGGAATTGCGCCAAGGCACCAGTAGTATTATCACGCAGATTGTGGACGATATAGATGATATCCGGCTTGCGCATGTAGTCGAAGCGGCGTTGCGGGATGATATGCTCTGCATAGAACGTATTTCGACCGCTGGCGAGAAAATCGGACGCGGTATCGCCATGCTTTTGAATATTTTTAATCCCGATTTGGTTGTCCTAGGCGGAAAAATCGCGCTCTGCAAATCGGCTATTATGTTGCCGATCCTCTCGTCGGTACATAAGTATACGTTGAACTTGGTGAATACGGATACGAAGTTTGAGACGTCGCAGTTAAAAGAAAATGCAGGGTTGCTCGGTGGCGCGCTCTTGCTGCGCAACGAGTTGCTGCAGCTTGCTTAACGTGCTGTCGACCGAAGCCACCCCAAACGCACTGCGTTCGAACAGGGATGGTTCTTAACGGCGATGGACAACGGCTCGCCACGCCCTTGAAACCAAGGCCGTCTTTAGCGAACAGAGAATAAACGATAGCCGACCGTTTTCTTACGCTTCCTTGCCCCCCGCCTTAACAGAAAAATGTCACTTTGGGATCGTTGCATCTGTAGAAATTTGCCGTGGTTAGGAGCGGAAAGGCAGCATGCCTACAGCCCATGATGGCAACAGCATTACTGTTTCCTTATCCTATCCATGACAGCCTCCACCATGGTATCGCAAAAACGCAGGTTGAATTCAAAAAGCTCGCCCGTGCTGTACACCTTTTCTATCTCCTTGCGCAACATCACCTTCGCCCGGTTTAACCGCACTTTGACATTGGCGGCGGTAATATTCAGTGTATCGGCCGTCTCCTCCACATTGAGTCCACTTATCTCCCGCAGGGAAAATACCATACGGTACGCCAATGGGATACGCTGTACCGCTTCCTCAACAACCAGCCGGAGTTCATTCCGGATCACGGTCGATCCTGTATCGTTGTAATTTCCATTCATAAACATCGGTATTGATTGCTCAGCGATTGTGGCCGCTTTCATTCTCGAAAAATCAGAGGTATGCCACTTTCTATAGCAGTTGTTCAGCATGATTTTGATCATCCAGGTCTTAAAGGCCGATCGTCCTTCGAATTTGTGCAAATTGCAGTAGGCATCCACAAAGGTATCCTGCATAAGATCTTGCGCATCCTCGTGCCCGAAACCATAGCTCCTGGCCGTTTTATATAAAAAGGGATTATTGCGCCGTATAAGCAGGGCAAACTGTTCAATGTCGCCCTGCAGCACCTGCTCAATAATTTCTAAATCTGTGCCATACACATTATCTGTCATATCCTCACTTGTAATAAACGGCCATTTTGCTTAAGGACAATGCTCCTACCGCCATCACCAAATCCCGCACCGCGACATCCAAAAAATGTCCGCGGAACAGCAAGGTCGACGCAATCAATGTTAGCCATATGCTTACAACAGGCGCGCCGAAAGAAGGTTTTACCAAAACGAGAATACCAGCGAGTATTTCGATCACGCCAACGATCATCATAAATACGGACGCTGAAAATGGCAACATGCCTGCGATCCCCGGATGCAAGTATTGATCCCATTGCGTCAGTATATTCGTAAATTTGTCCAATCCCGCTACGATAGGCACTATGCCGTAAGTCAGCCGTAACACGTTGTAAATGGATTTAAATGTCGGATTAAAAGTTTGAGTTTCCATGGCTTATGATTTTATTTTTGATATTCATATATACCCCTAGAGTAGCCATCGGCGCCAAAGGTTACAACCCCATAAAAAAAATAGGACATACACATTCAAGTCAATGACCAGTATCCTTACACAGACGTCTAAAAATGGTTGGACAGATGATCCGTGCAACATGTTCACTATCAAACAGCATCTGTCCGATATTGAACATGCGACAAAACCATAAATATCTTATTTACAATATATTAAAAAAATGGCCACGCTATTGCTCATCAACTTATATGCACAGCAAAACGCTGGCAGGGCGGCAGGAACCACATGGCTCCTCCGCGAACAATTTCCAATGCATACACCAAATCATAGGTAACATGATCAAGAACCACTTAAAAATAGCGCGTCGCAACCTGTTGAAGAACAAAAGTTTTTCTGCCATTAACATCATCGGTCTAGCCATCGGTATGTCTGCCGTCCTTCTCATCGCTTTATGGATACAGAACCAGTACCGCTACGACAATTTCTATCCGAATCAGGAATATATCTATAAGCTGATGAACAAGACAGACAAAGAAGGTTCAGTACACGTACACGATATCACGATGCCCGCCGCCGGTCCAGCCCTTACTGCACAGTTTCCCGAGGTTGAGCATGCCGCACGCATGCTGTGGAGCGAAGATCGTCTTTTCAGTTATGGTGATAAAAATTTGAAAGCCAAGGGCAACGAAGTAGACCCCGACTTTTTGGACATCTTCCAACTGCCGATTTTGCAGGGAGATCCCCATACACTGCTGAATGACCCCAGCAGCATCGTCCTCACGGAAAGCTTAGCGAAAAGCCTGTTTGCGGAGGAAAATCCATTACATAAAACAGTGATCCTGAAAAATGAAGTCCCCTACACCGTAACAGGTGTTATCAAAGATCTCTCCAGCTACACCGATTTCAATTTCAAGTATCTGATTCCGATTGGTCCCGAGCGCGCAAAAAAGCTAACTACATGGAATAACAACTCCCTCGTCACCTTTGTAGCGTTGAAACCCAACACCGATGCCGACGCCTTCAACCAAAAGATAAAACCCTTAGTCAAGCAGCATGATCCCCATCTCAGGTGGTCATCTATCTTTCTTCATCCAATGTCCAAGGCACATCTCTATTCAGAATTTGAAAATGGAATCGCCACGGGCGGTAAAATCGAACAGGTGCGTCTTGTCGGGGGCATCGGTTTATTGATCCTCTTGATTGCCTGCATCAATTTTGTCAACCTCAGTACAGCACGCAGTCAAAAAAGAAGCCGGGAGGTCGGTGTGCGCAAAGTAATTGGCGCCAGCAAGAAAACACTGGTTAGCCAGTTTCTTTTTGAATCGTTGCTGTTGGCGGCTATCGCGGGCGTGTCGGCCATCGTCCTGACCGCTTTCTTTTTGCCCATGTTCAACCGATTTTTAGACAAACCCTTGGAGGTCAACTGGTCGAATCCCATGATTTGGATCACGGGGTTTGCGTTTATCTTGATTACTGGCGTTTTGGCCGGCATCTATCCGGCATTCGTTCTTTCAGCCTACCAACCTCTTAAAACCATCCGGGGCACGAGCAACAAGCCTCGCCGCTTGTTCCGCCTACGCGAAGGGCTGGTCGTCGTGCAATTTGCTATTGCGGTCATCCTGATCGTCGCCACCTTGGTTATCCGTATGCAGGTGCAGTTTGCGGGCCAACGAGACGTGGGCTATCAAGCCTCCCAGCTGATGGAGATACCAGCAGAAGGCGGATTAGATAAGAACTACGAGGCCCTCAAAGACGAGCTGATCAACAACCGGTATGCCCTCAGCGTTGCCCGTGTCGGCGGATGGTCGATTGCCGAGAGTTGGGGGTCGGCGGGTGGTAATTTTTCCTGGGAAGGAGCCACTCCCGAACAAGTCAGCAATAGTTTCTTTAAGTTTGTCCGTACCGAAAGCGACTTTGTCAAGACCTTGGGCTTGACGCTCGTGGACGGGCGCGATATCGACTATGCCCGTCTGCCCGCAGACAGTACCGCCGTCCTGCTGAATGAAACCGCCATCGAGCGAATGGGACTTTCGAATCCCGTTGGCAAGTTTCTAAAATGGGGAGATCAGGACCTGACGATTGTCGGCGTGATCAAAGACTACGTTATTGACTCCCCCTATGGAGACGTGCAACCCCTACTCGTCGAAGCAGGAAATAAACACCTGTATAATATCGTGATCCGGACGAATCCACAGGTCCCCATGGCGCAGACCATCGAGGGCATAGAGAAAATCATTAAGCAGTTCAATCCAGCTTATCCATTTTTCTACAAATTCGTGGATCAGCACTATGCAAAGAAATTTCGTGAAGAGGAACAAATGGGAAGTTTAGCACTGCTGTTTTCGCTACTCGCCATTTTTATATCCTGCCTCGGGCTTTTCGGCCTGGCCACCTATATGGCCGAAACCCGCGTGAAAGAAATCGGTATCCGCAAGGTGCTAGGTGCGTCCGTAGCCCGCATTTGCACGATGCTATCCAAAGATTTTGTCAAGCTGGTTGTTGTTGCGCTGATTTTGGCAGCACCCCTGGCTTGGTGGGCGATGACGACATGGCTTGAGAATTTTGCATACCGAATCGATCTGCACTGGTGGATGTTAGCCCTTGCGGGCGGAATGGCTATCAGTATAGCTATCCTCACCGTAGGTGCGCAGTCTGTTAAGGCCGCCTGGAGAAATCCCGTCGACAGTTTACGCAACGAGTAATGTACCGGCATCAACCTTTTAAAAATACGTGATCACGCCTTCGAAACCAAACGGTTTGACGCTGTTTTTTAAACGGAGAACAGCGCCTGCCCGCGACTTAAAGGCAGGAAGACCGAACGATCGGAAAACCATATAAAAAAAGCATGATATAGGCTTAATACAGTCTTAATCTTTACACGCTACATTTGTCGGTATGGATCGCACAGTCTCAAAAAACGGCAGCCCAAAGTTCTTCGGCAAAACATTTATCGTAGAGCTGCGTAAAGCCACAGCAAACAAGTCCCTAAACCAACTTTTCGAACACTATTGGCAACCCCTCTTCCAGTTTTCTTACAACATCCTAAAAGATGATGACGACGCTAAAGACGCCGTGCAAGATGTATTCATAACACTGTGGAATCGCCGTTTCGACATCGACATCCACACCTCCATGGAATCTTATCTGTTTACAGCCGTTCGTTATCGATCCTTAACGATCCTATCTAAAAAGCTAGATCTCAAACAGCGCAATGTCCCCCTTGAAAACTATATCGAAAGCAGCTTTACAGAATCTGTTGATCCGTTCGTATTGAAAGATCTGCAACAAGAAATAGACCGGCAAATTGAGACATTGCCAACACGCATGCAAGAAGTTATCCGATTGAAAATTAAAGATTCATTAAGCATCTCCGAAATTGCTGCACGTTTAAACATCTCGGAAGATACCGTCAAAAATCACTTAGCGGCAGCGCGTAGCCGCTTACGGTCAAGCTTAGGCGATGTCGCCTACTTCATCCTGGTGATTACCCTCTCGAGCGCAAGTTAGCAGTATACAGCTCCCCGTCACACTTTACCTTTTGTTAATCATTTCATAACAAACTACGCTAGTCCCCACCCCTAAAACAGGAGACATACAAGTGAACAGCTTACTTGTATATGCAGTTAAAAAGAATAAAGGAAATTATACAGCACTATATTTCCGGATCCCAAAAAGAATCCGAACAAAAGGCCGTGGATAGTTGGTTGGACGCCATTACCAAAAAACCACTGCCCCATTCTACCAAAAAACTTCAGGACCTACGCGACGCGGCCTGGCAGCACATTGAAGCCCGGACGTCGATCCCTGCTGTAGCCCCGCTATCCCGCGCGACGAGAATATGGCGCACCTTGGGCGGTGTTGCCGCGGTACTACTCACGGGTGTCGTGCTTTTTAGAACCATTAGCAACGCACAGGAAACACGCTACATAACTGGCCCAAATGAGCATAAAATTGTCACGCTCCACGACGGAACCACGATCCATTTAGGCAGCAATACAACGCTATCTATCGATCGGCATTTCCAAGATGGTGACAACAGACGCGTTAATCTTCGCTCTGGAGAAGCACTGTTTCAAGTACACCGAAACGAAGAACGGCCCTTTATTGTGGAGAATGAGCACATGCATACCGAGGTCTTAGGTACATCGTTCCGCATTACCTCTGCAGCCCAAACAAACACATGGAACATCCGGGTCCAAACGGGAAAAGTCCGTGTATCAGAAACCGAGCGTGCCGACCACTCTTATATGCTATTTGCCGGCGACAGCCTGGCCTACACTAAAGAAACGGGCGCTGTCCTGTATGCACAACCGGACACGCCTCTTACCCCCTTGGTTTTCCGCGATCAGCATTTGCAGGATGTCATGCAAATCCTGGCGTCGCGCTATAAATGCAGCGTACACATCTCCGAAAACCTACCTACAAAGCATCAATTTTCAGGAGAATTCGATGCCGACGTCTCATTATCAGACATCTTGGAAATCATCAGTTTAGCGACAGGTACGCGCTGTTACGAAGAAGGAGGCACCATTTTCGTAAACAGCAAATAAATCATATTCTATTAACTACAGGTCTGCCCTGCTCAAGTGGCGCGCAAATCAACTAGGCTTGAGCGACAGGCAAGACCATATGAATACGCATCTTTAAATATCACACATGAAACCCTATTTAATCTTACTTGCGGGCACCAGCCTCTGGAACAGCCCGATGGCGCAGGCCACACCCCTATCGATGTACGTGAACGTCGCGCATCAGGGAAACGAACGCTCACTACTCCTGTCTTTACAGGAAATCGCACAACGTGCAGGCAAAAAACTGGTCTACGACAGGGAGATCCTGAACGGGAAATCCGCACACCCATATCCTAAATCCCTATCCCTGGAAAAAGCGCTCGATCACCTATTACAGGGAACAGGCATCAGTTATCAATTGCGTGGCGATATGATCGTGTTGCATGAAAAAACACAACACATACAAGGCAGCACCGAAACCAATACCCAGCAGGCATGGATTTCAGGAACTGTATCGGAACAACGCACAGGAAAGCCAATCAGCGGCGCAACGGTTCAATTGCTAGGGAGCAATCGAACCATACAGACGGGAATCGACGGAAACTTCAAACTACCACTACCGTCGACGTCCGAAAACATCACCCTACAGATCAGCTATATTGGCTACAAGACCAAAAGCATGCCCTTAAGCCACCATATGCTTCATCAGATCGTAACCATTCCCTTAGAGGAAGATCTTTTTGGTCTAGACGAAGTTGTTGTAACCGGACAGGGGCTAGACATCAACAAACGTCGACTGTCAACAAACGTAGCCACTATCAGCGGAAAAGAGCTCGAGAAGGTGCCTGCGGCCCGATTCGACCAGTTGCTCCAATCGAAACTACCCAACGCCCAAATCCGTTTGACAGGCGGACAGTCGGGAGCCACATCCATTATCCGGGCGCGCGGTGTTGTATCGGCCTTTAAAAATTCGACACCCGTCATTTATGTCGATGGCGTCCGGATGGATAACCTGAACACCGCTTCAGCTATTGGCGGCGGAAGCGCACAAGGGTCCGGCGTTAGCTCCATTGCAGATATTCCGATCGACAATATCGAACGCGTAGAATATGTAAACGGTGGTGCGGCGACCACGCTTTACGGATCAGACGCAGCAAACGGCGTCATACAAATTTTTACAAAAAAAGGAGGAAGCGACCGTACCACCGTCACTGCTGAGGCCACGGTAGGCGCCGAACGAGCTACAACAGACTACCTTCACTTCGACCGCACCAAAGAGCTGCTCTTTGAACCCGGTATATTCCAGCGGTACAATGTCGCGGTGAATGGTAACAGCGGAAAAGTAGGCTATAGCGTTACAGGAGCTTATTTAAACAGCTCCGGTGTACAGATTTTTAAACAAAACCAAAACAAACGGATCGATCTGCGTTCGGGTTTCAAAGCTGATCTACATGAGAAAGTGTCATACGAAAGCAGCTTTACCTTTGTAAACAACAGCTACAAACGCAACCGCAATGGCAACCAAGGAGGCTATACCGGTCTGTGGTTTGCGGAAAGCGGTGCGTCGGCTGTGACAGGTCCTCAGCCCCGATTCAATCCGCGCATGGACGAATTGTCGGCGGACGAATTCGACAAAATGAAAAATTACGTACATACGGCAGAACGGTTACAGGATAACGAGATCGTCGTCAACCGGTTTCAGACCTCCCAAAGTTTTCAATACCGTCCTTTGCAGAACCTAAACATCAAAGCTGTCGGTGGTTTAGACTACCGCGTACTGCGTAATCAAGTCATCCAAACGAATGAATACTTGACCCATACTACGGGTAACCTAACGACAGACCGTGGCAGCATCAACAACGGAGAACGGAAATATTGGGGATTAACCATGGAACTGAATGCACAGCATAAAGCCAATATTGGCGATCTATCCGTTATCACGACCCTCGGTGGTCAGCTCTTCCGAAACGAAGACCGTCAGGTAGCCTACATCGGTAATAATATCCGTGACGGAGCAAGAAACATAGCCGACGCCACATCGACCAGCAGTAATGAAGTATACTTCGAAGTCGTAAATTATGGTGTTTACCTGCAAAGTAATCTGGGCTGGAAAAACAAGCTCTTTTTAGACCTCGGACTGCGGGGCGACGGGAACAGTGCTTTTGGCAGCGACATTGGAGTACAATACTATCCAAAAGTCGGATTTTCGTATATTCCATCTGCTGAGACCTGGTGGAGCGAAACGCTCTCCTTTATCCCCTCAGCCAAACTGCGCGGAAATTATGGTGTAGCCGGAAACTTCCCCCCCGCGTTCCGGAACCTACGAACGATGGAATTTCCGAGCTACCTCGGTAATCAAGCAGCTAGCTTTGGAACCCCTGGGGTTGACCTCCGTCCAGAAAAGACCAATACGCTCGAAGCGGGCCTTGATCTAGGATTCTGGAACGACCGCATCACGCTATCCGCAGGCTTCTATCATGCCATTACCAATGACGCCCTATTCAGTGTGCCAGCAGCCCCATCTTCGGGTGAAAATGAAGCCCTCCGCAACGTCGGAAAAATCATGAACCGAGGTTTGGAATTTCATACACAGATTACGGCGCTGCAAAACGAGCATAGCAGCCTACGTTTCAACGTAGCGGTCAACACTTTGGACAACAAAGTATTATCCTCGAGCGGTGCGGCTCCGTTCAATATTGCAGGCTTTAGCGAGCGAACCATACAAACGGTTGTACAAGAAGGCTATCCTGTAGGTTTTATACGTGGGAGCTACGGCGAATTTGGCGAAGACGGTGTATTAGCCAGTACGACACCCCTCCAATACTTAGGAACCACTATTCCCGATCTATTTGGCAGCATGGGCGTTGATTTTCAGTGGAAAGGGCTGAACCTTTATGCCAATGCCGATTATCAGCAAGGCGCCTACGCGAACAATTGGGACAGCCAATTCCGCTACAATTACGGTGCTGGAGACGAAGGCATACCCGAAGGAGAGATCAATTCCCCGTACAAACGGACGCGATGGCTACAATTCACAAATAAGTTTATAGAAAAGACCGATTATATCAAAATCAGAACCATAGGCGCAACATATACCCTTCCGAAAACCGCCATACGTTCTTTTGCCAATCAGGTCGTAGTAGGCGCTACGGTCATGAATCCGTTCAATTTCGCCTCCTCAACATTTGATCCGGAAGCGACGATCAGCGGAAGCGCCGAAGGGCAGGATGGTGCTACCACCGGAGGAATCTCCTACGCTACCTACTCCGCGCCCCGTCAATTTCTAATTTCTGTAAAAGTTTCATTTTAAAAACATGATTGTCATGAAAACATATCCAAAGTCCTTATATCTCCTTGCAAGCACCTTGTTTCTAATGAGCTCGTGCGAGCTTACCGAGGTGACCAATCCCTATGTCACGGAAGATCGCTTTGTCTCGAGCTTTCAATCGCTGCAAACCTGGCTCAATGGCGTGCGCCGCCAAGCCAGCGTTACGGTAGGCACCGTCGTGGAGTTTACCGAACTGGTCTCCGACAACTACTTTAACAACTACACACAAAGCAGTAAAGTCTTCGACACCCCAGAGATCAACTATTTTGATCAAGACGTCGCAAACATTCAGGCGAGTATTCATAAATTAATGGAGATGAGCACGTTTGGACTTACTAAACTTATTCCCCTACAAACGGAAGACAGTAGTCAAGAAAAAGCCGAACTGCTCTTCTACCAAGCCTATGCTCAACTCTTGGCTGCCGATCTATACGTCGGTTTACCCACGGAAGCCCTCGGGGAAGTAAAATCGCCGGATGTCCTGTTGCAAAGCGCCATCGCCTTGCTGACAGAAGCTGCGTCGCTATACACAGCCGAAGAAGAACAAGAAGCCTGCACGATTTTGTTGGCCAGGTGCCATCACCGTTTGGGAAATCTGGAAGAAGCAGTGCGTTATGCCCAACTCGGCATAGCCAATCCCCTCTCCCTCAAACAGGTACAGTATGGGACAGAAAACGGGCCCTCCAACAATTTTCAGAGCGCCATTTTCTCTGCAACAACCAATTCTTTTGCCCCGCTTCCGCGATTAGATTTTTTAGATCCAAAATACTTTCATCAAACGGCAACTGTTTTTGAAGACGAAAAACCTATCGCTATAGCCAAAGCCGAGGAAGCCTACCTGATCCTGGCCGAGGCATATGCCGCCCAACAGAACCTGGCTGCCAGCAAGCAGGTGCTGAAAGCGCTGTTGAACAATAGCGTGAACAAGAGAACAAAGATCATGCTCGACGACAGCAAAGAAACACGCAACGGAGGGAACCGGAAGGACTATCCATTACAGGCCGTCGCCGTAAAATTTGATGAGCAGGGCGCAGTGAAAGATGGCCTAGTACTGGATCGTTCAAAAGGAAATATCCAAGCCCATCCGGTTTCAGGCACGCATGTTACCGGAAAGGACATCGATGCCCTGGCGACAGAAGATGAAACGCTTTACCTCATCTATCTCCTACGTCAGGAAATCTTTTTGGCAGAAGGGCGTCGCATGACCGACCTCGGTATCCGTTTCCCCGTATCCCAACGAGAGCAGCTATCCAATACGCATGTCACGGAGGAGCATACGCAAGCGATCATACCGTCTTTTGTCCCAGCAAACCGCGGTATGGACGATTTCACATACGATACCACCTCGGGCATCGTCACCATGACATACGACATGAATAAAATACTAATCGAAAATAAATCTTCGAGCCACATCTTACCTTTTCACCACTAACGATAAAACCATGAAACATTACTTCAGAACAGCACTGAGCCTGAGTTTGCTTCTAGCCGGCTTCACCAGCATGGCGCAACAACAAGCTATCGGTATCGTTTACCACGATGACAACAAAAACGGAAAGAAAGAAAAAAAAGAAAGCGGCATCCCGGGCGTAGCAGTCAGCAACGGCGTAGACGTTGTCTTGACCGACCATCAAGGTCGCTACCGCTTACCGGTTGGCGATGATAACATCATTTTTGTCGTCAAGCCGAGCGGCTACCAACTTCCTGTTGATCGGCACAATCTGCCCATGTCGTATTACATCCACAAACCTCAGGGTTCGCCAAAGGCACTCACCTATCCCGGCGTTGCGCCAACAGGTCCTTTACCGAAAAGCATAGACTTTCCCCTTACTGAACAAAAGGAGTCCGATCAGTTCCGCATGCTGCTGTTCGGCGATCCACAAGCCTACACGGCGCAAGAGATGACGTTTTTCAACCGGGCGATCGTCGATGAAGTTCTTGGTATCCAAGGCGTAGCCTTCGGCCTTAGCTTAGGTGATTTGGTCGGCGACGACCTCAGCCTGCATCCAAGCTATAAAGAGAGCATTGCGCGCATAGGCCTTCCCTGGTATAACCTCAAGGGCAACCACGACATGAATTATGATGTCAGCGCCGACAGTCTTTCCGACGAAACGTTCGAAGCAAATTTCGGTCCGGCGAACTACGCCTTTAATTACGGCAAAGTACATTTCATCGTATTAGATAATGTACGCTATCCCAATCCGCGCAGCGGTCAAGGCTATCTGGGCGGTTTCCGCAAATCACAATTAGACTTTGTGGAGAATGACCTCAAGCATGTGCCGAAGGATCACCTTATTGTCCTGGCTTTCCATATTCCTCTGGATCATCGCAATGGCGATACCTTCCGGCCTGAAGATCGGCAACGCCTGTTCGACCTGCTGCAAGCATATCCGCATACGCTATCACTTTCTGCGCACATGCATACCCAAACACAACATTTTTACGACAAGAATGAAGGCTGGCGTCAAGAGAAACCGCATCATGAGTACAATGCGGGTACTACCTCGGGCGACTGGTATTCGGGGCAACTCGATCAGCGTGGAGTACCCACCGCCACTATGCGTGATGGCACCCCGCACGGCTACGCATTTATCGATTTTGACAAAGCAGACTATCAGATTCGGTACCAAGTATCGGGGCACGACTCTACTTATCAAATCAACGTGTTTCATCCCCAAGTGGTCGGACAAGGAAAACGAACCCGGGCTGCTATATTTGCGAACTTTTTTATGGGCCATCACGGCAATACGGTTGAATATGCGATCGATGGCGGGCCTTGGAAAAAAATGATGCCCGTAAAAACGATTGATCCGGCCTATCAGGCGTTGCTATATCCATGGGATAACCTAGACACGTTACTTCCAGGTCGTCGGCCAACTGATGGAACCATCAGTGCACATTTGTGGCGTACCGGATTGCCCGTAGATCTTGCTGTCGGTGAGCACCATATTCATGTCCGTGCTACGGATGATTTTGGGAAAGTACACGAAGCAAAGAGCACCTATCGGGTAGAGCCCACAAAAGATTATCCCCCGCTACAGAGGTAAGGTTTAACACGTCTGCAGGAAGCCCTAACTTCCTGCAATTTTTTTGTAACACATCCTTTCCGTCGCTTGCTGCGATAAGGAAGAAAAGGATGTGCGATAGACAAACCTTTAAAAAAACGTGATCACACCTTCGAAACCAATACCGTGGTTTAAGGTAACAGAGCACACACCATAAAAAATGCGGAAGAGTGTTCTTCCGCATTTTCTTTAACAAATGAATCGAAATTAATATCCCTGATTCTGTACAATATTCGGTTCGACCTTCAATGTACTTTCATGAAATGGCCACAAATATTGATGCGATTGGAACCGACGATCTTCAATTTTCAGCGACACCATTTTCCCATCGACCAAACGGGTATGCCCTAATGCGGGCTGGTTCAGCACGTCTTCAGCAATCCTCCAGCGAATGATATCATCATAACGGATTCCCTCTCCAGCGAACTCAGTCCGCCTTTCGTTTTGAATCAACTTGATCCATTCTTGTTGAGAGCGGGTACCAAGTGATACATCAGCCACGGTCATATCCAATCCAGCGCGTCTACGTACATCATTTATGCACTTCTTCGCCAGATCGTCTACCTGCCCCAACATGATTTTGGCCTCTGCATAAGTCAGCAAGACCTCTGCATAACGCAACAACGGGAAATGCATATTCCCCCCGGAACGGAATGCATCTGCTTCGTCTACGAATTTTTTAAACCAAAATCCCGAACGACTAGCACGCACATTCTCATGATACATCGGGTTGTTTGCATCGTATATATTGATTTTTTCCCCTTGAAATGTATCGCCATGTCCAAAAATACTGGCTTTATACCGGGGATCCCTATTCAGATGTGGATCCAATTCGTATTCAGCCTTCGTATGCAAGGGACAGTTGTCGATGGGACGCCCCTGTAGCGTCCAATAGGCGTCAACCAATGCTTTAGTCGGCACCATATACGACTGCCCTTTACCCGTTCGGTAATGCGGTCCAAGGTGTTCGAAGGACAGCGTTGCCGAATTATCATGGCTTTCCATATCGAACTTAACAATAAATTCCTTGTTAGTCTTATCCGCTTTATAACCAAACATATCACCATACACCGGGTGTAGTTGGTACTTTCCGCTGTCCATGATTTCTTTGGCTATTTTCGCGGCCAGCTCATACCGACCATTATACAACGCATAGCGCATTACCATAGCCTTAAACGAATATCGGTTAAACATATACGCATTCGTTGTTCCTTCATTCTCCGGGAGACGATTAGCGATATCTTCGTACATACCGAACAACGTTTCTAAGATTTCCTCTTTTGGTTTGGGTGGTTGTACGGCACCCTCCAGGTCGACCGGCTCCAGTACGAACGGAACATTTCCCCAGTGGAAGGTCAGCCGAAAATAATGCCACACACGAAGGGCCTCCAAAATCGCCTTATACCGCTGTCGTACAGCCTCATCTTCCACATAAGGAACCTCCACATTTGCAATAAATGTATTCAAGCGCCCTAAGTGCTTATTAAAAAGCGTCCAATAGTATTCGCCCAATCGCGAGGTTCCATTCATCGTACCGTTTGCCATCAGCATATGGTGATCTGTTTCGATACGCGCAAAACCGTTGTCACTTCGACCATCCAGCATATAAAACAACAGCCTGCGGTCCGACTGATGGGTGAAAACATCCCGATAGCTGCTGTAGACCACGCGCCGTAAGTCTTCCTCTGTATTAAAAAATTCGACAAACGAGGTTGCCGTCGGGTCTCTTTTATCCAAAAATTTCTCACATCCCCCAAGTAACAAGGAAGAACATAGGGACGTTGCTAAAACAATATTTTTTATATTTTTCATCATTTCTCGGTTTAGGTTACAGTATCGTCGCTCTTATTCCAAAACTATAGGCCGCCATACGCGGATAAGCACCGTTACCCTGATTTTCCGTTTTCGACAGGTCCCAACCACGCTCCGGCTCCAGTCCTTCGAATTTAGTGAAGGTGATGGCATCTTGTGCATTCACATACAAGCGAATGTTTTTAAAATACCTACCTGCCGTCGGGAACGTGTAGCCCAATTGCAACATTTTTATACGAAAATACGATGCATCACTTAGCCATAGATCGCTCAGGTATTCATTAGCCGTGTTTCCAGTCCACACCCGGGGAAAACGGGCATCTCTCCGTTCGGGGGTCCAACTGTTATCCACGTAATACTGTCTTGGTGCACCCAGACTGTTGCTTTCTCCATCCATCAGCACGGGGTAGGCCTCTTGACCAACGATGCGCCCTGTTCGCCGTCCTACGCCTTGTCCGATCATCGCGAAATCCCAACGTTTCCAACCCAAATCCAACGTTATCGAATAGTTCATATGTGGGAATGGGTCGCCAAGATTGACACGGTCCTTATCATTGATCAAGCCATCGCCATTCTGATCCACGTAACGAATATCCCCGGGGAGCGTATTGGGCAACTTCGCCGTTGTTTCATCCACTTCCGCTTGATCCTGAAAATAACCATTACTCTGAAAGCCGTAGTAGTTATCCAAGGCAATACCACGGTACCAAACCTTATCGCTATCCCCCTTGAATATCAACGTATCCGACTGGCTATACCCCGCTTTCAACATCTTGTTCACGTTGTCGAACAACATTCCCCCTACTTTGTAGGATACAGCGCCAATCTTGTCGGACCAACTTGCCGATAGCTCCCAGCCTTTGTTCTCAACTTCTCCGATATTTACCGCAGATTCCAATGTATTGGAGCCGGTCAACGGCGGAACGGTAAAACTGTCGTAGATCAAATCATACGAAAATTTGTTGTACACTTCAGCGGTCATCGTCAGGCGGTTGTCCAGCGCTGTTACATCCAGTCCGACATTCCACTGCTTTTGTTTTTCCCAAGAAAACAATGGATTCGGCACGCGGATCGTCCATCCCCAGTTATTAACGATTTCCTCCCATAAATACGGGTCTACATTCTCGTTTCCGATCAAACCATACGAGGCCCGCACCTTCAAGTTATTAATCGTTCCCGCATCCCGCAAACTTTGCATAAAGGATTCGTTATGTGCATTCCAAGCCAATGCAACCGAAGGAAAAAATCCCCATTTGTGTTCGGGCGCAAACTTACTGCTCCCATCAGCACGTCCAGTCACTTCCAACAAGTAGCGGTTGTCAAACGAATAGTTTAATTTTCCAAAAAAGGAAGCCTTACTCGTCTCCCGGTAGTCTGTACGGATCTCGTTCATAATTTCCGATCCCAAGGTAAGGTATATCTTATCCTGATCGCCACGCAGTGTACTGTTATAATTCACTAGCGCACGCGCTGTCAATAAACTGGTACTTACTCCTTGCTCTGCCGCCACGGCGTTGTTCCAAATGGTCACAGGTGCACCATTTCCATCGTAAAATTTAAAGGTCTTCCGCTTTTCTTTATTGGCCGATTTATTCATGATATACGACACATTTCCCTCGATGTTCAGGTTTTTATTGATGTTGTAGCGTGGCCTTAAGTTGATCGTACTGCGGTCATGCACATAGTTTTTGATACCTCCTTTGGCAATAGATGCAAGCGGATTTATATTGTTGTGCAAAATATAATGTTCCGGCAGGTCCGAATCATAGAAAATCTGCTGGGTAGGGTTCATTCGCCAAGCCAGCTGGTAAAGCCCATGACCATTATCGTTGGCCATAAGGCGGTCTACCTGCAAGCGGTGGGCATAGAAATCCGCCAATAACACAAAACGGTCTGCGATATTAATGTTTGTATTAAAGCGCGCTGAGAATTTCTCGGTACCTTCGATCGCATTTAACCCGTTTTCTTTAACATGACCAAGCATCAAATTAAATGTCCCGACACCCCCACCGCCTGAAATATTTGCCGATGTATTGTGTGCATACGCTCTGCGTTGCATAACTTCATCGAGCCAGTTCACCGTCGGGATTTCGCCAGACTCCGCTTTGGCAATATCTTCTGCCGTAAACTGCGGAGTTTGTCCCTGATGCTCCCGGGCCCAATTATTGACTTTCATATATTGTGCTGCGCCGACAAAATCCGGCTTATCAATCGCCGAATTTATCGCTGTCCACGTATTGATATCCACCTTAAACTGTCCCGTATAGCCACGTTCTGTCTCGACAATGATCACTCCATTGGCGCCACGGGAGCCGTACATCGATGTTGATGCCGCGTCTTTCAAAACGGTAACGCTCTTAATCTGGTTTGGATCGATATCGGTTATCGATTGCTCCATCCCGTCAACGATCACTAAAGCATCTGCATTCTTCAATGTACTGATACCGCGGATAGAAATCGTTCCTGGCACCATCCCCGGTAAATTGCTACCTTGCAACATGGTTACGCCCGGTATCGTACCACTAAACGCCTCCTGCATTTTGAAAATTGGTCTGGTTTTCGTCTTACTCATATCCAACTGCGCCACCGAAGAGGCCACGTGTTGCTTATCGACCTAGGAATACCCGAACACCACCACTTCATCAATGTTATTGTCGGCTTCTTCCAAAATGACATTGATGTTCTTTTTATTCTGTGTACTTATTTCTTGGTCTTTAAAACCGACTAAACTGAAAATCAATACCCCATCGTTTGGAATGTTGATTTGAAACTCTCCGGATTTATCGGTTACTGTACCTAGATTTGACCCCTTAAACAAGACGGTTACGTTTTGTAGCGATATGTTTTCGGCTGTCCGAACTTTTCCGTAAACGGTGCGCTGTTGCGCAAACAGGGTAAGCGGATTGCATAACACGCAGCCCACTATAATAATAGGTAATAAATATTTTTTTATTGTAAATGATTTCATGAAATTATAGGTTTTTGATCAATTATTACGTAATGGTTATATGCCCTGACTATTTCAACATGGTACCTCCTTTCATTTTAACTGGGTTTTCGATTTAGAATTGATGCAAAAATGCAGTTATCCTATTAAATTTATGTAAACAAAGAAACAAAAAAACATTAACAAACAAAACAATTCGAAACCAAATATCATTTATACGAAATGTTTTGTAACAACAATGAAACATTAGAAGCTTTTAAGCATTCATTTACTTTTGAAAAAACATAAAAAAGGTGCCCGGCCTCATTACGAACTTGCGTTTCACACCGAAAGAGGATTGAACATTCTTGACTCGCCTACCTCCCCCGCCTTTCCGTCGCTTGTTGCGATAGAGCTCTCTCTTTTTTCCTCGATGGAAAAAAGAAAGCCCCCTCCATACTGGGCAACCCTCCCAAGGGCTTGACAAACAGGTCGTACGGGAGACGCCTCCTAAATCTTCGAAAAGCTTATTTGTTTTTCGAGCAGACCGAAATCCCATGCTACACGAATTATTCACATTTAATTCTTTTTCTCTCAATGCTAACTTAACAACAGTTGTCTTGTTTTGCAGCGACTAATAACGAGTCCTTTTATTAATCCAAAAACGAATGAATGAAGTAACATTTAGATTCGCAAAGTCCAGTTCGAAACTGGCTGTAATTTTAGCGCTATCTATGGTCCTGCATGGCGCTCAAGCACGGACAATGCGCTCGGTTGCTGAACACCCACCTGCATACACGGAAATTTTCCAATCCGGAGTACGTGGCAAAATCAGCTCCGCAGAAGGAGAATCCGTCGCCGGAGCAACCATACGGAACCTGCGGACCAAACAAGTCGCTTCCAGCGATTTCAACGGGAATTTCACAATCGACGCTCAACAAGGCGACGAGTTAGAGGTGAAAGGCCTAGGCTATCAGTTGATCACCGTCCGTGTTGGTAGCAACGACATGGAAATCATCCTACAAAAAGAAGAGTCTGCGATTGAAGAAGTGGTCGTCACAGCCATCGGTATCAAGAAAGAAAAGAAAAAAGTAGGCTACGCTACACAGGAAGTCAAGACGGAAGTCCTTACACAGTCCAAGACCATGAACATTGGTAATGCTTTGACCGGACAGGTAGCGGGCTTAAACGTAAACAATCCGACGGGAATATTTCAAGCGCCTTCCTTTAACCTACGCGGGAAGACACCTCTTATTGTTATCGACGGCGTTCCTGTGGAGACTGATTTCTTTGATATACCCAGTCAGAATATTGAAAACATCAACGTCCTAAAAGGTACCGCAGCTTCCGCGCTTTACGGAAACCGCGGGCGGAATGGAGCTGTTTTGATAACCACGAAAAGCGCAAAAAACGAACGTTTGGAGTTCAGCGTCGGAACCACGAATATGTTTTCCGCTGGCTTCACCGTGTTTCCTGAATCGCAGATGGAATACGGCAGTGGCTCTAATGGCAAATATGAATTCTGGGACGGTGCCGACGGCGGTATCTCCGACGGCGATATGGCCTGGGGGCCTAAGCTCAACACCGGCATACTGGTGCCCCAATGGAACAGCCCGATCCGAGACAAACAAACGGGCGAAGTCATCCCCTGGTGGGGCGATGTCAGTGGCACGATGTATGACGATAAATCTCGGTACGAACGTGTGCCAATCGATTGGGTAGCACATGATAACCTTCGCGATTTTCTAGGTATGGGCATGGTTACCGAAAACAATGCTACGATTTCCTATAAAAATGATAAGCTCAGTATTTTCGCTTCCGGAAAATATGCTTTTCAAAAAGGACAAGTTCCCAATACGCAGCTCACGAATGGCGGCGCCAACGTCAATTCATCCTACCGTTTCACGCCCAACGTACAATTTGACCTCAATCTCTCCTACAATAAAGTTAAATCACCAAACTACCCACGTTACGGCTATGGACCAAAGAACCACATGTATACCATCCTCCTCTGGATGGGAAATGACGTCAACGGAAAGGAACTTTCCGAGCACTTCTATGTTCCCGGACAAGAAGGATTCCGTCAGGCCAATTACAACTACGCCTGGTACAACAACCCCTACTTTGCTGCGGAAGAACTGAATCAGGTCTATGACATGGACGTACTGCACGGCCAGAGCACACTCAATTGGCGGCTATCGCCGAAATTCACCGTACAGGGCCGTGTTTCTGCCCGTCAAAGGTCGCGCTTTGAAGATATGCAAGTACCTAAGTCGTACATGAACTATGGCGACTCCCGCAACGGCGATTACAAAACGTGGGACAACAAGCAACTGAACTTCGATGCCGACGTATTGGCCACCTACACGGAACAGTTCTCAAACGATTTTGGTGTTACCTTGAATGCCGGTAGCTCCACTTTTAGGCGCACGGTGCGGAATGCATTTATGTCTACCGACGGGCTTGTTGTTCCATTTATCTACAACATCAACAATAGTCAGGGGCCTATCAAGACCAATATCTCCGGTGATGCGAAGTCGAACAATTTCACAGAAGACCGTGTCACGCGAAGCGTCTATGGATCGTTAACCTTTGATATCTTCCGATCTACCTACCTGAACCTAACGGGTCGGAACGATTGGTCATCCACATTATCCAAAGACAATGCCTCGTTCTTCTACCCGTCGGCATCTATCAGTTCCATCTTATCGGATTATTTCCATATGCCGCAACATGTCGATTTCTGGAAAATATACTCATCATGGGCTCAAGTATCGAGTGACCTCGATCCCTACAGTATTCGGGCAGCCTATGACAAAGCCCTTACCTATGGCTCTACCCCTTCCGTCAGCTACCCCGGTGTGATTCTGAACGAAGCCATCCAACCGCAGCGTTCGGCATCTTTTGAAGCAGGTACCTCTCTAGGTTTCTTCAATAACCGGTTATCGCTAGACTTCACGTATTATAATGTACTGGACGACAACTCCATATTTGATTTGAGTACGTCTCAGTCATCCGGCTTCAGCGCGCGCAAAGTCAATGGTTTGAAATATCGCACACAAGGATATGAAGTCATGCTAAACGCCCGTATTCTAAAGAACGAAAAGTTCAGCTGGAATACAGCCATTAACTGGAGCCGTTCCATCAAGCGAATCGAAGCCATTTATGATGGTGTCACACAATACCAAAACCGTAAAGTCGGCGATCGCGCAGATGCGTACTACGATACCAGTTGGCAAAAATCCGCCAGCGGCGACCTGATTCTAAATGCCAATACCGGTATGCCCATACAAGATCCTTACCCAAGTTACCTCGGTTACTTCAACCCAGATTGGCAGTTTGGCTTTTTAAACACATTTAACGTAAAAGATTTCACAATCAACGTTGATATTGACGGTTCTATTGGCGGCGTAATGCGCTCCCAAACGATCGAAAAGATGTGGTGGGGCGGCAAGCATCCCTCGTCTACACTATATCGCGATGAGGAATACGATTCCGGGCAAAACGCCTATAAGCCAATAGGTGTCGTTGTAACCGGGGGCGAGCTCGTACGCGACGTGAACGGAAATATCACGTCAGACACGCGTACCTACGCACCGTACACCGGTACCGTGAGTTGGCAAACCTGGAGCCAAAACTACCCCTACCGGGCACGTGTCACTGAAGACGAAAACGAGATGTTTGCTAATGTATACGACCGTACCTTCGTCAAATTGAGACGCTTGTCGGTAGGCTACGACCTAAACAAAGTGATTAAAACAAAAGCCCTGCAATCTTTGGATGCCTCCGTTTTTGGCTATAACCTGCTGATGTGGAAAAATATCCCTTACGTGGATCCGGATTTCGGTATCGGCAATGACGACAACTTACAAGATCCGTCAACCCGCTACATCGGTGTATCCTTGAATTTTAAATTTTAGTGTAAGGCTATTGGCAACAAAAGAATGACATATCATGAGAAAAACACATAAACTATACACCTTCCTCCTTTTCTGCGTGGCAATTGGATCTACCGTTTCCTGTAGAAAATTAGAAGATATCAACACGGATCCCAACCGGGCAGGCAACGCTCATCCCCGTGCCCTATTGCCCAAAATAGAATGGGAAGCCTTCCGTGCGTGGCACGGCACATCGCCCCTTTATACCTTGAAGATGATTGTACAGACCGATGGCGAAAATGCCAATCAGATTTACAATTGGCAGCGGGGAAGTTTCGATCCCTACGAACAACTGCGCAACGTTGTCAAACTCGAGGAAGAAGCCCAATCGATCGGCGAGCCCGGCTATTTGGCGTTGGCCAAATTCTTCCGCGCTTATTATTTTTATAATTTGACGTTAACGTTTGGCGACATTCCGTATTCCGAAGCGTTACAGGGAGAACGCAATGCTATTTACTCGCCAACATACGACGCCCAAAAAGACGTGTTTAACGGGATTTTGAGCGAACTGGAGGAAGCGAGCAATATCCTGACTGAAAACCAAGAGGTGCTTACTGGCGACATCATATACGAGGGCAACACCACACAATGGATCAAAGCCATCAATGCGTTCCGGCTGCGCGTACTACTTACCCTTTCCAAAAAAGATGGCGATTCCAATTTAGGAATCAAAGCGAAATTTGCGGAAATAGCACAGCAGGCTCCCCTGCTTTCTGAAGGCGACGATGCCCAGCTCGTGTTCCTCGATCAAGAAGGTAACCGTTATCCCGAATTTAACTCCAGCGGTTATGGTTCAGGAATGTATATGGATTCCACCTTTATCAAAAGACTCCAAGACCATAAAGATCCCCGTCTTTTTGTCATTGCGACCCGCACACGTCTGGCCGAAGAAGCCGGCTTAGCGTTGGACAATTTCGCTGCTTACGAAGGAGGCGATCCCATTGTACCGTACGCGCAGGTCAACGCCAAGGCCGTCCAAGGAAAACTGTCCAAAGTATTGGAGCGTTACACAAAAGATGCTACTACGGAGCCATACGTATTGATCGGCTATGCGGAACAACAATTTATTCTGGCCGAGGCCATGATACGCGGATGGATTACGGGCAATGCAACAGCTGCCTATAACGCCGGCATAACATCGGCGTTCAAATTTTACGAAAATTACGCCAAAGGCCTGGGTACGTTCGTCAACGCAAGCAAAGTAGAAGCCTACCTGAAGCAAGATATCGTCAGGCTGGACGCAGTATCTACAACGGAAGAAAAACTTGCTCGCATCCACATGCAGAAATACCTACGGTCGTTTCACCAAGGTGGTTATTCGGCTTATTACGATCATCTGCGAACAGGCTACCCGAGCTTACGTAAATCGGCCAACGTACTGACCGCCTATCGCTGGATGTACCCCCAATCGGAATATAACAACAATACCGCAAATGTCGGATCAGCCATTCAATCGCAATTTGGCGGCAACGACAATATCCGCAGTAAACCCTGGTGGGTACAATAATACATCGATGGAAAGTAGACGATCATTTCTAAAAAAAGCATCGCTATTGGCAGGGGCAACAGCTACCGTACAGCTGCTGCCCCGTTCCATTCAGCGCGCGCTGGCCATCGAAGCCGCGGAGGGCAGCACCTTTCTGGATGCCGAACATATTGTTTTCCTGATGCAGGAAAACCGCTCGTTTGATCATTGTTATGGCACGTTAAAAGGTGTCCGCGGATTCAGCGACCCGCGGGCCATCCACAAGCCCGATGGCATGCCCGTATGGTTACAGCAAAATCGTGATGGGCAAACGTATACACCCTTCCGCCTCGACATAGAAAATAGCAAAACGACCTGGATGGGATCTCTTCCGCATAGTTGGAAAGACATGGTCTTTGCGCGCAATGAAGGTAAAATGGATACCTGGCTCGAAGCTAAAAAAGCAGGTAATGCTGCGTTCCGTCATATCCCGCTCACGATGGGTTATCACACACGGCAGGATATCCCGTTTTATTATGCACTGGCAGACGCATTCACTATTTGTGACCAACATTTCTGTTCATCGCTAACCGGAACCAGTGCCAACCGCTCGTATTTCTGGTCGGGCACCATCCGCGAAGAACCGCACAACGGTGCATCCACAGCCCATGTCGACAATGGACAAATCAATTACAAAAATGTCGGTTGGAAAACCTATCCCGAACGCTTACAGGAAGCCGGGATACCTTGGAAGGTCTACCAAAACGAATTGAGTATACCTGTCGGATTTGAAGGAGAAGAAGAAGATTGGCTAGCCAATTTTACGGACAATAACCTCGAATTTCACAAACAATATCAGGTACGCTTCCATCCCGCACACCATCGGTATATGCAAAAGAGACTGGCAGAAGTGGAGCATACCCTAGAAACAGCGCGTTTCAGCGACGCAGAATCTTATAAAAAACTGCAGCACGAAGCCCAACAGCTCCGTCTAGATGTAGTGCGCTATGGACCGGAGGCCTTTTCAAAGCTAGACACACACAGCCAGGAAATCCATCGTCGTGCGTTTGTCACCAATACCGGCGATCCGCATTACCATCAATTAGAAACCATTGCATATACGGATGCCGAAGGGACAAAAGAAGTCGCCGTACCTCAGGGCGACGTCTTTCATCAGTTCCGGCAGGACGTGCGTAGCGGCCAACTGCCTACGGTATCCTGGCTCGTGGCACCGTGCCGGTTCTCTGACCATCCAGGTTCGCCCTGGTATGGAGCTTGGTATATTTCCGAAGCACTCGATATCCTGACCGCGAACCCCGAGATCTGGAAGAAAACGATATTCATTCTTACCTATGATGAAAACGACGGTTATTTCGACCACATACCTCCCTTTGTTCCGCCCCATAGCCAACGTCCTGACACAGGCGTCGTGGCCCGGGGTATACATACCGAAAACGAGTATGTCACTGTCGAACAAGAACGCTTACGCAGCGGCGACACCCGGAGCACGTTGGAAAGCCCGATCGGGTTTGGTTTCCGCGTGCCGCTTGTTATCGCATCTCCATGGAGTAAAGGCGGACGCGTCAACTCGGAAGTATGCGATCTTACATCGCCTTTACAGTTTCTCGAATATTTCATCGAAAAGAAATACCGTAAAAAAGTCAAAGAAGACAACCTAAGTAGTTGGCGGAGGCTCGTTAGCGGCAATCTCACATCCGTTTTCCAGCCAGCAAATGGCCAGGAGACCGTGTCGTTCGAAGCTGTTAAACGCGACGCCTATGTAGAACGTATTCATGCCGCAAAAAACAAGGCCTTGCCCACCGGTTTCAGAGCGTTGTCGCTACCATCATCCTTAGATCTAAAACTTAGCGACCTGTGGACATCTCCGCAGGAGCCTGGCACTAAAGAAGCCTGTCCGCTACCTTACGACTTTACCGTAAATGCGCATATAGACGACGGAACGCAAAGCTTATGCATTACCTTTGCGGTGGATGGCCGATTGTCTAAAACAAAGACGGTTGGAGCTCCCTTCGTCGCAATAGCGCGCGTGCCCGTAGGCACAGCAAAACTAGGTGGACAAACATGGAATATCGCAGCACGCGAAGGCGAACCACTCATCTATCGTTGGCCCCTGAGTGATTTCGTAGGCGGCGTATATCATATCGATATACACGGCCCAAACGGCTTTTATCGATCGTTTAAAGGCTCCGTTGGCGTGCCGCCTAATCTGAAGATAGAACTCCTACACCAAGTTAAGAACAAAACAGCAGTTACCCTAGAAGTTGGAGGAAACAAGGGTCGGCTACACGTCTGCGATCTGTCGTACGGCTACACGGACAAAAGCTTTCAGGCAAATCGTTTCAAGTGGATGCAGGAGTTAGAGCAATCGTTTGGTTGGTATGATATAGCAGTCACGCACGATGCGGACCCGCATTTCCGATATCAATATGCGGGACATGTAGAAACCGGGAAACTGAGTCGAACGGATCCGCTCATGGGAGCTGAGGTAAAAAGAGAACAGTAGCAGGCATGGCTGTTCTTTGGGTGTGCCCCGTCGCTTGCCGCGACAGGGCTTGTTCTTTCTTCTTGAAAAGAAAGAACTGTTTTCTTAGGTTTCCTGGCAACAACCCATCCTAAACAGAAAACTTAAAACCGCTCATCTACATCTCTTTGCAACAACCCATCCTTAACAGAAAAATGTCGCCTTGGGATCGTTGCGTCTGTAGGAACTTGCCATTGCACAGGCTACTCAGGATGCAAAAGATCCCCAGCGACGGGTTTTGGTTACTTTTGGCAGCAAAAGTAACGCCCCTGCCCCGGGCTTAGGGGCGGAAAGGCAGTGCGAGGGACAAACCGATAAAAAAGACCATCACTGCCATAGAAGACAAAAGAAACCCTGCCCCAGGCCTAGGGGCGGAAAGGTCGTGCGAGGGACAAACCGATAAAAAAGACCATCACTGCCATAGAAGACAAAAAAGAAAACCCTGCCCCGGGCTTAGGGGCGGAAAGGTCGTGCGAGGGACAACGTTTACATACATCACCACCGCTTTGCCCTGCCCACAGCCTTTCCGTCGCTTGCCGCGACAGAGCTTGTTCTTTCTTCTTGAAAAGAAAGAACCAAAGATTCAAGGCTAGGTTTCTTGATGCTACCTCGCCTGTCATCGCCTAAACCATCCCAAACTCACTGCGTTCGAACAGGGGATGGTTCTTAACGGCGATTGACGACGGCTCGCTACGCAGTCGAAACCAAGGCCGTCTTCAGCGAACAAAAAATAAACGATAGCAGACCGTTGTCTTACGCTTCCTTGCACCCACCATATTAACGGAATAAATAATTTAAAATCGCTCATCTACATCTCTTTGCAACAACCCATCCTTAACAGAAAAATGTCGCCTTGGGATCGTTGCGGAATATCGTTTGTCCGTTACTTACCAGCCCTCCGAACTCCAACTCCTTATTCTACAAGCTCAATCCAATCGTTGATCTGGAACGTCGTCTGGGGCGTCATAAAAATCTGATCAAAATTTTCTCCTCCCATCTCTTCCAATGGCGATACGATACAGATCAGTCGTTCACCGGGAACAAAGAAACTAAGACCGTCCGTCAAGAAATAAAAGATTCCATATTTCCCTAGTCCAGGACTAACGGTATAGCTTCCGTTTATACTCTGATAAGCCACCTGATTCGTACCTTTCCGGAAAATATCAAAGGTGTAGAACTTAGAATCATCGATAGCCGGCAATTCCAGCGTGCCAAAAGATCCGTCCGTCGGCACCGTGAAACGCAAATGTGCGTCGGAAACTGCCTCTGTAGCCTTGTCACGTGTATAAAACACCAAATCGACATCTCCGCCGAGGAATGTGGTCTGCCCAAATGGCACATCTGGCAAAAATCGTAACATCACGGTCATACCCTTGGGATCTTTCAGCGGCGGCAGTTTCATGCGTTCGATAAGACCATACGCATCCAAGTAAAACTTCAGCGTCTTATCCGCGTCAGCTTCGGTGATCGTCCGGCTCACGAGAACCTCCTGTTCATCCTTCCGGGTAACCGTGAGTTTTCTCTCCTGCCCCTTATTGAGGGCAATTGTCAAAGGATTCATGGTCGCACCGCCATAAGGGTTCTGGTAAACCAACTTATCATCCACGTAAAAATCAAGACCGATGTCGGCGGCAAAGACCATCAGGTTATAGGTAATACCCGCATCGTAGATTTCCCCATTATCATAAAAAATCCCAAATTCATGCGTAAATCCTTTTGGATCGATGTCGTAGGTCCGCAATATATCGGTTTTTCCCTTTTCGCGCACATGGAGTTTTTGTTCACCCTCTTCTATCAGCATCTGGAACGCGTTCGGGAAAGAATGAAACTGTCCCCGCGTGCTGTCCACTACCCTACCGTTGTACACAAATTCGAGCGCTGTAGCGGTCGATCCTTTAAATGCGATCTGCACGACGTGTGGCTCCGAATCGTAATAGAGCTCCCCTTTTTGGCATCCGTAGAAGAAGGCCATAAGAGATATGCATATACCTAATAAAAACGGTCTGTTTATGTGATTATATAGCTTCATATATTTCTTTATGCGTAAAATCGTTTAAAATCTGTAGGTCAAGGAGGTGCTGAATGTCCGGCCAAATCGTTGTTTGAACGTGTAGAGGTCGCCATCTTCATAATCGTCGGTAAACCCAGGTTTCAACCGCTGGGCATTGCTAAAATCCAATGATCCCCCTTCGGAATCGGGATTGACTTCATAGCTGCCGCGGTTGTTATAAAATACCGAAGCCGCATCGAGCAAGTTGCCTCCATTAATTTTAACTTCTAACTTGGACTTGAAAAATCTGTAGCTCAGCTGTACATCCAATTGTTCGCGGGGCTGCTCATATTCTGTATTCGCTGGCGACGTCGTCACGAAATATGTTTTACGACCCGACTTATTATACACGATATTCATTCCCAGTTTGTCATCCTGGTATTGAAGTCCGGCATTCAACAAATAAGGAGCCTGTCCATACAGCGCTCGCTTTTGCCTCATGGGTGCCATAATAGGCTTTCCGTTCTCTGGATCGTTGTCGTTTGTCATAAACAAACCCTCTACCTTAGATTGCTGATAGGTCAAATTTCCGGAAAGGGTCAAGTGCTGCAATACGGCAACATCCGCTATAAAACCTAGATTTTTACGGGCTTCGAGCTCCATTCCGTATACCTTCGCCCAATTCGAATTTTTCAACGTATACCGGAACCCAAAGTCGAGGGTTTCCATAGCGATCATTTCTGCAGGTTTGTCGAAATATTTGTAGTAGCCCCCGATGGAAAGCAATTCGCCTAGACCAGGAAACCATTCCGTCTTAAAATCCCAGCTGTCGATACGCGTACTGCTGATCCCCGCACTCCCCACAAGCCCATCGTAAAAAGCACTATAACGGAAGAACTGACTGTTGTCCATCATTTCGGGGCGCACCACCGTACTGGAGTAAGCCGCCCGAATATTCAGTGAGCCAAGCGGACTATAGGTCAGGTTGGCCGACGGCAGCCATTGCCACGCCTTATCAGCGGGCAGGTCGAATGCTCCATATGCCCCCTGTTTGGGTGAATTGGATCCATTGTGGATTTCTTGGTAGTCATAATACTCCGCGCGTAGGCCCCACACGAGGCGCCAGCGGTTGGCCAGTCGGTTATCCAACATGAGGTAGCCCGCATGGTTCTGGCTTTCGCCGGCATAGTAATCGTTGCCCCACCCGTCCAACAGCAAGAGGTAACCATCGGCCCGTACGTTTTCCGGCTTCAGCATGTCGCCAATCGGGATATAGGTGAGTGCGGGGTCAAGCGGCGCATAGCCTTTCAGAAGCGGTAAGATCTTCCAGTCGAACCTCGCCCGGCGATGCGTACCGAAGTATCCTGTTTTGATCGTATTGCTGAGGATGCCTGCATCGAATGATCGCGATGCGGATACATTCCAGGAGTAGTGTTTTTCGTCGTTCGAATAGTGCTGCCTGGAAATAGGCGTAAACCGAGCCTCCGAGATTGGATTGGGGAAATAGGCAAAAATCGTATCCTTGCCAATCAGCTGTATAGTGCGCGTCGCAATCCCGATGTCCTTTTGCTCGCGTGCTATATCGGTACGAGCCACATCCCAATCCACTTTCATATTCCCCAACTGATGCTGTCCGCTCAGCTTATTCTGTAGTAAGGTCGTGAATGTGGGATCATCGGCTTCACGGATCCATTCCGGCTGTCCATCAAAATCATTGGCTGAACTTACCCCTTTAATACGTGTCAATGCGTTGCTATATACATGCGTATACGTATTGCGGAGGCTCAAGCGATGTTGCCCAAGTTGCAAACCCATATTCAATACGCCGCCGAGCGTAGTATTAAAATCGTAAGACCGCCCCTGGGCCACGATTTCGGTGTTGGTATTCCAATTACCCCGACGTATCGCTTCGATGGCATTGACCGTTTGGTTATTCCGATAACTCAGGGCACCGGTAAATCCAAACTTACGTTGCCCGGAATCGTCCAACGGATATAGACGGCCAAGCGTGAACTGGTAGTGCTGCGCTGGGGCTGCCCGATACCGATGTACCGTGAAGTTATCCTGCGTAAACCGTTTCGTTTGTGCTATTAACTCTTCGACAGGCGAACTAGTGGACATGGTCTTCAGGTCGGCCGGGAAAGCCCTCCGCCCGTCATCAAACCCTAAATAATCGTATTTTCCCCGTTTCCGGCTTAAAAACTTCTTCCCAGCTGACTGATCGTTGATCGCACTGCCGACCGTAAGATCCATAAAATTTTCGGTTGGGATATCCTTGGTATTCACCTGAATGGCACCACCACCAAAACCCGTATTCATATCCGGCGTTATGGTCTTTACGACCACCACATTATCCACCAAGGCATTCGGTACCAGTTCGAAGGAGAAACTTCTTCGCTGAGCCTCCGTACTCGGGAGTACTGTACCATCCAATAACGCCGCATTATACCGCTCGCCGATACCACGGATCAATACAAATTTATTGTCGGTCGTATTCACGCCCGATATACGCTTTAAAGTCTCCCCCACATGCCGGTCAGGTGTAGCCGCAATCTGTTCGGCAGCAATACCGCTACCAATTGCCGCCCTATTCTTCTGTTCGCTGTATAGACCATCGACAGACGCTTTTTTATAGCCGGATGTGACCACCACTTGGCCAAGGGTGTTCGCTTCTGCCTTCATCGACACCGTAAGCGGTGTCTGGGTATTATCCTTAACCACCACGTCGGTGATACGCTGCGTCTGGAAAGAAAGGTAACGCACCTCCAACGTATAACGGCCGGGCGTGCAACTGATCGTATAGCTTCCATCCAAATCCGTCTGGGTAGTCAGGTTGCCATTCCCTATAACGAGGACCGAGGCTCCGACCAATGGTTCGCCCCGCTCGTCCAAGATTTTACCACTGATGCGGCCCGGACGTTGGGGTGTTGCTTTACGAACAGCCCCTGGATCTGGAGACCTAGCGTCACGGGTAGTGGGTTTTGCATCGATCATGATATGCAACCCCTTTTGTGTATAGCGAAGATCCGTAGGCTTAAGCACACGGTCGATTGCAAGCTTCACATTGTTTTCCCTCTCGGTGAGGTTTACATACACTCCGTTGTATCGATCTACATCGTTGCCGTAGAAGAATTTGACTTGGCTGCCTTGCTGGATCTGCTTCAGGGCAGCCTTAATGGAAATATGTTGCGCGCGGATAGATAGTTTCATCGTTGTCAGATCCTGGCCGGGCGCTCCCATCGGCAACATCATGACAAGCACAAAGAACGTACATATAGCGCATGACAAATGCCGAAAACCATATTTTGATCTGATTTTATAAAGCAGAAGAGTGCTTTTTTGCATATTATTGTAAAATATTTATGGGTTAATTTTTTAGTTGATCTGTAAGTTAAGTGCACTTACCGCTCGGACTACCAATCGTAAACGGTATCTGTACTGTCACGTTCCTATCGGTAGATGGGAACGTTTTTTTATGGGGTAAACCGTGTTGTTATCGTATCTACATAGGCATTTTATTTAAGGTTCATAACGTGTTGAAGCAGGCATGGCAATCCTTACGGCGTATGATATAGGATCATGACCTGTTGTTGGGAATCGTAGCGGTACGTGAACTTGCCCACAAAAGCCAACATCTCCATAACATCGTCCAAAGGTTCGGTCGCCGAAAACGTCGCGTTCAGGCGAACAGCTGCCAAACGGGGATCTTCCAAGCGGAAAGCCACACCGTATATACGCTGTAATGATGCTAGTATTTTATCGAGCTCTTGTCCATCAAAATAGACCTCACCCGAAGCCCAATTTTCCAGCGATGCTGCGTCGACCAGACCCTTGCGAACCGATCCACGCACAGCATCGTAGTGTACTTTCTGCCCTTTGGTCAATAAAGCTAACGCCCTAGGTTCTTCTGATTGGTGATCTGTGACTTGTACCCTACCGCTAGCCACAGCCACTTCAACGGCTGTGGAATCAAATGCCGTTACCCGAAAAGACGTGCCCAGTACACGTGTCCGGACGTTTCCTGTATGGATGACAAAAGGCTTCGTCGCATCGGGTGTCACATCAAAGAAAGCCTCTCCGTTTAAGTGTATCTCCCGTGTGCCGCCCGAGAACTGTGCCGGATAGCGCAGCTCGCTACCAGCAGCTAGATATACCGATGTGCTATCCGGAAGTACATATTTTATGGGCCCTCCACCCGTATTGCGCTGTTCGATGACGGCCCTCTTTGGCACCATCTGTTTGTAGCCCACAAAAGAAACTCCGGCCATAAACAATACACCCACGATGACAGCTGCTACCTGACGCCATCTGTGCATGCGCAGCCGCTTGGAGCGGTTCTGCGCTTCCTGTGCTATCCGTTGCTGGAGATGGAGCTTCCACCGATTGATAAGCGGCTGCTGCTCGGGATCCGCTTTGCTTGTCGCATTCCAATCGGCAGCCGACTGGGCTGCTATTAGCTCCTCCAACACGTGTTGGCTTTCCTCCTGTTGCAGGAGCATCTGTACATCGGCCTGCTCCTCGTCCGAACAGCGGCGATCTAAAAACTTTTTTAGCAGTTCAATATCGTGATCTTTCATGGTTCAGTTCCTTCTATCTATATAGTAACCTAACACCTATGGCTACCACCTAGAGCGAAGTTTTTTTACCACAAAAAAAACTACAACACACTGATTAACAGAAAAATAATTTGATATAAAATGGATTAGAAATATATAGGCAATACCAAGGCCAACAGGAAGAGCACGGTATCGTTATCCATTTTTTTGCGTAGGGCGGCCAATGCAGCGCTCATATAGTTCTCTACGGTATTAATCGAAAGGCCGGTATGGCTCGCAATCGCTTTATAGCTCAGTTGCTGATCGCGGCTAAGCTCAAAAACCAATCGGCGTTGCGGGCTGAGTTCTGCCAGGTTTTTCCGGTATATATCCTCCATTTCCTTCGCAAGGATTTGTCCGTCGGGCGGATCCGTAGCCAGGGGCAGCTCATGCGCCGGGAGCTCATCAACCGGACTGGTATACACCGGTGCTTTACGCAATTGCCGGACGATCATGTTACGAAAAGCTTTAAATAGATAGGCCGATAAGCTCTGGTTAATGATGATATCCTGTCGCCGTTCCCAAATATAGAACAGCAGATCCATAGCAAGCTCTTCCACCAAAAACTCATCCCGTAGATAACGCATCCCCATCTGTTGCAGACGCGGAGCATAGCGATCGACCAACTCGTTGTATGCCCGCATATCTCCCGCTTTGCAGCCACGGAACAACTCGATATCAGGAACCTGCGTATAATCCATCAGAATTAATAATTTCGCTGTAAATTTGACGTTTACATATTAACAGGTTGTTAATTAAACATCAAGAAATCCGTCATATTGGAGTTGGAACAAACAATTTAAACCGCTTATCTACATCTCTTAGCAACAACTCTTCCTTAACAGAAAAATGTCGCCAGTTTACATAAATCACCACCGCTTTGCCCTGCCCACAGCCTTTCCGTCGCTTGCCGCGACAGGGCTTGTTCTTTCTTCTTGAAAAGAAAGAACCAAAGATTCAAGGCTAGGTTTCTTGATGCTACCTCGCCTGTCATCGCCTAAACCATCCCAAACTCACTCCGTTCGAACAGGGGATGGTTCTTAACGGCGATTGACGACGGCTCGCTACGCAGTCGAAACCAAGGCCGTCTTAGCGAACAGAGAATAAACGATAGCAGACCGTTGTCTTACGCTTCCTTGCACCCTACCATATTAACAGAAAAATGTCGCCTTGGGATCGTTGCGTCTGTAGAAAATTGCCATTGCACAGGCTACTAAGGATGCAAAAGATCCCCAGCGATGACTTTTTTGCGTACTTTTTTGAGAGAAAAAAGTACGAGCCCAGCCCCGGCTTTAGGGGCGGAAAGGTCGTGCGAGGGACAAACCGAATAAGAAAGACCATCACTGCCATAGAAGACAAAAAAACACCCTCCCCAGACCTTCTTCTAAGATTCCATATTAAACTTTTAGACCGGTAAAAAGTCCTACAGATAAACGATTAGTTTGGTACAGTTTTGGAGTAGAACTTGCATGTTATGAAAAAGTTTACATTAATGATCGCTACCGGTCTTATCTTATTTACTGTCGGGATAAACCAGGCCATAGCGCAGCGCGGAGGCGACGACAAATATTGGGAACGCCGAAAAGAAGCAGATAAAAAGCGGCACGAATACATTCGAGAACGGGAAAAGAAGAGAGATGAGTATTATCGTGAACGCGACAAAAAAGAAGCCGAGTATTACCGCGAATCTGCGAAACGACGGAAAGAATACTATAAGGAGCGTCGTAAACACGGTATCCCATCTTGGGCACGAGCGCACCGATACGATGCGCGGCACCATGTCTATTTCAGAGATTACCGCACCTTTTATGATCCATATCGTGGAGGCTATGTATACCTAGATGGCGGCAATTGGCGTTTCTCGGCTAGCATCCCGTCATTTATGATCAATGTAGACTTGGGAAGAGCCAACATACGCGTCATGAATGACGTACCGGTCGATCGGCATCCCGAAGATTTCTATGACGATTATGACGAAGAATATTGGGAAAACGATTAACGAAATATAAGGGGGGCTATGCCCCTCTTATCATTTTGTACGTCGTACGTAAACGCTACACCTCGAAACCAATGCTATTTTTTGCGCAACAGCGCCCATGCAACCCCGAAGGCAGCATACCGTTCGGGGTTGTTTCAGGGAGTCCGTGATGGCGATTATCACCACCGCCTCCGGCGGCGGCGACTGCCATCGAGCAGCCGGCTGATCAGGTAGCTGACTGCGGCTCCAACCATAGCCATCACGGCGATATGCAGCAGGTTTGTCCAATCGAACGTGCTCTATACGGAACAGAGCGTTCCACCAAGCGTGCCTGCTTGCACATTACTCAGCGTCCTCATGCTCTTCCCTCCTTTCTGCCTTTTCCGGCTTCTTCTCTTCCGGCTCGTCCAGTACCGATTCCAAGATTCCTAACCCAAGAGCGATATACTTAACGATATGTAGTGCTTTTCCCGGTAATTTCACGGGAGCCAGCAGTACCAACTGTACCGCACGGCTAATTTTTTTGATGATATGATTCATGATGTTTTTGTGTTACTATGGATTTATAATGGGGTAATCGAACGGTGATCAGGTCTTGGTCCTCCGTTTCTAGATTTGGCTCGCCCACAGCCTTTCCGTCGCTTGTCTTCTTGTCATGGCGCTAGCGGACAGGGAATAAACGATAGCAGACCGTTTTCTTACGCTTCCTTGCGACAACCCATCCTTAATAGAAAAATGTCGCCAGTTTACATAAATCACCACCGCTTTGCCCCCCACAACCTTTCCGTCGCTTGCCGCGACAGGGCCTGTTCTTTCTTCTTGAAAAGAAAGAACCAAAGATTCAAGGCTAGGTTTCTTGATGCTACCTCGCCTGTCATCGCCTAAACCATCCCAAACTCACTGCGTTCGAACAGGGGATGGTTCTTAACGGCGATTGACGACGGCTCGCTACGCAGTCGAAACCAAGGCCATCTTCAGCGAACAGAGAATAAACGATAGCAGACCGTTAAAACCGCTTATTTACATCTCTTTGCAGTCCCCTAGATTAACAGAAAAATGTCGCCTTGGGATCGTTGCATCTGTAGGAACTTGCCTTTGCACAGGCTACTAAGGATGCATAAGATCCCTAGCGACGACTTTTATCAACTAGTCGATGAGCTCACTTCGTTCGGTTTTGCGTACTTTTTTGAGAGAAAAAAGTACGAGCCCAGCCCCGGCTTTAGGGGCGGAAAGGTCGTGCGAGGGACAAACCAGTAAGAAGGATCATCACCTTCGGGCACAGAGGACAAAAAACCTTACCCCTTTCGTATCACCAACTCGACCTCCCCGCCCATCTCCCAGAGGGCGTAGACAACAGCTTTCAGCTTGGCCAAATGAAAAGCTATTGCAGGATTATTTCTATATCGGAACAGACCTGAAGAACGGCCTGTCAAAAGAAAAATCTTTTTGATGTGATCAATCCACTGGTGACCATCGCGGCAAATAACGGGTTTGAGTTTATGTAATGTAGGAGTTCTTTCTTGGATAGAGAGGGGTAGATAACGTCGTTGTCGGAGAAATTGCCCCCTAATACAGGATCTATTCTTGACCGGGAATAAATCCCATGAGACACTCGCGACAACTCTTCTTTTCTACCACTCTTCCGGATGCTTTATATACGGTTTTAGAAGTACCCAAATTCAGAAAATCTTCGATAAGCCAAAGCTTTGGAATTGATATCAATTCCCAGACTATAGTTATTTTTTATTATCCATACTTGGATACCTGATCCACACATTTATTGAGCACACCCATAACAATTAATAAGCTTCTACCCAACCGGGAAGGCTCCAAGCAAACTAAGAATATCGCCTTTTTTTATTTTCCTGAGGAGTTTACCCAATTTCCGATCTTCGACGTTTTTGACTGCTGAAATCGTTTCCTCGTTCCATTTATTCACAAGTATATCTCGTTTTAAACATCCCTACCGTCTCCCCTACTCCACCGTAAACCAGCGGTAGCTTTCGGCGGGTATGGTAACCGTGAGCGTGGCTTTCGATCCGGCAGTCAACGGTGTTGTTTTTGCCGTATGATCATCGAAGGTTATTTTGGCCTGATGGGTCAATCCAGTATAGTAAAGCGGCACCTGTATAGTGCAGGTGATCGGTGTTTTCAACGGGTTGAAGAGCATCCCCAAGCCTTTCACGGAAGCTTCATGGGCGTTGACATGCAGGAAGCCGTCCCAGTCGCGCCCATCAGCCCGGCGTAAATGGATCACATCGGAATTGAGGATGCTGCGGTATTTCTTGTACCATTGGATGACGTCAATAACCACCTGTTTCGTCTCGTCGGTATCGTAGAGGCGCGGGCCACGGTAGCAGGCCTGTACGCCGGCTCCATAATACTGCATCATCAACTGCTTATAATCTTCGAGGTGCTCATGCAGGGGTTCCAAGACGGCTTCTTTGCCACCTCCCTGGTACGCGGTCAACGGCACAAAGCCCCAGCCCATGGACGGGTTCTGTTCCCATAGGGCATCAAATATATTCTGCCGGTTGAGTATGCGCTGGTTTTCGCGGGGAAGGGAAAAATTCACCTCCCGATAGCCCAGGCCGGTCTTGTTCGTTCCATCCAAAAAATACCAGTCGGGACAGTTGATGTACACGCCTCGTGCATTCAGCCAGTGATACAGTTCTTTCTGCATCGTAAACTGCACCCATTGACTGTCTTCCAGATCCTGATGCCCGGGATGGCTTTTCGACGCACATTGATCGCCCGGAAAGGGACCGTCGTTCTCCCAAATATCAAAACCGGTGCGCTCGAAAAACGTCTTGATGCGTTTTATATACCCAATCCCCCATTCCGAACCAAAACAGGGGGCGTTATTAAAAATGGTGCCGCCGGTTTTCCCGGTCTTGGGATTGATGATGTCGTCGGTCTCGCTGATCTTCCGCGAGCTGAATAACGAATAGGCGCCGATCTTGATATGTTTGCGATGCGCATAATCGGCTAGTTTTTTCAGTTGTGCGAGGTTGTTGGCGCTGGTATCCTCCATGTTCACATGGCTACCAAAGCTCAGGATCAACGCTTCGTAGCCCGTCGCGGCACATTGGTCAATGGCGGTGTGGACCTGTTCATCGGTCTTGCTGACCAGATGCATAAATATCGGGTTCGCCGTGGTCCATGGCGCGAGGGCGCGGTACATCTTCCGTATGGCCAGCCCTCGGCGCTCCCGGTCGTAGCTGTCCATAAGCAGCTCCCACGAGCGGATCGACGTGAAGTTGGCCGTAGGTTGCAACCGCACGCCTACGCCCACATTGGGATAGACCTCCAGAAGGGCTGGTGTGCTGTAGTTGTAGTTGACCTGTGAGGTGTAGGTGGAGTCGGCTTTCCAGTGCAGGGACTGATCGCTGAGGTGGTAGCGCATGGCGTTGTTAAACGCAAAATTGCTTTCCACATAGAGGCCATGCTGCTTGCGCATATCGGCCACAGAGCCCACGACGGCGCTCTCCTCCTCCACCAAGGCGAGCTTTTCATGGATCACCTGATTGACCTGCACCGTTTGTGTGCCGTTGTTCCGGATCGTTAGCCATTTGCTGATCAAGGGGAGCCCATCGTAAAGCGCATAATGTACCTGTACCTCGAGTCCTTCTACCACGGGATCGCTGGGAGCCGCATAGGTGAACGTGATCTGCTTGCCGGTGGCTGCCGCTTGGTGTGTCGCCCACCATGCCTCTCCTTTCCAGGGCAACAGGGGTGGCAGCTCTTGAATTTCGTGTTTTACATACCTAAAATCTTCGGCGCTTGCCGTAAACTCCGGCATCCATTCGGGCCTCAGATAGGCGCGCTCTTTTTGTCCGTAGACACCGCCAATCGTATACCATTTGCCGTTGAGCTGCAGCTGTGCTTCGGGCTGTACCGCGCGGATCAGCTGCTGCCCCGTGATCAGGTTGGTCAAATCGTAACAGAAGGCATTGGGGTGGATCTTGAACGATCGGCGTACCAGTCCGTTTTCCAGCACAATATCCTGATCGTTGACCGCAATTTGCGCCCGATAGGCTCCATTGCCTTGCAGGGTCCAGTCCTGTTGCTGCGGCGCTACAGCTTGTCCCAATCCGGGGATGTGGAGCAGCAGCAGCGCGAAGAATATCGCTACAGATAAAACGCTCGTGAACTTCATAGCATGCATCGTTTTTAACCGATTCGCCCGTATAGGCTATGGGATGATCTAGATTTATAAAACACTCTTATTCCTGAAATATAAGCGATTTAAATCAACTTGCGAAAATAATCCTATATGCAATCGATTGTTCCATTTCGCGGGTTTAAATGACTCAACTTATTCACTGCATTGTCGTGTCGGTGAGGTCGTATGGTCTAACCGCCTTATTAGCGGATAAAAAAGGACGAAAATAGCCGTTACAATTTTCCCATCTGGCTATGTTGATAAGTTGTCAGGTTTATTTTTCTGCAAACTGTTCAAAGAAAATGAAAATGTGCTTCCGGCTCCCAAATCACTTTTTACCGCAATATCTCCACCTTGTGCCTGTATAAATTCTTTGCTGATGCTCAATCCCAAGCCTGTGCCTTCTTTTTTTGTGCCGGGAATGCGGAAATAACGTTCAAAGATCTTGTCCAGATATTGTGGAGAAATACCCTTCCCCGTATCGGTGACGGAGAACTGCACCTTGTGATCTGCCGCTGTTACATCAATATAAACCGTTGCGTTATCATAAGAATACCGAATGGCATTGGAAAGCAGGTTTGTAAGTACCCAAGCGGTTTTTTCATTGTCTGCAAGTACCTGAGGCAGGTTATCGGCTATTCGTACTTCAAAGTTGATTTGCTTTTGTTCGGCTGCTGCTTTGGTGGCATTCACAGCGTATTCTACCATTTCTCTGACTTCAGCTGGAACAATACTTATCTGGATAGTACCGCTTTCCACCTGCGTCATATTCAGTAATTCTCCCGTAATTTTCAGTAATCGTGCGGTATCATCTGTTATACTTTCTAAAAGGCTCCGTTGCTCTGTATTTAATTCGCCAATTTGCTTATTTTCCAGCAATTGCAAACTCATCTTTATAGATGAAATAGGGGTTTTTAGTTCGTGGGAAACCGTGGCAATAAAGTTGGTTTTCGCAAAATCCAATTCTTTATAAGGGGTAATGTTTTGTAAAAGGATGACGTCCCCGATATGGGTTTCTGTCTGCTCGCCAGTAGGCGTAATCTTAATGGGGATAATTTCTTTCTCAAAATAGCTTTCTTTGCTGTCGGCATAAATTTTTATCGGAAGGGATTTTGTTCTTTTATCGGCTGTTTCATTTTCGGGCAAATCCTGTATCAGGGTTTTTATGAGGTCGTTTCGTTCGGCAATTGTATGAATGGGCTTGCCCACCACATTTTCTTTTTGCAATCCGGCTATTTTTAACGCCACATCGTTCATAAACAAAATGGTCTGATTTTCATCTAAACCGATAACCGGTTCGCTCATATTATTGATGAGCGTTTCGATACGTTTTTTTTCCATCATCAGTTTTGCCAAGCTACTGCTGCTGTATTCTTCCAATTTTTCAGCCATGGTATTAAACGATTTGGCTAACTCTCCAAATTCGTTGTGCTGCTCGAAATGCACTCTTCTGGAGTAATTTTTTGCTGCGATTTGTTTAATACTTTCTGTAAGTTCCCGGATGGGATTAGCAATGTTCGACGGCAGATTTACGAACAATGTGAATGCTACGATAAAACAAAATGTTCCGGTAATAGCAATCCAATAAATGGCGTTTTCAGCTGTTTTTTGAGCGACGCCATTTTTTAATTGTATCGCCTGCATATTCAGCAGCATGGCACTGGTAATGTCTTTCTGTATGGTTTTATGTAAGGTTCGATCATCGGGATTGTTTATGATTTGTGCAAAATCGGCTTGTATGCTGTCTGTAATTTCCTTTTCGCCTACTTCCGTGATGGTTTTTGTTTGCTTTGTCAGACTTTCACGAAATTTCTTTTGCTGCTGGGGATTTGAAATATCATCGTTTAACGCATCCAGCATTTGACGGCAATAATCGACCGTATTGTAGTTGTCCGCCAGAATGTTTTTAGCATCGTTGGACAGCTTATTTATCTGATTTGCACTTAACACGGTAAGCAGGGCTATCATTGCAAATAAAAGCCCTACACCTAACGTTAATTTTGTTTTTATTCTCATCACTTCAATTCTTTAACTTAATATCACCAAATCAATGTTATTTGTGGACAGCTTTTTTAACAGACCACTGAAAACATTGCCTGCCAAAATAATATGCAACAGGCTTAAATGTGGTTTTCCTATGCAAACGGTGGTTATTTTTCGTTGCTCACACTGCGTAATAATCGCTCTGGAAACATGGTCATTTTCCACCTTGATGATTTCTGCGCCTAATTCTGTAGCTAATTTAAAGTTATTTATAAGATGTCTTTGTTTACCAAGGGCTATTTTATCCGAACTTTCTTTTGGTGTTTGTACATACAGAACAAACCATTTGCTGTTGTAATAGTTCGCCAACCGTGCGGTTTTGCGGATAACATTCCGTGCGGTTTTTTCATTGGAACTGATGCAAGCCAAAATTTTTTCCCTTCTCGAAGAACCTGGTAAAGTAATTTCGCTCTCTACTTTACGCTCGACCTGTGAAGCCACTTCTTTTAATGCCAGTTCTCTCAATTGCAGAATGTGTTCACTCTTGAAAAAATTATTTAATGCGGTTTCAATTTTTGTAAGCTCATATATTTTTCCCTCTTTTAATCTTGTTATCAGTTCATCTGCGGTAAGATCTATATTCACCACTTCATCTGCCTGTGCAATAATGCTATCAGGAATTCGTTCTTTGACCTCAACACCGGTAATGTTTCTTACTTCTTCATTAAGGCTTTCGATATGCTGTATGTTTGCCGCACTAATCACATTGATGCCGGCATCGAGAATATCCAATACGTCCTGCCAGCGTTTTTCATTTTTACTGCCTTCGATATTGGTATGGGCTAATTCGTCGATGATCACGACTTCAGGACGTAAATTGATAATTGCCTGAACGTCCAATTCTTCTAATTCCTTGCCTTTATAAAACAGCTTTCTGCGTGGAATAACGGGAAGCCCTTCTAACAAAGCCAGTGTTTCTTTTCTGCCATGCGTTTCAATGTACCCGATTTTGATGTCGATACCATTTTGCAGCAATGAATGTGCTTCCTGCAACATACGGAAAGTCTTGCCTACACCGGCACTCATGCCAATGTAGACTTTGAATTTTCCTCGCCTCGCCTTTTTTATCAGGTCAAGAAACTGTTGTACGGTTTGGTCTTTATCTGTCATCAGAGTGCAATTGCTAATGATGTTGTAATGAAAAAATTGTTATTGTCTGGTTTATCATTTCCCGTAAAGACCTTGTCCTTGCTGCTAAGCCCTCGTCCTTCTATACGCCACATGATATTTTTCCGTATCAGGTAATCGTAATTTATGGAATATCCCCAAGTTTTAAATCCATTTGGTGTATTTGTGCCAATGATCACACCGTTTTCGTCGTTATAATACTCAGCTCTTATTGCCACATTGTGTTTTTCGGCAGGGCTAAATTTTACGATGACAACCGGTGCGTACCACGTATTATAGTGGTTGCTTCCTTTGTTTTTTTGTTCTGCTCCAATATCAAATCCTGCTGTTAAGGCAAATTTTTCGGTAATTTGGAAGATGCCGTAAAGGTTGTGAAAATACCGCATTTGCCTTGTGCTGTCGGGTTTGTCATTTCCAATAAAGGAGCTGCTGTTGAGCGTGATTTTTGAATTTGGTTTGTAGGCTAGCTGATGACCGAATGCAGGGGTGTTATTACCATCTACACGTTGTATGCGCTGCCATCCGTTTAATAGCAATCCGCTTATAAACCATTTACCGTTATCGGTCGTGTACGAGATTTTTGCACCCGTCTCAAAATAGGGCGAATTTTCCGCATAAACACCTCGGGTCAGCGTCCAGTTGTCCATTCCTCTGGCACTTGCAAAACCGATGTGGGAAGGGAAAAAGCCGACATCAATCCATAAATTCTTTTCCTTCGAGATTTTTATTCCGGCATTTGCTTCATATATATTTTTGAACACGCCCTGTTCGGCTGCGTAATTTGCATTCATATAAGTACCGGTAGCCAAAGCAAAATTTGCCCTTACCAAATCGGTGTTATAGGATGCTTTTACAAGATCTAAATTCACGTTAAACTCATTATGTCTATTATGTGAGTACATAAATTCGGGTCGATTATGGTCGTTGGGCTTATTAAAATCATAGGTGTAGTACATTTCTAAATATCCGCTAAAAGAAAACGCTGATTTTGTGCTATCTGATTGTCCAAAACAATTGATACTTACTAAAATCAACACCGCCAATACTGTATTTTTCATTTGCTTTACTTTAAAGTATCCAAAGCGATATTTAACTTGAGAACATTTATCTTTTCAGGTCCGAATAATCCAAACAAAGGTTTTTCGGTATGGGCAAGGATGAGTTGCTGAAGGTTTCCTTCGGCAATGCCACGGATTTTGGCAATGCGTTTTACCTGTACTTTTGCCGCCTGTACGGAAATATTCGGGTCGAGACCGCTACCGCTTGCCGTTACCAAATCCACGGGGATTTCAGACTTGGCAATACCCGGATTGTGTACCAAAAATGTGTCAATTCTTGCCTGAACTTGTTGAAGATATTCCTTATTGGAAGCCGCTTTGTTGCTGCCTCCGGAACCCGCGGCATTATAATCTACCGCAGAAGGGCGTGACCAGAAATACTTATCTTCTGTAAAAGACTGTCCTATATTGGTATAATACGTTTTGCCGTTGTATGTAATCACTTCTCCTTTTCCTTTATTTGGAGCGAACTGTGCCATACTCCAAACGATAAGCGGATAGGCTACTGCAAGTAATAGGATGCTTAAAACCGTTAGCTTGATAGCCGGTAAAATATGTGTTTTCATCTATCTAATTTTTTTATATTGTGTGATGAAGCTGTCATGGTTTAATTATTCCTTTGTGGGATTTTTGAAAACCATGACGGTTTCATTTTTGTTGATGTTTTAAATAAATACGGAAACCAATAGGTCGATAAGCTTTATCCCTACAAACGGAACTATGATGCCGCCCAAACCGTAGATGAATAAATTTCTGCGTAGCAATGCACTGGCTCCGATAGGCTTGTAGGCTACTCCTTTTAACGCCAACGGTATCAGTAACGGAATAACCATAGCATTGAAAATAACTGCCGATAGGATAGCACTTTCAGGCGAATGCAGCTTCATAATGTTTAATCCCTGTAAGGCAGGAATGGAAGCAATAAACAGTGCTGGAACAATGGCAAAATACTTTGCCACATCATTGGCAATACTGAATGTGGTTAATGTTCCTCTGGTCATTAACAATTGCTTGCCTATCTCCACGACCTCAATCAGCTTGGTCGGGTCGTTATCCAAATCCACCATATTGCCTGCTTCTTTAGCGGCTTGCGTACCGCTGTTCATCGCCACGCCGACATCGGCCTGTGCTAAGGCGGGTGCATCGTTCGTACCATCGCCCATCATCGCTACCAGTCTGCCCTGTGATTGCTCGTTGCGGATATAGTTCATTTTATCTTCGGGTTTTGCTTCGGCAATAAAGTCATCTACACCTGCTTTTTCGGCAATGTATTTTGCCGTCAGCGGATTGTCCCCGGTAACCATCACGGTTTTAATGCCCATTTTACGCAATCGCTCAAAACGTTCCTGTATGCCGGGTTTTATGATGTCCTGCAATTCAATTACGCCCAATACGCTGTCATTTTCGGCAACAACGAGTGGCGTTCCGCCATTGCTTGAAATGGTTTTTACCTGTTCAGCGGTTTCCTGTGGAAAATGGTTTCCTGCTTTTTCAACCAGATTTTTGATCGCATCTGAAGCTCCTTTTCTAATTTTGATATTATCGTAATCGATTCCCGAGCTTCTTGTTTCTGCTGTAAATTTGATAAAACGGGGCTTTTCAATTTGGTAGCTCAACGGATTAATGCCCGCCAATTCGATGATGGATTTTCCCTCGGGAGTTTCATCTGCCATCGAACTCAACACGACTGATTTTATAAAATGCTTTTCATCCGCACCATTTGCCGGGTAGAATTTCGTCGCTTTTCGGTTACCGATGGTAATAGTTCCAGTTTTGTCCAACAGTAAAACATCCACATCTCCTGCGGTTTCAACCGCTTTACCGCTTTTGGTAATAACATTTGCCCGTAAAGCCCTGTCCATCCCTGCAATACCGATGGCTGATAACAATCCGCCGATAGTCGTCGGAATTAAACAGACGAAAAGGGAGATGAAAGCCGCTACGGTAATGGGTGTTTGTGCATAATCTGCAAAGGGTTTCAGCGTAACGACTACGATAATAAACACGAGTGTAAAACCTGCCAACAGAATAGTCAAAGCAATTTCGTTGGGTGTTTTCTGACGGTTTGCACCTTCTACCAACGTAATCATTTTATCCAAGAAACTTTCGCCTGCTTCGGTGGTTACGCAGACTTTAATTCTATCGGACAATACTTTTGTACCACCAGTAACACTGCTTTTATCGCCTCCTGCCTCCCGGATTACGGGAGCACTTTCGCCTGTAATGGCACTTTCGTCAATGGTTGCCAAACCTTCCATAATTTCGCCGTCGGATGGGATAATATCGCCTGCTTCACAGATGAAAACATCGCCCTTTTTAAGTTGTGAGGAAGAAACCGTTTCTCCGTTTTCTAATCGGGCGGGTGTTTCTTCTCTGGTTTTACGTAAGCTGTCGGCTTGTGCTTTTCCTCGGGCTTCGGCAATGGCTTCGGCAAAATTGGCAAACAACAAAGTGATAAAAAGTATAAGCGTTACGATAACATTATAGAGCAGACCGCCCTGATTTTGTTCGCCCGTGGTAATCCATACACATACGCCTACCATAACCAGCGTACCTATCCACACCATAAACATGACCGGATTGCGGAACATTTTTTCAGGATGCAGCTTAATGAACGACTGTTTCAGAGCTTCATTCAGCAATGCGGGTTCAAATAATTTATTGCTATTATTATTCATTTTTGTTGAAGTTGATAAGGATTAATAAAGTGAAAAATATTCGGCAATAGGACCCAATGCCAAAGCCGGAAAGAATGCCAGTGCGGCAATGATGGCTATGACGGCAAATACCATCAGCCCGAATGTTGCCGTATCGGTTTTAAGTGTTCCTGCACTTTCCGGTATAAATTTCTTTTCTGCAAGTAAACCTGCTATGGCAACGGGACCGATAATGGGTAGAAACCTGCCCAATAGTAATACTATTCCTGTGGATATGTTCCAGAAGGGGGTATTATCTCCTAGGCCCTCAAAACCACTCCCATTGTTGGCTGCCGACGAGGTGTATTCATACAGCATTTCACTGAAACCGTGAAAGCCAGGATTGGCTAAAGTTGCCGATGTGTATTGCGGTAATGCAGCTGCGAAAGCAGTTCCGACCAATATAAGCAGTGGATGTGCTAATGCAATGATCAACGCTATTTTCATCTCTCTGGCTTCAATTTTCTTCCCCATAAATTCGGGTGTCCTACCCACCATCAATCCGCTGATGAACACTGCCAGAATAATAAAGATGAGGAAATTGAGTATGCCTGCACCCACACCGCCGTAAAATGCGTTAACCATCATTGCCAATAGTTCGTTCATACCGGATAAGGGCATCGAACTATCATGCATAGAGTTGATGCTGCCCGTAGAAATAACGGTGGTCACGATACTCCAAAAGCCGGATGCCGCTGCTCCAAAACGGATTTCTTTCCCCTCCATTGCTCCGAGCGCATTATCTATTCCCATCTGTGCGATTGCCGGGTTCCCGTTCATTTCCATCGTGATATTTGGGATGACCAATAACAGAAATCCGACCGTCATTACACCAAACATCATCCAGGCAAATTTTTTCCTGCGGATAAAATAGCCAAAGGCAAATACCATCGCCATAGGAATAATTAGCTGTCCGAACATCTCGACCATATTGGTCAGGTACGAAGGGTTTTCAAGTGGATGAGATCCATTAGCACCGAAAAAGCCGCCACCATTAGTGCCTACGTGTTTAATAGGCACAAAAGCGGCTACCGGACCGCGGCTTACTTCTACCGTATTGCCCTGTAAGTTGGTTAGGGTATCTTTGCCTTCAAAAGTCATGGGCATACCGTTAAATACAAAAATGGCAGCTAAAACCAGCGATACAGGTAATAAAATGCGGGTGCAGGATTTTAAAAAGTAATGGTAAAAATTACCTAATTGAGTGGCTGATTTTTCCCGAAATGCTTTGAACAATACGACTGCTGCTGCCATGCCCACACCTGCGGTTACAAACTGGAGAAACATGAGCCATATCTGCCCTAAATAACTAATGCCTGTTTCGCCTGAATAATGTTGCAGGTTACAGTTTACCAAAAATGAAATGGTGGTGTTAAACGCCAAATCTGCGGACTGGCTTGGGTTGCCATCGGGATTGAGCGGTAAACTTCCCATATTCATCAGTATGCCCATACTCATCAGAAACCAGAGCAGGTTGATGGTCAGCAAGGCTACCAGATGCTCTTTCCAGTTCATTTCCTCATTGGGATTGATGCCTGATGTTTTATAGAAAAATCGTTCTATGGGACCCAATACGGGGTCGAGAAAGGTTTTATCACCTGCATATACTTTTGCAATGTATTGGCCAAAAGGGATTGCCAGCAAAAGCGTTATCCCGAACATGGCTATAATACCTAAAATGTCTGTGTTCATATTTTTTAATGGAATAATAGTTTAATAAACCAGCCGATAAGCATGACCAATCCAAAAACAAGTAGAAATATCTTGACCACTTTCCAAACTTCTTTCATATCCTCGTTTATGTTTCTCATACTGTCTTTATTTTCGGCTTGTTTTCCGGTTTATTGCGTCCTGTTGTTCTTAAAATTTTTCCGGTTTAATCAGCACATAGCACATATAGAAAAATACAGCCATGGCGATGATGAATAACACAATCATATCTTTTCAAAGAGTTTAATGAGTGAAAAAAAGAGGGCAAAGCACAAAAGCCCGGTAAGGAGTAAAATGACTGTAAGCATAATCAATTATTTATTTTGTTATGCCATGAGATAGACAATCCCTATTCCAATAGAATTGGGAACGATATTAAACAGCTGTATTATAAGCAATTAAACCGTTTTTGTTAAAAAAGGAAAATAAAAAACCCTTTCATTTTGAAAGGGTGGATACTATCGTTTTGAAAGGATTATTTTATCTGGTATTCGTCCATCTTGCGATACAATGTTGTTAAGGCAATATTCAGGAGCTTCGCAGTTTCTGTTTTATTGCCGCCTGTGTAATTTAATACCTTTTGAATATGTATTTTTTCGGCACTGGCAAGGTCGAATGCGGACAGTGTTTTTTCCCGGGTTCCTACCGAGTTGAATGGTTGTAATTCGGCAGGCAAACTACTTTCTGTTAATTCGGTGCTATCGGTAAGGATTACGCTGCGTTCGATAACGTTTTTTAGTTCTCTGATGTTGCCTTTCCATGAGTGCTGTTTCAGTGCTTCCAGATAGCCTTTTGAAATTACACTGATTTTTTTGTTGGTCTTACTGGTGAATGTCCGTAAGAACAATGCCGCCAATTCTTCTATATCCACAATTCTTTCCCGAAGTGGAGGTAATGCAATCTGGAAAATGGCAATACGATAAAATAAATCTTCACGGAAATTACCTGCTTCTACTTCCTGTTGTAAATTTCTGTTGGTGGCGGCTACAATGCGTACATTTACCCGGGTTGATTTGCTGTCGCCGACTTTTAAAAATTCGCCCGTTTCCAACACCCGTAACAGCTTTGCCTGTAAATCTAAAGGCATTTCGCCAATTTCATCTAAGAAAATCGTACCGTTATTCGCTTCCTCAAAAATTCCTTTACTGTCTTTCAACGCACCTGTAAACGCACCTGCTTTATGTCCGAATAATTCATTTTCTAACAATTCTTTACTAAAGGCAGAACAGTTTATGGCTACAAAATTTTGTTTACTCCTGTTGCTTGCATTGTGAATGGCTTGTGCAAAAACCTCTTTCCCTGTTCCGGTTTCTCCGGTAAGCAAAACGGTTGTTTCACTGTCCGCCACTTTTTTGGCTGCATCAATGGAAGCACCAAGCGTTTTGGATTTCCCGATGATGTTATCAAAAGAATATTTATTGCCCAACTGCTTTTCCAATTGCATTAGCCGTTTGGCGAGTGTCACTTTTTCGGTTGCTTTATAGAGCAGGGGAATGATTTTGTTGTTATCATCGCCTTTGGTAATATAATCAAAAGCTCCGTTTTTCATTGCCTGAACGCCATCTGAGATGTTTCCGTAGGCGGTGAGCAATATGATTTCTACGGAAGGATATTTCTCTTTGATATTTTTGATGGCTTCAACACCGCTTCCGTCCGGTAGTTTTACATCGCATATCACGACATCAACATCAGCTGTTTCCAGTTTTTTTAAACCGCTTTGGATGTCGCCAGCCTGCAACACATCAAACCCTTCCAACGTAATGATTTTGGAAAGCAGGGTTCTTATTTTTTCTTCGTCATCGATGATTAAAACTTTGCTCACGGTAGAAAATTTATAGGGCAAATTTAAACATAATAACGTTGGCTCATGAAATATTGCTGCTAAAGATGTGGTTAGCGTATCAATACAATTTCCTTCCTTTCTTTTTTTCTTCATCCGATTGGCAAACCGTTCTTCCCCATAATCCTCGCCCTGTGCATCGGGTAACAGGCTTAACAATCCCAAATCGAAATTAACTTCTTCTGCCAAAATATAAAAAAACGAAAGCAAAGCGTTGTATGTTCCAAGACTTGTGTACTGATAATATCTCGGCGGATGCCGTACCACCGAAGCCATTTGACTTTTAATATCGCCTTTCTGCTGTTCTACTAATAAAGAATGACAATATCGCCATCTATTTACATTGAACTGTCGATCTACATTTTCAGATAAGAGGAATATCTATATGTATTAGATGTCAGGGATGTATTTTTGAAATGTGTTGACACCGTCTCTTTGAACGGAAAAGAGAAACCTAAAACGCCCCCACCAGTATGGCTTTTAGATTTCTCCTCGCGCCCCGTATAAATGCCAAGACGTTATTTTTAGAAGCAATGAATACGCTTCCCGCCGTATACCGACGCTTTTAGATACGCATTTTTCCTCCTTGTCCCGGCGACCTGTTAATCGTCGTTTTTTAAGGCATGGACAGGGTTTGCCCGCGCAGCTTGGATAGCTATCTTCGTTGCGGACAATAGCGCAAGCGCTATGATGGCCGCACCGGAGAGCAGGAAGATCCACCAATCCAGTGTCGTCCGATAAACATAGTTCTCGAGCCATCTATTGGCCAGCAGCCAGGCGATAGGAAATGCTACGACGATGGATAGCACGATCAGACGCATGTACTCCTTGGTGAGCAGTAGAATGATGCTTTGGACAGAAGCGCCCAATGTTTTGCGAATACCGATTTCCTTAACTTTCAGTTCGGTAGAAAATAGGATTAAACTCGCCAGGCCGGTGCAGGACAGGACGATAGCCAATAGGGAGAATATGGAAATAAGTTTTGCGCTGAGCAGATCTTCTTTGTAGATGATCGCAAAGGCCTCGTCTAAGAAATGATACCGCAGGGGATGTTCCGGGTTATACTTCCGCCACAGGGTTTGCACAGCGACCAAGGCTTCGTCGATCTTGTTAGGCTGGGCTTTCACGTACATCCCTCCCAGCGCAAACCCGTTGCCCAGGAAGAACGCACAGGGCTTGATTTCTGTTTTCAGATCCTTGAAGTTAAAATTTTTCATGACGCCGGCAATGGTCATGGTTTTGCCACGGAACGTAATGGTTTGTCCCACAGGGTCGGCCAAGCCCATCTCCTGAATGGCTTGTTCATTGAGTAGTATCTTACTGCTATCGGCTGCTGTTCCCGAGAATCCTTCTCCCGAAGCCAAGGAGATGCCTAATACCTGCGTGAAATTTCGGTCTACTCCTACTTGTGTAATAAAGAAATTTGACTGCTTGCTGGACTTCCCTTTCCAATCGATATCGGCCGTTTCGGAGCCAAAATCAGTCACATCGCTGCTGGCCGCGGTGACGCCGGCGATACCGGGCTGCCGTTCGAGTTCGCTCCGCACCGCGTCATAATGCGGGAGAAAGTTCTTTTGCTCAAACAGGAATACATTTTCTTTCGAATAGCCGAGGTCCTTTTGCCGCATAAACTGAATCTGTTTCTGAAAAACCAGCGTCCCTGTGATAAGGATAATCGTACTGGTAAATTGTACAATGACCAATGCTTTTCTGACTTTTTGCGAAGCGCTGTGCGGGTCTCTGCCCGACTTGATCAACTGTACCAGCTTATTGCTGGAAAATAGCAGGGCCGGATACATACCGGCCAAAAGCAGCGTGGAAAGGAACGTGACCGCACCGATCAGGTATACTTCATACGACCGGACATCGATTTTCAGGTTTTTTTCAGTCAGTTCATTGAAGAACGGCAGGGTCAGGTAGGTCAATACCATCGCGCAGAGCAAAGCCACGCCAAAGATCAGGCCCGATTCCAGGAGATACTGTATAAACAGGTGTTTTTTCGAGGCACCCACGATCTTCCGCAAGCTGATCTCTTTCCCGCGTTTGGTAGCCTTCGCCGTAACCAAGCTGACGTAATTGGAGCAGGAAATGGCCAGTATGACCAAACCCAATCCCAAAACGGAGTATACCAATAGCATGCCTTGCTGCTTGCCTTTCGGATTGTACAGGTGAAGGGTTTCGATGTTTTGCAGGTAATAGGCGAAATCGGCATAGAGCCCATTCTGTCCCGGTTCTTCCGCCGGACCGAATTGCTGTTGTTGGATATCGGTGAATTGCCGGGCAACCGTAGATGGGTTGTGACCGTCTTTCAATACGATAAAAATGTCATTCTGAAAGTTGCCCCACTCCGCCTCATAATTTTCGCCTTTTATCCGTTTCAGTAAGGTATATGGCAGGATAAAGCTACCTTTCAGCGAACTGTTCTCCGGAAAGTCGTCCACAATGGCAGAAACCACAAACGGTTCTTTTCCCGATCGGACGATCCAATCCAACTCCAGTTCAATGGTTTGACCCAGGGCATTTCCCTCGGGGAAAAATTTTGAAGCGAACGTCTTGGTCAGCACGATGGACTGAACTTGGGAAAAGGGGGTGTCGTTATGCAGATAGGTTGCGGGCAGATCGAATACCTGCAGGAAGGACGGATCGGCAAACAGGCCGTTTTCATCGAACTGGCTTGTTCCCCGGACAAAAGTGGTCATCCTGCTGCGCTGTGTCCTGCATACCGCTTCGATCGCTGGAATCTCTGCCGCGGCAACGGTAGCAATAGGTGCGGGTGTGGAATGGATAAACTGATCGGACTGGCTGTCAAAGGAAGCCACGAGCTGATAGGTCCGGCCGGATTTGCTAAACATCCGGTTGAAGGTCAGTTCATCCGTCACCCAGAGGGCTATCAGCAGGACAGCAACTAAGCTGATCGATAATCCCGAAATTAAAAAAATCGATGATTTTTTATCTTTTTTCAAGGATCGAATGGCGTATTTGATATGTTGTCTAATCATATTGGCTCTGTTATTCCACGTGTTCCGCTTTGCGGCGTATTCCTATACGCATTGCGCAGACAAGATGATGCCATTTTTACAACAATATGTGTATCAGTATTTTACCTACATCCACAACCCTTAATCTGTTCGATTACGGACAGTGGGTGTGCGGTGGCGGACATCGGAAAATGAAGATGGAGAAACGCATTGAATTATTCGCTATCCCGTAGGATCGCACGTATCCGATCCAGATCAAGCCTGCCCCCCGTTTTATAGTAGACAATCTTGCCCGTTTGGTCTAGTACCAGGACCCTGGGGATCGACGTGATCCCCAAATTACTGCTCCACACCACCCCGATCTAGTCCGTGTGTCCAGTTCATGTCGTGCAACTTCATGCCCTCCACAAATTTGCTGGAATCACGATCAATGGAAATGCTGACGATTTTCAAGCTGTCTGCCGAGAACTCGTCGCGCAACGCTTTCAGATCGGGCAGTTGCTGTATACAGGGCGTACACCAGCTCGCCCAGAAATCTAACAGGATAAAGCGCTCTTTTTGATTTTTTAAAGCGATGCTATGTCCGTCGATAGTGTTGAACTTTACCTCGGGCATCATGGCTTGCTCTTTTAGTACTACCGGAGAGATTTTACGTACCAATCCCGCATCGATCTGTTTTCCTTGACCGGTCGATCTGAACGCTTCCGGAAATGTCTCGCGGTAATACGCCAACTGTTCTGCAGCATATTCCGGATCATCGCCAACAAAAAAGTCTGTCAAACCCAAAACCTGGTCTTTGAAATAATAAAAAGAGAAAAAATCGTTCGGGTGCTTGGCCAGAAAGGTCATGGACTTCGCGTTCGCGGATCTACAGGCCTGATCAAGCGCATGACGCACCGAATCGTTCGTCCGAATCTCTGCCCCATGCTTGGTAAACAGGTTGTTCAGTTGGTGCAAGTCGTCCCGTAGCAACCTCCTCAGATCTCAGTAAAGGCTGTTTGAAACGGTATCATCAATTGCTCTGACTCGTGTGTTGTTGTTGGAATAAACGGGGGTTTTGCTACGGCTTGCATCGTAAAATAGGTTCAAGACCGCACCGTCCTTTTCTATGAGATATTTATCACTACTTTTCCCATCATAAATAGCGAAGAGTGCAGGATAAGGCGTATAAATGGGTTGATCAACCAGCAAAACGGAATCGGTTTGGCTCAGATCAAGCACATTCAACACAACACCGTCGTCAAAATGCACGACTAATTTTTCTTTGTCCATGCCGTGGAGGTTGATCGTAAAGCGGATACGGTCTTGCCCATATACCAAGCCGGCGGACATCCACGTTATGGATGCGGCAAACAGTACCAGCATTCTAACAATCAGCATAAAATTAAATCAGTATGTCATTACCAAAAATGAGTGATTAGGAGCTATCCGCACGTGCTTTATTCCTCCGCGAGCTACACGAATATATACATATTTTTTGAAATTTAAATAGCTTCATCCCGCTTCACCGTCTTGGTTATGTGCAGTTTCCGTGGCAAAGAAAACATCTATGCGCCTGCCGATATGCAGGCGCTTTTAGATCTGTGCGATGCAACCAAAAGTCGACGCTTAAAACCCATAGTCTTCTTCTACCAGGTCGCGTAACGCTTTTTGTACTTCCGGACGGGCGTAGTCCCGCCCTCCTTCCATGCGTGCGACCACCTCGCCTTTTTTATCGAGGATTACCGTCGTGGGGATGGCGCCGCCCAGGTAGTCGGGTGGAATATCGCTGGCGGGCACATATACGGGCAGGTCATACTTCTTCTTTTTCATAAATGCGCTCGATTTTTCGATGTTGTTGTCCACGTCGACCATCAGGAAGACCACATCCGCCGTGTCGTTGAAGGATTGCTTCAACTGATGAATGGAAGGCATTTCCTGTATGCAGGGTGGGCACCATGTTGCCCAAAAATTGATAAATACCACCTTGCCGGTTAAGGAACGCAGCGATAGCGTTTTTCCGTTTGTATCCTTGAAAAGGATATCGGCGCGGGTGTCGGTCGGGGCCATCGCTTCATGGGCAGGCACGGCCTGCGCCGGAAGATCGGTGGCATGCGTGCTGTTTTGTTTTTCCTGTTGCTGACAGCCTGCCCACAGCAGGCCTCCGGCGAGCATAACTAGTGCCCTGCGCACCGGTTTTCTAATCCATCTTATTTTCATCATGTTCATGTATGTAACGTGTTTCGTCATGGGGTATTGTCTTAGCGTGTTGTTTTGAAAGCAGCAGCCGATCCGGTCTTGCCGGTCTGGATTTCTTCCGACGGTTTGAGCAGGATCCGGTCAGACGCAGCGAGGTTACCGTATACTTCGATTAACGTATCGAGACGGATGCCCTCCTGTACAGCGACCCGTCTTACCTCGTGGTTGTCCCACGTCAGGACGAATGTGCCGGACTGGGTGTGCAATAGGCTTGTCGCGGGCACCCAATGGGAAGGATTTTTACGCTTTAACTGAAGCTCGACTTGTGCGTAGTCGCCCCCTTGCAGTTCGCCGGAGACGTTGTGCACGTCGAACTCTAAGGTCAGGGAACGGTCTTGGGGCTCGAGCATGCCGGAGGTACGGGATAGTGTGGCCTCGAATGTCTTGCCGGGCTGCGAGCTGACCGTAAACGTCGCGTGCATCCCGGGCTGCACCGAAGAGGCATGTTTTTCCGGTAAGGAGAGCGTAAGGCGGAGTCTGTCGCGCTGGCCCATCGTGAATAGGGGTGTATTGCCTGCCCCTCCGGTCAGGGCACCTACGGATACATTGCGCTGGGTAATCACGCCGTCGAAGGGGGCGGTGATGCGTAGGTATTGCTGCAATTGGGACGCGTGGGCGGTGCCGGCTTTGGAAGCATCGTACGCAGATTTCGCACTTTCCATGGCACTTTTTGCCCTATCCAATTCCATATCGGCTACCGCTCCCGGTGTTTTGGAGGCGTCAACTAACCGGTCATATGCCTGCTTCGCGTATACATAAGCACTATGTACCTGTTGTTCTGTCGACTTGTCGGAAAGGTACTGCTGCTGCATTTCAGGGGCTTCCAGCACGGCCAAAAGCTGGCCTTTACGCACCCGGTCGCCACGATCGACATACAGTTGCTTTACAAAGCCCGTAACTTTTGCGTATACCGCAACCTGCTCGAAGGGTTTCAGTTCTGCCGGAACAGATAGTTCGTATACGGGTTGAATGACCTGTACAGGGGCGGTCTTATCATGCACGGTTTTTGGCTGCGCCTGTTGCGCTTGCCCTTTATCCTGTTCGTTTTGGGAACAAGCCGAAAGCACCCCGACCAGCAATGTGGCCAAGACCAGTAGGGGGATTGATTTTCTATGGATGGAAATACGATGATACATGGTTCTGTTAATTTTTAACGTTTATGCTATGGTTTGTTTACCGGATTGTCCGGCATAATACCGGCTCTCGCGATCATCAGGGTCTAGTGACGGGCTAACCACTTTTGTCCTTGACATCAGGGACGAAAAGAAATGTGGCACCAACAACAGGATGGTGATGGTGGAGGCAATTAGTCCACCGATTACTGCCCTGCCCAAAGGTGCGACCTGTTCTGCGCCATCCCCCAGGCCCATGGCCATGGGCAACATGCCGGCCAGCATGGCTGCGGCAGTCATGAGTACAGGTCTTAGCCGGGATGACGCGGCAAGCCTCGAAGCGTTGGCAGGCTTCAGCAGGACTGTTTTACGGTAATACTCCGCTTGATTCACCAGCAACACGGCATTGGACACCGACACCCCGAGCGACATAATAATACCCATATAGGATTGCAGGTTGAGTGTGCTGCCTGTGAGAAAAAGGAGGGTCAGGCTCCCTGCGAGCACGGCAGGCAATACCGAAAGAATAATCAAAGGCACCTTGAACGATTGGTAATACGCCGAAAGCATCAGGAATATGGCCATAATGGCGACGCCCAAACCAGCCAAAAGGCTTCCTAATGTGTCATCCAACAACTGCAACATGCCCTCTGTCCAAATGATGGTACCGCGGGGCGGCTCACCGGCATCTTGAATAGCCTGCTCAACAGCCCGGGACGCCGTACCTAAATCTTTACCGTACACATTGGCAATGATGGTCACATACCGGTTCGGTCCTTTACGGTTAACCTGTGCGGGGGCGGTCACACGGCGTATGGTTGCCACATCTTCCAGTACCGGGCGAATACTCCCCGCTTTCAAGGGCAGCGACCGCAACCGTTCTTCCGACATCATGCCCTCGGGTATTTGTACCTGCGTTTGGAAGACCAATCCCGATTTCGGGTCAATCCATAAATTTTTGTCGGTGAAACGGGTGGATGAGGTGGCCGTAACCAGGCTACGGGTGATATCCTGCATGGTCAGCCCGAACTGTCCGGCAAGGTCGCGGTTTACTTCGATTTCCATATTCGGATAGGCGATGGATTCGGCAATGCGGACATCCCGCAGGTACGGTACCTTTTTCAGGTTGGCTTCGATTTTTGATGCGTGCGCAAAAGCACCTTTTACCTGACTCGCGCCTACTTTGACTTCAATAGGGGTCATGGCGCCCTGTCCCATAATCTTTTCGGTCAGCTCCATCGGCTCGAAATTGAATACGACGTCGGGGTGCTTCTCTATAATCGTATGGCGGATCTTCTCTTTGAAGTCTTCCATTGATCCCCCGTACACCTCTTGATTGACGGATAGTTGCAATACCGCTTCGTGGGAAGCCGTACTGAAAAGGAATATCGGATTGATAGGCGACCCTGCGGGGTGCATCCCGACAAACGCAGCAGTCATATGCAATCCGTTCTCAGGCAGCGCTGCTTTTATCTCTCCAGTTATCTCTTTGACGATCTGTTCTGTCTTTTCGAGCCTGCTTCCCGGCGGAGCCTGTATACGTAGCTGAAAATCGCCGTTGTTGGAAACGGGCATCACATCGGTACCCACGACGGTCAACAGTACACCTACGATTGTACCGGCCAGCAGCAGATACACCGCAAAAAGCGGTACGGCTTTGGTTGACCAGGTACGCATCCGGTAGGAATAATGGACACGGAATTTTTCAAAGAACGCCCGTTTTCGGGGTGTACTGGCTGCTGTGTGCTGCTTGCTCTTCATCATCCAGTTGGCGAGGATGGGCACAAAGGTCTGCGAAGCCAAAAAGGAAGCCACCATCGCAAAGGCCACCGCCATGGACAACGGCATAAACATATCTTTCGGAAGGCCGGTCATAATAAAAGCAGGGGTCAGTACGGCCAAAATGCAGAGCAGTATCAGCAACTTGGGGACAGAGATTTCAAGCAGGGCGTCCAGAATGGCCCGTTGCTTGGGTTTGCCCATTTCCATGTGCTGGTGTATATTCTCGATCGTTACCGTAGCTTCATCCACGAGGATACCAATGGACAGGGCAAGACCGCTCAGGGTCATGATGTTGATGGTTTGCCCAAATAGGTGCAATGTCGTAACGGCCGAAAGAATGGCAATCGGAATGGTACATACGACGATGATCGCGCCCCGTGTATCGCCCAAAAAGAGCAGGATAACCAATCCGGTGAATACCGCTCCGAGGAGCCCCTCGTGGATCAGCGTGGACAGCGCCCGCTCGATATAGGTGGATTGGTCAAATTCATAGCTGATCGTTACATCTTCGGGCAATTGATCTTTCAGCATCGGAATGGCCTGTTTCAGGCTCTCCACCGCATCCAATGTAGAAGCATCCGCTTTTTTGATAATAGGCAGATAAACCGAACGTTTGCCGTTTATCAACGCGTAACCTACGGTTTGGTCTGCGCCGTCTTCCACACGGGCAACATCGCCCACATATACGGTACGGTTTTCACGTGTTTTTACAGGAGTCTTCAATAACTCGTCTGGCCCTTTGACGATGGAGTTCACGGGAGCCATCAGGTTTTCATCGCCGATACGGATATTTCCGGCAGGCGATGGAAGACTGTTCTTGGTAACGGCAACGGTAATATCCTCGGGACTCAATCCGTTCGCCTGCATGGCTTCGGGGTCAATCTTGATGACGATGGAACGGATATTTCCACCAAAAGGTGCAGGAGAAGTGATCCCGGGAATTTGCACGAACATGGGCCTGATTTTGGTCAGTGCCAATGTCTGTATTTCATTGACGGAACGCTGGTCGCTCTCCAACACGAGGTTGCCTACTGGCAGCGAACTGCCGTCGAACCGTACCACCATCGGAGGAACAGCTCCGGGGGGCAGGAAGCCCATGGCTCGTGAGACCGACGTGGCTACTTCTCCGGCGGCCTGCGACATATCGGTTCCGGGATAAAAGGTCAGCTTCATCAGGGTCAACCCCTGTACACTTTTGAAATCGATGTTTTTTACGCCACTGACAAACAGGAGCACCTTTTGGAACTCGTTGGCCATAAACCCGTCCATATAGGCGGGGGACAGACCTCCGTAAGGCATGGCGACATACATGGCCGGCAATTCCACCTCGGGAAATATATCGACGTTTATTTTTTTTACGGTAGTATAGGAAAAGAAAGCGATCGCCAGGACGACAACCATAATCGCAATCGGCTTTCGCAACGCAAATCTGATCATGTTCATATACGATTCATTACAGGTTGTTAAACAAAAACTCAAAATCGGCCGTTTGTTCGGCTTCATCCGCACGGAGCATCCAGTAATCCCGGGAAGCCTCGATATGGGTGTTTTCGGCCTGCTCCAGCAGCAGACGGATCTGCAGGAGTTCGCTCAGGGTGATCAAACCGCTTTTGTACCGGGCGAGGTACATGCGGTAGGCGTCTTGCGCCTGCTGCACTCCGCGGCTCGTTTTCTGAAGCTGCTTGTACTGCTGCCGGATCTTGGCCTGGGAAGCTGAAAGATCCGCCTGCAATGCCCGTTCGTACCGGGCATGCATAAACTGGATACGTTCGGCCTCCTTGAACCGCTGTGCTCCTTGGAGACGATTAATATGCAGGTTGGTCAGGTTCCAGGTGATACCGATACCGGCCAGCACGTTGTTGGTCGTATGGCTGAACCCGTCTGCCCACGCTCCCGACACGGTTCCATTGGGGCCAATACCCGTACCGCGGTAAGCATACCCTCCCAACAGGTGGATCGACGGCAGGGATGCTCTTTTTTGCGCTTCGCCGCTCGCCTTGTAATAGGCTTGCTGCTGGTTCAGGACTTCCAACATGGGGTGGTGTGCATTGCGGGGTATCATCGGATGGGATGGCATTTCCGCGGGATTTCCAAATCGCTGTGCAGAGGCCGTATAATCGACCGTATCGGTGCCATGGAGTTCCGCTAAGTGGATGTAGGCGGCCTGTCTAAGGCCGCTCCATTTATCGTGCTCGCCCAGGGCTTGCACATACGAAGAAGAAGCCAGTAGGCTATCTGCCGCGGGGCGTAAACCGGAGGCGGACAAGGTGGCCGTGATGTGACGGATATCGTCAAGACGCTCGGCATTCTTCGCTGTCCATGCCCATTTGGCGTGGTTGTATAGCAGGGAAATATACCGTTCAGACAAGATCTTTTTCAGCTGGAGCAGGTATGTTTCTTTGTCGCTCACGGATTGGTGAAACAACGCTCCTGCGGCCTCGCGTTCCTTCCGGAGCTTTCCAAAGGAGAACACCTCCCACTGGACCAGCGCAGAGGCAAAGGTATTGGCGGCCGTCGTACTGCCGGCCAACGGTTGGGTTAAGCCGCTGACATTGAAAAAGCCGGCCTGCGGAAAAAATGCACCGGCGCTGCCTGCATAGGTACCGTAGGTGTTCTGTGCCTGTGCATACACGTGCGGGAGCATACGTCCCTGAACCGCCTGTTGGTGGTAGGCGGCGGCATCAATAGCCGATGTCTTTGCGGCGACACCGGGGTAATATTCTTCGACCCTCGGCCATAGGCTGCCCAGGTTCTGTTCTTCGGCTTGCTGCGCATAGAGCGGACAGACAGCAAGCATGGCCAACCACAGTAGTGCGGGTGCCAGTATGGATTGTATCATCGTATTCTACTATTTTGGATCAAAGTAGATCACTTCGATCAGCTTACATGAAATTCGTGGAAACCTAACCGACTGAAATGCCGGCGGATAAGGAAAGGATGTTAATGGGCAAAGTGGACGATCAGTTTTCGGTATTCCAAAAAGAGTGGAATCGCACTTCGGATTTTCGCACTGTCGTTATAATGGGGATGCGTGCTGCCTTGGTTTCGCGGACGAAAGTGCGCTAAAAACAGAAAGGTAGCCGTAAAAAGAAGCGCAGGCAATATACTGTATGCCTGATTGGCTCCCCAATCCAGGCGCTGTACATCGGTAAGGTCGATTTGCGCACAGCGTTCGGCGGTATGCACCTGGACGCTAGCCGTGTTCTTGCCCGGACCCTGCTCGGTGTTTGCGGGTATACCGGCCAAGTTTTTGATGCCGTTTTTGATGGGACAGGACGTGAGCGCTACCAATAGCAGGGCCGCCAGCACCAAAAAGTACCGTCTTCCCCTCCTACCTATATTGGTCATCGTCCTGTTGTCCATGTGGCTAAAGTAGCCTTATTTGATTAAACGTCCAAGTAACATCCTTGATGTATACCTGATTTTGGTAACGGTCTAAACGGCGTCTACCGCGCTCCTCCCTCCTTCTCATAACCATACACCGTCACACCACGCGGTAAATCTTGATGTTCGGCTGCCCCTGAAGGTAAGGCTTCAGGGAAGTAAGCACATCGCGATTAAAAAGATCGCTCATCAGGTATTCCTGAGCGTGTTCGAGACTGTCAAAACCGTGCAGGACAAGAACATCGTCGGGGTGAGTCAACAGCTCTTTGGATATAGCTCCTTGGACGGTGTGCAGGAACGCTTCTTTATAAAGTGCGTAGACTGCCGTTGCTCCCGCCCGGTCTATTCCGTCTACCGTAAGGGTAATTTCTAAATATGCTTTTACCATAGGTGTAATAAGGGTAGTCATCCAACTCGCGCATTGTGCCGTGCACAACAAGAGGCTATACGGAACATTACGGGTACGTACAGGCCGTAAAAGCGGGCGTCCTATCGCGACCGATACCGAGGGCGCCTGCATGGACTGGCCGATTCCTAGGCTGTGGTATAGATCCGGATTTCGGGACTGTCCTTTACATAGGGGGTCAGAGCGACGACCACATCCTGGTTGAACAGTGCGCTGGAAAGGTAGTTCTGCGCATCTTCTATACGCGCGAAACTGTGTAAAACTTGTACATCTTCCGCCCGTATCAATAGTTCCTTGGATGTGGCACCCGGGATTGTTTCCAAAAACGGTGCTTTGTACCGTTGGTAGACTGCAGCAGCTTTTGCCCGGTCTGTGTCTTCCACCTGTAACCGATGCAGAAAAACGCAAATTTGGTTTTACAGGCTTTCTTCAGACGGGTGCAGCAGCCTATTCGAGGGAAATAAGACGGGAACTGGTGCTCGGGCAGCTGGGTAATTTATTTGGTACACAGGCTCAGACACCTACGGCGTATTTCGACAAGGTCTGGACTGGCGATGGTATTGGCGCTGGCAATCCGGCTATACAGCACCCGCACCAACACCATGGACATCCACTATTGCAACGGGGCTACCTACACGATAAATTATTTTTTGCCGCAACGGAAACAGCGACAGCGTACCCCGGCTATATGGAAGGGGCGGTCATTGCGGCCAAACACATGGCGGATAAACTGGTATAGGTTCTTCAACAGTCCGGTGATCGGTACCGACATGGGAAGTCCGTCGCGATACAAGCGGCAACGCAGTGTTGCCGCTTGTGTGCCGGTGGTTATAAATTGTCCCTCAGGTAGCCTTGAAAGTTGTCCTGAAATTGTAGCCCATTGCCTACGCGATACTTACTGAGCTTGTTGTTTAGCGTTAGCCCCCATAGGACGAACTCACTAAGGAAATAGATATCTTCTTTTGGGGTATCGGGCTGGTACTTGTCAATCAGCTGCCGTATGGCATCGACTTGATCAAGCGCCTGCTCGTACTCGGCATCGGTCAGTTCGTCCGGCAATTGGATACCTTCGGAATCGAGGAACCAACGCACAATGTCGTCGTACGGATATTGCTCATTTTCTCGTTCGAGCTTTTCGATTTTTGGAAAGAGGGCCGGAAAAAGGGTTTTGATGGCGCGTTCGATGAGGTGCATCGCTACTGCCGGCGCTCCCTCCTGCTCTCCTTCGTACACGAGTTCCACCTTACCCGTGATGGCTGGGATAATGCCCATAAAATCGCTCAAGCGGACACGCGTCGTCGTATCGCCATTGCGCAGCATACGCAGTTCGGCAGTACTCAGCAAGTTCTGGAAGGCGGTGATGCCCATTCGCGCGCTCACGCCGCTCTTGGCATCGATGTATTCGCTATCGCGGGCTTCGAAACTGATCTGTTCGAGGATATCGCGGGCAAGTTCGGGTACATAAATTTGAGCTTTCTGTCCAGCTTCCAGCGCGGCTTCCTGCTGCGTAATGGTTTTGGCGACGGCTACCGTCTGCGGGTAGTGTGTCAGGATCTGCGATCCGATACGGTCTTTGAGCGGAGTAACGATGCTTCCACGATTGGTATAGTCTTCCGGATTGGCCGTGAAGACGAACTGCAGGTCGAGCGGCAAGCGCAACTTGAAGCCGCGGATCTGTATATCGCCTTCCTGCAGGATATTAAAGAGGGCCACCTGAATACGAGCTTGTAGATCGGGCAGTTCGTTGATGACGAAAATAGACCGGTTGGCACGAGGGATCATCCCGAAGTGGATGACGCGGTCGTCGGCATAGCTAAGCCGTAGATTGGCGGCCTTGATCGGGTCGATATCGCCGATCAGGTCGGCCACGGTCACATCGGGCGTGGCCAATTTCTCGGAAAAGCGTTCGCTCCGGTGTAGCCAACTGATGGGGGTATTATCTCCTTGTTCTGTCAATCGTTCGATGGCATACCGGGATATCGGGTGAAACGGATCGTCATTGATTTCGGAGCCTTCCACCACGGGAATATATTCATCCAGCAGGTTGACCATCAGCCGTGCCAATCGTGTCTTAGCCTGTCCGCGCAAGCCCAGCAGGTTGATGTTGTGCTTCGAAAGGATGGCGCGCTCGAGTTCAGGGATCACGGTGTCTTCATAACCGTGCACCCCCTCGAAAACGGTCTCGCCGCTACGTATCTTCTCGATGAGGTTCTGACGGAGCTCCTCCTTGATGCTTTTGGGGGTGTAACCTGCTGCTTTTAATGCGCCAAAGGTGTTAATCGTTGTATAATCCATATAGTGTTTTTATCGTTTTATGTGCCCTTGTTGTGCCGCAAACAGCTCATCTGCTTGCCATTGAACGGGGCGTGGTTTTACATCCTGTTGTTGTTGTTTGTTGTACGCCGCTAGCGTATGCGTTTCTTACGGTTCTCTTCGTAGTCTTCAAAAATCATCTCTCCAAGTCCGTCCAGTCCGGTGTAATACGCCTTTCCTCTGTTGGCGGCGGTAAATTCGTCGACAAACTCTTGGAGGTAGGGATCGGTCGTGATCATAAAGGTGGTGATCGGTATCCCGAGCTTGCGGGCTTGCGCCGCCATGCTGTAACACCTACTGGTGATGTAAGGGTCGAGACCCATGGGATTTTTGTAATAGGTACCATCGGGCATACGCAGACAGCTTGGCTTCCCATCGGTAATCATAAAGATTTGCTTGTTGGCATGGCGCTTCCGCCGAAGGATGTCGAGCGCCAGCTGTACTCCGGCTACGGTATTGGTATGAAAGGGGCCTACCTGCAGGTAGGGCAAATCCTTAATGGCGATGGGCCACGCATCGTTGCCAAAAACAATGACGTCCAAGGAATCTTTGGGGTAGCGTGTCAAGATGAGCTCGGAGAGGGCCATGGCGACTTTTTTGGCCGGGGTAATCCGGTCTTCGCCATAGAGAATCATACTGTGGCTGATATCGATCATCAGCACGGTGCTCATCTGCGACTTAAACTGGGTATCTTCGATCACGATGTCGCTTTCGGAAAGGCTGAAATCGCCAATACCGTGGTTGACTTGTGCGTTTTTGAGGCTCTCGGTCATGGCGATCTTGTCGAGGTTGTCGCCAAATTGATAGGCGCGGAGGTCGCCGGTGCTCTCGTCGCTGCGACCACTGTACTTGGTTTTATGGTTGCCGGACCGTCCTTTTTCCATCTTCCCGAAGATCTGTTCGAGGGCATTTTGCCGCAGGGCTTTTTCCATCTTGGAGGTGATATCAACGCCTCCATTGCCATTCGGAGCAAGACGCTCGACGATGTAGCCTTTGTTCTTCAGATCCTCGATGAAATCATCGATGCTGTATTCGGGGGTGGTCAGGTGAAATTCCCGGTCGAGCTGACGCAGCCAGTCGATGGCTTCATCAAAATCGCCCGAGGTATGGGTAATGAGTTCTTTAAAAATGTCAAATAATTTATCAAAGGGTGTCTGAAATGGCTGTTCATATTGCTTAAAGACAAATCCTTTTTTGCGTTCTGCATTTTTCATACGATAAATTTACGATATTCTCATCGGGCTTTCGTCTTGGAAAAGCAAGATTATGGAAAGGGATTAACGGAGGACAGGTCGCCAGTTTCCATAAATCATCACCGCTTTGCCCTGCCCACAGCCTTTCCGTCGCTTGCCGCGACAGGGCTTGTTCTTTCTTCTTGAAAAGAAAGAACCAAAGATTCAAGGCTAGGTTTCTTGATGCTACCTCGCCTGTCATCGCCTAAACCATTCCAAACTCACTCCGTTCGAACAGGGGATGGTTCTTAACGGCGATTGACGACGGCTCGCTACGCAGTCGAAACCAAGGCCGTCTTAGCGAACGAAAAATAAACGATAGCAGACCGTTATCTTACGCTTCCTTGCACCCCACCAAATTAACAGAAAATGTCGCCTTGGGATCGTTGCGTCTGCAGGAACTTGCCATTGCACAGGCTACTAAGGATGCAAAAGATCCCCAGCGACGACTTTTGGTTACTTTTGGTAGCAAAAGTAACGCCCCTGCCCCGGGCTTAGGGGCGGAAAGGTCGTGCGAGATCCAATGTTTACATAAATCACCACCGCTTTGCCCCCCCACAGCCTTTCCGTCGCTTGCCGCGACAGGGCTTGTTCTTTCTTCTTGAAAAGAAAGAACCAAAGATTCAAGGCTAGGTTTCTTGGTGCTACCTCGCCTGTCATCGCCTAAACCATCCCAAACTCACTCCGTTCGAACAGGGGATGGTTCTTAACGGCGATTGACGACGGCTCGCTACGCAGTCGAAACCAAGGCCATCTTAGCGAACAGAGGATAAACGATAGCAGACCGTTGTCTTACGTTTCCTTGCAACAAAACCATAAAACAGATCACCACGGTCATGGTGGTCAACAACAACAACGATCTGCACTTTTCGCCGAGTTATTCTCTGGATTCGCCGAAAATATAGGTTCATCCGTCTAATTGCTATTCGGTAGGTGCCGAACCTACCCTACCTTTGAGTCATCAAAACAGCAGAAAAGAAATTAACAATATTAAAAACATTAAAATTACAACAACCATGAAAAAGATCGTAACATCCATCGCCGCAGCACTCATCATGATCACATCCTTGAACGCATTTGCTGCAGAAAAAGCAAACCCCTTGAAGAATGTGGAATCGGCTAAGATCATAACCACCTATCTAGAAGCCACGACATTGGGCAGTGTAGACATGAACAAATTTTTGTTTTCCGAGGACTTTGAATACCGCAACACAGCCAATGGGGACACGTTCGGGAAGAAAGAATACACCAAATTCCTAAAGGCACACAAGGGAATAACCTTCGACTGCGAAACGGCCTACGAGATATTGGACCAAAGTGGTCAGGCTTGTGTAGCCAAAGCAACGATGAAGTTCGCCAACTTTACCCGCGTAGATTATATCACGTTAGATCAAACGGAAGATGGCTGGAAGGTGAGTAAGGTCGTAACAAGCTACCCCGAGAAATAAGAGGAATAGGTACAGACTAAAATGATGTACATGGCTATATTGGAAAAAGGAGTCCGCTTGTTGCGGGCTTTTTTTGTTAGCGCCTTTCTGCACGACAACCATGCAGGGGGCGTATTCCGGGTATCGACCCGAAGTTCCGTATGTATAGCCTACAGCAGATAAAGACATTTCCCGACTTCCGCTTTTCCGTCGCTTGCCGCGACAGTCTCTAACCTTTTCCTGAAGGAAAACCTTGACAAAAACCGCTCTCGATTATGGAGCAACAACCATCCTTAACAGGAAATTTAAAACCGCTTATTTACACCTCTTTGCAGTTCCCTAGATTAACAGAATGTCGCCAGTTTACATAAATCATCACCGCTTTGCCCTACCCACAGCCTTTCCGTCGCTTGCCGCGACAGGGCTTGTTCTTTCTTCTTGAAAACAAAGAACTAAAGATTCAAGGCTAGGTTTCTTGGTGCTACCTCGCCTGTCATCGCCTAAACCATCCCAAACTCACTCCGTTCGAACAGGGGATGGTTCTTAACGGCGATTGACGACGGCTCGCTACGCAGTCGAAACCAAGGCCATCTTAGCGAACGAAAAATAAACGATAGCAGACCATTTTTCTTACGCTTCCTGGCAACAACCCATCCTTAACAGAAAATTTAAAACCGCTCATCTACATCTCTTTGCAACAACCCTTCCTTAACAGAAAAATGTCGCCTTGGGACCGTTGCGTCTGTAGAAATTTGCCTTGGCACAGGCTACTAAGGATGCATAAGATCCCCAGCGACGACTTTTGGTTACTTTTGGTAGCAAAAGTAACGCCCCTGCCCCGGGCTTAGGGGCGGAAAGGTCGTGCGAGGGACAAACCGAATAAGAAAGACCATCACTGCATAGAGGACAAAAGAAAACCCTGCCCCGGCTTTAGGGGCGGAAAGGTCGTGCGAGATCCAATGTTTACATAAATCATCACCGCTTTGCCCTGCCCACAGCCTTTCCGTCGCTTGCCGCGACAGGCTCCAACCTTTTCCTGAAGGAAAACCTTGACAAAAACCGCTCTCGGTCATGGAAATTGTTAAGATTTGTTAAACACATGATCTTTATAAACTAAATGATGTAATCAGCCGTTATAGTTGTAATTCATAATTAAGGTTAATAATTGGTTAGTTAGTAAAAATCCTGAAGCTCCCCGCTTCAGGATTTTTTGTTTTAACCCATCCGGTCTATGCAGTCTTGTTTATGAGGCCTGTTGTCAAGTAAACCCGGGCATTTCAGCCCGAGATTCTCACAGAACCGTGCGTAAACGTCTCCGTTTACACGGCTCTTATTATCTAACCTTTTGTTAATTAACCGTTGGGACTGCATTCAACCTCCAGTGTGACAACAATCCCGGATTTGCACGGCTGATGCCGTGAAGCCACCTTATCGCCTTCATTTCGCTTGAACGCAGGTGCTTGTACTTGCTTCTCGCCCATTTGGCGAGCTTTACGTTTACGATGTGCATAAAGTTCCTAAGTTTCGTTCTGTAAAATCTACCGTAGTAGTTGATCCATCCTTGAAGGATAGGGTTGATTTGCCCTGCTATGTCCTGTAGCGTGGCATCACTGCACCGGAGTATGCTCCACCCCTTCATCTTCCCGGTCATCGCGGTCATCGCCTTCTGGCTCACCGCAGGCAGGAAGTTCGTGAACGTCTCCTTTCGCTTGCTATTCTGCGCTTCGCGTGGCTTGAAGGTGTAACCCAGGAAGTCGAAGCTCACGTTCGCGTGGTTCATCCTCCGGTTACTGTCCTTGCAGTAAACCACCTTGGTCTTCTGCCCATGCAGCTCAAGGCCGCATTCCCGCATCCGTACCGTTAGGCTCGACAGCAATCCCTTTGCCTCCAGCTCGCTGTGGCAGTGTATGATGGCATCATCCGCGTAGCGTTCGAAAGGACTCTGCGGGTAGTGCCGCTCCAGCCAGCTGTCCATGCAATAGTGAAGGTAAAGGTTCGACAGCACGGGCCCGATGACCGAACCCTGCGGAACCCCTTTGTCCCTCCCCTCGATGGTACCATCAGCCTTGTGGAGCGGTGCTTTCAGCCACCGTTCGATGTACAGTAGCATCCAGCCATCCGTGCAATGTTTCCTGACGGCCTTCATCAGCAGCCCGTGGGGGATGTTGTCGAAGAATCCCTTGATGTCAAGGTCGATGACCCAATCCCACTTCCAGCACCGCACACGGGCGCTGGCCAGCGCCTCGTGCGCTGACTTGCCAGGACGGTAGCCGTAGCTGTCCGGATGGAAGATACCCTCAACAATCCGTTCAAGCCGCTCCTTGACCACGGTCTGCCCGATGCGATCGGCTATCGTCGGGATACCCAGCGGGC
>NZ_JBHULR010000019.1:650-14417 GCF_042684625.1 Sphingobacterium suaedae | reverse complement strand
TCATACCGCTTTGTTGCCAGTCTGCTATCATGGCAAACATCTGCATTCTTTTTTCTTCTTTGCTCATTTAGCAAAGCTCCCCATTATACATCGCTCAGAAAATATGTACTTGGTAGGGCGGATACTAGTCAACGGAGCTGGAGGAGATGGGGGTGTCGAAGCATATGCGGCTAGAGAGAATGGTAATATTATAGGATTGCAAGCTAAATGGTTTCTATCATCAATCAATGGTAGTCAAATAAAGCAGACTGAAAAATCAATAAGAACAGCAAAAGAGATACGGCCAGAATTAAGCGAATACATTATCTGTATTCCCCGAGACACTCAATCAAAGAAAAAGGGAAAGGGAGGTTTAATCAATCCAGACACAGAAGAACAAAGATTATCCACATTAGTAAACGATATAGAAACAGAGTTCACAGATTTAAAAATCCAAATTTGGAAACGAAGCAGACTGATTACAGAACTAAGGCATGCGGAAAATGAAGGATTAATTAAGCTATGGTTTGAAAAAGAAGAATTATCAATTGAAACATTGCAAATACGGTTAAAAGTCGCTAAGGCAGGGTGGCTTTCAGATAGATATTTCCCAGACCTTCACAATCAGGGGGATATTTCAAAAGTGATACATGAAACTTTGATTTCTGAAACCTATTTGCAAAAGCAAGCTAATTCAATACAAGAAATGATTGGCGATTTGAAAAAAGCCATTTTACTTATTAAAGAGTATTGTCGAAAAAATAAAATTGATACAAGCCTGAATGATGATTTAAAAAAAGTATCCGAAAATCTTTTAACGTTTCGGAGTGCATATGAAAAACTCAAAGAGGAAGTCAAACATAATTGCTTTTTCGACACTTACGAAATCGAAGAAGTTAATTTATATCCCGTATACAATAAGCTTTCACAAGCTAAGGTTCCAAATATACTTAAGGATACACATCGCCGACTTAAAAATATATTATTAAGTCTCCATCAGGCTCATTTATCACAATACATAAATGATATTCGAAAGTTTTTGGAACCTCACAATTATATTATTTTAGGTCCTGTTGGTTCCGGAAAGACACATGCAATGGCCTTCGAGGTTGAGAAAAGGTTAAGTCTTGACCAGCCAGCTTTATTAATAAGAGCAAAAGATTGCTTTAATTTAAGTTGGAAAAGCATACTTGCAGATAGTATGCAGGCTTGTTCAGATTGGAGTGACATCCAAATCTTGTCCGCATTAACTTCACTCGCAAGGACGAAATCTGTTGCATTAGCAAGCAAGAAAAGGAATAAATATCTGAATAATAGCGTTAAATTCCTGATATGTATTGATGGGATAGATGAGTCCCCCAACCCGGAAAAATGGAAAGATTTAATAAACGAAACAAAAGTTTGGCTCGAGCTTTTCCCCGATATTCGTTTTGTATTTACATGTAGAAATTATCCTTCCGAAAATCAGAACCCCTTTTCTTTACCTAGTGATGATAATAAGATTTATAGAAAAGATATTTATTCAGGAGATAGTGTCATTACATTCGGTTATCTTGACCACTTTAAAATAAAATATACCAATACACCGTGGATAATAAACTCATTTGAAAATGGTCTATCGGTAAGATTGTTTTGCGAAGAATATGCAGGGAAAGATCTGTCAAAAGTTTTTAAAAACCCCGTTTTTAACAGCTCAAAGAAACTCCTTGAGCATAAAATCCAACGATTAGAAACGGAATTCTTTAAAAAACTAAATGAAAACATAGGCAAAAATGAGAGAATTGTTAATAATAGCCTTCATCATATCAGCAGATATTTTATGATTGAAAGCAAGATTAACAAAAATAAGTTAAGAAACTCGCTATATAATGACCTTGGGGAAGTGTTAAATAAAAAGGAGATAGGTCTTTTACTAGATCTTCTTACTGATAACGGCTTCCTAATTTGTCACTCATATAGTGATGAAGACGATGCAATTACAAATGAGTTTTACGAAACCGGCATTCAATCGTATTTTGATTTTCTATTAGCTCAAAAGTTTGCAAAGGATATTTTCGATAACAAATTCCTCGAGATTCCTCTCATCTTACTTCATGAAAAATATGGTTATGTGAAAGAATTAGTTGCCTTGGCATTAGCAACTGACTATGGTATGCTCATTGGTAGAGATAATCTTTGGACATCAAATTTTTCAGGATGGGAAATACTGCAAATGCAATTCAAAGTTTTTTCACTTGCTCCGAAAGCCCTTATTGACAAATATGAGTCGTATTTGAAACGGATATTTTTAAATGACCGCGATCGTTTTATTGAACATTTTGTTTTTCCAAATAGCAGTAGGGAAGATATAAATGTAATTGAAAATCTCGTTCATCCTACATTGTTAGAGTTTTCCAACACTTACGAAAGAGACTTGTTTTGGTCTGGGCCAGATAAACATGAAATTGAAGGCCATTCCCACCTGTCCTTTTGCTTCGAATACCGTACTTTATATTATCTCTCGAAATTTAATCAAGAACCCCTTCTGTACGCCTGGGCACTAAGTACTGTTTCTAATCCGATTAGAGAAAAGATAAAAAATGAACTCACAACATGGGCGTTGAAGGATTTAAAAGATTTTGTACATCTTTTGAATAAGTTGTTTTTCGAGTGTAACGACGACCAAATTCGGGAAGGTTTGGCTACTGTTATCTATGGACTATCCTCCTTAATAAGTACTGATACTCCCCATACCAGTAAACTAATAGATTGGATTCAAGACAATATCTTCCATCCGGATCAAATCATTAAGTTGAATAATTCCTTAGTTCGACACTCATGTCGCTGTTTAATTGAAAAGACATATAAACTTGGTTTATGCAGCAAAGAAACACTCGATTCCTCTATTCCTCCCTACTCAGCAAACCATACAGAGCTGCTGGTCCTTTCTACAAAAGACCGTATTTTGATGGACGGTATTTACCCTATTCAACACGATCTCTATTGGAATACTATTGAAGAAGCTTATAAGAATTTTGTTGATTACGAGGATGGTCATGTATGTCAGGCAATGAACATTTTACTAAACCAACATAATGTTTCGAATATCTCTCCGAAAGAATTCTTTACAAGAGTAGCAATAGAATTCTTAAAAGATCTTGGTTGGAACAAAGGAAGCGGATACGGAGATGTAGGCAATGGTCAATTTATGACATTCGAAGAGAAGTACACTTTCTTAGCGGTTCACTATATACAAGGATATTTGGCTGATCGTTTGCCATATATTGAATACCAAAAGAAAAGAATGCTAGATGATTACAACCAAATACTACACATAAATAATCCTGCGTATGAGGAACTAATTAAAATAGAATACCTAAGTAGAGATTCAATAAAATGGTTTGTACCTGAAGATATAGCGCCAATAATAATTACCTCGGCAGAAAAAGTTAAAGAGGACATTAAACAGTGGACAGCCAAAGCGCCCAAATACCACTTCGAAAAATGGTTATTCCCTTACAAACTAAATTTATTGAGTGAAGACGCAAGTAAAGTTAGAGATAAATGGTTCATACTAAATTCATATCTAGCGTTATCGGACCCAAATAACATTGGTCGAGCCTGGTTAGATATCAATTGTCTACTGTTAGTTGAAGGCAATTATATCGAGCTAAATGCTTTGCTGTCTAACAATGTAAAAGATTTTAAATTAGACACTCAGGAATTTAAAGCTGGAATTAGTGGACACGTTTACAACTCGTTGATAGATGTTGTTTGGAGAGACAACATTAAGGAATATCAAAATGAGATCAATTTAGTAGACGATGTAGACACATTCATTCAAGCACATCCAACAGTTACAAAAGTATCAGAGAACTCTTTATCAAAAGGAGACATATACCACAATATTCCGTCTGCTAAATTGAGACAAATGTTAGATATTACTGCAACTGACAAAACGTCTTATTATGACAAAAAGGGGACTATAAAAGTGATTAATTTCGCAACACATGAAGATAACAGTAATTTTCAAAAAATGTTATTGGCTGATAAGTATTGTATGGAAACCTCGTTGGCAGCAGCGAAATTAAAACCCGTTTGGATCTGTAAAGAATTTAGAAGCACAATGAATCAGCCTATAATTGAAGAAAATAATGCGCACTGGCAAAATTGTAGAATTTGGATAGTGACCAAGGAAAATTCCAGATACAGATCTTTTTTAGTACACAACGATTACTATTCAAACAACTAACTAAAATGTGTAGAATCAATTCCTTTAGAGCTAGATCTCATATATCATTTTTATCCAATTAAAGTTCAACATATATGGACAGTATTCAAAATCTCAATCCCTTCCTTTGTATTTTTCTATGCTTCCACTAAGTAACCTTATTCTTGACGCTTCCATTAAAGACTAAAAAACGATAAAAATTGTATTATAAACGTTGTATGGAATTTAGGATAATATTAAATGTTTTGTAACGATTAAAATTGAAATAGCAATGGATACTTCTGATACTTGTCTTGACAAGAACAGGTACCTCAGTCAGAGAACACTTCTTAAGATAACCTAATCTTGGATTCTTCGACAAGAGATATATAAAAACTAAAGAAGATTGGCTGTAAAACATTAATTTGCAAAATATCCTCCATAATTCAACCTGTATTTCTAATCGTCAATTTTTTCAAATCATGCAGAAAATGGTTCGAAAATTGTCCCGACAGGCGGGAAAAGATGTTGAAGAATTTGAACAAGGTGCACGGAGTCAAAACGATGTTCTATTTCGGTGCAATATTTCTCTCATGCCTCTAGATAAAATATATTGCCAGTTGTTCTGCTAGTTCGTTTGTAAAGTCCGAAATATCTTCTTCAGTCAAAGCTAATTTTTGTTAGTCAGATAAAAAATGTGTATCTTTTTCCATAAGTTAGCTAAATAAACAACCTAAAGTAAATTGAACGAGAAAACAACATTTACTGGCGATGAACTGGCTGCTAACGATATAGCCTTTAAAAATCTCGTTGAATTAATTCAATCGGGAGATGCCATTGCGATGATTGGAGCTGGATGTTCTGGTGGATTATTTCCTGCATAGGGTGAGTTTGTAGATAAAATGGAAGCCTACGCTCTTGAGATTGATCCCAATTTTGCAGCTAATAAAGAGGAGTTTCTGCCATTTGCCGATAAGGTTAAAGAATGTTTGGGAGATGATCGATATTACAACTTTATATACGATACTTTCAAACCTCGCGAGCAAACACATTACCCATTTCATGAAACGCTTTGCCGCCTTCCATTCAAAGCTATCACGACTACAAATTATGATATTGTACTTGAACACGCATTAACTATAGTCACAAAGCAACCACATAGCTCACTGCATTTTGAAGGTACAACAAAAAGCAAGATACTTGACTTTCTACAGTCGTTAAATTTTAATAAGTTTTCGAGAAAGTTTATAGCCCATCTTCACGGTATCTACGATAGTAATGATAGCATTGTACTTGGAGGTAAAGAATATTCTTCGAAGTACGGATTTCAATTGGGGGAAAATGACGGCACCCTGTTTGACCAACTTCAAAAGGGGGGAATGTCGCAAGAGAGAATAACTGATTTACTGGTAAAATACGGATATGAGTGGCCACTTCGCAGAAAGCTGCTATGGTCACTCCTGGCGACCCGTCGTATTGTTTTCATCGGGTTCAGTATGAATGATCCGTACTTTATTAAGATGTTGGATTTTGTAAAGGATGACCTTAGCACTTATAATGCGGAAACTCACTTTTTGGTATTAAGGGTAACCCCTTCAAATCTACAACGCTCTATTGAGCATGCACACCACCTAAAACGTGAATACGGCATTCAGACCTTCTTCTTCCAGGACGAAGAAGGGAAATATCCTGGATTAGGGCAATTTATTGCAGAACTTGAAAATGTCGTAAACAATAGTCAGGAAACTGTCGAGACACCTCCAAAAGTGACAGAAGTCGCAGAGGCTATACCAGCAGGCGATAAGGCATTGACAGATAAATTATTCTCTATAAGTAAAAAACAATACACCGATGAAGATTAAGAGACAAGAGCTACTGAACGAATTATATCAATTTGCTCTTGACGGCAACGGCTTGGTGGTTGGCATTCCGGGTATCGGTAAAAGTTATCTTTTACGCCAACTCAAAGATGTTTTGGTTGACAACGACATCCTTTGCTTTATCATAAAAATAGATAATGCTTACGACAGTTCCGATGATGCTATTGCAGCGGAGTTAGGCATTGAGGGGAATTGGATTGAAACGTTGAGCAATATCGAACTACGAAATGAAAACAAAGCAGTCTTAATATTTGATGCTTTCGACGCCGCTAGAGACGAGGGCAAACGGAGAGGGTTTCTAACGCAAATAAGAAAAGCAAAAGCGTTGTTAAGAGACAAATGGCATCTCATTGTCAGCGCACGTACTTATGATGCGAAAAAGTCAGCTGATTTGATGAAGTTATTTAGCCCATCGAGTTCTGGCGGTGGTTATTCCTCTGCCAGGATGCTAACGATCGGCAAATTAAAGGAAAATGAAATTAAAGATGCCTCAGCTTTTCCAAATTTGTATGGGTTCTATTTAGAAAGTACGTCTGAACTAAAAGAAATCTTACACGTTCCTTTTTTCCTAAAAGTACTTGAAACAATTTTAGCCGACTATACGAATGATAATCTTGAAGATATTAAACGTTATAAATCGGAAACACAGCTACTTGATTTTTTCTGGCAACGTAAGGTAGATGACACGGAATCAGCACTTTTAACGCAACAGTTCCTACTTTGGTTTACAAATAAACTTGTTGAGAGTAAAACACTTTCTATTCCTAAGGCAGATCTATTACAGCAGGGTGAACAATCACAATTCAAGATCTTTGAATATTTACGAAGCGAACTTATTATAGACGAGGTTTCCTTCAAAAACACAAGGATTGCCTACGCTCACAACATCTTTTTTGATTATGCTGTGAGCAGGCTCTGTATCGATCATAATTACAAATCATTAACTGATTTTATTTCTCAGGATTATTCCCGAGCGTTCTTTTTAAGACCAAGCTTTGTTTATTTTTTCACCTCGGTATGGTACGATGACAAGGGAATTTTCTGGAATTTATATCAACAACTTATCGATAATCAACAAAAGGAAATCCAGCTTTTTGTACGATTAATTATAAACAGTACTATCGCATCGCAATTTACTGACATAGATGAGCTTCGTGTTATCCTTGATTTAAATGGAAGTGACAAAGGAAATGAAAGTATCCGTAATATTCTTCAATCAATCAGGTTCATTAGAAAAAGGACCTTATCCCAAGATGTATTTTTGCTTAGTTTGCTTTCAAAAGATCTCCAATTACCCTATTTATTTGAGTTCGCTTTCCTTTTAGAACGGGCTATTAAGGATGTTCAGAACGATTTATTATCCATTTGCGGAGATAGCGCACGTAATCTTTTGTTTTACATTTTACAGAATAGGAACACAGAAGCGAGAGTATTTTTAGATAGAATTGGTTCTTCACGAGCAGTGGAACTTGTTTCAAGGACCTTTTCAACGAACCCGGTTCAGTCTAGAGAGGCACTAAGGAGTATTTTTCCAATCATTAACGAAAGAGGTTTTGAGATTAACTACTTTTCGAGTTTAGCTGATGATATACAATATTTCGTGGACCAAGATCCTCAATTAGTAAGTGAGGTTTATAAATTGATTTTTGGTTACCAAGAAACAAGTGATGAGAAAACACAGATGAACGCATCTGTAGTGATGAATTTTATCAGTAACCGCCGCCAGGACTTCGAAATGTGTTATTTCCGTTTGGAACAATTTTTTCCCAATTTCTTGTCATCTTCGCCAGAATTGGCGATTGTGACGGGAATTGAGATTGTTAATAATCAGGTATCTGGAAAACGGGGGCACTCTGAGTTTGAAAATGGCTTCACTTTTGATTATCAGGGAATTACTTGCACCTTTTATCCTGATTACTCATCAATCTGGTCTGATCGACAATTTCAGGATAAGACAGAACAAATAGGCGAACACATCACCAAGTACATTAGTGAGCTTTATACTGAAGACCAAAAGAAACAGGCTGATAGCCTTGTAAAAACCTACATTGAAAATGCAAAGGTTGGTTTTCTATGGAAATTGTTGATGGATTTGGCAGCTCAACATCCATTGGCGATGTTTGACGTGATATTTCCACTCATTAAAGTACCTAGGTTTTTCTCATCTTCCGAGGTTTCCTATGAAGTTCGGGCATTTCTTGAAAAAGTAAATTCAGATCTCACTTCGGAGCAAATGCATGAAATAGAGGACGTGATCTTCGAGGCTTATCCGATTGAAAGGGAATATGGTATTCAGGCCGCTTTATCTATTCTCAAACCAGAATCTCTTCAAACGGATCGTGCTAAGGATTTTATGGCAACGAGAGAGACGATTGCAAATAAAAGACCTGTTGAATCTTCCTTTTCAGTAACCCCATATACAACCGAGGAAAGGCTAAAAGATTTAGGAGTTAACGTTGGCGATTCTGAAATCGCTGAATTAACTAAGTCAATAAATTATTTAGATGCATTTACCAACCTATTCCTCAATTCAACACCCACTTATCGAGAGGCCAAACCGCATTTGGACGTTGCGTTTGATTTGTGGACAAAACTTGAGAAAAAAGACGATTTGCCTGAAGAACTGAAATATACATTGCTCAATTCAATTGCTAAGACAGCGGCAATTTCGGCACGTGATATTTCTGAACTACCGAAAAAGGATCTTGATTTACTAAAAAAGGTGATTAGCTATGCCTTTAGCTATGTGAGCAAATACGATGAGCAACAACAGGATAGCTCGCCGGCACATGGATACTCCCCAACACCGAGGATTGAGGCAACGGAAGCTTTGCCTTTGATTTATGTACATGATGAGGACACGGAGTTTTTAGAACTCTATAAGTCCGCAGTAACTGATCAAAATTCAGTTGTCCGATACAATGCTATTAAAAATCTTCAGTATTTATTCGATAAACATTTTGATACTTACAGAGAGTTATTATTTAACTGTTTGGAGGACGAAAGTGAACCATTTAACTACGCCGCACTTTTTTCAGCATTATACTTCAAAAAAGGACGAATAGTTGAAGATGGAATTGAAGTAGTTAAACTGGCTAACCGAAAGACAAACTTTTTTGAGCAACAAAATCCATTTGTAGATGCTTATGCTGAGGTTTTATTGTGGTTTCTCAACTATCCCGAAATGACAATAGCATTCGACACACTTACCGACGGATATAGATACAGTGCTTTTTCCAATTCGGTTATTTTCCGTTTGTTTAAACAAATAAAGACTTATGAGCGACGTGAAATATTTGTTGAGAGTATTCCAGCAATAAACGCTAAACTACAAGTAGTTGAGAATTACATAGAACAAGCTGGAGTTCAATTAACGTCCGCAAAAGATTTCAGTGTACATCAACCCGAAGTTGAAAGTGCACTAAAGACATTTGACGAGATCATTATGAGAATACATTTTGCTCTTGAATCAAACCAGCGTATCTCAAAAAATCAAAAATCACCTGCAAATGAGAACAATAGAAAAGATCTCTATTTTATAACCAAACCATTAATCAAACAGATACTTTACTACTCATCACAGGTTGGCGACAAAGGGATAATGCTTGCACGTACAGCACACTATCTCGTGCAGACGCTTAATTCCGTAATCGGCTACGATGCAAAAGAAATTTTGTCAATGGTGGCAGCTATTACCCGCTATTCGATGCAGGTAGGTTATACATTTGACAGTTATGCTATCAGGGAAATAGTATCCTTAACGGAAAAACTGCTTGCCGACCATAGGGAACTTCTTTTACAGGACGATGCCTTTCAAGACTTGCTTTCTATTCTTGAGATCCATGTTAATTCAGGATGGATAGACGCTCTTGAATTGCTTTGGAAGCTTGATGAGGTATTTAAATAAAACTGAACAATTTTAGCGAACAAAATCACATGATTTTGCCCCCCCCCATTACCTAAACAAAGTAGGATCATCTTTCTATGTTATAGCCCCAATCTCCCTTTCTTTTTGGTGGGCAAGGATTTATGCTCATTTTTGATGGTTGGGTTTTCATCAAGAATCTTTCCTAGAACCTCTAAAAATCTTGTTAGATTTTCAAAGAATCTCCCCTGTCCGCTACCAAAGTTGCGAAAGAGGTAAAATCCAGTCCTAATTCTGGTATACCTCTTTTTTTATTGCTTATAATTTGCTGAAGATAAGCTATATAGGAAAAAAAACTTATTTATTCTTGGGGTTTTTTATGCTATTATGGGTAAGTAGTCACTACCTTGCTCACTTTCCAACCATCCTGATCCTGACTCAACGTGATGTAATCCACACGCGTAAACTTCTCAAATGCCATCATTGCTTTTGCCATACAAGCCTTTCCACTTTGATCCAAGATCTCATAGCTAGTCTTACAGTCAAAGTTTACACCTTTGTGTGCTTTTAGGAAAGCGGTGTATTCGCGCTTGTTGAATGTGTCATCGTTTGCACTGTTGCTGTACTGGAAATCATCCGCAAAAAGGAACTTGTTCAGTTCGATGCTGCCAAGCGTAGTTGCTTCCAGATAGGTACCTATAACCTTTGCTGATTCTACATTCTTTAACGGATTGGTTTTCTCCGCGGCGAAAGAAGAGAATGAGCTGATCATGATGATGGCTGCTGCGATGGTTGTTAATGTCTTTTTCATGGTAGTGCTATTTTTAATGTCTTTTTAATATGTATAATTTATTATTTCCTAATTGATACCTCAAAAGTACAGCGCTGATGCCTGCTGATGAATACCTATTAGATGGGTTGCAGCTGTTTCTCGGTAAATGCGGAGCTTTGGTCGGTGAAATATTTACCGAAGAGCTTAACCACACTACTGGCCGCTTGCCATCTGTAAAGAAGGATGCAACAGCTTTGCCAAAAAGCGTAAGTGATGGATTGTGAGGTTTTTATGTTTTTAAGCGTTATTTTAGCTGTTCGATAGCGGACAAAAACATGTCATCTTTGAACAAAAGGAAGATAATGAAGCACCAATGACGGATTTCTTGATCATTTTTAAAAAGCGAAAATGCCAAAGCTAGAGCTAGGAATAATGGAAAATATCACCATTGCATATATACCCATAAGGGAGTATTAACAAAAAAATCCTGAAGCGGGGAGCTTCAGGATTTTTTACTAACTAACCAATTATTAACCTAAATTATGAATACTAAACATACAACCAAATAATATGCCATTGAATAAATCGCTATAATTTTTTACAATTTTTAACATTCTTAGTCTGCCGCTCCCCTGGAGAAGATGGCTATGGCTTTTTTTAATATATCACGCTCTAGTTCTGTATCCCCAGCGTATTGGGATTGTTTACCACAATAGGCTATAAGGCAGGCTACTCTGGCAACATGGGTTCTGCTATCCGACGTTGTACCGGAGAACTCAGTGCTTGTAAAAAAGAGATAACAGCATCCACTTCATCCCGTGATAAGTTGAGCTTCTTTAACAATGGCGAATGGATGGGTCTGGTGTTTTCATCCACTTGTACACGACGCTGTATGGGAGCGGGATTTCCTAACTTATATAATTCGACCACATCACGCAGCGTTGGAAAGTTGCCATGGTGCATCCACGGTCCGGTGAGCGCAACATCGCGAAGTGAAGGTGTTCGAAATGCGCCGATGTCCTCCTGTCTGCCCGACAGATGATAGTGGCCAAAATCTTCCTGACGCGTGCCATACAATGTCTGACCATCGTTATGAAACTTATTATCGGAGAATAATGGTGTGTTGTGGCAGTTGATACATCTTGCTTTTGTGCGGAAGAGGTGCATACCAAGCAGCTCCGTATCATTAAGCGCGGTTTCATTCCCGCTAATGAACCGGTCAAATTTGCTGGGATAGCTGTTGATTCCCCGTTCGAAAGTAGCTATGGCATATTGGATACGTTGAACGGTAACGTCCTCACTTCCAAACGCATCCATAAAGTAAGGTCTGTAACCATCGATTTCTTTTATATGTGCCACCATCGTAGGGATATCGGTGTGCATCTCTACGGAGTCCTGCACGGGTAATAGTATCTGATCTTCCAATGTTGTGGCACGTCCATCCCACATAAATGACGTATAGTGTCCTACATTGTATAAAGTCATGGCATTGCGCTTTCCGACACGCCTGCCGTGGCCATGCGCCAAACTTTTACCGTCTCCAAACCCCAGTTGTGGGTCATGGCAACTCGAACAGGAAATCTGCTTAGAAGCGGATAGTCTGGGATCAAAAAACAATAATTTACCCAGCATTTCCTTTTCTTTGGAATAGGGGTTGTACGTTGGATAGGGTGCCTTTGGTAAAACGCCAATATCTATAAATCCAGACTTCACCGCATCGTCTATATGTGGTTTAGGCCATTTAGAAAGATCCGACGAATATAGTTTACGTAATAGGGCTATATCAAGAGCTTCCTCTTCCTGTTGTATAAAACTGACCAAAAAGAGGAAGCTACCCAAAATAAAAAAAACTGCTGTTTTCTTCATTCTTGCAAAACTTAAAGCGTAAGTGCCGTTTTACTAATTTTATATTGACGCGTTACCTTTTCGGGTCCTCCGATAGCCGTTTCGTCAAAATGTATATTTAAGTCCATGATGCCCGTCTCCAAATCGTATGTTCCTTCACCGCTGATGCCGATTTCAAAGAAGTCTTCCAATCCGGCTTTTCTTATTTTCACCTGTTGTGCAAATACATTAACCTTTCCTTTCAAGTGTATTTCCGGTGCATCCGCTAATGTTTTCGAGGATTCATCCGGTATAAACGATAAGAGTTTTTCCACATTAATACCGGCTGTTTTAATGTTGTTGGTTCCAATATGCTCGGTATACAACGTTACCATTTGGAACAGGTTGACACCACTGTCTTCAACATAAGGATTGGTAAAGCCCAAATAGCTATGCGAGTCTTCGGAAACAGTCGAAAAATGGGAAGCAATACGTTTTCCCCATGTTTGTGTTTCCTCATCAAAACGATACACATAGGGCTGAAAGTAAGCGGTATTCTCATGAAAATAGGCGATGACTGCCGGATCCGCTGTTTCTTCAATTGGTTCCGGTTCTGGCTCTGGTTCGACAATAGGTTCGATGGCGTCCTTACCGCAAGAAGTTAAAAATAAAACGATAAGTGCTAAAAAGGTACTTTTAATGTTCATGATGTTGTTTTTAATTATATTTTAAGATAAATTTTGAATAAACGTGTGATTGTCAAGTAAACCCGGGCATTTCAGCCCGAGATTCTCACAGAACCGTGCGTAAACGTCTCCGTTTACACGGCTCTTATTATCTAACCTTTTGTTAATTAACCGTTGGGACTGCATTTAACCTCCAGTGTGACAACAATCCCGGATTTGCACGGCTGATGCCGTGAAGCCACCTTATCGCCTTCATTTCGCTTGAACGCAGGTGCTTGTACTTGCTTCTCGCCCATTTGGCGAGCTTTACGTTTACGATGTGCATAAAGTTCCTAAGTTTCGTTCTGTAAAATCTACCGTAGTAGTTGATCCATCCTTGAAGGATAGGGTTGATTTGCCCTGCTATGTCCTGTAGCGTGGCATCACTGCACCGGAGTATGCTCCACCCCTTCATCTTCCCGTTCATCGCGGTCATCGCCTTCTGGCTCACCGCAGGCAGGAAGTTCGTGAACGTCTCCTTTCGCTTGCTATTCTGCGCTTCGCGTGGCTTGAAGGTGTAACCCAGGAAGTCC
>NZ_JBHULR010000019.1:0-449 GCF_042684625.1 Sphingobacterium suaedae | reverse complement strand
TGTATGATGGCATCATCCGCGTAGCGTTCGAAAGGACTCTGCGGGTAGTGCCGCTCCAGCCAGCTGTCCATGCAATAGTGAAGGTAAAGGTTCGACAGCACGGGCCCGATGACCGAACCCTGCGGACCCCCTTTGTCCCTCCCCTCGATGGTACCATCAGCCTTGTGGAGCGGTGCTTTCAGCCACCGTTCGATGTACAGTAGCATCCAGCCATCCGTGCAATGTTTCCTGACGGCCTTCATCAGCAGCCCGTGGGGATGTTGTCGAAGAATCCCTTGATGTCAAGGTCGATGACCCAATCCCACTTCCAGCACCGCACACGGGCGCTGACTTGCCAGGACGGTAGCCGTAGCTGTCCGGATGGAAGATACCCTCAACAATCCGTTCAAGCCGCTCCTTGACCACGGTCTGCCCGATGCGATCGGCTATCGTCGGGATACCCAGCGGGC
>NZ_JBHULR010000018.1:0-897 GCF_042684625.1 Sphingobacterium suaedae | reverse complement strand
TCCCACAGGATTTCTCCGGTCCCGCGGTACTCAGGATACCACTATGCCTGTATTCTTTGCCTGTACGGGGCTGTCACCCTTATCGCCCGGTTTCCCACCCGGTTCCAGTTCATAGCACAGTACAATATCGTGGTCCTACAACCCCGGAATTGCCGTAACAACTCCGGTTTGGGCTCTTTCCCGTTCGCTCGCCACTACTTGGGAAATCATTGTTATTTTCTCCTCCTACGCTTACTTAGATGTTTCAGTTCGGCGCGTTCGCGTATTATACAACATACCTTCAGTATGTTAGGTTGCCCCATTCGGAAATCCACGGATCGATTCGCATTTGCCGATCCCCGTGGCTTATCGCAGCTTATCACGTCCTTCATCGCCTCTGAGAGCCTAGGCATCCCCCGTGTGCCCTTGTTTACTTTCTTCGCGCATATACCCCTTTTGCTAGGTATATGGCTGCCTTATCATATCCCTTAAATAAATAAGGAATACATTGCTGTTGTCTTCTCTTGTGTCTTCTTTCTTTCAATATGTCAAAGAACTCTTTCCTGCGCCTTTCAGCACAGAACGTGGAGAATAACGGATTCGAACCGTTGACCCCCTGCGTGCAAGGCAGGTGCTCTAGCCAGCTGAGCTAATTCCCCTCTTTCCGTTGGCCTGGTAGTCCCGAGCAGACTTGAACTGCTGACCCCTACATTATCAGTGTAGTGCTCTAACCAACTGAGCTACGGGACTAGCTTATCTTTCTCATCTTTCTCGGTATCCGGCGCCTCTTTATCCTAAAGGGGGCGGGCACTTTCTTCTAATGTTTCTCTTTTGTGTGATCATGATTGTGCGTAACGAGCATCAATACCGGATGCTCTAGAAAGGAGGTATTCCAGCCGCACCTTCCGGTACGGCTAC
>NZ_JBHULR010000017.1:0-1290 GCF_042684625.1 Sphingobacterium suaedae | reverse complement strand
GTGCGTAACGAGCATCAATACCGGATGCTCTAGAAAGGAGGTATTCCAGCCGCACCTTCCGGTACGGCTACCTTGTTACGACTTAGCCCCAATTACCGGTTTTGCCCTAACACGCTCCTTGCGGTTACATGCTTTAGGCACCCCCAGCTTTCATGGCTTGACGGGCGGTGTGTACAAGGCCCGGGAACGTATTCACCGCGTCATTGCTGATACGCGATTACTAGCGAATCCAACTTCACGGGGTCGAGTTGCAGACCCCGATCCGAACTGTGAACGGCTTTTAGAGATTGGCATCACATTGCTGTGTAGCTGCCCGTTGTACCGTCCATTGTAGCACGTGTGTAGCCCCGGACGTAAGGGCCATGATGACTTGACGTCGTCCCCGCCTTCCTCACTGCTTGCGCAGGCAGTCTGTTTAGAGTCCCCACCATAACATGCTGGCAACTAAACATAGGGGTTGCGCTCGTTGCGGGACTTAACCCAACACCTCACGGCACGAGCTGACGACAGCCATGCAGCACCTAGTTTCGTGTCCCGAAGGACGGATGCGTCTCTGCATCCTTCACTAACTTTCAAGCCCGGGTAAGGTTCCTCGCGTATCATCGAATTAAACCACATGCTCCTCCGCTTGTGCGGGCCCCCGTCAATTCCTTTGAGTTTCACCCTTGCGGGCGTACTCCCCAGGTGGATGACTTAACGCTTTCGCTTGGACGCTAACAATATATCGCTAACATCGAGTCATCATCGTTTAGGGCGTGGACTACCAGGGTATCTAATCCTGTTCGATCCCCACGCTTTCGTGCATCAGCGTCAATACCACTTTAGTGAGCTGCCTTCGCAATCGGAGTTCTAAGACATATCTATGCATTTCACCGCTACTTGTCTTATTCCGCCCACTTCAACTGGATTCAAGCCCATCAGTATCAAGAGCACTGCGACAGTTGAGCTGCCGTCTTTCACTCCTGACTTAACGGGCCGCCTACGCACCCTTTAAACCCAATAAATCCGGATAACGCTCGGATCCTCCGTATTACCGCGGCTGCTGGCACGGAGTTAGCCGATCCTTATTCTTCCGGTACATTCAGCCCAGTACACGTACTGGGGTTTATTCCCGGATAAAAGCAGTTTACAACCCATAGGGCAGTCATCCTGCACGCGGCATGGCTGGTTCAGGCTTCCGCCCATTGACCAATATTCCTTACTGCTGCCTCCCGTAGGAGTCTGGTCCGTGTCTCAGTACCAGTGTGGGGGATTCTCCTCTCAGAGCCCCTAGACATCGTCGCCTTGGTA
>NZ_JBHULR010000016.1:0-561 GCF_042684625.1 Sphingobacterium suaedae | reverse complement strand
GATCCCCGTGGCTTATCGCAGCTTATCACGTCCTTCATCGCCTCTGAGAGCCTAGGCATCCCCCGTGTGCCCTTGTTTACTTTCTTCGCGCATATACCCCTTTTGCTAGGTATATGGCTGCCTTATGATATCCCTTAATAAATAAGGAATACATTGCTGTTGTCTTCTCTTGTGTCTTCTTTCTTTCAATATGTCAAAGAACTCTTTCCTGTGCTTTCAGCACAGAACGTGGAGAATAACGGATTCGAACCGTTGACCCCCTGCGTGCAAGGCAGGTGCTCTAGCCAGCTGAGCTAATTCCCCTCTTTCCGTTGGCCTGGTAGTCCCGAGCAGACTTGAACTGCTGACCCCTACATTATCAGTGTAGTGCTCTAACCAACTGAGCTACGGGACTAGCTTATCTTTCTCATCTTTCTCGGTATCCGGCGCCTCTTTTCCTAAAGGGGGCGGGCACTTTCTTCTAATGTTTCTCTTTTGTGTGATCATGATCGTGCGTAACGAGCATCAATACCGGATGCTCTAGAAAGGAGGTATTCCAGCCGCACCTTCCGGTACGGCTAC
>NZ_JBHULR010000015.1:131347-626560 GCF_042684625.1 Sphingobacterium suaedae | reverse complement strand
CGGAATTGACTTGGTTGAATTTGTTTTTTTTAACTTTCACCAATCGGTTACTCGTTACGCTACATGATCATTTTCTTAAAGAACTTCTATCGTCTCCGCATCGCGCTTCGACTATTTTTTCCGGGCTTTAATGCCCGGCGTACTATCGTTTTTGTTTCCCTCGGCTCGCTTGGGACTGCAAAGGTAAAAGGTTTTTTCGGTTCCGCAAAATTTATTTTAAAATAATTCCCGCGCTTCTTTTTTTTAACCGGTATTCGGCCGTGCCGTAATCCCCTTTTTCCGCTTTTCAGTGCTGTCCCTCCCTCGCGGAGTGGTGCAAAGATAGGGACTCCAGACCCTTACTTCCAAGCTTCCCGGGCCTTTTTTTGGCAAATACGCCGCAACAGCCTGTAAGCCTGGCCGATATTTTTCGAAAAGAAGCGCACAAAGCAAAGAAAAAGGCCCGCTTCCGCTATGCGACCTGCCTTAACAGGGGCTGCAGAGGAATTCCCGACCTTATTCTGTTTTATGCTGGGTGATTCACGCTCCGGAACGTAGTATCATCATTGTTTTTTCGCATTCCGTCCAGACTTCCGCCAGGCCTCGTTAACACCATGAGGGAAGCGATTTGGAGATTCAATGCGTATACTATCGCTAAAAGTCTAGCTATGTAATAAAAAGGCAAACCCATCACTTTACCGTTTGTCGTCTATATAGAGAAAGCAGGCGTCACACACACGATAATGTAAAAAAGTAAGACACCGTCAGTTACTGCGTCTTACTTCGTATGAAATTCCTTTTAGGCTTTGGAAAATCACGAACGTTCTTTTCTGTTTAATAAATAGATGAATGCCTATCTTCCTTTTACATTAGGCAAAAATCCAGTCACAATCCCAATCAGGGGCAGATAGGCACATACAGCAAATACATAGGATATACTTGTCTGATCAGCCAACCATCCCAATAGCGCGGAACCAATTCCTCCCATTCCAAAGGCGAAACCGAAAAACAGACCGGCGATCGTCCCAACTTTTCCAGGCACTAGATCCGTTGCATAGACTAGAATAGCTGAAAATGCCGACGAGATAATTATACCGATTATCACAGCAAGCATGATCGTTAACGTCAATCCAACATGAGGGAGAAGTAATGTAAATGGGGCTGCCCCTAAAATCGACACCCATATAATCACTTTCCGCCCATAGCGGTCACCTAAAGGGCCTCCCAAAATGGTACCAATAGCAACAGCAGCTAGGAATGCAAAAAGGTAAACCTGCGATTCCTGCACACTTACGCCAAATTTATCGATCAAATAAAACGTAAAGTAACTCGTCATAGAGGCCATGTAAAAGTATTTGGAAAAGATCAGCACTAAAAGTATGATGATCGAACTGACAATCTTTGTCTTCGATAAACTCGCCTCGACAGCAACCTCCCCAATCAACTCTACGTTAACCTTTCGTTCGCGCATGTTGTTCTTGTACCATTTTCCCACCATGGTTAAAATGGCAATCCCCAAAATAGCAAACAACGCAAACCAACGAATATAGGCTTGTCCGTGAGGTATAACGATAAGCGCTGCCATTAATGGGCCTATTGCACTGCCGGCATTCCCACCTACCTGGAAGATAGATTGAGCAAGCCCCTTTTTTCCACCCGATGCCAATTGGGCAACGCGAGAAGCCTCAGGATGAAAAACAGAAGAGCCAATGCCAACCAAGCACACACTTATCAAAATAAAGACAAAATTGTACGCCATAGACAAAGATATTAGCCCCAACAATGTAAAACCCATGCCTATAGCCAAAGATCGTGGATTGGGGCGACGATCGGTATAGTGTCCGACGAAAGGTTGAAGAATAGAAGCCGAGAGTTGAAAAACCAAGGTAATAAGTCCGATCTGGCTAAACGTTAACTGAAAGTTAGCTTTCAACATCGGATAAATCGACGGAATTACGGATTGCAAAAGATCATTTAATAAATGTCCAAAGCTAATTGCAAATAAAATACTGTAAACTGTCCCTTTAACCACAGGATGGGCGGAAGGGCATATAGCTGTTTTCATGAATATACTGATTTAACTAATAATGAAGTCTACACTAGACTCCCCGAATACATTAACCCTACACGGCCTCGATAATACCGTGCAACACATGCCTGCTTTGTACTACATCTTGTTGCTGAATAGCCATATAAAGCTGTTCATGCGCTTGATGGGTCTCGGCAAAAACCTTTGTCGAGGTGTAACGTTGTCCAAATACACGGCACATATACTTTGATGACGCTCCGTAAAGCTCTGCAAGAATATTGTTGCCACACGCATCCGCGACCGCTTGGTGGAAAGCGATATCCGCATCTATACATGCTTCCAAATCCTCTTCGGCAGCTTTCTGTATCCGAAGATCGAGGGCACGCCGAATCGTCTTTAGATGATCCTGCGTTCGGTTCAATGCCGCCTTTTCGACTATTCGTGTTTCCAATAGTTGCCGCACTTCAAGTAATTCAGAAAACTGTCCCCTTTCAAATGTAGCTCCCAACGACTCCGTGCCTTCTGAGCTTATTACAAAGGTTCCAACGCCCTGCTGGACGCGCAAGTATCCATCGTTTACTAGTATCCTAATCGCTTCACGGATACTGGAGCGTCCCACACCGAAGACCTTCATGAGTTCGGGTTCTGTGGGTAATTTAGATGAGAGCGCATATATATGGGATTTAATCTTATCCCTTATCGTATCCGCGACTTCCTCTGCCAAAGAAACTTTTTTTATTAGCGTCATAAATTCATCTGATGATATGATGTTTAGCAAAGCTACTAGTTATTTTCTTTAGAACAATAAGGAAATATATTTTTTTACCTACAAAAGCTGGCTGGACTCTTTAATTGTGTTCATGACAAAAATACTTTTAGTCTGCCCAATACCCTCAACTTCGGACAAGCGGTTCACGAAAAAATCGTGAAAATCGTCCATGCTCGCTGAAACGATCTTCAACACAAAATCGAAATCTCCACTGATGTTGTAGAACTCAATAACCTCAGGCATCTCTTTCACTTTTTGGATAAATTGCCCAGCTGCTTTCTTGTTATGCGCGCTCAGAGCAACCATACATAGGACCATGATGCCTTTGTCCACACTACGGCGATCAACAACAGCTACGTATTCACGTATAATACCATGCTGTTCCAGGCGCTTGATACGTTCGTGCGTTGGCGTTGGACTCAAATGTATACGGGCAGCCACTTCGCGTACACTGAGCTTGGCATCCCGTTCCAATAGACGAAGTATATCGAAGTCCTTTTCATCCGGCGTATAGCGTTGCAATTTTGCTTGTTCTTTTTTCGACATGATCAGAGAGTTATAATTAGAACAAATAATACAATTATATATTCAAAAAATATCATTTGTTCTAAAATTAAATATTTAAAACAAACAAACGATCATTAAACATAGATTTGTCGGAAATTTCGATTATGACGAAAAAACAAAATAGTCTATTGATTATTGCTTCGATCGGAACATTTGTAGAGGCACTTGACATCGCGATCATCAATTTAACGATACCAGCCATACAACAACAATTTCAGGTTGATCAAGATATGGTCCAATGGCTTCAAACACTTTATGTTCTATTTTTCGGGGGCTTTCTCATCATCGGCGGAAAACTAACTGATTCTTTGGGAAGGCGGAAAATTTTTCTTTGGGGTACTCTCTTATTTCTTGTCGCATCACTAGGCGCAGGATTAGCGACCAGTTTCCTGAGCCTTGCTATTTCCCGCGCCTTGCAGGGTTTGGGTGCGGCATTTTTAATGCCGGCATCCCTAGCCATTGTAACACACACCTTTCGACAGCCAAATGAAAGAAGTCGCGCTCTGGGTATTTTCAGTTCATTTGCCGCTATCGGATCCGGAAGCGGATTGTCTGTAGGAGGTTTAATTAGCACCTATATTAGCTGGCACTGGGTTTTCTTGATTAATGTACCTATCTTGCTGATCACCTTTTTTGCGGCGATATACAACCTTCCAAAAGACCTACCTCCCGTTAGAACCAACAGAATCGACGTCCTTTCCGGCATTATCTTAGTGGCCGGTTTATTATTGCTAACATTTAGCGTGCATGAACTCCTGCACATAAAAGAACGTCCTTTATTGATATCTGGATCCTTATTCGTCTCCTTCCTGTTGATAAGTTGGTTTGTAAGACGTCTGTTGACACAGCAATTTCCCCTTATTTCACCCAAGCTTTTCCACAACCGCCACTTGGTTGTGTCGAATCTATGTTTTTTTCTATTGGGCGGGTTTTTCATTGGATTTCTATTTCTTATATCGCTACTACTGCAGGAAGACATGGGACATACCGCTGCGGGTGCAGGAATGCTGTTGGTACCGTTTAGTATCTTGTCTGCCCTGATCGCCAAATTTGCTATCCCCAAAATCACGGATCGACTAACACCCACTGCCATCGGTGTGGTAGGCATGACTTTTATGCTTATTGGCTCGTTATTCTTATTAGCAGCAATCTATTTCAAACATCCTCTCTTTTTGGTACTTTTAGGAGCAGCCTGCATATCAGGTATCGGTATGACGCTGTGTTTCACAAGTCTTTCCGTTCTTGGCGTCCACAACGTTCCAGCGGCACACTACGGTGTCGCTTCTAGCCTTACCAGCACCACCTACTTTATGGGAGCTGGTCTTGGGCTATCACTGCTCACTTGTATCGGCCAAGTATTTCCTAGAAATACCGCCGTAGGATCGCTTAGTATTGGCATTCTTATCCTCTACGCGTCGACCGCCTGTGCCCTGCTTCTTTACTTACGTTATGCTAATAAAAACTCAGCTCCGGTAGAAAACAGTCCGAGAAGATTACCGGAATATGACGACTGTCACGCCTAAGGTTTCCCTATTTTTGTAGCGCATACTATAAATAATATATATATGACAAACTTAAAAGGTAAAACTGCTTTGATCACAGGTGGCGGTCGAGGACTAGGAAAGGCGGTAGCAATAGCGTTGGCGAAGGAAGGTGTACACATTGCGATCAGTGGACGAAACGAAGAATCGCTGCAGCGTACCGTCGAGGAGCTTCGAACCTATGGCATCCGATCTACTTACGCAGTTTTTAATGTAGGGAACCATGCCGAGGTAGAGCAGGGAATCGCCAAGATCAGACAGGAATTCGAAAGCATCGATATCCTCCTCAATAATGCTGGAATTGCAGCATTTGGAACGGTTGAAGAAATGCCTTCCGAACAGTGGGAGGAAATTATCCAAGTAAATGTGTTGGGCGTATATTATGTGGCAAAAACAGTGATCCCTCTCATGAAAGCCCAAGGCAGTGGCGATATAATCAACGTCGCATCCACCGCAGGGTTAAAAGGTAGCGCTAACTCATCTGCCTATAGTGCTTCCAAATCTGCGGTGATCGGATTCTCTGAATCTCTAATGTACGAAATGAGAAAAGAGAATATCCGCGTAACGACATTGACGCCTAGTACAATCGCCACAGACATGACCATGTCCGACCTCAAAATCACCGATGGTAACCCCGACAAAATTTTACAACCCGAAGACTTCGCAGAATTGATTGTTGATATCCTTAAATTCAATAGAAGGGCGCTTATTGCAAACGCATCTATATTTTCAACAAATCCTTAAAATAAAGGGAAAGTTAAAAAGGATTATTTTTTTTGGCACAGTGTTTGAATGAACATTTGCTCATAATTTAGGTTAATAATTGGTTTGGAAGCCCTAAAGTCGCCCGACTTTGGGCTTCTGTTTTTTTTAGTATACTCACCCATCTTTTGCCTTTCTCCCTCTTGGATAAATATTACGTGGCTTTCTATTTTGTAACAAATAGCCATACACAGCCTGTACAGGCAGCCATTATACAGCATATTACGATTTAAAAAAAAGGATTTAAATCATTGTAAATGGGTTTAGCAAAAATTGTACAGAAAAAAGGACAATTAAATTTCTCTAGCAATACGTCATCTTCAAACGTTTTAACCAGCTGATATCTCCAGCTTTTTCTGATGGTTCAATCTTGCTAATGCGATCGACCCGCTGCTTTGAAAAACATTGTGATACTCTCAAAAATTTCACAGGAAATTATCGTTAGGCACCTTGATACGAATATACATTGTACCTGCATAGCTTCTTCGCTAAAACGTAAGCAATCAAGGCTCCGATCGCGAGAGGCAACATGAGCTGCATCCCATTGGGAGCCACACTGCTTATTAAAAAGATGGATGTAAGCGGACCATGAATGGCGGCTGAGAGGGTCGCGGCCGCGCCGATTAAAGCAAAATTAATAATAAGAAATTCTGTCCCCATATACTGGTTACACAAGTACGCAAAGAGTATCCCCAGGAATGCGCCAGCCACGATGCTCGGAGCAAATACGCCCCCATCCCCACCCGCTCCCAAAGTCAGCGATGCAGCTAAAGGTTTCAACAGAACTAGTAACGCTAACGTGAACGGAAGTACGGCTATGGTTTGTGAAGATGAAAAGGATTCGAGCATTGTTGTTAAGCCATGATAGCTATCACCGTACAAAGCCGGAAAAAATAAAATAAGAGTACCAACGGTTATCGCGCCTAAATTAACCCGTACAAAATTACTCTTTATATTTCCAAACCAATGTTTACAATGGATGACGACTTGAGTAAAATAAGTGGCAAGCAGTCCGCCAAGGCCTCCTAAAACCACCATGAAAGGAAGAGCCCCCCAATGCCATTGTTGTGCAGGCATGGCAATAAGAAATCCATGATCGAAATACTGTATAAATAAAAAAGCGACCAACGCAGCTATTGTACAACTTAACAATACGGTTTTCTGCATTTTTTTTGCGATAACTTCTACAGCAAACAACCAGCCGCCGATGGCACTACCAAATAACACAGTTACACCTGCAGCAACAGCGGCACAAATCAATTCTCGTTTGAACGCCAGAGGCATAAACTTCCATTTATACACCTGATTTCCGACCGTGGCCGTAGAAACCACGGTGGAGACCTCCACCCCGGTGGATCCACCGCAGACGACGGTCAAAAATCCGTTAATATAATGTGATGGTATTTTAAAGAATGGTAAATGATCTTTGCGTGTCTCTAACGTGGTGTAGATCTCTTTGATTCCCTTATTTTTCCGATTTCGGAACATGTACTTTCGCAAGAAATAGATAGCTGTGATGCCGACAGACGGCAATATGATATACATGAAGGTGCTTCTGTCTTTAACTTCATGGAATAAAAAATGTTGTACGTATTCCGTCGCGTGTTTAAGCGAAAAAGCAAGTAAACAACAGACAATTGCCACCGCCGCCGACGCTACTACTAATTTTAAATAGCTATAGAAAAGAACCTTTTGACGCATGATATTTAGAATTGCGATGCAAAGGTAGAAACAAAAGCGCCTAATAACTAATCTATTCCCTTAAAAAAAAGAATGGCTTCGGCGATACTAACCATAAAGGGCTTTTTGCACCTCGTCTTTTAGTACAGGAAGCACGCTCTCGTTGAACCATGGATTCCTCGCTTTCCAGATAAAATTTCGTGGAGATGGATGGGGCAAAGGAAAGAAGTCCGGAAGGTATAACGCAAAATCGGCAACGGCTTTGGTAAGTGTTATTTGCAACGCTGTCGGCAGGTAATAATCTTGTGCATATTTTCCTATCAACAAAGTCAGCTTTACATGCTTAAGCACGGCGTTCACCGCAGGGTGCCACATGGGAGCACAAACTTTTTTCGGGGGAAGATCTCCTTGTTTCCCCTTGCCTGGATAACAAAAGCCCATGGGTACGATGGCAAAGTTTTGCGGATTGTAAAATTCGTCTTCCGTTACACCCAACCAGTTCCGAAGCTCCCGACCGCTCTGGTCATTCCATGGTATTCCTGAGTCGTGTACCTTACTACCCGGCGCCTGTCCTACGATAAGAATTTTCGCACGGGCGTCGATGGATAGCACTGGATTGGCACCGCACGGCAATTCGGGTTCACAGTGTGTGCAAAATCTAATTTCCTTATATAGTCGTCTAGCCTCTTCTCCTTCGTTTATCGCAGTCATGATATTGTTCACATACTTACCCAGTCCAAAGATAGGTCTTTTGAGCATAGTTACCTAGCTTCAATTTGCTTCCACACGTTGAAAAAATTACCACCGCTTTCCGGAAACAGTCCCGTTTTATTATATTTATGTCGTGCAAGGCAATACATTATTTACTATCATAGCGTTTATCCATTAAAATCGTATCCATACAGAACAATTATGGCGCAGTCAAGTCATCTAAATATTCTCCATTACTTTTGGCTACTCACGCTATTTGTGAGCAGCTATACCTTCGCCCAACCCAGACCCAATATTGTTTTGGTGTTGGCTGATGACCTCGGTTACTCCGATATAGGGTGTTACGGAAATCCGGCTATCGCAACTCCATTTTTAGATTCCATGGCTCGTGAGGGTATACGTGCTACGCACTATGTGGTCACGAATCCGACCTGCACGCCTTCCCGAGCGGGCTTGCTGACCGGACGCTATCCAACTCGTTATCGACTAAACGATCCCATCGGACCAGGAACAAAGATTGGACTTCCTGATGCAGAGATTACAATCGCCGAAGCCCTACACCTCCAAGGTTACCGAACCGCCTTAATTGGTAAATGGCATTTAGGGGATCACGAAGAGTTTCACCACCCCAATGCGCAAGGTTTTGATTATTTTTTTGGTATGCTGTACAGCCACGACTACAGGGCGCCTTATGTCAAAACGGATACAACCATGAAAATCTTTCGAAACCGCACTGCCGTGATTAGCCGTCCTGCGGATTCTGCTCTTAGCGGGCTTTACCATCAAGAAGCCGTACACTTTGTGAAGCAACAGAGAAAAGATACTCCTTTCTTCCTATACTACGCACACAATATGCCCCATTTACCGGTGGCACTGGCTGCGCAGGGAGCCAAAAAAAACCACAAACATCCCGCAGGCCCCTTAGGCACGGTACTAGAAGAGTTAGACAATAGGCTATCCGACCTTTGGAATGAACTGAAAAAGAAAGGTTTGGCAGAACAAACTATTTTTATTTTCAGTAGCGATAATGGGCCGTGGATTGAATATCCCGTGCGCATGTCTGGCGACAGCGTGACCAAAAATTGGCATGTCGGAACTGCCGGGATGTTCCGCGGGTCAAAAGCTCAAACCTATGAGGGGGGGATTCGCGTACCATTTATCATACAAGGAAAGCAATGGGTAGCTAAAGGCAAAACGATTCGTTCGGCCATCAGCAATGTAGACATATTACCCACGGTTTTAGCGTGGACAGGCGCAAGCTTACCGACACCACGCACGTTAGACGGACAATCTATCGCTCCACTATTGGCCGGAACAGTTACAGACGTCTCCTTCGTCCATCGCCCCATTTATATCGTGAACCATGGTATACCGGAGGCTGTTAAACTTGGAGACTGGAAATACCGGGAACTTCGGGCCGGTGTCAATAACAACTCTGGAAAGTCCTACCCTGCCGCTTTTGAACTATTCAACGTAGCTATGGATCCGGGCGAACGAACAAATGTGTTGAACGAATTCCCAGAAAAGGCAAAAGAAATGAAAGAATTATTCGATCAATTTGACGGTATGCCCGCTCTCCACTAAGATGGTTAAGATATGGAAGTTCACCTTTTAACGCAAGAAGAGCTCACTTCTAAAAGAAAAGCACAAATAAATGATTTGTTTAAACAATTATCTCCCAATAAAACACAGCAGGACCTAGCGTATGTATTAAATTCCACTAATCCCATCGTATTTGTGCAATGCGTAGAAGCAGATAGACTTTTAGGTATAGCCACCATGACCTATTACCGGGTTATATCGGGCTATAAAGGGTGGATAGAGGATGTTGTGGTTGACGAAAATCAACGTGGTCGAGGCATCGGCACGAAACTTATCCACAAATTGTTGGACGAGGGACAATCCTTAGGATTGACTGAAATTCTTTTATTTACAGAAGATCATCGACATGCTGCTATTCAGCTGTACAGTCGGCTAGGATTCGTGCGCAAGGATACGCGGATCTATGTGCATAGATAAGTGAACAATGAATACCAAACTGTATGTGTCGCGCTAGCCGTGTACCTAAAAATTTTTATGTCTCTGATTCGAGAAGGTGTGTTCTTTTTTTGTTATTTTAGGACTCCTATGAAATACACCCCTATGAGCGTGTCGGAGCTCGGTTCCGCATGTCAATGGGGCTGGACATGTAAACCCGAAAGTTGAGACACAGTGTCGCAACTATAGACAAGCAATGAATACGATGGACCTGCGGTACACAATGACTCTAACAGATATAACGCATTCTCCCCCTTGGCAACGGGAGGCATTGATCTTGATCGATAAACAAGGTAACGTGTCTGCGTTCAATTCGGTGGCGTCTTCGTCTTTCGGACTACCAATCACCGAAGCTATTGGAAAGCCATACCAACAAATGCTATCACTAGATTTTGTAGATCGTGAAACGTTGCGTCGCACGGGCGAAAATCCGATAGAGCAAGCGCTCCTAGGTAAATTTTCAAAAGACGAATTCCTGGCAGCCTATAAAAATGGTGATTTGCATTTTTCGCTTTCTGTAACACCGGTAAACCTAGAAGACGATCCACAGATCGTTCTCACACTTTATCCTGTATCTTGGCTCATTGCAAAACAGCAGTACATGCTTGCTGCGAAAGAGCATTTACATCTACTGGTTTCTTCGTTAGATGATATTGTACTGGAGATCACTTCCGAAGGGTTATTATTGAACCATTGGACCAGCAATCCTGATCAGCTCTTTTACGATCCCGCCTACTTTACGGGAAAGAATATTTCAGAGTTATTTCCTGCTGCACTTTCCGACGAGTTTTTATCTCTGGTACGGACTGCGCTAAGTCAGCGGCACACTGTCGAAATGAAATATGCTTCTCCTCTCAGTTCGCATGAGAATCGATGGTACAATTTACAGATTAAACCTATCAAAGGACTTCACGACCGGGTTATTGCTGTTATTTCAGATATTACGATAAACGTTCACGCGCAGGAGCAGATAAGTATTCTCGAACAAAAATTCAACAAAGCTTTCGAGCATTCCGGTATCGGGATGGCTTTGGTCAGTTTAGAAGGAAAATGCATCGATGTGAATCGCACATTGTGCAAAATATTGGGGTATTCCGCCGACGAATTACGTGCGAAAAGTTTTCCGGAATATACGCATCCAGACGATTTAGATATGGATATCTCACTGGGCAAACAATTGGTGGAAGGAACGCGGGAAAGCTACTCGCTAGAAAAACGCTACCGCCACAAACAGGGACATTACGTTTGGTGCCTTCTTACTTTGTCAATGGTCACCGATTCTTCCCAAAATCCGGTGTTCCTTGTTGCTCAGGTGCAGGATTTATCCATTTTAAAGGGAAATATGGAAATTCTGGAACGTCAAAAGAACCAGTTAGAAACAGCAATGGTAGATTTGGAAAGCAAGGTGCGCCAACTAGAAGAATTTGATCAGATCGTTGCGCATAATCTCCGCGGTCCCGCCAGTAATATACAGATGCTTATCCGCGAAATGGAAACCGCAACCTCAGCTTTGGAACGAACAACATATTTTGAACTACTACATGCAAGTAGTGAAAACCTCATCCAAATATTACAGGAACTCATTGAGATATTGGAGGTAAGAAATAGCAGATCGCTCCCCGTGGAACGCTGTTATTTTGCACCTATATTCGAGCAAATAGAACAACAGTTTACCAAAGAAATATCGACTACGGGGGCCGTCATCATATATGACCTGGACCAGCCTGACGTTTGGTTTCCAAAGGTATACCTAGAGAGTATACTCCATAATTTAATGAGCAATGCACTCAAGTTCACCCGGCCTTCAATCCCCCCCGAAATTCGGGTTCACACATTCTCGCAAGATGATATGATCGGTCTCACCATACTCGACAACGGTGTCGGGATCGATCTCGAACGCCATGGTTCGCAACTTTTTAAATTCCGTAAAATATTCCACAGGGGATATAACAGCAAAGGTGTTGGTTTATTTCTCATCAGACAACAAATCGAATCACATGGCGGAACAATTGACGTAGAAAGTACCCCAGGACGGGGAACAGCATTTACTGTTCGTTTTTTCAAGCAACCGGTTAACTAATGAAAAAGATACATGTAACCGTGGTTGATGACAACGCGATTTTTCGCACGCTTATACAGTATATGCTGCAGCATTTCGACGATGCTACTGTTCAGGTCACCTTGTTAGAAGATGGAGCAGAAGCGATGGAGCACTTTCAGAAACATGGTGCGATTGACATAGACATTCCACACATATTGTTTCTGGATATCGATATGCCCTTTATGACGGGTTGGGAATTTTTAGACGTAATGGAAGGAGAATCTGTTCTCAAACAAACGGAGATCTATATACTAAGCTCCTCCATCAGTACTGCTGATGAACAGCGTTCAAAAAATTATGGTTATATACGCGACTATCTGCGCAAGCCGATCGACAAACAAGACTTGTTTGCCATCCTTAGAAAGCATTTGAATTTATAGGGTTCTCTGGGTCGCACTTACTTTTATGATCTCTGCCGGCGAGCTTATTCGGATTATAACGCAGCGGGATGTTGATTTATTTTCGGAGGTAACGATAAAGAAGGGATCCCCGTTAAGCGCTGACGAACTATCCGGGAAATCCCAACCTCACTCAACTAATCTGCAATTTTTATAGTATGTAACTTCTGGTGTATTTGTTTAAGAGTTGCTTCCGGGATCTTGATCACCTTACGATCATATGTCATAAGCCCATTGGTCTCAACCTCAACATCTGTAGTTTGCGTGTAAACCGCAGCGGAAAGCCCCAATGGAATCAACTTCGATAAGTTTTCGATCACTTCTTCGTAACGCCGTTGCAGTTCTTCTTTATTCTTAAAAGATTGATAGCCCCAGTTGTCCTTCTGCTGCCAAGTATGGCCTTCGACCGGCAGTCCCAGTCCTCCAAATTCACCTAATGCCAATACAAATTTGTCTCCGAAAATATTCGGGTCAGGCATTGCTGCATCCGGATAATTATGGATATCCAAAATGTGTCCCTTGTAGACGAAATTACCGCCACTGGCACTATTGACTAACCGAGAAGGATCATACTTCAAGGTCCAATCGGTAATTTCTTCTGTTTTAAACTGCCCCCAAGCCTCGTTAAAGGGCACCCAGACAACAATGCTTGGAAAATTATGCAAAACATCCATAATACTTTTCCATTCTTTCTTATAGATTGTTTCAGACTCTGCCGTACGGGTTTTATCATGGTTTCCATTTGAGATTTTTCCAGGTTGCATATCCCAAATATTCCCTCCAAGATCGCCACTGGGCATATCTTGCCATACCAATACTCCAATACTGTCGCAATGTCTATACCACCTAGCCGGTTCTACCTTGATATGCTTACGAATCATATTGAATCCCATTTCTTTGGTTTTCACCACGTCATACTTTAACGCTTCATCCGACGGCGCAGTATGTAGCCCGTCCGGCCACCAACCTTGATCTAATGGACCGTACTGGAAAACAAACTTATCATTTAGGTACATCCGTTGAATTCCCTTTGCGTCTTTGCGCACACTGATCTTACGCATGGCGAAGTAGCTTTTAACCTCATCGATCACTTTTCCTTTGCGCACTACCTTAACCAATAAATCGTACAATTTCGGATTGTCAGGACTCCATAATAAGGGATTTGTCAGCTTCAAGTTATATGCTGCGCCGATCTCAGCCGCTCCTTCGGCGATCTTCTGAGCTCCATCGTAAGCTTCCAATTGTATCTTGTCGCCCTCTTGTGTCCCCTGTACTTGTGTAGATACCGTTAAAGTCGATGCATCCACGTCCGGTGTTTGCTTGGTTTGCACAATGAAGGTTTGAGGAACAGATTCCATCCAAACCGTCTGCCAAATCCCACTAACGGGTGTATACCAGATCCCATGAGGATTATTGATCTGCTTACCTCTAGGCTGGGGACCGTCGCTTGTTGGATCCCAAACACGAATGGTTAGCTGTTGTTTCACTCCTTTCTTTAGCACATCTGTTATATCAAATGAGAAGGGATCGAAACCACCTTCGTGCTGTCCAACATGTTTGCCGTTGACATATACATCACATTGCCAGTCTACTGCCCCGAAATGTAAGATTGTCCGACCTTTGCGCATGTTTTTATCTACGGTGACTTCCCTTTGATACCACAACGCATCGTCTTGGTCAATACGCTTACCTACCCCGGATAAGGCGGACTCAATCGCGAAAGGGACAAGAATATCGCCATCCCACGCACTTGGAGCTTGCTGTTGGGACTTGGGTACTACTTTGTATTTCCATAATCCATTCAGGTTTTGCCAATTGCCCGTCCTCTTCAATTGTGGCCTGGGATATTCCGGATGCGGTTTAGCCGGATCCAGTTGTTCTCCCCAGCTCGTCAGTATTTTATCACCGGCGGGCTTCCATTGCTGTCCGTATGACAAGGACAGCGAGGTGGCAATCACACAGGCTAATGCCATTGTTTTTTTCATCATCGTTGTTCGGTTTCTCTTCATTATTTTAATTGTCTTGTTTTGCTTTCAGGTCTAATGGGAGCCGCAGGAGGCTGTTCATTCAACATGCGTTTAAGTTTCAAAAAAGCCGGATGATCCGAAGACCATATATTTTCCCGTTCCACATTGTCATTTTGATAATCGTATAATTCATATTTGACCGGGCCCTTACCACTCAGTGTCTGCCAGGCGACCAACCGATACCGGTCGTCACGGATAGCTAGCCCCAGCCTTCCATCACGTGGATAACAGTGATAGACAAATTTTCTCGGTGCCTTTCTTGCACCTTTAATATACGACGAAAAACTCATTCCGTCTAATGGTTGTTGCAACGGTCGTAGTGTAAAACCGCACAAATCCACCAGAGTTGGAAAAATATCAACGGTTTCAATCAGCTCTTTCGAGCGCAGTGGTCTGTGTGATCCCGGTACATGCATAATGAGCGGAATTCGGTTGGCCAGTTCATGATTCACGTGCTTGGTCCACATACCCATTTCTCCAAGCAGATAACCGTGATCTCCCCAGAGGACGACGATCGTATTTTTATCCAGGCCGGTTTCCTCTAGTTTCTGGAGAATCTTTCCGATCTGTACATCTACATAGCTGACGCCTGCGTAGTATCCATGAATGAGCTTTCGCGTAATGCTATCCGGAAACGGATCAGATTCCGCAGCACCAGGGATGCCTCGATATTGCGCAATTTCTCCATCTCTTTTATTCGCGAAGGGTGGCGAACCTTTTGGGTTTTCTGTTACTTCGGGCATCGGGATCTGGGCAGGATCATACATATCCCAGTATTTTTTTGGAACCGAGAAAGGCAGGTGGGGCCTGGCAAACCCCACCGCCAGGAAAAAAGGTTGATTTCGTTTTTTTAGTTCGTCTAAACGCAGGACGGTTTTTTGCGCGACTCGCCCATCTGCATATACTTCATCCGGCACATCCAGACACTCCCAGGCAGCTCCTTTTTTCAATTTATTGGCATCTGACCAAGGGATGTTCGCAAACAACGCCTCCTCCCGTGTGGTTCCGAGCTGTGTCTTATCGGCATATTCTACAACCAGATCGTACTCGTGGGGTACCGTCCAGGAAGCGGTGTCGTTATAAGTATTGTGACCTACGTGAAACACTTTTCCTATGGCTCCCGTATAATAGCCCTTTTGTTTAAAATACTCTGGTAGGGTTACAGCCTCAGGATAATAATCACGGAATGCCCGCCCGAAATCGTAAAGTCCCGTGGAAGTGGACCGAGCTCCAAGCAACAGGTTATAACGAGAGGCCACGCACACGGCCTGATTAGCATAAGCGCGTTCAAATACATGTGCAGTTTGAGCAAGTTGATCGATGTTCGGCGTAACGGCGAACTGATCACCAAACGCCCTGATAGACGGTCGTAGATCATCAACCAGTATCAATAATATATTCTGCTTCACCTGGGCTTGGGCGGTTAATGTCGAAGGAAAGGTTCCTATTGTCCATAGTAAGATCAAGTATATAACCAGATGGTGCTTATCCATCCTGAGTGCATGCTGGAGGCGCCGGATTCCGAACTGGACATGCTTGTGTTGATATTTCCCCCTGGGATACATCCTTTTAACTAAAGGTTCCATGACGATCTAATTTTATACATATCACTTTTATTTTCCTTTTGATCGACCGATATTAACTTAGTGGAAGCTTGTAACCATTGTGATAAGTTGGCGTTATGAACTTATTTGCGTCCGCCTCTAAAAATTTTTGGTCCTCAGTCTCCCAGTGCAGTTTCTTCCCGGTACGAAAAGCGATATTTCCCATCTGCGATAATATGGCTATATGCCCCCCCGCTTGAATCGGCGCATGCAATAATGACCTATCCTTTTTTCGTATGGCCGTAACAAAATTTGCCATATGATTCTCTAAGCCATTATCTGAGGCCTTTTGAAACGGGACGGCCTCCATCCGGTCTTTCTCCGGTATCACCTCCCATCCTCGGCGATCGAGCACCAATGTACCGTTGTTACCAATGAATGCGACCCCGTGATCGCGTCCGTAGGGACCGCCAGATATTCCGATAGCATGCTCCCATTGTATGTTAAAACCATCAAATTCATAGACCGCAGTCATTGTATCGGGGGTTTCAGCCCCTCCTTGTGGATTGGCAAACTTCCCTCCGGCCGCCATAACCGACAAAGGCTGGGTGGCTTTCATACCCAGCAGCGCATAATCGAGAAGGTGTACACCCCAATCAGTCAACAGCCCGCCTGCATAGTCCCAGAACCAACGAAACTCGAAATGAAATCTATTCGGATTAAAGTGACGAGACTGGGCTGGTCCTAGCCATTTATCATAATGTACTCCCGGTGGGACCTGCATGTCCGGCTTGATTGATATAGGCGTTTTCCAACCTAAATAAGACCACGCCTTTACTAGCCGCACCTTGCCCAATTTTCCCGTATGTACAAATTCTACGGCGTCCGTGAAATGCTTCTGACTGCGTTGCCATTGCCCTACCTGGACCATACATTTGGCTTGTTCCACGGCTCGGACCATCGACCGGCATTCTGCAATGGAGTTACCGATCGGTTTTTCTATATATACGTGCTTTCCGGCCTTCAGTGCGTCGGTGAGCTGCAGACAATGCCAATGGTCCGGTGTGGCGACAATAAGAGCATCGATATCTTTATTTTTCAGCAGCTCTAAATAGTCAATGTATGTTTTTACTTCTATTCCCTGCTGTTGCAATTCGCTCCTTCGTTTATCGAGCACATTTTCATCTACATCACATATCGCGATGCAGCGTACGCCATCCACTTTAAGTATCGCCTGCAAATTTGCCCATCCCATACCGTGTGCGCCGATGAGTCCAACCTTGAGGCTGTTCGTTGAAACATTATTTTCTGTCAGCTTCGAATAAATCGGAGTTCCTGCCAGGATTGCGGCAGATCGTATAAATTCTTTCCTATCCATTACTTGGTCTATAATGCGTTGTTATCTCTCCACCTTGGCCAAAGCCGTGTTTTCTCTGGTAGTTTTCTCGAACCCAAAAAACCGATAAATGGGCCTTTTAAACAAAAATGCCAAATATGCCTAGTAAAACATGACACTTTTGAATCAAAAAAGCAACAAATTGTATCATTTACTGCATAACCATACACGGGTTACATATAGATTATTGCATAAACAACTTCAACATCCTACATTATTGATATGTATCACGATGCTATGGGTCGGAGGAGTTGGCATTGCATAGTGTACTCAACAACCAGTACTGTACCTATAGAGCATCATTCTTCGGTAAATAAGAGCGCCCAGGGTATGAATGTACAATACTAACACAAAAAGAATCCCCGGCAGGTGCCGAGGATCTCGTGTAAACTAAACACCCGATGGGATCGGAAGATCTTTGAAATATTTACCACTGAATCTGTTGGTCCTCGTCCGGAATCAACGTGTTAATATCCCGCTGCATGGACAAGGTACCATCCACAGTGTACCGAAGTCGCTGGCCAGGAACAGTTGTATAGTCTTCAAACTCGTAAGATAAATATAACGTGATATAGATATGCTTCATGTAAGGCAGTTGTGGATCCCACTCTTCATCGATAATGTAATACGACTGCGCTTCCCCTTTTTTGAACTTATTGTTGTCTACGTTATCGCTCCATATTTCCAGTTTTCGTTTCTGGATATCGATCATCTCATCGGTAAATTTGATAAACACTTTATAGTTTTTTCGGTCGATATAGTCAATATCGCGAATACCGGCATATAAAAAAATTGTCTGATCGTCTACCACAAACGTCCGGTGCGTATTTAATGTTAAGGGCTGTTGGGTGTCTCCATCTAGAAATATCTTATAAAGTGTTCCTCCATATGTCCCCGAATAGTCATTGAAGGGCGTTACACGCAACATTGCCCGGCGAAAATGCTTGTGGGGATTCACCTGATAATCGCCTGCGGGATCTTCGAGTATCTGTAATGGCAGCACCCATTTATCCGCTTCATCGAGATCGCCTAAGGTAAACTCGATCGGGACATTGACCGTACTTGTGCCGGCAGGAATATTGATGGTTTGTGGCATGCTGTAGTATTTATCTTCGAGCTGCCGGAAGTACAATTCCTGCCGATGGCCGTATTGCTCCCTATTGAGGTAAGCCAGTGTATCGGGATCCAATCCGATGCGTACGGTACGGTCCTGCACATTAGGGGTTGACCCGCTAACTACAACTGGCAGGTTAAACCGGACCTTACCTTCGGGTTTATAGCGGACATATGCGGCGGTAACCCCCTGTGCATTGGGTTCAGCCTTAAAGGACACCAACTGCCTGTACTGTTCGTCCTCCCATTCGTTGTTGCAGGAACAGAGTGACCAGACAGTTAGCATTAAAATAACGACATATATATTCTTCATGATATTACTGATTAGAAAAATTTATTCTGGATTTGTCCATCCTGGATTCTGCGTCAACTCTCTATTACGTCTGAGCTCGTCGTAGTGGATAGGCCAGAACCACATTTTAAGTGTAAAAATCGAGGGCAGGGACGGTATTTCGACTGGTCGGTGAAACAGTTCCGCCTGATCCTTTGTACTGTATGCGTTACATCCATAAACTGGCGCGGATTCTTCCTGAGGTGCATCCAGCCAGCGGCGTAGGTCAAAGTATCGGTGCCCTTCGGCAAACAGTTCGATCTGGCGTTCCCTTTTAAGCTTGGTCCGAAATTTCTCCTGATCGGAATACACCTCATCGGTATAGTCCGGAACTCCCGCGCGTATGCGCACAGGTTGTATCCCCATCTTCATTTCCCCAATATTGCGCGAAACAGTATGCGTCTTGCTGCCGTCCCAGGAGGCTACCGAATGTGAGCCGCTCAACTCGTTCAGTGCCTCGGCATAGATCAATAATACTTCCGCGTAACGGATAGCAGGATCTACCTTCTGTTTTACTCTGGATTGATCATACCCGGTTACGGCGACATTACTAATATCATCGGGATGTACATATTTCTTAACGCCTATTCCAGAACGCGGCCAATAGGTCGTATTTTTGTACCCGTTCGGATCTCCGCGATAATAGAATATCTGCACGTTTTTCACCTCATCCTGTTCTTGTTGCGCATTTAGAAAGTTCCACGTCGAACCGTTATAGGAAACCGACGCATAGAACCGGGGCTCCCGAGCAGCATATTGTAAGCTTACTCCCTTACCGAGCGGGCCAAGTTCGGGATAGTTTGTCAGCTCTCCTTCCTTTACAAACCCCGTTGCTCGGGGTTGGGTACTGTACCTGCCCTGATATTCTGGTCGTCCCTGGTACATGTCATTCATCCCTGGCAGATCGCTACCATCCTTCATATAATATGCATCGGCTTGCTTCTGAGTCATACCGTGGGAGTTGTATCCTTTCCCTTCCAAGCGCGGAAGCTGATGCACGACCATTACGCCGATGCCCTCTCCGCCCTGATTTTGGCCACGTGTAAATATGAGCTCTGGATTCTGGAAGGCTGGCACCGCGCCATTAAACACGGAGCGATAGGATTCGAACGGGTCAATATCTTTCCAGCCTGCTGGCCAGTTCTGCGTAGAAAAATTGTTATCCTCGGGCGGGGTAACCGTTGCCGGATATGCAGCGTCACCGGTCTCCCGCCGGTAGGCGACGTACAGTTGATAACGGCCAAGTTCCATCACATCTTTTGCCGCCGCCGCCGCCCTGGCCCACCGGGCTTCCTCATACACGGGAGAGAGCAGCGCATTACCTTTCTTATCGACCATCTTTGCCGCTACCTCCGCTGGAGCTTTCCCATTAAACAGCGGACTTGCAGCAAATAGCAGTATTTTTGCTCGTAAAGCCAGTGCCGCTCCACGTGTTGGCATGGAAATTTGCTGGATTCCCCTTTGCATCGGTAACCCTTTGGCAGCTTCTGAAAGTTCAGCGGAAAGAAAATCCGCGCATTCCTGATAGGGAGTCCGGGCTTGGGCCAGGGCATCATAATCCTCGGTATAGTCTATGCCCTCGGTTGGCACGATGGGTACCGGACCGTAGGTCCGCAATAAGACCCAGTAAAAATAGGCCCTTAGAAAGCGTGCCTGACCTTTCATATCCGCCATCTCCAGATCGGTAAGTTCCGTATTGATATCGATATGGTTTAAAAATACAGACGCCTGACGTATCCCAGTATACGCGATGTTCCAGATTAACCGGCTCTCGCCTTTCAGGCCGTTTTCGGTATACTGCCCATATTTCCAGCGCATATAACCGTCATTTTCGTCGCCGAAATACATGTCATCGGCAAAGTTAAAAGGGACGGACTTTTTACTACTAACGTCCTGCATATAATTGCTGCCTAGGTAGGTATAGGCTTGGGCAAGCCATCGGGTTGCGTAATCCGTATTGGTAAAAACGTCTTCGGTACTCATCCGCTCGTCAAACAGATAATCCGAGTCCAGATATTTGCTACAGCCAGCCGATGAAATCAGGGTAGCAATAACGAATGGTAATAATCGAAATTTTTTCATGTGCTTATAGATTAACTGAGAGTCCTAATGACAGTGTGCGACTCAATTGATATCTCTTGCCGTCCCCGCTTCCCATTTCCGGATCCCATAATTTAAATTTTGAGAAGGTGAATAGATTTGTTCCCACGAAGAACACGCGTACGTTGTTCAGATGCGCACGATTTATCAGTGACTTGGGCAGTGTGTAGCCAATGTCGAGTGTCTTGAGCCGGAGGTAGGATCCATCACGCAGCCAAAACGTGGAACGCTGATAATTATTTGCATTCGGACCATAGGTAAGCCGCGGATATTCTGCCTGAGGATCCTCATTTTCACCCAGGATCCAGCGGTTGCTTTCGGCCAGTTCGCTGAGGATATTGCCCCAGCCGTCCCCTAAGCTGAACATGTGTATGGACGATCCTTCGATAAAAAAGGTTGACTTCCCTACGCCCTGGAAATGTACGTTTACATCGAGGCCTTTCCAGCTTGTAGATAGACCGAAGCCGTAAGTCAGGTTAGGACGGGTGGTTGCTCCAATAGCGACCATATCCTCGGAGTTGACGATACCGTCTCCGTTTATGTCCTTGTACTTGATATCCCCAGGCATGACCTCCCCGAAAGCCTGACGGGGACTGTTCCTTATGTCCTCATAATCTTTAAAGAGTCCAAGATCAACCAATCCCCTAGCTTGATTCACCCTAAATCCTTCCTGTAATCTGTAGCTGTAGATGGTATTTTCTTCGTCTCTTTCTAAAATTTTGTTTTTGCTGTAGGTCAAATTTCCGCGCAGCGTAAAATCGACTTCCCCGGCTTTTTGCTTGAGATTAAAATTTCCGTCGAACCCACGCACTTCGACTTCCCCAATATTTGCCGAAGGATTGGTCTCCAGCCCCACAAATCCCGGGAGGAAGTCCCGGCTCATATAGATCCCTTCCCTTCGTTCATCAAACAGGTCAATCGTTCCGCTGAACTTATCATTCAGCAGGGAAAAGTCCAGTCCCAGATCCTGCTTGATCGCGATTTCCCAGGATACATTACGGGAGGCTACCGAGGAATACCTCATACCATCCCATACGTTCGGCGATTCGAAATCTCCAAAGTTATACGCGCCGGTCACCGAATCAATGGTGTACAAATATGGGAAACGGATATTCCCCAAATTGTCATTCCCTGTCCTTCCGTAGGAAAAACGTACCTTGAACATATTTACCCAGCCGAGCTCCTTAACAAACGATTCCTCGGCGATGTTCCAGGCCCCAGAAACCGCTGGAAAGAAACCAAACCGGTTATCCTTGTGAAAGTTCTCCGATCCGGTATACCCAAAATTGAAATCCGCAAAATATCTGGATTTCCAGTTATAGTGGACCCTTCCGGCCAATCCCTGATTCCGTCGGGCAATGCCGTTTTTCAGATCCGTACCTATATTTTGCGTGAATACCTTTGCCTGCTGAGTATACTTGGCTATCGCACCAAAATGATGGTCGCCGATTCCACGGTCGTAAATAAGATCCCATTCAAAGAATTCACGCTTTTCCCCCGTTGAGCCAGAAGTCTGCGTCATCTTGAGTTCCTCGGTTATACGCTGAAAAACAAGATCACCATTGGTATTACGGTAACGCGCCGCTTTCCATAGCTCGGGATGCTTAAAGCGCCTGATCCAGTTATCATTATAGGTGTCATACCCGAACCGTCCAATAAAACGCAGGCCCCGTGTGATGAAATCCAACTTCTGCTCCAGGTTTAGGGTCGTCTGGATGTTATTTGTCCAGCTCTCGTTGTATCCGGTCATTGTACCCTGTACCCAAGGGTTGAACCGGAATCCGTTATCATTTCCGTCGGCCGGGATCTTCCCATCGGAATACACCAGCGGTGCAATGATCGGGTTGTAGCCCATCAGGGCCGTCCAGATGGCATCTGTTCCTACTCCTGGATCATTTTGCTTACGGAGTGAACCCGACACTCCGGCCTTGAGCAGTGTCGATTTGGTTATGTCCATGTCGACACTCAGCCGGTAAGTATACTTTTTGAAGCCGGTATTGGTATTGTAGTTTTTCAGTGCCTCATCAACTTTATACATCCCCTGTTGATTCTGGTAGCTCCCCGAGATATAATAGCGAGCTGTCTTGCCCCCTCCGCTTAAATTCAACAGGCTACGTTGGCTTGTGGAAGCTTCCCGCAGCAGGACTTTCGACCAATTGACGTCAGGAAAGAGATCGGGATCCAGCCCTAATCTGAGGATTTCCAATTCTTCAGGGGAATACAACGGCTCTTGGTTTCGGGCAATTTTCGCCTCATTGGCCATTGAGGCATAGGTATGTCCATCCACAAACTCGGGGAGCTTGGTGAACTGACTATGAAATCCTTCTACTTTTGCGTTGATATTTACTTTCCCTTCCTTACCGCGTTTTGTGGTGATCAGAATAACGCCGTTCGCCCCCCTACTTCCGTAAATGGCCGTTGCTGAGGCGTCCTTTAGCACGCTAAATGACTCGACATCTTCCACATTGATCTCGTTGAGATCCCGTTCAAAACCATCAATCAGCACCAGGGCTGCGTTGCTGGCCCCGAAGGTTGAAATACTGCGTATCCAGAATTCCGAGATGCTGCCCGGCCGGCCGGATGTCTGCATCGCCATAATTCCTGGAACAACACCGGCAAGCGCATCGGCCATAGAAGTGGAGGGATTGCTCTTTAAACGTTCCACATCCACATTGGTGATCGCACCTGTTACCGCAATTTTTTTCTGTGCACCCGTTGCGGTAATGACAACTTCGTTGATGACACTTTCATCCGCTTCTGTCATCGCCACGTCAATGACGCGCTGTTCTTTGATGAGCACCTCGCTTCTTTGATAACCTACGTAGGTGAACACTAACGTTTGATAGGTTTTGGCCTTTATACTGTACTTGCCATTTTCATCGGTCATGGTCCCTAGCCCCGGAACGTTGCTTACGGTGATATTAACGCCGCTCACGGGTTCACTATTCATATTGGTGACCGTACCTGTTATCACCACTTCCTGCTGCGCCCAAAGTACCGTGGAGAGTAGCATGGCGTAGGTCAGCACGATTAATTTGTTTATCATAATTTTCCTCGTTAATTGGTCATTTTATTCACCCTCTTTGGCGATCTTCCGTATGATCCAGTTTCCTGTATCGCCCACGTAAAAACATTGCCGCACCTCATCATACGCAATGGCTTTAGGACTTGAAAACCGTGCTTCGGTCCGCAGGTCTCCATCGGCATACCCTTGGTCTCCATTGTTTCCACGGCCGGCGAAGGTGCTCACACGTGCCTGCGGTGTCATCTTGCGTACAGCGTGGTTTCCGCGGTCACAGAAGTAAAAATCGTACTGGTCCCCGCCTATTTCCTGATAGTCCGGATTTTTAACAAATACGCCCTGCACAGGGTTGTTGAGCCTAGCGGATGTCCCTACGCCGTCGGCATACCCGGCTGTACCTGCCGCACCGGCAATGGTATACGGAGTGGTAAATATCTTCCGTTCCCTGTCATAGTCCGTCCGCATGATAAAATGTCTGTCGTACTCGATCAAGTACGCATAATCGCCCGAGGGATGTACGACCATATATACGGCCACGGCGTTGTAGGGATTGGCAAAGGCCAACTTATCCTCTTTGGTTTCAAAATCGTACCGACGGATATCTCCGGCCCTGAACCTGGAATAATACAGTTCGCCATTTTGCGGATGCACCATCGTTCCGTTTACGCCGCGGGCATACACAGGAACCGGCTGGTTCTGCGTAAAGTCCGAGGAACGGGAAAAAACGTGATTACCATAACGTGTATCGCTGGCATGATTATGCGATACAATCATGTCCTGCTCGCCGTGGATTTGCCAGTTAAATACCGACACCCGATCGAAACCCGTCCTGAAATAACTGACATATCTTTGCCCAAAATCCACCTTACGCGCGCTCTTGGTATCGGCGGTAAAATATAGGTGGTCTGGATTCCGGGGATCAAAACTAAACCAGAGGATGCCTTCAAAGGCTCCGCAGTCCTCGAAGGGACCTTCCTTCTGCTCCCTTTCCGAAGGTATTTCATAGTACTTTCCTAGAAACGTGGAAACAAGCCATTTTTTGGTATAGGAGAATTTATCCATTGCATCGGCTCGCGCCACTTGCTGCTCTCCGTCGGTGATGGCGATGCTGATGTCGCCTTCATATGCCTGTTCGGGTATCACGCAGTAGAGGCTAGTACCGCGTACCCCGATTACCTTTGCGTCTTTGCCACCGATAGTGACTTTTGTTCGTGATATATCGTTACCGAAATTTTCACCATAGATGATCAGGTTGCTTCCCACACCACCTTCTTTTGGAAAGAAATCGGATATGGTTATGGGTTTTGACGGATCGAATTCCGCCGCTTGTCCCTGTGGTTGTCCTGTTTCCTGTTTACATTGAACCAAAAAAAGGATGGTCAGGGCTAACAGCAGCCCTTGTATAGGCCAGCTTATGGTATGTAATCTTTTATGTATTGGCATAAACAAATTAATTTAGGTGGCCGAAGCCGTTCTTGGTATACGCGAGATCCAGCCATAGGTGTAGCCCTCCGGACAACAATATCGTTCAGAATACCTCCCGCTCTAGCTTACCTTGTTAGCAATAGGAAGAACTAGGGCTGCGGTCGTGCGTTTTTACGTATGGATAAATTGTTTATTATGGCCGTTGGCCAAAAATTCGAGCAGGCTCATTTAAGGAATCGAGAAAAGGCACCCCTTTCTGCTGAGATAGTTGCTTTCATAAAATGTTTTCATTTTGGTTACGTTTGTTTTATTTTGGTTTTCTTTCAGACCGGTTGTTCAAGCTGGCGGTATGTATCACCAAACATGTAGGCCAATCTGTTGTATAGATTTATAGTTAGTTATCAGCACATACTGAAAATTCTGTCAGCATGTTCTATAATACAATTCTAAATAAAATTAACGTGAGCGGCTTGCTATATTGTATCAATTTCTTGCCATATCGTCTCACATGAACATGATCATACGCGGGCAAGTATCTGCTATGCAAAATAATAAGCCTCTTTAAGCGCTGCTTTCCTGCTGAGACAGTCTCCCGATGCTTAGCTCAGCTCTCCTTACGGAAGCGGTATATTGTGGTACTACGGTAGGTCTCCCCTGCCTTGAGCGCGGTGGAGGGCCAGGCTGGATTATTCGGAGAATCCGGAAAGTGCTGCGGTTCTAGGCACACGGCCGCGTGTTTACCGTATACTTCTTTTCTTTTACCTTTTCTTGATCCATCGAGCATATTCCCTGTGTACACCTGCAAACCGGGTTCGGTGGTGAAAACGTCCATTATTATTCCGGAAACGGGCGAAGAGAGCTGTGCAGCTAGATCCGTCAGTTTCCCTTCCGTATTTAATACCATATTATGGTCGAGGCCGCCCCCCGCTATTTCCAATTGTTCATTTTTAGCAAATTTTGAAAGCATTTCTCCAATGGGCACGCCGTCCCGCAGATCAAAGGGGCTATGATCAACGGAAGCCAGCTCTCCATTAGGAATCAGATTTTCCTGTAGCGGAGTAAATCGGTCGCCGTTTACGTAAAGTATGTGATCACCGATCCCGCGCGCTGTCGAGCCGGACAGGTTGAAGAAACTGTGGTTGGTCATATTGATCACCGTGTTTTTATCGGATGTTGCCTGGTAGTCAATCCGGACTTCGTTACTCGAGGTTAGCATAAATTTCACTTGTACGGACACCTGTCCAGGAAATCCTCCCTGGCCATCGGGGGAGGTGTACGACATTTCCAGAATGTTTTCTGCTGGCTGGCGGCAAGAGAACACCTGATTTTGCCACCCTTGTTCTCCACCGTGTATCGTATGTTCTCCACTGTTAATCGGTAGGTGGATCGTATCGCCGTCCAACGGAAATTTTCCAAAGGCAATCCGGTTGGCAAAACGGCCGACCGTGGCACCGAACGAAGAAGGCTTACTTAAATATTCCTCAATATTATCAAAACCTAAAACGATATCCCGAAGATCTCCCTGGTGGTCGGGCATCATCAGCGAAACGATGCGCCCTCCGTAATTGGTAATACAAACCTCGGCCCCGGCATCATTTTCAAGGACAAACAAACTGGTCGTATCGCCATGTAAAACTTTGTTAAAATCCTTCTTTTGCAGGCCGGACTTTGTAGTCCCTGCACCCGTGTGCGGACCACACGAGGTATAAAACAGTGGATATACTACACTTATCATTAGGCTCATCCATACACGGTGTAACGTCATATTCATATTCTATTTATGAGCCATACTACGGTAAGTACGCTCTATTTCAAAAATCGAAAGCTGTCCCCTTTAAACACAGGAGCCTGGTGACCGTCCACATGGCTATTAAAATCCATTTGGATTAATGCAGTACGTCTTGGGCCCACTTTACTTGCAGAAAAATGGGTATGACATACGTAATAGTATTGGTCATTGGCAAAAAAAACATCTCCATGCCCAGTCCCTGCCCAACCTGTATTATGTTGGCTCAACAAAGGACCATCTGTACGTTTCTTCCAAGGCCCAGCAGGGTGTTTCGCAACAGCGGCGCCGACGGCATACTTAGGGTTTCTGAAATCATTCGCCGAATAAAACAGATAATACCAGTCTCCTTTTTTTATGACGGTAGGCCCCTCGGTTACTGGCCAGTCCGCATCGTCTACATTCTCCCAGCGAAGGGTTGCATGCACGCATTCTTTTTCTGTCCCGGCAACAATAGACGCGTAATCGTCAGCCAGCTGGGCTACATAAATACGGTTGCCCTGGTGTAGCTTCACATAATAGATGTAAAGCTTCCCGTCGGTATCATGGAATACAAAGGGATCGATCTGTTTGCCGTCCGGGAAGAGCGGCTTTTCTGTAGACTGCACAAACGGTCCCAAAGGCGAAGTGCTTACCGCGATGGAGATATTCTCATTGGCCGTATAGGCCATGTAGAAGGAATCACCATCTTGCCAAACTTGAGGGGCCCAGAATCCTTTCTCGCCAAAAACGTCCTGTGCTTTTAGGGCAAAGCCATCCTTATTGCCTGCAGGAGTTCCCCAGTCGACAAGGTCTGTGGAGGTATACACTCTAAAACCGCTGTTGGGATCCTGCCCGTCTGTACCATACAGGTAAAAGGTTCCCTGAAAGTTAAATATCGTGGGGTCGGCCAGTGTGATCCCAGCAAGATCCTGATGGCACACGGCTTCTCTGACCGGTGCGGACCTGTATCCTACAAGCAGAAGGGTTAGGAGTGCACCAGCCATCCTAAAGCGCCTTTTAGCGAGGAGGCTTTTTACCACGGTCAGCTTAGCTATCATGCGGCGCATTACTTCGTGCTCCCTTCCCGCTGAACGGAAGGACCGTGAACAACGAGCTTACCGTCCTTTTGCACCGACATACGGTCAATGAAAACCAGCCGCTGATCCCCGGTTTTGGTTGTCCTTCCATGGTACACACACCAAAGTTGCCCATCTGCGGAGCGCAACACCATATTGTGTCCCGTACCGGAGACTACGCCCCCGTTATCTGTATTTTTTTCCAGAACAGGATTGCTAGGTGATTTTTTAAATGGCCCAAGAGGTGAACCAGAGGTCGCATACCCCACGGCATAATTTTCGCCTGCAAAATGATTGGCAGAGTACATCATATAGTATAACCCATTCTGCTTAAATAAAAAAGATCCCTCGGTCCAACGCCGATTTACCTCCCTGGAGGTCACCGACCTACTCTCCCATTCGGATTGGCTGTCGGTCAACGATGTTGGTGGACGTAGCAACAGTTTAGGCTCTCCCAGCACCCCGGAAAAATCCGCTGCCAGTTCAACACCGTATATCCAGCTTTCCTCAATCTCCTTAAAAAAGCCTTTTTCCTTTGCCCAGTCAGCTATCTGGGAGCTTACGGGGTGCTCATAGCAGCAACGCGAGTAGTAGAGAAAAAGCTTGCCATCGTCGGCGAAATACACGTTAGCATCAATGATCGGATACCCAGGGTCAAATAGCGGTGCGCCGGTCAGATCCTCAAAGGGACCGACAGGGCTGTTGGAAACTGCGACGCCTATGCGGTAGTTTTCCAGTTCATTGGAAGGATTTTCCTTCCAATGAGCGCTGTAAAACAGGTAATATTTACCCTTGAAGTGATACACTTCAGGTGCCCAGAAATCTTTCGTTCCCCACGATTTAGGTTGCTTGGCTGTATAAACTACGCCGTGTTTCTTCCAGCTATTGAGATCATTGGAGGAGTAGGCTACAAACCCGTTTTCCGTCCCTCCCGTCCCATAGAGATAGTATGTTGCGGAGGATTCGTCGAACAGTACGAAGGGATCACCCAGCGGTATGTCCAGTGGGTTTTTCGGATTCTGCTGCGCCCGGACAACCGTCTGACAAAGAACCGTACAAATAAAAAAGAGGATCAGCTTGTTGTAGTTCATGACTTTTTGTGTTTAAGTATCGGAGCTTGTTTCTTTGTTGTGCTGGGTGTAGCGCCTTCAATCTCGGGCCAACCATCGTTCCATGTTAGCTTGTCAAGCATGAGCGTCCTGCGGCTCGCACCGCTGGAGACCTTATCTTCATCTTTGTAAATGCCATGATATAATAACCAGTCGTCTCCCGCATCGTCCCGAATGAGCTTTGCGTGGTGACCAGGACCAGCGACCTGGTGACTCCCGTGCAGGAGCATGGTCCCGCGGCCGCGCTCGGTAATGGGATGTCCGTCCCTGTCCAGATAGGGGCCCAAAAGATGCTTGGAGCGGGCAACACGCACGTGATAGGTGCTACGTGCCCCTTCGCAACAGCTCCCCTTGGATCCGAAAAAATAATAATATCCCTCATGCAGGTGGATCATCGGCGCTTCCCAATCTCCAGCCGCTAACTTGACCTTTTTTTGCCTATCCTGAACTTTTAGTCCCTTAGCATCAAGTTCAACAAGATGTATCCCTTGTCTGGGGCCATCATCAAAACTGCCCCAAAGCAGGTATTTTTTACCATTTTCTTGAAAAAAGGAAGGATCAATGGAATTGGGTACGTCTATGCCTTTGGATGTCAATATTGCTCCTTGATCGCGAAAAGGACCTTCCGGTTTATCTGCTATAGCCAGACCGATTCCTGGATTGGCATCCCCCCAAGTGGAAAACGAATAATACATGTAATATTTTCCATCGATCATATCGACTTCGGGAGCCCACAATCCGCCCGCCTTTTTCCAGGATGGTTTACTGGGAAATGCCTCTCCGACATAGGTCCACTCGATCAGATCGCCAGACCGCAGCACGGGCACGAGCCTGGAGCCTTTACCATCTCCCCAATTGTCCTCGGTTCCATAGGCATAGAAAAAGCCGGATGCCGAGTCCAGTATGACCGTAGGGTCTGCCAGTACGGGTACAAAAACCGGGTTTTGGTACACTTGTTTTGCGGAGGCGTTGTCCACCGGCACCACAGATGGAGCGCACGCCGGAAACCACATGCAGCACAGCCAAGCGACCATAGAATGAAAAAGGGTTCTTATCCGAACCGTATTAAGCAAAGAGAAAACCATTGTTTATATATCGGTTAACAATTATCTACTTCAAAATTGTCTATTTATTTTTGCAAGGGGTTGCTGTATTGTATCAATAAATCACTATTTTGTCTCACGTTATAAACCTGACATACTATCTGCTTATTTTACAACATACTGATTACATCAAGCTTGATATGCGCATCATCATTTTAACGCTTTTATGTGTTCATCTATTGTCTGCTGGTTACGCACAGCGCCATTATTTCAACCATTTTGGTGTGGATGAAGGTTTATCTAATAATGCGATACTTTGTAGTGTGCAGGACAAGGACGGATTTATTTGGTTTGGCACTAAAGACGGGCTAAATCGATTTGATGGATACAACTTCAAGCAATATTACAGCGACTCTCAGACGGATAACGGTTTAGGTAGCAATTTCATACATACGCTGTTTGTCGACAGGGATAGGAAGATATGGATCGGTACTGACCAGGGGATTTTTATCTTTGATCCGTTCACTGAACGTTTTCTATCCTTCCAGGGGGAAACAAAGGGCGAAGTGTTGATGATCAAGGATGATCAGGCGGGCAATATCTGGTACATATCCGACAACAAGTTGTTTAATTATAATCCCGTCACTAGGCAAAAGACCCAGATCGACAAGCATTTGGGCAGCAGCGTCACTGCATTCACGATTGATCAGCAGAACCATGTATGGATGGCCTATCACCAGACCATAAAGAATGTGACGACCGGGCATACGGTCAGTATACCGCAGGGGGGTCGAGAGGGCTACCGCGTGGAGAAACTCGCTATGGACGACCGCGGCACCTTGTGGATCGGCACTGCCCGGGACGGGGTGTTTACCTTGTCAAGGGTAAAGGATTCATTTCGTCACATTATCCCTCCCAAAGGAGACTCTCCCCTATATGTCCGTGATATTCTACAAACAGACCGGAACACCTTTTGGATCGCTACAGAAAGCGGTGTTTTGGTATACGACCGCTCAAAAGATAAACAGGAATGGCTCACACATCAAAGCGATCATCCCTGGAGCTTATCTGATAACGCCGTTTATACAATTTCTCAGGATCACCAAGGTGGCCTATGGATAGGAACCTATTTTGGCGGCATCAACTATTACCATCCCCGACATAACATTTTTCAGAAAATATTTCCGCGATTCTCTACCCCATCGATACAGGGACATGCCGTGCGGGAATTTGTCCAGGATACCAACCAGTCCATATGGATTGGAACGGAGGACAATGGACTATACAAATGGGATATGCGAAGCAATCAATTTACCGGATTGACTCCGGGCGAGGGTCTTTCTCAAACAAATATCCACGGGCTGGCTGTCTGTGGCGATTCCCTTTTGGTCGGAACGTTTTACGGCGGGCTGGATGTCATTGACACACGCAAAAACCGCATGATGCGGCATTTTGATTCTCATAATACACACGGCCAGTTGGCCAGCAATTTCATCTTCCACATCTTCAAAACTAGGAAGGGCCGCGTGCTTTTGGCTACGATCCGGGGTCTTTACGAATTTTTCCCGGGCCGTGACGAATTTGTCTTAGTTAAAGATGTCCCGGGACACATCTTCTATACATCCATTTATGAAGATCGTTCAGAGAATCTGTGGGTAGCCACCTGGAGAAATGGGCTTTATGTGGTTGATTATGCCCAGAACAAAACGACAGCCTACAAACATGTCCCTTCAGACTCCCTGAGCTTAAACAGCAACCGGGTAAATCGAATATTTCAGGACAGCTATGGCAACATCTGGATCGCCACGGAGAGCGGTCTGGCGCAGTGGACGGCCACGGGTAAACCTATACGCCGGATTAGCAAGCGCGATGGGCTACCCAGTAATGTTATTCTGGCCATGCAGGAAGACGCGCATAAAAACTTGTGGGTTTCCACGACCAGAGGACTCGTAAAGTTGCATCTGGACGACCTTAAAATGCATATTTTCAACAAAGAGTCCGGCCTGTTGGACCTGCAATTCAATTATAACTCCGCTTTTAAAGACGCCAGCGGATATTTTTACTTTGGTTCCTCATCAGGCTTTATCCGCTTCCATCCCGATTCCGTGGATGCACAGTTGTCACAAGATGTAAGGAGCCCCCTTTTCATTACGCGATTCCAGTCCCTACAACGGGATTTCCCATTGCATATAGATGCGGGCACGGCCGATACCTCAATAACCTACAGCAGGGAAGTACGCCTGCAGTACGACGAATCGACTATACGTATAGATTTCGCGGCCCTGAACTACGTTTCCTCGCAATCGACCTCCTACCTTTATCTGCTGGAAGGGTTCGACAAAGACTGGACACTGCTGCGGAACACGCACACGGCTCATTATACAAAAATACCACCGGGGGACTACGTTTTTCGCGTGAAGGCCGTTGATACCAACGGAGAGAAGATTTCCGAAGAAAGGGCATTACGTATTACGGTCCGTCCGCCTATCTGGGCCAGCCCTGCGGCATATGCAACTTACACGGTACTAGCAGGGCTGATGGTTTTTGGTCTAGCCTTTCTGTATGACAAGCGCGTAAAGGAAAAAAACAGGGGGCGCCTGGAGGCTATCAAGACCCATCGAGAACGCGAACTATTCAAGACAAAGATGGACTTTTTCGCACGCATCGCCCATGACATAAAAACGCCACTTACATTAATAAAAGCACCTTTGGAGAGACTCCGCAGCCTCCCCCAAGCAGATTTAAAAACAGAACGGCTTCTGACCACCATGCACAGAAATACCGAGAAACTTGTGGACCTAACCAACCAGCTGCTGGATTTCCGAAAGATAGAGAGCAACGAGTATAACCTGCATCTGGAAAATCATGACGTCAACCGGCTTCTTTCCGAACGTTTAATGGAATTTCAGCACGTATTCAACCAGCGCGGACTTTCCTTCAAATATCAGTGCGATGAACAGATATCCGCCTATCTAGACATAGAGATCGTGACGAAAATCCTCGACAACTTGATTACCAACGCAATCAAATACGCGGACAGTAAGGTTATTGTTACCCTAGACAGGTCCCCGGATGAAAAGTCACTGCGGTTTACTATTAAAAATGATGGCAGACAGCCCTCCAGAGGGGAAATGGAACAAATTTTCAAACCCTTTTACCGCACCTCTGAACACCAACAGATTGAAGGTTCGGGTCTCGGTCTGGCGTTAGCACACTCTTTCGCCGAGCTACATGGCGGAACGTTAAAGTTCTTAGATAACTCGGAAAATTTAAATATATTCGTATTAGAAATACCAATCTACGGAACCTATGGCTAGCATCGCAAGCGTTAAATCAACCATCCTGGTCGCCGATGACCACCAGGAAATTTTAGATTTCATCACCGAGGATTTGGGTGATAATTACCATGTACTAAAGGCCAAAGACGGCGCCCAAGCACTGGCGTTCCTGGAATCGAGCGCAGTGGACCTAATCGTCAGCGACGTGATGATGCCCGAAATCAATGGATTTGACTTATGTGCAAGGCTCAAAGAGGACATAAACTTCAGCCATATCCCGTTTATTATGCTTACCGCTAAAAACAGCCTGCAATCCAAGATTGAGGGACTTGAATATGGTGCGGACGCCTATATTGAGAAGCCATTTTCCCCAACGTTTCTACAGGCGCAGATATCCAGTCTATTGCGCAACAGAAAGAATGTCAGGGCACACTTTAACCACTCTCCCACCAGTCCCCTTCAAAGCGTAGCACTTAATAAATCTGACCAAATGTTTCTCGAGAAGCTCAATCATTTGATTCTCGACAATATCACAGAGCCGACTCTGTGCGTCGATCTATTAGCTGACCGCATGAACATGAGCCGGCCGACGCTATATCGAAAAACAAAGGCCCTCTCGGATCTTTCCCCGAACGAACTCATCAACGTGACACGCTTAAAGAAGGCCGCCGAACTACTTGGGGAAGGTTACTATAAAGTATATGAGATTTCAACCCTTGTCGGCTTCAGCTCTGCCTCGCATTTCATCAGAAACTTCCAGAAGCAGTTTGGAATCAGTCCTAGGGAATGGGCGGAAAAGCAAAACAAATGAACCTCACAGGATGCATGGCCCGTTAGGGTCTCGCTATGGTAAGGATTTCCGGTAAAGCCTGTGATGTTCGATATGGTATAGCCTCTTTCCTACACGCTAATTATTGCTGATGCTGCATTCTCTTTGTTAACATGCGGATTATTAAATACAGCAGTAGGTAAACTGCTCCAAGAGCGGTATATGCATATCAAAATCTGCGAATTAGCGTTACATTTTTTTTGAACCGATGATTGAAATAGTAGTATACAAAACAGCATGGAAACAGGAGTTCAACGACCTTGGCATGCTGTTAAAGAACGAGCTGGATAGCAACGTTAAGGGGATACATCATATTGGCTCAACAAGTGTTCCGGGTCTGGCCGCAAAGGACGTGATCGATATCCAGATTTCGGTGGGGAATTTTTCCCCTCAAATCATAAAAAAGTTAGCAGGATTAGGCTTTCAGCGGTTAGAGCATATAACGCATGATCACAGGCCAGCAGGAATGGTGAAGCTCGCTGACACTGAACTTTACAAATGGTTCTTTCAAAAAACGAATCGGGCGGTAAACCTCCATGTCAGGAAAACCGGGACTTTTAACCAAAGGTATCCTCTCTTGTGCCGCGACTATCTTCGCCATAATCTTTCGGCAGCCAAAGCATATGAACTTGTTAAGATTAATCTAGCCGCGCGCTTTGCAAATGATATGGATGCTTACTACGATATTAAAGATCCGGTGTTTGATGTCTTGATGGCCGGTGCAGAAATATGGGCTGCTGGGATAAAGTGGCAGCCGAACGATTCTGATATTTAAGTAGGATCAAAGATCAGGAACCAGGGTGATATCGTCAGGATCTCCATGGATTAAAGTGGGATGCTTGCCTGGTATTACAAAGTAGAAATATAACATATGACCAATCAGATATATAAAGCAGTTCCTTCTCAGTTACCGAGGTTGATTGAACTATGGGAGTCTTCCATTCGGGCATCCCATCATTTTTTAAGTGAAGAGGATATCGGATTTTACCGGGAGCTTATCAGGACCTATCTTCCATTAATGGACGTGTACTGTATCGATGAAAATGGTGCGGCAATAGGATTTGCCGGACTTAGTGAAGGAATGCTCGAAGCCCTTTTCGTTCATCCCGGTTATACAGGAAAGGGAATCGGTAAGCAGCTCTTGTTATTCGCGGTACATGAAAAGGGTATCCGGCGGGTAGATGTTAACGAACAGAACCAGCAGGCCCTTTCCTTTTATGAGCATTTTGGCTTCACCATTATCGGACGATCGGAGCTTGATCCGAGCGGCCGTCCCTACCCCATTCTGATGTTACAGCTGGGGGAGGAAGAGATTCAGATGTAAACGGCAACACTCATTTTATTGCCACCGTGCGAGCACGGGTTTGGGTACGAGAATAGCCTTGCGGAAGCGAGGTTATCTACGCCAGCACGACATCGAGCGTCATCATAATGATAAAACCTCCGATAAAACCGATTGTCGCCCAGTCAGAATTTTTATTTTGCTGGGCTTCGGGTATGACTTCTTCTACCACGACGAACATCATCGCACCAGCCGCAAAGGACAGCGCATACGGCAAAAGGGGCGTAAATATACCTACTGCGAGCGCTCCCAGTACAGCCGCCATTGGCTCAACTACCGCCGAGAGCTGCCCATAATAAAAACTTTTAATTCTGGAGACGCCCATACGCCTCAGGGGCATGGATACGGCTATTCCTTCCGGAAAATTCTGCAGTCCGATCCCCACGGCCAAGGCGACCGCCCCTCCAATGCTTGCATCCGGCACACCGGCTGCTACGGCTCCAAAAAGCACGCCCACAGCCAATCCTTCGGGGATGTTGTGCAACGTAATTGCCAGGATCAATAATGTCGTTTTCTGCCATGGAGATTTTACGCCTTCGACCTGTTTGAAGTTGACGTGGAAATGCGGGAGGACCTTATCTAAACCAAGAAGAAATGCAGCCCCCAGCAGGAATCCAATGACCGCCGGCAATACCTTGAGAATCCCTTCACCATCCTGCATTTCTATGGCAGGGATAAGAAGGCTCCAGATACTCGCTGCGACCATGACCCCTCCGGTAAACCCCAGCATGCAGTCTAAGAAATTCCGATTTGCCGTTTTGGAGAAAAAAACCACCGAAGCACCAGCAGCCGTTACGATCCATGTAAATAATGAAGCATAAAAGGCGGCCAGTACGGGAGATAGGTCCGAGAGATATCGTACAATAAAATCCATTTTTAAGGTATTTATGATTGATCACAAAAATAACAAAAGTTAGGATGATCTACCATTCCATGTGAAGGGACGTCCATGTTGGGCACACGTAAAAATCCCGGGGGGATGCCCCGGGATTCCTACACTAATTAACAAACTTAAAATTTATGAAAAAAATTACCTACTGTTATTATTGAAACGCAGTCCGTCCGACATTAGTTTACGGCTGAGGCCCTTTTAACGAACTTTAACAATGCTGCATCAGATACATCACCTATTTGCCTAGGGTCCCTCAGAGCCATTGCCGGTAGCAAAGCATGGAAAAAAGACTGCCCGGCGACCTTTGGGATGTACCACGATCGCACGAGCATTCTTTATAACTAAACAACATATATGAAAAAAGCAGACCGACTAACAACGGTCTTCAACTTTTCCGGGAGAGGGATAAATGGTATAAGAAGTAGGTAGATACTTCACTATACCCAACAAAAGACTAATATTTCCAACAACACAGGTTCATGCCATGCAGCCATTTGCTACAATTCCTATAAAGATACTATTTATTTTCAAAAACTCAAACATTTGATATTTTTTTTTAATTTTTTTCAAAATAACCCTGCTTTTAATATCAAACATCTAGTGACGCGTATCAATAAAGAGTAAAAATGGAGACCTCGAGGATAGTAATATAAACAGGAAACAGTAGTTTTGCCAGCATGAAATTAATTATTTTTGATCTTGACGGCACACTGATAGATACATTGGCAGACTTGGCCAATAGCTGTAATTATGCGCTGAACGCTCACGGCTACCCCGTCCATCCGATTTCCGCTTACCGGATATTTGTGGGAAACGGAATCACCAAGTTGGTACAGCGCGCTTTACCCGACGGACATACCCCCGAGACAATCGAACGCGTAAAAAAGACCTTTGTGGAGTACTACACCTTGCATGCCAACGATAGCACCCAACCCTACCTTGGAATAATGGAGGCATTGATAACATTAAAGGGCAGGGAATATCTTTTAAGCGTTGCTTCTAACAAGTACCATGAGGCGACCGAGGCGCTCGTGGGGAAATACTTTGGAAACATAGGGTTTGACGTAGTACTGGGGCATAGGGAGGGAAAGCCGGCCAAGCCAGACCCGCAGATCGTGTTTGATACACTTGAAACTTTAAATGTCGATCCGAAAAACTGTATCTATGTAGGAGACTCGTCTGTCGACATGAACACAGCCACCGCCGCCGGGGTGACATCGGTAGGCGTTACATGGGGGTTTCGTTCAGAATCGGAACTAAGGGAACACGGTGCTGACCATCTGATCCATCATCCTCGAGAATTACCTGCGTTGGCCGACAGGTTGCTGCGTAGCGTTTCTACTACAAAAACATAAAATAATTTTGAAAATTAAATCAAACACACGACATTTGCACCATCATAATTTAGGTTTATAATTGGTTAGCTAAAGGTTTTCATTCTCCCCGTTTGAAAACCTTTTTTTATTTATCGACCCGGCGTTAGACGCTTGAATTCAGGCACCTATAATTCAACAGCTATAAAGACTCCAGAGCTAGAGACGAATGACAGGAAATCTGTGGCAGGCACGATTCGGATAATAAGTAGATAATTGTCTCTAGTGGACTTCATTTTATAACAAACTCAGAACATAGTAAAGAGCCTGGACGATGGCATCATCCACCTGCAAATTAAAGGGCGGGTTTCCTTATAGCAGATATTTTTTGCAGCGTGATTAATCTGAAAAAACTGCCAAACCGGAATTTATAGAAAGAAAAGGATTAAGGAAAGGACGGAAGTATCGGATCATACAAATCCATCGCGACAACATCATGAAGAACTCGTCCTAAAAAAAGAACTACGGCACGGGTCCGTAGTTCTGGTGATGAATATCTAAACTTTATAATATTGCTCCCACCCTTTCTCCGGCGGTGGACCAACCAATAAGGCCTGCGCGAAAGGATCGTTTGTTATCGTTTTTTGCTGCGGATCAAATTCTATTTTGCCTCCCAGACGTTGGGCGATTACCCCTAAACAAAATACTTGGCTCAAAGGCCCTGCAACATGAAACGGAGAACGCGTCTTCTCCTGGCCTTTACAGGCCTTCAAGAAATTGGCAAAATGGTTTGAAGGGGTCTGCTGGACCTGTGGCAGTTTGCTTTGAAGGTCTTTTGCTTTCTCCTCAGGGATAATCTGCAATGTACTTGCATGCGATCCCCCTTTGAAGGTAAGATCTTTTGAATAAATTATTTTTCCCGGATTAAGCTTGACTGGCTCAATCTTGCCTGTACTTGGCGGTGGGATATTTGGATCGAGTCCAGAGACGCCGTAACCGTCCGGGATAGGTGGTAGGTTATCAAGACCATCGTACCAGTTTATATCAAGAGCTGGCATTCCTTTGCGCTTGGCAAAATGAAATTTCAGCGTAGACGACATTGGGAAAAAGAACGAATTATGCCCGTCCAATCGTGCGACCTCTACAGATGTTGGAAGTCCCAGATCCAAAAATTCATGCGCGGTATCCAGGATATGCGCGCCCCAGTCTCCCAGTGCCCCCATACCGAAATCAAACCAACAGCGCCACTGACCGTTTACGAAATCTTTATTGTAATCATGCCCGATGGTCTGCATTTGCCAAAGGTCCCAGTCAAGGGAGGTCGGTATCGGTTCGCCCTTAGGAAATGATTTGATGTTCGGATCCCAGCTATGCCAGCGCCGGGGCATATTCATATGGGCATCAATCCGCGTGACATCCTTTATAATGCCGGCGTCCTTCCACGCTTTAAACTGAAAATAGTTAGCCTCCGAATGCCCTTGGTTGCCCATTTGGGTAACCACTTTTGGGAATTTTTTCGCCTTTTGCATCATAAGCTCTACCTCCCAAAAGGTCCGGGCCATAGGCTTCTCCACATAAACGTGTTTCCCTTGGTCTATAGCCTGCATCGTTATTGCAAAGTGGGCAAAATCCGGTGTGCCGATGGAGACAGCATCAAATTTATTACCCATTTCCTCGAACATCTTCCTAAAATCCTGATATCGCGGTGCATTAGGAAACATTTTAATGATTTCTTCTGTTTGCTTTGCGCCCATGTCCACGTCGCACAGTGCGACCACATTGCAAAGTCCAGTTTTATATAAATCTTTTATAATTTCGCCACCACGGTTGCCGATACCGATACAGGCTAAATTGACGCGTTCGTTAGCCGATGCCAAGTTAACTTTTCCCAAAACGCTATTTGATAGCAACATGGCTCCTCCGGCCATGGCGGTCTTACTTAGAAAACTCCGACGTGATAAATAGTGATTCATAGCCATTAATTTTTTCGTACCGTTATTTAACTTTCTTGACCTTTATACTTCTAAATGATACATTATCGCCATGATCCTGCAACAGAATATGACCCGAGGCAGCCTCTCCAAAGTTATCCCAATCCTTATATTTACTGATCGCCACCAGATCCCTGAAAGCTTTCGATCCACGTTCATAACTTAACATTTTGATTCCATTGAGGTAATGGGTCACTTTATTATCAGCTGTAACAACGACGCGACCACGGTTCCATTCGCCTATCGGCCGTCGAGCACGCCCATCTTTGTTGGAAGTTATTAAATCGTACAAAGAGGCCAGGGTTCTATTACCGTCACGGCCTAATTTTGCGTCTGGATGTTTTTCATCGTCCAGTACCTGAAATTCCAGCCCAATCGCAGATCCAGCGGTTTTCTCCTTCAGCGTCACAAAGTACTTCACGCCGCTGTTCGCCCCTGGGGTCAGCTTAAATTCAAAAGATAGGTCAAAAACCGCGTACTGGTCCTTGGTAATAATATCTCCGCCATTTGTAGACTCACCGCCATCGGATTTCTGGACTTTAATTTGGCCGTCGGCAATTTTCCATCCCTTTGCGGGAAAATCGGGACCTTTGACACTTCTCCAACCGTCCGCGTTGGTGCCATTAAACAATAACTTATAACCCGCTTTACGTTCTGCCGTGCTGAGGTTGTTTGGTTTCAAGTTGACCACATACACATCCTTGGAAAAATCCTTAGGTTTCAAATTTTCGGTCTGTATCTTGATATTCTTAAAATATACTTTTTTTCCATCGAGCGCATCCGGGACACTGTGTACTTGCAGTCCTATAAACCCTTTACTATCTATAGTATCGATCACATGGGCCACTGCAATTCCGTTGATCCAGGTTTTTAGTTCATCCCCTATGGCTTCAATGCGCACATGATTGAATTCTTCTGCCTTGTATGCGCTTCTCGACTTTTCATTTAGGTCAAGCGGATATAGCCATCCGCGGCGCGCCTCATCGTAAATTCCCCCTGTCCAAGCCCGAGGTGTAGGATCAAATTCCACTTGCCGGCCATATACTCTTCCCCGGCCGCCATTCGCATTGGGATCTAGATGGCTACGGGTCTGTACACCAGAATTCGTCTGATCGCCTTCCAGCTTAATATCTAGTTCCAGGATAAAATCGCCGTATTCTTGTTCGGTAATAAGAAAAGAATTAGGCGTTCCTTTAGTCATTCTACCCACTATGACTCCCTCTTCAATGGTGTATGGGGCTTTTCCCCCCACCGCTTTCCAGCCTTGCAGGGTCTTTCCATCAAAAAGCTCCTTCCACCCTTTTTCCTTTTGAGCGCTAACGGCCACCGGCCATACGAGAGCCAACGCCAGGCCGTAGGCAGGTAACGATTTCACAAACGATTTCATATGTTTCATGATTTTCCTTTAGTTTTTAATTTTTTGTGCTATTTGGTTTATGTTGTTTAGGCCCGCGGATAACATGGTCAAGAATCTTGGGACATGTATCCGTGACCGGCTAGGGCCGATACTCCCGACAATAAAAGCTTAACGCAATGGTTTATACGTGCATGGCCTTACAATTATATCAATAATTTCATTTGTTCGCCAGTAAAAAGTCTTTTATTTACGAAAACGTTTGAGTCACATTTTCAGTATAAAACAATCAAAATACAGCTAAAAACACGGAAATACCGGTTATGCTTCCCATCAAAAGGACACCGGATCGCTGTCCGAGTATAGGAAGCATTGTATTTCCATTCATTTTTTGTTAAGTTTGGTATAGGCCAACTTACCCTGCTCATGAAAAACGCCATCCTTGTTCCGATCGACTTCTCCGAAAATTCGCTGACAGCACTACGATATGCAGCTCAGCTTGCTTTAAGACATAGTTGGCGCGTACATATTCTTCACACGTATACTGTGGTATCCAGCAATCGGATCTCCGCAATAGAAAAGTCTCGATTACAGGACTCTCTGATAGAAACCAACAAACAAAAAATGGCACAAGTGGAGAACAATGTGAGGGAGCGCTATCCTTCCCTTTCGTTCACTTCTGCATGTATGGCCGGCAATCTACGCAAGACGGTCGTTAAATTGTTAGAAGCCGACAGCTATGCTTTTATTGTTATGGGGACAAAAGGCGCCGGAAAGATTAAAGGCACCTTGTTGGGCAGTAATACGTTTGAGCTGATAAAAGCAAGCCCAATAGGCGTTCTTGCTATACCCTCGGATACTCCTGTATTCCGGTTGGAAAAACTTGGTCTACTCACCAATTTCAAAGAAACCGAATGGCAACTTCTGGAAGCTATCACCAAGCGTATCACAGGCAATCTTGAACTAGCGCTACTGCATGTAACCGAACGTGATGAATCTCCGAAAAAGGAGGACGTTGAGTTTTGGGAGGCTGAAATCAGTCGTCGATATCCGTTAGAGTCTATCGAATATGTTGAGTATAATGCCGTATATAGGTTGGATTATCATATGCCAATCCCAAAATGTATCGACTGGATGGTCCAGGCCAAAAACGTAGACCTTTTACTGGTCAGCTATAATCGAAAAAGTTTTTTTGAACACGTTTTTTCACGCAGTTTAACCAAAGCCCTCGCGCACAACCTTCGCGTACCCACATTCTTCAGAAATGTGGAATGAACTACAGAAAATTAAAAAAGGGCACATGCCCTTTCAAGTGAATATGTATATAAAGACCGTAACACTAAACAATATCCTTAGTGATTTCCCGCTTTGCCTCTGTTTCTTCCGAATTGTCTAATTGACTAAATATAGAATTCTGGGAGACAAATTCAGGGACAATCATTTTCAATCGACGGACTACTTCAATCTCATTATTCTTCTCTGTGAGATCTTCTTGCTGTACATAGAGGCAGAGAGATTCAATTAGCCCTCGCTTTTCCGGCAGGTCATCCGTACACACGTTAGCAATCATAATCTTCGGATGATGGGTTTTCTTGGTGTTTTCGTTGTTTGCCAACAGTTCCTCGAAAATTTTCTCTCCTGGACGTAGACCGACGATCTTGATGTCTATATCTTGCGGATAACGATAACCTTTAAGTTTGATCATCCTCTTTGCCAAATCAATGATCTTTACAGATTTACCCATATCAAACACAAATATTTCACCACCTTTTCCCATTGTCCCTGCTTCCAACACCAGCTGACATGCTTCGGGGATTGTCATAAAGTAGCGCGTGATATCCGGATGTGTGAGCGTTAATGGACCTCCTTTTTCCATTTGTTTTTCAAAGAGCGGAATAACCGACCCATTCGATCCCAACACGTTTCCAAAACGCGTGATGATAAAGTTTGTACCACTCCGTGCATTACACGAATTGATATAAATTTCGGCGGCCCGTTTAGAGGCTCCCATGACGTTGGTCGGATTCACCGCTTTATCCGTGGAAATCATGACGAATTTATATACTCCAAATTCCATGGATAAGTCTGCCATAATACGGCTGCCATACACGTTCGTCCAGATCGCCTCATACGGGTTGTCCTCCATCAATGGAACATGCTTATACGCGGCGGCATGAAATACCACGTCAGGTTTATATTTTTCAAATACACGGCGCATAAACACTTTATCCCGCACGTCGCCTACAATAAAATAAGCTTCTTCAGGATTCGACATGTGGATCGTCTGTTGAACATCATACAGTGGCGATTCGGCCTGATCCAACAAAACGACCTTATGGTAAGGAAGACTTGCTATCTGCCGGGCTAGTTCACTCCCGATAGATCCCGCTGCCCCTGTTACCAGGACGGTCCGCCCTTTCAGTTCCTGCTCCACCACAGGATTATCTAATTTAATGGGTTTACGCCCTAACAAATCCTCGATCCGTAACTTTCGGATCTGCCGCTTACCCCCTCCATTTAATAAGGAGCGTCCAGGTTGCATAATCTTTAACTCTAGATTCAATTGTTGGAAATGGTCCGTCACCCGTGACAGACGCTCAGGATCGTTATTCTCCACGGCAATTATCACTTCATCGATATCGTGTTTGCGCACAAATTGTTCGTCGATATCGGTGATGTGCATGATACGAATACCCCGAGAATTTTTTCCAACACGGTTAGGTTTATCTTCCACAAAAGCGAGCACCTTATTCTTAGCACGGATATCATCCTGTAACATCGCATAGGCGACCAAACCGGGGCGCGATGCGCCAAATATTAATAAATGTTTACTTTTCCGCTTGGTAAAAAAGAGCATCTCATACACCTGTCGATATACTACTCGAGCAGCAACAAGCATGACCATGGTGAAAAAGCCGTGTGAGAAAATAAGCGCATAAGATAGTCGGAGATAGTCTCCCATGACCGTGTCTTTGGGAACGAAATGCCTGATTCCTAGACTCACGATAAATAGCAGCATACAGGCTAACCAAACGGTCTTGAAGATACGAATGGCCTCACTTAGCCCCGTATGACGCACAATATCCCGGTAGGTTTTCATCCATAAGAATGCCACGAGATAAATGGAAAGAATCAATATGCTCTTCTTTACCATCAACTCTACATCGAACACTCCTTTGAAACTGTTCACAATAAAATGTGATGCCAGATAGCATCCAAATACAATGATCAGATCAATCAATAAAATAACCCAGCGCGGATTATCTTTTCGCAACTTCCTCTTCAACAAACTTAGATCCATCTTAGGCGATCAAATTTTTATGGTATTTTATAAATGACTTATGCATTGTTTCGCAAATATACTTAGATATCACCCAACAACTATCCTGCCGACTTATTTAACAGTTTTTTAATACAATTAAATTTGGGTGCTGATTATTGGATTCTTTAATTCGAACACAAGTAAACGATGGATGTTAATGTGCTCATGCGGTTCAGGCATGCTAATTATTCCTTTTGTCCAGTTCTTTCTAGGGGGGCGGTGCGCTCCATCAATTTTACCGCATAATTAAAAGATTGGTTAAACTATAGCGGACAAAATGTATCATTTTCGATACAAGTTGTCCTAAATCTTCATCGGTAGAATTGTTGTCGAGCTACTATCCGATCAACTAAACTGCTGGAGCGTGACCAACTGGACCATCACAATTACTGCAAATAATATCACCAACCAAAAAGCGCGTTCAGCAAATGGGGCCCGTATATATCGATTTCTTAATCTATTCATTTCTTTTTCACTAATAATAATTAACTCGCGTTAATTGACTTTTTTATAGGTAGTCGGACTGTTTTAGTCAATAAGCATGCCGAACACCTGCTGTTTTTCTTTTTTTGTATTAAATAAACATTAATTAACACACAACAGCGAATGCACATCTCAAAATTACTTCAAAGTGACCCGGATTAAAATACCACTTTCTAGGTATTTTCCTTCCAGAACGTATTTGTAAAAAGACTGTCACAAAACCGTTTTAGCTTGACAGATCAAAAATCGTGACGTATATTTGTGCTATCATAATTTAGGTTTATAATTGGTTAGCTAAAGGTTTTCATTCTCCCCGTTTGAAAACCTTTTTTTTGTGTACTTAGCCGAGATGCTCCGCTAATTGTTTTCAAATATATCCTCGTCTTGCCCCTCCTCTGACTTTTATAGATTACCCCGCCGTCTTTTCAAAGCAACGCTAGTAGACCCATCGCACTTTTCTGAAATAAAAGAAAGCAAAAGATTAGATTATACTATTTTGGGTATATTTTTTTTCGAAATACACGTTTCCACACCCTTTAAGTATTTTTAATAGTACAATAAACTTTCCAGCGAATTCCATACCCTGTGGACTTATAAAACAAGCTCCATCTCACACCACAGGTACTTGCCATACATTAAGATATCCGCTTATCGCAAACTTTATTTATTGTTTTTCGAAAATAATAGTCACTAATTTTAAGAGACAATAGTTTATCTTTATACGCTAGACTTGTCAACGTATATGAAAAAACCTGCTGAATCGCTTTTAAATATCCTCACGCAGTCGCCCGAAGCAACAGCGGTGTATGATTCGCCTGATCTACATATTGCGTTTGTGAATCAGGCCATGCTGGATATATGGGGCAGAGAAGACAACATTATAGGACAAACGTTTGGAACAGTCTTTCCGGATTTCACCGAGCAGGGATTTACGGATTTGCTTCTCCAAGTTTGGCACACTGGAAAGACACATCGAGCTAACGATTATCCGGCTGACATCACCGTACAAGGGTATACCGAAACGCGGTATTTTGATTTTGAATATAAAGCCGTACTCGATGAAGATGGCCACACTGTCGCCATTTTGCATACCGCTAATGATGTTTCTAGCAGGATATCGGCGTGGCATATCGTAGAAGAACAAGACGCACTGATTTCATTCAACAATGAACTGGAGGTGCTAACCCACACCCTATCCCACGACCTAAAAAACCCTATGGCCATCATAAAAATGAGTGCTCAGTTCATGCGTTCCAAAGACCCTCTAGCAACATTTGACAAAAACAAGTGGTGTGAGACGGTACTGAATGCCGTAGGCAGCATGGAGAATATCATAAACCATACCATACAACTTAATCAAGCACGGCTTTACGGAGTCAATAAATCTACAGTTCTCTTAGAAGACCTGGTCCGTTCGGTCTGCAAAGAAGCTCAGGTACTACATCACTCTCCGCATTGTTTCTTTGATATTGGCACACTTCTACCGCTTCAAGTGGAAAAAAGTGTCCTGTATCAGGTCTTCCTAAATGTGATTGGCAATGCCGTCAAGTATAGCGCGCATTGCGAAAAACCTCAGATTGAAATAAATAGTTTCACTAACGGTATGAACACGACCTATGCCGTCAAAGATAATGGAATAGGCATTCCAAAAGAAGATCTGCCTAATGTTTTTCATTTGTTCAGTCGCGGTTCCAACACCGAAAATCATATGGGAACGGGTATCGGACTATGTGTGGTAAAACGGATCATGCAGCGTTTAGGGGGGGATGTGCTGATTGAGAGTCAGGTAGGCCATGGCACAACAGTTACATTGGTCTTCAATAACCTAAAACCTGATAAAAATACAAACATACCGCCAAAAAAGCTTAGTAAATAAGTACGTCGGAAGTATGCTTTAGTTAGCATGAGCAACTAATGAATCAAACGGTCTTGTAGCGACAAAATTGATGCACAGCCTTGTGAAAAAATATCAACAATTCGCTTCTGTTATCCGGCTGTAAGATAACACTGATCATTGCCTGTTCTTTTAGTAAGAAAGCTCACCAAGTTGAAAACGACCCCTTGTAGCACAAATCCGGTCGAAATATTCAATTCGTAATGGAGACCGTGAATACGCTATCGTCAATTTATGTAGGATCGGCCTATCACACTGATAAACCACGGTCCTAGACTTCCTAAAACAGGAGCAAGTCATATTTCACCCATAATCTCCAGTAAAAATTCTATTGTAATCAAAATATAGAGTGATAATATCTAAATTAGCAGGAAAGCTACCTAAGAATGGCTAGTTTCAATATTGAACCCAAGCATAGACATGGAAACTTTATTTGTAAAAAACATGGTTTGCAATCGTTGCATTTTAGTCGTCCAACAGGAAATTGAACGACTACAACTTACGGCGAAAACGATCAAGCTGGGGGAAATTTACTTCGAAAGCCCACTAACAGCCTCCCAAAAAACAGCGCTTAATAACGCGTTGACACCGTTAGGTTTTGAACTTATCGATGATAAAAAAAGTAAGGTCATCGAAAAAATAAAAAATACCATCATCGACCTGGTCCACTATCAGGATGGCGAAATAAAACACAATCTTTCCGATATTCTTAGCAGGGAACTCGGGCATGATTATAATTACCTCTCTAACGTATTCTCTGAAGTGGAAGGGACAACTATAGAAAAATATCATATCGCGCAAAAAATCGAGAGAGTTAAGGAACTCCTGGTATATGATGAGCTCTCGTTGAGTGAAATTGCCTACAGATTGAACTATTCCAGCGTGGCGTATCTCAGCAACCAGTTTAAAAAAGTTACAGGACTAACCCCTAGCCACTTTAAGCAAATAAAAGAAGATAAAAGGAAGCCCCTGGATCAGGTCTAACATTTACTTCTACCTCACGAGAACGATCGCCCTAATCCTGATATTTTACTTAATGACATTTCGATGTCAGTACAGAAAATAAAAAGGTGCAACTTTGCTTAACATTGTTAAATGATTTACAGGTTTAAGATATGGGTAGCAAGGAACGCATACAACGACAGAAAGACGACAACCGGAATTCCATTCTGGAGGCGTCCCTTCAAATTGTGAAGGAAGAAGGTTGGCAAGCGCTCAGCATGCGTAAAATTGCGGACATTATTGAATACACTGCACCTATGATCTATGAGTATTTTGCTAACAAAGAAGCTATTCTTAATGAATTAGCAAAGCAGGGACACTTATTACTTTCCAAGCGGGTCAAAGAAGCACAGGCGACACAAAATACGTTAGAAAAGCAACTTGAAGCGATGTGGTTCAGTTATTGGAATTTTGCATTTGAGGAACGTGAGTTGTATCAACTGATGTTCGGTGTTGGCACAGCTTGCTGTGGCGCCGACAAAGGCGATAAGGGACGACCATCTTTTGGCGAACGCATTGCAGATGTTATCCGCGACATTATGGCTGATCAAAACCCGTCAGAAGACCTTGTCTGCAGAAAATACTTCACCTATTGGTCCATCATTCATGGCTTGATTTCGATAAATCTAGTTAATAAGGGCAATGGGGAAATTACCAATCAACAGGTGTTGAAAGATGCTATATACGGCATCACAAGGTCTTTGAACGACTAAATTTTTTTGAGCACAAATATACAATGTTTAATAATTTAACACTGTTAAACAAAATAAAAAGTTAATTACGGATCCCAGCCTGATTTCAAGCACACTTGGAAACGGCAAACGATCCAATAGAAAATATTTAGCACATATATCGTTTAAAACAAATTTAAGATGAAAATGCAACTATTTAACCATTCACTTAACCCACGCGCAATAACACTTAACACTGTTAGGTTATTTAATCACATTAAAAACATATCCTTTCTAAGTGCCGTACTTTTTTTGTATAGCTGTACAACCGGAACCAGTAAGCCCGCCGCATCTGCTCCGCCAGCAGTACCAGTTGTCGCTTTAACGAGTGGCGAAGAGACAATTTATCAGGAATATCCAGCAGCTATCGAAGGATCCGCAACTATCGAAATCCGACCACAGGTAGAAGGTATTCTAGACCGCATCTACGTAGATGAAGGTGCAAAAGTTCACAGCGGCCAGCTTCTGTTCAAGATCAATGACCGGCCCTATCAGGAGCAGCTTAACCAAGCAAAAGCGAATTTGCTAGCAGCTGAAGCTGCACTAGCAAATGCAGCATTGGAAGTTGAAAAAAAGACAAAGCTCGTCGCCAACAAGGTACTGACGGATTTTCAATTGAAAGCGGCTGTCAGCGCCCACCAAGCTGCCAAAGCAAGCGTACAACAAGCAAAATCAGCGATTGAAGCTGCAAAAATCAATGTAGGTTATACCGAAATCCGAGCCAATACGACGGGATTCATCGGACGGTTACTAAAAAAACAGGGCAGCCTTGTTACCCCATTAGACGGCGAACCCCTGACCCAACTTTCCAATGTACAGACCCTGCATGTTTACTTTTCGCTGGGCGAAAACGACTTTATCGCTTTCAAAAGCAATACGCAAGGAGAAACGCTGGAACAGAAACTTAAACAAATACCTCCGGTCACTCTAATATTGTCTGATCAGAGCGTGTACGAACATAGAGGAAGAATAGACATGGTGGATGGACAGTTCGATAAAAACACCGGCGCCATCACCCTCCGCGCGAAATTCCCAAACCCAGAAGGCGTGCTTCGAAATGGAAATACTGGAAGAATTCGTCTGGAAAAAAAATACCATCAGGCGCTACTTGTGCCTCAACTGGCGACAATTGAAATTCAGGACAAAACCTTCGTTTACACGGTATCTAAAGACAACAAAGTTAGCCAGCAACCGATTCGTATTATAGGAAAAAGCGGTGAAAACTACCTGGTCGACGACGGCGTAAAGCCAGGAGACAGGATCGTATATAAAGGTATCGATCTTCTACAAGATGGTCAAGTCATCACGCCACAGGCAACTTCGTCGGAAAACAAGCATTCATCTCGTTAATAACAACGCAACATGTTCAAAAAATTTATAGAACGTCCCGTCCTTGCGACGGTCATCTCTATCCTTCTTGTTATTCTAGGAATAATAGGTATCCTCAAACTCCCTTTACAACAGTTTCCTGATATTGCACCTCCCGCCGTCCAAGTTACAGCATTGTACCCTGGGGCAAATGCGGAGACAGTGTTACGGGCTGTAGCCCCCTCATTGGAAGAATCGATCAATGGTGTGGAGAATATGAGCTACATGAGCTCGACAGCAAGTAACGACGGTTCGTTGATGATCACCGTCTATTTCAAGCTAGGGACTGATCCCGATCAAGCGGCAGTGAATGTACAAAACCGTGTTTCGCAAGCAACCAGTCAACTGCCCACTGAAGTTGTTCAGGCCGGTATTACGACAGCGAAACAACAGAACAGCTTAATCATGGTTTTAGATCTCTATACCGAGGATGAGGCAAAATATGATCAAACATTTATCACGAATTATGCGCAGATCAATATCATTCCCGAACTAAAACGGATTCCAGGGGTAGGACAAGCCATAGCCTTCGGAGGGAGTAAAGATTATTCTATGCGTGTCTGGCTAGATCCGAACCAAATGGCCACCTATAAGCTGATACCTGCTGAGGTTATGGCTGCCATTCAAGATAAAAACCTGGAGGCGGCGCCCGGCAAATTTGGTGAAAACAGCAAAGAAGCTTTTGAATTTGTGATCAAATATAAAGGGAAACTCAATCAACCGGCAGATTATGAAAATATTATTATCCGCTCCAATGCGGACGGATCTGTTTTACGCTTAAAAGATGTCGCACGCGTGGAACTCGGTTCCTACACCTATGCCAGCCATACGCGAATTGACGGCAAAGCCGGGTTGAATATCGGCATTATGCAGCTCGCTGGCTCCAATGCTAATGAAATACAGATTGCTATACAAGAATTCATGGATAAAGCTTCCGCTAATTTCCCCAGAGGTGTAAAACATCTTGTTCTGTATAATACCAAAGATGCACTTGATCAGTCAATTGACCAGGTGAAACACACGTTAATCGAAGCATTCATTCTTGTATTCCTCGTGGTCTTCTTATTCCTACAGGATTTCCGGTCGACACTGATACCAGCAATAGCCGTCCCGGTTGCTATTATCGGTACGTTCTTTTTTATGCAACTCTTTGGATTTTCCATCAACCTGCTTACACTATTTGCCCTGGTGTTAGCTATTGGTATTGTAGTGGACGACGCCATTGTTGTTGTTGAGGCCGTGCACAGCAAAATGGAGCATACACACCTGCCCCCTAAGCTTGCGACGACTTCTGCAATGGGGGAAATCACTGGAGCTATTATCTCTATTACGTTGGTCATGTCGGCCGTATTCTTGCCTATCGGATTTATGGAAGGGTCGACGGGGGTATTTTATCGACAGTTTGCATTCACGCTGGCTATTGCCATTGTCATATCCGCAGTCAATGCTCTAACGCTGAGTCCAGCACTTTGCGCTTTATTTCTAAAGCCCACACATCACACCAACGACAGCGGCAAAAAGCTCGGTTTTAAGGAAAAATTTTTTGCTGGATTCAATATCGGCTTTGAAAAGCTAACACGCAACTACGTAGGCAGCTTACGCTTTTTAGTTCGCCATAAATGGGTCGGGCTGTCGGGTCTGGCGATCCTACTTGCCTTGACCATCTTTATGATTCGAAAAACACCGACTGGCTTCATTCCTTCAGAAGATCAAGGGTTTATTGCGATCTCGCTCTCGATGCCAGCCGGAGCATCATTGGACAGAACATCACAGGCCTTACAGGAAGCAGAACAGCAGCTCCAGCATGCCTCCTTTACTAAAACGCTGAATGTCCTGGCGGGATTTAATATCCTCACACAGTCCACGAGTCCTTCCGCCGGTGTGGCATTCATTCTTTTAAAACCGCATGAGGAGCGCGGCGAAATAAAAGACATTGACGCCATTATGGCCGAGGTAAACCAAAAACTGTCGACAATAAAGGGAGCGAACTTTTTTGTCTTTACCTTCCCTACCGTACCCGGCTTCAGTAACGTCGACGGTTTAGATATGGTTTTACAAGATCGGACGGGCGGGCAACTTGGAAAATTCAGTGAGGTTGGTCAAGGGTTTATCGGTCAACTGATGCAGCGCCCAGAAATCCTGATGGCTTTCACCTCCTTCCGAGCAGATTATCCACAATACGAGCTACAGGTCGATGATATCAAGGCAGAACAATTAGGGGTTCGTACAAAAGATATTCTGCAGACTATGCAGGCATACTTCGGCAGTGCACAGGCATCCGATTTCAATCGTTTCGGCAAATATTACCGCGTCATGGTACAAGCCGACTTTCAAAACCGCACAGCACCTACTTCCATGGATGGCATCTATGTAAAAAATAGAATCGGTGACATGGTCCCCATAAACACTCTTGTGCAGCTGAAACGCGTGTATGGTCCCGAGACGGCGTCACGATATAATCTATTCAATTCCATGGGAATCAACGCGATTCCAAAGCCCGGTTATAGTTCCGGAGATGCCATACGCGCAGTGGAAGAGGTTGCTCGTCAACAACTGCCTACTGGCTATACATATGAATTTTCTGGCATGACAAAAGAGGAACTTATTTCGGGGGGGCAGTCGACCATTATTTTTATCTTGTGTCTTGTCTTTGTCTATTTCCTCCTTGCAGCACAGTACGAGAGCTATATTATTCCTTTAGCGGTTATCTTATCCATCCCAACAGGTATATTTGGCGTCTTCGCAGCCATTGGATTGACGGGAATTTCCAATAATATCTATGTGCAGGTGGCCCTAGTCATGCTGATCGGATTGTTGGCAAAAAATGCCATTCTTATCGTAGAATTTGCTCTTCAGGGACGAAAACGCGGACAATCGATCACGAAGGCTGCCTTAGAAGCCGCTAAATTGCGTCTGCGACCTATTATTATGACCTCGCTCGCCTTTATCGTGGGTATGATCCCGATGATGAGTGCAGTTGGTCCATCCGCGCAAGGTAATCATGCCATCAGCATTGCAGCTGCCGGCGGTATGCTTTCAGGCGTGGTGCTGGGACTTTTTATTATTCCTGTATTATTTGTTGTTTTCCAGTATCTACAAGAACGCATCAGTAATTCAGCTCCCGGCAACGACACGGAATCGTCCCCACAAGCAGAACATATATGGATGGACACGACCTCTATACATTCTTAATTTATTAAACGATCACGGATCTATCCAATGGAGTACATGTTCACACACTTCAACATTGGATAGATCCTCCACTAAAAACGTGCATACCCATGAAAATAAAAAGTAATTTTCTTTATTCTCTAGCCATTTCAACAACACTGTGGGCATGTCAAGCCCAGAAAATAAATCCTGACATCACCGTTTCCACGCCTGCTACCTTTCGAAGCGAACAATCCACAAAACCGGACAGCAGCATAGGCAACATTCCTTGGCGGCAGTTTTTCCACGATCCCGTCTTACAAGAATTGATCGATACAGCACTGCAACAGAATATCGACATGCAATTGGCCTTAAAGAACATCGAATCGGCACAGCTTCTTTTTGCGCAGGCAAAAGCGGCTTACCTGCCATCGGTACAGCTACAGGTACAGGCCAACAGCACGAATCCTTCCAACAACAGCCTCAACGGGCTCAGTTTAGGTCAATTCCTGGGACAAAACCATTTGGAAGATTACACGGCTAGCTTAGGTCTCTCCTGGGAAGCAGACATCTGGGGTAAGATAAAAGGTAAGAAAGCAGCTTCACTTGCGGCTTATTTACAAACCGAAGAGGCCAGAAAAACTATTCAAACAGGGCTGGTAAATCAAGTTGCCAAGGGATACTATCAGCTACTCATGCTGTACCGCCTTCAAGATATCGCTAGAGAAAATCTAAAGCTGAGCGATAGTACGTTGCAAGTGGTTCAGCATCAATACGAGGTAGGCGACATCAGCCTACTTGCAGTAGAACAAGTAGCAGCACAGCGGCAGGCTGCTGCATCGTTGATTCCTGACTTTCAACAGCAGATCGCCCTCCAAGAAAATGCACTGCGCATCCTGAGCGGCGAATTTCCAAAAGCGATCCGTACAACGGCGAGTTTGGACGAGGTACGCCTTCCATCGGCCTTGGCTGTGGGAATTCCGGCGGAGCTGCTCGGGAGACGGCCAGATGTAAAACACGCAGAGCTATCAGTAACAGCGGCACAAGCGTATCAACAGGTTGCCCGAGCACAGATGTACCCGTCGTTAGCCATCACTGCCCAGGCAGGCGTGAATGCCTTTAAAGCCAGCAACTGGTTTAATATCCCAGCCTCGCTATTCGGTTCACTGGCGGGTAGTATCACCCAACCCATCTTTCAACGTAAAGAATTGAAAACACAGTACGAAGTCGCCAGGGTCGAGTACGAGAAAAGTGTCTTACAGTTTCGGCAAGCCGTTGTCCTAGCAGTCGGGGAAGTGTCAGACGCGTTAATTTCCATACAAAAACTTCAGGAAAGACACCAGATCGTGCAAGACAAAACAAATCGGTTAAAGACCGCCGTGCGGCATGCTGATCTACTTTTCGAAACCGGAAGCGCTAGCTATCTGGAGGTAATTACCGCTCAAAGCAATGCGCTACAAAGCGAACTGGAACTGGTCCAGCTCCGTAAGGCAGAACTCGTTGCAGTGGTAGACCTGTACCGATCGCTAGGCGGCGGCTGGTCTTTAGACTAAGGGCACAGCTCGCTGTTTTGTCAATAGAAGCAGTTGTCATAAAAGAAGGAGTAATCGCCAAAGAGCTCTCTGATCGCTTTGGCGCGAATGAGCCGATTATGATTCGTAATCGGCTCATTGCGTTGACGTACATAATTTAGGCTGATGATTAGTTTGGTAAAATCCAGCTTCCCCGCTACAGGATTTTCTATTTATAAGCATATTTCATTATATTGATGGATTTTGTAGACAACTTGTGAGATAATTGAATCCTTAGCCGTTAATAAATCATTAAGCGTTGTTCTGCTTGCGCAATCGCGCGAAAAACACAGTTAAAACAACGAAATAAGGAATACAGAAGCCAATCCCGGTCAACACCTCCTCCTCGAGCGAAAAGGATAGAGATTATTTCTAAGTCGACGGTCCCTTGCTGAAAACAGCTAAAAATCTAAATATAATCAAAAGTTTAGCGTACATTCGCACATGTGCCTATATGATAAATCGGAAAAGAAACTTCATCGCTTTATTACTGTTTTTCAGCTTCCTACTCATTTCTGGAGGTAGCACTATTGCTCAGCATACCTATATTTTCAACCGTTTAAACGTAAAGGATGGACTGTCTCAGAGTTCGGTTTTAGATATCGCCAAAGACGGACAGGGCTTGATGTGGTTTGCAACGCGCTACGGATTGAATCGATACGATGGTGTCCGCTTCAAAGTATATGAAAACAATCCATCCGACACTAATAGCATTAATCACCATTACATCAATCGCGTATTCACGGATGCTGCTGGTCAACTGTGGATCGGCACACAGAAAGGCCTCGACGCCTACGATCAAACACTCGGACGTTTTCAGCATTTTAAATTTTATAAGCAAGACACCGCACTAGTGTCCGTCTCTGTCCTCAAGATTATCGAAGATCGTTCAGGAAATTTATGGCTAGGGACGAATAAGGGGCTTTTTATCAAACGCCATGGGGCCACGATTTGCCGATCCGTGAACGGCTTACCTAAACGTCTTCAAGACGAAGCTATTATTGAGATCTTTGAAGATAGTGAACGGCACTTGTGGATCTCGACGACCAAAGGCCTACATCGTTTGCATTTTGATGGCAAACGCTTGATAGAAACGGTAGCCCCAAAAGATTTGAATCGCGTACGAGGCACTATTCGATCTATTGTGGAAGATCCGAATAGCAACATCTGGTTAGGATCCGAGACTGATGGTCTTTTTCGCCTCCATATTCCGTCACAACATGTAGAGCATTACACGTACAACAGAAGCAAAAAAGGGCTAATCCATTACTCAATCAGAAAGCTCCTGATCGGGCGGAATAAACGTCTCCTGATCGGTACGCAAGACGGGATAAGCGTTTTTCATCCCGAACTGGGAACATTTGACAATTACCAAAACGACACACAAGATCCGCACAGCTTAAGTCAAAACTCCGTATACTCCCTCTATGAAGATGAACAGGAATCCCTCTGGGTAGGCACCTATTTTGGTGGCATTAATCTGGCTTACGGCGTGGAGACACGTTTTCATACATTAACAACAAATAGTTCGCCTACGTCGATACCCCATAATGTCATCCGACCTATCCTCGAAGACAGCAAGCGAACGTTGTGGTTTGGAACCGAGGCGGGCGGTGTATTTAGCTTGGATTCGACATTTCGTCATATGCGGACCTTTCCGAATCCAACCCGTGGTTTTGTTGGTTCACGTTCGAATTTTGTTAAGATATTGTACCTCGATCGCCGGGAAAGACTGTGGGTGGGTAGCAGCGGTGGAGGGCTCTATCTGTTAGACAAAAATACAGGTCAATACCAGGCAGCTTCCCTCGGTGTCGATACATTACAGATCCGAAATTCCAACATTCTGGCGCTCTATCAAGACCGGAAAGACCGTTATTGGGTGTGTGGAGAAGGCTATAACAAAGTCTTGTCTTTTTCGGAAACACGTGGCACAGACCGCACACCCGCCGTCATAGCACGTGCGCTTGCTAATCAAGCTGTGGTACAACTCACGGAGGGGTCTGACGGTAGCCTTTGGATACTTACCACCACTACATTGTTCAACTATCAAATAGATACCGGCGTCCTTCGCCGGTATCTGCAAACTGACCAGCAACCATTACATGCCTTCAATTGCATGTACGAAGATGAAGATGGCCTTATCTGGATCGGTGTTGATTACGAGGGCCTGGTGGTGGTTGATCCCAAAAAAAACAGCGTCATCCGGCGCTACACCATGGCAGACGGCTTATCGAGCGAAAATGTTGTAGGCATCGTCGCCGATCGGGATAACAACCTATGGATAACCACTACAAATGGGCTCTCAAAGCTAAAAAAAGACCGGCGCACAATTCAAAACTATTCCCATCTCGATGGCATTGCCAATGATGAATTTAATTATAATTCCGCCTATCTTACACAAGACGGCAAGATCATTTTAGGTTCGCTTGGAGGCTTAACTTGGTTTTTCCCAAAGGAAATAGAAATCAACCGCCGAAAGCCTACCGTTAGATATACGGGACTTCTGCTTTTTGGGTGGGAGTCCCTTGACGTCCGTTCGAAACGACGTATTCTGGTAAAAGATATTACACAGACCCCTCATTTAATCTTCGACGACGATCAGAATATATTTACCATTCAGTTCACCTTAGACAATTTTATTAAATCTGCCCAGAATCGGTTTATGTACAGACTAGAGGGCAGGCAACCCGACTGGACGGTGCTCGACAAGCCGGAAGTAAGTTTTTCCAATCTTTCTCCTGGTCATTACACATTAGTAGTGAAGGGAGCCAACAGCGATGGGATCTGGAGTGATGAAAGCCGCATTGCTTTTACCGTACGTCCCCCGTTTTACCTAACATGGTGGGCAATGTTGACATATGCGTTGTTACTCGCACTTTTCTTGTTTTTCGTTTTGCGTTATTTTTATCTGCGTCAAATCTTGGAAAAAGAAGAGGAAATGCACCAAAGCAAGCTCAATTTCTTCAGTATGATCTCGCATGAAATCCGATCACATCTTGCGTTGATCATTGTTCCGATTGAAAATGCACAAGAGAAAGCCAAGGACGAATTTATCAGTAAGCAATTGCAAAATGCAGCCAGCAACAGCGAGCGTTTGCTTCGGCTAACCTCGGAACTAATCGATTTCCGAAAGGCGGAGACCTCCAACTTTGTCTTACATCGGAAACAGGCTGACATCGTCTCCTTTGTCGAGGAAATCCTTCTTGCCTTTCGGGAAGTGTACACGCAACAAGGCTTTATTTTTACGCACGAAGCGGAACATCCTTCGATAACGACGGTCTTTGATCCATTACAACTCGAAAAAGTTGTATTCAATTTATTGAGTAATGCCGTTAAACATGCCTTACCCAATAGTCCTATCCGAATGCATAGCCGATTGGCCAACGCGAACATATCGATCAGTCTTTCAAACTACGGAAAAGAAATACCCCACGACTATCTGGTAAAAATCTTCGATCGCTATTTCCAAGTCGACCGACTGGACCGGAAACTCGGATATGGCGTGGGATTGGCATTAAGCAAACAGATCATGATCCTACATGGCGGAGATATCACCGCACAGAGTGATCAAGGACTAACGACATTTACGCTTACGCTTCCCTACATCTATACGGCTGAATCTCAGCTGCCGATATCAACGATAGCCCACTCAGACGGATCCCAGATGTCCGCACAAGACGATATGCTGTATCTAGACGACGAAGAATACCAACCAACGATACTTATTCTGGAAGACAATACTGAACTTATGGCGTTGATGGAAGAATTGCTCTCTCCGCACTATGAGCTGCTGAAAGCTTCCAATGGAGAAACTGGCGTACAAATTGCAAAGCGACAGCTACCGGATCTAATTATTTCCGATGTCATGATGCCGCTCAAAAACGGAATCGAGGTCTGTCAGGAACTGAAAGCTCATGTAACAAGCAGCCATATTCCGATTATCTTGCTCACGGCCATGAGTGCGGAACAAGACCGGGTCGCTGGCTTACGTAACCACGCCGACGTCTATCTGACCAAACCTTTCAACAAGAAGATACTGCTTCTGCATATCCGTAATGTACTTCGGGCTACGCGCATACAACAGGAAAAATATCGACAACAGTATATCCTCGAACCAACACAAAAAATTGTAGACAGTACCGATGAAAGGTTCCTCACCAAGGTCATCGCTATTGTGGAAGAAGGAATTGAATCCTCACAGTACAGTGTAGACTATATCGCACAGGGTGTGGGAATGAGCAGCTCGGTCCTCTACAAAAAAATCAAATCGCTTACTGGACTGACTGTTAATGATTTTTCCAAAAGCATTCGACTAAAGAAGGCAGCTCGGCTACTCAAAGAAACAAGTTATTCAGTTACCGAAGTGGCTACTTATGTTGGTTTCATGGATAGTAAGTACTTTACTCGTGAATTTAAAAAGCAGTTCGGAATCCCCCCGAGTCAATATCAATAGATAGATGACCTAGATGCGCCATAAACAGGAACACACATCCCTACACGAAAAAAAACAACGATTTGTAGCTTATTTCGAATTTTCCCCCATAAAAAATAAGATTATCCCCCCTTACAATACAACAAGATAAACAACTTTGTATAGACACAGCTCGAATTTAAAGCCGTGCGGATAACCAAAACAAACGTAAACAGCTGACCATAAACATCCGGTATAGAAACCTTAGGTATAGATATATCGTGGCTGGTACCGAGATAGATAATAATTATATTGATGATATAGCTCTACTAGCGAACAATAACTATACATAACTATAAAAACCACGACAGATTATGACAAAGAAGTGTATTCCATTTAGGAGATCCGGATGGCGCATAAAAAAGTCCTTGTACTGCTCCATCTTGCTCACAACATCGCTTGGCTTCGCAGCGACTGTCCAAGGAGCCTCCGTCGATATCCTCGACAAGATTTCCGGTCGGCCTTTCCAAGTAACCATTAAAGGAAAAGTTGTCGACAAGTTTGGCGAGGCCATTGTTGGTGCAACCATACAGATCAAAGGAGCAACCAGTAGCACCTCGTCGGATCCCACAGGTTCATTTACGCTCACGGGTACGACATTACCGGCAACACTCCTAGTAACCAGCATCAGCCACCTGCCTAAGGAAGTCATCGTTAGCGACAACAGCCCGGTCAATATCATTTTAGATAGCGAATCCAAGGGTTTGGATGAGGTTGTCGTAGTCGGTTTCGGCGCGCAGAAAAAAGAAAACCTTACCGGAGCCGTTTCCTCTATTCAGATGTCTGACGTTGTCGAAAATCGACCGATCACGTCTTTATCCGCCGGATTGTCCGGACAAGCACCTGGACTTTATGTCAATCAAGGGTCCGGTAGACCGGGTGCCGACGGCGGAACACTGCGCGTAAGAGGGCAAGGCACTTTAAACAACGCGAATCCGCTAGTCATTATCGATGGTGTTGCCGGTGATATGAACCTCCTCAACCCGCAAGACGTAGAAAGTATTTCGGTACTCAAAGATGCTGCTTCCGCATCGATCTACGGGTCCCGTGCAGCGAACGGAGTCATCCTGATTACGACCAAACGCGGAAAAACCGATCAATTTAAAGTCAACTACAGTAACTATTTCTCCACACAGCGGCCATCCAATATCATCGGTATGGTTTCCAACTACGCAAACTATATGGAGCTGGTCAATGAGGGGTATCGCAATGGAGACCCCAAAGCTACGCCTATCTTTTCGCAGCAGAGCATTGATCTATGGCGAGACAACGAAGGTGTTGATCCGCTGAAATATCCAAACGTAGACTGGGTCGATGAGGTATTGCAAAGCAAATTGAGTCAAAACCACAACCTGTCCTTCACGGGCGGATCGGAAAAGATTAAACTATTCGGTTCCTATGGGCTACTCCATAACCCCGGTATCATCGAACAGGCGACCTACAAGAGGCATACGGGCAGACTTAATGCGGAAGCCAATGTGAAGCCTTGGTTAACCCTGGGAGCCAATGTCAGCGGATTGGTTTCGAAAACCGACATTGGCACCGACGTTATCAACGACGTATTCACATTCGCGGCTGCCAGTACGCCCGGAATGGTTCTTCGCGCACCAGATGGACGTTTCGGCGCACCGAATAACCCGGAAGACGATCCCCAGTCCAACAACGTGCTTCACCGCCTATACTCCCGTAAAGGAGACCGAAATAAACATCAGTTTGTCACGCGCTTCTTCGGGAAGTTAACACCCGTCAAAGGATTAAGCCTTGAGGGCTCCTATACCTACACGTATAACGACGATTTTATCTACTCACAACCTTTGTTCAATGACCGCTGGAACTTCCTCTCCAATTCTGTATCTATTGCGGGAACGGGACGGACATCGGTCACCAATGAGTCCATCAAATCTCACCGTTACTATATGGATGGTATCGCCCGTTACAAAAACGGGGCAGTGGACGATAGGCTACAATATGAAGTCATGGTGGGTGCCAGTCAGGAGTACTTAAAAGACGGTTGGTTTGCGGCCTCCAAGCTGGATTTGGTTGATCCATCACTTACCGTACTCAATGCAGCGACCATGGATGCATCTGCCACTGGTAATATCACCGATTGGGCGATGCGATCGTTCTTTGGCCGGGTCAACTTGTCGTGGGATGACAAGTATCTCTTTGAAGCTAATCTACGTACCGACGGTTCGTCTCGCTTCATGTCGGGAAAAAGCCGCTGGGGGACTTTCCCCTCTGCGTCCCTAGGTTGGAAAATCTCTTCTGAAGACTTCTATAGCGTCGCCTGGATGCCGACCTTGAAACTACGTGCGTCGTACGGTTCTTTGGGGAACAACGGCACCATTGATGACTCCTTCCGATCAAACGCCAATATTAATAATTACGAATATTTAGCGTTGTACAATCCGGCTAATTATGTCTTGAATAATCAATTGTTTGTTGGTTTCGCACAGACGGTACTGAGCAACAGCCTGCTCACCTGGGAAAGCACAAATATTCTCAACGCCGGGCTCGATTTTGACCTTTTCGGTTATAAACTTAGCGGATCGTTGGATGTTTTTAACAAAACCACAAACAATATCCTGATTAACCTTCCGGCCCCCTTAGTTGTAGGCGACGCGACAATTCCGCGTACGAATGCCGCAAAGGTACGGAACCAAGGGGTAGAATTAAATCTGAACTACCGCGATAAGATAGGCGAAGATCTGAACTTCCAAGTAGGCGGAAACTTCACCTTTATCGATAACAAGGTCGTTAAATTCAAAGGGGACGATCGTTCTATATCGGGAGCCAATTTAATCCAAGAAGGTTATGCCATCAACACCCAATATATTCTGCTTACCGATCGTCTTATACAGACCGATGCGGACCTTGCGCTGGTGCAACAATTCATCGACAATGCCCCCATCAACCCGGCGACCAATGCCAAAGTTAACCCTTTTGCCGCTTATGGGACGCCACAAAAAGGAGATATCCTCTATCAGGATGCTAATGGAGACGGTATCATCAATGACGATGATCGTGTGCCCGTAGGCAACGGCACCGCACCGCGTATGAGTTTTGGTTTCAATCTCGGCTTCGATTACAAAGGATTCGATTTTTCAGTTTTTCTTCAAGGAAATGCGGGGAACAAAGTGGTTTATGTAGATAATTACTATACGCCAACAGTACGTTGGGGCTATCAAATTAACCAAGAAATCGCTGATGGCCGTTGGGTGGATGGAAAAACAGATGCGAGCTACCCCCGTTTATTGCCATATACCAATACGATCAACACGCGTAATAGCGATTTTTGGCTGCAGAATAAATCCTTTGTTCGGGTCAAGAATATACAGCTCGGTTACACGATTCCGAACAACCTCACGCAGCGTTTTTCGGTACAGAATCTGCGCGTCTTCGGTTCGCTGGAAAACTATTGGACCCTTACCAAATACAAGGGATTTGATCCAGAAGTAAGCGGAACAAATTATCCTACGATGAAGCAGGCCGTTTTTGGTGTCAGTCTCACTTTTTAATACAGATCAAGATGAAAAAAATTGCATCCATTATAGCATTAGCCGGAACTCTTAGCCTCACGTCCTGTTACAAATTGGACACCGTTCCGTATAGCCAAGTTAGCGCCAACAGCTTTTGGCAAAATGAAAATCAAGCCCTGGCCGGTGTCCTAGGCGTATATAATGACCTGAAGAAAGAGAACACGTTCGGTCTACAATTTTCGTACGACTGTTTGACAGACGTCGGCTTGGGTTACGATCCTCCAGGGCTAGGCGAAATTATCGCAGGAACATTTACCGATCGATCCAGTATCGTCGTCAATCGTTGGAAATCCGGGTATGACCTTATTCAACGGAGTAATCACGCCATCGGTCAAATCCAGCAAATGGGTATCGAAGAAAACAAGAAAAACACATTCATTGGCGAACTCAAATTTCTACGGGCGCTGATGTACTTTCAACTATCCAACCTATTTGGAGAAATCCCTTTATATGATGAGACGGTAGATCTCAACAAGGATTTTGCGGACCTAAAAAAAGAACGGTCATCTTTGGCCGATGTTCGTCGCTTTATCTTAGCAGACCTTGACTTTGCGGTGGCTAATTTACCGGTATCGTATCCCGAGCAGCACTACGGCCGCATCACCAAAGGAGCAGCATACGCCCTACGTGGCAAAGTATATCTTTACGATCGATCGTGGAAAAACGCGATTCAGGATTTCGAGGAGATTGTCTATAACAAAAGCAACGATTACGGTTATGCCCTATCGGCAAACTATGCTTCCCTCTTTAAAATGGAGGGCGATCAGGCGGCCGAGATGATTTTTGCGATCCAAAACCTGGGGGGAACCGGGTTCCCTTACGGTATGCCTATGACATTTTATATGGGTTCCCGTTCGACCTTTGGCAGCGATTGGAACAACGTTTTGCCAAGCACGAGATTTGCCGATAGTTACGAAAATAAAGACGGTTCTCCTTTCAATTGGAACGACCATTTCCCGAATTATACCGCCGACAATGGGGTAAAAAAAGCCGCGATGATTGCCACTCACTCCAACGGGATTTTCACGCATGTACCCGATACCGCTAAACTCCGGCAAATCTATAGTAATCGTGATCCCCGCATGAACCAGACCTTGATCGTGCCCTATTCTTTTTACCTCGGATGGAATGCCAATGCCGAACGCAACATGCAGCTTGTACTGGCGACTGGAGTAAATGAAAATTTTGGACAGATCCGAAACAACCGTGGGTGGTTAACCTATATGTGGCGTAAGTTTGTACCGGAAGGTAATTTAAAAGGCGCCCTTACCGACCGCGCACATACGCCCATAAACTTCCCTATTTTACGATTAGCCGACGTGCTCCTTATGCTCTCGGAAGCCTACAACGAAGACGGGCAGTTAGCCAAGGCGATAACGGAACTTAACAAGGTTAGAACACGCTCTAACATGCCCGGGCTGAATAGCGGATCACCCTTCCTTCTGGTTGGAAGCAAAGCCGATATGCAACGCCGTATCAGTCACGAGCGGAAAGTCGAGCTGGCCGGCGAAGGATGGCGCTACTTTGACCTCAAGCGTTGGAACCAATTGGACGATCTTTCCACCAATTTTGTGGAGCAAAGTATTGTGGGAGACAACTTAGTCACGCGCGGTTATCAAACCAGACACATACTTTGGCCTATCCCGGGTGAAGAACGGGAGATTAATCCGAATCTAACACAAAACGAAGGATGGTAAGAATGAAAAGAACACATCTTATTGTACTAGTGATCCTGCTCCACAGCCTGCTGTGGAGCAGCACGCATGCACAAAGTTTAAATCTGTTGGCTGGTCGTTTCGACCAGGCCTCCCTACAACGTGTACTACAACCCGAACAGCAGTGGGTTCCTCTCCCTCTGGCCAGTGACCGATCGGCATGGGTAAAGTTATTTGCACCCATAGCAGGTAGCGTGCTGGAAGAGGGTAATCAGGCCTTGGACTACCAGTGGCAAGTGATCAAAGCAACAGACTATCTGGCCTATGAACGTACAGGTTCACGGGTCATTATGGAAAAGCCTCTTAATGAAAACGCCATCGCGCTCAGCCGCCTATTCTTCGCTGAGCTTGCCGAAGGCAAAGGCAAATACCTCGACCAGATCATCAATGGCGTCTGGTATTTTACGGAAATGAGCACTTGGTCGCTTTCCGCCCATGTCCCTGCTTTCCAGTCCTCCAAACGAACACTTCCGCAGGCAGACACGCATGTTGTCGATCTGATGGCAGGTGATCTTGGCTCCATGCTTTCCTGGATCTACTATTTTTACAAGCCCGCTATGGATCAGGTCAATCCTGAAATCAGTGCGCGCTTAAAAAAACACATTCAAGAGCGTATTATACAACCCTATCTGAGCCGAAACGATATGTGGTGGCAAGCTTTCGAGTTGAAACCCGAGCAATTAGTCAACAACTGGAATCCCTGGTGCAATTTCAATGTTTTAACTTGCCTTTTGCTGGTGGAAGACAACCCAGAAACCAAGTTAGCAGGCGTTTATAAGACCATGCGTTCTGTTGACAAATTTATCAACTATGTAAAATCCGATGGAGCCTGTGAAGAAGGACCATCGTACTGGGGACACGCAGCAGGCAAACTCTATGACTACCTTCAGCTGTTGTCACTGGCTACAGATCGTCAAATCGATATTTTCAACCAGCCTATCGTACGCAATATGGGCGAATACATTGCTCAATCCTATATTGGTGGCGATAACTGGGTAGTCAACTTCGCTGATGCATCTGCAAAAGGAGGCGGAGACCCTTATTTGATTTTTCGCTACGGAGAAGCGGTACAAAGTCCAGATATGATGCAATTTGCTGCCTATCTGGCGGAGAAAAAAAATACCAGTCTCAAAAGTAGCAGGGATATTTTCCGCGGTCTGGAAGACCTCCTAACCATTCCTAAACTTGCTGCCACAGTTCCTTCCTTACCCTCCAATCCGCACAAGTGGTACGCAGAAACGCAGTTTTTGTACCTCAAGCAGGGTGATGTATTTTTTGCCGCGAAAGGAGGATATAACAACGAAAGTCATAATCACAATGACATCGGCACGTTTATCTTCTACCGGAACCAGCAACCTATCTTCATTGATGCTGGTGTGGGAACCTACAACAAGAAAACCTTTAGTAACGAGCGCTACGACATCTGGACGATGCAAAGTGGCTATCACAATTTGCCTACTATCAATGGCCGTGATCAACAGTTCGGATCGAAATATCGTGCCCGGGAAGTTAAGTTTGATGCAAAAAATAATCGGTTCGAGCTAGACATCGCCGGAGCGTATCCCGAGTCCTCAGGCGTAAAAACATGGAAACGCAGCTACCAACTGGAACAAGAAGAACTGGTGATACGAGATATATTCGCTATCGACCGGCCTACCAAACCCGCAGTTATTCATTTCCTTCTAGCGGAAAAACCGCAGCTCACCAAAGACGAGGTAATTCTCAATCATGGACAGTACAAACTACTTTTTGACGCCAAGCTATTCGATGCGGCTATCGAAGAGATCGAGCAGGACGATCCACGATTAGGCAATGTTTGGGGAAAAGCCATTTACCGAATTTCCTTTACTGCGAAAAAAATCGTTCACAAGGGGACTTACCAATTTATTGTGAAATGATGCACAGCTAAATAAGCGGTTGCATCCTGATGCGACCCGCTACTTTGAAGTGGCTCAAAATGAAGCAGTCTCCCAAACGATTACCCCTGGAAAAAGGAATTTCTCGTTCGGATACTGCTTCTCTCTTCCGAGCAACCGAAATACAAACACTGTTATCGACAGATGTGGTAGCATATATTACTTAGAAAATAACTCGGGCTTACAAGCTCACGAATAAATACATATAAAATATCCAGGATTGTTACATACAACCATAGACTAGAAATAATCTGGACATTCCATACGACCATTAAAAAATGAATTATCTGTATATGAAACAACGAACGACAATATCCGCGGTGAGCTTTTATTTGACCGCGTTAGCCATTAGTTGCAGCCCCCAATCGGAGTTTGCTATTGACACGCAATTCGCTGCCGCGGAAAAACAGTATGACTACCTCGCTACGGAGGCGGCGAAAACCGGACTTTTTCCGCGAACGACGGATAAGACGGGTAAACTTGTGGGTACAGACGAATGGGATTGGACAGGAGGCTTTTTCCCTGGATCGTTGTGGTACATTTATAATCAAACCCACAATGAGCAAACAAAAAACACTGCCATTAGGTGGACTGAAGCGCTAGAAGCCGCAAAAGATTTAGATCAGCATCATGACATTGGCTTTGTCATGTACTGCTCCTACGGAAATGCTATTAAGTTTCTCGCCGACAGCCAAAAGGTCGCCTATTATAAAAACATCCTCGTACATTCTGCCAATACGGCGCTTAAGCGATATGATCCAAACGTCGGTTTGATCAAATCCTGGAACAAAAAAAAATCTTGGGATGGCAAAACGACTTGGAAATATCCAGTGATCATCGATAATATGATGAATTTAGAAATGCTATGCTATGTCTCTGACCTCACGGGTGATCCGAAATATCGCCAGGTGGCGATAAGCCACGCGGACAAGACCATGGAAAACCATTTCCGCGAAGATTATAGCACATATCACGTTGTCGACTATGATTCTACAGGACAGGCCATCCATCAGCAGACAAACCAAGGGTTTGCTGACAACTCCACCTGGTCCAGGGGACAGGCCTGGGCGATCTACGGTTTTACCATGATGTATCGCGAAACTAAGAAAGAAGGTTATCTAAAGACAGCTCAGGAAGCGGCGAAATTTTATATGAACCACGCTACATTGCCTGCCGATAAAATCCCCTATTGGGATTTCAATGCCGAACAAAAAAGATACACACCGGATGTTGACTTTTCAAGCCGAAAACTGGGGTATATTCCGCGGGATGCCTCGGCCGCGGCTATTGCTGCATCGGCGTTGGTCGAGCTTTCGACCCTTACGGAAGGACCAGAAAGTCAGACATATCTTGACTTTGCGAAGGCGACGTTGGAAAGTCTATCCTCCTCGGAGTACTTTGCCGATCAAGGTACAAACGGAGGTTTTCTGCTCAAGCACAACGTAGGCAGTTTTCCTCACGACTCTGAAGTGGATAGGCCGTTGACATATGCTGACTATTATTACTTGGAAGGCTTGACACGATTAAAGGAAATACGTTGATTTAACAGTAGGAAAATTAGTACGAGTTAAATATAGATACAGAAGAAATGCATAATAAGGGTGCATTTCTTCTGTAATTTCGCCTTTACAGATCAATCGATCGTTAAGCACCTTACGCTTACACAATAGAAATCTAGACGTACCATCCACCCGTAACTTTGTCTATCTATTAAAAAATAGAACCTCAAGTGCTAGCGACAATCGTCCTTCTATATGTCTGATCTCACGATATACAGAAGCAGACGCCCGCTTAGGCGTTTTTTTATTCCAAACTGGAACATCGCGAACATTAACATTAAAATACATTTTTTCATAACGATGAAGAATAAACATCGATTTAATATTCAAAATACCTAGATTTGCCAAAAATTAAAGTTGGACTCAGCTGCGACAAACAAATACCTAATAAAAATTGATGACCTATAAAATGAAAAAACAGGTTCTATTTGTACTCATATTATTATTTACGTTTAAGGTAAGCGCAGGCGATCGCCAGAAACAAGAGATCGATTCACTTATAAGTAAAGCAAGGGAATTCGAAAGTAAAGGTGAATTCCTTTCGCAATTAGAGATTGCTTTGAAGGCGATTGATCTGTCTAATCTGTATAATTCCGATGAAGGACGAGCGAGATCCCACTTTTCCGCGGCAAACGCGCTTGTTAATGTTGGAGTGTTTGAAGAAGGGCTTAAGCACCTTGAAAGCATCGAACCTACGAAATATTATAAGGAAACAATACTTATGCAATCCGAAGTCCATCGGGTACGAGGTAGGGCTTATACAAAACTCCGGTTGTATAAACAAGCCATCCGTGAATACCGTTTACAGTTAGGATGCATTAAGAATCTGACAGGAGAGAAACAAACAATATCCTACCTCTATACCTACGGAAATTTAGGTACTGTCTTTGACCATACGGAGCAACTCGATTCCTTGCAGAAATATATAGAACTGCAGTTGGAAGTCTTACAAAGTTTTGGGGAAGAAAGCGCCGCCGCCATGTTTCTAGGAGCTTATAATGATCTAGGGCAGCTATACATTAAAAAGGAAGATTATGCCAAAGCTAAGCAATACCTCAATAAATCTCTTGCCCTTATTGAGAAATATAAAATTCCTGTATTTTATAATACATATACTTTCTTGGCCAATTTGGAAAAGAAACAAGGTAATCATCAAAAAGCGTTAGCTTTTCATGACAAGAGTCTAGCAAATATGCGGGAGGTGGGAGATCGAAACGCGCTTAGAAATACGTATCGTTACTTATCCGATTATTTTCGAGAGTACAATCTAAATAAGACTAAAGCTAACGAATATGAACTGGCCTTTAGTCGGCTCAACGACTCCTTGGAAAAGGAAAATAGACAAGTCATCGACATTGCACTCAACCAGATTTTGAAATCGAAAGATAAGGAATCTGCCACTAAAGTATCCCAATCACTTACAGTTTCAGTAACAGTGTCGATATTGCTTGCTATGTCAGTCACATTTTATGTTTGGAGATCAAGGCGTAACCGAAAGATTTTAGGTCAAAAAGAGGAAGCTTTGCAAGAAACAGAATCGATTAATAGAGAGCTCACGGAACAAATCGGGGAAAATAAATTTAATAGCCTGATAGAAATGGCAAAAAGCAATAATCCAGAATTCTTGACCTTATTTACAGAATTATATCCTCAATTTATAGAGGCATTGAAATCTTTTGACTCCAATCTTAGAAGTACAGAGCTTGAGTTCTGTGCCATGGCATTTCTCAACTTTTCAACAAAAAATATAGCAGAATATACCTTTGTTACGATCAGAGCTGTACAGGTTCGAAAGAACAGATTACGTAAAAAATTTCAAATCGCTTCGGACGCAGATTTTAATAGCTGGATGCGTGGACTGGCTACTACCTCTGATCAACCAGAAGTTATCGGCTCGCTAAGTCGGAGGGTCATTTAATTTTAGTAGCTTTGTCTTGTGTCCCTGATCGCTGTTAATCGATTGGTCGTAGAGATATTAAAAGCAAGCGCTTAGGCTTTTTTTTAATATTACTGTGTATATTCCATTAATATGCACCAGTTTTAGTGACTGTGCTTTTTGTAAACCATTACAAAGACCTTTTTTTTAGTAAACTTGCACCGACTACATTAAATAGATGGACAGTATGGACCATCCTATTGAGCATTGTATCATCAATAGTTTGTTCAAAAAAAATAGCGAGCCATATGGCTACAGGCATGTGGCTTACGATAATGGTAGATTTGCGCGAATGCATGTCCTCAATTATTTCCATGATATCATTTTGTCGTTATCTATCCAGAACGTTAAGTACAAAGTCTCGAGGATAATTAGGTCAGCTCAGCTAGCTTCTCCAGCCTTTTCATTAGTACGCCTACCGATCTTGCCTACTAAACGTATTGGCATCAGACACAATTTTGTTCTGCTGTTGAGCAGCACCAAAAACTATTCATCGATTTATGCTCGTGAAAGGTCATCAGTTTGCCTCTATATCCTATCGACCAAAGACAACAGATAGTGCTAAGCTGCTCCGTCGTTTTACTCTGATTAACGTTTAAAATATTTAAATTAGCTCACGATAAGTTGCGGGCTGAAACCAACCTGAACTAGCTTCGGCAAAAACTACCTGACAGAAAATTTGATAAAGTACAAATGAAAAAAGAGACTATATTTTTAATCCTATTACTAATTACACTTAAAGCAAGCGCGGGTGACGTTCGGAAACAACAGGTTGATTCGCTGTTAAATAAAACAAGAGAATTATCTAATTCTGGGCAGTTGGTACCATACATAGAAACTGCCATAAAAGCACTTAATTTATCCTACGAATCTAATTATGATGATGGAATAGCAAGAGCCCATTCATGGATAGCAGAGGGACTAGTGCATGTTGGACTGTTTAAAGAGGGGCTCAAACATCTTGACCGCGTGGAGACTACAAGGTATTATAAGGAAAGAATTCTCGCGCAGTCCGAAGTTCATCGAGTCCGAGGGAGAGCCTACGGGGAGCTCAAGCTCTATCAGCAGGCTCTACAGGAATTTCGTCTGCAATTGGGTTTAATCAAGCACCTGACAGGCGAAAAACAAAAAAAATCCTACCAGTTTACCTACGAAAATTTAAGTACTGTTTTTGACGCTTTGGGTCAGCCTGACTCTGTAGAAAAATACAACCAACTTCAATTGGAAATCCTACAAGGTACTAATGAGAAGAACGAGATCTTCCGCTATTTGGTGGTATATGACAACTTGGGCAGGTTATACGTGAAGAAGGGTGAGTTTCTTAAAGCTCAGCAATATCTTGATAAAGCACTGGCACTTGTAAAGAAGTACAATGTTCCTGTCGTTCTGAATACATATAGTTCCTTGGCTCTTCTAGAAGAAAAGAAAGGGAATTTTGAAAAAGCCGCCACTTATTATGAAAAGAACCTAACCAATATGCGGGAATTGGGCAGCAGAAATGGAATAAAAAACTCGTATAGACAATTAGCGGATTTTTATCGTGCGAATAATTTGGACAAAATTAAATCGGATCAATATGACTTAGCCTTCAGCCGACTCAATGATTCCCTTGAAAACGAAAATAGACAGGTCGTGGATATGGTGCTCAGTCGGATTCTGAAATTGAAAGATCATGAATCCGCCACAAAAATCTCAAAATCGGTTACAATTTCAATTGTTTCATTGACAATGCTTGCTTTGGCGATAGCGTTTTTTGTATGGAGAGTTGGGCGTAACCGTAAGATTTTAGATAAAAAAGATGAGGTATTGCAGGAAACAGAAACGATCAATAAAGAATTAACGGCACAGATCGGGGAAAACAAGTTTAATAATCTGATTGAACTTGCAAAAAGTAATAACCCGGAATTCCTGACCTTATTTAAAGAGTTGTATCCAGAATTTATACAAGCGCTGAGATCATTTGACTCTAATCTTAGAAGCTCAGAGCTCGAATTTTGCGCTATGGCCTTTCTAAACTTTTCGACAAAAAATATTGCAGAGTATACCTTTGTTACCGTAAGGGCTGTACAGATCCGAAAGAACAGATTGCGTAAAAAATTTCAAATCCCTTCGGACGCAGATTTCAATAACTGGATGCGCGAATTGTCGGACGTCTCAGATCAAGCACAAGTCATCGGCTAGTTTTGAGGTGTTTGTTGAGCAGCTACGTTATATTCGGCCTATTAGGCACTTCGTTAAACCATAAGTCTGACTTACCTTTCCGCTCGTGTATTACACAGGTAACTTGAGGCTTCGGCCTGAATGCATTACTTCTAAAGTCAAAAGGTCCGAAAAACTTGTTTTTTCCTCATCGGTGATATCAACTTTATTTTCGTAAACTAGCCATACAAATTATTCAAAAGATTTGATTGGCGTATATTATAACCTTCATCCATCAACGGTCTTAACTCCAGTTCCCAAATAGGTACCTCCCTTAACAAGGGCGTCCACCGCATTTCGGAGCTCAAAAATACCAGAGATTTTGGAAACAAATCCGTTTGCTCCACTTTCCAACATCTTCGAAACAGTTTTAGGATCCGTCTGGTTACTAAAAGCTAAAATTTTCATTTGCGGGTAGCGTTCACGTATCAATACGGCTGTCTGAAATCCGCCTAAATCGGGCATATTAATATCTAGAACGCATATTTCGGGGATAACGTTTCCGTTTTTTATTAGCTCTAGGATTTCTTCTCCGCTATTGGCTCTAAGAAGAACATCGTACCCAAAACCGGTCAGTACATTGTCTACGACCTCCACGATTAATCGATTGTCATCAACGATTGCCACTGTTGTTTTTATTTCTTCTTTCATATTCAGGATATCCAATGGTATATACCACGTACGTTCTTTAAGCTTAGGTTTAAAATAATATTCATTATCAAAGGATTTATATAGACTAATAGAAAATGTATTTCGCCCCCGTTTCCATATAAGGTCATATTCGGTTTCAAGTCGACAGATCATGTAACGATAAAGAAGAACCGATGTATTGCCGGGGTGACAATACATGGTTCTGTTCACCTATGAAATTTCGAAAACATTTACAATTACCAATGTGGCTACTACACCAACTTTAGATATTGGAGTGAAAACATCCTCTGCCACAAAGATGGCAAACCTCCGAGATTCTTTATTTTCCGATAACAGAATTTTCTAGGCACGGAAATATTTAAATGCACCAATGTTAAGTAGAAGATATGAGTCCATTAAATCTTTCGATCATTTGGCAACATGCGTATATGATATTTTAAGCTTCTTCGTAAACAAGTCTCTTCCTCTATTGCCTTTTGAAGAAACGCTTGATCCGAGAAAGGAACTTATTCTGGACATTACGACCTATTTCCTGACCGTAACCATAGCCGTAACCATAGCCATAGCCGTAGCCGTACCTTCTACTTCCAAATTCCACGCCATTGAGCACGACAGCCAAGTTTGAGAGCCTTTTTTGAAGATCGATCTTCTCTATTTCTGGCAATTGTCTGCGATCCATTTTTCCCGCGCGTATAACAAACAATGTCAAATCAGAAATTCGATCGACAATCGTAGAATCAGCGACAATCCCCAATGGAACGCTATCAACAATGATATAATCGTATGTTTGCTTAAGTTCCAAAATAAGGTTGTCCAGTCTTTTACTCAGGAGTAGCCCGATAGGATTTGGTGCAATCGCTCCTAAGGGAATATAGTCGACGTTTCCATTTTCAAAATTTTCATAAACAATTTGATCCAACGTTATACTAGTGTCTGCTAAGTAATGACTAATTCCCTTAGTCTGGGTCAGGCCGATCCTGTTGCTGAGCGTTCCTTTTCTGAGATCGAGATCTACGACGATGACTTTCTTGTCCAAAAATGAAAGTGTTTTGGAAAGATTTAACGAAGTAAATGTTTTACCGACCCCGACTGTAAAGCTTGTTAAAGTCAGCACCTTAGGTGCCATGCCCTCGGAGGTCATAAAGCCAATATTGGTGCCCAGTATCCGGAAAGCTTCGGTCAACGGATCACGCCCAGTTGCTTTCACCAATAAATCTTCCCCATCTTTTCCCTTCCTGCTAATAAATGGAATTTCACACAGCAGCGGGGTAGCGATTACAGTTTCGATATCCTTTCGGTTGCGTACTTCGGTGTCCAGCATTGCCAGTGCAAGTAATATTACAGCCGGTATAACAAAGCCTATCGCTGCTCCAAGTGCAACCTTCCGAAACTTATTTGGATAGATAGGCGCTGAGGAAACAGTGGCTGGATCGATTACCCTAATGTTGTTTTGCGTCATTGCCTGGTTGATGGCATTTTCCTCTCTCTTATTGAGGAGATATAGATAAAGTTCTTCTTTGACTTTTTGCTGCCGTTCCACAGAAAGCATAACACGCTGTTGTTTGGGCAATTGCATAGCTTTTCCTCTCGCCGCTGACTCTTCTGCTTCCAGGTTCCGTGACTTTACCCGAAGTCCAACAATAGCGTTATCAATTGCCCTTGAAATATTGCTTTTCATAGCCTCCAGCGCACTATTGAGATCTTGCACTACTGGATTAGCGGGACTGCTTCCTTCGATCAACCTATTACGGCGTAACAGGTTCTTATTATACTCATTGATCTGCTCTTCCACGTTCGCTTCTACCAACCCGGTGTTGTTAGGGATAAGTTCGTTTTGTTTGTCGCTATCATTAAGATATTCGCGCATCATTTGGGCAAGCTTGACATCTGTTTCTATTTTCGTACGTTCCATTTGGTACTGTCTGGAATCAGAAAAATATACCTGACCCACTGAAGAGACGTCGACGCCCTGATTCCGGGTACGTAAGGCTTGAATATCAGATTCCACGGAACTCAGTTCACTCTCAATAATCTGTAAGCGATCCCGAATGAAGTTTGCCGTATTTACTGCTATTTGGTTCTTGTCTTCCAGGGACAGTCTGTTATATACCTCTACCATTTCCGTAATTAGATCTGCCGCCCGTTGTGGATGCTGGTCTTCAATAATAACACGGAGTAGCGAGGCATCATCTTCCATCTGCTTAATGGAAAGACTGCCCATAAATTGAGCTGCAGTCTCACTAATAGGCCGCCGATGGATAAAGATTTCCTCATTCAAATATCCTTCGGAAAACTCTGCTCGAGCCAGGATCATTAAGTTTCCGATAGGAGTTGCAACAGTATCGCCAAGCGATACTTTCATTTCCTTTTTTTCACCTTCATTATTTGGGAAATATAAAACGGCTTCTTTAAGATTTTTAAGCACGATTGAAAAGGCCCGATTGACATCCGATTCTATACCAGGGAAAGAAACTTCAATCGGAGATTCTTTATAAAGTTCCACATGCCGTAATCCCCGAATAACCGAATAACTGACGTTTGCAGCAGTGGATTCGACAGTCTGTCGCATAAGCTCTTTTGACTTTAACTGTAATATTTCACTGGCTACATTTATCGAGTTATAAGCGTCATTAGTCCTCGAAATTCTCGCGGTCACCGGGGTGTTCATGGGCGTCTTAATGATCACGGTTTGAGAACTCTGATAAATAAACGGCGATTTTGCAAATTGATAATAATAGATCGCAGCAAAACATACTATCGAGAGGAGAAACCACTTCCAATGACCAATTAGATATTTTACGACATCCAAAATGTTAATCGAACTCTGACTCTGCCCGGAATTGCCTTGCACCTCCGGACTAACTAGATTTGATGACATTATTTAAAAAGGTTTAATAATGTAAGGGTTAAGGTAAACATCCCTATGCCTAAGGACCAATACCTCCATGCTCTATCCTCTGCTACGGATGTTTCCGCTGACTTTGGTTCCACGTACACGATATCGTTTTGCTGAAGATGAAATGTTGGGGAATTAAATAGCTCTTGCGAACGGATATCATTATAAACCTTCTTTCGTACGCCGTTTTCTTCACGTATCACTGTGACTCTGTCAGGCGCAGCGTTACGGGTCAGTCCGCCCGCTTTGGAAATGACTTCCAATAGATTTATTTTCGATTCCGGGACTTCTATAATACCGATCGAACTCACCTCGCCCATAACGTTAATTTTTAGATTAAGAAGGTTCACTTTAACGACTGGATCGTTAATCAGCCCCTTATCAATCAACATTCCACGTATTAGATCACGTACTTCCTCGGTACTAAGGCCCTCCAAAGCCAGCTTTCCCAATACTGGAAAATCAATATTACCTTGTTGATCCAAAACATAGTTGTCAACAACGGAAGCCTCTCTTTCCCTCGTCGATATTGTTCCATTCTCACTTACCGTATATGCACCTGTCATTGCGTTAAATGGTGCAGCGAGTTCTGGATCTTTTGAATGAACAGTAATACTTACCCGATCCGCCTTCTGCAAGCGGAGTGGAGGTGCTTTTACGACATTGTAGATTGAATCGGTAGTCATATCACCAACGTACACAACCTTTTTTGACAGACCACAAGAATGAAACAATGCTAAGCCAAATAGCAATGCCAGAATGTTCAGTGTTTTCATTTTTTGTATCATACTTTATATCTATTTATATTTTTTAATTTTTGCTGCTCTGAGCAGATCTGAGAAAAAATGGGTAAAGGGAAAACTTACAGCCTCAAAAGGTGCATAAGGAAGATACCGTGCCGTATTCTTCATTACGGTAATTAAAGACCGTGACTTCCCTTGTATATTATTTTTCATATCGGGAGTCTGCCCGTTGAAGAAACCGAAATTTCCAGCATTTAAGACATCATTTAAAATCCGGTCATCAGAACTCGGCGGGCAGTCGCCAAAAGGTAACAGGGAAGTCGACATCCCAAGACTATTGACTAGCGTATTATGCAACAGGTTGACCCACTTATCTACCCGAAGGGATTGATACACCTTCTTTAACATTTGACCGTCAACTGAATGCGCATGAGCAACGTATAACCTAGCAATATCACATATCTGACGGATACCAACGCCAAAGGCGAGCATATGCTTTAAGATATGTAAGGTAACCTGTATCACTTCGACCGTCGGTGCAGGAACCATAACCGGACAACCTTGAACCATATAGTTTACTGGATTTAATTCACGTTCGATTTCCTGCAGCGATCGACGTGAGAACGGTCCGTACGAATCGAACATTTTGCGGTGATGATCCACGACCTGCCCTTTCCAGTTATAGACAAAATTGCCGCTTCTGTCCACGCTCGGGCGGATCCCAGTCTTAATCAACAGATCAAAGGCGGCCCGGAATTCCTCTGGACTGGAAAAATACCAATCAATGTCTCCACAAACGCGTCTTAGCGGTTCTATGTAATGACGCGCAACCCCCTGCCCCTTTAGCAGGATAGGATTTAGGCTTTGTTGCGAGAAGAAAGCAGATTGTTCCATAATTACATCGTTCATTCTACTATTGGCCCGTTCAATAGCTTCAACCCGAATAACTAGCCTATAAATCATCTGTCTATCAACATGTTGTAAATCATTTAATTTTTGTACCCCTGCAAACACTAGCCCTTCCACCGTTTGTTTTTTGGCAAGATCGTGTACTGCCGACCATTCGTTAGAGGTTAAAGGAAGCAGGCATTCCAAATCAGGCTCACGATTCCACAGACCAGCTCTCAGCAATTCCAAGAAAGTCTCGGTAATTTTGTTTTCATGTTCTTTTTTCATTCTCCCCTTCTTTTTAGCAATCATTTTCACGGCTGGGTACTGGTATATCAGGAAACTTATCGAGAAGTTTCCGATAGACAGTTTGACAAGTATCTAGCATGTTTTTGTCCGTGAAATATTGAGTGTAACGGTCTCTACTCCCTTGTTTCAGACGTTCTTTTAAATGGCTGTCTCCACATATGCGACTGATCGCGTCAGCCAATGCTACCGCATTCTCTGGCTCGACAACAAGGCCTGATTTACCGTTCTTATTTACCCAGCTTACCCCGGATCCGGGTATATCGGTAGAAACTACCGGCACACCAAAGGCCATAGCTTCAATCTGTACGATAGCGAAAGCCTCTGTTTTCCATATCGAACTCAAGCAGAATATGTCACTTGCCGCGAAATAACTGGGAATATGCTCATCGGGCAGAAAACCCAGCAACGTGACGCGGTCGTTTACTCCCAGTTCCGCTATAAGCTTGGTTAGCGTATCGTGTAATGGACCTTTTCCACCGATCAACACTTGACATTCTGAGGGCAGCAGGGCAGCTGCCCTGATTAAGTATTCATAGCCTTTATATGCAACCAAACGACCGAGTGAAAAGATAAGGGACTTCCCCGGATAGCGTTTGCGAACCGATTGAACTACGTCATCATCCGCCAGTGTCTGAGACACACCGATGGGTATATAACTTAATTTGTGCCGGACATGCTGTAGGAAAGGGGACTCCTTTACATACACAGGTGTTGTACCTACAATGATATCTGCGCGCTTGATAAGCCAATTTTGTAATGGTCCATACAATTTCAATAACGTCTTTTGCTTTAGGATGTCCGCGTGCCAGTGCAGTACCACTTTCCCCTTATATCCTGAAAGCCAAAGTGCCAAACAGGCCATCGGATCAGGATGATGGATATGAATGATATCGTATGATCCAGCTATCTTTCTAAGGGTAGTGACCATCGACGGCGAAATCATCGTCGCTGCCACTTTTATCAGGGTAGGCACGACTATCAGGCGACCAAAACCGTTCAAAGTGAACGTTCCGGCGTCTTGGCCCTCAGTAGACGCGCAGAGCATATCGCAGAGAATACCCCTTGAAGAAAGCCCCGATGTTAGATCATACATGACCTTTTCCACTCCGCCACGAATTGGATAAAATTTTCCTAACTGTAAAATCCTCATGCGAAACTAGTTATCATAAATACCTTTATTAGTTGAATGAACCGATTTATCGCCGGTCAGAAGAAGGGAAAAAAGCTCGCACCAGGAGGTGGCTGTGGGCTCGTTATAGGCGGGTTGAGGAACTGGTTTTAAAAAAGAGATGTCCCCCATTACAAGTTTCCTCATTTGTGAGGCCAATACCTCAGCGCAATCCGGATCAAAAAAAGCGACAAATCTGCTACCACCAGCAGTTTCCTCTGCGTAAGGAAGCGAAGCCAGGAGCATAGGCTTTTGCAAACTTGCAAACTCGGATATCGGTAACCCCCAAGTTTCTACTTTTGAGGGGAATATGAGGCAATTGGACTCTTGATACAAATCTTCAAGCCTCCTCCGGCTTACAAACCCAATAAAGTCTATCGTATTTAAATGCCCCCAATGCCTATATAGCCATTTTGCGTAACGGTTTTCAGTACCTTTCACTGTTATACGCACAGTGAAATCATGAACACCAGCTTTTTCCAGTATTGCCGCCGCCCGGCAAATAACCTCAAAATTCTTATGACTGTTCGGAGACCCTGCGAATAAAAAGGTATATTTCCCGCTCCGGCCGTTATTTGCACCGATTATGCCATGAACAAATGGCTTTACCTGAGGCGGGGAAACAATAATAAGTTCAGGATCCAGGCCAAACATACTGCTCATGCCTTTTTTGAACCATTCCTGCTGCACGATCAGAAAGTTGTTCTTTTTGATATTTGTTGCATAAATGTACTTTGTAAACAAAGCAAACAGTGCAATCTTAGGGGCAAATAGTAGATCATGAAACCGCCACCTGTAAAAAGAAAAAGCATTATGGCAATATACCGCCCTAAAATGTGCCTTTACTGACGGTGTAGTGTCGTGAAGGGAGAGCCAAAGCTGCACGGGTGACAAATCCTCCGATATACGCCCTAAAGAGACATATTCATACCACAGCCTATTTATCCAACGTTTCTTTGGCCACTGGGTCTCGATGTATTCAATGTGCGGATAATCTGCCAGCTCTTTTTTATAGACTATTGCAACCACCCGATAGTTCGCCTCCCCCGCAAGTAGCGACAGATAAGACAAACATTCCCTAAGAATGGCTAAAGGCCCAGCTTCTACGAGGTTGACTGCCGAAATAACGATTGTTTTCCTATCCATTTCCTCTGTCTTCTCCTTCCCGATTCAGACCGTCGAACAATCTTATCCACTGTTCCATAATACAATCCTTTTCATATATTTTCGATCTATTTTTCGACGCTTCCCCCATTTGTATACGTAGTTCCGAATTTTCCATCAACAACATTAGCTTACTTGCCATCCCCTCTTTATCGTATTCCTCCAAGAGAAAACCGTTTTCGCCATTCCTTATAATGTCCTTGGGACCACATTTACACGCATAGGCGACCAATGGCAGCCCGCATACCTGAGCTTCCAAAAGAACCATAGGAAGTCCCTCGTATCTGGAAGTCATCGCTAAAATAGAACTCGTCAAATACTCGTTTTCAATTTGGAAAACCGGTTCACGTAGCGACACGACTTCATCCAAATGAAGTACTTCTATTTGCCGTTGCAACTCGTTCCGCAACGGTCCCCTGCCGAAAATATCGAGCCGCCAATCTGGATATTGTTTATGGACGTGCGACCATACTTCGATCAGTTCATCAAATCCTTTTTGATAATCGTAGCGTCCTACAGCGATCACCCTCTTGGCTGTCAGGGGCGCCTGACGGGGTGAAACAAAGCTATTGGCGTTTGGAATTACGGCGATCCCAGAAACGTTCCCCCAATACCTTTTGTCTTCTTCTGTAAGCACCACAAAGCGATCATACCGCTCTGCTAGCCGGACATCCTGTCTGCTTCTCCACCGGTCGGCTATTCCCCATACTCCCCGGCGACTATATTGAATCCGCTTGAAGCGTGAAAAATGTACTTCCAGCACTTTCCTGCTTCCGTCCCGGATGCTATATAAAAAAGTGGCATCGTGATCAAACATAGAAACCACAATATCCGCACGTATTTTAAGTAGTAAATCCTTCAACCGTGCTTTATGCACACGTTGCTTATTTAAATAATTCAATGTCTTCACAAATAAACTCTTACCACGTTCTTCAACATAGTTGATAGCAAGATCGAAACAACGAATTTCTGTATCCATCTTGAAGTACGCGGGCTTATGCTGCTGATCTGTCGTCACGATAATCACTTGATGCCCCCTGCGCACGAGTTCATTTGCCTTATTGGCCAACACCCTTTCCATCCCTCCTGGGCTGTGGGTTGCCGCTATGGAATATACGATCGTCATGAAATAGCTATTATAGTTTTACGGTTTGTGCCCATGCAGTAGAGTAGAGCGTAGATGACAAATATGTCTGTTGCTACTTTAAGCCAGACAACGAATGAGAGCATGAGGAATAAAGCAAACATTCCGCGATAAGCGGGATACACGTAGGCAAAAAGCACTGCATTGTAAACAAAAAAAAATGCAAAAACGCTAAATCCAATTACGCCGCAATAAAGAATAAAGCGACAGTAACCGATATCCGAACTGTACACCCAATTATCAAAGAGACCGGACCCAATTACCCAGGTCTGCAAGTCTGACGGCCACACCCACATTTCCCGATTTAGCTTATCGGTAGAATCTGTCCTCCATTCGCCATGTTCAGCCCAATTAAAAAAACCTTCAAATGCAAACCTGATCTGGTCATGGAAATCTTCGTTTGTCTGATAAAGGTAGCTCGCTATAAAAACGGCCAACAATAACAGCGTACCGAACCATACCCCAAGGTTTATGGATTCATATCTAACGATAATCCGAAAGAGACCGGATGCGTAGACAAAATACATGGTTGCCATACCCACGCCGACCATTGTCGTACGGGAGATCATATTTCCGATCAATGCGATTGTAAAAAAGGCGATCAACAGGGATATGATTAGCCAAGGATTCTTACGAACTTTTGGATCGCGGCTCAATACACCTGCAATCATAATCAGGACCACCGAGAAGCGGACACCGGCTGTATCCAGCGCGGCGCCAATACCGTATAAACGGTCGACCTCTTCGAAAAATTCCTGTCCCTGATTGATGTAGCTATCTACAGCAACCTGAACCGCGGGTATGTTATCGATCAAGAGCGCCACCACGCACTGCCCAAAACATACGGCCGCCAGATAGAATGTAATGAGCTTTAAGTCCACATATCCATGCCGCATACGCAAGCATGCAAATGCGCCATAGGCAGCAAAAAGCCAAACTGCGAAACTGGAGATATACGAGGCATACGAATAATCGCTAGTTCCATTTATATCCACCGAAATAAAACAGATTAGCGAAAACAGCACCGTTAGACAAATAGCTCCCAACAGCGCCCTGGATACATTGACCGATCTAACCTGAATACAATCTAGGGCCAAAAAAACCATTCCAACCACAGCAAGCATTATTTTCGTATTCAACGAGAAAGGGAGAAAGCTAAAGCTGACTGGAAAAAAATACAGACTCACCAAGATGGCCAATAACAAAAACTGAAAAAAACGAAACAGAGCCATCACTTCAATTATTTATAAATTAATCCGTAAACAACCCTCGTGAGCATAAAGTAGTGCAGCTGGAGCAACCAATATTGCTGCTGGAGCGCCGCCCACCGCAATACCCGCAAACGGATGGACAACCTACCACCCATATCTGTTATATAGTTGATTTCTGGAAACCATTCCATCCAGATTCGATAGCTTGAACCCTTATCTGATATTAGAAATGGTAGCTTTATGTGGAACTTTAGCAAATCAATGGAAGAACCTAACCGGTGTTTAAATCTCGAATTTTTAAGGCAGCGCTCTACCTGATCCACGTGGAATGTAACTTCTTCCCGGTGCCGAAGGGAATATACCTTTGTCAGGGAATTTCCGTTGGTCTGTTCATAGTGGTAAAGCGCCTTGTCAACATGCACTACACGCTCTGCCTGAGAAAATAACCGCACCATTACCATGAGATCCTCTCCCATGTTCATACCTTCAGTAAACCGGATACCAAAATCATCGTACAAGGCCCGCGCGGTAAGGAATAACCAAAGATTCCATCGCATGTTTCCCGCCAACATCTGCGAGATTGCCCCCCATGGATCGCTGAAGGAAGGCTGGTTCATTTTCCGTTCACCGCTTGCAAAGGATAGAAACCAATTGCATCCCACTATTTCGGCGTTATTTTCTTGAGCGGCCTCGACAAGTACGGCGATTGCATTTGGTTCAATCCTGTCATCGGCATCGACATAGTAGATAAAAACTCCGGTCGCTAGATCCAGCCCAGAATTTCGGGCCGCCGCGACGCCTTTATTTTTTTTGTGACGGAGCACCCGTATCCGTCCGTCCTGTTGTTGGCCAAAGTCCTGGAGTAATAAGGAAGTATTGTCGCTGCTACAGTCGTCAACAAATATTAATTCTAACTCCACGTAGGTCTGTTTTGCCAAAGAGGCAAGGCACCCAGGAAGCGTCTTCTCCGCATTATACACCGGAACGATTATAGAAACCAAAGGACTGTTACTCTGCGTTCGTTTTTTCATTAGCCTCTGAGCTTAAAATATGCTTTAAAATTTGATCGACGACCTCCATTTGGATACTGTTAAATTTCCGAGCGAACATATATCCCGAGTTAAGTAGCTCTTCAATATCTTCGTTCCCCCAGTCATGCAGTATATTGTCCTTCCAACGAATAAAACGCTGCGACCCCACCCCCTCGTTATCAACATCGTACAGCTGTCCGCGGAAGCGAGAATGCCAACAGATGGTCTGCAATACGACCTCATCAGCACAGAATGTCATCTTGTACATCGCTTTGATCACTTTTTCCTTATCGAGTAGATAAGACACAAAATCTTCGGTCACACTGACCCATTGCGTTCCTTTTTTGAATTCTATATGGTCGTTACGTCGAAGTCCAACAAGCAGCTGAAAACGAAGGACGACTGCGCGAATTATCCGCTTTAATTCATAAGCAATTCCGGCATCCTTACGGAAGCTACCCGGAAATAAATGGTACCGTTGGACCTTCCTGCTAAGTTGTAACGATTGATCTCCACAAGAGTAACCGATAAACTCTTTGCCGGAATGCTTGCGGAAGAAAGCATGGATCTGCGATTGGTTAAGCAAAGGCATATCCACGCCGGAAATCAGATGGTAGTAGGCATAGGGACCTTCATTAATGGCAGTCCGAAAAAGAAGCAGTTCGGCTTCCACGACACTAAGGTCTCCCCAGCGCACATCGATACGATTCTCCAAGACGTGCAGAACACCAGAGTGTACCTTAAGCTCTGGCCATGAAACGACCTTACTGTCAATGTGTATGTATATACTGTTCCTTTCATCATCAAGGGCAGCCAACAAACGCTCCAGAATGCCGAATTCATGATGGGCAAGTATCAGGTAAGCATGTCTATCCGTTTTTATTCCCATATGCTAAGCAATTGTGTTTTTTAAGATTTCCTCAACCATTTGATTAAAGCGCCGGATCGACTCAGTTCCGAAGTATGACATCTTGTGTATACCGGTATGTTTTAAGGCCTCCTGGTAGGAAAATCTACTTGCCGGGTTATTTATCTTTGTCTGAAGAAGATGGGGGAGCGTATCGCTCACTAGGGGGCATGTCTTATAGTTTCCGTTACTTTCGAGCAACACGTTGTATAATATCTGAAAGAAAAAATAATTTAAAATAGACTCTTGCCCTTTCCAATAGTACAAAAGCAAATCTTGCAGTGCCCTGATTACAGGAGTTCCTTTCTTTGCGACAAGGATACTATTCAACATACGCACCCTAAAGCGCTTGTTCCATCCCCAATAGTACGCGTAACTGTGTTCCCAAAATTGCTTTTCAATTACAGTATCGTCTCTCTGAAAGACAAAATAATCAAGCTGTTGCCAGTAAGATGGTAATGGCTTGGTCAACAATATGGTCGCGTCAAGCCAGACTCCGCCATAGGTGTTTAAAAGGCATACACGTAACAGATCAGAAAAAAACGTTCTGGTAAATTCGGGGTTATAACGCTTTTTCAAGACAAATGAGGGCAAGTCCAAATAGTCCGAGATATTATTATCATCTAACCGTACGATGTGATAGTCATCTTTATTTACATCTACCGATGCTACGCACGTGCGGACTACTTCCGGAAGTGTACCGTCAGCAAACCCTTGTCCCCAATACTGCCAGATAATCTTATCGGTATCAAACACGACCTTGGCTTTAAAATCATACTGGTCTATTTTGTTGTGATGATAGTCTTCCACTATAGGTTTCCAAAAATCATACACTTTATCATGTCCGAGCCATATCTTCCGTTTGCGGATAATATGCCATGCTGTCTGAATAGGGCCGGGGCGCGATTGCTTGCTGAAAAATGAAAAGTTCATCCTATACGCCAATTAATTTTTTAAGGTTCTTAAAATCTCGTTTACAACATCCATATCCTGTTCGCTGAACTTTCGGGCGAACATGCTTCCCGATTCTTTTAATTTTTTATAATCTTCACGACCCAGGACGCGGGCGTTTGCATTTTCCTGAATATCATTATAAAGAAATGACTCGTCATTTCTTAGCTTAAACCTATTCTCTCCTTTTTGCAATAGATACGGCACAAAATATTCATCCCCACAAAATGACCATCTAAAAACCTTTAAGATTTCCGCTTTGCTGCGAACGATATAGCCTACGGCTCCATCGGTAAGACTCACCCAATTATTGGCTTTGATATTGACAGGTGGAACTGCACGCTGGATCCCAAAAAAATACTGTATTTTCAGCGCAAGATGCCACATTTTAGAAAACAACCACCTCACCCACAAAACCTTATGCTTATAGCCATTCAAGAAGAGATGGTATCTACCAAGCTTCATGTTGACTTCGTACGCGTTTGTATAGATATATCGTAGCAGTTCCCACTGAAAGTTCTCCTGCTTGGCAAAATAGGCATGAAGGAAATTCTGGGTTCTCAGGGGCAGGTGTGTACCAGAGATCAGATGGTACCTCGAGTACCCCTGGCCGCGACGGTATGCTTCTTCGAAAAGAGCATACTCTGCTTTAATCTGGGAGACACTTCCCCATCGGACATCAATTCTTTCCCGGATGTAATAGAGTCCAGCGGAAACGGTCCTAAGCAAAGGACATTCGGCCACTTTTTTGTCGATATGGACAAATATGTCATTGCGCATATCGTCCAATGCTTCAACAAGCTTTTGCAGCACCCCAAATTCATTATGCGCCATGATTAGGTAAGCATGCCTCATACTTTTTTAGTTTTTATATACCTATTGAGCTTGCGAGCTCCATCAATCAATCCTTTTCCAATACGGCTCCCGTAAAAACTCGCCAGTGGATAAAGGCCTTTAGGAAAATCCATCATCTCCCTGATATCTTTCGGCAACTGTTTAAAATGATACCACCATACGTCAAACCCGACCGTGAATGTATTCCATGGTTTGGCACCGGTATAATGTATATTTCCTCGATCTTGGATATATTTCCAATCCTTTAACGTATAGTACTTTAAAAAATCGGGCTTATACTGTGGCAACCAAAATGTCCGGATACTATTCCAGTAAGGTTGCAATCCCATAATCCTACCCTGACATAGTTGATTGATTACATCCTGATCGGGAAACTGCAGATGGTCCTCCTTAGCGGCATCCAGAAGTTTCTCAACCATATTGTCTTCACGCAGTGCCCGAAGGTTCATCAACAGCATACCGGAATTAATATATTCACCCGCTTTACATCCTATCGTAGATAAATAGGGTTTCTGAAATTCTAATGTAGCTTCAAATACACCAGCCATATAATAGTCCCCTATTTCGGTCATTCTATAGAGGTCAGCAAGGTTATTCCTGAAAATCATATCACAGTCAACATACAATACCTTCTGAAGACTTGTCAAAATTGCCGGCAACAGTAACCTGTAAGAAGCTGCTATGGTATACTTCTGGTCAACATAAATTTCAGGTAGGGCGCCGTCCAGATTGATATAAGAAAATTTCGCTCGGCCTTCAGCAAGTCTTCCAAGCTTGTCCTTATAAGACTCTTGTAATGGCTGCGTCAGAAGGCAAATAAAATGAAACCGGTCGGAAGGTCTTGACGACGTCAAAATAGAGAATATGCAAGTTGCCGCCGGTACAAAATAGTCCGGAGTAAAAGCTAGCACTACAGGTACATTGTCGTTAGAAAATTTGCTGTTGATCATCCGTTATCCTATTTACTGACCTATCACCTTATCCTTGCAGAAGCGCAAGAACATTAAAACCTTGTCCTTAGTTGTCAACAAACGACATTTCTGAATCCAGTAGAATTTGAAGAACGGAAGATGCTTAATGACTAGATTATAATAATCGTATCTACATTTAGCATAGAGGACCGGCCAGGATGTCCTTTCAAACATAAAGCGATCCAATATCCCTTCAGGCTTGTGGTATCCTAAACTACCGATCCACTCAAAAAGCAGCGTGTTTGCCTCTAGCTTTTCGTCGAGCTTGCCCAGATCACTGGAAAGGTGTATATTGGATATCCGGAAGCTAAACAGCATCAACGGGCTGCTGCCCACTCCTTGTTCACTCATCTGTACGGCTGTTGCCGTATCAGAACCGAAAGCACATGGCAGGTCCACGAATCCTTTTCTTTTAAGGACATCCGTTCTGAACATCATGTTACCCATACAGGTAAACGCTGCGGCCTGCAACCAATAGAATAAATACTGGTACTTACTGCAGTGCTCAGGAAGTATTCCATCAATGCCGATCAGCCGGCCCTTTTCATCGATCTGTTTCGAACCGGTCCTTGCCATATTCACATTTGGATATTTATCAAAAAGCGACAAGCATGTTTCAAGAAAGTAAGGATCGTAAATGTCATCATCTGCTGCCAGGACCATAAACTTCCCCGTCACGTACTGCAAACAGTTCGTCCATTGCGCAACTAGGCTTTTTCCTCCGATGTTCTCAGCGTTTCTGTAATACCGGATCCTCGGATCCCTGTATCCGCAAACCACGGTCTCTAGCTCCTGAGGTGAAGCATCATCCACGACAATGATTTCATGGTCAGTAAAGGTCTGCGATAACATGCTGTCGAGCGCCTCCTGCAGGAACCTCGCTTTATAGGCTGGTACTAGGAATGATACTAAAGCCATATCTTATTGATTCGAATTAGTGATTTTTGCCGGGATACCGACTACTGTGACATTAGGTTCTGGTACAGAGTGAACAACTACTGCCCCGGCACCTATCTTTACCCCGTCTGCTATGGTTATATTTCCAAGAACTTGGGCTCCTTGCCCGATATCGACCTGATCTCCAATACGAGGCGCCTCTTCCACCAACGTACCCTTGCTTCCTATACAGCAGTTACCGTGCACCGTACAATTTTTACCTATCCTTGCTTTTGGATTGACGATAACAGATCCATAATGATAGATTTTTAATCCGCTGCCAAAGCATCCGGCCGGGATAAAAAAGCCAAGCTTTCTACCGTAAATATTTTTTTTTCGACGGTAATAGAACCGAAAGATGCTATTGGGTCTGATAAAAGTGAAATACTCCTCTTTGCGTAAGCTTTTCACAAATCTCCGTAACCAGAACTGTTCGGTCTGAAACAGAAAATCCAGCAAAAAACCTTTCGAGAAAAACGAATAATAGTCCATCCTGTCACCGTTTATATAGTCCTTAAGTTTGACAGCACATGGCTGCCCGTGTTTGTTCTTCAAGTCCTGCATACGTTTTCTATACATTAGATATCTGTTTCTGCAATAACTGTCCTATAATGCTGCCTTTATCGATAAGTCCCCATTTTCGGTAATAGTCCGTGAACTCCCGGTCGCGGGAAGTAAGTTTTATTATCCTGTATCGCTCCAGAGGCATCTGCTGGCGACAGAGGACAAAATTTATCCTATTAAAATCCCACTCACATTGTTCCTGGATATAAAAGGCACTGTCTTCACATCGCTTCAGAAACATATTTACGTCTCCCAATTCCCTACTGGCCTGCTGCTCGCAAAGATTTAGCAATAGATAACTGGGATCGGACATTCGTTGGGATAGCAGAGCGTAATCCTTTCTGGATTTCAGCTGTTGGAAGAAATCTGTGCTTCCGTAATCAAGGATTGGTGAAAAAAGCTCCAGCCATAATAGTATAAAGCGATTTTCGGGCGGAGCCGCAAGAAACCACGTTTCCACGATCGGGAACGAATAATCCAACGTACTTTTATCGCGATAATATCCCAACAGGTCGAACTGTCGGTCATTATTGACTTTTTCTATCCAGCCAAGCCCTTCGATCAGTATTGTAGTTGCGTCGACCCATACCCCACCATACAGCGCCAGTAGTTGAAGCCTGATATAATCGGCTTTGTGTGCCCTTAGCAGGTCTTTCGGGAAATCAACTTCAGGAATAAAATCGAAAACATTTCCGGGGGTCAGGACAACAAATTCATAATCCGGACTTGAATCCCTATTAATGTCGATAATTGTCTGAACGGTGTAGGGTATCTTCTGTGAATCCCAATAAATCCATACCTTTTTCGGGACCGACCTCAAAGGCCCCGTTTTATCTTTATTTAGGACAATATCCTTCTCGGCAGCTCCCAGGCAAAGATGAATCTGCCTTCCCTTTAATAGGTTTGCCGCAAGCCCTTTCATAAAGCACACAAATTTGCTATCCATGCTGCAATACGTTAGCGCCCCGCCCTGGCGTAAGCAACTGTCCTATAAAACTTTTTCTCCTGATCAGCTTACATTCAATAAATCCGTTCAACAGTTTCCGATCTCCTGAAGTAAGTTTGATTATCTTACTCCCGCACTTTGTAGCATCCAACCTGGTTAATGCATAGGTGATCACGTTTGCGTTCCATTTATAATAATCCTGGAGGTAAAAAGCCGTATCTTCGGCGCGTCGTAGATAGAAGCTAACATTACTGGTCTTCCTGAGGGCAATCTGACAAGCCAAATATACCAGCAGGTAACTTGCTGGCTCAATGTTCGCACTGATGACACGGTAGTCATCTCGCTTTCTAAGGAGCTCGAAATATGCACGGCTACCCAACGTACGGATAGCACTAAATTCCGCTAGCCAATTTTTTATAAACACACTTCCCGGAGGTGATGCTAGAAACCAGGTTTCAATGACTGGGTAAACTTCATCGACAGTGTTAGTTCCCCGATAAAAGCCGGTTAGCTCGAACCCGGAGTCGAACTGAAGACCATAGATCCAATCCAGTTTTTCTTTTAAAATAATTGTTGCATCTAACCAGATTCCCCCGTATCGGTATAGGAGATCCAACCTTATGAGATCTGTCTTATTGGCGATCGGCACATCTTGATGACAAAAAAAATCAGGCAGATATTGGTCAAGAGTGGCCCTGGATAGCACGTTAATTTCGTATTCCGGATGTTTCACCATGATATCATTCACAAAACCCATGATCAGGTCGGGAAGCTGGTCGTCCTCCCAATAAATCCATACCACTTTCGGCACCGCGCTCGACTTTGTAGCCGTCGTCCGCACCAGTTTTACTTCTTGCTGCGGAAACATCGGCAAACGGAGAATCCGCCTGCCCAAGCCCGCCATTAAAGCTCTTAATATGCTTTTGTAATTGATCGTATCCTGCATAGGTCAGTTTTTCGGGCAAAATCCTTACAGATCGGCGTTATTAAGAATCGATTCTCTCCACTTGGCGATCGTATCAAAGGGGAGTTTGAGTAAGCTCGTTTTCGGACTATTTATAAACTGTTGGATATCTTCCACTTTTTCCCTTTTTACCATGTCCATCCCAATATCTTTGGCTATTTCCGAAGCACGATTATCAATGCCGATAATTAACGTGCGGATATTCCTTTGCATAGCGTATATCCCTGCGTGCAAACGAGTTCCTATATAATCAACTCGGTGGGCGTTAGTATCAAGAAAATCGCGATAGGCTTCTAAAGAAGGTGGAATAAATATCAATTTGCCCTTTTCGGTTATGTGCATTTTTTCGATATACGCTATATCTTCTATACTCTGGATCCAAATATGAACCTGCTCATAGTTCGCCAGTAATATGTTTATCATCTGACTATCTTTGTCTGTGTCCTGATGGTAATCTGTAACTGTCGTCACAGCAATACCCTTTTTTGTCACGTCAATTTCCCGACCCCGTATGTTCCAAGTCGTTGGACAACATGTGTTTACCACATTGCTAATGCCGATAGAGTTCAACATGTCCTTTGAATATTCGTCCCTGACTGAATGAAGCACCTTATCCGATAACATGTGACGCAACATTTCTGCGGTTCCTGTGGTTGGTCGAACGTCATATTTCCCCCATCCAGTGCCGACCAGGACGCAACGCTTGTAATAATAATTCCAGTCCTCACGTCCGACATGCCACTGTAGATGCTCGTCCATCCTTGAGTTCAACAAGTTTGTTCCACAGACAAAAAGCAGTTCCTTTTCAAGCAGCAGCATGCGGTCTTCTTGTGTTATCCGAAGATGTGTAGGAAACGTAGTAAAATAAGCCTTGTTACCGAAGAGTCGGTGTAATTCCGTATTGATAGCCTCCATGATTATGAAGTCCCCTAGATTTTTAGAACCTACGCTGGTATCCAAAATTCCATAGTTAGGAAAGTAACGGTTCTTTTTAACGGCTGCTACCGAGTCCGCTTCACTTATATTTTCTCGCCGGGTAACGTCATAGCCGCAGCGGTTAACATACGATTTTATCAAACTTTTCATATTTCTTATATAAATCTCACGTGAGCCCAAAAATTTTTGATTTCACAAGCGTCAGTATATTAGCGACTTCGCTCCGACGCAGCCCCCAGAAAAAAACATAGCCGCATACGACCGCCTCACAGCAGAGCGAATAGATAAGGAGGTCACCCAGTCCGTTTATGGAGATAAATTCCGATAAAGGGGCGAGCGCAAATACCATTACAAAAAGTGGAAGGATCCTTCTTACATATAACATCAGTACGCTGTTCTTAATCAGCAGTCTGCTTTTAAAGTAATACACCCTAAAAATCAGCAAGAGCATATCCAGCAGTAACTTCGCTCCCATCACCAGAAATGGGTCGCGTTTGTACAGCATGACCAGGTAAGCTATCGGAAGTACTGCTAGGTTGACCGCAGCCACACAGAACTGGTAGCGTTTAATGTTGCCCACCGCATATGCTGACATCCATAACGGGCCGGCTAAGGAGGTAAGGACGGATGTGAGGATAATAAGCCGCGTAAACCCCACCGAATATTGTGGGTAATTTGCCCCCAACCAGAGCGTCAGGATATAATCGGTACCTAAGAGCACCGGAATGCAAAGAATGGCAAATAAAAAGAACGAAAACCTGGATGCTTGCAAAACCAATTTTACATGTCTTTCATGCTTATTTTCGGCATAAGTTTGGACAATTTGCGGATTAAAAGCCATCTGTGCGCTGGAAATGAAATTATACACGGCGCCGGAAACCTGCCCAGCAATCCCCAACGCTGCGTTTACCACTACTCCGGCAAATACATTAAGTATCATCCCCATCCCTTGGGAGGAGCCTACGACGGAAACTTGTCCTAAAAGGCTCCAGCTGGAAAATGAAATTAGGCTCCTAAAAAGTTCCTTGCTTTTTTCAAATCGATAGTGTACCTGGTACCCGAAGTTGAGTTTGCAATACACGAAAAAAGCGATACTGCTGAAAACATCCAGTATCATCATTAAAAAAGCATATACTATCAACCGGTCCTGCGTAATCGACATACTTATCGACATAACTATGGCCAGACGTGCAACGGCCTGAATAATACCTACCACCGCATAAAATGACATACGCTCGCGAGCAAGAATGATCGCATCATAAGGCACCTTGAGAACCCCCACAAAGGTGGTAGCTATCGAAAACTGAAATACGAGGTTGGCGGCAAGAAGCCTTTCTTTAGGTATATTGAGCTGATGATTCAACAGCCAAAGTCCTACAATTTCAGATAGTACCAATATGGTGATCGCTATGAGAAAGTGGATGTTCAAGCTCATGCTGAAAATCTGTCCTACGCGCTTGCTATCCTTTGATGCTATTCCTATGTTTAAAAAGCGCTGAGTTGATGAGGACATCGCGTTGTTCAAAAAAGAGAAAAGAACCACAACCCCCCCTACAAGGTTATAAACACCAAAATCTCTCACACCCAGAGTCTGCAGAACTGCTCGGGAAGTATATAATGCAATTCCCATGGTAAGCAGCATCCTGCAATAGAGGTAGATAGTATTTTTCGCTATCGTTCGGTTCCCTGACATCGCAATCACATTACTTTTTAGCTGAGAACTCTTCCAACAGCATCCTTTTCAGACCATCCTGCAGAGGATACGGAGGAACAAAACCAGAGCACATAGCCTTTTCCGAATTGTATTTGGTAACTGCACAAAACTTCTTCACACGGACGGAGCTGATATTAAGCTTTCTTCCTGTCACACGTGCGAGCAGGTCGAAGCCGTATCCGCCCAGCATCCCCAGCCAATAAGGAATATGGATAGCTGGGATCTTTCTGTTCAATATCATTCCGGTATGATATACCAGATCAGCCGTAGTAAAGTCCGGCTTATCACCATAGTTGTATACGTTATAACCTGAAATTTTCTCCTTGATCAAAAACTCTACAAATGCCGTGATGTTACCTATATACGACATAGACTTTTGATTATGCCCTTTTCCTATCATCATAAACCGGCCGCTTGCGATCTGACGCAACAGGTTAAATACATTACCCCGATTGCCTTCACCGAAAATGACCGTCGGGCGGACGATATTGATATTCCAGTCAGGATGATCTGCGTACCATGCCTGGAGAACTTGTTCGGCCTGCCATTTACTTTTTCCGTAATCATTAAAAGGATCGGTCGGTGCGAGCTCATCCGGTTCTTGCTTATCCAGTCCGTATATAGCGACAGAACTCGTGAAGACAAGACGTTTTATTTTGTTATACTCCATCGCTTGGAGTGTGCTACGCATGCCTTCAACATTTACATCATAATATAGTGAAACCGGCGTTACATCATCCCGGTGTTCAGCCGCGAGCAGCACAACAACATCCGAACCAGTTAAATGTTCCCTTAACGCTTTTGTATCCAAGACGTTTGCGATCCGGGTAATATTTGCGTGCACGGGACTTTGCTGTATATCAATATTACATACCTCGCACGCTGAATCCTGTTTTAGTAGGGAGATCAAGCGCGTACCGACAAAACCGGAGCCACCAATAACTGCAATTTTCATATGCGAAAACTTAAAATCGATCTTAGAAAAACTTCCCCTTTCGCAATTACATTCCTCTTTTCCAATTTATTGAAGACATAATGGAACACCAGCCAACTCAATATATCCAATAGGACTACAACATTGATGTCCATCCAGCGCACCATAGTAATGTTGAAAACACAGAAAAAGACCATCAAAAGGAGGATTGAAACCATAGCGCTATGCCTACTCATCCCTGCCCGGAGAAATTTATGGTGTAAATGATTGCGGTCGGGCCTGAAAATAGCTTTCCCTAACCGCCACCTGACCAACATAACGCGGCCAACATCGAAAACCGGAACAATAATCACTGAACAGGCAACCACCAGAGCATCTGTAGAAGACGGTTTAATGAACTGGTTATCCGTTGCATAACTTATCACCAAGAACGCCAGTGAATATCCCAAGGTCATACTACCGGTGTCTCCCATAAAGATCCTTCGCCCTCTGCGCCAGGTTCCGAACACGTTGAAATAAAAGAAGGGCATCAAAACACCTGCAGTGATAAACGCGAAAATGGCATGCAACCATGCCCCCTGAATACTGAATAAAGCGCCCAGAAACAGGGATCCGATGACGACAATTCCGGAGCAGAGCCCGTCGAGTCCGTCAATAAGATTTATTGCATTAATGATTAGAACAACCAAGAAAATGGTCAATGGTATACCTATTTCCGCAGGAATATGGCCAATACCCCCTAAACCATAGAGATTATTGATCCACAGTCCCCCCATTGGAAGAAGAAGAGCCGTTAAGGCTTGAATCAAAAACTTCCACTTGTATCCCACGCCTATCAGGTCATCTCCGATTCCGACAACGAACAGCATAACTAACCCACATATCAACAGCATCATACTCGGGATGATAATCCAAGAGGAGACGTGCAAATTAATATCGACCAAGGCCAGTTTATATAGAAATACCAGCGTGATCACCAATACACAGCACTGTACCGGAGCAAAAGCTACCCCCCCCAAACGGGGCACAATATTTTTATGGAGTTTCCTTATATCAACCGGATCGAATAATCGTTTTTTATAAGTAACCAAAAGGATATAAGGAATAAGGGCTCTGCCCAATAACACAGCAGCGAGAAATGGTAGTCCCACAACCAGTAACTTTATCGTGTCAAACACCGTTAATCATTTTTACGAGTGATGGAGAAATTCTCCGCTGGGGCATAGGAAAAACCCTTCCGGCATAGCGAAGGCATTTTAAACCTAAGAAATGCCAGAAGGCTTCACACGGATTATGTCCTGGTGACTTTTTCACAATGGTAATCCGTCTTTACATGCAGGGCAGATGAAAATTTTCCGTTACCTACCCACAGCGGTTAAATATGTTATTTAGCGATTGTTATTACTGCACGACTTAGACGTGGGTCATCATAGTACATGTTGTCCACTCCGCCTTGGTGAGAAACCTCCAATTGGGACGGGTCAACGTTAAACTCGCGTACTAGCACATTATAAATTGCCTGCGCCCGCTCACGACTTAGACGCTCGTTTATCTCCGGAGTACCCGTACCTTTATCGGCGTAGCCGGTAACCTTGTAAACAACGTCTTTGCTGCCTTGACCGATGACCTTAGCAAAAAATCCTAAATTAACTCGGGCTTCATTGCTTACCACGCTCTTGTTGATCGGGAAAGTAACAAGGATCGGGGCAGCGAGAATACGATCTTGCGTTTTGATCTCTGTTATCGTTTCAGTGTTTGAAGCAGCTAACTGTCTGCGCAATGCATCGTTATCCTCAGATAACTGTCTAACCTTTTCCCTCAAACTGTTCAAAAGTTCCTCGCTATAGGTTATCACAGCTGTTGAGGATTTATCCCATCCGCGTTTTTTAAAATTATAGGTTATTCCAACCATGGCACTTAAGATACCGTCCTGATGACGGTTGCCGGTTTCCCCATCGAAACGGTCATTAACCATCGCACCACGCACATCAAGTATAACATCGAAAGCATTTGACAACTGAAAGCTATTGTATATACCAATATTAGCACTTACTTCTTTCTGTTCGGGAGCATCATTGGTCACCATCCACCCAAGGCCAGCATAAGGGCTGATATTGTAAAAGCGGTCTGCACGGTATCCCCCGAAAATATTTGTTAGGTTAAAAAGCACATCTCCGTGCAGATGAAAGTAATTGAACTCCTGTTCGGACAACCAGTAACCGTCCCACGGCTTGCCATCGTAGCGCTGCCCTGTAGAATGACTCCCATTCTGGGTAACACCTTTGATCTTGTATCCATTTGCTCCTGCACGCACACCGATTCCCGGACTGAACCATTTTCCGACATTTAATTCAAAGTTAGGCGTCAAACGCTCGGAAAATTTCATTTGCTTGTTATGGTCACCAAAGTACATCTGTGCCCCTCCGGCCACACCCAAAAACCAATTGTCCCAAAAGCGGTTCGTCTCCACCTTATAACGGTCAGTATCAACATAGACAACCGTATCTTTCTTAATGTCGTTTTGTTGCGCAAGCGATACGTTTGCAGCTGCTGCGACGAGAACTGTAAAAAGTGCTTTTTTCATTTATAATTTATTAATTAATAATAGCTTGATCTGATTCTTTGCCATATCACAGTTCGCCTTGGCGAAGCAAGTTTAGGACTGCCTATGTCCTCAACACGGGCATTTTGCGGCAGTAAATTTCAACAAAACAAAAATTATCTGAAACAGAACCATAGGTGACAGAAGCTTTACGTTTATCGAAAAAAAACGACCTACAGTACTAAAAACAGGCTTAATGGAATCGTGACGCAATAAATTCCAAATGACTTGCCGACACACTGGACATCTTGTTTTCACGTTTCGATAAGTTATTTTCCGAAACCGGCAAACTCAAACATATAGCATTCCGCTCGAGCAGTATAGTCGGACGAGAAACTATTAACAGTTTGGCCCGTACGGATCATATAGACCACTTGCCGGTTAGGTTCTTGCACTTGACAGACGAATATATAGGAGGTCGTTAGCAACATGATATCTAGCAAACGTGTGAGCTGGGATCAGCCACATGATCAGATAAAATAGTCTCTAGCGATTTTTTTTCCTTGGTTCTTTAAGTAGGTAAGCACTTTATCTAACCATCGCAAAAGACGAACAAAACTGCGGCGCAGGAAGACGCGTTAATAAGGAATGATTGGAATAACATTCGGCTCCTGCGTAAAATCTTACAGGGCGAAAAAATACTGGACGATAATATAAAATTGAAAGTGTGAAGGGAAACGGATCAATAGCCGTCAATTTCCAGGTCCCTTTTCATAACTTGGAAAAATTCAGATGGAGAAACACCTTTTATTAACTTAAATACAGATGAGAATTTACTCGTACTGGAAAACCCGACCTTGTCAGCTAACACCGCAAACTTTTCATTTAGCAGATCAGGATCTTTCTTTACACATTCTATCAGATGATCAACGCGACCTTTCTGAACGAAGGTATTGAAATCCATTCCCGTACTCTTATTAACGATATATGTTACGTAACGTTGATTCGTGCCAAGTAGCTCTGCCAGGTCATTTAGGTTGACACCTTTCTTCAGATAGAACATGGAACGTCTGGCTTTTTCAAAATCCTCCATTAGCCGATCCTCTGTTACCTTGCTCATTAAAGGGCTTATCTTCTTGCATTGCGAACGTTTAGGTGCTGCCTCGACCGCAATAGCTTCCTCCTTTCCTGTCGTCACGATATCTGACAGCTCCGATAAAAATAAAGACATGGCCGAACGCTGCCGCAAACTGGACCTGATGGATAGAACCAGAAGAAGGACATTGGTGATCGACAAAGCTACCACGAATAAAACAAGAGCATCAATATTAGTACCGTCCATATTTTAAATTAACCTCGTTAAGGGCTCAATTGATTTTTTGTTAATAATGCCTGAACAAACAACCAAGGCCAAATGCCAGTGAAGGTTCGCACACCTATCCATGCTTAGCGGTATTCAAAACACATTAGATCAGGGATATCGACATTACCGCTAACGCATTTTTCTCTTGCAAAGCACGTGAAGATTTTATGGAATATGAAAAAACAGGATACCCATCATATACCCCTCTCCAGGACAGGACAGGGAGAGAATAATCTTGTTAAATGTATATGGGCAATGTTAGATCGGTACAATTAAGAAAGAACTTCCAGCCCTAGGTTATCATCAGCGCAGTCGGCAAAGGGCAAAGGCGAAGAAGAGACGTAGCAGATTCTTAATTTTTTAAGGCTAACACGTAGCCGTCGCTTGGCTTTTTCCATTTCGCGACATAAAGCAGGTGACGCGGAAGCACTGTAACGAGATAAAACTAACATAATCACTGTATAATCGCAATCTGCTTGCCGTTTGTTCTGTTACGCTATGAAGTGACTAACAGGTTTCCTTTCTTATTATCAGACGTTTCGGATCCTTGTGAACGGTTACCCAGCCGCTCCCGAACCATCTTATCGTTCAGATTCCTTTGGAATGTCATGGTATTGAAATCGACTTTTACATCGTTTCCTTATCAGGTCAAGCGAGTGCCCTGGATATTTCCTAGCTTTGACAAAATTTTCGTTTTCCTCTATGGATTTCCCCATATCATTGTACGCATTCATGGGGTTAAAGTACATCTTCTTTTCGTCAGGTTTTTTATAGTTCTACCTGAAAAAGTCCATAGTTTTCAACCGAATCCAGTTGGTTTGTTCGCTTGAAAACATCGGAAAAATTGCGTTATCTATACAATGTAGCCATCGTTTCTCGTTTGCCGTCAATATAATTGATGATCTTTGACTGCGCCCGAAGTTCATTTATTGCGAGCTGATATAGCTTTAGTTTAGAATATAAAATAGCCGTCAATCGTTAAACGTCGGACCGAACTATGGGTCTTGTTTTTTATGGGATGTTGTTCTCTTAACCGACTCCAAATAACTGAACGGTTGTGTTTCTATAAACCGATATGCAGAAGGGCATCACCCGCAAAAAAATACCCGCGTCCCATTCCTTGATGATATTTATGCTCTTCGGCAAGTTTAGACGCCTAGGCACTTACTTCCAGGGCCGGCACAAGCTTGACCTGCGTATAGTATTCCCCCGCTTTATCAAGATTGGAATCTATTTGCTGTGCCTTGATCTCTTGTGCGGTTGCTCGTAGTGTAATGAACAGGCACACGAAAAAATGACATATTTCATCCTGGTTAAATCTTGCAAAAAAAATTTATCGAATACGACAAACACCCGTTTCTATTGATCTACCGCCGCAATGTTCTGTAAGTCTATTTTGATCTTGCAAAATACATATAACAAAATCCGTAACGGGATTTTCTCAATATTAACAAATACGGAGGCATCCTTGCCAACACCGATGTTGTACCCATCTCCCAAGCTGAATGTAGCATATTCGTTACATATGCACCATAGAGGTTTCGGCCGCTGCAATTTCAAGTCATAGCTTGTTATAGTGCTTATAAAAACAGTGGTATTATAAGCCGATAGCTATCTAGAATTTCCACAAATATAAAGTGTGATACATATGTGATACCCGAAAAATACCGCTTTATGTCCCAAATAACGACCTTCGGAGCATGTTATCACTTTATTTGTTATGCGTAACCTGGCGGTCGGAGAAACTGTTTATAAAGTCAGTGCAGCTGAATTGTCCGCCTTAAGATCGAGCACAGCTATCCTTTTTTGCATTAAGGGAGTGCAACAGAAAAAAACACATCGGTCCAAAAACGGGACTGTCCTCGTTTGCCGAGCGAAGCAAATTCAAAAAGTATATAACAGAAAATAATGGAGTGTTTGTGAATCTCCAAGAAACCTAAGCAAGGTTATCGACCATGATTTTAGGTTAAGATGGTGGGGCAAAAAGCATCAAAGGTAGCTGATGGGTATGTTATTTTTTTTTCCCCGCAATCATTCTTGTTTCTTTTGCGTAAAGTTTAGCATAAAACCGTTGAACTTTTCCAAAAAGTAACCTTGAAAGTCCGTGCCTAAGCGTGATGACCATGCCTAGGAAATCTCTACGATAATGAGTAATAAAAAAAAGAGACAAACTATGAGAGAAGAAATAGACGCTCAGATCAAATTCGTTCAGGGGATGGACAGCGCCGAAGTCCAGAACCTTAATGCTCATGACCACCCCACCTTTGAGGAGATATTAAACCTTGCAAAGGGCAACCATGCTAATTTTTTTGCACGTTTCCAGCAATACTACCCGTCGTTCCAGTCAAACCTTTTGCAGATCAACCCGAACCTGCAAAACAGCGAACTGACACTTCTGGCTTACATTTATTTAAATTTTCAGACAAAGGAAATCGCTGCTTATACGTTTAAATCACCCAAGACCATACAGAATCGCAAGCACCTTTTACGAAAAAAATTACGTATAGCGAGCAACGAAGATATATATGTCTGGCTAAGGGCTGTCTGCTCGTAACGAACAAAAATAGGGTATATCATGGGTATATAGACGTTTTTTTCGCAGAAAAAAATTATATTTCTTTGCAGGAACTTCAGGAAGTCAAACCAAACCAAGGCTATTGAGCGAATGGCGAAACTGCGAAATATTCTTGAATGACGCACCTTGAACATGTTTTTTCAATAATGGGTACCTATTGGGTATCCATTATTTTTCCGTTCTCTTGTTTTCTTTATTCTTTTACACTTGAATATAAACAAGAGTATTGACTTAAATTAATTTTATTCCAAACCGGAAATCACATGTGAAGATGTGGAACCATAAAGGATCATTCTAATTATATAATTATGGAAGAAAATCAACCAAAGAGATCATATAGCCCCCCAGCTATAGCACATTTTGTCCTACAAATGGAATGCGGAATCGCAGCGGGATCCGCCACACTAAAGCCTGGCGACTCCGGCACCCCCGACATCCCAAAAATTGACGATTGGCAGGATACAGGAAACACGAGTACGGATTACGATTTCTAATCGGGTACCAACATGAGTTTCACGATGCAATTACAGACCAGTACCAATAAGTTAATGTTCATATGAAAAAGAATCTAACCAGCGCGCTACTATTAATGGCTAGCGTCCTTATATCATTGTCGGCCTGCAAAAGCACCAACGACGCCCCCCCCACAGATCAGGCAGGGAAAGCTAAAATCCATCTTAATCCTCAAATCGCCGCCGACGTCCAGATCAAAGGACTTTCTCGGGCTTCTCTGGCCAGCAACCAATCGATAGGCTCCAAACAAAGCGGATACTCCAAGCAGACATTGGTCTCAGCTGGCGCATTTGACGCACTTATCAGCACAGGGCCGATCGTAACTCAGCAGGCAGAAAAGGAAATTTTGAAATCGGAAGGAAATTCGACTTCCTCTCCATCGGCTAACAAGTCCAGCGAAAAGTCGCTCGTTTCTGCCAGCAGCCTGGGTACGGGTATCTCCTACCTGGTCCGTATCTATTCGGACGATAACGGTTCCAGAGGACCGCAAGTCGGTAGCGATTACATCTTCCAAGTCGGACAGGCGAGTCCCGTTATTACCGTAGATGGCGGAACAACCTATCACTGGATCGCATTTTCAGCAAACAGTAGCACCCTTCCAACGATTTCCGGAAACAGCATAACAAGTACTAATGCAGCAAACAGAGATATAGTCTATGACTCCGGACAGCTAACTACCGCGGCGGGAGAAAATTACCTTGACATTATTTTCGAGCGTAAATCGTCCTCCATCGATGTAGCTCTCGACAGTAAAGGGATGTTCATGCCGTTAAACGGAAATAGTGACGCTACAGCCAATGTAGTTAAATTTGAAGTGACGGGAGCACCCACGGGAGTCATTATGACGCGCTCTTTTGACCTATTATCGGGATCGTATGTCGGTGCATCCACCGTAATTCCAACCGATATACCTTTAAGCTCAGTCGTTCACGCTGAAAAGACAGTATCATTCTATAGCTCCGACCCTATAACCGTTCCAGCCTCGATGCTCGGTGTAAAGCTTACAAATTTAGAGTTCAGAGAGTGGTTTGTGACCGGAACAGTAAAGTTCAACCGGACCTCATATTTAGGAACGGATAACACAAGCATTTCTTTGCAGCCAGGAGATCGTTTCACTGTCAATGTCCGGTTGATCATGTCTGCAGTAAACGTCAGCGGCGTACTTTGGTCGAGGGATGTGGTTTCGTTAAGGCCACAGACGACTTATGGGATGCAGGCCTTACGGTTACATCAGCCTTTCGGTAACCACCCGATACGTCTAATGAGTCCCTATCGCGATTATTGGAGATGGAATTCACTAACTCCAGAAGGAGCTGCTAACACCGGAGCCTATAGCACGGCGAATGATCCCTGCTTGGCATTGTACCCCGCCGGAACCTGGCGGCTTCCTACTGTCGCGGAAGCTTCGACATTGATAACAAGAACCCCAAACCGAATTAATCTAGGATGGCAAAAACCTGCTCCCGAAGTAGCAAATTCTTCATCGTTCTCGATGATTTTCAACCGTACTTCGGGACCGGCTACTCCAGAATACGTTCAACCGCAAAATGAAATGGCGATCATCTTCATGGGAAGCCGTCTAGCTACCTACCCTTCAGGGGATCCTGTCCCTTATATAAACAGTATAACTGGCTTCATCCCTGAGGTGTGGCAAGATGGAAGGGCCGACTATCCGAACGGAGTAGCGATGTTCTGGACCAGTGAGCCCGGAAGCACGGCCGGAACAGCAAAGGCTTATGTCAGGGAAATTGACTTTAACAGGAACTCCTCTGGAACTGAAACCACAGCTACATTACTCAACGGAAGCATTCAGGACGTCAATCGTAATCTAGGGTTGAATGTCCGCTGCGTCAGGACCGTTGGTACCAACTAGTGTGTAGTATTCCATCATATACGACGATCCCCATACTATGTTGAAAGTATGGGGATTTTTTTGTCCTACTGTTTATGTACATCCGAACAGGACTTGCTAAAACCCACATTCCTATAGTTCGGATACTAAAACAACAGGCTATTAAAGCTATGACAGCACGCCGCGCACCTCCGGTCTCTGCGCCTTGTCTTCACATAGTCAGATAATTGCCAGCCGGCAGGAGTCTGATTCTGCCGATCCTAAGAGTTGTGCAACAGAGTCCCCCAATAACGATCTATCGGTCGGATACACATTCTTCTTACCCCTACCAGTTAAAACGCGACCGATTTGATAAATGCTGATTTCGATAATATCAACCTATCGTTTCGAATTTCCACAAGATAAGTAAGTATTTAAATATCGATATGCCGCTTTCGTCCTGATGAAAGAATTGTGGTTATGTCCAAACTTGGTGACTGAGATACAAGAAGCCAAAAGGAATGCAAAAGAGGCTGTCTGGCGAAAGCGTAAGATAAAGAATTAAGTCTAGCATCTTTATAGGTCAAAGATGGATGCATACATGGACCCGAAGAAGCGCTATATATACCTTAAACAAACTGTGGTTAAGCATTCAAAAAACGGCTGTCCGTAAAGACAGCCGTTCATATTATCAGGCAAAAAAGACCGGATTTTAGCTTATGCTCGCCCTCCGACCCTGTTGTTTGAAAATACAAAAGTTTTGCCTTGCCCACTAGATCAATTCGTACCGCAAGGGACTATTCTCCGCCCATATCCCGATCCACTCATATGCGTAGCTCCAACGACCGACTGTGTTGCGGTTACAACATTTGAACCCGTCGAATTCCAGGTTATCTTGTTAAATTTATTGCCGTTCGTTAGTACAAGCGGCTCTAAATTCCCTCCTGAAGAACTCTTGCTACCAAACATCGAGACATCCCCCGTAGGACCTATCACAACCCTTATAATTGGCGCTGTTGCAGACCCCGTCATGCTATAGATTTGCGGAACATTGTTTATGCCCCAAAGTGATCCGTCGGCAAACTGAATATTCCTTGCAGGCGTAGTCGAAGCCTGAAACTGGATCTCCTCAATTGCTAACTGAGTCCCATTGATTAGCAAGTTAAAGGAATTGTCCAGCTGGATTATATCAAAAGTAAAACCAAAATCAGCGCCCGGCATTGTGAAAGTCTGTGTCTGTCCATCAGCAACCGTAAAACTACCACCACCGCTGACAATTTCTGTACAAGGACTTTGAAAGGTAAGATTCATATTATATCTAAGCCCAGGTGAAATGTTCAAATTTTGAAAGGTTAGACCAGTTTTGGTAACCCCGTTAATTGTTAAACTTCCTAAACGTAATTCCCCTTCCGTAGTAGCCGAAGCAATAAGCATAGTTGGCGAACTCGATATACTCCGGACTCCAGACCCTAAAGAGGGAAATGTTATGGCCTGTCCACTGGTTAAAGCGTTGTTATAAGTCAAAGCTCCGTTTGAGAGTTTGATGTTCGCGCTGCTATATGCCGGGTGCAATGACGGCTGGCTTATTGCTGTTATATTACCCAAGGCAGTAGCATCAAGCACTAGGTTTGTGGTAATTTCACTAAACTGGTGCTCTAAGATAACGTCTAGATTATTAACACCGTAAACTAGCTCCACAGTTTTACGGAAATACATCAGTTCAGCAGACACGGAATTCACGGTAGCCGTTGATAAAGCACCTTTACCTGTAATCGCAGGAATTGCAGAGGTACTATTGATCGAGTAAGCTACAAAAGTATACGTTTCTCCTGCATCGAGTACGATCCCCTCTTCCGTGCCTTCCTTACCATAGGCATAATCCTTTTCGGCAACAAGCGCCCCCGTCTGGTCATAAACCAGAAAACGGTAAAGGACATCCGGCGCCAACGGATTTTGTGAAGGCACGGCCATCCGATTGGAAGATGAGGCCTTCAATTTGTTCGTGGTTCCAGTAGTATTCTCACTGTGTAGGGGACTTTGAGACAAGGTCGCAAACAAAGCAAGGTTATCACCAAAAGGTATCGCCTCGGTTTGTAGTCCGGATTCCTCTTTTGACGCATTCGATGATGCGGCCTTCATGCTTTTAACTGCCGAAGGAACCCCATTATCTGTTTTCGTTTCTACACCTACCAGATTAATTTTTACAGTTGCGGCGCCCTCTACAGAACCGCTTTTTTCATCCTTTTTGCAGGATAAAATTCCTAATAACACCACCACTGCCATAATAGGCATCGCCGCAAAACGCGGCATGAAAAATTTCATTGTCTTCATAATTCCTTACAAAACGTTACCGATATTTTTTCCAAATATGTTACCAATTGATTATCCTATTATCGTCCGGCTCAACCTGCCATTGTTCGTATACTTCTATGTCCGAGTTCTCTGGTCGAGCTGTCGCCGAACCGGCGGCGATTCCACATTCCAATTCAATCTCCTGAATCGAAAAAGTAGGCGAAACATATTGTTTCTTTAGTTTTTTTTTCATTATTTTATTTTCTTCTAAATTTTTACATTAAAAATTTTTAAACACTAATAATATTTGATTACCTATAAATTAACAATCAGCATATAACGAACGTGTGCCCCGGATTCAAACATTACTGAATAACATTTAAAAAATATCATCGCTCAATAGTATGGGCTGTCCAGATTTTGAAGAGTTTCCATTTTAGAGAATGTTAATAATTTTCATATGTAGACTTTGTTCTGGTTTGCCAGGAACAAGTTCTTGTGGTAAAAAATTCAAGTGTCAAAATTACAATGATTCCCGTGAAGCGAATCATTACAAGATACCCATCGATATCCCGAAATATCGTAACAGCTCGGCTTATCTGATTTTATAAAGAAAATCCGGAGAGAAAAATTAACTGAAATTTTCGTGGCTACATCAACGAGAGGGGGAAATGCCCAGCATTCGCTGCGATCCATTATCATTTGGAAGGGAAACCCGTCTTATAGGATGAGGGAAATAATTTCCCTCTTTGATACATGTCAAGAGTTCTTCCTTGTGCTCGATAAGATAATCCCCAGGGGATTCACACCCATTTTATTGATACCATCGGCACTTCGGTCACCAACTGCAGGTAGGCAGCATTGAGGTTGTCGCGGTCAATTAGACGCCCTAGAAATTCATCTACTTTTGTGTCTGTGTCCGTGAGGTTCTCTTCAACCATCCCGATAAAAGCCTGCCTTCCCACATAACCTTTCGGATCCGCCCTATTCTTTTGTGGACAGGTTGATAAAGCGATATCAATTTTATGCATTCTTCCCTTCATCAGGTAACTTTAATGTACTCTTCACTAACTTAAGGTTCATTCCGACCTTACCGGAGCAAAGGCAAGTGCTATGATTCTGCAGACTTCTCACAGCAAGCTTTACTCCCTGCTTCCGAAAAAAAACTTCCACAGGTCTGTTAGGTCTCCCCCGATAAGAACGATAACTTTCCTACCATGGGTCTGCTACATTTACCTTGATGTTTCCGTACGGTATAGGACTTGCCCACTCATCCAGCAACTTAGGCCTTAGATGTAGTTTCGAGAGTTTGCCTAGCGCTTCCATCAGATTCCACCTCCGGTGGACACCCTTGCATTCGGCTAACACTTCCAACTGTAATGACATGTTCGGAACTTCCTTCTAGAGTTATCGCCCACGCTGGGTGCATAAAGGGAAAGGCCCTTTAAAAGGGGCCTTTCGGTTCATACTATGAAACACATTCATATCTTTAGTGATATTGAAAATGAAATTTTGCTACATGATTATCTTTTCGGGTCGTAAAATATCAATCCCAATTCGGATTCTGTTCCAGCTTCGGATTCTTTGCGATCTCCGAGGTCGGTAATGGCCAAAGATAATCTTTAGCAGGATCGAACCTCCTCAAAGTTGAGGATTGTAAGATAATATATTTTTTATCATTAACGGGCGTCGAAGCCGACCAGTTTGCACCGCTGGTCGTTAAATATTCGTTAAACAAATAGCTACCTAACAATGTCTTAGGTAATTCTATCTCTGCGGTTTTCCATCGAATCAAATCCCAATAGCTGAGACTTTCAAATGCGAGTTCCACCTTACGTTCCCGGCGTATTTCCTGACGCATATTCAACCCATTGGCTGCAACAAACGCATTCGTCAGGGCCGGCATGGATACGTAATCTGGCGAAGCTGTTGTACCGGCATTTACTTGAGGTAGGCGTGCGCGCAGGAGATTAATGGTTTTGTTCAAATCTTGATCTGAGATTTGCCCATCCAGTTCATACACCGCTTCAGCATAGTTCAGTAACACTTCTGCGTATCGAAGGACCGGCCGGTCTATATAGGATGCCTGCAAATTCCAAAACTCTTTATTGGCATATTTTCTAATTCCATAGCCGCTCCGTTGCAGTGTAGAGTTCGGGATAGTGTAATTGCTACTCGTTATAAATTCGTCTCCTCGTTTAAAGATGGTAAAATTCATTCGCGGATCTTTCTTTTCGAAGTATTCTGCATGCGTCATCGTAGCATTTGGTTCCTGATACAACGGTGATTTATCTTTTGGTAAACCATCGATCATCAAATAATTATCTACAAAATTCTGTGTTGGAATAATCGTATTACCTTCTAGATAACGTTGCACTGGCGTACTAATAACTGCATTTTCGCGATTAACTCCATATGTTCGTACAATAATATTTTCTTTATTGGCCCGTCCCTCTCCTTGTAATTGAAAGAGATTAAAATATGCATCATTTAGTTGCTGTCCCTCCGCTCCTGTCCGAGGTTGGCTGAATAAATTGTGTGCTTCGGAGGCCATTACCGCCTCAGCAGCCTGTTTTGCTAAAGTAAGGTGTTTTCTGAAATCGCCATATTCGTGAAACTTTGCACGTGTACCCTCAAAAAGAGCAACCCGGGACTTGAACGCTAGCGCGGCGGTTTTAGAGATGCGTCCATACTCTTTCGCTGCATTAATTTCGTCTGCGGTTCTCAGTACAGTTGCCGCATAGTCCAAATCGTCATAAATCTGCTGTAGAATCTCTTCCCGGTTTGCTCGAGGGGCATATACATCCGGATCGCTAACACCCATTGTCTTTGTAATCAGCGGCACTCCCCCGTAACGTTCGAACATTTCAAAATAATACATAGCTCTAAAAAAGCGAGCCTCTCCGACGTACCAATCGATTTGTGTCTGATTCCCTCCTTTAGCAGCAACTTCCGGAGCCTTTTCAATTAATTTATTTGCTTGATAAATTCGATAATAACTATAATCGCTATCCGTTGCCGGCGCAATACGGGATCCATCACTGATTGAATTTCCATTACTTCCAGGATAAGCGTCGGTCGACCAGTTATCTTGAGATATTTCAGCGGAAGTCAACCCGGGAAGCGTTGAATAAAAGTAGTTAGCTGCCAATCGAAGATCGGCGGTTGTATTCCAAAAATTAGCGTCGCTCACTGATGTCTCCGGGATTTCTTCAATATCACATGACACAAAAAGACCTAAAACCAACGAGGATCCAATTATATATTTTGCAATTTTCTTCATCGTACAAAAATTTAAAAACCAATATTTAAGCCTACCGAAATAGTCGTTGCAAACGGGTAAGGCGAGACTTTGCCATCTTCAGGTTTCAATTCCGGGTCAATCACGCCCTTAAATACGCCCAACTTAGACACCGTTAAGAGATCCTCTCCCGATGCGTACACACGTAGAGTTGAAAACGGAAGACGTTTAACTTTCGATTTACGTAAAGTATAACCCAATTGTATGTTTTTCAATCGAGCATACGCCCCACTTAAAAACCATCTGTCCGCATTCTGGAAGTTCTGATTTCCTTGTAAGTAAGGCCTTGGAAACGCTGCATCTGTGTTTTCAGGGCTCCAGTAGTCCATATGAAAGTTCATTGGCAGATACCAAGAATATAATTGCGGCTGTATTAATTCGTTGCTAGGTTTGAATTTCCGCTTACCAATTCCCTGAACAAAGAAGCTAAAATCGAAATCTTTATAATTCAAGTTTACATTAAATCCATATTGATAGCGCGGATTTATGTCACCAAAATAAACAAGGTCACCAGTGCTTCCTAGACGATTATCGCCAGGACTGATTTCGCCGTCACCATCTAGATCCAGATACCGAACGTCCCCTAGCCCCGGTACGCCGGCAGCGTTCAAAATTTTTTCGTAACTCGGTGCATTCTGTAAATCCGCCTCTGTTTGAAAGTATCCATCACTTTTGTATGCCCAAATGGAATTCAGAGCGTATCCTTCGACCAGATTATTTACCCCTGAGTAAACGACGTCATTCGCACCTCCGTACTTTATCAATTTATTTTGGTTGTCGGCTATATTGAACGACACGCTGTAATCAAAGTCTTCGCCTACCCTATCCTTATAAGTTAATGCAGCTTCCCATCCCCAAGTTTTTAGCTTCCCGTCGTTCGACTTTGGTACCCCTATTCCAATTGTAGCAGGCAAACTAACGGTCACTAGCATATTGTTGTTGTACTTGTGGTAATAATCAAACGATCCTGTTAATTTATTTTTCAACATACTGAAATCTAAACCAATATTCCGTGTTTCAACCGTCTCCCACGTCAAATCAGTAGCCGGTATCAACCCTTGATACAAATAAGTTTGCCTTAGCTCTCCTAACAAAACATTACTGCCAGACGACAACAACGAAAGATAGTCATAGTAGCCAATACCTTGCTTTGATCCTACTTTTCCCCATGATACCCTCGGTTTTAGCTCGTTCACAAGATGTGAGATCCCGCCGAACCATTCCTCTCGCCCTATATTCCAACCCGCGGAAAACGACGGAAAAACTTTCACTCGTTCACCCGCCGACAGCCTAGAGCTTTCATCGCTCCTCACGGTCGCTTCAAAAAGGTACTTTTGATCGTAATTGTAATTGAAACGCCCGAAATAAGATTGCATTTTTTCTGCTTCCGCATATTGATTATGCGATTTGTTCAAAGCGTCCGATGTAAAGTTTAGACTGGGGTTGTCATTGACATAAAGATTTTTCGTACTGGCTAATAGATACTTATAGTCATAGGCGAACAATTGATATCCTCCCATGATATGGATATTATGTTTCTCTGCCAATTTCAGATCATAGTCGGCAATGGCTTGGTAATTTTGGCGGAGCGTGTTATAGTTCGTAATGCTGTAATTATTGGGGTTATTCAATTGACTGGCGGAAGATGCTTCCGGTCCAGAATAAAATGTAACGGTCCGTCTAAAGTTTCTATTCTCATGAACAACATTTTCACGGCTATACATGAGTTTCACCTCTAAACCTTTTACAAGATTATGGACAGTGGCTGTAACGTTATTAAAGTAGTTGGATTTCCTATCCGTATTAAATCCGCCATCTTTCAAGAGTGCATAACCAAAAGCTGATGAAGTTCCGCTTCTATAGTATGTGCCGTCCTCATTAAATATCGGAAAACGCATACGCGAAGAAAAAAACTGGCGTAAGATCGCATTGCCGCCTCCGTCAATTCCATATCCCCCATCCTGTGGATTATCTGTTGCTTCATTGATGTAAGAGCTCCCTATATCCAGTTTTAGATATTCATTTACGTTGGCTGAAATATTTGCTCTTGCATTCCATCTCGAAAAATGGTCGTTCCCAACCTTAAACATCCCCCCTTGGCTCATATTTCCCACCGATGTCAAATAGGTGACTTTTTCGTTTCCTCCTGAAATCTGCAGATTATTATTGTACATTTCGTAGGACTTTTTTACCACCTGATCAATCAAGTTCTCTTTATTGTACGTTCTCCACAAGTTATTGTCGCCCAGAACGAAAGTCGGTCCGTTTACTGCGTACGCCAAATCTTCTTCACTGTACTCAGGAGCCATATTGGCATTTGCTCTCGCTAGATTAACATAATTCATCTCGTCAATGAGCGACAACCGCTCAGGAATATTTGCCGGGCGCTGCCAGGCTGTGTTACTAGATATTGATATTCTAGCAGGTCCATTCTGTCCTTTTTTTGTCGTTACCAAGAGCACACCACCGGCGGATTGAGCGCCGTAAATTGCCGTTGCTCCCCCGTCTTTCAGTACTGAAATATTCTCAATGTCGCTGGGATTTAGAGCCATAAAGGTCGTCGCTGCACTAACCACTCCATCGATTACAATCAGTGGCGGAACGTCTCCGTTGGCAGATGTAGCTCCACGCACCTGAATGCCTAAGCCTTGTGCCCCCGGTCGGCCCGAGTTGCGTGTGATGACCAGTCCCGGGGATGCCCCTTGCAACATATTGGCTACAGTAGGAGAAGGTCTATCTTGCAATAGCTTGGTATCAATTTGTGATACAGCACTCGTCAGGTTCGATTTTTTTTGTGTCCCAAAGCCCACGACGACAACCTCTTCTAGCGTATCCTCTGCTGGACTTAGTACTACTGAGGCGGCGTTATCCGCTTTGATATCCTTAGGCATGAAGCCTACGCTAGAGACAGATAGTAGCGCATTAGGATTCGTCAGCCGAAGGACGAAATTACCATTCGTATCGGATGTTGTGGCGTTGGTGGTACCTTTTTCGGCTACGGTCGCTCCCACGACGGGTGCTCCGGTTTGATCCACAATTTTTCCTTTAATCGTTGTTTGCATGTCGGCTACTTCTTCAATCACCAGACGATTGTCTCGTGGTGCAGCCTGACCATCCGTTATCGAATAAAGTAGAACGGGAAACAGAACCGCCAATTTCCAATGCAATTGACGCTGTTTTTTAGCTGAGTAATGTTGGTTCATACTTACTTGATTAGTTATAGTTATCGATTACGAATCTATCGAAGAAAAAAGGGAATAAAAGATATTGCGTGGCAGTCAAACGTTTGCACAACTAACGAAAACGTTTTCTTTGTAATAACACAAACCACTTTATAGTATATTTGTCACCAATGTAGCCTTTATGCCTATTTTTCTAAAAGAAGTCTAAGACGCATAACACTGAACCAGTCTATAAGAGTTAATTAGCAGAGACCGGGAATCATACACAGAAGCAATATTTGAAATAGCATTTATTTTATCTCCTTCAATATCAAGAGATTTGATAAAAGATCATCCAAAGCACTATTTTTTATCAAATTCGTGACTCAGTAATCTCACCAATTCTTTTACCTATCCTGCATTGAAGGTTTGTCACTTTCCATATACCGACTATTATGTTTTTCGGTTACATCTTATGTTTTAGTTATTCTATGAACATCCTGACAGGCAATCAAGGTTCCGCATTCGAAAATAATTGCATGAGTAATCATAATTCTACTATTTTAGATTAGCAATAATTGATTTTTTGCGTCGCAACCGTATTACTTTGCAAATATATTTCTATATTCAGTTTTAGTAAAGACCCCATTAAAGGTTCTTTGCAACAAATGGAATTATATAGAACCAAAACATCAGTCCAGAAAAATGAGGTACCAGATTTTTATCGTATTTTTTTAACTTATACCGATTAAAACCAACGCCTATTAACTACATAAATCATGAATAATTATCACGAACTATACCTAGAATTGGACCGTATTTTTTCCGCATTGAGCCAAGCCGACTTACTTTCGACATCCTGTTGTCAAGATGAGCTGTTTCTACACATTATAAATCAATCCAATTTTTATATTACCGTACATGATGTGGAATTTTTCCGTCCCTTGTCTATCAATGAACAGATGCGCAGTTTTTACGGTTTTGAGGAACAAATTTTCCGAGGATTGGATCATTTCTATTACCTCCGTACTATCCACACGTCAACCTATCATTCATTAATCGAATCAATGGCTTTTTTCAGAAAGGATTTGCCCGGAAATCTCGACTTAACCTATAAACTATTGCACGCTAGCGGAGAATGGAAACAAACTATAGGCACAACCAAAACAATTGTTCGTAATTCCCGTAACAGGCCAAAGATAGCGCTTACCATCATGCGCGAAAATACTAGCGAATTACCGAAGTCCGTTTACGAAAATTTTGCAGCCCTCACTACTCGCGAACGTGAAATCATAGGTCTGCTTATCGCAGGATTAAGCAAAAAGGAAATTGCCGATAAGCTCTTCATTTCGTCGGGAACTGTAGTCACCCATACCAAGAATATCTATAGGAAATTACAGGTAAAGAAAATAACGGAACTTGCACATCTTGTTGATCTTTTTGATATGAAGTGAACTTCCGCGGTACAATTTTAAGAAACAGATGTCACTTTCAACGATCTGGCTGGTGGGGATGAATTTGCAGGTCCTTTAGGGAAATCGGACATCCTTTTAGAAAACGAAAATTCCGGTGGTATATAAAAAAGGCCGAACAAATTCGGCCTTCCAATATCATAAAAGCTGACTACTTCAGCTTTTCTATTTCCTTTTCGGACAGTTTTGTAAAATGCGCAATCTGGTCAATTGGAAGCCCTGCGTTAAGCATTTCAGTTGCAATATCAATGGATTTTTCGCGTTCACCCTCCAGTTTACCTTCTATAATCCCTTCCCGTTTACCTTCTATAATCCCAGCTCGCTTACCTTCTATTAAACCCTTTCGTTTACCTTCAGCGCGACCGGCCCGTAATGCCGAATTAAATGCACTTTCAGCATCCCGTTTATGTTTTAAACTTGCTTCGTACGACATAAGGTCCTCCTTTGTTAAATTTCCAACCTCTCCTACCTCAAAGATACGACCAAATATCCGCTTATCCAAAAATGACGGCAGACGATCCATTTGACTCAAATGCTTTAAAAGGTAGATCCATTGATCCATGACCGAAGCTAGCTGTTTATCTGTTTTGGTGAATGTGGGCAAAGAGATCAACTTGTAGCCTAGTTTATTATAAAAAACCTCATGCGTTTGTCTGTCACATAGGGCCACATCATGGAAATACGGCCTTTCTGTATCATGTGAGACAAGCTCCGGTCCATTACCCACCATACTAAATTCCAATATTCCAATAAAATAGATCTCCGGTAAACAATAATCATTGCCCTTCTTCCCACGAGGCAGTTGCTTATTTATCAGTCGCGATGTATAATAAACCGCTCGATCCTTAAAGAATTCCTGAAATAATTGCTGCATTTCAACAATGAAGTGTTCACCGTCTTTACCGATACACAGCAGATCGAATACAACACGACGCATCTCTTTGCTGTCTCCGTCATGTTCAACAGCCGTATATCGAATATCCGTTATTTCTTTTTCCCCCTCAAAAAGACTATTGAGAAATGCAATAAGTAAAATCTTATTCTCTTCTCTACCGAAATAAAATTTCCAGCCGAAATCGGAAAGAATATCGACATATTTACCGAGTTTCTGTTTAGACTTGCTCATAATTTCTATAATTTGTTACCGAGCAAATATATCAATAAAATATGAAAACTAAAAATATTAGCATTATATTTTAGTTCTGCAATATTAGGCAACTCGAAGATGTTTATTGAGATCTAAAAAGGGTTTTCATCTGACTATAGCCCCACATGCTGTCATTGGGCCTCGTTTTTCACATTAAATGTCCATTAATATGTATACGTACCGTGAATACGAATGATCCTTCTCCAATATTACTTTAAATGATATCGAAGCAAAAGTTTGCCCTATGACACCGCTCGGTGCACGGGGCAAACAAACAAAATTTATTCCTTTACAATTCTACTGCCATAAGGCCGATCCTTGCAATGTGTTATGGTCACTGATCGGATTGGGAAACCGGGACTTTGCATCTCCCTCCATACCGCCGAAATGCACCGCAGAGAAGAAGATATAATCCAACTTCTTTGTCTCGTTGAATGTATATTCCCCCCCACGGCAAAAAGTCAATGGCGTAGCACAGTTATGTGATTCGTCACATTCCTGAAATTGCCCCGTTCCGGCACTATGGGAATACATCAATCCCATTTCCGGTGCCGTCGGTAAGGCGTTAAAGTCTCCGGTAACGATCACCGGTTTCCCTTGCGCGATCCATGCCGAAGTCTTATCCACAATATATTCGATCTGTTTTAATCGCCATGCGGCATCGATAGACAGGTGCGTGGTGCAGACCCGGATTGTCTTTCCGTCCAGGGGCACATCGGTATACAGCAAGTGCCGCGGTTCGGCTCCCGTGGCATTCGGCAAGACAAAATACGTGCTGGAAGCAGGAGAAGTTCCTTTAAAAAAAATGGCATTTCCAAAGCCGGTTCCCCAACTTGCATCATAATTATCACAGCCTCCCGCTGTCGTGGTACTCGCATAGGTGGCGCCATACCCCCTAGCAATGAGGGATGAACGTATCGCCCTGTACTGTGAATAACAGATCTCGTTGAAGGTAATGATGTGTGGCGTGTAGCTATCTATGGCCGCCAGTACCTTGGTCATCCGACTGGTGGAACCCCGGGAATCCACACCACCGCTTTCTGGATGCGTCGCAACCCAACACACGTTGCCACAGATATTTAGATGCATTACTTTTTTCCGAATATTGCTGCTAAGCGCCTGCGCTGTCATCGGCTCCACAGCGGCTAGATGCTCCAAATCGGTATCCTGCGTATCTAGAGGAGAGCGATCGCAACTTAAAATACTCATTAAGCCGAGCATTATCCCGAGAGGGCCAAATAAAATACTACTTTTTATCCATTTATATGTTTTCATAACTTTACAAGTTTATAGGTATGATTCATCGTATTACCAAGACGCGCAATTAATAATAATCAGCATAGTCGCCTCTTAAAAATAACCATTGCAGGATCGGTCTGCCTTTCGCATCCGTGGTGGATGCCCAAGGGTTATTCGGCCCCAGTTTCCAGCCCAGCACCGAATTATAATTGTTCATATCCCGCAGGAAGGTATCGGTCTTCGTTTCGCCATCAAAGGCTGTTTCCTTAACAGTGACCTCTCCCGTGACATAGGCAGAAGCAGGCACAGGCAACCCACTTTTCATGACGACCACATCAGCTGATGCCCAACAGTTTTCGCCCTGGGCGATCACACCGTTGACCAAGCCCATCGCCGAAGAGATTCGTCCAGCCGTACCGTCTCCCACATTACTTACGCTGCTATTGAACGACACCAATCCTTTAAATTTCGAATCTGCCCATCCGACCACACCTCCTGCACCTTTTCCTGAGCTCGTATTGGAAAGGACTTTACCGGAGGAGAAGCCGTTTTCGACAACGCCACCATCGTATATGATTCCGACCAGGCCTCCGGCGCGGCTGTTACTGCTACCTGCATTGGTAGCGATCACTTCTGCTGACGAGAAACAGTTCATTATCTTGCTGGGTTGACCGCTATACGGTTTACCGAGATTACCGATCAGCCCTCCAACGGCATCTGTACCCGTAACTTTTCCGGTAGAAAAGCAATTTTCCAGTAGTCCGGTCTTCGCGGCCTTGTCTGGCGACCGTAATCCTAGATAACCGCCAAATGCGCCAGCCCCATTGCTGGATTCAATGTCCACGTTGACAAGCCCCAGATTTCTACAACTACCAAACAGTACCCCGAAGAAACTGCCGTAAGACGATTTGGCGACCTTGAGGTTTTTGATCACATGCCCGTCGCCGTCAACATGCAGGTATTTTGCGTAGGGATCCACATTGTTGAGCGGTATCCAGTTACGGCCTGCCATATCAATATCCGAGGTCAGCTTAAAATAATAGGGATTGCTTTCACTGTTGGACCAGTTTAAAGTGTGCATGTTCTGCAAATGTGCAGCTGTAGCGATTAAATAAGGATTGCCCTGCGTGCCGTCGCCTCCGGCAAAGGTATCCCCATCCTGCCCTTTCTTCTTGACCAGAATGAAGGTACGAAGCATACGTTGTCCATAGTGGTCACGCACTCCGTTATCCGTCGGATAATTGACGACCCCTTTATATCCCTTCTCCTTTACGTACATAGTGGAGGAACCACCGCCATCCATATTTAACGCATATTGGGGCGAAAAGTAAGTCGTCATAAACTGGGTTACTTCTTTAGCTGTCATGCCCGCTGATGCTGGAAACCGGCCATCGATCGTAACTAGCAAGAGCTTATTATCTTCCGTCAGAGCGATGACCGTCCGCGGATGCCGCACCCCTTGGTGTCGTCGGTAATCCTCGTAATCTAAGTTGTTTAGATTAATACCGCTCACATCCCCGATAAAGTCTTCACCCACTTTTTGATAGTTATCGACCAGCATCGGTGCTCCAGAAAAAATATTCAAATAAGGTGACACCGCATAGCCGTCCTTAGTGCCATAGCCTATCGTCAGATCCTGTCCCGAATTGTAGGAAATGGCACCTTCGTGTTTCCAAAAGCGCAAATGCCCCGGCGACAAGGTGATGCCCGAATGCGTCGTGCCGTTCGTTTTTATAAAACTGGCATCAGCTTCATATGTCCCGTTGATACCTATGATTGCGTCCCGGTTGGCCGCTACCGCCGACAGAGTATCTTGTGCGCCCAAATGAATAAATTCCAGTTCATACTCGGGGTCCGTCAGGTCTACCTCGACCACGTTGACAAATTGATTGGCGGTCTGGGTCTGTATGTATTTTGAAAATTGATAATGGATCAAACCGTTATCCATGGTGTCGATCACCCATCCGTCCCTGTCTTTTAATGTTTCATTGGAAAGGGGTGGTGCAGGTTCTTTGACCTCTGGTAACAAGTTTTCGTAGGCAGAGTTATCCAAAAATCGCTTACTGCATCCCGTAACCGAATAAAGAGTGATGATCAAACCTATGTATGCTATTGTTCTTTTCATGACTTACCAATTTGGATTTTGAGTGAGTGTTTTATTGGAAAGATTGATCTCTTCCGAAGGGATCGGGAACAGGTAGTCCCTGTCTTCCCGGAATACCCGGTCGATATTTCCGTGCACGACAATATAGCCCTTGTTTCCCTCCGACAGCACAATATCTTTGCCGACTTCCAGAAAGATGCTGGCAGGAGATGAAGGCTTAGCCCCCTGGTAGAGGCAGAGATCGGCCGTACCATTGTTATCCAGGTCGAAGTTACCCAAACGACCGAAGTACATTCCTAAAAACGGTTTCTCAAAAAGTTTGCCGGCTTTCCAGCGCATCATATCGTCGTAGCGGAAACCTTCCATCATAAGCTCCACAGTACGTTCCCGTCGAATCTCGAGGATCACCCCTTTGTCAGTTCCTTCGACATTCGGAAACCCATAGGTACCCTGCGTCAAATACGGATCCGGGTTAGCATTGGCTTGCGTTAGGTTTAGCGCTGGCATCCCCACACGCGCGCGTAGCAGGTTTACTGTTTTATTCAAATCGTCCTGTGACAGTTCGCCCAGCACGGCCTTAGCTTCCGCGATATTAAGGTAGATCTCCGCTATACGGAAGAGCGGGATATCTGCAAAACTCTTGCCCGATGCATCGTAGACCTGTTCCATACTGTATTTCGTCAGGTGATAACCGGTAACAGAAAAGGTAAGATTGGGAGCAACCAAAATACTGCTCCCCAGCCGGGAATAACCGGGCGTGCGGATCGTTTGGGCCAGACGAGGGTCCCTGTTTCTGGTTTCCTCGACGAATTCCAGCTTATCGTAGTTGGGAATATCGGTAAACCGCCCACCCGATGTGGTTAGGTAATAATTCACCACGCTTTTTGCTAGGCCAGGACGGCCACGTGTGCTGGAGTTCTCAAAGTTCTGTGCATCGTGCAATAAACCAAGCCCTTCGTCGTAATCCCGCGCCAGGATAACTTCCTGAGCGATAGCCTTCGTGTTGGCAAAGAGATCCCTATAAGGTTGCGCTCCGGTTTTGTACAGCGTGTAGCCACCGTTGTCGATCAATATTTTCGAGGCCTCCACGCAGCTATTCAGGTACCGCTCGGCGTCCGGCATCCCATGATATGTCCGGAACGTACCTTCAAATAAGGCCATCCGCGATTTCAGGGCCAAAGCCGTCCACCTATTCACCCTATAGACATCTTTGACCTCAGATAAGTTGTCGATGGCAAAGTCCAGGTCCCGCAGGATAGAGTCGGCGATCAGCGTTCGGCTATCTCGGGGCTTGAACAGGTTGGGATCCTGCGAGCCCAAAACCGTATTAAACCAAGGAACTTCTCCGAAACGCTTAAGTTTTTCAAAATAGAAATAAGCCCGAAAAAACCGCGCCAGCGCGTTATATTGATTTCTGACCGCCAGATCGGCCGTTTGATGCGAATTGGCCAACAAGTAGTTTATCCGTCTTAAAGCCTCCCAGTCCCATCCGCCGCCGGTAGCGGGTACAGTTCGCTGTCCAGATATCGCGGCACTTAGGGGTGTGATGACTAAGTCATCTGCATTCTCTCCGTACAGACTCGCTGCCGAAGGTAAGACATCCGAATAAAATTTGTTGCTGTATAAGCGCAGCTCCTGTTCATTGGAGAAGAAGGTTTCCGGTGACAGGGCGGCAAGCGGCGTCTTATCCAGGTCACACCCCGTCAGCAGGGCCAGGATAAACATCGCGCCAATGATATATTGTTTTATAGCAGTATTCATGATCATAATATTTATAAGCCTATATCAATACCAAACATAAATGTCTTCGCCCAGGGATAGGTCTTCGCTGTACTTGTCGACACGCTATAGGTGTTGGCAGTAGATGCCTGCTCCGGATCGATATACTTGCTTTTAAGCTTGGTGTAGGTCCAAAGATTTTCCCCGCTCAGATATACACGGAGTCTTGACAGTCCGATTTTGGCGATCTTGGCTTCGGGCAAGCTGTACCCTACTGTCAGATTTTTTAGCCGTACGTACATCAAGTCTTGCAGGTACTTTGTATTGGCTACTCCTAAGGACCGGTTGGTAGCATTGAGCGCGACATAGCCCCGCGGTCTGGGAAAGTAAGCGTCGGGATTTTCCTCGCTCCAGACCTGAGATAAAAAATCCCGGGGGATAAAGGTAGCATACGGCCGGGAATAGGGACCCCAAAAATTTGAAGCTTCGTGTCCCGGATACCAGTGCTGCCGACCAATCCCTTGAAAGAATATCGAAAGGTCAAATCCCATCCAGGACCCGCCGGTATTGACGTTGAAGTTATAACGGGGCAATGAATTGCCGATAACCTTCCGGTCGCCAGGGTTGTCCAGCGTATTGTCACCAAGAGAGATCACCTTATCCCCGTTCAGGTCTTCAAATTTCAGATCCCCGGCATGCAAGCCCTGATCTATAGCAGAAGAATTTATAATGGTATTGACTGATTTTTGATCGACGTCGTAGTTCTTGGCTTCCTCATCGGTCTTGAAATAGCCATTTACCTCGTAACCCCAAATCTGCCCCAATGTCTGCCCTTCATAAAAACTGGCCAGATTTCTGTTGGGATTATCAAAACGGGTGATCTTCGAGGTGTTGTCCCCGATACCGGCGCCGAAAAAGTAATGGAAGGGTTTTGCATCCAGTTCGAAGTTATCTCTCCAGTTGAGGCTCAGCTCCCATCCTTTGGTCAGCAGGTCAGACGCATTCTCCCGCGGTATATTAGCACCATAGTATACGGGAATTGCCTTACCAGCCGTCAGCATATTCAATGTTTCGCGCCAATAGATATCGCCCGCGATAGACAACCTAGAGCTGAACAGCGTCATATCGAGGCCGATATTGGTCGTATTGACCGTTTCCCAGGTCAGCTCGCTCGAGTTGGGTGCGGTTTCTGTCGCGTACGGAGCGCGTACACCGTCGCCAAACGTGTACCCCAGTACACTACCGGCATTTATTGTCTGAATGTAGTCGTAGTATCCCACCTGTTGGTTGCCCAGTGAGCCATAGGAAGCTCGGAGCTTCAGGCTCGACAAGGTGTTCTGTTCCCAGTTCTGGAAGAATGCTTCCCGGTCCAATCGCCATCCCGCCGAAAATGAAGGAAAAAAACCGAACCTTCGGCCTTTGGCAAAGCGGGAAGTACCATCATAACGGCCGGCAACCTCCAGCAAGTATTTGTCTTTGTAGCTGTAATTGGCCCGATAGAAAACACCAAATAGCGCGTATTCGTTCTGCCCGCCGTTGACCTCGATCACTTCACCCGTCGCTAATTCCAGATCGGTAAGCTGATCGCTTAACAAGCCATCTCGTGCAGCTTTTACGTCCTTTATGTACTTCGTCTCATAATTGTATCCGCCCATTAGTTTGAAAGTATGATCGGTATGTAGCTCTTTCTCGTAGGTAGCATACATATTAACACCTTGAAAATAATGGTTAATCTGCGATTCGCTTAGCTTATTATTACCAATACCGGTACTGATCGTAAGTACCTCGCCCGGGTATTTGGAATAGGGCACATTAGCGGTCCGGTTCATATTCTGGTAATTGTAATGGATAAAACGGTAGCTCGAACGCAGTTCAAGGCCGCGCATTGGCTTAAGCACAGCCTCGATCGTTGGCGAGAATTCGCTGATCTTATCCATATTCCTATGCAGTCCATGCGTCAGCATGGCTGCATAACCATCCATGACGTTGTAATTGCTGATCGTCGTGGCGTATACCAAGCTACCGTCGGGATTTTTTGGGACGATGCTGGCTAAGCCGTGGCTGGTAGCGACGTTGAACGTGTTTTCGACCCCGCCCACCCCCGGGTACCCGTAAGCGGAATTAAAGTAACTTATGTTGGTATTAATATCCAGCCAGGATTTAACTTTAAAATCTACTTTGGAGCGAAGGTTATATCGCTTGATATTGTCCGGATTATGCCTGAATATGCCATCCTGGTCGAAATAATTGCCCGAAAGACTGTATTTGATATTGTCCGAAGCGCCGACAATACTGATATCGTGCGATTGCATCGGCCGCCGATCGTTAAACAGGTAGCTGTACCAATCGGTGTTGCCGTAATACACATAGCTATCCCGACCATCCCTTTTATCGATGACAACCCAGGGTCTGTCGGGATGTTCCGTTTTATCGTCCCGTCTGATCCAAAGCTGGTAGTAATCGTCGTCCGTATAGCGGGTGTAACTGGTGCCCGCGTATTGCGAAAAAAACTTGTCATTGATTGCTGCCGAATAGTATCCTCTAGTTTCAAAATCAGTCGATGTGGTCGGTCTGCTGATCGAGGTTTGTCCGGTGTAGGAAATGGCGACCGGCCCGCTGCTGCCCGTTTTTGTGGTGACGATTATCACACCATACGATGCCCGTGCCCCATATACTGCCGCGGCAGATGCATCTTTCAGCACCGTGACGGATTCGATGTCATTCGGATTGATCCTATTGATATCGCCTTCGAAACCATCAATAATCACCAAAGGGGATGCGGAGCTCGATATGGAGTTGACCCCACGAATATTGAAACTCCCACTTGCTCCGGGCCTTCCGGTAGAAAATTTGACTTGTAAGTTCGGTATGGTTCCCTGCAACAACGAAGAGGCATTGCCAGCAGGTCTGCTTTTCAAGAGCCGCGGATCGACGGTGCTGGCCGCCGCAGTCAGGTTATCTCGCTTCTGCGTACCGTAACCTACTACCACAATGTCATTTAGTACGCTGACGGTTTCTTCGAGGGTCACGTCCAGGATAGTAGAGGCTCCCGGCTTCACCTCTTTGGTCGAGTGGCCTATGAACGAAAAACGAAGCGTACTTTCCGGGTTATCCAGTGCAATCGTGTAGGTACCTGTATTGCTGGAGATCGCACTGTTAGAGGTCCCTGCTTCAGATACCGTTACACCTACGAGTACCTCTCCCTTTTGATTAGTCACCCTGCCGCTCACCTGTCTTTGCCGTATCACCTGTAGACCTCTATCTTCGCCCGCATTCGACTTATCCTGTACACGAGATAGGACGATGTTTTTATCGATGATTTTATACCCCAAGTGATACCGGACAGATAGTTCGTCCAGCACCAATTTCAAGTGCGTGTTGGAATAAGTGACATCGAATCTTAGTCCTCCCGGAATGGCAGACTCATTGAAGAAAACATTATAGCCGGTCTGTTTTCGTACCTCCTTGATGAGTTCCTCGATCTTCAGGTTTTTCTTTTTCAGGGTAATGGTTTGTCCTATCGTCACCGCATGTACATTCAAACTGGCGACTACAAGCAGGGGAACAGCTAGGCTCAACTTCATGAGAATAGATTTAATGGGTGGAATTTGCCTTCGGTCCTGAAAGCTTTTTCCTAGTTTTTTTCCATACATTTGTTGTTGATTGTTAATTAATTGATAAGAGGTTATTTTTCAATCTTGTCAGCGTGCTGACGTTGATCAGGGGTGTTGCAACCACTCCTGATCTTGATTTTTTCTTCCGACAGTTATTTCTTTACCGTTATCTTCCTCCCTTCTCTTGAAAAATGAACAGACCCCGTAAACTCTATGGTTTGTAATAATTTATCAATATTTTCGTATCGGGAGAGGGTTCCGGTAAACACATCTTCCTTAAAATCGCCTTGGAATTCCACCTGCACATCGTACCAACGCGCAATGCTTTCCATCACTTCTTGAATGCGTGCACGCTGGAAAGCGAAATCACCCTCTTTCCATGCAATGGCATATACGGGGTCTATCGGCTGCACGACAAATTCATCGCCCCAAATGGCTTGCTGATTGGGCGAAAGAAGAACTTGTTGCTTACTATCTTTCAGGCGGACCTGGCCTTCGACTAAGGTCGTAACCACGGCGGTACTGTAGCTGTTCACATTGAAGGTCGTACCTAGCACCTCTAGCTCCTGTCCCCGGGTGAACACTTTAAAGGGTACCCGGCGGCCTGCTACTGTTCTTTTCGCCACTTCAAAATAAACCTCGCCCGCACATTCTATACGACGTTCCTGATCGAGGAAGCGAGCCGGAAATTTCACGGTACTTTCGGCATTCAGCCATATGTTGGTGCCATCGGGCAGTTCTAATTGGAACTGCCCTCCTTTGGGAGTGGACAGCGTATGATAACCGGAACCAGCCAGCTCCCGATCTGTCGGGTCATACTTAAATACTATTTGCCGGTCTTTGCCTCTGGATAGGTAGAAACCTTTATTGGCCAGCCCAGAGGCATCGCTCAGACTGTCCAGGTCAAATACACGACCATCGTCCAGGCGAAGCTGGGCTTTGTCTTGTCCGGGCACGATGGCGACTGTAGTAGCGGCAGACGGGCTATATTTGGCGGTATGTAGGGAGTATAACCCCCCGAATCCCAACAGCAGAACCACAGCTGCCGCTGTTGCATAGTACAAACCGGATAATCGTTTGCGCCGCGACAAAGCTTGCTTTCTTCCTCGTACCCTGACATCATTCCGGATTCTAGCCAACACCTGATCGGCATTGACAGTGCTACCCATAGATTGCACCTCTTGCGGCAAACTGTCATAATATTCCTCCAGCAGGCCGCTCTGTGCCGGATCCGCTAAAAACTGTTGAAGTTCTGCGTACTCTTCCGCCGTACATTTTCCCTTCTGGTATCTAAAAATAAGTTCTTTAAGTCGATTCGCTTCCATCTTTCCTGAGGCTTCTATACCGATACACGCACCAGTCGGAAAGATGTACTATTGCTATTGGAAAAATTTTAAGAAAAGGAGCAAAAATAATAGTTTATCCACTTTCAGACGGATGATCCTAGTCGCGCTGGCAATCTGGTTGCGTACGGTATGGGGCGAGACACCCATTAGGTCGGCAATCTCTTTATAACTCATATCATCCAGTTTATTCATCTTGAATACTTTGCGCTGCTGATCGGGTAGTTCATTGATCAACTCTTGGAGCTTTATAGACAAATCGTTCTTGAAAATCAGGGACTCACTTTCCTGGCTCTCTTCTTTGAAAGTGTGCTTTAAGTATTGCTCATATTTGATACGAACGACCGATCTGCGGAATGCAGAGATGGCCAATCGCTTGGATACGGTGTATAGAAAAGGATATAGCGCTTCTGGCTCTCCGAGTTTTCCTTTATGTAAAAAAAGCTGTACGAAGGTTTCCTGAACGATCTCGATACTGAGTTCTGTATCGTTACACAAGCGGTTTACGTTAGCAAAAATAAGGGGGTGATACGCGTGGTATACAGACTCAAACGCCTGTTCATCTCCGCTTTGGAGCTGCTCAAATGCAGTGACAGTGATTGTAAAGCCAGCAAGGTCCATAAGCCAAAAGTATTATTGCGAGGTTAACCGTACATAAAATTGCTATTAATTTTGTAAATAAAATAATTGGTCGTACGAAATTTTAAAAAATCAAGAGAGAAAAACACCGGAATATGCAGTTATATCATCAAAAATATAAACAATAATGTACCAAACAGTCTCGTATTGTCGGAAACGCTTAACGTTCGCTTTCTTGGCTTTAACCTGCAGAAGAATGGATCATGGACTATTTTTTCAATATCCACGCCACCAGACTGAACTTACTGACCTGTGGGATCTTGTTATGAAATACACATCTACTGTATCCAGACTCGACCTCCAAGATCAGCTACCACTCATCTGTAGATTCACGGTGCCCTTCTCTTAAGCCAAGCCATCTGCAGGGATAGCACAAAATATGCTAAGGATAGACGCAAAACATTATTACGAGATCAATAATTAGAACAAAACGCCAAATAACCTCTTGATTACGAAGAGTCGCCTTATGATGAATCGAGTTTGCGTTACGTCTAACATCGAACGGTCGAGACTTGGATAGATAATACGACAAATAGCTGGCAGATATATTTCGAAACTCTTTGCTGAGTTCCAATCAGGAATCGATTTGTCAATCCAATCCAGCAACATTGCTACGAGAACACACCCCCTTCATTGGAAAAAATTATTTTTCTATATTTAGGAGTCAAACAGAAAATTATTTGCTAACTAAATCGCTTGCTTAAGTGCCGATCGCTTCGCAAAACGTCAGATTTTATTTAAATCTTGAAAACAGGTGGCACAGCGGGCCCTCAATACTGTATAACACCAACACGTATGAGCAAAAACATCAGAAAAGTAGTTTCAGGCCCACAGCGTAACGCCGAACGCACAAAAGAAGAATTGATATCAGCAATAGGTGATGTTCTTGCGGAAGACAGTTATAGCAGCCTTTCTATCGCGCATGTAGCCAAAGTATCCAAAAAAAATCCAAAACTCCTTTATTTATACTTTCAAGATCTTCAAGGCCTAATTAGCGCTTTTTTCCAAAAAAAATTGAAGGGCGAATCGATCGCTGACCTCAGCCATGCTATACTCAACAATTTAGATCACATCCTGCTGGAAGATGTGATGTTTTATATCGAACAGCAATATACTGAGCTACTTAAGGACAAAGAATGGCAAGGACTGCTCCACTGGTCCGCTGGCAAAAGCGATAAAGCTTTACAGGAGCTTGTTAAACAACAGAACGAACTATTGACCCTACTACGTAGCGTCGTTAACAAAACAGCAGACAAACGACTCTGGAAGGAAGAAACAATCGATGAAATTGTACTGATCACTGCAGGCTTACGTTACCTGGCAATCTATACAAAAGGAACAGAGCGGCCTTTCTTCGGGCTAGATTTAAACGATCCTGTCACACAAGAGCGGCTGAAGGTCGCTGTCAACAGGTTAGTGGTACGCTCCTAAAAAGAGAGTAGTTATACCGCTAATGATGAAGCTGTCATCACCCGGCCCGTATTATATTCTGGATGAACAGAACGAATCTTATAAGCACATAATCAAGAAGACGCTGATGCGGCCTTGTACTCCAAAATCTTAGCAAAACACAATGCTGCGGCATCCCTATCGGGAAGACATCGTAAATAGCCTATCGGAACTCCTTGTATAATAACCTCTAAGGTTTTCAGCATACTATCAAACAATTCAGGGTTCCAGCGGATAGCCGACCCACTAGGAAGCAAGGCAATGAGCGCCTCCTTTGCCTTTTGCCACTGCAGCTTGTTATAGGGAGCTTGCTCTAAGCGAACTACTGCACCAAGCTTAGCCTCTATAGGTTTGTAACACGGCGTCTTCCCACTCCAAGGCGTACCATAAATAAATACTTCCGCATTGTCGTAGACGCGCACCACTGGATTATCATCATTCATCAACTGTGTCCCCTCAATATGCTTGACCCACAACCGACTATGTGTACTTTTACCGGTACCGCTCTTTCCTAAAAAAGCATACCCCACGCCATTACGTTCAACCACAGAGGCGTGCAACAAGATTGTTTGATGTTGCAGGCCTGCTTGTCCAAAAGCAATCATCAGTAGCCAAGCTGCTTTGAACGTAGTATATAGTTCGTCTGCTTGCGCATAAATCACTGAATGTTTAAAGTCCTTTGTACTGATCATTTTCCAAGGTCGCTCATCCACCCCGGCCAAGATCGTCGTCACGTAGTGGTCGGACGTCTCCTCGAAACGAAACCGTTCTTCCCAAATGACAGAAATATCGCTAAGCAATTTTGTATCTGGGTCGTCGGCAGGGGCAGCTCTGGTTGTCAGTTCTACAGAAAGCATAGCGGGCTCCAGTATAGGTTCCACGACGAACGAGGAAAAACTAGGCAGACACCTATCAAGGTCAACCTCCGGCGGGTGAACGAATTGAAGGATATGTCTGGCAATCTGAAAATAGGAAACTTGTTTCTCTGTATGCGGGTCGATATGATGCTCTTGAATATTCATGTATATTATTTAACGTATTAAAATGGTTTGACTGCATGCATCAGCCAAGGCTAAATCGTGCGTCACGAAAACAAGTATTTTCTCTTTTCCGGCTTCCAAAAGCTGCGCTGTGAGCGCTGCTGCCGTGGGTGGGTCCAGAGCAGATGTTACCTCGTCGAATAGCCAAACATTACAGTCACGAAGTAGCGTCCGCGCTACCGCTATCCGTTGGGCCTGCCCTTCGGATAAGCCATGCCCTGACTCGCCGACCACCGTATCCAGCCCATCGGGCAAATCATAAACAAACAAAGCGCAGGCGGTAGTCAAAGCCACACGCATACGTTCTTCAGATATCGGAGACTCGGTAATCTGCAAGTTCTCCCGGATCGTCCCACTGAAAAGCTTATCGCCTTGAGGAACATACGCGAAGTTCACACGGTGTTTGCGCTCCAAAAGAACCCGATGACCGTTGGAATCGATCCAGATATTCCCCTTGTTCGGCCGGAGCAAGCTCAGCAATAACCGGATAAGTGTCGTTTTTCCTTTACCGCTTGCTCCAACAATAGCTGTCGGCCTGCCCTTCACAAACGTTGCTTGCAAATCGTTCAATACCTCCTTATCTTCATATCGAAAACTCAGTCCCTGTAATTCAATCTGTCCAATATTTGCCAGATATTCTGGCGCTACCTGCTCTTCTTGTTCTGTCAACAAGATCTCATTCAGTCTATCGAGCGAAGCACGAAAGCGCACAAATAAAGGAACAAACCCCATCAAGACCAGAACAGGCCCCTGTATTCGGGATACAAGTTGTAAAAAAGCAGATAACGTTCCGAAGGTAATCGCTCCGGCGTGCAACTTATACACTCCCCAAGCAAAAGTTACCAAAAAACCGGTATTCACAACCACATTCATCAAGCCTCTAGAGACCGTGGAAAAATTCAGGACTCCCATCTTCATTTGATAGATAGCATCCTGGCTTTCGTCGACCTTTCTCCAACGCAGTGCACCCAAATTAAGCGCCCGTATAGACAAGCGAAAACGCAAGTTTTCCTGCACCACGTTCCCCAAATTACTTTCTGCTTGCTTGAGGTGTTGATTTAGCTTTCGGAACCTACGGAAATACACCTTAGAAAAAACAATCAACGGACAAATAGCCAATAACAACACGGCCAACATTGGATCCATCCACCAAAGGAATCCTGTTGCAGCCAATATGCGGAGTACGGTCACGAGGGAAGCAATAGCTGAATTACCAATTACCTGCACCACCTCCTGACAATCCGTGTTCACACGCACCATGATGTCACCCGTGTGCCAGTTCTTAACCAGCCCCCACGTTGCTTGCATTTGTGTGCGTATGACGTCTTTCTGCAAACGGATCAACATGAGCGTCCGCGTGCGTTCATTTAACCAACCCGAATAAAGGCCGATACCGACGCCCAGAACAACACTGCATACTGCAAAAATCAATGCTTCCTTCATTTGCGGCGTGTCTGCCGTAACAGCGAAATCTATGGTGCGTTTCGACCACCAAATAAACAGCAAACCTAATGTCAAGGAAACGACTTCCAGCAAAAAATAGAGCAACAGTTGATATCGGTATGGCTTTGCAAACCGCCATGCCCACTTCCATTGATATTTAAAGGATGTTTCCTGCATGTTAGTGGTCTATTTTCGAAAACATGATCATAAACGGGGAAGAGATAGTTTCTCCGGGAGCCAGACGGGCGTATCGGTAAAAGCGACTAAAAAATTTCTTAACTCGGGCAGGCTTGTCTAACGATTTCGTCTCATCCTTCCCTTCTGTATTGTAAAAGCCGAAATTCCCTCCCTTTAAGATATCCGCCATCATCCAGGCAGCATCTTCCGGAGCCTCCTGCTCAAATGGCAATTTTTTCCGATCAAGTCCAATATAGTTCACAAGCAATTCGTGCAGCACGTAAGACCACTTCAAGATTCCGGTCCGCTCATACACATCACGTAATGCATTTGGATCGAATTGATTATGCAGAGCATCATATAAACGCGCCGCATCGCACAGCTGGCGCGTTCCAATTCCATAGACCACCAAATGTTTTAAAATATGCGCATTCACAAGCAATATATTTAATATCGGATGCGGAATATATGCAACTTGTTCACCAAACTCCACTGGAACGGGTGGATAAGAGGTAGAACGTGACAGACCTTTCAGATATCCTTGCACAAACGGATTTCTCAGTTCAACCAAACGCTGATGGTGCTCAATGTCGCACCCTTTCCAGGTATACGACAGACTATATCCGTGCCCTATTTTTAATCCTTGTCCATGTTTCTTCATGAGCGCTGCCGCCCGATTATACTCCTTTTTATCACTGAAACACCAATCAATATCCCCACACACACGGCTTTGGGGCCGACGGTAATATCGAGCCACCCCTTGTCCTTTTTGAAGGAAGGGATGCAGGTTATGTTTCTCAAAGAATGCAATCTGATCCGACAAAACCTCGTTCATCCAACCGTTTCTCTCTTCGATATGCTGCAACCGCACCATCCATTTTGCCAATATATCTTTCGGAGGCAAAACCTCTGGAGACAATTGTTGAATACCTTCACAAACGATACCTTCAACGGTTTGTAAGGTGGACAATTTGTATAATCTCGACCACTCGTCCCGGGATAGCGATTGAAAAGCGGCGGGATCGGGTCGCCGTCCCCACAAACCACTCCGTAACGCCTCAAAAAAGGCCTTATGAACAGAGGTCTCCAGTAAATCTACCAGACTCATCAATCCACTAACAGACCTTGCCCGCGGAAATGGTCAAGTAGCGCGATTGCATCTTGTTGCGCCTGATCTTCATCGACATCATAATTATCCATAAGCAACTGAACAACAGCATCTTTTTCAAAATCCTGTCCGTCGAGTTCTTTCCATAAAAACGCGGCAGTCTCGTTCAACGTAAACACTTTGGAAAGATCTACCATGCCCTGGTTTGGTTCTACGATAATATGTTCATTTCCTACCTGACGAAGGGTTAAATTTGCTTTCAATTTCATATATATTTTATTTTGTTTTCCATGGTTATACTGGAATAGTTCGCTTTTAAGACGCGGAAAGTCCCGATCGATTTATACATATTCCTTTCTTATCAATCTGATTAATTTGGCACCAACTATTCGGAGCGGACGTGCATGAAACCATAGCATCCCCGCCAATCGTGTCCAAAACGATTGATTTAGGACTCGCTTCTCTCCTCGGTATGCACAAACTACTACGGCAATTATTTGGTCGACGGATATTTGTTCCAGCTGCACCAAATTATTATCCCCTGCCAGCCATACAAAGCCCCCCTGATAACGCACGGCACGATGCAGCACGTATCCGTCCTTCCAATGCGCAAGCAGAATGGCACCGCGCTGATAATCATGTTGGTTAGCCTCTTGGATAACGACTTGGTCCCCTTCTCGCAGAAACGGGCGCATGCTATTTCCCACCACACGGAATTTAACCCGATTTCCCACCGCGAGGGATTCTTTGACTGCGTCAAAAAACGAATGATTATTTATTTTTACGACTTGCTCCATCGGTCTTTACCCAGCTAACACACGTGTCTATCTCCTCACAACGCCTTAGCTTAATTTCCAAGGCTGAATTTACTAAATCGAGGTGTAGTTCTCAAATTTAGACGCGATTAAATAGCCTAGCATTGTTAATACTAATGTCATTACGAGAGCAATCATGGAAAAACGGTCCATCTTCCTTCATGAGCAATTGTAGTAAAGGGATTACTTCGGCGTTTTTCGTGATTCGCAATAATAATGGTTTTTAGGAAGGCTACCGATATTTCCAGTTTGCAAGAGCGAAACGTATCGCGGATAATTATCTGGCAACCCGCCGTTCCTTTTTTTCGCTCAAGCCTCAGCCATTCTAGCCCAAAAAAAGTCTTTAGCTTTTAGCTTTCGCCAAGAGATAGCGCAACGTCACATCTAAAGGCGCGTCTTTCAGCACAACCTTATTTGCCTTGTCCAACAAAAAGATCGTCGGGTATGCCTGTATATTATACCATCCTTTGCTGATCACCTCTCCTTTCGCATCGAGCCCATTGATCCATTTTTCGGGGATCTTACTTTGGTAATCTTTCCATGGCTTGCGGTCGGCAATTGGACATATTGCCAGAATTTCCAATTTACCCTGATCGATCATGCTGTTTGCATCGCTCGAATTGGCCAAATCGGTTAATACTTCTGCGCAATGTGAGCAGGTTGGATCATAAAACAGCAACATCTTATAATTCGCCGCACCCTCACTCAATTTATGTTCTCTTCCATCACTTTTTATATATGAAAAATCGGTCGCTGTTGTTCCTGGTTGATTTCTGGCAACTAATTTCAACAAAGTTTGGTAGCGGATTCGATCCACATCACTTGTTTTTGGAGACTTCACCAGATAGGCGAGAACCGGCTCGTAATACAGTTCACTTCGCATCGGCGAATTAGGATCATAGAGATAATGCGCATACCTTTTGATGTAATACTGCCAACTGGTTTCGTTCACCTCCGCAGCTTTCAACATGGATTGTATCGCTTCAGCAGCTGCCGAATCACTTACAGAAGAGAGCATTCCAATAAAATTGACAAGCTTCTGCTCTCCGATCTGTGGACTACTGACCAATGCCGTATCGTTAAAATCAAACCCATTCCAGTAATTAAACAGCTCGGCCTCCGCAACATTACCAGCAGACTGCGACCCTTTGGTCGAATCTGGAGACTTTTGTTCCGTTGTATGCGCACTATTATGACAAGCCGTCGTCAGGACGATAAAAGACACGAGTAGTAAAAGATTCTTCATTGTACAAAATTAAGTTTTTTACCTATTATAGGAGAGCCGAGACGAACGAACTCGCCACATTTCATCATTGACCGCACAATACAAAGCAAGCGGCCCTCCATTCAAGGGCCGCTTGCACTATACAATCGTTGACTGGTTCGTTAATTTCTAACGCAACGTACGTTCTTAAATGAAGTACTTAATACGTTAACTCCTAACACCCCTACACCCGACAGCAATTCTGCTGAGCGCGCAGCTTTTACAAATGGATCCCCGACAGGTATTCCTAGAATTGCTTGGTCAGCTGTAAAACCAACATATGCGTATGATCCAGCTGAAGCTAGTCCAGGAATAGAAAGTGCCTGAGTACGTGTCCAGAATGCAGTTTGTGTACCATATGTTGGCAAAATTGGAATATTCGTACCAATAATGTTAACGCCAGCAAGGTCTGCTGATAGCGAGGACAATCCAAGATTAAGGAGGCCATTTTGACCGATCTGCGTAAGCACGCCCACGTCAGTTATCTGACCGTTATAATAAAAGCGTAAGTTATTAGATCCTGAAGCAGCATCTCCATATGCAGAATTATTGCCACCTGCCAATGCATACTCCGCGTAGTTACTTCCCAACGTAGAATTTGGTGCTTCGTCACGAGCTCCCAATAAGGAACCGATAGTCCCCAATAATGAAGATAACAATCCTTGACTAGTCGTGAATGGCTCTAACTCCACACGATCAGGCTGTCTCCAGACTCCCGCAGGGTAAACCAAAGCACATGGGTCTCCTTCATTTCCAGTCGTAGCAAATTGACCAGGGATAGTTCCTTGGAATGAGAAAAAGCCGTCAGCAGATGATCTTTGAATATTTCTTGCATAAAAGCCATATTGGCGAGATGCATCCGGTCCTGGTGTATAGTACACATTAGAGCGGGCCCATCTTACGGTCGATCCTACCGCTGTAATCGGAGATTCCACAAAGTTAACCAACAAACGGTGACTATTTCCAAGCTCTGGAGTGACATTAAAGCTAAAGTTAACCGGCGTTGCTGAGAAGTTACGTGTTACTAACTCGTCGCGGTTGTCTCTATGCTGAACAGACAAGCTCGATACACCTACTTGAACTCCTGTCAATTGCGCAGGACTCGCTGTATATGCATATGCTATTTTTGCATCTTGAAATTGTGGTTCAACATCGGCAAAACTGCTGTAATCAATCGTTGCTGTATATGGTGTCAAGTTAGATAAGTTTCCCGTAGCGACATCGATCGTTGCTGTTTGCAAGTTTAAGCCACTTACTGCAACCCCAGCACTTAATATATTACCAAACATACCCTTTGAGTTCAACTCGATCGCTATACGCGAGAATTTATGTGCAAAGGTAATGGCAATTGGCGCATTGACATTTCCGCTACCTGTAGGCACATCAACGGTACCGCTTGCGTATAATACATCTTTACCACCTGGAAGAGCAATTTGCGTACTACCAGCAGGAACCTCAGGGATATCCTCGTTATTATTATAAGAAAGCGCTACCCACTTATATGACGTGCCTTGTGATACGTCGATTGTTCCAGCTGTACCAGATACAAATTGCGCTGAGGTTACTAATGTAGTACCATCCGCTGAGAACAAGAACAACCGGTACGAAACGCCATCCTCAACAGCGGCAGCTTTTATACCAGCTCCGCCAGTTGATTGACGCAATGCTTTGGCGGCTTTAAAAGGAACGTTGTTATCCACCGCTAAAACCGCATCAAACTCGTCAAATTCCAACACCTTCGGCTTAGCAGCAGCATTCGTGTTTGCACTTGACTTCAGATTACCCACAGGCACATCCTTACCCTCGTTGATACCCGCGACCGATACGACCAGTTTGGTTCCCTCGAATTCAGAGACTTCTTCTGTCGGGTTTTTATCTTTGGAACAACTTGTTACAAGCATTCCTGAAGTAGCTAACATGACAGTGGCGACTATCCAATTAGCCCGTTTAAATCGTAGTAAATTCATAAATTTCTTAATCTGTTAATTAATGTTCAGTTACTAAAAATCACCGTTTTGTGTATCTCCGCCACCGGATCCCCAATCATCCACAGACGGTGAAGCGCTTGGTGAACCTGTTCCCGAGCCAGCGGCGATTCCTTGCTCTAATTCGACGACTAGCACCTCCATGGTTGGCACTACGTACACCTTTTTTTCATGTTTTTTCATACTATATACTATTTGGTTAAATTTATTCTAATATTAATATTAGTTAATCGCATATTAACAATCACATAGTGTAAAACTTACACTAAAATTTCCTAGTATTTAAACAACAAAATTAACCCGCAAATAGCGTCGTAAAATCAATAGAATGATTAAATGAATAATGTAGCTTATTAGTTTTCATTGCAACTAATTAAAAATCAATAATTTCATAGGGTCAATGTTGCTTTCGCAAATTTCAAAACAATATTAAATATAAATTCGAACTTACGCAAGAAAAAATTCAATATTTAAATTAATTACTAGTAACAATGAAGTTATCACATATATTTTCCTAATTATATAATAATTTTCAAATTTTATTATTACCTCTGAATAAACATCTTAGATGTTATTTTGTTTTTGCTTTTTGTTTTTTTAGCAAAAAAATAAATGTTGACCTATTTAGTTGGAAGACGCGCTCTCTTTATCCGTTTAATGACGATGCACACAATTCAAGATCGAAACAGGACTACTTTCAAACACCTCGCAAAGGAGATTGGTAAGTCCTCGAAAGGAAGATGTTAAAGGACAACTCACGTAATGAGAGGTAGGATGAGATAACAAATTATCTTAAATGCGGATTAAAGCTTTAAGATATTCACGGATAGCTGATTCTCATGTGAAATCTTAGCCAAAATCCAATCGGCAAACTCATAAAGTGCTTGAGCTATAAAAAAGTGCCTCACAACTAAAAAAATCACAGGAGATGCCATCTAGCAGAAAAAGATAAATTCGTCAACGGTTCACAGCACGCCTTAATGTACTTCCCCAGCAAACGAAGAAAACGAAAGATATTATCCACTAACTAGCAAATCGACTTTTGAGCTGGGTAAGTTGCTTTTCCAAGGTTTGCTTTTCGGCGTTGGATTTACTGAGTTGAATAGCTTGTTCATAATGTCCAATTGCTTTTGTCATATTACCATCGGAATACAGATAAGCTAATAACCCGTGGTAATAACTGCTATCTAGCAAGTTTAATTTTTCCGCTTCGGAAATCGCTTTGCTATTACCTTCAATTTTGGCGATTGCAAATATTCTATTCAGCGCTGTAATTGACGAGTATTCTATTAGAATAAGTTGATTGTAAAGTTGTAAAATATGTCCCCATTTGTTCTTATCTGTCGGCGTTGTATGCCAATAAGCAATGCCAGCTTCCAGGTGGTATTTCGAAATTTCGTTTCCATTTGTTGCGTTTATCAAATAATAATTCCCTCTTTCAATAAGCGAAGTATCCCACAAACTCCTGTCCTGATCATCGAACAAAACGGTTTCACCTAAATCATTCATCCTGGCAGCAAGCCGTGAACTTTGAAAACACATCAAGGACAGTAAGGCATTTGTCTGCGGACCATCTGTCAATGGATTTTCGGTTAGCAGTAACGTGAGCCTCATAGCTTCTAAGCACAGATCTTTTCTGATAAACTGATTGGCCGTTCTAGAATAATAGCCCTCGTTAAAAAGTAAATACAAGGTTTTTAATACAGCTTCCAATCTCAATTGCACATCTTCTACGGTTAGTTCTTTAATCCGGAAATTCGTGTTACGAAGATTATCTCTCGCCCTTTGCAGTCTTTTTTTTATGGTTTCTGTCTTGGCTAAAAATGCATTGGCTATTTCTTGAACGCTGAAGCCACAGAGTACCTGAAGGGCCAAACAAATTTGCGCTTCCATGGAGTTGGTTGCCTCACACACAGCAAAGATCATGGCTAATTGGCTATCAGAAATAGTTTGAGAGGAAAACTCTACTTCCTTTTCTGATTCAGTCAGAACCGGTTCTATCGCTCCTTTGACCCGAGTCTGAAAAACTGCGACATGCTTGAAATGGTCCTTTGCTTTGTTTTTGGCCACTGAATAAAGCCACGCGCTCGGATTTTCAGGAGTACCATGTATTGCCCAGTGTTCGTATGCCTTTAAAAAGGTATCGCTTACCAAGTCTTCAGCAATATCCATATATTGCAAACCAAAATGACGGCACAAAACAGCCGTCATTTTAGTATACTCCTGCCGAAATAAATGGGGTAAAAGTTCGTTATGGGACTTTAGGCTAGTCACGTTTCAAAACTTCCCTTACTTCAATCGTTCCACCAACCTGTTCAAAGATGGGATTAGCTTTGGCCATCTCCACTGCCTCATCTAGATCCTCTGCTCTGACAACGATATAACCACTAATAAATTCTTTAATTTCTGTATAAGCCCCATCGGTTACTACCTTGTTGGATTTTATTGTTTTTGCGCTACCTGCTTGTGGCAATAGTGTGTTGCCCTTATCCACGAGCTTGTTTTGCGAGGCAATTCCTGCCAACCAGTTCATACGTTCCTGCATCTGTTCAGGAGAAGGCCTGAAATCGGCAATGTCTTTCAATCTAAAGATTAATGCAAATTCTTTCATTTTATTACAATTTAAATGTTCACCGTCATAACGATTGAGCTTGCAGATCAGGGACAAAGTTCGTGATTTTTTTTAACATTTCTTATGAATCCCCTCAGTTCACCAGATAAGACAGCTCCCGAAAAATCAGTGATTTCCATCAACAGGCAGCATTGCATTGTTCTTGTTAATCACTGCTGTTCTGTTTCCTATCTCTTTGATGACGTTTGGCAAACCAGAAATAACAACAATATGTCTATTCTCACTACAGTGTCGCAAAATGCAGTATACCGCACTACTTCAATAATTAGTAACTAACAAATGCATCAAAAGTACATTAAAAAGCAGTTTTATTTATTTTTTTAAACGGTAGGCCAACTTACATCGTGATCGATGTTGAATAAACAATTTGACCTTCGTGATCAACACATTGGACCCTAAAATCATCTTTCCGGAATGAAAAGTACATGAAGCCATAACTAGACGCCTGGAAGCGACTGTACGGTATTTCTGACTTGACGGATGTAGTTTCTGAACCGGAGCCGGAAATAAACTGGTGTGTAGTTTTCCCTTCCGCACGTAGGTGTTGTAAAGAATGTTCGTGCCCAGAGAGATACAACGGAATCTTATGCTTTTCAAGCAATGGCTCGAGCACCTTTCGTACAGCTAACGTATCATAATTTTCTGTTCGCGGCCCAGCCGTATAGATCGGATGGTGTCCTACCACGATTTTCCACTGTGCATCGGACGTAGATAAGAGATCATCCAGCCAAGATAATTGCATCTCAGGTTGTTGTCCAGTCACATGGGGGCCGTACTCGCTATTTTTATAAAACTCCGGAATCAACGGGTTGGTATCAATAAATGCAATCAATAGCTCTTGTTGATTATCAATTTTAAATACCTTACTGTAGTAACGAGCCGGCATTTTCCAACGGCGGCTGATAGCTGTATATCTTACCTGGGCATCAGGGTTAGATTTATAATCATGGTTGCCTAGTATCGGATACCAATCCCATTGCAGTGCAAATGCCGTATAAATATTTTCGAACGAATAGTGCCAAAGCGGATCGTGCTCGCTCACCACACCTGACGGGTAAAAATTGTCGCCAGTTGAAATAATGAAATTATTTGGATGGGTGGATGCCCAGTTCCCCATCTGTTTTGCTACCTGCATTTGATGATCTTCTCCGTTTCTGCCCCAATCTCCTACAGCGATAAAATGTAAGTCATACTCGTCCTTTAGTCCCGCGCGGCTGTTGATATCACCACTATCAACCTGTGTCGGTTCTTTAGTAGCGGCAGTTGCAAGGGGCAATCCCGAAAGGCTAGCACCCAGGGCCGTGCCCAAGGTGCTTTTCATAAAATCTCTTCTCTTCATCATGCCATTCTTCAATAACCGCTATTCTGCGTCCAGTGTGTATTTACATTGAGTACGGTTGTGGGCACTGGAAATATCCGTCGGAATCTTTCTGACATACCAGCAGGATAAAGGGAACGAAACCCCCAGTTGTCCTCAAATTTTCCATAGCGGATCAGGTCATTTCTGCGCCACGATTCATCCGCAAATTCGCGCGCTCTCTCATCCAGAAGATCTTCGAGCGTCGGAGTCTCCGTCAGTAGCGGCGCACCGACGTAAGCACGCACCTGATTAATAAGCGACTGCGGTGTTTCGCCATTGGTCGGTAAAGCTCCGCGGAGTATCGCTTCCGCCTTCATCAGCAGTATGTCTACATACCGGAAGATCGGAACATCGTTGCTCTGGTTCCTAGCGTTGCTGGCCGTCACAGCTACGTCCATATAGAATTTAACGGAACGGTAACCCATAGAACGACCGTTCTGATCATTCCCTACATTCAGCGTAGCCGCTCCGTCAGGGCGCAGCACTATTTCCTTGGAAGTTTCCAATTGCCAATCAAATTGCACGTCTGCATCGGCTCCATTATAGTCTTGATCTATGCCTTTCTTTGACGTGCGTATCAAGAATGGTCGGGATTTATCCTCGGTATAGTTTGACCAATAGTACTGCTTGCCCCCGATATACGATGCGTTACGTTCATCACCTGGCAGATTAAATTTCTCTAAGAACTCAGGTAAAACTCGAAAAGTCCCTCCAACACTCTGTGGCAGCGGGGCAAATTGATTTTGTGCGCTGCGGTGTATCCAGAAACGGGAATAGGTCATCCCCTGTTGCTTCTCCCGGTCGTACGGCATTGCAAAAATAAAATCCTTGATCTGATAACCGTTATCGGGACGGAACTTTTCCATAAACCGGTGGCTTGTCAGATTAAATTGTCCTGACAAGATAATACTGTCGCACATGGCTACTACTTGGTTAAGCTTCTCGTTTGTAATGGAAGACGTATAAGTTGCAACGTCCTGAGATGTATAAACCGACCAGTTCAGGTACAGCTTTGCCAAAAGCGCTTCTGCCATATATTTCGTTGCTTTTCCATAGGTAGCAACAGACACTGTGGCGGGCAAAAGGTCTTTTATCTCTAAAAGTTCCGCCTCAATAAAACGGCATACCTCCTCCCGGTTAGCACGATCTGGGACTTTTTCGACCGGCCCGGTGATCAGGGGGACCGCACCAAAATTATCCATCAGAACAAAATAGTAGTAAGCACGGATCGCCCGTGCCCGCGCAATCAGGCTTGGCTGCAAATCTTCAAAAATCTCAATGGCATTATTGGCTAGGGTTATTCCTGTAGAAGCCGAATTCCACATACCGGGCAGGAGTCCATTATCAGCAGTCCAGTTGTGAAGATGAAATTCGCGGTAGCGCCCCCCATCGTACCAGTCTGTACCCATTGACACGCTAACAGCCTCGTCCGCCGAAAGCGTTTGTGCCATCCAGTGGTCGCGGCCCAAAGCCCCTCTGTATGCGGCGTACACATCTGCCAGAATAGCCTCTGCGGCACGTTCCGAATCTGGGAACTCCGTATTTTGGGATTTGATATCCACGTCTAAATCCGTACAAGCGGTACTTAGAGCCAAGACGGATATGGAAAATAATCGTAATATAAATTTTGGTTTCATCTGTATCTTTCGGTCGTTATAAGTTAAAATTAAGTCCAAACATAACTGTACGTGTACGTGGATATGTCTGACGGTTATCTATTCCAGGCGTAAGCCCTCCTAATCCTACTTCAGGATCAAGACCTTTGTATTTGCTAAGGACAAACACATTATTCATGGTAGCATAAACTCGTAGATTTTTGATAGGCAGATTCTTAACGGGAATATTGTAGGCCAATGTTAGATATGCCAGGCGCAAAAAGTCGCCATCTTCCAAATATCTATCGGAAAGATAGTGCGCATTGACATCTGTCATCTGCTCAGACTCTAGCGCACTGGCCAATACATTCTTCTGTCCCGCATTACCTACTACATTTGAATGTCGTGCACGTGTTGCGTTCATAATCTTATGCCCGAAAACCCCTTGAAACATTCCCGTGAGGGAAATATTCTTATACGCAACGCTGTTATTCCAACCGAGCGTTAGTTTCGGTTGGGGACTACCCGTAATGGTTTGATCCTTACGCTGTGGCGTATCGGTTGTCTCGCCTGTAAGTTCACCGGTCTTTTCGTCCCTTACGTAAAATACGGACACACCTTCTTCATTGTACCCCGCCCATTCCCACGTATAAAATTGTCCAATGGGTGCGCCTGGGGTAAGGCGCTGTTGAAAGATACTGGTTTGGCCAGCTCCACCTAGGTCGGATAATTCGATATAGTCCCGGGTAAATTCCTGATTTGCTATGCTAACAACCTTATTCGTGTTATGTGACAACACCACACCTGTTTTCCACTGTGTGTTTCTAGAATCAATGACTTTTGCATCCAAATTCAACTCAACTCCACGGTTCTCTATTTCTCCAACATTGGCAGTCAGTAGTGGATAGATATATTTGAATTGACTGACAGGATAGTCGTAAATCAGATCACTGGTATTTTTTCTGTAAACTTCCACCGAACCTGTCAACCTATTCCGTAGAAAGCCGAAATCCACCCCGATATTGATCATGCTGGTTGTCTCCCATTTCAGATCGGGATTAGCGTTACGCAAGGCTGCTAGGGTACGGATCGGCGTGATCAGCCCGTCACCGTTAACGTAGTCGAAGAAACTAGTAGTTGCACCGTATACACGTTGTGCCGTAAAAGCGTCGAAGCCGAGCGAGTTACCACTAACACCATATCCGGCACGGATTTTCAGATCATCAAAGATCCCCGTGCTCTTCAGAAAATTCTCTTCCGATATGCGCCACGCGGCAGAAACTGAGGGAAACGTTGCCCATCGGTTGTTCACGCCAAATGCCGATGACCCATCACGACGCACAGTGGCCTGAAAAATATATTTACTGTCGTACGCGTAATTCAAACGGCCATATACCGAGATCATGCGGAGCGTGGAGAGATAATACGGTCCGAATCCGAGCATATTCACCGTATTAGCCATCCCCGGATTATAATAGCTTAATCCATCATCATAGTAATCAGACGTGGTCAATTGAAATCCGTCATTATTGTTGTTTTCTTCCCAAGAATATCCTGCGAGCGCACCGACTTTGTGTTTACCTCCAAAAGTCTTATCGTAGCTCAGATTCATCTCCATTACCTTCCGTTCGTCCTCTACGGCTGCCCGGATCGACCGTCCGTTTTCATTGCGGGCTGCCATCGATCTGCTCGTATAATACTGAGAATTATTGAACTGTCTATTCTGCATAGAGAGATCGAGATTATACGTCAACTCCGGTAGAATCTTGTAACCTATTTTTGCATGCGCCTGGATCATCTTTGTTTTAGTGAAGTTGGTATTTTCTTCGATTAACGATACAGGGTTGGCATATTGGGATCGATCTGGCTTTTCGAACCATGAGCCATCCTCGTTGCGCACTGGGGATACCGGTAAATAATAATACATCGCATCATACACACTTAACCCTTGGTCCAATGCGAGAACGTCATTTTGTTTGGTAATGCTGGTGTTGATGTTGAACGATGCAGTTAACTTGTCGTCCAATGCCTTGGTTTGCAAAAAACCACGGCCAATCTGTCTCCCCATATCGGTCCCCTTGATTACTCCATTATTTTTAATCGTGTTAAGACTCACGCTATACTGCGTTTTCTCGGTTCCACCCAAAATGGATACATTGTGGTTATTAGAGATACCCGTGCGCTCCACCTCCCGCTGCCAATCGGTATCAGCTCCAAGATCATCCGTAGGTTCCATAGAAAAACCATTGTTGCTAACAAAATCCCGGTACTGATCACCATTCATCATCTGGTATCGTTTTGCTACATTATCTATCGCCAAATAACCGTTGTAACTAATAGTGGATTGACCGGCTTTCCCTCGCTTGGTAGTCACTATGATCACGCCGTTGGCGGCTTTAGATCCATATATTGCGGTTGCTGAAGCATCGCGCAAGACATCGATGGACGCTATATCGTCGGGCGCCACCAGGGCTAATGACGCTCCGGGAACCCCATCGATCACGTAATACGGTTCCATAGCCTCGCCGCTGCGCAAGGTAGAGGCACCTCTCAAACTTACCGAAGGGGTGGCATTAGGGTTACTATTCGTAGAGATCGTCAAGCCCGGAACTTTTCCCTGCAACATCTGTGCTGGCGAGGTGAACACACCGACATTCATGTCCTCTGCTTTTACCGTAGTAATAGAACTCGTTACATCTTTTCTGGAGACGCGCCCATAACCGATCACCACCTCCTCCAGCGCCGTAGTTGCCGCTTGCAGCTTGACACTCAAAGCCAAGGTTTTGCCGGTATGAATGGTGTACCCGGAGAGCGTGTCGGGTTGAAATCCGACATAACTAAATATAAATTGATAGGGTCCCCCCTCAGGAAGTCCGGTAAAGCTGAACAGCCCCTTCTCACTAGAACTGGTCGCATAGGATTTTCCGGAAGCCGTATGAACCGCCTGGACACTTACGCCTGAGAGAAACTCGCCAGATTCATTTTGCGTTGCTCCTTTTACCTGCTGCTGTTGCTGCGCTTGTGCATGGATCACTCCAGCAGTGAGCAGAACGACGAACAACACACTCTTTTTTCTTAATGGATACGATTTGTTAAACATGGTTGTTTACTTATAGGTTTTATTTTCTTGTTTTCTTCTGTTATCTATGGATACTATACGAGCCATCTTCCTCGAGGACATACCGCAAGTCGTTGATCAGGCAAATAACAGACAGCACATTTTCGATCTTTTCACGACTCGGATCGATTGTCCCGGTATATAGTATTTTGGAGATCGCCTGATCTTTGATAATAATGTCAACACGATAATTTTTCGCAAGCTTATCGAAAACTTCTGGAAGGGGTACATTCTCCAAAACCAACCTACCATCGTTATAAGTTGATTGTGAGGACCGTGCGACCGGTGATCCTGATTTTTTATGCTTGTCCAAATGCTTCGCTATACGCGATTGCGTGTCATATAGCAAGCGATCACCCTGATTATCAAGGAACACTTGCTCAAATGCAGGCTTCGATTCAGTAGAGGCCACAACGACCTTACCGGTATGAAGTTCGACAGAAGTTTGCGATCCTTTGGTTCCTGTGTTGATCGTGAAGGACGTGCCTAGCGCCGTAGTCTTCGTTCCTCCTGCAAATACGCTAAATGGCCGACTGCTATCCTTCCTCACAGAAAAATATGCTTCACCATTTAAGTAAATCTCTCGCTCAGTAGCCGGCATTTTAGAGGCATATCGAATGGAGCTGTTCGCAGACAGATGCACAACAGACTGATCGGGCAAATAAATCGTGTCTACGTTATCGGTATCGTTAGTAGTTGTAACCCATAAGCTCTCGGCCTTTCCTTCAGCCAAGGTCCCCTTCTCCGTATATGACACATTTCCTTTGTCATCGCTAGTATCAGACCAGTACCAGATATTAAATGAGATGAACAGCAGAAGTGTTGCTGCAATTCCGATTTGTATCGCGGCGTTCGAACGATAGAACCGCATTTCCTTTCGCTCGTCTTGCTTCTCTTGTTTGCCGATTTCTTCTTTTATCCGACGATGCATATCTTGAGAGGGGATAAGCGATTGATCGGGTCCATCGTACGCGTTCCATTGCTCGTCAGCAAATAGCTCTTCGATGATTGCTGGCTCCTCCCATATTTCCTTACGGATCCTCCTGTTAAGGGACTGCTCTGTGTTTGACTTTTTACGTCTTTTTCTTCCGAACTTCATATATAGATATTACGTGGCTCGAAAGGGTATCCCTAGCTGCTTAACAATTATTTAATACAGAATGGAAATGTATCGCCGTTGGGCGTTTACAACATGATTGAATACAAATGTTGTTTTAATTGAAGCAGCGCCTTGCCGATATGCTGTTCGACGGCTTTGGGGGTAATAGAAAATATTTGAGCAATTTCTTTATGGGATAATCCTTGCTTCCTGCTGAGCTCAAACACCATACGCCGCATCTTGGGCATTTTTTCGATATCGCGTTCCATGAGCTGCAGCAGATCTTTACTTTCAATAGCATCGATTAAACTATCCGTGAAAGGAGTTTCTGCCATATCTCCTTCATACTTAAACCGGGTAGCTTCTTTGCGAAGGATATCAATCATGACCTGTCGGGCGATCCCGAAAAGTTGTATCTGGATTTGCAAGCGTTCGCTCAGTATCTCCCGTTGCTTCCAAAATTTAATAAAAGTTAACTGCGTTACCTCTTGAGCAATGTACTCGGATTTGGTACGCTGAACGATAAAACCAAAGATCTGCTGGTGATATTGATCAAAAACCTGTTTGAATACTTGTTGGTTACCTTCTTTTATTGCTTTGATTTGCTCCATGGGAGCTGCAAAGTTAGTCAGCTGGTCTTAACGAAGATGTTAATTTCCTGTTATGCTTTTGTAAACCTCATCAAAGCGCAACGATTAAATGAGCCGTTTTGATGAGGTCTCCGGATTTTTTTGGCATCTTACCAACTGTTTTCCCAATTAGCCTAGGATTTAACACAAAGAATAGATATTTTTAGGCGATGATTATTAACTGAACAGCAACCGGATTTTTTTAAGGAAAAGGGCACATCTCGTGTATTCTGCCTAATTTCTTTTAAACTTGAAATAACAAAAACTTTAACAATGTCTTGTTGTTAAATACATACGTTGCTTCTTGTATAAGAGTCCTTTTTCGTATTTTCTGTGAATACGGCGCAACATCACTTATGAAATAAACTGGATACTATGGTAAACGTAGGAATTATTGACAGCGATGCGTCAGCGAGGAATAATACAGTTACACACCTCCTTGCGGATCATATCGGTCGGGAAAAACGTCCCATTCATATTCTTTTTGAAGTAGAGCGAGCAACCCTTGTCCCGGACGCCATGCCGCACTCACCGGATGTCGTATTGATCGATATTGCCCGGCAGGATCCCCGCACTATCGAAAAAGTCAAGCGCCAATTTCCTGATGCTGAAGTTATTGTGCTTACAAATATTTACGATGTAAAAACCGTACGAACCTGTTTTAGAGGCGGAGCAGTCAGCTATCTCATCAAGGAAACATGCTTATCATATCTACATTTTACTATTTCGATTTCCCTGAATAACGGTTCCTTTATCAGCCCGCGTATCAACCGCGCTCTAATTGATCAAACGTACCTGACAAAAAAATACGAAGATATGTTGACCGCCCGCGAGCTACAGATTGCAAATGGTATCGCCGAGGGGTTGAGCTACAAAATGATTGCAGATCAATACCATATCTCGCTCGATACGGTTCGGATTTATATCAAACGGGTTTACCGAAAACTAAACATCAACAGCAAAGGCGAGCTCATGGCGCAATTTTCCATATAAATTTACATTCCATTACATGAAAATGTGACCTGCTCGGCTTCGTTAGTCGCGAATTTAGTGCGACCTTTATGTACCTGTGAAATTTCAACTACGCGCATGAAAAGTCTGTGGACTTTCCTGTACATCTTGCTTTGCACTCTTGTTTTCCTCTCTCAGGCGAGAAGTCAACACGCATTCGCTGTGCGTTATCAATTTGAGCAGGACACCGTACACATTCGTGGCAACGAAACCTTTGCTAACAAACTCTTGATCGAAAACCTAACAGAGGAAAGCTTGGAATTAACGCCAGATGCGCAAGAAACCATGTCGTTACAAGGATTAATTGGTTTACCTCCCCGGATCCAATTGGGACCAAAAGAACAAAAACGCTACCCATTGAAATACATCGCCGACCGGCGTACCATCCATCAACATCTCCAAGCGTTCACAATTGGTTTTTCTTCCACTCAACAGATCATTCTAGCTCCACCGATATCCTTTTATACGAAATTGGAGAATCAGCCAGCATTAAAAATACGCACCGAACAATCCGAATTTTTCTTGGATCCGGCTGTCCGCCGCGTGCAGTTTATGGTACAGGTTTCCAATACCGGCTTGGTACCACTTACCTTACAGCTCGAGTTCAGCGGTTTTCCGCAAGGTTTCGAACTGCTCGAAAGTCCTGGTCCTACCACGCTTCAACCCGGCGCGCAAGCCTTGATCCCTTTTACGGGCAGAGCTTCGACCGGGGGGGGCACTCTTGATTTTGATCTTCGCATAGAGGCCCGAGACAATGCGGGCCTACTGCTCGCTCATCATCGTGTCCGCGTGGCACAGGCGGGCAGTGTCCAACGCTTTGGGCAAGCGCGCACTAGCATCGCGGACCAACAAAACAACAGCGTTGCTCTGCGGTACATGGACCTGAACCAGTTCTCGACGGTTTATCAACTACAGGCCCAAGGTCGTCTCGATTTGACCCCTACCAAACAGCTAAGCTATCAGGTGCATACGGATTACTACAAAAACCTCAACGCGGTGAATATATATGATACCTATCTGCACTACGAAGACAAGAAATGGGGTGTACAACTGGGCAACATTTATGAGAACCTAGATCATACCCTCAGCGGACGCGGTATCAAAGCTTCCTACAAATTAACCGATAAAAAAGCGCTCCGTGTATATGCGGTAGATAATAACTACATGCTTTATAGCCAGCTGAATAACCTGATTCCAGGCGCTAAAATTGTCGCAGCCAGTTATGCTTTTCAAGCCGACGATCAGCGGGAAGGATATGCGCATTACCTACACAGCGAAAACGACTTCCGAGGCATTCGCAGCGACCAATGGAGTGTGAAGGCGCCGATTTCGATCGGATCGAATCAACAATTCACTTTCGAGGGCGGATATAGTTTCGAACAAGCCTATGAAGGGGGCGCGGCCCATGGCCTTGCCGGCGGCATTTATTATCAGTTGCAGGCAGGTTTGTACCAACTCTCATCAGCCAACTACTACAGTTCACCGTACTACACGGGGCTGCGCCGTGGATATTTTCAAAGTGATTCCCGAATCCGGCGCCAACTCAGCGATACAAAAAGCATTTACGGCCGCATCAGTTTGATGCACAATACCCCGCAATACCAGTCAGAAGACCGCGGCTTTTTTTTTCGTAATGCGCAGCAGCTTGACATCTACGAACTGGGCTACCAAAGGCGATTCAAACAATTCAACGTGGACGTGCGCCCCTATCTGATGGTGCAACGTTTGGAAAACAATCTGCCCATGTTGCCAACATCCTTTAAACAGCGCTGGCGGTCCAGTTCGCTTCGAACGGCGGCCGATATACAATTTTTTAGCGTCAACCATCGCGCATCGGTCCGCGTTGATTACGGATATACGTACCGGAATACTGCCAATAGACCTCTAGCACCATACCATTCCTTGCGTGTTAACGGAAACTACAGTAACCGATTTGTTGGTTTTAGCACGTTTATCCAGCTTAATCCATACTACCTAACCGATCTCATGTCTTCCGCCACCCGAGCCGACTACCGCATCTATTCATTTGGTCCAAATACACAACTTAATCTCTTTCAAGGAAAATTACAGAGTCAGGTATCTGCTATGTACAGTTATTACGGTTTTTCTCGTTCTAATAACTTTTCTATCCAGGCTGATGCGCGTTGGCATCTAAAACGTAACTGGACAGTTACCGCCGATTTATATTACGCGCTGATCAAAAACACCTATTACTACCAAGCCCAAATGCTTCCAATACCCAATACCACTTCTTTTCACAGCCGACAATTCCGTATTGGAATCGAAAAACGATTTGCTGCTGGCCATGCATCGAGGGTTTACACCCTCCACCTTACCTTCTTCGACGATCAGAATAATAACGGTGTGCGCGACAATGATGAGGCTACACCGGAAGGATTGCTCATCCGCTTAGATAACAACGTCGCCTTCTCGGACCACAAAGGTCAGGTGAAATTTACCCAAATGACGGATGGCACCTATACCCTGCAGGTAGAAAATAACCGCGGATGGACAGTACAGGGCCCTATCCGGATCACGGTAACCAAAAACAAACGGCTAAATATCCCACTCGTAAAAACACGGGCATTAACCGGAAAAGTTTATTTGACAAACGCTAAGTATCAAGCAGATAAACCCTCCCTTGCCGGCATCCGGGTATGGGCAGTGGATCGCCAAGGAAAAGAATATAGTACGTTAACCGACGCGAGCGGGACATATTTGTTCTATCTTCCCGTTGGTGCATATACGCTCTCCGTCTCTACCGAAGGCATGCCATTCCGTATCGAAAATCCGTCCATTCCCATAATCGTCAAAGAGCACAAAAAAACTGAGGTGCCAGATTTCCGTTATCAAGATGAACGTCGGAAGATAGGCATCAAAAGATTTTAGGGAGCTACAAAACTGAAGACAACATTCACCGAATACACGCCTGCCGGCTTACCCATAATCTGACCGACTTCCGAAGCGGGGATAGTGTACCGTACATTCAGATTTCGATCTATCACCGGGTTAGCAGCATTGATAAGCTGCTGTGGTGTTGCAGACAACGTGACAGTATTCATACCGCTTTCTCCGGGCATGGGGCCAATACGCAAGACGCTCAAAGGAATTGTATTCGTACCCGAGGCAAAACTCGACGATGCAGCGCGTACATATAAATTGTAAGGAGTCGTTTTACTTATACGCAGATGCGCCGGCATATCTTTTATAACCCCTTGCTGATAGTCACCGGTGGAGGCAAAAACGAGCGGTACCGCATTTTGATTGGCAACGAGCTCTCCCAAATCGCTAACAACAATATCGACACTGCCCGTTCGACTTTCTTGAATTGGTGTTGCCGGATAAGCAGAGGCAAGCTTATTCCAGGCATATGTGATAGGAACGTTGTAAGTTCCCGCTTGGACAAAGCTTGATTTCAGGTTTGCTCCAGAAATCGAAAAGACGGCTGTGAGCGTCTGGTTGTTCGTGGGAGGAACGGCTATACCAGCCGTTGTGGTCAATCCCTGTACGGCAGTCGACAGCGTAATCGGCGATGCATTAACAATACCGGTCAAACCTACTGAGACTGTCCCCACCGGACTGCTGGGCAATTGATTATACGGAACTGTTGTACTGAAGTTAAAACTTGTCGCTCCGCTCTGCAAAGTGGGTTGATAGGGAACCGTCGTGGACATGGCTATAGATTTGTTGACCGCGATGCCAGATACCCCTCGGTAATAACTGAGGTTGTTTACTGCGATCTGCGTATTTCCCACTGTCGCGGGCGGGGCAATGAATCCCGGTACGTTGATCGTGATATCCTGCGTCGGTGGATTGATTTGATTTCCTACGCCGAGAAGGCCAGGCGCGAGAAAACCCAGCTGTCCAGTATAGGCACCCGCCAGCCATCGATGGTTGGCGGTCCGCAGCCGTAGATTCACCGTAACAGGGCCAGAAAGCAAGCTGACCAAGGATGCATAAATTTGCTGATAACCCGTGCTCAGCGCAACTTCGGAGGCTACATTTACTAGTGACACACTGCCCACACTGACCATTTTGATATATGCTAAATTTAAAGGTGCTGTTTCAGTACCTGCGAGTAGATTCGTGAAGTTCGGCGTATTTGATCGGACACTAAAGGTCGGCAGCAAGCCCAAGAGGCTCGTATATTGTCCGGCCGCGATAGTCTGTTGATAGTCTGTTCTATTCTGAATGTTTGCCCTAGGCAGATTGACGGTTACTTGTGCCAATGCGACCGTAGAACATCCGCCTACCAACAACGTGAGATAGCGCTTAATATGTAATTTCCTTTTCCGCAACTTTTAGATCGTATTGCCGCCCCGCATCCAGGATAGCTACCGCTAGATAGCGCCCCGTTAAGTCGGCTGGCAGGTCCAGCTGAATCCATTGTTCTGCTTCCGGCAACATGGCTACGGCAACTGCCTTTACCGGGATTTCTGCACCGGATTCGATACTTGTCAGCTCAAAACGTACGTAAGCATCTTTGTTAATCTGTCCAGTATTTTTTACTTTGACGGCCATGCGGCGTACAACCCGGCCTGCCTGTTCGATCCGACCACGATCTTCAAACGCCAGGAACTCGAGATCGCCAGCGGTGAGCCCGGAGGGAACATGGTAGACCTGAATGCCTACCTCCAGCAAAACATTGACGGCCACCCCTTGTCTGATCATCTTGCTCTGTTCATTCGCCTGCGTGAAAAACAACATGCTGTTCGTCAGTAAAGGCGCATGGTTAGCAAGTGGTATCGTCATTGACAGTACGACGCTCTTCGATTCTCCGGGTGCAAGGCGTAACGTGCTTTCCGATAAAGAAAGCCATTCTGCATTGCTGTGCCTGCCGCCACCCGTCGGATAGTACCGCTTTACCCCCAAAGAGTCCCTATCCCAGTCTTTAAACTGGGCTACAAAATCAAGCGTACCGTTTGATCCGTTTTGAAAGGTGATGGCTTGACTCACCGTCTGTCCTGCCTCCCCTTTAAAAAACACCCGTGACGGGGAAACCGAAATACCCTGACCGAAGACCAGGGTAACCGTAGAGTATAGAAAAAACAGTGCGAATAAATATTTCACAGGCAATCTTTAAGTTGAATGCGTCTTACAATTGGGTTGCCGTATACACTACCGTTGTTGTATAAACGGCGCGCGTCACATCCAACAATGTTGTAGCATCCTCAATGGTATAGTCCACATTGTAAACTGCATTATTAGAGGGTGGTGCATCAGTTACTAATAACGCATCGCCTGTCGCCAGCGTCGCTTCCGTCAACGTCGCGCCGTTTGCTGTCGCAGGTTCAGCGTTGATGGTCACCACGTCGAGTCCGGGACCTCCTGCCGGCGCAAAAGCCGCCGAGGCTGCCACCGTAATACTATAGGGTTCGTTACTTACGACTACCAAATGTCCTGGCTTCGATACCGTCTGAGCAACCGTATAGTCAGCAGCGTCATCATAGGTAAAAAGAACATCCGGTGTCCCGCCCAAATTGATCGAAATAACTGGGGCCGTGAGATCGATGCTGACATTTACGGGGTCAGTATTGTCCGTCTGTGCATGAACGCGCTGTCCAACGCAGATGGCAACAAATACAAGGAGAGTGAGGATTAATTTACTTTTCATAGGTGTGTTATTTATCACATCATCAAAAATCGCCCATATCCCCTACAAACGCAAACGAGGGCCGTCACATAATGATGTTATATTTTCGCATTAATTCTAAAATATTTCCTTGATAAAAGGATCATTCATCCGCCAAACCACTTCTATAAAACTTTAAGAAATTTGATGTATAACCAACATTTCCTTGGCCAGTTAAACAGGCTACGAAAGATCTAATAAAAGAACAAATATGCCATATCGGCTCACGTACTTCCTAAACAGTTCCTTAAAGCATCACTTGGCACAGCCTGGAAACTATGCGATCATTATTACATCGACCATACAGCCAATTCATAGCCATCAGGGTCTGTAAATTGAAAACGCCTACCTCCCGGAAAACTAAAAATATCTTTTATAATAATTCCACCGGCGCGTACGACCCGTTTTTTTGTTTCTTCCAAGTTATCCGAATACAATATGACCAAAATACTGCCAGGTCGCGGCGTACCACCCGTAAACCCACCGTCGACAAAATCCCCTTCGAAAGCCGTATACTGTGGTCCATAATCCGTAAAGGTCCATCCAAATGCGGTATGATAAAAATCCTTAGCGCGTTCAAGATCAGCCGAGAGAAATTCCAGGTACTGAATTTGTTCGTGGCGTAGTTTATTTGGTATTTCCATAGGTTTCCTTATCTAGTTTCTTTTATACGAAGGTACTGAACTTTTTTGCGCCTTATACATTCATACCCCCTTATGTTTTGGCTGACACCTCGATACAAAATGCATTTTATACTGATTAATAGCGCTTTATGAAAACAAGGTACAAACGGGAGCCAAATGGCTATGGTAGGTTCAACTGATACCGCACGGAACGGCCAGCCCCTTCCTGCACCAGTACTCCCATTTCATGCAATTGCTGCAAATCGCGCGTGGCGGTGGCTTTGGAAACCTTGGTAATGCCCATGTACTTCTTGGCTGTCATTCCACCATCGAAGCCCTCTGTTCCCTTGTCCAGCATCTTATTGATCGCCTTCCATTGCCGCTCGTCAAGCTGTGTTTTATAACGGTCATAGAACTGCGCTTTCTTCAACGTAAACAGTACCATTGCTTTGGCATCGCGCTGTGCGTCTAGAATTACGCCGGCAAAATAAGCCATCCATGCGGTAATGTCCAATGCACGCTGCGCTTCCTTCAACGCATCGTAATACGCTTTCTTATTGGCCTCGATAGTTTTGGAAAGGCTCAGCATGATGGGCCGTCCAAGCGATTGCGACAGTGCCTTCTCCACAATCGCCCGGCCGATGCGGCCGTTGCCGTCTTCAAACGGATGGATCGATTCGAAATACAGGTGAGCGATTGATGACTTTAGTATGGCCTCGGGCACCTGCCCTTTTAGCGGCAAGGATACTGAATTATACCACCCGACAAAGCGTTCCATTTCCTCCGGTACCCGTGTCGATGGTGGTGCTTCGTAATGGACGATTTCACGTCCATAAGCACCGGAAATGACTTGCATGGGTGCATCACCCTGCCGCCACTCACCCGGATTGATACGACTTGTAGTGGCTGCAAAGAGTAATCGGTGCCACGATTTTAGCATATCCAGTGTCAGCGGCTCCCGAAAGCCTTTCCTTACTTCCACCATCAACTGGGCTACACCCGATACCCGCTGGTCTTTTACGAAAACTGGGGTATCATTTAATCCCAGGTTATTCCGAATGGAAGACAGCACGTCCTCACGGCTTAGGTACTCTCCCTCTATTTCGGAGGTTTTCACCGCTTCTGAAAGCATAACCTGGAGTAGTGTTTCTTGTTTGAGCGTATCCGGCAACCCTTGGATAAGGCCATTCACCTCCCCTGTTTCCTGCGCAAACGCAAGAACGGGCGGCTGAACCTCCGCAATGTCGTAAGTAAAGTTGGGCCATCCCTTTAGTTGCCAATTATACACCGTGAGCCGATTGCATTTCTTAATCGGCTCAAATATAATTAAAAAATGAGCCGATTACAAACTTTATTCGGCTCATTGAATTAGTCTTTCAAAAAACGTGGTACATTCGCAAACGGGAATACACTTCCCAAATCGAAGCGTTTCTTTTACCGATTATCCGAAAAAACAACCGTACGTGTCATTTTTAATTTCGGTCAACAACTTATGCACGTCAGCATTCTCCGGTTCTGGCTCGTAAGCTTCCCACTTACCAGATCCACGCATCCAATACAATTTCCAAATTTTGGAAGATTTAACAAAACGGAGCTTAGCAAATGGTAATTCTAAAATATTCGTTGGGTCATTCCATTGTGGACTGATCTTAAACAATAAAGCTATTTGTCCATCCCAGAAATATCCAAAATCTAATTGCTTACGAGTTTCTTCGTCTGCTGGCCGTAACGATTCAATAAAGCTCCTTAATTGAACTTCGATCATTGAAATGGGTGGTTTCTCCATGTTCGCAACGTTTTAATCCTTATCAATTTTTTCTGCCAATCGTTTTCCCATCGCCGTCAATACATAACGCTGCTTGCTGCTTGTCGGATTATTAGGGTCAACCAATTCTATAAGCCCTACTTCAATAGCTGGATTCAAATAATTCTCCCGGAAATTTTTTCTATCTGATAACCCAAGAAAGTACTGCAATTCTTGCCTGTTGTGCTCTCCTGTAAAAACCGCCAACAACCGTCCGACTTGGGGGGTGACTTGGGGGGTGACTTGGGGGGTGACTTGTGGGGTGACTTGTGGGGTGACTTGGGAATTAACCACCTCCGAAGCCGGAAATGTCATCCGGATAAAGTTACCCATAAACCGGAAGCATTCTTTTCCATAACTTCCCAAAATACGTGGCACGCCTGAACCAAGCTGCTCCACCAATTCCAGATCCCGATACACCCGCATCAATTCCCGATTCCTTGGAATAGAGACACCATCAAAGAAATCTTCTTCGGTCAATCCCTCCGGCAAAGTACCCGCGGAAGTGATTTCGATACGGTCGGCAAATAGCTCAAATTTGGGCGGCACCTCACGGGTAAAGTCGTTATGCACAATCGAGTTTATCACGGCCTCGCGGATGGCCACCGGATTCCAAAGCCTGCGGTCTATCCGTTCTTTGGACGTAATCTGCGTCGCCGTCCTGTTTTCCAATTCGATTTTATCCAATACGCTTTTTGTTGCTTTTATGAGTGAACAATAACCGTATTCGTTGTTTTCAATTAGGTCTACCCGATTCGTGCCACTATATTTTGCAACCTTGATTGAAACACCGTTTTCATCGGCCAACAGGTAGGCTGCGTAGTTCAACGCACCGTCTTCGGTGAGCAACTCCAGACTTTTCTTGAATTGGCTATTAAGCGGCTTCCGTTTCTCTTCGTAATAAATACGAAGCTGCTCAAAGGTCAAGTCCTGACGGTTCGACCGGATTCTCCCAATGGAGTTGCGCGTGCGAGTGGAAAACAATTTATCAATCATGAGCTGCGGCATAGGCTCCGCTGCGGTACCGATACGGATGAAACAACCTTTCTCCGTCATCCCGTATTTCTTTTTGAAGTATGGTTTTTCGCTGCCGCTGGCCACAGTGGTTTTAATAATATACTCGCCCTCGCGTTCCTCCACTGCCACGTCAAACAAACCCATGGCCGACGGCGATATATTATTTTTGATGCGGTCTTTGATTTTGAGCGCATCGCCGTCCCCATCCTCAACGCCGATTACGTTACCCGTCTTATCTATCCCGATATAAATCACACCCCCCTCGTAGTAATTCAGAAAGGAAATTACTTCCTTTTCAATATCCACATCGGTATTGAGTTCTCGTTTGTATTCTATCCGGTTGGTTTCGGGCATTGCTATTAGTCTTTTATTTGCGATTCGATTTTAATTTTAGACGGGTTGATGGTATCTTAATATTGAAATATCCTTTAATGAACCCAATTTCACTGTAAAAGGCTCTGAATAGTTGCTCTTCAATAGAACCCTAAACTCCTTTTGATAATTATATTCCTTATCTTCCATAAATGGATGTCTACCCCCCATTGAATTTGAAATTGTCAAAATATTGAATTGGCAACCAAGAGAAATCATGACCCGTCGATCTTAGTTTCGCCATGGCGCCTTTCTCGGTTTCAGGATATTAATACTCATTTATTCACCTTTTATTAGTATCCCCTTTATACGCAATCAAATCCTTAGCCTCCACCCCAAAATTTTTGCAACCTTAAAAAGTACCTCCTGCCTCGGTTGTTGCCGGTTCTGCGCATAGACATTTACCATGTTATCACTTTCACCAACTGCAAAGCAAGCCAAGTTTGCGTAATACCTTTCTCCTGAAATACGACTTTGATTCGGTTCATTGTTAGCTGATTGAAATGGCCTTACAAGATACACAAAAACGCAAATATTATATCATTTTGTGTGATAAATCTTAATTTTATTAGATAGGAATCAACGCTTTGCAATGGGAAACTACCCATAGAAATGTGCAATAAATTACTGGAAACCGGAATGAGCTTATCTGAGATCTATCACAATTGTTTCATGTGCCGTTTTGTAATAGTCATCGAGTAAACAACGCCTTTGGGGCGTCATTTACTCGATAATCCATGGATGTGCTTGTTCCAAGAAAAAGTCGTGGCTTCCCGAGATGAAAATCTTATGCTTAAACTTTAAGCCAAAACCAATTAAGGAAATCCTGCATTTCTATCGGGTAAAACACAAATTAAAAACAATAAAAACAAATCTCATTTTCAACTATTTAACATCTATTTATTGATATCTGATTTTGTCCCGAAAAATTCCTAACCTGTGAATATATAGAAATATTCGAGTAGCCTTCCTATCACTAATTTCAAGTTTCTCTTTGAATTGTTACAAAGGAACAATAGATTTGCACAATTTAAATTAAGTCCAAATAACATTAGTCTATTAATCCACATATGACGACGCGAAAAATTCTACTTGCCCTATTATTCGTTCTGCCACTCACCATATTGGCGCAACAAAAAACGGAGATTTCCGGCACCATTCTTTCTTCGGACGGACAGCCCGCCGAAGGGATTACTGTTAAACTCATGCCTCAGGCATTTACCGTATTTACCAACACCAAGGGAAACTTTGTTTTCCGCAACGTGCAGCCAGGGACACATACACTTTCCATTTCGGCGGTCGGCCTACAGGCGCAGAATCAAGAAATTCAGGTGACCGGTGAGAAGCTAAAGATTCCCACCATCTACTTGTCGGAAGATCGTGCGTTCTTGGAAGAGATCGTCGTCAATGGGGTCGCAAACAAATACACAAGAAAGAGCAGCCCCTACGTCGGCAAAATGCCATTGAAGAATCTGGAAAACTCGCAATCGTATACCGCTATTACCAAAGAGCTGTTGCAAAGTCAGGTCAACACCAACTTTGACGACGCGTTGGCCAATGTTTCTGGTGTAGACAAATTATGGTCCTCTACTGGCCGGCCAGGTGATGGAGTAACATACTACGCTCTTCGCGGATTTGCGACACAGGCAGCAATGGTCAATGGAGTCGTAAGCATTGCAAGCACAAGTCCCGATCCTGCCAATATAGAGACGATCGAAGTTATCAAAGGCCCATCGGGAACGCTCTATGGCGGTGCAGCTGTCGGTTTTGGCGGTCTCATCAACAACGTTACTAAAAAGCCACTGGATACGTTGGGCGGACGTGTTAATTACATTTTCGGAAGCTTTGACGAGCACCGGGTTACCGCTGACGTGTATGGCCCTCTAACGGCCGACAACAAACTACTGGGCCGGTTAAATGCCGCCTATACGCACAACGGAACATTTCAGGATGCCGGATTTAAAAAATCTTTATTCATTGCACCGTCTTTATTGTATCGGCCAAATGAACGCTTAGATATTCAATTGGATGCTGAGATTTATCAGAGCAAAGGGACTAATCCCCTGATGGTTTTTCTGAACCGTTCGAGACCACTCATCGCACGTACACCGGATGAATTACAATTTGATTTCGGTAAATCGTACACCAACAACGACGTCACTTTTAAAAATCCCACAACGAATCTACGGGGGAATGTAACATATCGTATTAATGATCAGTGGACATCCAACAGCACGGTTGTGTACAACAACCGAAAATCAGATGGCTACTTCCAGTACGTGATGTACATCGGGAACAGCGACACGCTTATTAATCGTTATGCTGGCGACCAAGACTATACCGCCAAAACAGTGAATGCGCAACAAAACTTTGTGGGCGACTATCATATCGGAGGAATGCGTAACCGCACGCTTGTGGGGGTGGATTATCTCTTTCAGCAAGCTGAAACCCATAATTCGCCCTATGTTTTGGTCGATCAGATCAATACATCATATGATGACCCAGACTATTACAAGTTTAATGCCGCTAGCATAGATGCAGCAATCGCCGCGTCAAAAGCAGCTGAAACGAATAACCGAAGCCGTACGCAAGTGTTGGGCGCTTACGTCTCTAATGTCCTGGATATCACTCCGAGCTTACACTTGAGCTTAGCCCTGCGCATGGATTATTTCGACAACAAGGGCACCTACAATTTTGACAAAGACACGACCACCGGCGCATTTAACCAGGTAGCCTTTTCCCCGCGAGCAGGTTTGGTATACGAAGCGATCAAAGATCAGGTATCGTTTTTTGCCAATTATCAAAATGGATTTAAGAACGTAGCTCCTGTTGTACAACCGTTACCCGATATTTCCGGCGATTTTAAACCACAACAAGCGAAACAAGCGGAGGTCGGTGTAAAATTGAACACCTTCAACAATCGTCTAGGTTTGACCGCCAGTTATTACGATATCCGTGTTAGTAACATGACCCGAGGCGAGTCAATTGAGCGGGATGGAGAGACGTATAATATTACCGTGCAGGATGGCACCCGATTGAGCAGAGGTGTAGAGTTCGATCTTACAGCTGCACCACTGGATGGTTTAAACCTCTTGTTTACCTACAGCCGCAACAGCAGTAAAATTACGAAAGCGGCCGAAAGTGTGAACAACCGACGCCCGACGGAGGCTGGACCAAAACACCTCCTGAATGTATGGGCGAATTATACTATTCCAAACGGCCTGGTCAAAGGATTAGGTTTCGGCGCTGGCGTAAACTATGCTAGTGAAAATATCATCACAGACAGCGCACCAACCGGTCAGTTTATCTTACCAGCTTACACGTTGTTCAATGCAAGTATTTCATACACCTATAAAAACTATGAATTGGCTGTAAAGGGAAATAACCTCTCGGACAAAACCTATTACAATGGATGGACAACCGTCAACCCAAGAATGCCCCGTAGTATACTAGGCAGTGTCGCTTATCGCTTTTAATCATACGGAGCTACCCAATTGCAGGTAGCTCTTTTTTTTCATACTGTTTTTCCAAATCCGCCTTATGCTACCTATTGAGTGATACGAAACCATATTTCAAAAAGAACTTAGGTAAGGACCTGTCGCATTCTCGCTATTGTATCGTTTTATGGAAAACAAACCATTACTTATCCGTATTCTATGAAACATACTTTTACTTTACTTACCGCATTACTTCTTCTAACTGGACAAGTGAACACTGCCCAAGCACAGCGACAGGACAACTCGACCATGACCAACAAGTATTTTAAACTGGATTTTTCCGGAGGAATAAACGGTGATGTTGCTCCCGTCAAACGCGAAAACTCAGCTCTGCTTGGCAGTCGTCCAGATGTTGTGCCAGCGTTTGCCTTCCGCGCTTCTCATTTATTTTCAAAACAAATTGGTTGGTACGCTGGCCTACGCGTAGATCTTTATGAAGAAAAACGGACGGAGTCTTATAAGACTGGGTTCTTTGGTCAGTTTATAGAAGATTTTTTTAGCGAATTGTTTGAACCGATACCTAGCATTTATCCCAGCATCGAAGGAGGCGTCCTTTATCGTATCGAAACCAGCCGTTGGAGCATCCAGCCAAGTGTCGGCTTGGGCTATGCCTGTTACGTCGGGGAACGCAACTCTAGTCGGACAACCAAGGATGACCAGGGACGCAGAATTACGCTATCATATAGACAAGAAGCAGATTTTATTAAAGCTGATCTTGGCCTGACGACCGAATTCTATGTCACCCCAAAAAGCTATCTCGTCTTTCGGGGGAGCTACCAGCAACCCCTACAGAGCTCCACTGCTGAGCTTCGGGCAACTTCCGACGGAGCCATATTATCCGAGTCGGCATATCACACTTCTACTGTAGGACGAAATGTGTATATTGGCCTTGGCTATGGGTTTATACTTGGTAAGAAAAACAAATACATTGCGCTTAATTAATCGGCATTTCGCTAGCGTAAAGCTTGGTTTAAACTTGCCGACCGAACGCAAGTACGGCTAGCGGGCTAGCGATCCATTCCTATTAATTTTATACCACATGATACAACGAATCATACTGACCCTATCAACTATTATTACGATCTTGTTTGTACAGGCACAAGAATTCGCGGTATTTACCGCTGGCCAGGAAGGATATGCCAGTTACCGAATTCCAGCCATTGTCAAAAACACAAATGGAGAACTAATAGCTTTCTGTGAAGGACGTGTGGACCACGCCGGGGACTACGGCAACGTTGACATTGTTTATAAAACCAGTAAAGACCAGGGAAGGACATGGAGCAAGCTGCACATCGCTGTGGACAATGAAAAGCTTCAAGCTGGAAATCCCGCTCCGGTCCTCGACCGACACGATCCACAATATCCCAACGGCCGCTTGTTCCTGTTCTATAATACGGGCAACACCCACGAACACGATATCCGTGCAGGAAAAGGGATCCGTGAGGTGTGGTACATCACCTCCACGGATGGGGCTAAAACATGGTCTGGTCCGGTAAATATCACAGCGCAGGTACACAGGCCCAGACAGCCGCATATCAATACCGCATATCGTTTTACGGATGACTGGCGCGCCTACGCTAATACCCCAGGACATGCTTTGCAGTTTGAAAGTGGCATGTACAGGGGCCGTTTGTATATTCCTGCCAACCATTCGGAGAGCAATCCCAAACCAAGCGGTAAAGATTACTTCGCGCACGCATTTTACTCCGACGACCACGGGAAGACGTTCAAGCTTGCCGAGACCATTTCGTTCGAAGGTAGTAACGAGACAATGGCAGCCCAAATATCTGCGGAAGGTCTGTACATGAACACCCGCAATCAACAAGGTCATGTACGTAATCGTATTGTCAGCTATTCCTCTGACGGCGGGGCGACATGGGATACGACGTTCTACGATAAAAGTCTACCCGATCCTGTCAACCAAGGCAGCACATTGTCCTGGCGGAAAGGACGGCGCTACATCTTGGCCGTATGTAATGCTGCTGATGAACAAAACCGCGACAATCTCACCTTACGCATTTCAAATGACCAAGGGAAGACCTGGCAGATAAATAAGGTCATTGCCAAAGCTCCAACCGGCTATAAAGGTGCGTATACAGCGTATTCTGATCTCGTGCTAACGGGTCGAAAACACATCGGCGTCCTCTACGAAAAAGATAATTACAAAAAGATTGTTTTCACCGTGTTGTCGTATTAAGCAGTCCTTATACGACCGCGCTTCTGATTTATAGCTTTTCCTCAACCAGACAAGCTATAAATCATCAGAGTATAAACGGATTAAACCGCTCACCCGAGAAAAATTAGGCATAGTAAATCCGCTTGACACGTTTCCGAAATCAATTAAGGTTTAAAAACATACGATTTTGTTGCTATTAAGCGACTAAAAACTTACGTTTATAGGCCTCCTCAAGATAATTACCTAGGGTGCGTGTACGTTCGGTATCCACATTGCTGATGTAACGCTGAAACATTTGCTCCGAACTGTGCCCCGTTGCCTCCATTAACAATGCGGTTGGAATTTTCCCATAAAAATTGGATGCAAAACTCCGCCGGCCGATATGGCTGGTGATCGCTTCCCATTTTGGAACTGTCGCTAAACTGGACCGATATCCTCGTCGTTTAAACACTTGGATCAGAGCGTTAATGCCCGCCAACTTGGCCACCTCTTTTATCGCTTCGTTATATCTCTGTGGAGATATCCGCGCCGGAAAATTTGCTCCATTGCGGGCCATGATTATGGATACAGCAGGGTGTAACGGCAACAGGATATTTTTATGCGTTTTCTGCTGCACGAAGGACAAGCATTGTTGTCCGTCAAGCACTTCGAGCATATCCATATTAAAATTCAGAAAGTCCGATACCCGTTGCCCTGTATAGCAACTGATGACTAGCCAATCTTTAGCCGCTTTCAAATGTTCGGGCACCTCCATTTTGTCAATGCGGACGAGCTCGTCCTCACTCAGCGTAACAAAGCGGTTGATCTTTCGTTGTTTCGGGATTTCCAGTTCGTAAACAAAAGTCCGCATCCCCCTCTTTTCCAGAAAGTTGAGAACCGTCCTGATAAAATGTATCGACCGGGATATCGTACTGTGTGTGTAGTGTTCAAGTTCCCCAAAGGCCATAAACTGCTGCACAAACTCTGCATTCACTTCTTTCAAATATAGATTTTTCTGTTGATAGCCTTCAAAACGCTCCAATAAGCGCTGAAACACAACATAGCGCTTATGAGTCGCGTTTGAAATGAGGTGCGATCTGGAGCGGATATACATGTCGACGAAATACAACAGCGTACCTTCCGGATACGATGCCTGTGCTTCGGAAGCACTCTTCGCTACCACTCTCCCTAGCCCCATCAGGGAAAATTTTCGCCTCTTCGTTCGCACATCATTCAAATACTCGTGTACGGCAATTTTTATACGGTTTAAACGCATGTTCACCCTTTTGCTTGGCTTCAGATAAATATTCATCGGCCGGCATTTCTCTACGTCCCACATCGCAGGAGCGATACGTAAAGGTGTCTTCAATCGGTGCTCAAGCCCTTGGTGATCCCATACACACAGGGTGATTGCACTTGTTTTGGCTTTGTGTCTGTCTAAAATAAAATTAAACTTCATGGCATTATCTTAAGTTATGTAGCTGACCCTAAAATAAGTATAAATAATAAGTAGTTTAATTCAGACTACAATTTCACTCAACTAATCTAACATTTTTTTCACACAGAACCAATAAATTTATCGTTGCAAAGGAAACTTTACCGTATTAATACGTACTAATTAGCGATGGTTATTTCAAATAATAAAACGACATCAAACAACATAAATACCTAATAATAAATATATTAAAAAATACTTTTAGTCTGAATTAGACCACAATTCAGAGATGCAATTATCGCATGTTTATTTCAAGATAAAAATATAAATTTTAAAAAAACATTTAACCTATTGAATACAAAATCATACTTGAAAAACAAAAAATAAACACATTAATCAACAAGCTTTGAACGGCAATCCCTTTGTTTAAAACGCTATGCGGGATATCGATAAAATCGGTTTAGCCTAAAAAAACAAGATGTAACTTAATATCACACCTATGGAAAGTATTTCATCTCATTTTAAACTAAAAAAGCTAGAGGGTCAACGCGAGAGTGAATTATGCGGACAATTATCTACTGCTCCGGACTTCTTCACCATTATTAAAACAGCCGGGACCACGACGCTAAAGATCAATAACGACAAGTATCAGGTCGCGGGAAACACCCTCGTATTTATCAGCCCCGGGAAAAACGTACGGTTTAGCTACACAGGCCTTGGCGGATTTATGCTGACGTTCTCAGCATCTTTTTACGAACAGTCTTCTAAAGATACGGTCATTTTAAACTCCGAGCTTTTTTTTGGGTCAGAGAAATCCTTCGAAACCTGTACCATTAGCGAGAACGAAGAACTTATGCAACAAAAATGGTTAGAGAAACTCAACTGGTATCGTATTGCTCCACCCGAGCTTTACGAAGCAGCCATGCACAATTTCGTTGAATCACTGCTGCTATTCGGTCTACAAACAAAAAATAAGTTCGGTCAGACAACCATGTTGAACACTATACCGGGCGTTGGTACCGTCAATACCTTTACCGTTATGATTCATAAAAATTATCGGAAAGAACAAAACGTGGCGTTTTACGCAGACAGACTGAATATTTGCCCCCGGAAGCTTTCCCAGTTATGTACGCGGGTTGTCGGAAAAACTGCGCGAGAACTTATTCGTGACGTGATCGTAAAAGAAGCTTTACGCTATATCCGTAATACGGATATGTCTATTTCCGAAATAGCGTACAGCATGGGTTTCACGGAGGAGTCTAATTTTCGGCACTTCGTAAAGAAGCATACCGGAAAAACCCCATCGACATTTCGTATATACCAGACTTAATATAGAAATAAATACACGATATTTTCCGGTAAGCACAGGATAAACGCAAGGAAAATCACGAATTTTGAAATACATTCTTACTATAAGAGTGTATTTCATAGGTGAAAGTATGGAAGGGAGCCATCCGTTCCATACTTCGTTTTTAGTTAACACCGACCGTTTACTAAGATTCTACAATACGTGCGACCGCCTTAAACTAACACATAAATCCCAATTCACGAGTACCGATTCCATACACTTTTCAATCATACCGTCCTAATTTTAGACATCACGGGGGATTTTTCTATCATATTTACTATTAACACCTAAATCCAGAGCCACCCAGCCGTAAATCTCCACCAACCCAGATCCACCGGATCCTTTTTTTACTACATTTTCACAAAAAAAATTTAAAAATCAGCAATAAAAGACCAAATACAACATAGTTGTTTAGCAACCAGCTGCAAATTTGTTAACAAAAACGCTTCCTATATGTACAATTTATAAAGAAATCAAAAAATTATTGTAAACAACATAGGTTTTGGTTTGATTTTTGTTAAATGTTTGTATATTTGAGTCTACAATCTACAAATTACACTGAGAGGCAGATAACACTGCCAAAAAGGTAGTTGTTTATTAAATCATCAGACGATAAACACTACCGCTATGAAAAACGTGAACAAAATTAGTGTACTAAACTTAAACAAAAAAAAGAAAGAAAAAGGAATCCATACGACTTAACGCCGATCTGTAAGAACGGTATCTAGCGTAATTGCTGTTGACTGTCAGTTAACAAAAGGTTTCAACACCTACCCGAAAGCTTATTGCCTATATTTTTCTAATAGAGAAACATAGCAAACATCGAGCAATTACACTATCGTTATTCAATATAACATTGAATAATAGGATAATTTTTCATCTATTTTTTTCACTACACTTCTTTTGAACGCGAAAGGTTGAATCAACTAAATCAGTGTATTATGCAAAGATATGTTCAAAATCGCGTGTTAGCTTGTATTAAAATGTTGCTCGTCATGACAGACGCACTTTGTTTAAACCTTGCTTTTATATTAGCTTATTCCTGGGCCACCTCCTATGGGTTGGCTAACGCAGAAGAAGCTATGTCCAGTAATTATTTCTCACTGTGGACCATGTATAATCTGGTTGCACTCGTTGTTTCGTTGTTATTGCAATTATATAGTGATAAAACCATGGAACATATCGAATATGTATTTCGAGCGACATTTCGTACAACCATTACCTTTTTGCTGATATTCACCGGCTTCGCATGGATAGGTCACCCATTTACCGGTATCGGCTGGTTTTTGGCGGCAGTATCGAGTTTTGTCGTTCTTTACGGTGTACTTTCGAGGTTTTTCCTGACCTATATTTATACAAATTTGCCTAAACGTTTTAATTGGTATAAACGTATTGCATTAATCGGGCACGATGATTATCTGGGCTCTGTTGCGGGAGCATTTTCGAGACAACATGCATTCTTTAGTGTAGACACTATTCCATACCGTGATCCGGTTTCCGAAACCAGCAGGGAAGAAAAGCTTGCCCGCTTTAAACGGTACTTTGAGGAAGTCTCAAAAGCGGGAATTCATGATGTGTTCTTAATTAGCTCACCGGATATTACGGACGTGAGCAAAGAGCTTATCCTAGCAGCCGACCACGAGTGTGTACAACTCAATTTCGTCCCGGCGATGACTGCTAGTATATCGTATGGCAGCGGACGTCAGGATGCCTTGACCATGCAGCTACCCGTACTGAAATCGCATGAAGAACCCATGTCAACCATGGAAAACCGCATAAAAAAACGTTTGGTAGATCTCCTTATTTCATCGGTTGTTATCCTTTTCATTTTAAGTTGGATGATTCCTATTATAGGTATCATCATCAAAATACAAAGTCCAGGCCCCATATTTTTCAGACAGCCTCGATCCGGACGAAATAATAAATCATTTGGTTGTTACAAATTTCGAAGTATGGTAGTCAACAAAGACTCCCACGCTAAACAGGCGTCTAAGGATGATAAACGGATCACGCCTATTGGCAAGTTTCTTCGGAAGACAAATCTTGACGAATTTCCTCAATTCATCAATGTTTTCCTCGGACAAATGAGTGTCGTAGGCCCTCGCCCCCATATGCTTTCTCATACGGAACATTATAGTCAATTAATTCAACACTATATGGTACGTCATTTTGTAAAGCCAGGCATTACTGGCTGGGCACAGGTAAATGGTTACCGAGGTGAAACCAAAGATCCAGGACTTATGGCTAAACGGGTCGAATACGATTTAGAATACCTGAGCAACTGGTCAGCCATGTTAGATTTTAAAATCGTTTGCATGACCGCAATCAATATGCTTCGAGGTGAAAAAAACGCTTACTAACTTTTTGGAAAGCATATCTAATTAATGAAATACACATATGAAAATAACAGTTTCCAAAGCGCGGTTGAGCATCAGCTTGCAGGACTAGGTGCTCCCGGCTTGGAGACGAGATATAGAAGAGCTCAAGTGTTAACTTGTGATTGTAGGGGAATATACCGGCCGGTCGCTCCGGCCGGATATTTCTAATCTCCACGCATTTTTTACACGCTCTGATTAACACACCCTTAAACAAGACACATGTGGCAAATCTTTAAACCCAGTTCCCGCAAATTTAACCTTCGATGGATGGATGTTGATATGCATTCACACATCCTCCCGGAGCTTGATGATGGCAGTAAATCGGTCGAGCAAAGTGTGACCCTACTGGACGAGCTGATGAACTTAGGATTAACCAAATTTTACTTCACTCCGCACGTTTTCCAAGAAGTGTATCCCAATACACCCGCGCGAATTAAACATGCTTTTGAACAGGTGGACCGCCATATAGCGCTACAAGGCGGATACGCCGCTGAGTATATGGTGGATTCTTGCTTCGACCAGCAACTGGCACAAGACAATGTCAACCTTCTTGCCTTGCCGGGCAAGCACGTCTTGATCGAGATGTCTTATATGCAAGAAAGCCGATCCATCGAAAAAAACATCTTCGAATTACAAACCTTAGGATACAAACCCGTCTTGGCCCATCCCGAACGTTATGTATTCTATCATCGCTCTACCGAATCCATCGAACGCATGCGCGACTTAGGCTGTCTTTTGCAGCTCAACCTACTTTCGCTTACCGGCTATTACGGCAAAAATGAAAAACAGGCCGCAAGTCGACTGATTGAGAAACGCTTGATCGACCTGGTGGGCACCGATGTACACCATGAACGACATGTCAACGTCATAAAACGAGCGCTTACCACACAGGACTTGTCCGCCTGTTTAAAAAGGTGCTCCATCAAGAACCAAGATTTATTCGGACACATCATTCCCATTTCACAACCCTGATCCTACAACACTTACAAACACATATTAACATGGAAAAAATTTTCATTTACCTATTCCAAAAAAAACGACGAACCCTAGCTTGGTTAGTATGTCTGTTGCTGACCCAAGCATGCTCGGTCAAAAAAATTGTCTACTTTAATGATCTTCCTGTAGATTCCACACGCTTGATCAGAGAAGCGTCTTCCTTCCATGAGCCCACTATTCAAAGAGACGATATCCTGAGCGTAACGATCCAGACGATTGACCCGACTTCTGCCGCCGTGGCCAATCAATCCTTGCCCGTTCAGGCGGTGGGCGCCAGCTCCGCCAGTAATGTAGGGAATCAACTAGTCTCGGGATATCTCGTCGACAAGGACGGATTTATACATATGGCCCTGCTTGGAAAAATCCCGGTCAAGGGATTAACCACTTACCAAGCGAGGGAATTGATCACGGAACTCGCCGAAACATACTACAAAGATCCGACCGTGCTCGTACGCTTTGCTAATTTCAAAGTGACCGTCCTTGGCGAAGTTACCCGTCCCGCTACGTACAGCATGCCTAACGAGAAAGTTTCGGTACTCGATGCATTGGGGCTCGCTGGCGACCTGACGATCTATGGACGACGGGAAAACGTACTACTGGTACGCGACCAGGATGGAAAAAAGGAACTTGTTCGATTAGATTTAAACGACAGCAAGTTATTTCAATCCCCCTATTTCTACCTCAAGCAGAATGACGTCATATACGTTGAACCCGGAAAAGCAAAAGCTTCGGCAAACAATGCCGCGCGCACGCAGACCTTCGCTCTTCTGGGATCATTTGTGTCTCTGCTCGTGGTGGTGTTCACACGCGTTCGCTAAGGACATATTTTCGTCAACGAAGACTTCTTTGAATAATTTTTATACATCAACCTAGCCCATAAAGCTGTTAGCACCTCTTTATATATGAAGACAATGAACAATTGGGAAGACGAGCTCACGTTTGAAGAAACGAAAACAGACAATAAAGATTTACTGACCTTCATCGGACGAATCCTCCGAAATTGGTATTGGTTTGTCCTCTGTGGCCTTATCGGGGTCGCACTAGCCTTTTTTTACCTGCGCTATACAACCCCCACGTATATGGTCAAAGCAAAACTACTCGTATCAGACGATAAAAAAGGTGGGGGACTACTCGAACCATCCGCTTTGTTGGATCTTTCCAGTCTGATGGGCACCAAGAATTCCGTGGACAATGAAGTTGAAGTATTGAAAACCGGGGATCTCCTCCGGGAAGCAGTACTTGCCGAACGCTCTTTTATTGGCTACTTCAATGCCGGTCAGATCCATAATGTCCCTGTGGTCCATGTCCCCTTCCATGTCCTTCTTTTGACAGATCCCGATTCAATATCGGAGGGGACAATCCTTAAGGTACGCCGTTTGACAGGCGATAAACTAGAACTTTCTAATACAGATACAGTATTTTCTACATCTTATGATGAAATGTTCGATTTGCAGGGAATCGGCAAGGTTAAGTTGATTAAACAAGATTTCAACGGATCGAAAGACGAAGTTTTTGGGTTTTCGATCACCCCGGTTCGAAAGGCCGTGGGACACTTGTCACAATCCCTCGGTGTAGAAGTGACCAACAAAAATGTTTCCACGATCGACCTCACACTGACCGAAGCTTTGCCCAAACGGGGCGAACAGATCCTACAAACGTTGATCCGAAAATATGTCGAACGCAACCTGCACGATAAAAATGTAGTAGCCGATTCTACTTTATCTTTTATCAGCGCCCGTTTGCGTTCTGTCACCGCCGAGCTGGCCCAAGTAGAAAACAACATATCCGGGTATAAGAAAAGTACGCAGCTGGCCGATATTTCCGAGCAGAGTAAGATCTTGCTACAAACCTCGGCGGCGTATACAAAATCATTGGCAGAGACAGAGACACAACTTGCCATATTAGACGCTATCTCTACGTATCTGCATGACGACAAAAGCCCACGCGTCGTTCCATCCTCCATCATTCCTCAGGATATCGCCTTCAACACGTTCATCCCTAGATATAATGAACTCATCCTGCAACGGGATCGTCTTTTACTGGGCAACACGGTTGACAACCCGATGGTTCGCAACATCGATAAACAGCTGGAAGGGCTGCGTGCAGATATGGTCACCAATATCGCCAACTCGCGCAAACAGTTGGAATTGGCCCAACAAAAACAGCAACAAAGAAGCGATCAATTAACCAGCCAGATTGCCGAAGTGCCTTCGATCGAACGCGGCTTTATTGATCTGGCGAGAATGCAACAAATAAAACAAGAGCAATATCTCTTTCTCCAACAAAAATGGGAGGAAACAGCTATTGGCCGCACAGCAAATGTCCCCAATTCGAAAGTGATTGATTCTCCAAAAGCGGAAGAATTTCCGATCGCGCCCAAGAGAAAACTGATGTACGCACTTGGCCTGTTCCTGGGGCTTTTAATGCCATTGGGCACCTTATACCTGAAAGATATGCTCAATATCCGCATCCGCTCCGTTGAAGACATCCAGGCTAAGACCACGATACCGATATTGGGCGCCATCGCCCACAATACTACTCAAGAGCAGGTGGTCGTCAGCAAAACCTCACGTTCCCCCATTGCAGAGCAATTTCGTGCTCTCCGTACTAACTTGGAATTCGTCCTACAAAGCGGAAAAACAATTCTGTTCACCTCGTCCATGTCGGGAGAAGGAAAGTCTTTTATTGCCTTAAATCTCGCCGTCACGTTGGCGTTACTGGATAAGCGGGTCGTTTTGATGGAACTCGATCTACGCAAGCCTACCCTAACCGCCAAACTTGGATTGCCGGCCGGCAAAGGGTTTTCTCATTATGTTGTACGTCCTGAAATGGACATTGAATCGATTATCACCCCCTCAGGCAAACACGAACTAGTCGATTTGATTCAGGCCGGAGCCATTCCGCCCAACCCCGCCGAACTCCTGGTACTACCTCGCACACAATCCCTACTGAATGAGCTGAAGGAACGATACGATTACATCATTATGGATGCTCCTCCTGTCGGATTGGTCACCGACGCCCAATTGTTAAATCGTTATGCCGACGTCTGCCTATACGTGATCCGACAGGATTTCACCTACAAGGATCAGTTATACATTCCCAACGATCTGGAGAAAAAAGGGAAAATAAAACCCATACAATTTGTCATCAACGATCTGAAAGCCAAAGGAACTTATGAACGCCAGTACGGATATGGCTACGGGTACGGCTATGGTGACTACGGACAAGAGAAGAGACAGCCTTGGTGGAAATTCTGGAAACAAAAATAATATACGAAAAGGTTCACATCAATCATGACACAGCACGCAAAGAAGGTTATCCACAATACAGCATTTCTATACGGCAAACTGATCTTTTCCGCAGCCGTTACCCTGTATTCCACCAGGCTACTATTAAACTCTTTGGGAATTGCAGATTTTGGCATCTACAACCTCATTGCCGGCGTCATCTTGATGCTCACCTTCATCAACGGGGCCATGACCATCACCACGCAGCGTTATCTCTCTTTCCACCTTGGCGGCGGCGACCTCCAGCAGTTGAACAAAATTTTCAACAGCAGTGTCAGCATTCACTTTTTGATTAGTATGGGGATCGTACTCCTTTTGGAATCGTTAAGCTTTTGGCTCCTTCACGGATTTCTGCATATACCAGCCGACAGAATTTCTGACGCGGCTTGGTGTTATCATCTCATGGTCATCAGCACTTTTTTCACCATTAATGCCGTTCCGTACGACGCCCTAATAAACGCCAAAGAAGACATGCGTTTCGACGCCATCATTGGCATGGCAGAAAGTCTACTCAAATTTGTGGCGGCGTATTCCATCGCATTTTTCGATAGCCACAAACTTATCGTATACAGCACGGGCGTGGTTATCACCACCATACTGATACGTGTTGTCAAATCGCTGTGGTGCCGGCTTAAATACCGGGAATCGGCGCTTTCATTTCGGTGGCTGAAAGAGGGATACCTCTTTCGAGAGATGCTTTCCTATGCGAGCTGGAATCTTTTTGGATCTATTTGCTACGTTGCATCCAGCCAAGGAATCGCTATCGTCTTAAACCGCTTTCTAGGTGTCGGCATCAATGGAACCTATGCCATAGCGCAGCAGATGAACGCGCAGTTGCAGTCCTTTTCCGTCATCATTGGCAAGGCATTAAATCCCCAGATTGTTAAAAGTGAGGGCTTCGGAGATCGGCCACGCATGACACGCCTGGCCTTATTATCCTCGAAAAGTTCTACCTTCTTATTGCTTTTTATTGTTGTTCCCCTCGTTGCAGAAATGAACGGTGTTCTCACGATTTGGCTCGCACAAGTGCCTCCGCAAGCCGCAGTTTTCTGTACCATTATCTTAGTAAATGCATTGATCAACCAACTGTCAACCGGAATCAAGTCAGCCGTGCAAGCGACCGGAAATATTAAGCTCTATCAAAGTGTTGTCGGAACAACCGTCATGCTTATTGTCCCAATAGCCTACCTGCTTTTGCATCTAGGAGCCTCCGTATTTCACGTCCTACTGGCATCCACGGCCATGGAAATCATTTCACTTTCGCTTCGTCTGTCCATCTGTCGGCGTATTTCTGGTATATCGTACGCTAGGTTTCTGAACGACGTGCTGGCGAAGGTAATCTTGGTTGCCGTTCTTCCGATCCTAACGGTCATCATATGGCAGTCTACAGTAGCATTCTCCATCTTTAGGATGGTGGGTACGGTCGTCCTCCATACCCTCGTTTTACTAACCAGTATCTATCTGGTAGGCATGACCTCGAACGAAAAAACATGGGTCACGATGGCCATAAAAAAAATAAAAGGAAAAAAAATCAAACTCAGTGTATGAATCGCTTAAAAACACTACTCGGGAAAAACGCATTGGTCTATATGCGTGTTCTGCGCATCTACTTTTACGACCTAACCAGGTTCTACAAACAATCCAACGTAAAACAACTATTTCGCAACCAGGACGCTTACAAGGGCCGGTTAACCATCCTGTATCACGTTATCGAAAAAGGATTGACGATGCCCCAGACCCGACTCGGCTTCGGCGGACCGGTGGTGATGGATCTGATGGATCTTCTCGCACAGTTCAAACGGTTAGGATACGATGTGAACTGCATGGAATTTAAGCATAGCTCGAATGTGCTGGCCGAATATTTCACCTTCCATGCCGAGCGAAACTTCGAGTTACCTTCAGAATTAGCGGAGCGGTACAAGCAATTCCAGCACATGGTAACTGCCGGAAATGCTACCCAGCAACTACGCTTTACACGGACAGAATACTTTAGGCATAAAGATGCCTCTTTCGACCAGTTTTCCCTTTCCCGATATTCCTGCCGCAATTATTCCGACACGCCTATCCCACGGGAGGTTATCCAAAAGTGCATCAGGCTGGCGATGAAATCGCCGACCTCCTGCAACAGGCAGCTGAATCGTATTTATGTCGTCAGCGACCCAGCCATCAAAGAAGAGGTCCTAAAGCTACAGTACGGAAATAGAGGGTTCGGACACTTGGCCACTACGTTATTTATCCTAACCGCCAACATTTCCTATTTCCAAGGGGTAAACGACCGTAACGAATCCTATATCAACACCGGTATGTTTGCCATGTCTTTGCTCAACGCCTTACATCACAACGAAATAGGTGCATGTCCCTTAAATTGGAGCGTCGACCACAAGCGGGATGCTGCCTTGCGTAAGCTGCTATCCATTCCCGACAATGAACGGATCGGATTAGTGATATCGGCAGGTTATCTCCCCGAATCGTTTGATATCGCCTCATCCCCTCGCTTAGAAGTTGATCACATTGCTAAATTTTTTGCCTAATGAAAATCGGAATTGTCACCTTTCATAACGTATACAACTATGGAGGCATGCTACAAGCATTTGCCTTATGTCATTTCCTTCAGGAAACTTATAGCGCATGCTATTGCATCGACTATCGCCAAGACGCGCTCACAAAAAAATACAGACATCGGTTATGGGATAAGGAAAAATCTGTCAAACAGAATACAAAGCACTTTATCGCGTATTATCTGCTCCGAAAAAACTATGAGAAAGAGAAAAAATTCAACGCATTTCTATCGCGCCACATTCCGCAGACAAAAGCCGTCAGCAGCCTGGAAGCGTTTCAAGATGTAACGAAAGATTTTGACATCTTGATCAGCGGAAGTGACCAGCTCTGGAATCCACAATTTACAGGCGGGCAACTCGATCCGGTCTATTTTCTGGAAACGAACACAAAAGTTCGAAAATATGCTTACGCCTCGAGTGCTGGAGCGCGTATTTTTAACCCGTCCGAGATACGACAGATCCAACAGTATCTACAAGGCTATCATTCCGTGGCCGTACGTGAAGATTTCCTCAAACAGCAATTGCTTCCCGTCCGCCGCGATGTGGAAGTCGTTTTAGATCCTACCTTACTTCTCGATAGCGTAAAATGGCTGTCCCTACGGCAACATATTGGTGGGCTTCCTCCTCGGTTTGTGCTCCTGTATACGTTCGACAATGATGCCAAGACGATTGCAATCGCCAAACGTGTGAGCCAGCAGCTCCGGATTCCTATTGTTTCCCTGTTTCGGGTCAAAACAAAGCTAGAGATCGAGTACACGCGTGACAATCTTGGTCCACAAGAATTTCTAGATCTGTTAGACAAGTGCAGTTTCGTGGTGACCAACTCCTTCCATGGTACGGCTTTTTCCATCAATTTCCAAAAAGATTTCTTCAGCGTCTACAAGACGTCCAATCCACATCGTGTATTGAACCTGGTAGGCCAATTAGGCTTGTCGGAGCGGGTACTAAAAAGTTCAGAGGAACTTCCCGAACCTTCCGGGTGGAAAATTGACTACGCAGAGCCTATGCAGGCTTTGCATGTACAGCGCACTAAAGCCAAAGAATTTCTAACTTTTTAACACATATATGGAACTGCTGCAGAAACGAAATAGATTAACGGCCACGGGCGGATTTGTGCTCTTATTCTGTATGCTATATGTCCGTCTTTTTAGACCCATAGGTTTTACCGACGACGTATGGAAGCTCGTCTTCTATCCTGTGCTCCTATACCTCCTTGCTATCGTTTCCAAAGGATTTTTTAAATCGACCTATGTCGAGGTCTTCTCGAATCCGATTCGAATCTTCACCGGCATTATCGTGCTGTCGTCCATAGTTTGTATGCTGACTTGGGGGCAGAACATCCTAGATACGCTCGTCTCCTGTCTACCCTATTTTTCGTTTCTATTGTATTTCTACCTATTACAACGTAACCTCAAATTGAAGGAAACGGAATACATCATCTGGTGGTTCACCGCCATCTTTATACTATGCTTTTATCTCGCACTCGCCGCTGCCCCTACCCGACTTTTTCTCGGATACGGTGAAATCGGGAAAGAGATTGATACAGATCGGGGCCTATCTAGAATTCGTTTAACATTAATAGGCGGAGGCCCTTTGTATCTTGCCTTCTTCCTGGCGATCAATAAATTGAAAACTTCCAGAAAAAAATGGAAGTGGATCTCACTGATCGTGTTGTTCTTTTTGACAATTGTGCTTCAGCTAGGGCGGCAGGCCATCGTCATCAGTTCGTTTTTAGGTATACTGCTTTACCTAAAAGAAGCTGGCTTTGGCAAAAAATTGGTATCGATACTCGTATTATCGGGACTGATTTTCCTTCTGCCGATAATAGCTTCAAACATATTCCAAGGCTTACAGGAGCGAACGAACCAAGAACTCGAATCGCAAGAGGACGGGGAAGATAACGTCCGCATCGCGGCCTACAAATTCTATTTTAACGATGTGTCGCGAAATATCCTCAATGACCTATTCGGTAACGGGATGTTTTCATTAGGAAAATCCCGTTATGGAGATTTCGTCGATAAGAACGGACGTAGCCAGGGGATGATACCCGCTGATGTGGGTTACGCGTCGATTTTCCTGTATTTTGGCGCGGTCGGGCTCTTGTTCTTCTTTATTATACTCTACCGCGTTATCCGCTTGAAAGTCCCTCCGACATTTAGTTATGCAAAGTACTACATCTACTTTTTATTTCTGGGAAATATAGCCGGATCCACCCTTTTAGGCACCATCCCTACATTATGCTTAGCACTCTACATATTAAGTAAAGGTCAACTTTTCTATCAAGCCAAACTATCTAACATGAAAATATCCTATGCAAAAACTTAAGGTCATCCACGTTGTACACGATTTTCTTTTCGGGGGGATAGAAAGCTACTTATTCTATCTGGTGCAGGCGCAGCTACAAAACCCTGCGCTTGAAATTACGATCTTATGCTGCCAGCGAGAAGAAAAAGTAGCCAATCCACGTATCAAGGCCTTGCCGGTACACATTCTTTACGTCCCCATAAAGCCCTTCGATATCGGTATTGCCAAATATAAACGGATAAGTACGATCGTTTCAGGCTACGACATTGCACAATTACATATATTTAAGCCTCTCCTACTCATCGCGCTCGCACAATCCGGTTCACGGGTCGTCTTTACGGTCCATACCGCTGGAGCCGTTCGCCGGGAACAAACTTTTTATCAGAAGCTAAAGGCCCAGTTTCAAGTTTGGCAACTCAACAAACAATGCCACGGCATCGTCAACAATTCCCGCTATTCCCAACAATATTGGCAAGAGAAAGGTCTACGTGCCCCAAACAACGCCGTCATTTATAATGGCGTCCAATTCAATCTCTCGGTCGAAAGCGAGTTGGTATACGAACGTTATCCATTTTTACGCGGAAAGTTCATTGTTGGCACAACCAGCCGATTTATCAACTGGAAACGAGTCGATTATCTGATCCGGGGGTTTGCCAAGCTGGCACAGGAAAATCAAGAGGCCAGACTGTTATTGGTAGGAGACGGTACCGAGATGGACAACCTGAAGAAACTGGTGGACGAGCTACAGCTTAATGAGGCCGTTCTGTTTACGGGTTTCCAAAAAAACGTGACGGCCTATCAGTCGATCATGGATGTTTGCGTCTTTCCCTCCGTATCTGAGCCTTTTGGATTGGTAGCGATCGAATGTATGCACTTGGGAAAACCGGTCGTCGTCATGCAGGATGGCGGTGGCCTTACAGAACTTCTATCACAGGTGGAACCCGGCCACATTGTCGAGGACATCCATCAATTATCCGAACTTCTGCTTTCCCTTTCGCATCTCCCTTCAGACAACATGGCGCATTCCGGAAAGCGGGTAGCATTTGCAGAGCATTTTAACGTACTGAATATCGAAAAAGAATATTTCCATTACTATAAAACGATTGCCGCTTATGCGTAACATATTATACTATAAAGGCTATACGCAGTACCATAATATTGGAGACCAGCTTATTAATAGAAGCCTGCTGGATTATTTCCGAAAATTCAGCAAGGTCATTGTCAGTACCGGGGGGATGCCCCTGTTTTACACCGACGCCCTCGCATTGGAAGCCGAGGAACGTTCCTCCGCGTACGCAGGCAATTTCCACATGCAGCTGCTCTTACGCGCGCTCACCGCCGTATTTCAGAAAGATACGCGTATCTACTTTTTAGCCTCCCCTCCAGGCGATCAGTCGACCTACTCCTTTCTGGCCGGTTGCAAATATTTTCTTTCGGGAGGTCTTTATCTTTTGCTATATCTTTTAGGTGTCCGGATCATTAAGATAGGCTTTTCTATCGGTCCGCTCGGCCGTATGGCCAAGGCTGGTGAACGGTTCAGGGCACTTTTCATCCGCCATTACTATGTCCGTGATTCGATATCCCTTCGTTTTGTCCAAACGATGGGTATTAAACAAGCGAAATTATTCCCCGACCTCTGCTGGAGTTATCAACCTACGACTTATCCCCAGAACATGGACATTCCGTCTGCCGAATCGCCTAAAATCATGCTATCCTTCCGCGACGGCGTGCACAGCGAGCACCCGACAGAAACCTACCAGGACAGTTTAGTCAGCCTTCTCAGTCAGTTCGTTCACGCACATCAAGAGCAATATCGCTTTCAGGTCAGCTTTCAAGTAGCCTCTGATGCGACCTTTAGTGAGTTCCTTTATACCCACATAAAATCGTTTGCACCGGTTTCCTTTATGACCGAGCAAATTGATCTTGCTGACGCTTTCCAGTATCAGTCAGCGTCTCTAGTCCTCACCAACCGGCTACACGTTGCCCTCCTGGCAGCCAAGTTTGGTTGTCTGCCCGTCATCGTCACTGACATTGGTCGACATGTTAAAATTAAAGGCATTTTTCAGGACGCAGGACTCCATCCGCTGTTACTGGACACCCAACAGGCCCCTACAGATAATCTGACGCGGCTAGCCGGCATATTGACCAACAGACAAGTGTACCTCGCCAAAATCCAACAGGCTGAAAAAACATATGCGCAATTGTCCACAAACATTATGAATCATATTTTTTCCTCATAAACATGCTGTATTCCATCATCATTCCCCATAAGAACGCAGCAGATCTACTCGACAGACTGCTAGATTCTATTCCATCTCGCTCCGACCTGGAGGTTATCGTTGTCGATGACGGCAGTCACGATCAGGAACGCGTCAAACTACAGGAACTCTCTGGCCGGTATGCTTTTACTTTGTATACAAACCCACATGCCAATGGCGCCGGTGCCAGTCGAAACATCGGGTTGGAACATGCACGCGGTACCTACCTCATTTTTGCAGACTCGGATGATTTTTTCGGGCCAGATTTTGCCAGGGAACTTGATCGTATCCCGAGTTATGGTACAGACCTGTTATTTTATAATGTGCACTCCGTCGATTCCACGACGTATCGAGACGGTTATCGGCACCTCTTCTTCAATCAGCTCATCAACGATTATCGGCAGAAAGGCGCTGAAGATATACGCTACAAGTACTCCGTACCATGGGGGAAAGTTTACCGACGAGCGTTCATTGAAAAAAATCGGATCCGTTTCGCCGAGGTCATTGCCGGCAACGACATGTGGTTTTCCTGTCTGTGCGGCATCTTCTGCTCCTCTTTTACCGTGAGAGATGCAACAATTTATACTGTAACTGTGCGGGAGGGAAGCATTGTCAGCACTGTAAATCCGACCTATTTTTTATCCCGTTTCCAAGAAACACTCCGGGTAAATGACTTGCTCCGAAAACATAACTTATCTAAATACCAATACTCCGTACTTTACTTCATTTCGAACGCCCATAAATTTGGTGTAAAAGGGTATGTTGCAAAAAAAATACTTGCACACAGAAGCAACCTATTCATTGGCATCGAAAAGATATTTAGCTACAAAAAGGTCATGATCGACCGAGAAAATAGAAGGAAATAAAAAACACGATAAATAACCGATGCATTATGAAATTGGACAATAAAAACATCAAACAACTTGACGGTATCCGAGGCATCTCGATCCTAATTGTGTTCTTTTCGCACATAGGCCTGGGGCATCTTGTTCCCGGCGGATTTGGGGTCACCGTCTTTTTCTTCATCAGTGGTTTTTTGATCGCCAAATTGCTGCTGCATGAACTTCAATTATCAACCCGTATCAACTTCCGTAACTTCTATATCCGGAGAGCATTTCGACTGTATCCGGCTCTTTTATTTTTCACCGCACTGACTGTACTGGTGTTGCTGTTACATGGCGTAGGTCTGATTCCATCGCAACTGTTTGCTGCCCTGTTTTACCTAGAAAACTACTATTACGTTTATTTCATCAATTATCAGGAAGTCCATCTCCTGTACAGCATTTTCAAGATCCTGTGGTCGCTATCCATAGAAGAACATTATTACCTCTTCTACCCCGTATTTTTGGTTGCCACGCACAGACATACCGGGCTACATATCGGGCTTTCGGTGCTTCTTCTTCTTATCCCCTTACTTTTACGCATTCATTACGCAAACAGCCTGGTCGATCCGCATCTCTTTGAAAAATACAACTATTCCCTCACGCACACCCGGATCGACTCCATTTTATATGGTTCCCTATTGGCGTACTTGCTTTACAAAAGCAGATACAGCGCTAGAGCCTATGCCTTCTTGCGAAACCGGTTTGTCCTAATTATAGCCATTGCCGTCCTGTTACTCACTTTTATCTGGCGTGACGATGTGTTCAGGGAAACGTTTCGGTATTCCTTACAGGGACTGTTCCTCGCACCGCTAATCGTGTTTACCATCTATGGCGGCAATTCCTGGCTTAATCGCATGTTTTTCTGTAACGACCTGTTGGTATACATTGGCAAATTAAGTTATTCCATCTACCTATTTCATTGGCTCGCCATTCCGCTAGCGAGCTATCATTTCGTTAAGTTCGGTATGACCTGGCAAGCTTTCGTGGTGTTACTCACCGTGGGTCTATCTCTTTTTTCCTACTATCGGGTGGAAATGCCCTTTGTGAAACTGCGGAAGAAATTTGGTTCTAACGTATAAATCCAAACCTTATGGAAAAACATAAAATATTAAACATTGAGTTGCTGAATATCGAATTGCCAAGCCTGTTGCAACAATTAGAAAGAGGCGTGCTGATCACGCCTAATGTAGATCATTTGATGAAACTTCAAAAGGACAGAGGTTTCTATGAACTTTACCGCAAAACGGAATGGATCATCTGTGACAGCAATATCGTGCAGCTCGCGCTTCGCTTTTTGGGAAATCCTGTCCGACAGGTCATTCCCGGATCGACTTTTTTCCCGGCCTACTGCGCCCATCACAAAGACCATGAGCATATCCGCCTGTTCTTATTGGGAGCCGCTCCAGGTATAGCCGCAAAGGCTGCCGAAAACATCAATCGCAAAGCGGGACGCTCGATGGTGGTCGCCGCACATTCACCCAGTTATGGATTCGAAAAAAACGAAGCAGAGTGTTTGGACATCGTAGACAAGGTCAATGCATCAGGAGCCACCGTGCTAGTTGTGGGCGTCGGAGCGCCGAAACAGGAAAAATGGATTTTTGCGTACAAAGAGCTCATGCCCAATATACAAGTATTCATGGCGTTGGGTGCTACCATAGATTTTGAGGCGGGTACGCTCCAACGCGCACCTCGCTGGGTGCAGAAGCTGAGCATGGAGTGGCTCTACCGCTTACTAAAAGAACCGCGCCGCTTATGGAAGCGCTATATGGTAGACGATCTACCGTTCTTCTACTTGATCCTCAAAGCGAAGATGGGGCGGTATCGTGATCCGTTCTCCGGCAATATCGCGCCTCGTCATTTAACCTCTACCACACGATAAAACAATCAGACTGAACCATGATGAAAAACATAACAAAAATTACCTGTATCGGAGCCGGCTACGTCGGCGGGCCGACCATGTCTGTGATTGCGCAAAAAAATCCAGCTATCCAAGTAAAGGTAGTCGACCTGAACACCGCGCGTATCAGCGCCTGGAACGACGAGGATCTCAGCAAGCTGCCTATTTATGAACCGGGGCTTGCCCAGGTCGTCCAAGAAGCCAGGGGACGGAATCTCCATTTTTCTACCGATGTGGCCGGCGCTATTGCAGAAGCGGACATGATTTTTATTTCGGTCAATACGCCAACTAAAACCTACGGCAAAGGACGTGGGCAAGCTGCAGATCTCAAATTTATCGAACTCTGTGCGCGGCAGATTGCCGAGGTAGCGACATCCGACAAAATTGTTGTCGAGAAATCGACCCTACCGGTGCGTACTGCCGAAGCCCTAAAAAGTATATTGGACAACACCGGGAACGGTGTTAACTTTCACATCCTGTCGAATCCCGAATTTCTTGCAGAAGGAACAGCCATCGCGGATCTTCATGCTCCCGACCGCGTATTGATTGGAGGAGAACATCCCGAAGCGATTGCAGCACTGGCACAGATATACGAGGCTTGGGTACCGAAAGAACGTATTCTGACAACCAACGTGTGGTCATCCGAGCTTTCCAAGCTTGTAGCAAATGCCTTTCTGGCACAGCGTGTATCGTCCATAAATGCCATTTCCGAACTCTGCGAAGTAACAGGAGCCAACGTAGAAGAAGTAGCACATGCCATTGGCAAAGACAGCCGTATAGGACCTAAATTTCTGAAAGTATCAGTAGGCTTTGGAGGATCGTGCTTTCAGAAAGACATACTCAACCTAGTCTATATTGCGCGTTCGTATCACCTGGACGCGGTGGCGAACTATTGGGAGCAAGTCATTTTGCTCAATGACCACCAGAAGATGCGTTTTGCCGAACACATTATCAAAACGATGTACAATACGGTCAACGGGAAGCAAATCACCGTATTAGGCTGGGCATTCAAAAAAGATACGAACGATACTCGGGAATCAGCTGCTATTTACGTAGCCGATCATCTGTTAGCCGAAGAAGCACAGCTTGTCGTATACGATCCCAAAGTTTCGGCTGAACAGGTTTATCGGGATTTGGATAGCCTAGGGTCACGTACGCCTGCGGACAACCGGCGCCTCGTCCGGGTCGAAAATGATCCGTATATCGCTACTGCGAACGCCTATGCTGTAGCGATCCTGACCGAATGGGACGAATTCCGATCGTACGACTGGGAGCGCATCAAAAAACAAATGAAAAAGCCTTCCTTCATCTTTGACGGACGGAAACTGCTGGACAAAATAGCACTGGTCAACTTAGGATTTCACTACTATGCCATCGGCGAATAGTAAACGGGCTTATTCGTGTTTCTAACAATACGAACGTGGATAGCTTGACAAGTATAAAGCACTATGGATAAGAAAAAACGGACTATCGTACACCTTCTCGGATTTTACCTTCTCAGCCTAGCGAACATAGGCTATGCGCAACAAGACAGCCTTTCCCGGCACAATTTTTCCGTGGAATTGCAATCGGGCTACATTAACAATAAGGGTGTCCCTTTGTGGATGCGCTCCAACCAATACGGTTCTATACCGCTTAGCGGAGCGTCAGTAAGCGTTCTGGGCCGGGCATTTAAGGATTACCGCACGGTCGAATGGCAAGGAAAGAGCACACCCAATTCCCCTGTTGTCGATTGGGGCTACGCCATAGAAGGACGCGTTAATGCGGGGCGCAAATTTCAGGGACAATTGATAGAGGCTCATGTCAAAATGCGGGTTGCTATGTTTGAAGCGCGCGTAGGAAGAAGTAAAGATGTCATGGGATTGAACGGCGATACCGTCCTGACGTCCGGCAATTTTTCCGTTTCCGGCAATGCACTTGGCGTTCCTAAGTTCGAAATCAGCATTCCTTCTTATTATCGACTACCCTGGCTCGGTGGTCTGTTGTCCTTCAAAGGAAATTTTGCGACCGGCTACATGGGCAAAATGGATATGAATCCCAGCGCCTTTCGAGTGCCTACAAGCGATTACGCCGTCGAGACATTCCTTCATCAGAAATCGTTGTATGGGCGACTCGGCAAGCCATCTTGGCGCCTACAGCTATACGGGGGCTTCAACCATCAGGCCCAATGGGGAGGTGAAAAAAAACGGTATGGCGAAGACTACAAACTCAACTTCTTTCAAACCCTAACCCATGTAACACTAGGACAAGCGTACGGGGGTAAGGGTAATCCGATCCCACGTTCCAAGGTAGGCAACCATCAAGGATCTATCGATTTAGGGGCTTCCTACAATTTTGGACCGGTAAGTTTGATGCTCTATCGCCAAAGTTTTTACGACGTAGGTGCAATCTCTAAACTGGCCAATATTGCCGATGGTCTTAACGGAATCACAATGAAAAACAATCGTTACCAACCCAAAAGTCCTAAAAATTGGGATTGGGAGAAGCTCCTGTTTGAGTTTTTCTACTCCAAAGACCAAGCCGGCTACCCTTGGTCAAAGCCGACCAGTTCGGGGGATGAAGACTATTATAATAACTCCGAGTATATGGAAGGATGGTCCTATCTCGGCACCGGTATGGGGAGCCCGCTTATTCCAACGGCGGCCTCCGTTAGGCCAGGGCAGGCACATTATCCGAAAGACTATTTTATTAGCAACCGGGTGGTTGCCGGACATATCGGCGCCAGTGGTAGGCTATATCAGTGGCACGTACTAACAAAAATCACGTTGGCGCGGCACTTCGGTACTTTCGCAACCAGCGAATTCGGCAAATCGACCGGTAGCCACTTCCATCGTCCGTATGTCGATCGCTTCGAACCGGTCCATCAATTTTCGTTCTTTTTGCGGACAGAACGCGCCATTGATCAGAAAACCAGCGTTGGTGGATCATTCGCTACCGATCAGGGCAAACTATTATATAGTGGATCGGGCGTGCTCATCCATCTGCGCCGCACATTTTAAAAACCATTTTATACATAGGAAAGGAGGTCAACTATGTCGTAAAAAGAAATCATTATGCAGGAAGATCGACACAGAACTAAAAAAGCTTGGATTTAACGGATTTTTAATCTACAAATAACAAGAATCAATAGTTATGACCATATTTTTTTAGTATATTCGATTATCAATCCATGCCTGCAAGCAAAAAGTAAAATTTAGTACTACAGATTCTACGAATCTACAACTGTTTTAACGTCAGCGACAGATGAAACCATAAAAAAAAGGAATACATCTCGTGCTAATCGTGCTATCGTTTAAACTAACTTAACATTTTTTCTTATGAAAATTGGAATTACTTTTTCTGCTTTCGACCTTTTGCACGCCGGACACATCAAAATGCTGGAAGATGCGAAAGAACAATGTGATTATTTAATTTGCGGTCTGCAGACAGATCCTACCCTAGACCGGCCGGAAAAAAACAAGCCTACCCAGACCGTGGTAGAGCGCTACCTCCAACTAAAAGGATGCAAATTCGTGGACAAGATCGTACCCTATGCAACCGAGCAGGACCTGGAAGATATCCTACGCTCGTTTAAGGTTGATCTCCGTATCCTGGGTGATGAATACCGGGAGAAAAATTTTACGGGAAGATCCTACTGTGAGGAAAAAGGCATCGCTTTTTATTTTAACAGGCGGGATCATCGTTTCTCCAGTTCGGGCCTACGGCGTGTGGTGGCCGAAAGAGAAATGGAACGGTTCAGTACCATCATCCCCTTAGACAACACGGTACATAATGACGTAAAAAAGACCAACAAAAAAGCGCAATAAAGAACTAATCCGTAAGGGTATACCCTTGCAGTACCTTATTAGCTCGCAAAAAGCATTAAAAAAATAAAGTTATGAGAAGAGGAATCACATTTGGGGTCTTCGACCTCCTCCATGCCGGCCATATCATGATGTTGGCCGAAGCCAAGCAGCATTGCGACTACCTGATCGTCGGTTTGAATACCGATCCCTCTGAGGTAGATCCGACAAAAAATAAACCTACGCAGTCCATTGTCGAACGGTTTATCCAATTGGAAGGTTGTCATTATATCGATGAAATCATACCCTATGAAACCGAACAGGATTTAGCGGATATGATTCAAGCTTTGCCCGTCCAGGTACGCTTTATTGGTGAAGAGTACCGCGACCGCGACTTTACGGGCCGACGATACTGTATCGAAGAGGGTATCGAAATTTATTACAACAAGCGTACGCATCGTTTTTCCAGTCATGGGTTGCGGAAAGTCGTTGCTGACAAGGAAGCCGAGAAAAGAAACATACAATTAGCCAACAGTTAAACATTTCCATGGGTACTACGATTCATGTCATCTTATCCGGAGGGGTAGGAAGCCGCCTTTGGCCGCTGTCCCGAAAAAATAATCCAAAGCAGTATTTACCCCTGTTCAACGAAGGCTCTCTATTCGCAATGACGGTCCAGCGTAACACGGCACTGACCAGCAAAGTTATCGTCGTAGGCAACCGCGACAATTACATCTTGAGCCGCGAGGCGTTGGCCAATCACGACATTCCGCATCAGCACATCATAGAAGCCACGCCGCGTAACACCGCAGCGGCCATCGCCTTCGCTGCGCTGGCCTCTGATCCTGACGATATTTTGCTCGTCACGCCATCGGATCATGTTATCCTGGGAGACGAAGATTATGCCCAGTCGATCGAAGAAGGCATCCGTAAGGCCGAAGAAGGGTATATTGTCACCTTTGGGATCAGCCCCACCCGTCCTGAAACAGGTTACGGTTACATCGAATACGAACAGGATCAGGTCCTTTCCTTTCGGGAAAAACCGAATCACGATACGGCTGAAGATTTTATCGAACGCGGAAATTTTTTGTGGAACTCGGGTATGTTCTGCTTTCGAGCCGATGTCCTGCTCGAGGAGCTGTATCGCTTCGAACCGGCGATTTACCGTGCCGCACAGGACGTTTGGAAACAACAACAAGAAGGACGTTTGGACGAACAGCTTTCAAAAAAAATTCCGTCCATGAGCATCGATTACGCAGTGATGGAGCGATCAAAAAAAATCCGCGTGGTGAAGACGCAATTTCAATGGTCCGACCTAGGTTCGTTCGAATCCTTGTATGATTACTTTATTTCGACCGGGTATCCCGTAGATGAACACGGCAACATGGTGATCGGAACCGATTTATATACGGCATTTGTCGGACTAAAAAATACCATCATCGTCTCCACACAAGATGCACTACTCATGGTACAAAAAGAAAAATCCCAAGATGTAAAGAAGGTATACAATACCTTGGAAAAGCATCAGTCTAGGTTGATCGATTAATATGGATTCGCTGTACACTCTAGAAAATGAATCGCTTGCTGCGGCTGTAACAGCGGTTGGTGCGGAGCTGCAAAGCCTCGTTCACAAAAGCCGTCGTCGGGAACTGCTTTGGCAACGTGACGCCGCCTATTGGGCGAGGTCATCCCCCGTCCTATTCCCATGTATTGGCGAACTAAAGAACGGAGGGTATACCTATCGGGGAAACAGCTATGTGCTGCCTAAACATGGGTTTGCACGCGACCGGACGTTTCAGTTCCTTAGCAAAAACGAGCAAGCCTTATCTCTCGGCCTTTCTTCCGATGCAGCGACACGCTCTTGCTATCCCTTTCCTTTTGAGCTGCGCATACACTATATGCTGGATCAGCGTCAATTAGCCTGCACTTACGAAGTGTATAATCCCGGGACCGAATGCTTACTATTTAGTATAGGCGGCCATCCAGCCTTCCAGTTGGAGCAGCATGAAGGCCAACGTTGGTCGGATCATACCCTTCATTTCGAAGCCGATCAGCACCTCCGCCGTTATTTTCTTCAGGATGGACTACTCCGAGAGGATCATGAACGGTATGCACTCGATAACGGACGTCTCCCCCTCTCGACCAATATGTTCAGTCAAGACGCTTGGGTCATCAAAGAGCTGCAATCCACCGGTGTCACCTTGCTGGGAAGTGACGATGTTGTCCAACTTCATTTCGATTTCGAAGGCTTTCCTTATCTCGGGCTTTGGGCGCCGGTTGGTGCTCCATTTTTATGTATCGAACCTTGGTGCGGCTTGCCCGACGGCGTAAGCCACAACGGAAATTTGGATCAGAGGGAAGGCATACAACGGTTACCGAGTGGAGCGCTATGGCAAAGAACTTGGCGCGTGAATGTGCCCGCCTGACAGGGTCCTTTTTACAGGTTGTCAGACGAAAAAAAAACAACAGAATAGTCAGACGAATAAAACAAACACTATGACCACATTTAAAACGCTAGGACAATTCATCATCGAAAAACAAGCCGATTTTCCGTATGCCAAAGGAGAACTTTCACGACTCCTGCGCGACATTGGGATTGCCGCCAAAATTGTCAACAGAGAGGTCAACAAAGCCGGACTTGGCGATATCCTCGGCGATGCCGGTGCAGTAAACGTACAAGGAGAAGGCCAAAAGAAACTTGATGTCTATGCCGACGAACAATTTATCCGTGCACTGACCAGCGGCGGCGAATGCTGCGTCGTTGCATCCGAGGAACACGAACATCCGATCTATATAAACTCAGACGTCTCGAAGAATGCAAAGTATATCGTTTGTATAGATCCGCTTGACGGCTCTAGCAACATCGATGTAAATGTTTCGGTCGGCACGATATTTTCAATCTATCGGAGGCGATCAACCGGTGGCCAGGCCATGCCTGAGGACATCCTTCAACCCGGCAATCAACAGGTTGCCGCCGGATATGTCGTATACGGCTCTTCTACGATGCTGGTCTATACCACAGGGAATGGGGTAAACGGCTTTACGCTGGATCCCAGTATAGGAGAATTCTGTCTCTCGCATCCGGACATCAGAATTCCTGATCAGGGCTATATATATTCCATCAATGAGGGAAATTATAAAAAATTCAGCGAAGGCATAAAAAAATATATAAAATATTGTGAGGCTGAAGATCCGCAAACACGGCGTCCATATGCCTCCAGGTACATTGGATCCTTAGTTGCCGATATCCATCGTAATCTATTACTCGGTGGTATTTACATGTACCCCCATACGCTATCGCATCCCCAAGGAAAACTCAGGTTACTATATGAATGCAATCCGATAGCCTTCATCGTGGAACAGGCCGGGGGCAAGGCGACCAATGGAACGGAAAGGATCTTAGACCTTATACCAAATCAATTGCATCAACGATGTCCATGCTTTATGGGTAGCAAACAAATGGTCGACATGGTGGAGTCATTTATACAACGTGTGGATCCTGCATCGGTTATGACCTGACAACGACCGTTATCTGGTCTATGAATTACGTGTCAGTTTTGGGTGAATGCGTTATGCACCAGATAAAAGATACCTCGTTTATCTACGGCGGTTTGAGAGTTCTGCCATAAATGGACCATTGCTTTCAACTACTCAACCTCATAGTATAATCCAAACAAACTTAGAACCACTGCACATATCCATTTTGAACAAGCATATTTATGGAAAGAATCAAGTCTCTCGACATCAGTAAAGGAATAAGTATCTTATTAATGACCTTTAGTCATTTGTTAGTCATCAAAAAGCATCCGGAGCTTACAGAATTAAACATTCACTATTTAATGATATTTAAAATGCCGCTGTTCATCATCATTTCCGGCTTTCTCTACAGTAATAAAAGGACTTTACGTACCTATGCCTTATCAAAAGTTGATTCCCTATTGAAACCAACCGTGAACACGATTGCTCTTTTCTCCTTATTTGCTCTTCTGTTTTCAGGAAGTTCCCCTAACGTACTGACCAGCATCAAAAATGCAGTGGCACAAGCCATTGTGCTCGCGTTCCCCTTATGGTTCATTTTCAGCCTTTTCCTTTCCTTGTTAATTTTCAGGTTGATTTTCTATGTCTTGGAAAGCAAAAACAATGACGTTAAATTTCCAGTCATTTTCTGTATACTCCTGATCTTATCTCTTTTGAATGTATACAACTTAAAATATTATTTTTTCAACCCCTCGACCATTATATACTTTTTACTATATCTGTCTATAGGTTACCTCATAAAAACAAAACATTGGCTGAACGGTCTCCTATCAAAACATGTATGGATATACTCGGTTCTTATTTTTTTCACCTTTATACTCGCAAAACAAAAGATCGACATTAACCTGAGTCTGACAAATAATGTCTTCGCGCCGTTTTTTTTAACCTTATTATATTCGATCGTAGGCACAATCATGATATGGAATGTCTCCAATCTGATCGCCAGACAGAAGTGGTTAGCGTGGTTTCTTAATCTATGCGGCCAGAGTAGCTTTTTTATTTTAAGTTTTCACATCCTTTTCGGAAACGTCCTTATCCCAAAGCTATTACCCCAAACCAACCAGTCCTATTTTTTCGATATACTCACACTGATCTTAACGATAGCCGGGTGTATTCTAATAAAAGAGGGGTTCGCAAGAATCAAAATTACACGGTACTTGTTTCTTCCGAATCAGAAGTACTAGTTTTTCCTTGTATTGTTATGTAACGATCAAGAAAGGCACCTTTTTCAGGAGCAATTGATTAACAAACAGATTCTGTTATTTCGGTCATTGCTGTCACATTAAAGTCTGAAGAAGTTTGGTTCATCAGTTTTTATCGCAATTGGCCATAACTCTATATTGTGGTGTTCGAATAGATAGATTAAACTCCGATTTTACAAACAGCATATTTTCGTAGCTTCTTGCATCAAAACCGTTTTCCTTTGCTTGTTCACTCTTTTGTTCACTTTTACTGTTTGTAACACTTTCTAATAGTTGAAACCCCGGAGTTTCCCATGCTTCGGACAAAGCCTGTCCTTTATAGTCCCTAAATTGGTCGATCGTATATTCAATAATATTTGATATATTTTTATATTGATTATCTGATCGATTTTACAAATTTTCATATTGGTTTATTGAATAACGCATCTTGGCAGAGAATTTAGCTTCGAGATTATTCTAATTTATCCGCATTCTTTAAAAATTTAGCACTCTGAAACCCGAATTTGGCAATTAAGCTATTCAGATTATTTTTGCTGTCACTGCCCAACAAAAAATCCGGAGCATTTCCTGCCCTAAACCACCCGACCATATCAAGTGTCCGGTTATAAAAAATCGTATGCTCGTAAAATTTGAAATCGGGCAATCTTAGCAATAGATCCCCAAATTCCTTTTCCACCTTATCATCCCGCTTTATACCCGTAATTCCTTTTATTTTGGTTTTAATAACGTTTCCCTTGTTGACAATAATAATGTTTGCAAACAGCGTTGTCAGTTTCTGAAACAATGGCATATCATCTTTTTGATAAAACCAGTACTTTTCGTAGGACAGGCTCCAGCCATTTTTAAGGTCAATACCATAGACCGGATTTTTGGTATTTTTTGCCGTCGCATATATTAAAACATCGGTTTTAAACCAGCATTCATCCGTGTAATAATCTTTAACAACCACGCCCTTTTCTATCCAGAAATTTTCGATAGTCAATAGCCGGAACTTTTGGAACTTCAAAGTTTCTTTCGCCAACTCATCGATATTTTTACCAATATTTGCATACAACATTCTGATTTCAGCGGGTAAGATGTTGCCTAACGCTCGTTCCAAAAAATCAAATTCCGTCTCATCTATGCCTTTTATTTGCAGAAACCCTGCTAATATAGCAACCCATTGTGCCATTTTATCCAAATCTTTGTCATCTGCTTTGCGATTTTTAAAGGTATTCGGGGTATTGGCTATTAGATCGTCTATTGATTGAAATTTTATTTCCATTGCCATTCAATTGTTAAACACACTTTCTTTTTAAAACTCCTTCTTTAAAAATGTAAAAAGTTTTTATTGGTTTTCTGGTTACAAAACATTCGTCGAATTGAGCTTGACTTTCAGTTTCGCTCTTTAATTTATTCACTACAAAACTATTGCCAAAATTTTCAGTAGAAATCCTCCAAAGCGACTGAATCAGAAGATTATGCTTCCAGTGATATAAGAAGTAAAGCTAAAAAAAGATAGGCCAATTCTCTTCTCACTTCGCTAACAGCCTATTTTGAGAAAGATGGTTTGAAAACCTCAACGTGACACCCCCGACAACCCTGATTTTTCTACCAATCGTTTCAATGCTTTAGATACGGCTTTAGACGAACCCAAATTATGAAAATCTTCCATAAACAATAGCATCAACTCTTGGCTTTTCAATATTCGCAACTATTTTATTATCAACACCTTTAAATTTTCTTATTGATTTTTTTGTTGTAAAAACAGTGAAAATTTTCGACAAACATGGGCTACGATTTTAATTTTTTTGATCCAGGACATAGAGCAACCTGCTGGAATTAAGGGCCAATTACATCTACATTAACTAAAAATATTAAGCATCCTGACATCCTTTTCCATCAGGATCAGGGCATTATCTATCAGCGCTAAAAAGTCTTCTTTGTTTGGATCGGAAGGAAAGCTCATGTAATAGTTCTTAGGCGTATTGGCCCAGAAACTACAAGCGATGAGGTCCTCCGCAAAATATTGGGCAGCACGTGTAGTAAAGTAAAGCTGTTCCTGATAATTTTTACGCCCACATTCGGCAATAAAGCACCCCTTATCCAGCTCTTTGGCACTGCTCGTGAGCACGTGAAGCGATTTGCTAAGGGCTTGCTGAAAGTCGGTAGGACTAAATTTCGGAGAGTCGTAAAAATCCATGGACAGCAGATCTATATATTGATTGCCAGGATACCGCTCCTTAAAATCCGATACCTTATAAACCTTGTCCGTGTTATACACCCAGAGCACGTTATCCACCCCCTTTTCCTTGGTGAGGTAGTCGTGCGTCAATCGGTATAAACGAATATATTCTTCAGACGAACATTGTTTACTCCCCCACCAAAACCAGTGGCCGGAACATTCATGAAAAGGTCGGAACAGCACGGGAATATCATGTCCAGTTTCATCAACGAGCTGTCCGAAAAAATCAGCCAACACATCCAGCCAGCTTAAGTAAACGTTCTTTACGCGTGCATCCGTTAACACCTGTTCAACGGTGTTCCCAAAATCTTTAACCTTACCCGCTGCCGTTCTGTTCTTTTGGTCATGAGCCACATCGATTGGATTACGTGTATGCCAAGAAAGACACACCGGCAGCCCTAATTTCCGGCAATATTTGATCGCCGCGATCAGTCGATCTACGGTACCGTCCAACCATACCTTTCCGTTATTGAGCTCCATCCAGCCCAGGTCGTAACTGACCATGCCCGGAAATTGTCCACAAACACGCTTGATATCTGAATCCGCTATCGTTAGAAAACCCGACCGCGTTAGCGTATTGGTACTTTGATGCCCTAAAATCACGCTTGCACTTTTTCCAATCTTCTGCAAATGATACAACAGATTTCGGGTGTTGTGCGTTGCATAACGATTCGAGGGATTGAGCCAAATTTGTTTGGATCTTTTGGCGTGAGAAGAGGTAGAAAAGAGCGTGTTCATGGAATCAGGAGATTATTTTAGCCGTGCAGAGCAACTTGTACTACAAAACTTTAAGATCGTTATTTTTCCCGTAGGATCCAACATTTTTCGCCTAAATCAAGTATCATATGGTACCACCCAAAAAGCGGCGACTACGTTTTTGCAAATACAACCGTAGCAGCTCCCGCTTTTGCCGATCTGCTTCCCTCCCTCTGCTCCTGTTCGCTGAAACTCTTTCCTATTCATAAAGGTGCGCAGTTTGATTAGGCGTATTAATACGCTAATTGCTCAATTCGCGTCTGCGCGTAGAGGATGCGGGGATTATATTACTTGAATACAATAGTAATACAGGAAAGTGGGATCCAAAAGAAATAACCACGCAAAATGGTCAAACAGTTATAATTCCAAACCCTTGTTAATAAATTAACTATGAATAACTTAACAAAAATCCTAATGCTTTCAATTTTCGCGATTATTGTAGCATCTACAGGTACTGCTCAAGATTTCAAACAACTACGACCTGAAGATCATGTTATTAACAAAACATCAATCAATTTGAAAGGACATGGGAATCTATAAACAGTCCGTTCATCCTAACTCTCAATCTCAGTAAAGCCTCTTTACTTGTAGGAAGTGTGAAGATTGATTGCATTATCGGATACCATCAACTCATTATCGATAATAAAATTTTGTCTATAAGCCATCCGCCGAAGGACACAAGCGAAAGGATTAAATCTGCAACTTTTTCGGCAAAGGGACATAAATCGAATGCAAATATAATTGAAGGCTACTTTGCCCTAGATATTAACTCAACAAGATACAAGGCTAAGATCAATATGTTAGAAACTAAAGATGAGCTGATTTTGATCCTAACGCCAAGTACCTCGCAGGGAGTCATTATCAATAAAGAGAAAACGGAGGACGTTTACAAGCTTCCTAGCAAAATCAAATTAAAGCGGAAGATATAACGTTTATTAGTTCAACGATATTAAAAGCCGTTTGGGCTCCAGTTACCAAACGGCTCTCTATCTATCCCAAACAACAACTGGCTATTATTAACGAGATAGCCAAACTGACATATAATGTTGATTGTAGCGGTAAATGTAACTTTGCAATCTGTAAAAAAAGAAGGGTCGTTTTTCCAGCCCCTCGCGCGCCTGTTATCGTAATAAGCCGGTTCCCCAAATCTATTTGGCGAACATGATAACGTTGTATATCCAAAAATACACGGGCCAGTCTCGATTGAAATTTCAATTTAATTTGAGAAGGCTAATACATAAATCCGAATAGCCAAACCGGAAGGATATTCCCAAATCCTATTTCTATACTATCTTTCACTAGGTAGGAATTTGCCACGTTTGCTATTTGTTTCCTGGTTTTGTTTTTTCCTCCAATTTCAAATGTATAGGTTTGGTCAACAATAAAGTCCGCAGTTTCTGGAAGGTTTATTTCATGTAAACCTTTGAATTGGTTTAAGAAAAATGTTTCACGGACGTTACCTATGTCTGTGTTCTCTTTTGCCAATGCATACATCAAGTTACTATTGTTCAAATATAATTTTTCAGGTTTAGTCAATACGCCGATTCCCGAGGTGTCTTTATACAACTCATTGACGAGCCCGGCACGTTCCAAAAGTTTTATGCTGTGTACTAACAAATTTCGTGAAACACCTACTTTTTCGCTCAACTTCGTAATATTAGGCGTAAACGGAGCACTGGACGCAACTGTAATAAGTAGTTTTTTCAGCTTCACCAACGTGTCGTATTGCAAACTCTCCACTGCATTGATATCTATTTCGATGATCAAATTAATGGTATTTTGCAATTTTTGTATGTAGAGAGTTTCATTTTCTTTGTAATAAGGGTAAGCTCCCGTTTTCAGATATTTTTCAAATAGCGGCAATGGTTTTATTGCATCCAAAAGCCCTGTTGTTATACTGTGATGGTTTTCTAAAATTTCAGCTAATGAATACGTCGGCAATATCTTCTTGGTCTCAAAGATAATAAACTCCCGAAACGATAATTCCTTCAGATTATAAGTAACGGCTCTTCTACTTAAATCCGACTCTGCTTTGTAAATTTCAAGCATTGAAGAGGAGGTAAAGATCATGTTGAGGTCAGAAAAATTGTCATAAATGAGCTTTATCTCTCTTGACCAATTAGGATACTTGTGAACCTCGTCCAACAATAAATGTGTTCCTCCAAATTGAGCAAATTGTTTAGCAAGATCATAAAGTTTATTATCAAAAAAATAAATGTGATCTAAACTGACATATAATGTTGATTGTGACGGTAAATGTAACTTTGCAATCTGTAAAAGAAGGGTTGTTTTTCCAGCCCCTCGCGCACCTCTTATCGCAATAAGCCGGTTTCCCAAATCTATTTGGTGAACAAGATAACGTTGTATATCTAAAGATACACGGGCCAGTCTCGATTGAAATTCCAATAACAGCGTTTCCATAATTGCTTTTTATAAAAAACAATTATACCTAATTTTTGTTAAATACAAAAAGCAATTATAGATATATTTTGTTAAATACAAAAAGCAATTATTCTTATTTCTAGCTTACTGTAAGAAACAATTTCATAGAAACTACAAATCTGCCCATTTGATGCTCAAGCCAACTAAAATAAAATATGTAAGACGCGTGTTATCAACAATTTTTCCATCGGTGTACCCCATTCATTCCAATGCCGGGTCGACTAATTATGCTGAACGTCCACTCCTTTGCAAGTACGACGCCCCATAGTCTCAAATCAACTTACAAGCTATCGTGGGTTGAAACAATATTTCCGTTTGCCATCCTTACCGAATAAGGACCTGAGCCGTAGCCGCTTTTAACCACGGCGCGGTAAACCGGATATCGATCTTGTCGCCGGGGTTCCCAAGCGCTTGCACATATACGATCAACTTACCGTGGTATACGCGCTGCCGGTTATCGGTATAATCGCCCATATCGGCATTGTTTCCAGCTTCCATACCTAATAGACGAGCGTTTCCAGCAATCGCGCAAGTTATTTCATCCTCCGACAAAACGACCGGAACTCCCTGTTCATCCACAATTTGTACAGCAACCTGAACAACATCGTCTGGTTTAATTTCGTTACGATCAACAACAGTCGCTTCGATCGCCACTGGACGGCCGCTCGACTGGATGTGGTGGCGCGTCACTTCGTTGCCGTGGCTGTCCAAACCAATTACTTCAAGTTTGCCGGTAGTATAAGGAATATCCCAGAAGATAATACCCGTACTTGTTTCTTGTGTTTTGTCTTCTCCCACAATCTTACCATTAAGTTCCAATCGTGCCTGTGGGGAATTGGTATAGCAAACTACGCGAATTAACTGCCCTTCCGAGTAATTCCAAATCGGCCATGCATCCATCGAAGGCGCCTCATTCGTCCGCTGCCCTTGTTCAGATTCCAAAGCAGACCATACATCGGTAGCGCCTGCTCCCCCCTGTAGGGAATACGTGCCGATATACGCCATCGGTTTCTCAGCCCATAGGGCCTGACGGTAGTAACCCCGTGGTTTTACAAAGCCAGCAAAGTCCAGCAGACCCGAATAAAATCCGCGAGACGGCCAGCGCCCGGACTCGCCTAAATAATCAATCCCTGTCCATAAAAATTGACCGAAAATATGCGCGTTGTCGCGTACTGCCAACCAGGCTGGGTAGTCGTGCCTATTTTCACTTCCAAAAATCACACGCTCTGGATACCGGCGGTGATCCTCTTGATATCGGCTTTCCGTATAATTGTATCCAGCAATATCTAGAGATCCCGGATAAGCCGTTTCGTTTGACATGGCTACGCCAGCCAAGCCTGCAGTTACGGGCCTGCTTTTGTCGTGTGCTTTAACAACGGCTACCAACCGCTTCGCAATATCGCCCAAGCGCATAGCATCCGGCGCATCCTTTTTATACCCGCCATAGGATGCCTGTGTAAAACCCCCATCTTTTTTTTCGCCGCCCAAGATCGGGTGCGAGTAGGGGTCGTTGGGATAATCTACTTCATTGCCTATACTCCATGCAAAAATAGAGAGGTGATTTCGATCCCGTTTCACCATGTCCGCCAGGTCACGCTCACCCCACGCTTCAAAGAAATCAAACGAACCTTCAAAGCCGGGGGTGCCTACATTCCAGCCCTGCAACCACTTCCGCTTCGGAAATTCCCACTCGTCGAACGCCTCATCCATCACTAAGATGCCCAGTTCGTCACATAAATCATATAATGAAGAGGCCTGTGGATTATGGCTGGTTCGAATGGCATTTACGCCCAACGATTTCAACGTTAACAAGCGGCGTCTCCATACTTCAGGATATACTTCCGCCCCCAACACACCGGCATCGTGGTGTAGACATACTCCTTTTACCTTCATCCAAGTTCCGTTCAGCGCAAAGCCTTTATCGGGGTCAAACGTAAACGTACGAAATCCAGTTTTCACTTCTGATGCATCCAAAATTTTGCCTTTTTGCTCCACAGTTGTCTTTAATCTGTACTGAGTCGGCTCGTGGAGGTTCCATAGCTTGGGATTGGAAACTGCAAGCTGCAGTTGTACCGATGCAGATTTACTAGGGGCGACGGTGATTTTCTGCGTTTTCTTAGCCACTACCTTTCCTGTGTAATCAACTAATTCTTGGTTTACGGCAACAGATTCGGCGACAGCTGCACTGCTTTGTACCGTCACTTCCGTATGTAATATGCCCTTCCCTTTTTGCACTTCTGGATAAGCGTATACACCCCATTGAGCCAAGTGAACAGAATTCGCTTTCACGATCCATACATCGCGGTAAATGCCCGAACCTGTGTACCAGCGCGAATCCGCATTTTGGCTATGGTCTACCTTGACGGCAATGGTATTTTCTTTCCCATATTGAATATGGGGTGTAATGTCATACGAAAAGGAAATGTAGCCATTTGGACGTGTTCCAACGGATTGACCGTTGATAAACACTTCGCTACGGTTATACACTCCTTCAAAATACAAATAGAGTTTCTTACCCTGATCTTCCTCCGGCACCAGCAGTTGTTTTTGATACCAGCCTATGCCCCCAGGAAGATAGCCGGTGGCACTGGCCAAACTCGGGCTCAATGGAGATTTCACGCTCCAGTCGTGCGGAAGTTGTACCCTTCGCCAACTGCGGTCGTTCTGGTCTTTTTTTAGTTGGCCTTCGGTATCCCCTTTGTGGAAACGCCAATCCTTATTCAGCTTTTCAGCTTCTCCAAACCCTGGTTGAGCAAACAGCTCGTTCGAACACAACAACGCTAATGCGACAATCCAGGCTATATTCTTCATCGGCTTTATCATTGTTTTAATGTTTTTTTCTGGTATTTGTTTATATTATTCATACGAGTATCAAGCGTTCGTAATTTACGCTGAACACAATCTATGCTAGTCCGTTGTCATAACAGGAACAATGCTTCCCTCGGCATCGAAATACAACCGATCCATACAAACTTCACGATTGAATCCCGCGGCGTCTCCCATATGGATACCATCGGGCTTATTGAAGCGGTGATACACAATATACCATTCATCTGTTCCCGGCACTTGTAATACTGAATTATGCCCCGTCCCGTAAATACCTTGTGTAGGATCCTTTTGCAAGATTAGGTTGTTTTCTGGGATAGTGATCGGCCCGTAAGGTGAGGAGGACGTACCGTAACGAACTCTATAGTTTTCGCTACGCGTGTCGTCTTCCGACCAAAGAAAATAATATTTGCCTTGACGGTAAATCACGTAAACCCCTTCCCGAAATGTCTTATCCGGCGTCAAGACTTTGATCGTATTTTTTTTAATCGACATCATATCTTTATTAAGCTCCGCGACAGCCAAATATCCATTCCCCCAATACAAGAAGCTTTTTCCCGATTTTGGATCATGGAACACCGCTGGGTCAATTTCCTGTCCCCTCTTTACGCCATCCGGTTTGAAGTCAATCAACGGTTTTCCCGAATCTTTAAAAGGACCTGTCGGCAAATCTGACACAGCCACGCCTATTTTTTGCGCCGCGGTGAAGTAGTAATAGTACCGATAATCGCCGTTGACTTTTTTCTCGGCAATTGTGGGCGCCCACGCGTGGCGAGGACCCCACGGAACATCTTTCTTCAAGTCTAAGATAACGCCTTCATCCTTCCATGTTTTTAAATCCGGGGACGAAAAGGTTTTAAAATAATATCCGCCCCAGCCGTCGAACCCATCACTGGTTGGGTAGATGTAATATTTTTTCGTTTTATGGGAATACAACACATCTGGATCTGCATAAAAACCGTCCAATATCGGGTTCTTTCGGAAGCTCAAGTCGACACCCTCTGGTTTACCCCACCGATCAGTCAGGGCTAATAGCTCCCGCCGTGAAAGCGGGATGACCGATCCATGGCGCGGGTGGAAATCCATCGAAACCTCATGATCGATAACGCGGAAACGATCAAGATCCACCGATTCACAGAATTGGTATTTTCCTTTTCCATACACGTCGTACATTAGTATATATTTATCCGACTGGTTCATTTTAAATACGCTGGATCCTTCCACCGCATCTTTTGTTTGCTGTTTGTAACCGGGTTGTTCCACCCAGTTTCCAGAGGTCAGGGAATCAGTAATGGCCAATTTGATACCATTTCCGTGTCCTTCCGTTTTATAGAATAAATAATACAGGCCATTCTTTTCCACGATGTCACCATCTATGCAAGACTTCCTATTTTTTGGCAAAAAAAGCACTTTCGGTTCGGATTCAAGATCAGTAAAATCTTTATTCGCATACGCATAATAAATGATATCCGGACCATTGCCGTGCTGCATAGACCAGTACACCATATATTTGCCCACAGAAGCATCAAAAATCGTCTGGGGCGCCCACACCCTCTTCAGGTCTTCATGCCCCTTATAACGCTGTTGTATATGGATGATATGGTGTTCCCAATGAATGAGATCAGTTGATGTCAAAAGCACCATCGCTCGGTTAGAATCCCAACCCTTAGACGAGGTCATATCCGTAAGTACCATATAAAATGATTTTCCATCCTCTCCGCGGAGAATATGTGGATCGCGGACACCACCTGTAGAGCTTATCGTTTTCGAATCCAACACCGGTTGATTGCTATTTAACGCGCGGTAGGTGTAGCCATCTGTGCTTATAGCAAAACATACAGCCTCGTCTTTTACAGCATTTCCTTTAAAATAAGCAAACAAATAGCCGGCGAAGTCCTTCTCGGCGGGGCCATACCGATAACCTTGTGCATAGGCCGTAACCGCCAGCTGCATGATCCATACCAAAATAAACGTGATCGCTTTATTCTTCTTCATTCGGGTTTAGTTTATAGTATATACGTATTATTTTAATAACATGCCAAAAGCACGAGATATCCTCTCGCGCTTCTGGGGTTTTATGCCTTTTTATAGAAGCGCAACATCCGGTACGCGCTCGTGTAATACTGCTATTTTAAGGCTATTTTTTGTACTTGCGTATAGATGTATTCACTCGATACAGTCGATTTAACGCCAACCCGAGCAAACACAAAGTCTAGATTTTTCAAATTATCCGGTAGCTCGCCCACTAGAGTCACCGGCTGTCCAAGTAGGATATTTGATACATTGGCGTCTACCCGCAGTTCATGCCTCACCTGATCCGTTAGAATGGATCCTCCAATATACAAACGAACCAACTCTATATTCGCCGTGGGAACAATCTTGTTGACTGTAAACTGCGCCGTGATGCTACTGCCGGAGCTTTGGCACGTTTCATTTGTAATTGTAAAATAAGGAGTTACAGGCACGTCAATAGTTGTATTGCCTTTCACCTGCACCACGATGGTATCCGTTGCCTGATGTAGCCAAGGCGAGTCGCCCATGCGCACTAATTTATACTCTCCGTCAAAAAGACTTGCCGAGAAACTACCGTCCTGATCAAAAAAAACATCAATCTTGGATCGCAACGGAAAACCGTCCTGCCATAACTCGAATTTTGGCCCGTTATTCCGAACAGCTAGAGGACTACCTTCATAGACGACCCTCCCGGTCAGCATCGATTTTGGTGCTTCATAATTATCATATTCACACCCGACCAGCAAGAGGCATACGGCTGCTACTAATAGATTTAAAATTTTCATTTTCATAACAAAAACAGGTTAATGGAATGGATTCCGAATAATTTTAGGATTCTTGTCTATGACAGACTGCTCAATCGATGCATAATAATTGGCCATGCGGAAAAACCGTGCACGCCGGAACCGCGCGGGTCTTACCCGCTCGTATATATACTTTCCGTGGTCGGGGTGTCCCGGTCTCACCACGCGGTAGGCGTACAGACCGTGAACGACACTGTTATCATCATTTTCCGAACCATCCCATACCTGATGAGCTATGCGCCATCTTTTTAAATCGAAAAAACGGTGATCCTCAAATGCTAATTCCACCCGGCGCTCATTACGCACGATATCCATTGTGATGTTGGTAATACTGTTTGCCGAAAAGCCGGCACGTTCGCGCACCATGTTCACGAAATTCCGTGCATCGGCCGCTTGTCCAAGCTCAAGTGCCGCTTCAGCAGCATTGAGATAGATTTCACCTAAACGAAACCATGGCCACCAATTCGCAGCAGAAGTCCCGCGTGTGCTGGCGGCGGGTGCATCACTAACAAATTTGCGAATATAGAAACCTGTATTACTAACATCTTGCGCATCATAAAGGGGGCCATCAAAGCCTGTCCATAACCCACCTGAACCATGCGCCTCGCCGAGCTGCGGAGCCGCTGTAAACTGATAAGATCCATTTACCCAGCTTGCAACACCTGCTTGGATACTTACTGGTCTTCCTTTAAAGGATGTCCCGGGATAAATAACCGTTCCGTAGAGCCTGCCGTCTTTGTTAGCAAAAATATCATCGATATTCGTATAGGCAATATAATTGCCAGAAGCATCTTTGTCCCGCAGTTTACCGCTCGTTCCGTCCAAATTCTCAAAACTTTCCACAAGGCTTAACGAAGGTGATATAGTTGACGATGATTCATTATCTTCCGTCATACTTTTAACAATGTTATCGTAAGCAAACCGATGAACCTTCAGGCTGGTAACGAAATCTTTAGCAAAAATCACTTCGCTTCCTGTCTTTTTATTCAACATATCGTAGAAATTCGCCCCTTTGTCCGGATTCTCATCGTACAGCTGAAACGGGCCGTTGATAATCTCTTTCGAGGCTGCCAAGGATTTAGTGTAATAGTCGGTAGCCATATTTGCGGGAATCCCAACTTCCCCACCTGCGGTTGTAATTGGTGAAGCCATTTGATTGTTGTATTTTGCCAGAGAAGCGGCGTAAAGCATGGCGCGGCTTTCCAGCGCTAGTGCGGTATATTTATTCGCGCGTGTTTCGCTCCCGTTATTCACCGCAAGGTCCTCTTTAATAGCTTCCAGTTCGTCAAAGATAAAGTCATATACTTCGTGTTCCTTTGCGCGGGGAACCTGTAGTGGCGTAGGATCTCCACTGAAGTCATAAATCAGCTGCGTGGTGACGATCGGTACCCCACCCATACGCTTTACTAGTTCGAAATACACAAAAGCGCGCACAAAGCGGATCTCGGCGATATATTGCTTGCGCTGCGCGTCTGTTAATTCAGAACTGAGTTTTTCTATATTCTCCAGCGAAAGGTTAATGTCGCGAATAAAACCATAATCCCAGTAGCGGCCGTAGTCGTCGCCAAACTGAAAGTCGTTTCGCCAGTTCTGGTCGCGGTGCCCGGACCACATTGCGTCGTCCAATTCGGTCATACCGCCGGTATTAAAAACCCCATGTAAGGTCGGCAATCGATCGTAAAAATTAGCCAACAACGAGTTTAGCATTTTAGGATCATTCCAAAGCTGTTCGTCTGTTATCAAATTTTTCGGGTCCCTGTCAAACCAATCTTCGTGGCTGCAGCCCGCCGTTGTCAACATTGACAATGACGCTATGCCTATATAAAAATATTTTTTAAGCGATCTCATGTTAAAAAGTCATATTAAATCCAACCATAAATACCCTTTGTTGCGGATACACTACCGCCGCTCTTGCCTCGATCTCCGGATCAATCTGAAAATCCTTGACATTATCAAACGAAAACAGATTCGACGCGTTGATATAAAATCTTACTTTCTCCGCTTTTACCTTTTCAATGATACTTTTTGGCAAGTTGTATCCAACCTCCAGATTGCGTACACGCAGGTACCGCACATTCGTCAGCCAGAAATCACTGTTCCTACTGTTAGGGCCGGTATTCCCATTACGGATAGCTGGATAACGTCCCGGAACCCACTCGCTATTCGGATCGTAGGGATCCTTCCGGTGCCAACGGTCTTCTAGCAAATAAGCCGGCGAATTACCTCCTCCATGGAATGCATTGCGCAGCTCATAGTCCTGAAACCAGGATTGCACCGCCCCTCCTGCTAGATCGATATTTAGATTTATCCCTTTCCAGTCCAAACCTACACGGCCGCCAAAGCTCATCATTGGCGCCCACCCCGTTGGATAACCGATCGGACGCTCGTCCATGCCGTTTATTACACCGTCTCCATTGACGTCTTTGTAGATTAAGTCCCCCGGCAACTGCGTACGGTTGTTCTGACCATCGTTGTTAATTGGATGGTTGCGAATCTCCTCTTCCGACTGAAATTGTCCGACAACTTGATAACCCCACCAAACACCTCCCCAACGGTCTTCGATCGAACTCCGGTATTCATTCCACGAACCGCCAAACCTCGGTTTATAGGTCTCCAAGTCGCGGAATCGAGAAAACGTCATATTTCCACTGACCACGTAGTTTAATTCCCCTACTTTATCCGTATAGGTGATTATACCCTCCGCTCCGTAATATCCATTTTTTCCGAGATTCTCATTTGGTAACTCATAGCCTATTTCCGCAGGCAAGAGCACATCGTAGCGTTTCCCTGGGAATCCCGTACGGATAATCTTAAAAGCGTCTGCAGTTATGGTCAACTTATTGTTTAACAATGCCGCATCAATACCGATATTATAGTTAGTGTTCTTTACCCAAGAAAGATTACGAATAGGTAGTCCTCGCGGGCGCACCCCCGGTACAAACGATCCATCCAGGACCGCATTACCGGAAGCCCAGTCGTATCCGGCTAAATAACCATGCATTCCGACACCTTCCTCCAATCCGGTCTGTCCGATGGACGCACGTATTTTAAGATCGTTAACTGTTGTTTTTATAGGCTCAAAAAATGCTTCATCGGACACTCGCCAACCGAGTGAAGCTCCAGGGAACAAGCCCCAACGTCTACCCTCATAGTATTTGAACGAACCATCGTACCGGCCCAATACTTCTAGCAGATATTTACCTCTGTAGTTATAATTGATCCGACCAATATACCCAGCTCTAGCCTCATAAGCCCATTCATCGGATAAACTATTGAGCTCATCCAGACGCAAAAGTGGAATGTAATTGTTCGAAGGGTTGGCTCCCAATACTTTAAGCGTTCTGTCCCAATCCGATCGTTCGTAGCCCAACATTCCTGAAAACGTGTGGTCTCCGATCTGCTTATTATAGTCAATTTGAAACTGTGCAAACCGTGAGACGATCTTTCTATCGGTATCGTAACGCCAACCGGCATCACTCCCTCCGGTCCTTTTATATATGTCATCCTCATATCTATACACGTCATAGGTATACTGAAACCCCTCAAACACATTATTTGTATAGTTGTAAGAAACAGTTCCCTTGGCAGAAAGACCAAAGTTGGTTTTATAGGAAGCGAATAAATTGACGTTTCCAGCCAAGTATTTGTTGTCTTTATAACCGACGATATCTCGGTCGAACAATACCGGATTATAGGGAAAGTCATGTGTATGGGATGGATACAACGGATTGTCATTTGCATACGGAGAAACGGTAGGCCGGTTTTTCATAATCGCCAGAATAGAGGAGAAATAACCATCGCCTCCCGGCAGACCTACGTCTTGCGTGCCTTCATGACGGCCTGATATCTGCGTACCCACTGTGAAGCCTTTTAACACTTCAGCTTCCATATTGGCCTGAAAATTTGTACGCTTGTAGTTGAAATCCTTGATCATAGCTTCCTGATCCATATGACCAATCGAAAGAAAATAATTTGATTTCTGCCCCCCTCCCGTGATATTGGCATTCACATACCGCTGCGGGATGTTCTTACGAATAACCATATCATAGTAGTCATAACCTTGATATCCTGGCTCAGTTCCTGCCTGCCATTTAGCGAGTTCTTCGGGGGTATAGATCACGTTCGGGTCCCGGTTCTCATTCTGCGCTGCCTCAACCAACCCTCGGGTATATTGCGCGGCATTTGCCATCGTTGGAAAGCGGGTCAGATTTTGCCATCCCTGATAGCCATTAATATTAATCTTTGCAGTCTCCCCTTTTGCACCTTTCTTCGTGGTAATCAAAACAACACCTTTGGACGCCCTAAATCCATATACCGCTGCTGCTGCATCCTTCAAAATAGAGATGCTTTCTATATCCTCCAAGTTCAGGGAGTTAAAGATATCCGCTCCAGACCCGTTTTGGGTACCGACCCAATCCGTTCCCTCTTGGCCACCGTACGCGATTCCGTCGATAACATATAATGGGGAACCCATATTCCGGATTTCGATGGCAGCGCCTCTTCCCGGACGGGCGTCTTTTGCGCGTACCGAAATCCCCTGTACCTTTCCGGCTAGCGCACCAGCTGTAGTAGTAGAAGACGAGCGGACGATATCTTCCGACTTGATGTTGCTGACAGCCCCGGTGATGTTTCGTTTGGATTGTGTACCATAGCCGACAACCACCACATCTTCAAGCGTCTGTTCACCGCGTTCCAAGACGATGGAGAGTTGTGTCTGTTCACCTATCGCGACGCGTTGCGTTTGATAGCCTATGTAGGTAATCAGCAGGTGTCCTTTGGCCCCCGCAAGCTGAAACTGTCCTTCAGCGTCTGTATTGGTAATCAGATTGGGCATCCCTTCCACAACGACGCTTGCCCCCACAATAGGTTCATTGTCCTTGTTCACGACCTGCCCTGAAATTTTACCCTGTGCGTATGTTGCCATCGGGACGACCCATAGCATAACATACATAAAAACAAATTTTAGGTTCTTCATCATGGTTAACAGTGCATAAAAATGTTCATACGTTTTATAATTTTGGTTATGCTCAATTGTAAGCACATCTCATGAACACTAACGACCAGCTTGTGAGATCCAAACCCGCTTTACTGCGTTTGTATTTGATGATGTGTTAAATCTAGGAAACTAAGAAGACGATTAGTCTTTGGTTTGCATTGGCATTACTTCTTCACCCAGATTTATAATTGAATAACAAGTCAAACTTAGTCGGTTTTAAGTAATCCAACCATACACAAATTCGTCATTTATAGTACAATTTTCGGTCAAAAATGGGGTTTAGGCTAGCTTTAGGGTTAAAACACGCTCGCCCAAAATGTCATCGACACATTCCATGCTGGCCGAGGACTTCGACTCTATGTTAAGCAAATTGGCGTACGTCAAGATTGATTTGTGCGTAGTTTAATGAACAAGATCAACTGTTAATTATATCAAAATAATGAAGATGCTAACACTACATGAAAGATTGATAAAAAAGCAATACTTTATCTTTCCGTGCATCGCACTCCGAGAGCAGATATACAAGGAATAAAAATATTTGAAATCGGCGAAAAGTATTATTTCGAAGATTTTGGCATCCGTAATAGCGTCAGAAGTACTAAAACAATATAATACAAATCCTCGGTACATCTTTCCACAAGCTTGATATATGCAATATAGGTCAACTGAGCATCCTTTATATTCTTTACGCGCTAAACAAATGGGGAGAGGTTTATGCTACACCATGTAAAGGGATAAAAAAAGCTGATTAGGTAGCCTCTACTAGAACACTTCAGCTTTCTTTATGACCTTTTTGAAAAGCCGAGGGGAGCTGTCCAAATTCCTCTTTAAAACATTGCCGGAAATAGATAGAGCTATTGATGCCCACTACGAAAGCAGCTTCAGTCACATTATGTGTCCCGGCGCGGAGTAGTTCTGCTGCTTTCTGAATACGGATCTTACGTACCAGCTGGTTGATATTTTTTCCGGTTATCCCTTTCAGCTTTCTGTACAAGGTCGATTGACTCATATGAAGCTTCTCTGCTAACTGCGCTGCGTCCAACACCTCGTCTTGCATATGTTGTTCAACAACAGCCACGAATTCCTGTACAAACCCATTTTCCCTCCAGTGATCATCGGCTGTCGCTAGGTCTTCCTCCTTGGTGGCGTGAGACACATCGACTTTAATCCTCTCTAAAATTTCTGAGTACATTGATCTCTGTTTATTTAACAGGTTGTCCACCCGTTTGAAGAGCAGTACCGCACTAACGGGCTTAGTCAGATACGAATCAACGCCTAAACTGTAACCTTGCTGTCGATCCGCGTCGGTATCCTTTGCGGTTAATAAGATCATAGGAATATGGCTAGTGGCTCGTTCCTGCTTCATTTTCTCTGCCAACTGAAAGCCGTCCATATCGGGCATCATGATATCACTGATGACCAAATCCGGTACATGTGTCCTTGCGAGCTCAAAACCGATTGTGCCATTCTCGGCCAACAGTACATCATAGTGCTTTTTTATCGTAACTCCTAAATATGTCCGCAGCTCCACATCATCTTCCACCAGCAAGATCAAAGGCCGTGCGTCCGCTTTAAGTTCGTTTTCCGGAGCATCCTTTAATGGTCCCTTATACGAGTCAAAATGCTCATTCGCCATGAACCGGAAAGAAAACGTCGATCCTTCTCCTTCTACGCTTGTTACGGTAACCTCCCCATGGTGAATAGCCGCCAGCTCTTTCACTAATGCTAAGCCGACACCAGTTCCTTGGACATTGGGCCGCCGGATCTGATAAAATTTGTCAAAAATTCGTTCCACTAAATTTACCTCTATACCACATCCCGTGTCTTCAACCTCCACCACGGCCCAGTTGATCGGCCCTTGCTGTTCATAGCGCAACCGCAAAACGATCTGTCCCTTCTCGGTATATTTATAGGCATTGGACAGCAAATTATCTACGACTAATTGCACGATTTCTGCATCGAACATGGTTCGCAGATCCGGCTCGGGAATGACAGTTAAGAACTGTAATTGCTTTTTTGTATTTAGGGTTTGATATCTATGTAAGATGTCCGTCAACATCTCACCTAGACTACCTGCGTCCAATACAAGCGGCTTATATTGCGATTCGACTTTACGAAATTCCAACAGCTGATTCACCAGGGAAAAAAGCCTATTGGCACTTCTTTGCACCGTCTGCACGAGACCGCGGTGTTCTGCAGACAGCTTTTCCTCCTGCGCCAAATCGTCTAGCGGACCAAGAATCAAAGTCAAAGGTGTGCGCAGCTCATGCGTCATATCGGTGTAGAAGTTCATCCGCTCGGCGTGTAGCTGCTCGTCCTGCGCAAGTTGCCGTTCTTTGAGTTGTAATTCAGCCTCGGCTTTCAATCTCTTGTTATAAAAATAAATCAACACAAACAAGATACATCCAACAATCACCGTATATATTATCTTTGCTGGTACGCTCCAGTAAAACGGAGGCGCGATATTAATCAGCAAACGTTCATGTGCTGAGGACCAAGCCCCGTTTTTCATGCGTGTGCGGATGAGCAGTTTATGTTTACCATATGGAATATTGCGAAAGTCAAGATTCGTCTCACTTCCCAAAAAGATCCAATCGTCGGTTAACCCCTGCAACATATAGCTAAATTCGACAAGCCCTTCCAATGCGAAGTCCATAACGGCCAATTCTACACGAAAGCTATTTTCTTCGGGGTCTAGGGCAATTACGTTTTCAGACGACGGATATTTATCCACCGGCGTATTGGATTCGCCCGAGCGAAATACCGTAAATCGGCTGATGCGTATAGGTGATACAGGTAATTTCAAGGGTATCTCACGCGGATCGAAGTAGCAAACGCCCTCCTGCATCCCAAAGAATAAACGTCCCCGACTATCTTGTCCTACACTCCCATTAATAAAGCCGCCCAGAGGCATGCCGAATGATTGATCGTATTGAAGAAACCGTTTTTCTGTGGGCACATACCGCAGTAGCCCCGACTTTGTAGACGACCAAATGTGTCCTAGCTTATCTTCTGTCAATGCATTGACAAACAACCAAGCATCTTCGCCCGATGGCATCAATATTTCCAAGTTTCCTATAGCCATTTGTGCGTCCTGCCGTGCAATCCCTTCATTAGTCGCCACCCAAATATGACCATTTCGGTCTTTCAGTAAGTGATTGATTGTATTGCTGCGTAGACCGCTGCTCACATCCATTTTTCGTAGCAATCTGCGATCTGGTCCATATACATACAATCCTTGTCCATAGGTCCCTACCCACATACGATGAGCGTTATCTTCGACAAGGGCACGCGGGGCATAGTCCCCCAACATTGGATTATTAATTGCCAACTTTTCGGTCCGGCGGTTCGCCTGATTAAAAATAAATAATCCTTGTTGGGCCGCTATCCAGATCAAACCGTTGTGATCTTCGGTAATCGCGCGTACCTCTGTCACATTCTCGCCCAAGTCTATCTCCCGAGGTTCCGTTTCCTCGGGACGTTTCACCGCTATCCCGCCTTTCCTTAGACCATACCAATATTGACCTCGGCTGTCCTTAAACGCGGACAGTATATAATCATCTAGCCCCCCTTTAGCTCGGGATAGTTGTTGCCTTAAACGGCCTTCTTTATCCATTAAGATTAACCCCGAACCTTCTGTTGCCAACCACATCGAGTAGTCCGAATCTGGAACAATAGCACTTACCGTAGCTATCTGATACGACGCTTCTCCAGGTTCCTTTGCGGATGGGAATACATTGAAAAAAGGTTTCAGATGACTGACAAAGCCGACACCTCCGCCGTATAGAGCGAGCCAGACATTTCCAAAGCGATCGGACGCAATATGCTGTACTGACGCATTGTTTCCTCGGCGGAGATCCATTACGACTGATTGAGTAACGCCATCCACCCACGTATCTGGGCCATAAATGGGCTGCAAAATAAAGACTTGTGAAGACTCGCTCCCGACCCATAACGCGCCATTTATCTCTTTAATGGTATAGACGAACGGTTCATTTTGGTGTTTAGAAAATTCGCGCAAAGGAATACGTCGTATCTTCCCCCGGGCGTGGTTATAAACTGCCAGCCCTCTACGCGTCCCGATCCAGATATTATTGTGCCGATCGCAGAACAATGCTTTCACTTCGTTATCTGGAAGCTCTCCGTTGGTCGTCTCCGTTGTTAGACGCCTTACTTGTTGGAAGTCCGGATCGATTATCGAAAGGCCCTGGTTGACATGCCCTACGTAGAGCATCCGGTTTTCATCTTCCGCGAGCGCCCAGATGCTGTTTTCGGGAAGCGCTGGAAAATTCCGACGGTTCCAGTGTTTAAATTGTTTTTTTGTGGAGTCAAACCGCTGTATACCCTGATGGTATGTTGCCAAGTAGAGACTACCGTCTCTTCTTTTGATCATATCCGTGATATCGTTCGTTGCTATCGATGTGGAGTCAGACGGATCATGCAAAAAATAAGAAAAACGATTAGTGCGGCGATCGAGTATATTTAATCCGTTAGATCGCGTCCCTATGTACAACTTGTTATCATCATACAATAAGGTGTTGATCTCGTTGCTATTGACCGAACTACCATCCTGCTTTTCCGACTTATAGTATGATTTAAAAACGCTTCCAGAAAACCGATTCAGCCCCAGCTCAGTTGCCATCCAAACAAAACCATCGTCATCTTGAACGATATCCAAAACCTGTTGATTGGAAAGCCCCTCTTGCACAGAAAAAAAATGCACGGCCCCCGGTTGTGCCCACAAGAGGCTCAACGACCATCCGAGTAATATGCTCACCAAAATTCCCCGCATCACCATTCCATAAATCAAAAGAAATTATCTCCTCTAATGCCCGACCAATAATACGCCTCCACCCGCCTGCAAAGTCAATTTTACTATTTTCGATTTTGTTAGCTTCACGCTCCGTTGTTTCGGTTCCCGCGCTTGGTTATCCTCAAGCAGTTGTAAGGTTTGTCCGGAAAGCATGGGTAAATATACAGAAATAGTCTTTTCCTTTTCTTCGGCATTGACGCCTGCGATATACCACGTATCATTTTTCCTACGCGCCAGCACCACAAACCTGCCGGGATATCCATCGATAAATATAGTTTCGTCCCAGGTCGTTGGCACCTGTTTCATAAAGTCTATGACATGCTCAGGCATCTCCTCAAGGTTATTGGGCGTTATCCCAAAATTTTGCACAGGGGTTTGAAACAAGACCGACGTTGCCAACTGGAACGTTTCGGTTGTTTTCCGCGTAGTTCCACCACTATTCTCCCGGTTATGGCGTTTGTTCAACAATACCGGACCAAAGTCCATCGAGGCCACCGCGTTACGTATAAAAGGGTGCAACGTGGCATTGAATGCTTCGGTATCGTTCGCGTGTTGGGTAAAGATTAAATTTTCCGACGCAAGTACGGCCTCGCTCCCAACGAAATTTGGGTACATACGTTCCCACCCACGGGGCAAGGTACATCCGTGGAAGATCACGGTAAGGCCAAAGTCGTTCGCATCCGAGAGGATGTCTTCATACAACTGAAGCGTTTCTTGTTTGTCGCCACCGAAGAAATCGACCTTAATTCCTTTTATCCCTATACGCTGCATCCAGGCCATCTCCTGTTTACGAGCTACAGCTGTATTCATTTTATTTTTAGGTGTTTGCGGAGCATCATTCCAGAAGCCATTCGAATTATACCAGAGGCATATCCCAACACCCTTTCCCTTTCCATAAGCCACCAGCTCCTCGATTTTATCCCGACCGATACGTGCGTCCCACCAGTTGTCCACCAGCACGAATTCATATCCCAAAGAAGCGGATAAATCCACGAATTTCTTTTGATCCTCAAACTTAATACTGCCGTCCTGCCATTCCAGCCAACTCCAGGTCGCCCGCCCGAAGCTGTATTCTTTGGACGCTTTATACTGTGGTTCGACTACGTCAAAAGGAATCGTTGTCTCTACGATCGGCTTGAGGTTGCTACCGACCGTTAGCGTTCGCCAAGGCGTATATCCCGGCAATGGGATTGTCGGATTCGCAGAGGCGATACCGTTATTTTCCCCTGGTTCCGGAAAAGCAATGGAAAAAAGCCCATCCTCACTACCCTCGCTTAGCTTCGATGCACAGTATGCACCGTTCACTCCCGTCTCGGACACCAATACCCATCCCTTGTCGCCTACACGAAAGAGCGCAGGGAACGTATAACCTACACCATATTTTGACGGTATACCTAAAGGTTGATCCACCTGATACTCTTCTTCGTAACTTGGCTTAGTTTTCATCCAACCGATCATGGGCGATGCCTGCGGCGTTAAGAATGTCTTCGTAACAGGCGGAAATTTAAAGCCGCTATGTTCTCTTTCAATGGAAAAGTTCGCCGGCTCACCCACTTGCGGTACATGGTAGCGAAAGGCGATATTGTTGTTGCTAACGCGAAAGATAACCTCGAGATGTTGCTTAGCATCGTTCTCTAATCGTCCGCGCCACTCGTTCGCCTTATAGTGCACTTGTCTTTGCTTGATTTTCGGTTCTTGGTAACGGGTTTCTATCGATGTCGTTTTTTGCTCTATTAAACGCAAGCGCTCTGCCAAGTTGAGGCTCTTCCCTTGCAACCCAAGTGGAGACTTTTCCAACATCTCATTGCCGTTAAGTTCAACAGCATAGAACAGACGACCTTCTGTTAGTGTCAGCTTCACGTGGAGTTTGCCGTCAGGACTAGTAACTGAATACTCTTGGGCAAAGGCAGCTGGTAAAACAGCTAATAGAAAACAGGTAAAAAATAATTGTCTCATGATACTAGGTCTCAATTCATTAAAACATAAGAACATACGCGCGCGTGCCGATTTGTTCAAATATTGGTCGCTTATAAGAGTAAAGATAGCGATTTTGCTAAATAAATGTAAGAAAAACATTTATTCAATAGCTAATTTTTCCTCCGTTCACCGCTTAAATAGTTAGAAATAACACTTAACCCAGTGTATATAGATGCTACTTTCTTTATTGTTCGTCATGAAACTTTACAGATTTAATCGATGTAAAGATGATAGCTAATCGAAGTCAAATAAACAACAATAATTATATTATAATGTGTTTTTTACGACTAAATTAAACGAAAACAATATTTTCACCCAAAAATCATACTATAATGTGATTAATTGATATTTACCTAATAAGACCTGTTTACAATCCTATTCTGTTTCGTCTTTAAAACAGTCTTTAAATATGTTTACCGAGCTTTCCTTTGATTATGGTTATCGGAATTAACGTAAACCAAAACCACTAAAATTTCCAAAAAAATTACAGAACAGCACAGCCTTCATAAATTCAATAACGTTTATTTAACTGCGGAGGGAATCTTTACTTCCTCACCGATCACAACATCATTAAGTACTATGTTCTCGGTGTGTCGGAAACTGACTGCAGTCTTGCAGGAATCAATCTGAACATGCTCGAAGTGTACGTTTCTTACTTTTTTTGTGGGATATCCTTGAATGACCAACCCGGCGTTGCTCGCGAATCGGCAGGTCAATCCGTCCACATAAATATCGTAAATATCGGTCTCAAAACCCTTTCCCTCCCCATGATAGTACGACGTAATAAACAAGGCATCTTCGACATCCTGAAAAGCGACCTTGTTTACATAAACATCACGTATAAATCCACCGCGGTCAGGGTTTGACTTGAGATAAATCCCGCGCTTACAGAATCCCGAAGCTGTACAGTTCTCTACAAACACATTTTGAACGCCTGCCGACATCTCACTGCCAATCACCACGCCATGCAATCCTTTAAACCGACAATTACGAATCACAATATTTTCGGACGACATTGCTGTCTGCCGTCCTTCGTGGTCACGCCCTGCTTTTATTGCCACATTGTCGTCCGCATTATTGAACTCAATATCTTCAATCAACACATTTTTGCAATACTCTGGATCAAATCCATCGTTATTCTTGTTGAAGGCGTTAAATTTCACCTTACGTGCGGTGATATTCTCGGATTTTAAGAAATGTACGCACCAAAATGGGGAATTAGTAATAGTCACCTGCTCGATCAAAATATTCTCACATTCGAAAAACTGAATGAGCTGTGGACGCAGATAATGCCCTTTACCAAATAGTCGCTTTTTGACGGGCACATCGGTATGGTTCATTTGCCGACTCAACTGTTGACTCGGTTTTTGTCGATCATACCATCTACTAAAGCCTTCTTTCCCGTTGCCGTCTATCGTCCCTTCACCCGTGATGACCACATTTTTTACTTGATAAGCATAAATCAACGGGCTGTAGTTGTACAAGAGCGTACCTTCCCAACTTGTCGGTACCACTGGAAGATAATCGGCTGCATCTGTACCAAAAACGAGCTTAGCTCCCTTTTGTATGTCTAACGTCGTATTATCAACCAAATGAATCGGTCCATTTATCAGATAGACTCCTGGAGGGACAACAATTCGTCCTCCATTTTGCGTTTTACAAGCACTTAGTATTTTGTCGAAGATGGGCTTATTATCATACAAGGAGTCGCCCTTACCACCAAAATCTGTCAAAAGAAGTTTATTCGTGGACAACGACGGAGGTTGTATCTGGAGCAAAATTTGGCCGATCCTTTCGTTTTGTGTCATATTCTTTGTCGATCTACAGCTACTAAATAGAAATGCAATCAGAATAAAGATGCCTAAGTGGATAGCTTTCCTATCAATTATTAAATTCATAAACTTTAAAAAGTTTTTAGGTACATTTTTTTCTAAATTCTCCTTGTTTAAGGCCCCCACGACCCTAGGACATACTCCATTCTGTTCATATATTTTCCCTTTGGTTTCAGCTAGCCAATTTTTTATCTCTCGATATGGTGGCTGTTGCGCTCCTCGAAATCAATCAGATTAGCATAGTCACTTTTTCCAATGATTCGGAACCTTTGGATTGCTGAAATATAGCAAATTGGTCGAATCTTTTAAATGTTCATCCTTGCTAGATATTAATGAAGTATTTATCCGCAATTTGCAAATTTGTTCATCTAAACACGAATACTTCACCTCGATCTTTTTTCCTCCTTGAAAAACTCAGATGGAATACTTGTCTTTATCCTTTTTCAGCAGGTCTTTTACAAAAGCTGGCCCACTCTATCAACTATAGAAGAATGCCCACCGGCATCTTACCGCCGCCCTTCATGGGCATTCCCACCGATTTAACAACTCAAGACAATATTAGACTTTGGTTCTGATATCTCTAAGGTTCTCAAAACCACATATCGATCAGTTCACTTTCTTTCCATCTTATTAGCACTTGCCTAAACCGCTAACATGCCCTCCCCTTCGATACTCGACACTGGAGCGCTTAATCCAAGCTCCTTAGAGGGGTCGGCTTTAGTACTTATAGCCGAACCCCCTTGAGTATATTCCTTTATACAGCGTTTTTTGTTCCTGAACGACCATTCGTGCCACTCAATATCCATCATTTTGCTCAATATTCGCTTCGTTAATGTCGATGGCCGTCTGTGGAATCGGACGGTAAATTTTATCCGAGCCATCGAGTCCGCGAAATGCATTATCTACACCTACTTGTTTGATGTCGTAGTTGTACCGACCGCAAAATTCCTTTAGTTTTCCGGTTCTACGCAGCTCCGGCCAACGTAAGTACTCCCCGATGAATTCTTTAGCACTTTCAATCAGATAAGCATCCAACGCCGCACTTTGGTTTGCTGCCGTGGCGATTCCTTGCAAGGGTTTGAGCGCACCGTTATCTTTCGCATTACCTGGTCTGGCGAGTACTTTATCTACATAGTTCGCTGCTGATCCAAAATCGTTCAATCCGATACAGGCTTCTGCGTACAGGAAGTAACTTTCTGCTTTGCGTGCCAACACGATATCCCGGACACTGGCCTGGGTGTCAAAAACTTCGCGAGTACTTGGACTGTCGAACTTTTTAATCACCGGAGTGCTCATGTCGATCTGATACGCTTTCCGGTATGCTTCTTCGTCCAAGCGGAATGGGTAATATCTGAAATTGCTGGCTATCTGATGTTCTTTTCCCGCGACCCAAGCCAACGAATCTGCTTTGGTATACTCACGCCCCCACACCCGTGGGTAGTATGCGCGAATCGGAATCTGCGTCTTATCTTTGGTATTATCGTAATAATCAAAATATTGATCATAAATGGTCAACATAAAGGTGGCTTCGTACCGAGCGTCATTTTCGGTGTAGTAGTTATGAAAGCTCCATGAAGGAATAAAAGCCGAGGTCATATATTTATGATTGAGTTCTGCTCCCCCTAGATAAGGGCCAAACAGCGATTGTTGATTGTTCCCCCCTCCAGTACTTGGGATAGACTCGACATCGTATTGAACTGCGAACAACACCTCATCATTCATTTCATTTGTTGGCGACCATAGCTCTTCGTATGGAATGCTAATCGTATATCCATTAATCGCGGCCGTAGCATATGTTTTTGCTTTCTCGAAATCCGCATTATTTTTCAGGTCCCATGCACGCGTCAAATATACTTTGGCCAGATAATGATTAGCCGCTTCCTTATTTACCCGAGACTTATCTTCACCTAAATCCGGAAGCGCTGTTTCCATTTCTTTAATGACAAAATCATATGATTCCGCCAACGTGGCGCGCGGCAGATTCAACCGGTTCCCCTCTAAGGTCGGCTCGTTATTAATCACAATGCCTCCAAATTGTTCGATCAGTAGGAAATGGTAGAATGCGCGCAAGAACCTTAATTCAGCGAGCCAGGTTTTCTTTTTTTCCTCCGTCGTTTCAACCAAATCGTTATAGTAGATACCGATGTTGGTAGTTTGCGTGGCATTGTAGCAATTCGTGTAAAATGTCTGCACATCGGCATTATCCGCATACAACTGTGTATATTCCATCAAAGCTCGGTTGTCGAATCCGCGGTTCATCTGGTAGGTATCCGTTCCCGCCAGTAATAGCCAAGGTGTACCTCTGAATGTGGTGCGCAACGAGCTGTAGGCCGCCGCGATGATGGTATTATATCCTGCTTCAGTACGGTAAAATTCCTCGTTTGTTGTTCCTCCGCGGTTGTCTTCGTCCAAAAACTTGGAACAGCTCGACAAGCTTAGCGTTGCCAGGAGTAAAAAATATGATAGAATTCTCATAATCAAAATAATAAAATATTAAAACCTTATGTTTACGCCCAATTGATAGGTGATGTTGCTTGGTCCGTTACCTTCCGCTAGCGCCGTTGTCGCATATTCCGGATCCCAGCCTTCATACTTGGTGAAAACTAGTGGATTGATCACGTTTGCATATATTCGGAATTGAGACATCTTCCACCTGGATATCATGTCCTGCGGCAAGCTGTACCCTAAGACGATATTCCGAAGTTTGATAAAAGAAGCATCCGTATAACGACCATTATTCCCGTAAAATGGTCCTTTGTTTTGCGGATGCGGATATTTGGCATCTTCATTTCCCTCTCCGCTCGTTCCCCATACCGCTTTCGGGCTTCCATCGTCATAAGTTTCCCATTTCGTCCAATCGTAACGTTGCACGCCTGGTGGGATGTAGTAATCGTAATTAATTTTTGGTCGTCCACGTTGGGTATTATTTGGACCAAACTCATCCAAAAATGCATCGCTTACAAACATACCTTGCCGGGTGTAAAAATTGAACGAGAAATCCCAGTTACGGAACCGTAGATTACTGGTTACACTTCCGATCCATTTCGGATCTGGAGACCCCAAGATCGTACGGTCTGCCGATGTAATTGTTCCATTGCCGTCCGTATCTGCTGCTATGGCTTGTCCCGGCTGCTGCCCATACTTCGCAGCTTCTTCTAACTGGTCCATACGCCACAATCCAACAATCCGATAATCATAGATCACGTTGATCGGCTCTCCAATAAAACGAGCTTGCCCCACGACATCTTCCTTCTTACCGTAGAGCGTTCGAATAGCATTCTTGTTGCGCGAAAACATAAAGGATGTCGTCCACTCCCAATCGTTATTTTTGATATTCGTCGTCTGCAATCCTACTTCCACGCCTCGGTTATTCACAGAACCGATATTGTCAATCATATAGTCCACACCTGATTCGATCAATAGCGTACGCTGCATTAACAATCCATCCGATAGCTTGTCATACCATTCTATATTACCGCGCACACGGTTATTGAAGAGAGCAAAATCCAGACCGATGTTAAGCTCTCGCGTTTTCTCCCAAGTCAAGTTTGGATTAATAGGCCGGCCTGATTGGAAACCAGTCACAGGAGCTCCGTTAAAGTCATACCAGACCAAGGATTCTGTCAAGGGAGCCTGCTGCGTACCGAAGGGACTTATACCGTTGTTGTTTCCAGAGTACCCCCAGCTCACACGGGCTTTAAGATCATTGATCGCCGCTATATTCATAAAATTTTCTTCCGATATACGCCAGGCAAAAGCCGCCGAAGGGAAAGCTGCCCACCGATCACGGAGTTTTGAGCTGCCATCATACCGTAACGTTCCCGTTAACAGATACCTCCCCTTGAAATCATAGTTTGCACGCGCAGCGAACGATAGCAAACTAGACTCCGCATAAGATGATCCAGAACCATCAGACACGAATGTTCCGCTATTAAGATTATACCAAGACGACGGGTAAGGTAATTGCATAGAATTGGATGCAAGATTCTCATAACGCGTCTTATAGGCACTCTGGATTAAGGACAGGTCGAGTTTGTGATCGTCACCAAAACGGTTCGTATAATTGACTACGTTGTCCCAGGTCCATTCAAGCGCTTCCTCATTATTTTGATGGGCAATATCTTGGTTCCGTTGCCCGGGAACAACGCCATAGTAACGTCCTGTACGCGTTCTATTGAAACGTGGTAAGAAGGAAGAGCGGAACGATAGGTTCTCCATGGGCCTAAACTCAACGAAAAGACTTGATAGTAGATCGTACTGGCGGACTTCTTCGGTTCCGCTCTTGATCTCATTTAGCGGATTCGGAGAACTGGTAAAGTTGCCCGCTCCCTGAATTGAAGCAGCAATACCCGGTTGAGCGATCAGGTTTCCCTGGTCATCATAAGCATACAAGATGTTAGGCATCCGTAGGATATCACGATACCCGTACTGGCTACCGAAATTATTGATCCCGTGCACAAAGTTAATGCTGGCTCCCGTACTGAACATCTCCGATATCTTATGCTCCACCGAAAGTTTTAACGTGTACCGATCTAGCTTTTCATTGATAAAGTTACCTTCCTCCTGCTGGTAGCCCACTCCAAGGTTATAATTCATTTTATCGGTGGCTCCAGCAATACCGATGTAGTGATTTTGCTGACGTCCTTGCTGGGTCCCCAAGCCGAGCCAATCTTCATATTGCTCATTATATAGCCTGGATTCTAACAAAGGGCTGTTTTGGAGCACGGTCTGCGGTGTTGGAAGGCTATATTTCCCGTTAGCAAAGGAATAGAATGCCGATGTACGGAAGTCAACCCATTCTCGACCATCCATAAAGTCAGGAATCCGTGCAAGATCGCGGATCCCATAAAATCCGTCATAGGTAACCGTGGTTCTTGTAGTACCAGGTTTCCCTGCATTCTTCGTCTTCACGATAACCACACCGTTCGAGCCCCTCGAACCGTAGATCGCTGTTGACGATGCATCTTTCAAAATATCGATTTGCTCGATATCTGCGGGGTTCAGGAAGTCGATGTTGGAAGTCGCAATCCCGTCAACAATGTATAAAGGAGAGCCAGATTGTAGCGAATTCTGTCCCCGGATCAGGATATTGAAGGATCCTCCAGGTCGCGCCGAATTGCTACTGATATCCACACCGGCTACCGACCCCTGCAAAGCAGCCATTGCAGAAGTGGTTCCCCGCGCCTGCAACTCCTTACCCTGTACGGAGCCAACGGCGCCCGTCAAGTCGGACTTTCGCACCGTACCGTAACCTACAGCAACGGCCTCTTCGAGGGCAACTTCCTCGCCGGCTTGTAAGGTAATGTTGATGCTCTCCTCTCCCGTGAGTGTTACAATTTCCGTTTTGTAACCCATCAGACTGGCCTGCAAACGCGTGGTTCCGGTCGTCGGTACGGACAGCCGGAATGACCCGTCTGTGCCTGTACTCACGCCGTTACTTCCACCCTCGATTGTCACGCTGACACCCGCCAACGGGTTGCCTGTGTTGTCTTGAACCTTCCCTTTGATTTCGCGCGTCTGCCCAATAGCAGCCATCCCGTACAAGAGAAGTACCATGAAAATAAAAAGCTGTCTCATAAGTTTTATAATTTGAATGTTAGCTTAAGCAGTATGTTTATAATGTAGGATCTCCTTCACTTTCGCGATGGCGGATCGATTAGCACCCTCAAACTAGTTAAAATATGCGTGTGAAAAGACGATTTCGCCAGAAAAAACCACGCAATCGTTGCCGAGAACGTTATCATCTTGTTCTTTTTCGCATGGATCGTTTTTTATGATTTGCTAAACGGATTGCCTTTCGGTTCTTAAAGCCGAGAGCGAGCTCACCCGTTGTCCTCTGTGGCCGGATGGCTATGATATATCTATAGGTTTGTACTTTGCTCTACCGTATCACAGGCTCCAACATTAGCTGAATTTGACCTTAATTATCACGAGAGCTTTGTTATCGCGCGCGTGTATTACCATCGGAAAAACCTTTAAAGTAGGAGATCGGCCTTCATGATATCCTGAAAGATCCAATCAACGCGATTTACGGCAAGGAGTTTTTTTACTGTTGCTCTCGGGCGTTAAACGCAGATCTGAATACGCTGGCGAAAACCGTTTTCCATGATGTACAGCCCCGGTTTAAGCCGTTGATATTAACCCTTTCATCCCCATATAAATTTTTGCACCGAGAGCGCTTTTAATTCGATTCTCCTTCTTTTTTTTCGCTTGTAATTGCTTCTTGCCACTCCACAAATAGACTTCTTGCTAACCGGGTCAAAATCGTACAAGAGACGTTGCTCGCCCATATCGCAAAGATCGAAGTCATCATACGCCGGAACGAACAGAAACTTAACATAATAACCTGCCGACGACAACATGTAAAATTTATTAGCTTTATGGCACTAACATCAGCGACAAGGGACATTTGTTGTATCGTGGCCATCCCTGAAAACTGTTTTTTGATGAAAATGTACAGCGTAATATTAACTATGAGCGAATTATTAAAAAAGCAATTTCAAGCAATCATTTCCGTATCATCGGAAGAGTTTGATTATATTTTGGGACATTTTAGTCATAAAAAGTTCAAGAAACATCAGTATTTAGTCCAAGCGGGCGATCTGGTACACTACGACTATTTTGTCCTGTCAGGCTGCGTCAAATCCTATTTCACTGATGAAAGTGGCAAAACGCATATTTTATTATTTGGTATACCAGACTGGTGGATTACCGATTATGAAGCCTACTACTTCCAAAAAAAAGCCACAGTAAATATCGATTGTATAGCGGAGACAGAAGTGCTGTGTCTAAGTCACATTAACCGCGAGAAACTCTGTCAAGAATTTCATGCCCTAGAACATTTTTTCAGGAAGAAAACGAATCGAAGGAACGTCGTATTACAAAACCGGATCCTTACGCTATTGAGCAGCAGCGCAAAGGAACGCTATGAGCAATTCATCGTGGACTATCCCGATTTGGTTCAGCAGCTTCCAAAGCACCTGTTGGCCTCCTATCTTGGTGTGACCCGAGAAACATTGAGCCGTCTCTATCATGCACACTAATTGATCTACCTCACGTTTTATTTGTGCGGTATGTCCTTATTTTTTCAGTTAGATAAGTAGAATTTTGTGGTATACATTTTTAAAAAGTACCATGATAAGATTCAATATTCAACCAGAAAGTAGCTCCGTTAACTGGACGGGCAAAAAAGTACTCGGCTTGCATACCGGCACGATTTTTCTTCAATCCGGCTTTCTAGATTTTGACCAAGACCAATTGATCGGTGGTGAGCTCACCATGGATATGACGCGTATCACTGTAACCGATATGAAAGAGCAAAAGCTTCACTATGAATTTCTACACCATTTGCAAAGCGCAGACTTTTTCGCCGTGGATCAGTATAAAACAGCCAAATTGACGATTACAAAGTGTGTTAAAACAGGAGACAGACACACGGTATATGGCGATCTCGCCATCAAAGGGATTACTAATCCCATATCTTTTAATACTTCCATCGAGATCCTGACCGATTTCCTACATGCGATGGGCGAACTCAAAGTAGACCTCACCGTATACGGTATAAAATATGGTTCCGGAAAATTTTTATCCAATTTGGGAAACAAACTGATTTACGATGAATTTGTCATACAATTTAAATTAATCGGTCAAAAGTAATACGCGATGTGGTCAGATACAAAATTAACCAGTATGTTAGGCATAGATCTTCCTATCGTACAGGGTCCGTTTGGCGGGAAACTGTCATCCGTACAACTTACCAGCGTGGTTTCCAATGCCGGAGGTCTAGGTTCTTATGGGTGTCAGCCCTTCACATCGGCAGAGATTGTGGCAATCGGTCGGGATATCCGGCAGCAAACGAACAAACCGTTTAATCTAAATCTTTGGGTAAACGACCGAGGTGCTCCGCTAGACGATTTCGACGAGACTGCTTTCCTAGAGGTTGTGCACATCCTTCAGCCGTATTTTAAAGAGGCAGGTGTCGAACTACCCCCGTTCCCCTTACCGCAAATACCAACGTTCGACCAGCAGATTGACGCGATCTTTGCCGTAAAACCCGATGTTTTCAGTTTCGTGTTCGGTATTCCTTCGCAAGATATTTTAGAAAAATGCCGTCAGTTGGGAATCCGAACCGTCGGCGCGGCAACGACTGTTGACGAAGCAATCGCGATCGAAAATGCGGGTGTAGACGCTGTGGTGGCAACCGGATTCGACGCCGGCGGCCATCGCGTGTCCTTTATCGAAGCGGCGGAGGACTCGCTAGTAGGTACGTTTTCTTTGATTCCGCAAATCGCTGATGCCGTGCGTATCCCAGTTATTGCAGCAGGCGGCATTGCAGATCTTCGTGGTGTTCAGGCGGCCTTTATCCTAGGCGCAGATGCCGTTCAGATTGGCTCCGCCTTTTTGGCAACTGCTGAGTCAGGTACCACTAGCTTACATCGTGAAAAACTGTTTTCGAAGGATGCGCGGTATACGACATTAACCAAAGTCTTTACTGGTCGGTTATCGCGTGGAATTAAAAACAGACTCACAGAAGAACTAAAGGATGTTCAGCACCGTCTGGCTCCTTATCCGATACAAGGACAAATACTAAGCACACTGGGTGCTTACCCCGCCACCGCACAATCAAATTCGCAGCTTAAATCATTCTGGGCGGGACAAGCTTCCCCATTGATCCACTATCACACGGCGATTGAATTGATTGAAAGCATCGTGCAAGGATTGAATAATGTGGAGCCATAGAATGTAAACGAAAGAAGGTATTGAAAGCGGTAAAACATTTTTTACCGCGTAATATTGATCACAACATCAATCTTTCATACTGTCAAACGTCTTTTAAAAATAAAAATAAAAGCACGTGTACATCTTTTGAACACGTGCCCTTTTTTTAAATACCTTACTCGACTAATTGTCTAAGTAAAGACTCGAATTTACCGCTTTTACGCCTTCCCAAAGGGCTACGGGATATTTGCCCAAGGCGACGAGCTCCGTAATGCTGCGCTGTACCATTTCCTTATCTTCTTTGTAGGTAACACCAAACCACTTGGCGGAAGTGGGGATCACAGAGAAACTGGTTATACCGTTTTTTACCATGTGGTCCGGGATATCCGGAATAAAGAATTCTGCTTTCGGGTTTTCCTTGCTTTTCTCTACGAATGCAGGAAATAAACCTTTGGCTACTTCAAGTACCTTGGGCGTAAATCCCCAAAAGTTCATCGATACTCGCGTCTGTGCTGGCAACGCTATTTCATCATCGCCTTCTTTGTACACGATGTCCTTATCCCGACGGTAAATATTGGTGCGTTCGGTCACATCGACCAAATGACCATCTTGATCTACTTCGCAGACACCGCGCGATACATAACCGTGATCCGAAAGTGTGTTACCTATTTCGAAACCAACCATCGCCATCTTGCCGTCATGCACTTCGCTCGTCAGGAACTTCGCCATTTTGTCGAAGGCATCAAAGCCATAAAAATCATCGGCATTGATGACACAGAATGGTCCGTCTACTTCAGGCTCCGCACTCATTACCGCATGCGCCGTGCCCCAAGGCTTCTGCCGCTCGATGTCCTTGTCAATTCCAAATTTCCGCAGGTCGAAATCCTGAAAGGCATAAGCCACCTCGATTTTGCCTTTTAGCTTTTCCTCGAAGTTTGCTTTCATGATCTCCAAAAACTCCTCGCGGATCACAAACACCACTTTTCCAAATCCCGCACGTATCGCGTCGTATATGGAGTAATCTATAATTTTTTCATTATTGGGTCCAAAGCCATCTACCTGTTTGGCCGAACCGTAGCGACTTGCCATTCCTGCCGCCAAAATCACCAACGTTGGTTTTGTATTCTTCATATGCATGTGCTTTCACTCTTATTATTCCACGGTAACCGATTTCGCTAAGTTACGCGGTTTGTCCACGTCTAGCTGCAGCTCTACTCCAATGTAGTACGACAACAGCTGTAAAGGCACAACCGCCAGTAATGGGGAAATGATTTCGTCTGATTGGGGGACAACCAGCAAATCCTCGGCCAAGGTTTCGGCGATTTCATCGCCTTCCGACACAACGGCAATTAACCTGCCCTTCCGCGCTTTAATCTCCTGCATATTGCTGACGACCTTCTCGTAAAACGGATCTTTCGTCGCAATGAAGACCACGGGCAGTTGATCATCGACTAACGCGATCGGTCCGTGCTTCATCTCGGCTGCGGGATACCCCTCGGCATGGATATACGAAATCTCCTTCAGTTTCAACGCTCCTTCCAAAGCGATCGGGAAGTTGTACCCGCGACCTAAAAATAGAAAATCGCGCGCACCGCGGTATTTCGCAGCGACCTGTTTGATTTTGTCCAGCTGATTTTCCAATATCCAATTTACCTGCTCAGGCACAGCATGTAGCGCTTGAACAAGCTCGACGAAGCGTTCCGCCGACAACGTACCTTTCATTTGCGATAGCTTCAATGCGAACAATTGGAGCACCACCAATTGCGCGGTAAACGCTTTTGTACTCGCTACGCCAATTTCCGGTCCGGCGTGTGTATAGGCTCCGGCGTCAGCAAGCCGGGCAATGGAAGACCCCACGACATTGACAATACCGAAAATTGTGGCACCTTGCCGTTTTGCATTTTCCAAGGCTACCAGGGTATCCGCAGTCTCACCGCTTTGCGACACCGCGATAATCACGTCGTTTTCGTCGAGAATCGGATTACGGTAACGGAACTCTGAAGCATATTCCACCTCAACATTGACGCGGCACAGCTCCTCGATCCAATATTCGGCCAGTAAGCCCGCATGCCAGCTCGTTCCGCAGGCGACGATGATAATACGGCGCGCGGCCAATAATTTATCTTTGATCGCATCCAGTCCGCTTAACGTCAACACGTTTTGCTCCACATCCAACCGACCTCTGAAGGAATCGAAAATAGTTTGTGGCTGCTCAAAAATTTCCTTCAACATAAAGTGCTCATACCCGCCTTTTTCGATAGCTGCTAAATCCAGATCCAAACGCTGTACATACGGCGTTAGGTTTTCGTTCGTATGGTTCTTCAAAATTAATTCATCGGGACGGACAATCACCATCTCGTAGTCATTAATGTACACGACGTCTTTGGTATAGGCCAACATCGGTGATGCATCCGAACCTAAGAAGTGCTCATTCTCGCCGATGCCAATAACTAATGGCGAACCTTTGCGTGCGGCAATGATAGTATCCGGCAGACTTTGGTCGATCAATAAGATCACGTAGGCGCCTGTAATGCGTTTTAAGGCAATACGCACGGCCTCCTCAAGCGGGCACTCATTGTTGGCGCGGATATCCGTGATGAAGTTGACCAACACTTCCGAGTCCGTATCGCTCTTGAAGGTGTATCCTTTTTTCTCCAACTCGCCTTTCAGCTGGGCGTAATTCTCAATAATCCCGTTGTGGATCATCGCGATGGAACCATCGTTGGAAACGTGCGGGTGCGCATTCCGATCGCACGGTTCGCCATGGGTTGCCCAGCGGGTATGCCCAATTCCAATGTTGGCTAAGGGTTGTTGTCCACCAACCAGCTCTTCGAGCGCAGCGACCTTCCCTTCTTTTTTAAACACCTGTAAGTTGTCTTTAGACCATAACGCGACACCCGCGCTGTCGTATCCCCTATATTCCAAGCGGCGAAGGCCCTCGATCAATATAGGATAAGCGGCTTTGCTACCTACGTAGCCAACGATTCCACACATGTAATTCTGTTTGTTCTGTTTGTTTTAAAATAGATCTAAATTCCCTCGAAATAGATGTACTTGCTTGTAAGCAAGGATTATGCCATGAGGGTAACATTTACGATACTTTACAAATGTTTAACACACATTTATTCGAAAATGATTATCCGACCGGTTAAACGCAGAAAACCAGCAGGATGAACTATGCTGGCTTTCTTACATGTATACGTTATTTTAGATTTACTTCTTTTTGCTGCCAAATGGATTCTTAAAGAACTTGATCATCCGTTTGCGTAAGGAAACCTCTCTGCTACCCTCTCCGTAGCCGTAGCCATAACCATAACCATAACCATAGCCACGTTTGAAGTCCACGTCATTGATAACAACAGCCATATTCTTCAATTTTCCTTCTTCATATAACTCAGCCGGTACATTCAATAAACGCTTATCTAAGTAATTCGCACGAGCTACGTAGATCGTCATATCTGCATGTTCCGCAATTAGTAAAGTATCCGTTACTAAACTCACTGGCGCGGTATCCACAATGACATAGTCGTACTGCATACGCCCGTAAGCAATAATATCCGCAAAGTATCCATTCATTAACAACTCTGCGGGGTTTGGCGCAATATAACCCGAATAAATAATATCGAAGTTGTAGGGCTCCGGCTTCCGGATCACTATATTCGACACCGACATTTCTGGGTTTATCAAATATTGTGTGATACCGATGTTCGTGTGCTGCAAATGTGAAAGACCCAGGTAGTCCAAGACCTTCGGCGAACGAATATCCGCACCTAACAACAACACCTTCTTGCCAGACATCGCTAAGATCTTTGCCAGGTTTGTCGAAATAAAGGATTTCCCCTCACCTGATGTGGTAGATGTCACATACAAAACCGACGATTGATCCTTTTTATGACCCAACATAAAAGAGATGTTGGTACGGAGAATACGAATAGCTTCCGCTAATGACGATCGGTCGTTGTCCTCGATAATCGGGTGGTCTGAAGACGGCACCTCCCCTAGAATTGGTGCGTTGAACGCTTCTTCAATATCTTTACGAGAATGGATTTTGTTGTCTAAAAGAAATTTAATATAAAGAACTCCAAATGGAACTAAAAACCCTAATACTAAAGAGCCCAACAGCACAATTAGCTTTCTAGGTTCAACGGGGTCACTAGAACCGTATGCGCCGTCAATGACTTTTAAATTCGCGGGCGTTGCTGACGCCTTAATCTCATTTTCTTCACGCTTTTGTAAGAGAAACAAATATAATGATTCTACGATTTGCTGCTGCCGAGAAATATCCTTAAACCCTCGCTCTTGATTCGGTATCTGACTTAACTTACCTTCAAATTTATTCTTTTGTACTTGCAATGAGTTCACATTGCTTTGTAAGACCTGTCTGTAATTATCTAAAGATAGCTGTAGGCTTTTGTTAACTTCAGAGATATTTCTGCTAAGATTTTGTACAATCGGATTGTCTGGAGTTGCTGATTTCAACAAATCCTCTCTCTCCAAAACCAAGTCGTTATAACTTTTAATATTTGCTTGGATAGATGGGTCGTTTAAACCAATATTGGAAGGTAGCAAGTTCACATTCTCGCCCACTACAGCTTCTCGCATCATATCGGCTAAGCGAAGCTGCGTCTGGTACTCCACCAACTTTTGTTCATTAGCGGTAGCGTTTTGCATATATAGTTGGGCCTCCGATGTCATATCCACCATATTGTTGCGATCCTTAAAGTCAGCGACACGCGAATCCGCAGAGGCTAAATCTTTAGAAATTAGATCAAGCCTTGAATTTATAAACGCTGAAGTAGCTCGTGTTACAAGCGCTTTATCTTCCGTAACATCTATATTGTATTGTTCTATCAACGAATTTAAAATTAATTTCGCCTTTTCCCGAGATGCATGTCTCATAGAAAAATTAACAATGAAAGACTGCATGTCCTTGTTAGGCGTAACCTGAACAGCTTGAGAAATTCCTCCAAGAGCATTTTCGATAGGACGATAGGTGATTTTTAGTTCTCCGTTCCAAGGTTGATTGCGCTGGGGAACAAGGGTTACTAGACCAATTGGCGTACTAATTTTACTTCCCAAGGTGTATTTCCGCGCACCGTTAATCTCATCTTGAATTGTATAATTAGAGCCGCTTTTTGTCAAAATTAAAGAATACGCGACGGAATCAAGTCTCGGATGGTTTGGCTCCATCAACATTAGCTTAATCGGAGATTGACTTTCTAACATTTCGAATGACTTAATGTTTCCTTTAACATAGTACGAAATATTAAGTCGGTTCGCTTCAACGACTTTCCGCATAATGCGCCGAGATCGCATGACCTCCATTTGATCGTTAATAAATGCGGCTGAGCTAGTAGTTTTACCCGTAAGGTTTGCTATCTCAGCTAGCCCTGCCATATCACCCGCCGCTTGCTTCTCATCTTGCAGTAAAATTTTTGCATTTACGCTGTAAATACGTTCAGCATAACGCAGATATAAAAAGGCTATAATCAAGCAGAAGAAAACAGAAAATATAAACCATTTCCAGTAGAAAATGTACTGTTCGAAAACTTGTTTAAAATTAACCTCTTGTCCTTCCCTTACCTTTTCTTGAGACATGTTGTTTTTCATTATTTATTTTAACGGGTGAGTACAGAGATAACGGTAATAAGCACACTTGCTACAGAAACAAAGATTGAAGTATTTTGCGTGTATTTTGATGATTGCACTCTTGCCCCATTTGGCTCGACATACACAACGTCATTTTGTGTCAAATAGTATGCTGGGGAGTTAAGGGCTTCACGTTTCGTCAAATCTAACCGAAACTCCTGTTTCTGACCGTTTTGTTCACGAATAACAAGCACGTTTTTACGAACCCCGTTAATCGTCAAGTCACCGGCCATACCAAGTGCTTCTAACAACGTAATTCGGTCGTTGTTGATCGTGAAAGTGCCCGGACTACGCACTTCTCCTAACACAGTAACTTTGAAATTGCGTACTTCCATACTGATTCCCGGATCAACGATATATTTTCCTACTTCCTGACGTAAATATTCCATTGCTTGCGTACGTGTTTTTCCTGCTAATTTTACTTTACCTAATTTTGGAAAATCAATTTCTCCATTAACGTCAACGGCATAAGTTGGTATAAAAGGATTCGTTGTTTGTATTGTTGCTCCCTGATATGGAGATACCTGATTAAATGGTTGCGTCGCTCGCACATCATCCGCCGTAACAGAAATGGCCAAAATATCTCCCGGTTGCAACTTTGGGGCGTTCAACTCATATGAAGTATTTAGCTGCACGGAATCCGGCTGAAAGTATACTAAATCTTTACGACTTGCGCACGAGGAGCAAATCAATACACTTGCAATAGAAGTTACAAGCAGTCCCCAAATGATACGTCTATACATAAACTCTCTTTTCTTAATTCGATTCGACAGAGCAAAAAGCTCTCCAGTTTTTTTTGACATTGCTACAAAAATAGTTTTTTATTCGGAATTCACGTCGGGTTAATTCCTGAATTGTTGTTCTTAATCTTTCCTATGGACAAAATACTCTTTTGGCCAGGTATAGTTATCGTTGACTGCATTCTCGATACCAAAATCTGCGAAAACCAAAAGTTCGGAGTCCGGCTCCATTGCCTGGAAAGCTGTTCCATATCCCACCGGTACATGTAATATCTGGTTTTCCTGTGCTCTTAACACATGTCTTTCTATCGGCAAGTTTGGTGAAGCATTGTCCCAATTATCAACTTTAACCAAATCCACGGCAAAAGCTCCAGATAGTACGTAAAACCAGCGTTGCTCCATCCGATGTGCGCGCCACCCTCTCACCAATTCCGTATCCGCATTCTTTATGATATAAAACCTCTTCACCTGTGTCATATCAAAATCGTTGACAAACCGTATTTGTCCCCGCTGATCTTTGGCAATTCCGCCTAATATATTGTTAACCATATGATCCGTTTTAACTCAATTTAATTGGTTGCCGACGTGCTAACATACTTCTTTATAATGTATTGTTTTACAATCAGATAAACCGAACTCAAACCAATAAGAAGAACTGCGGCGAAAAGAAACTGTGTATTCAGATCCTTTTCGGCGACTTGTATCACCGCCCAACCAATGACGAACTGTACGGCGCCGTATAGGAACGAAATCATTAATTTATTGACTTTAGCCTCATTACCGAGGAACTGATACAGGTGCGAACGGTGCGCCTCGAAGATGTTTTCGCGCAGGTATAAACGACGGATGATGGTCCACACGGCGTCGACACCGTACACGGCTAGAAACAAGAAATAGATTAAATTCCCGGTTTTAATAATTAGTGCCCCCAAAACGAACAACAAAATATACGCGATGGCGACAGAACCGACATCGCCTGCAAAACATTTAGCTTTCGTTCGAAAATTAAAAAACGTAAACACCAATACGCCGAGCATGGTATATGCCAACAAATCCTGTGCTACGAAATTGACCTCCCGATTTACCAACATAAGTAACCCGCCGACTGCGAGACTATAACATGCAGTAATACCATTGATCCCATCCATAAAGTTATAAGCATTAATTACTCCGACCACCACAACAAATGTGATCAGCAAGTAATACCATGGCATTGCGAAAATATCCAACTGATTTGCCATCAACAAAACAGATCCAAAATGTATCAATAAACGGATCTTATTTGAGAGTGTAAAGACATCATCCAAAAATGAGACCACCGTCATTAAGGTAAGTCCTAAGAAGAACCAAGGATATTGAAAACCAGATAGCACAAAATAAAATAATGCCGCAAAATAGAAAATGACCCCCCCACCACGTAGGGTAATGGTTGTATGCGAAGAACGCTGATTAGGCTTATCAATAATATTGAACTTGTCCGCAAGCTTAAAATAAATAACTTCCAAGACGGACAACAACATCAATGCAATTACGTATTTCATTTACTTTTTAATGTTTAATTGATCATTGTCACTAAACGAACGAATAGTCATTATCAGTCCCTGCCGGGTGGACAAAGGAAGTTTTTGTATATCTAGAGATTTTTTAATTTTCGCGTTCGAAACTACGTATGACTCAGTCAATTTTTTCAATCTTTCAGAATTTAAAGGCAAGGGTATAACATCTCCGATCTTTACCAAATTTGTAATGAGAAACGCCGGAACGCGCCAAAACTTAGGTCTTCGTTCAACCACTTCTCCAATTAACTCGACCAGTTCATTTGTTGACATCGCCTCGTCATCAGCAAAATTATACACACCAGAAGATAGTTTTCTGTTCTGCATCATTCGTTCAAGAAGAAAGGTCAAGTTATGAATACTCAGAAACGAGCGTTGATTGCTGAAATCAGCTAAAGGCCAAGGCAGACCTTTTTTTACCACATTATATAGTAAATTCAAGTTCCCCTTATTACCTACCCCATGAATCATACAAGGTCTGATGATAAACAACCTTTTACCTTGTGGTAATGTTTTTCTTAAAAGATACTGCTCGGCATCATATTTCGATTTACCGTAAGGAGTACGTGGGTTAGCGTCACAATTTTCGGATAACACGCCTTCTATAGCATCTGTCACCGCTTTTACCGAACTAAAAAAAAAGAAATCACACACGTCCGATTCCAAAAAACGGTCGAACAATTCAATCGTTAAATCTCGGTTAATTTTAAAATAGTCTTCCGATGAGGATGTATTTAACACGTCATGCGCTTTCCCCGCAAGATGGATAAGCGAAGAGGCAGCATTCGGAAAATGAGCTTTCCACATAGGATCTCTTAACGACAAGCTGATAACATCTATGTTGCGACTTTCGAAAAATGTCGAAAGATTGGTTCCGACAAAACCGGATGCACCCGTTATGATTATACTCATCATTTTAAAAGAGAATTATACACTTCCAAGTGACTATTGACAACATCATCAACGTTAAATTCTATCTCTGCTTTCGTCCGCCCAGCTAAGCCCATCTTTTTCATTAGTTCAGGATTGTCGACAAGCCTTCGAATTGCTTCAGCCAAAGCGACGCCATCTTTTATAGGTACCTTAAAGCCGTTTTCTCCTTCATCAACACAATCCTTACAGCCCACGGCATTAGTTGTAACAATTGGACGACCTATTGCACACGCCTCTATCAAAGTTTTCGGTAAACCTTCTCGATAAGAAGGCAATACCACTATATGACAATCTTTATAAAACTTCACCATATCCGATTGTTGCCCCATCCAAACGACATATTCTCCATCTTCCCAATCTCTTAAATAAGACTCTGGCACACCAGCTTTATTGTCATTATCGGCCATTCCGACCAAAACGAATTGGATTCGTTGAGAATAGTTACCCTTGAGAATTTCAGAAGCTTCTCTAAGCTCCCTCACCCCCTTGTCCCACAGCATTCGACAAGGTAAAAGAATCTTGAAAAGATTATCTTGCGGTAGCGGATAGAAAGCAAATTTTTTCAAATCTACTCCAGATCCCTTGATAATTTTTACGCGGTTTTGTTCGTTTAAAACATTAAATTTAGTCAATATATCACGGTCATCTTTGTTTTGAAATATAAAGGAAATACCTTTACGGTTCGCTCCAATCTTCATCAACTGTAATACAATTTTTTGCATTATACCGACTTTCCCTTGCGCAAACATATATCCCAATCCGCTAATGGCGTTGACCACGCCTTTTATTCCCTCTTTTTTTGCAGCAAGACTTCCATACACAACCGGCTTAATAGTTATATGATGCACAACGTCTGGGTTGACCGTTCTGTATAACTCTCGAAACCTCCTCAGCAATTTCAGTTCTTCCAAAAAATTCGTGCCGGATCTCGAAAACGAGAACGAAATAAATTCAATTCCGTCCACGGAGATTTCTGAACCTCGCCCCGTGTCTTCACACGCGACATAAACACGCCAACCGGCTTTAGCCGCTGCCTTCGCAATCACCAACCTATGCGAAATTAAGAACCAGTCAACATTCGTGACAATTAACAGCTTCATATAACTAGATCCTTAATATTATTTTTTACCAACCGATATTTACCACTCTTCTCTACCTCAATGTTTTTTACTACGTGCACATTTAGCTTCATGCGTTCTCCAACCCTATCTCTCCAGTTTTTAAGAAAAACATTTTTATTGTCTTCGTCAAACATCTCTTTATCGACAACTAAAAACAGCTCTAATTCAGTAATACTGTTTTGTACCACTTGAAATTGCACGATCCCTTTAACATCTTTCAAAGTATTAGATACATTTCCAAGATTAATTTTGCCCGTTTCTGGTGAATATACGTAGTCGTCAATTCGTCCCAAAATTTCTTTTACAATAGGGTTGTTATTACCGCAATTACATTTTTTTTGCACTGTGTCTAAAATGATTCTGTCACCTATATCATATCGTATCAAAGGTGTGCCGCACGTGGTAAACGACGTCACGACCAGTCTGCCTATATCCGTGGGTTGATCATTCTCGTCTAAAACTTCAAATACACCGCTTTGAAGTTCTAAATGAAGATTTCCTTCTATACACTCGAAAATAAAGGGAGCTCCTTCGGAAGACGCATATTGATTATACATATTTGCTTGAAAAAAGGCTTCTATACTATTCCGCATTTCCGAGGTGACCGTTTCCGCAGTGGGAAAAATTGCTTTTACAATTCCTTTAGGCATTGAAACCTTCATTTTCAATCCAAACTTGGCGATTTCCATCATTGTTGATGGAAATCCAACAAGGTACTCCGGCTTATACTTGATCAAATTTTCCACATAAAATTCTAAATACTTTTCATTCATATGAAATGTCGAGTAATATCTTACATTATGCAAGTGATCCGTTTTCCAAAATATTTTCTTGTTTATGTCTCTATCAGTCAACAAGCTCTTTCCCGAAAACCATGCAGTGCGCTTGCCAAGTTCATATCCAAATCTATTTCTGAAATCGTCTAACTGCGCAAACCTTTCCTGTAAATTATCTATTGTATACAAAACTTCTAGCGATTTTCCTGTTGTTCCACCGGTTTTTGAAACAACGGCGCTATGTTTCTTAAGAGTAACTATTTGGTTAATGTTATTTCTCAGGATTTCTTTTTTTATTATGGGTAATCTTTCTATGTCTTCAATTGAAACTTCTTCATAATCAGCATAATACTTTGAATTCCTTATTGCTTCGGCTAAAAAAGATCCGAATCTATTTTTCTGAATTTCTAGCAATTCATGAAAAGCTAATGTTCTGTTTCTCAAGAAAACCTGCCTATACTTTTTATAATTTTGGCCGTATCGTTTACGATAAGCCAGAATATTGAAAATTGAAATTAGCAGTTCTTGGAAAATTACTGGCAAGTTCTTATAAAGCCAATTTTTCATAATATACTTTTAAATTTCTTATAGATCGCTTCAACGCTATACTTCTTCACTCTCTCTAAACTTCGTGTACTATAATGTTTTAGTTGATTTGGATTTTCATAAAAGAACTGTAACGCTCTTGTTAATGCTGTACAATCATTGGTATTAATTAACACTCCGTATTTTCCTAAATAGAAGGATCCGTTTTCTATCACAACCTCCTCGTTGTCATTAAGTAACTCTAACGGACCAGACCAACAATTTGTAGAAATAACAGGCAGACCACAAGCCATCGCCTCCAGGATGACATTAGGAACCCCCTCTGAATTCGATGATAAAACAAACAGGGATGCCTGCATTAAATAAGGGTTCACGTCTTTCACATCTCCGTGTAGAGTCACATTTGCAGCAAAACCCGACTCATCAATAAACTGAGTTATTTCTTGATCTTTGATTCGCTTGCCAACCAGATGAAACCTAAAATCAAAGGAAACACCACTTAACGCTTTCAATATCATTATATGATTCTTGATTGGCACAAGTTTTCCAACTGTTACTATGTGAAAAGTCTCCTTAAACGTGAAAGGAACCTCATGTGATAGCATATTTATTTTAACTGGATTATATATAACTTCGGCCGGAATCTTCAAACCAAAATTCTCACTTAAATCCTTATTTATATACACCGAATTTGAGAACAATAAGTCTGCTCTGTTATACAATAATGGAATTAAAAGCTTGTATAACAGGTATCGTAAATAATGTGATTTATATGCTATACTTGGAAAGCACCTTTCACTTATAATTGTTTTTATCCTCGGTTGAAAGGTTTTAAGTATTCCGTTTACAAAATTCGGTCTTGTCAAAAAAGAAATGGATCGCGTAATCTTATAAAGCTTGATAAGACGTTGATAGTTTCTAGCAGTCGTTATAAAACTGAACGATTTAGACAGGAGATCCCTTTTGCCATTCCCAAGAATATGGACGTTTACTCCTTTTGCGATGTTAAAATGAATAACGTTTTCAAAAAGGAACAAGTGAACATCGTAGTCAGCCACAAGTTCATCCAGTAGCAAACTAATTACTTTCTCTGCTCCCCCGCTCCCTAAATTCACACTTAAAACAGCTATTGTTTCTTTCACAAGTCTTTTACTTCTTATCTATGATTCTATTTAGTACGTTTTTTAATTGCGCCGCGTTAACATTGTGATTAACAAATTTAACTGACAAGCTATTAGCAGATACGTCATAAGGTTGAACCGCAGCATTCTTATTATTTGTAAACTTGAGATTTTCTAGTTTCACCTCACCTGTAACAGCATTAGCATGCTTCCCTAGAAGCGGCATACTCAAACCATATAAGGAACCGTCGTCTGAATAGTTGGAAACAGCAATGTTTAATCGACGCGCTTTTGCTCCCCTAAAGTTTCGAAGGTCTATCAACAGACCCCGAGATTTATTATTGTATGATCGATAGTTATCTATGACGATGTTGTTGATCACATCTTTGTCGTTATTCGGCTCTATATCAATTCCTGCCATCGGAGCAGCGCCATGCGTATTACTTACCACTATATTGGACAACCTAGAATCAATTAATGATCCAATTGTTATCCCATTTCGGCGGCAGTTATCGATAAACGTGTCTTTAATAAGAACACGTTCATTCGGGATTCCCGCCCCAATGCAAACGCCATCTCCCCAAAAATCCGTAATTATCGCCCGCTCTATAGTGATATCTTTACTATTTCGAATATCAATTCCAATACCCCACTCTCCTCCCTTTCCGATATGAGTTTTACGATCCCCAACAAGTACAGCATTCGTTATAGTCACGTTGTTTGCATTATGAACCTTAATAAAGCGATACGTACCTTTTGCAGATGCTTTCAATATCAACTTTCCCCCTTTGGAAAAGAATATATTAGAATTAGAGACTACCTTAATACCATTATCGTTAATTAAAATCGGGAAATTCGGGAATAGTATATGTCCTCCTTTCTCTAACGCTCTTTGAACGTGCGGAGTGTAATCAACTGTACCACTTTTTACATATCCTTTAGGCAGAAAGTCCACTATTTTGACAGCATTTGATATTCGAACATCCTTTTGTTGGTACTGTGATCTCACCGAACTTACATCCCTATAACTATATCTAGCTTGAGAATAAGCCAAATAGGTAGAACAATTAACTGCACAAATTAATACTAATAATCTAAACATAACCTTCCACTTGATTAACAAAATCGTGTATATCATATTTTTTAATAAAATCACTAAAATCTATATCCGCTCTTTCTTGGGAAGCACTATCCAATAGACATGCCAACTCTTTTTCAGTATTCTCTTTGCAAAGATAAAGTTCCGGGAACGTCTCAAGGCCTCCACAGCATCTAGTCATTACGACTCGTAAATTAAGTGCATACATCTGTAAAAGTACATTTGGGAAACCTTCAACATCAGAGCTGATAGCGCCAATGCTGGCTTTTGCTATATAGGGGAAAACGTTATCGACGTGTCCTAATAAATGAACACGTTTCTCTAAATTTAAATCATTTATAAGCTGTTGTAATGATGATGATTCATTCCCTTTTCCTAATATTATTAGGTGATGAGTATCTTTACATTGGCTGATACCAAACGATCTAATTAACTTATCGAAACGTTTAACCCGGTTTAGTCTACCTATCGCTAGAATATATTTGTCGGGTAAACTTATTGAAATCGTCTCGTTAGACAGTCGCTTTATTTCATCCAAAACAATCGGATTCCTTATAGCCTGAACATTATATTTTTGAAATTTCTTATATCCCTTCAATAATTGTTGTTTCATCTCTGGAGTTTGACAAATAATCAGATCAATCTTTCCATAGAATCGATAAAGTGTTCTGAAATATAAGAGCGTCAAGCCTGAAAACCGTAAGAAGACGGATGTTGATTCTCTACAAATCAACTTATCAGTATTAACAACCCCTAGAGATCGCAAAACGCTGAGCAGCGCATTTATGTGCTGATGAGAACTAAATATAAAGCTATATTTATTCGAACCATGTCGTTGAATATTGCGAATCATTGGGTAAAGACCCTTTATCTCCGATTGTTTATTTGTAAAGAAAAGGTTTGCATTTGATATATCTCTCCATTTTTGCGTTTTTTCACTATACAAGAAAAATACATCTATCTCATATCCAAGGCGGGAGTAGTAATTGCCAATATTAAACAAATATTGCTCGGCACCGCCAAGGTTATCCGATGGCAAAACAATCATTATCCTTTTACCTACCATCTAATATAGACTTATATGGAAAGATTTCTCCATTGCCGTAAAACATATAAAATGTGAAAATTGCATATCCGAGAATCATTAGAAAGACAATAGACTTCTCTTTTCCCGAAAGTCTACTTAACAGATCCGGGAGATACAAAATTTGGAAAATACTAAAATACAATATAACGCGATTGCCGAAAGGGAAGCGAATCAGAATGTTTGTAACTATAACAAATAAGAAAAATAGTTTGAAAAGTACTGCTGATTTTTCCCTCTCAAACTTAGAAACAGCAAAGAAAAATGCATTAACAATTAACAAATAGAACATATTTCCGACTAAGCTTCCCAATCCGAATGCTCCAGTCAGGTAATTTGAGTACCCAAATAGCCCGGCAATATTTAATAAGTAAGAAGGCAAAAAGATCCCTATACAAAAAGTCAAAATCAAACCAATGGATATAGTTGCTCGTCCTATCTTAAGGCGTTCTATATAGTACAACGGGAGCATTATTATAGCTGATGCATGGAAATTAATAGCAATAACAATAAGTGAAAAAAACCATATTTTATTTTTTAGAAATACGGATACAGCCATAAAACAGATTGAAATAGCAATACATTGCCGCACTATATTGAACGAATAAAAATATAAATAGAGGGTTAAGTAAAGGAAAACAGCTAAATACGGTAATGGCGATTTTTTACCGACCACATAAAACACCGGAAGAATGGTCAATATACTTGCCAATATCTGGACTATATAAACTTCCCCTTGAAAATAAAGTACTACCTTATTTAAAACTCCAAAAAGATATTCGGACGTTATAGCTCCACCATTTTTTAAAATTTGGAAGTAAAGAGAATAGTTAGCTGTGTCTGAACCGATAGAAACATCCCGGTATCCAACGAAACCTACTAACGCCAAAAATATAGGCCAAATTCCCCATTGCTTTTTTGCTCTTGAGAACAAGAGTAAAAGAAATAACAGACAAAAGATAAATGCTTCTAAATCCACACCGTTGAATTATGAATAATAATTTTATTAAAGTCCGAGTACCCCGCATAAAGAGAGTAGATCTCTCCCTTCTATTTATCTAACTTCGAATAAACGTACATTATTTTCCCTGTGCTTGTCAAATCGATTTTCGGAACAAAATGTAAATCTACATCAACATCCGTCCCTAATTCTATATTAATCCTTTCGAGTATTTTATTTAATTCGTCCTCATCGTACAGTTCTGTTTTAACGATGTTCACAGTAAGTTTATTTAACGTCTCTTGAATCAATTGAAAATTCTTGATTCCTTTTTTATTAAAAAAAAGCGTTGTAAAAAACTGTCCGTCTAGTTTTGTGCCATTTTTTTTGTATATAACTCCTAAAGTTCTTCCCACTACTTTAGTTAGTTTAAGCGTACCAAAGGCCACATCATCCCCTTTGATGCCTCTATCGCCGATTTTGTACCTTATTAAAGGCATATAATCATTGTTCAGGGTCGTTATGACAATATTACCTTCTTGTCCTATACCAACAGGTTCATCGTTATCATCTAGAATTTCTACAAAAACATTATCAAACAACACATTCATACCATCATGTCCACTAGCTTCTGTAGCGATAGCAGAAACTTCTCTTGATCCATAAAAATTATATACGTGAGCTTGATTGAATGCACGTTTGATCTCATCCCTCATCTCTGGGTACAATGGACCTGTAGTACAATGGATAACAGGTGCAAAATTTATTTTTATATTATTTCTATTAATATATCTTGCCATGTCATAAATAGAATGCACATACGCCTTTATAAATTTAGGTTTGATACGATTCAATCGGTCAACATATTCCTTTATTATGGCATCGCTTAGTACAAAAGTATTAAGCATGTACTTGTTTTGTAGAAAAAACTTAAAATTAAATTTTGATCCACCATACATATCTCTCTCTGCTCCCCATAAATCAACCGAACAATCAAAAATATCAACTTTATTGAGATAAAGGGCATAATAGTAATTGGCCATTCCGTGGACTGCCTGCTCCTCAGTACGATAAAATTCCACGGGTTCCCCTGTTGAGCCCCCAGAAGTATTCTTCACAGCAGTATCAATATTTTTATAAGCTGAATTTAGTAATTCTCCGGAATTCTCTCTAATTATAGCTTTAGTTAAGATAGGCAGCTTACGAAAATTATCATAAGTCAAATTATCTAGATCGAGATTGAATTCGAGACTATAATAAGGAATATTTGAAGCCGCATTTTGCAAAACTTTTTTGAGACTTTTAATTTGAATCGCCAGATTTTCATCCGTTGCTAAAATATCTGACTTTTTTAAATTCTTAACAACATCAAGTATTTTCCTATTAAAAATCTGTCGATAACAATAAGCTAATGTCTTTCTAAACATGATTTTATTTTATAAATGTTTATCAAAATTTTCTATAGCGCCCCTGGAATGATAGTCTTGTTAAATGTTATTGATTAACTAGTATGCTATATGTCGCGAACCTTTTTTATCACGTCATCCGTATGTTTGCCAAAGAAACCTTTGCCAGCGTATTGCGCAAATCGAATAGTCTGCCCTCGCAAATTAACCTCTATACAACGCCAATTATTGTTCATATCTAGGCACATATCAAGACTAGCTAAATTACAATAAATCAGTTCATTAGCAATTTTGATAGCAACTTGATTAAGTTCATCATAAAATGGAATCTTTAGTGATAAAAATTTGGCACAGGTATTGGGATGCTCAACAAACTTATTGGCATACTTATCAACTGCATAAGTGTGTAGCATCCCATTTTCGTTTATATTACATACAATTCCACCTGACGTTTCATTATCCAAACTTCCGTTTACACCAAAACGTATCGAATTATTTAAAACTTCAAAGCTCCCTTGATCATTTCTATAAAGACACGTTCTAATTGTATTAATTGATGAACTATTTATATCTTCAAGGAATTTTGATTGCTTTATCACCTCTTGACAAACTAAGTTTTTAAATTCACTCAACGCAATTTTTACATCCTCGGGACGTTTAATAAACCTTACATCTGTGCCGCCATAAGTGTCTTTACTTGCTTTAATAATGACAGGAAGTTCTAATCTATTCTGCGATAAATAATGGTCGATATCGTTGATAATTTGATAGTCGTTGTTATAATAGATACCATCTATTTTATGAAAAAATGCTTTAGGAAAATGTTCACTTGAACGAAACCATTTATTATATACGTTTTTTATCTCCAAAAAGTTTGATATTGCATAACGGTTTAATCTTGGCTCTATCACAGATGCAAACAAGTTTTCTGGTACTATATTGAGATCTGCAATCCCCGACAAATTATAACATAATCGAAAAGTTTTAGTTTCCACTTTCTTCCCAAAAACGCTCCACTTCATTTCATATTGCTTGATTAAATCCCCATCTATTGTCTCTTTAAACAAATCGGGGTTAACATTCAAGTATCGTCGCTCAAATGCTTTTGTAACTCGGTTAAAGCGATAACTTTGTTCTACATTTTTTACTATGTCTTTAATCTTATTAATCATGTTTAACCGGCTTAAACAACATAAAAATTAGTTTATTTAAAGTTTTGATTGCCGACTTAAAATCAAGTCGCATTAAAAAAGTTCTTACATAACGTTTCAAAGTCGAGATATGGTAATCCTTTTCCGACTGGCGTGTGAAATATCGAACTCTTTTGTGATCTAATGATAATGCTGATTTCTTATAATCAAAAGAAGATGTTGTAAGTTTATTTTCTGAATCTATGCGATATATTGCTGTGACACGGTTACTTTTAATAAATCTGTAATCTCGCCCAATACGTTGCCATAAATCCAAATCCTCGCCACGACTAATCCCCTTCGGAAATACACCAACCTGACCAAAGACTGATTTATGTATACACGTGACTGATGTCCAAAAGAAAGATTCTTTAATAGCTTCTCTAAAGTAATCATCTATAACAAATACCGAAGTATCATTGCTATCCTTAACCCTTTCGTTGCTTCGAACAAATGATGTACAAAAAACCTTGTCTTCATTATGATAATCAATCAAGTTTTTGAGAGTTTCTAAGTGGATCGACTTCCATAAATCGTCTGCGTCCAAGAAAGTGATCCACTCAAATTTGGACTCCTTTATACCTCGATTTCGAGCCATTGAAACTCCTGCATTTAGCTGGTCAATAACTTTTATTCTTGGATCCTCCAGTGTTTGTATCAAATTTAGACTGTTATCTGTCGATCCGTCGTTTACTATAATGATTTCAAAGTTTTTAAAAGTTTGTTCAAGAACACTATTTACCGTATTTAGAATACTAATTTCCTTATTATATAAAGGTATTATTACAGAAAACATATTACAACTGTATCTTGATAAAATTTAACTTAGCTTGATCTCTCATTTGTTCTACTTTTATGGGGGTGCTATATTTCCTTTTGTCACGAACAACATCTATTATCATATCAGCTTTCTCCTTGATAGAATATTCAGAATTATACAACCGATATTTTGTAGGATAGCCAACGCTGTCTAAAAAGTCTGAGCACTTTCGGTGGTATTCGTTTAGCATGAATGGTGTCCCAGCGAAACAAGCGAAAATTGCAGCGTGTAGTCTAGTTGAAACAATAAAATCACAATCGGCAATCGATCTCCAAATTGACTCTGTAGAAGAGGAATAAGCAATAACTTCGTAACTTTTAGGATTGGCTTTAGCAATTGTTTCCAAAGTTAGCTTTTGGTCGCCAATTTTTTCACTTCCGTTTATAATATAAAATTTAAAATGAAGATCATCTTCTTTACTAAGTTCCTTTATCAAATCTACTAGCATATTGTTCCGTCTAATTTCATCTTCTGGATCAAGACCTTTTTGAACGGATTCATAAGGGCACACACTGATACCCACACATTTCTTAACGCTTTGTTGAAAACTACTTGGCTGGTAATCATAAATCTCAGGTAAAAGGGCTGCTAAATCAAACGCGTTTACAGGAGTAAAAGGTAGAGAAAGAGAACTCACATAATCGAAAGACGCTTGATCTCTAACAGCTAAAAAATCCATACGTTTTAGATATTCGATAACGGCAGCCTCATCACTGGCCGTTTTAAACGGACCGACAGAAACGCCTATCGCTCCAAGACGAAATTCGTATTTTTTTTGCCGTTTCTCCAAAGCCTTCATTCTTATACTATTAGCTGGCATCTTACTATGTATTGTAGAGCCTCCCGCAAATACAAATGCTTTAGATCTATTCAGTAAAAACTCAGCTTGCAAACCATAAGTATTTCTTATCGAAAAAGGATAACCTTTTGTAGGAGTTATTGTTTTTGGAAGATTAGTTTCCTTTGCTAAAAATCTGTTATGATCTTTGTTCCAATATTTTTTTGCTCCCCAAGACGCCACTTCAACGAATGCATCGTCGCCGGTGTTGAGTTGACCGTAAAATCCGGAGAATAATATATCTGTTTTAAACATATGATTACCTTTTTAATATCGTTTTCAAATCTTTAAATAATTCTGGGTTAAAGAACCAAATGAGAGGCAAATATAATATTACATAAGTCGTACATAACAAGATAATTTCCAACCAACTACTGTGATACCACGTATAGAAATTTTCCAATTGTAGGTAGTAACATACCATAGCAGGGATAATTGCTAAAAGTACCACATGAAAAGAGCTTTTCAATTGATTTAATACTCCATACTCTATAAATTTTCCGCTAAAAAACCCATTTAGATACGCAAAAAAGATGTTAGTAATACATAACGACCACACCATTGCTTTAATTCCAAAAGGAATAGCAATTACTAACGAGGTCACTCCAATAATCTTTTTAATAATCTCCACCTTCAAAAACAGATCGCTTCGCCCCTTCACTTTAAGGATATTTAAATTGTAAGTTCCAATTGGCAAAAAGATTGACGCGACGCATAAAATTTGGAAATAAGGTACCGAAGGCAACCACTTTTCTCCAAACACCGTCAAAAATAAAGGCTTTGCAATTACAATCAACATCAACATCATTGCTGCCGATAAAGACAATACCAAGCGCATCGCACTTACATACGCTTTTCTCAGTTTTTTAGTATCATTCGATATACTTGCAAACAACGGGAAAGTCACCTTGTTTAATACAATTGATAGCTGATTGATAGGAAACTGCCGTAAACTGTCGGCCTGTGTAAAAAATCCCACACTCGTTGCTGAAAACTGCTTTCCGATTATTATTTTGTACAAATTCAAATATACCGTATTGATTAGGCTTGACAGTGTAAGCTTATAACCAAAATTAAAATGTCCTGAAAAAAGCGATTTATCAAAAATAAACTTGGGTTTCCAACTGTGAAATAACCATAAAATTAATGCAAAACTGAAATTTTGCGCGATATTAAGCCATACTAAGCTCCATACACCATATCCTTGATATGCTAGAAGGATTCCTGTGACTGTTCCGATGATCGTAGAAGGAAGCTGATAAGTAAATTGTATCTTAAATTTAAGCTCTTTTGAAAATTTTGCTAGTTGCACAGCGGAAAACGCGGTAATTAAAAAAACGACAGCGTACAACCGCAGTAGTTCTGTAAGAACAGGTTGATCATAAAATCTGGCCGCCAACGGTGCGACCAGATATACAATAATATACACAATAAAGCTTATCGCCAAATTCGTGATAAACACTGTTCCATAATCCCTTTCGCTGTTTTCCGAGTTTCTTATCAAGGAAGTACTCATGCCACTATCGCTCAGACTTTGTCCAATCGCTACAAAAATGGTTATCATGGCAATTAGGCCGAAATCTGAAGGCATCAGAAGTCTAGCCAAAACAATCTGAACACCGAAATTAATGGCTTGAACACTGAACTGCTGTGCAAAAGTCCAAACGACACCACTTTTAGCAGCTTTTACAAATCCCATACGCTCTTGCTAACACTTACATCCCTTATATCAAACTTGCTAACCGAAACACCTACAATCTAGAATCTGCCCTATCAGCTATAATCCCTTTTACGTCGTAAATAACAGCATTATCTTTTTTCAAGCTCTCTAAATCAATTGTCAAGAATTCTTTATGTGCGACACCTAGTACCACGGCATCGTATTTGGCTCCATCTGTCAAACTGTTTTGACATGATAATCCATACTCATGATCCACTTCAGCTGGATTCGCCCAAGGATCGTAAGTCGTTACTTTTACCCCATAATCTTCCAGTGCACCTATCACGTCTACGATCTTGGTATTCCGTACGTCAGGACAATTTTCTTTGAAGGTAACGCCTAACATTAAAATTTCTGCTCCATTCACATTGATCCCTTTCTTGATCATGCATTTTATCACTTGAGATGCAACATATTCACCCATGGAGTCATTTAAACGCCGTCCAGCCAAAATAATTTCCGGATGGTAGCCGTGTTCTTGCGCTTTTTGTGCCAGATAGTATGGGTCAACACCAATACAGTGACCGCCTACTAATCCCGGTTTGAAAGGCAAGAAATTCCATTTGGTTCCAGCGGCTTCTAATACAGCGTGCGTGTCAATGTCTAATATGTTGAATATTTTCGCGAGCTCATTAACGAATGCAATATTGATATCCCGTTGTGAATTTTCGATCACTTTCGCCGCCTCTGCTACCCGAATTGTCGGCGCTAGATGTGTTCCTGCAGAAATTACGGATTTATATACTTCATCCACTTCTTGCCCGATTTCTGGTGTAGAACCGGAAGTAACTTTCAATATTTTTTCGACAGTATGTTGCTTGTCGCCTGGATTGATACGCTCGGGCGAGTACCCTGCGAAAAAGTCTACGTTAAATTTCAGACCAGAAACTCTTTCTAACACGGGAATGCATTCTTCTTCCGTAACACCTGGATATACCGTTGACTCGTATACAACGATATCACCTTTTTTCAACACTTTTCCGACTGTTTCCGACGCTTTGTACAACGGTGTTAAGTCGGGGCGATTATTTTTATCGACCGGCGTGGGAACTGTAACGACATAAAAATTTGCTTCTTCAATATCAGTCAATTGGTTTGAACAATATAAGCCACTTGTAGATGTGGAAAGAGGGTTTTCGTTGACTAAAACACGCTGCAAAATATCGTCTTCCACCTCTAACGTTAAATCTTTCCCTAAACGAAGTTCGTCAATCCGCTTTTGATTGATATCAAACCCAATAACTGGATATTTTGTGGCAAATAAACGTGCCAAAGGTAATCCAACATACCCTAAACCGATAACTGCTATTTTTTTCATTTTGCTAATTTTCTATTTTTTGGGGATGGTCAGGCCGAATTTGAATCAAACCCTATTCATCCTATGATGTAAGATGTTTATTTCAAATTATCCCAATACCATTTGACAGCTTCCTGTAGCCCTTCCCGGATGACATGTGTAGGTTCATAACCCAACAATTGACGGGCTTTATCTACGGAAGCTAAGGAATGCGGGATATCGCCCTGACGATTCGGACCATGAATAACCTCCACCTTTGCGATTTCGGCATCGTATGCTGTAAGAAACTCTTTTAAGTAACCAACCAACTCATTGAGTGTGGTCCGGTCGCCCACGGCTGTATTGTAAACCGTATTAACCGCATCCGGGTTCTCGGTCAACATCGCCCGCTCATTCATTTGAATCACATTGTCGATATACGTAAAATCACGGGAATAGTCTCCAGTTCCGTTAATCACCGGGCTTTCATGACTCATAAATTTTTTCACAAACAAAGGAATCACCGCTGCATAAGCTCCATTCGGATCCTGACGACGACCAAAAACATTAAAGTACCGCAAACCGATGGTCTCTAAACCATAGGTCTTTGAAAATATCTCTGCATACAGCTCATTTACGTACTTCGTGATGGCATATGGAGACAGTGGTTTACCGATTTTATCTTCTACTTTTGGCAACGCTTCCGAATCGCCGTAGGTGGATGAAGAAGCCGCATAGATAAACCGTTTCACTTGGGCATCACGCGCCGCAACAAGCATATTCAGGAAACCTGTCACATTTACTTCGTTTGATGTTTGTGGATCTTTTATAGAACGGGGTACAGACCCTAAAGCAGCTTGGTGCAATACATAATCTACGCCTTGTACAGCTTTTTCACAATCGGCTGTATTCCGAATATCCCCTTCGATCAATTCGAAATTAGAATTTCCTTCGTGCTGGAGCAGATTATGGCGATGCCCAGTCGCAAAATTGTCTAATACAACAACTTGATGGCCTTTGCCTAAAAAATACTCAGTCAGGTTTGAACCGATAAAGCCCGCTCCACCTGTGATTAGGATCTTACTCATGTATGTTATTTTCGATTTTTGGTTGTGTTTTTTGTTATTTATTTCCGTTTTTCTGCGCTTCCTTATCCGCAACTATTTTTCGCAATCCCGAGCTGGAAAAACGGTGATCACGGCTATTGAAGTAAAGCTCAATACCTTTTTCTTCACAGTATTTACGTCCCGTGAATTCTTTATCCTTATATTCATCACCTACGATACGTACATCGAGTTTAAACGAACGCAGGATATCTTCGAGATCTTGCTCGGTAGAATAAGGAACAATTTCGTCTACGTACTGGCAGCCGCGCAATTGAATATAACGCTCGACAACGGTCTGTGTCGGCGCATTTTTCTCCGGCCGATCCAGCGTGGGATCCATCTGCAACCCACAAATCAGGTAGTCACATTGACGTTTAGCTTCTGCCAACATCATAATATGACCTGCATGCAATAAATCAAAGGTGGAAAAGGTAATACCGACACGAGGACCGGGGTTATAGTCTTCTTTTTTCTTTTTAACTTTTTCTTCCATGCGTGATTGTATTTATCGTGCGTACACGGTTTTATTTTATAAACTATACGGTAGAGTTTGCTCCGCTTTATGCAATAAAGATGCCAGTGTTACATCTTTGTTACTTATTTTTAATGTTAAGCGTGGCTCTATCGCCTTTTGTTAATTACTTTTTAAATCTCTCTTCCCCGGTCGTTCGAGGTGAATAAAATGTCCATCCCAGATCTTAATCCTCCGCACGGTCGTATACAACGATGTAGCCGCCTGCATCTGGTTTCTCAAAATTCACCTTTATCTTCTTGTGAATCAACTCCTCCGTTTTTAAGGCGACATTCTGCAAATAATCTTTATTGATATTGTCGCCCAAAACGGTTACTTCCATCGTATCGGACTCGATCCCTTTGGCATAATCGCCTCCTAAAATCACCTGTTGTACATCGCCTGCTCGTTCTAACACTTGATCTACTACTTTATCGATACCTAAAAAGGAATGAACCAACCGCTGTACGGGATTAAAGAGCGGATGCTTGGCGTTGGCTTTATACACGACCTTTTTTTGTTCTTGTTTTTTTTCGAGGAATCCGGCATCCGTCAATTGATTCAATTCTTTACGAACGGAATTCGTAGACTCATCGAACTCCTCGGCAATGCCGCGCAGATAGCCCGTGTTCTTTGCTGATACAAAGAATTTGATCAGCAGCTTAAGTCTTGTCTTTGATGTGATTAACGCATCTAACATTGGTTCAATAGGATTGAGTAACAAAAGTACTCGATGTATTTTAGATTTGCAAATTAATTTTTTGTTAAAGGTGGTGTGTGCTTGATTGGTTTGTCCCTCGCTCAACCTTTCGCCCCTAAGCCCGGGGCAAGGGTTTCTTTTGTCCTCTATGGCCGGAGGTGATGTCTTTCTTATTCGGTTTGGTCCCCCACTACCTTTCTGCCCCTAAAGCCGGGGCGGGGCTCGTACTTTTTTCTCTCAAAAAAGTACGCAAAACCGAACGAAGTGAGCTCATCAACTTGTTGATAAAAGTCGTCGCTGAGGATCTTTTGCATCCTTAGTAGCCTGTGCAATGGCAAGTTCCTACAGACGCAACGATCCCAAGGCGACATTTTCTGATAATCTAGGGGACTGCAAAGAGATGTAGATAGGCAATTTTAAATTATTTATTGCACTGCTTATTTATGATTTCAAAACTCATCACTGGGGATCTTTAGTGATCAAATATCTTTTGCTGAAATATGTCTTTCAACTGATCGGTTCCATAGGTCGAGAAGTGATCGGCGTCGTACATATAGGTTTCTGAGCCGTTGAATGGTTGTACGATAGTGGCTTGGTACACATCCACGTATTTATCGGCTATTGCGGATGCTTTAAGGTAATTATTAGCATTGGTGCGATGGGACTGTAGAAATTTCTCGGGCTCGAGGCCAAATCGCAATGCTACGATTTGGACAGCGGGAAATTCTACGTTGTAGCTTTCGGTTTGCCCGATATAAACGACAGGTATTTGCAGTCGCTTAAAATAGTTCTCCACGGTCTCAAAATAATAATCAAGCTCCTTTTTACGGTATCCAACGTAGTTCGCAGAAAGTATTACTTTGTCGATGTGCTGGTGGTACTTCGGAAAATAAATGTGGTACATATAGTCCATCAAAGCTGTAGGTCCTTCGAATTCGGATTGAATACCGGGCACGGGAAAGGTCTCGTCGCCTGTGGCTTGTAAAAGGTTTACGTTGTTTTTAGCCGCCAGCTCTTGTAGCGTATGGGAAAACATACCTGCGTGGCAGTCGCCTAATAAAAGATAGTTCTTTTTGCCGGAAGCAAATTGTAGCAACTGGGTCGTATCGAAGGTCTCAAAGGCATTTTTCGATAAGAGATGGGATTCGTTGAAACGGAATTGCGCTGCGGCAAGCTCGCGGGGATAGCGATGGGCAAAGCGAATGATTTTTGCTTCTGCTGCATTCCAGACGAGTCGATCAATTGGAACCTGTGTCCCCAAAAATGTTAATACGACCACGGCAGCACTTAAAGCGAAGACCTTCCGTTGATGAGGAGACCACGAAACCCGCTCCACAAGACGATAGGAAAGTGTGCCCATGGCCAGGGACAATACTAATATGATTTCTTTCCATCCGGATTGCCGATCAAACGCAAAATAGGTGGCGAGAACGATCAACGGCCAGTGCCACAAATACCAGGAATAGGATATATTTCCTATAAATTGGATCAAGCGATTGGCGAACAGCTTGAATTGGATGTTTGCCAACAATATGCCAGCCGTAGCTAAAACGGGAACCACCGTGAAAAGGGATGGCCATGCTAGGAACCCGGTACCGAACATACCGCCAATAAAAGCACCAATAAGCACAACGCTACCGATCAGGATGACTTGACGTGCCACCAACGGCCACCGTTCCTTAACGACGTCTTCATGCATAAATACGATTCCACCGACAAATAACTCCCAGGCTCGTGTAGGAAACATATAAAACGCAAACGAGGTATTGACGTAGTGGAAATACGACATTGCACAGAAGGAAAGTGCCGTCAGCACGTAAATTAGGTTTCGCTGTTTCTGCCGATTGGCACGAAAAGCCAAAAGGATAAACGGATAGAGCAGATAGAATTGCCATTCGACGGACAATGACCAGGTATGCAACAAAAAATTGACTTGCGATGCCGGCTGAAAGTAACCCGAGGACAAGTAGTAATACACGTTCGATACAAAGAGGCTACTGGACAACGCGAAGCGACTATAGTCGTATAACTTGACGGCAAGGACAGCGTACAGTACGAGGAAAAAGAAAAGGATAAGAACCAGTAACGCCGGATAGATCCGAAGTAATCGACGTTTGTAGAAATCGAGCAGGTCAAATGTCCCCTGCTCCAACCCTTGAACGATAATTTTGGTCATCAGGTAGCCCGATACGACAAAAAAGATGTCAACACCTACGTAGCCATCGTTAAAATAGGGCACACGGAGATGATAGAGGACCACGGCTACAATAGCAATGCAACGTAGAAAAACAATATCGTTTCTAAATCCTGTAGGTGTGACCATTTGTTAGGCTAGTTGTAGATGTAAAACAAGTATACGGTTTTTGTTTTATGTTCGTTTAGAAATGTTTGGGTTTTTCTTATTCGGTTTGTCCGTTCCACGATCTTTCTTCCCCTAAAGCCGGGGTTGGGCTTTTCTTTTGTCCTCTATGGCCGGAGTGATGTCTTTCTTATTCGGTTTGGCCCTACACAACCTTTCCGCCCCTAAAGCCGGGGCTGGGTTCGTACTTTTTTCTCTCAAAAAAGTACGCAAAAAAGTCGTCGCTGGGGATCTTTTGCATCCTTAATAGCCTGTGCAATGGCAAATTTCTACAGACGCAACGATCCCAAGGCGACATTTTTCTGTTAATCCAGGGGACAGCAAAGAGATGTAAATAAGCGGTTTTGAATTATTTATTGCAAAGCCTATTTATGATTTAAAAACTCATAGCTGGGGATAAGAGGTGTAAGGCTACGGTGTGTTGGCATTTATTTTTTGCTCCTTCAACCATGGCTTTTACGCTGGGAATGGTTCAATGCGTGACATTGCGTCGTTTGAAGAATCTAAAACGGATGGAACCTTGGCTTTAAATACTTTATCTTGCCCTTGTTGGTCGGTCATTCGTCCACGAATATAAAGTCGTACATGCTTTCTATTCATGTCCTGCAGATCGCGCCGACGGGTGCGGAAGCTAACCGAGAGTACCTGCGGTTTGTCCGTACGGGCTTTGAAATAGATATTATCCAAGGTGGTCACCTGAAGGGCCGGATTACTAAACCGAAGCTGCGTGATGACTACACTTTTAATATGCGCATCGGTATCCCGTAATTCCAATACGATTGAGCCTCGCTTGTAGGCGTCTACAGCCTGTTGCGCATCGTAGAACTGGATCCGGATGTCCATATCCAGGTACTTCTGGAAACGCATATAGCACAATTTTTCTCGTATTCCAAAAATAATAGCAGCAATGAAGATCAGCGTTAAAGTAATAATTAGGACTTGCATCGTTTTACGTATTTCAATTGTAGATTCGACAACAAAAATAACGTGTCCATATGTACTCTACTATGTGGCAAAATGAAGAAATTGTGAATTTTGACGAAGGGAAGAACCTATTACAGAGCGACTTCTACCGAAAAAGCCTCTCCCCCGATGAAAACATCAAATGCCATTGGCAATCACCCACTCGTCAGGGAGTGCCCGTCCTTCTATTTTCAGGGTTTGACGGACGCGCACGAGACTGCGCTTGTTATCCTTATGTACGACAAAGCCCGTAAGATCCACCGCTAGATCTTTATCGCGGATCGTATGTAGATGCTTTTTAGCAATATAAAAGGCGGTCGACAGCTTCTGTCCGGGATTTTGAGTATCCAGATAAATTTTGTCGAAGTTCCGCACATGAAACTCTTTCTTCGAAAACTGTACGCGCGTGATCAAAAATCCTTTGGTTTCCTCCCGGCTCTCCATAAGCTCCAGCAATACAGAGCCTCTAGCGAGCTGGTCTTGCTTTTGATCGGACTGATCCCATAACAAGGAGAGTTGCAAACTGAAATAACAGTTGAACCGCTGGAACAGCATTTTTTGATACATAAGGTATCCTGTAAACCCGATGGCAAATAAAACGAAAGCAGCGATCAAATAAAAAGATAATGTCGTCATAAATATAAAGTGATACATCATTAAGAAAACAGGCAGATGCATATATCAATTATATTAACGTGCTTAAAAAAAAAATAGTGTGTCCTGCTGGTTGAAAAATAGCAAAGGGGCAGCAAGGTAAAATCGCAAAATGGCAGCAGTGGTGCAGCGATCAAGACGTTTTAAAGCATAAAATAAGGTGATAACTTTATCCTGTCGGACAGCGCCATCACCTTACGGAATATCGTGCTATTTAGATAGCTAGGGAAAGATCGTCTTGTTTACCGAAAAGGGTCTTATTTTGAATGGGATTATTAGCTAATAATTCTTTTAGGTTGTATTTTGCGAGCACTTCTCTGATGGCGCGGAGATGGCGTTCGTGGTGCATGTCGGTACCGACGAGGTCATACATACCCGACTTGATCAACATCAATGCAGCTCCCTTCACATGCTCGCCGTAATACCTAGAAACGGACAACAGGTTGAGCTGCAGTAAACAGCCTGTTTGTTTGATTTCCTTAAATATCTTGAAATTTTGGTGATAGTAGTTATAACGTTCCGGATGGGCCAAAATAGGTTGATATCCACGATCCTGAATATCCTTGATAGTTTGAAACAATGCCTTCGATTCGGAAAGGTAGGACATCTCGATCAACATGCATTTGTTCGGCATCGGACAAATCGTATTTTGATGAATGATTTCAGGCAGTTGATCATCGATCATATACTCTGCAGAGTAATGTAGATCAAACGTAATATCGCGCTCTTTCAGTGCTCCAACAAGTTGATGATATGCGTCTTGAATAGTTCTTGGCGTATTATTGTGTACTCCGTGCATCACATGGGGTGTAGCGATCGCGTGTTTAATCCCTAATTCTTTCAACCCTTCCACCAAACGAACGGATGTTTCCAAGTCTGGGCTACCGTCGTCTATGCCGGGTAAAAGATGGCTATGCATATCCCAACTTAGCCAAGTCAGGTTGTGTTTTAAAATTTCCGTATCTTTCTTTTTTCCGAATAGGTTATTCCAAAATCCCATATAGTTTTTTTTCCTTTTACAAGAATTGAGCCAGTACATTTAGGCTAAAATGCGGGACAAATTTAATGTTTTTTTAAACTTGTTGTTGTACATTTCTAGTATTGTAGTTTTAAAGTTACAGTAATTCGTCCATTTTTTTAGACAGGGTTTAGCGCGTCTAGTACATGACCTACTGAACCTAAACGAGATAGAAGCAAAAAACGATACATCAATAATTGTCTATAATTTTTTACACCTTTCTTAAAACAACGTAACAAGAGAAAAGTTTGTTGTTTGATCAGTTTGGCTTTCCCACGACTGTTCTACCCCTAAGCCCGGGGCAAGGGTTTTCTTTTTTGTCCTCTATGGCAGTGATGTTTTTTATCGGTTTGGCCCTTCCACGGCCTTTCCGCCCCTAAAGCCCGGGTAGGGTTTTCTTTTGTCCTCTATGGCCGGACAGGCCAGTTCTTTTTCCCAAAAAGAACCAAAAATCGTCGCTGGGGATCTTTTGCATCCTTAGTAGCCTGTGCAATGGCAAATTTCTACAGACGCAATGATCCCAAGACGACATTTTTCTGTTAATCTAGGGGACTGCAAAGAGATGTAGATAAGCGGTTTTAAATTTTCTGTTGAGGATGGGGTGTTGCAAGGAAGCGTAAGATAACGGTCTGCTATCGTTTATTCTCTGTTCGCTAAAATGGCTTTGGTTTCGACTGCGTAGCGAGCCGTTGTCAATCGCCGTTAAGAACCATCCCCTGTTCGAACGGAGTGAGTTTGGGATGGTTTAGGCGATGACAGGCGAGGTAGCACCAAGAAACCTAGCCTTGAATCTTTGGTTCTTTCTTTTCAAGAAGAAAGAACAGACCCTGTCGCGGCAAGCGACGGAAAGGTTGTGGGTAGGGCAAAGCGGTAATGATTTATGTAAACGTTGTCCCTCGTACGGCCTTTCCACCCCTAAGCTTACTTCTCGTTTGCAATTCGTTTTAAATACTCTCCATAGCCTGACTTGACGAGTGGTTCTGCGAGTTTCAATAACTGTTGTTTGTCGATGTACCCCATTCGGTAAGCTACTTCTTCAATCGCTCCTATTTTCATGCCCTGGCGTTCTTCGATCACTTGGATAAACTGTCCGGCCTGCATCAACGATTGTATGGTTCCAGTATCTAACCATGCGGTACCTCGATCAAAAACTCCGACTTTCAATTGTCCTCTATGCAGATATTCTTTGTTAATATCTGTTATTTCCAGCTCACCTCGTGGAGAGGGTTTTAAAGATTTCGCAATGGATATCACCTCATTATCGTAAAAATAAAGACCGGGTACTGCGTAGTTTGATTTTGGATCCGTCGGTTTTTCTTCAATTGATACCACGTGTCTCTTGGAATCAAATTCAACAACTCCATAGCGCTCGGGATCTTGAACGGGATATGCAAATACCACCCCTCCCACTGGATCGGCGCAGCCTTGCAAAAGCTGAGACATACCGGATCCATAAAATATGTTGTCACCGAGTATAAGGGCTACTTTATCTTCACCGATAAAATCTTCGCCGAGAATAAACGCCTGCGCTAGTCCGTCAGGACTTGGCTGTTCGACATACTGGAACCGACAACCGATTTGTGAACCGTCTCTCAAGAGTTTCTCAAAATTTGGCAGATCCTGCGGCGTCGAGATAATCAGTATTTCCCGTATACCGGCCAAAAGCAACGTAGAAAGTGGGTAGTAGATCATTGGCTTGTCGTAAACAGGCATCAATTGCTTGCTTACAGCTAATGTTAATGGGTGCAAACGGGTACCGGAACCTCCGGCAAGTATTATTCCTTTCATTATCGTGAAGTCATTGAGTGGACAAGTCGTTACTTCATATATTATTTATCCGCTATTGGGCCGGGTAAATCATACGGCTCGAACAAGGGCCGTCATGGATGGCATCTTTCCATAGCCTCCTTTTATTCACCTCTTTCGGAAGCATGCAGCATGTGTTTTAAGCTTTCCCGCCAGTTTGGAACGATTACTCCAAAAGTAGCTTTAATTTTTGATTTATCTAATAGGGAGTATCGGGGTCGTTTGGCCGGCGTTGGATAGGCGGTGGTCGGTATGGGGTGGACTGCGCAGGACAGCCCCGCGATATCGCGTATGGCTACAGCGAAATCGTACCAAGAAATTTCTCCTTCATTGGAATAGTGGTATATACCGGGTTGCCATTGCGGCGACTGAATAATCTGTACAATAGCTTGAGCGAGATCGTGGGCATAGGTTGGTGTGCCGATTTGATCGGCCACAACAGACAGTTCTGTGCGCTCGTTCATTAACCGGAGCATGGTTTTTACAAAATTGCTTCCATAACTTGAATATACCCACGATGTACGGATGATAATGCTGTCGGGAGCCCACTTCTGTACAGCTTGTTCTCCCCATAATTTGGTTTCGCCATACACACTGATGGGAGCAGTCGGGGCATCCTCCTTTAGTGGCTGATCGGATTCTCCGTCGAACACATAATCGGTGGAAATGGCGATCAATTTGGTTCCGTGAATATGACAATATTGGGCTATTTCTGCCGTGGCTAAATGATTTACGGTATCGGCCGCTTGTCTATCACTTTCGGCCCGGTCGACGGCTGTATACGCTGCGGTATGAACAATAATATCCGGTTGGTACATTCCCAAGATATCCTGTATCAGGATAAGCTGATCCAACGGCAAATTTTTGCGGTCTAAAAAAAATGTTTCTATACCGCTTATCTCTTGACTTACCTCATGAAGCGCACGCTTCAATTCGGATCCCAATTGACCGCTGGCTCCTGTAACTAGTATTTTCATTTTGTATTTCTTATGAATGGCAAGCGCCGATATCGTGTAAGATACCAGCAACCTTTACTGACAGTTTTTGATACTACTTACCGAAAACCTCTTGAAAGGAGGGCAATAGTGCGTCTTTTTCGGAGATAATTAGTGCTTCTGCAGGTACGCCCCACTTGATTCCTAAAGCCGGATCGTCAAATTTTACACCACACTCGGAATCCTTGTTGTAGAAATTATCACATTTGTAGAAAAATGTCGCCGTTTCACTGAGGACGACAAATCCATGTAAAAAACCTCTTGGGACGAACAGCTGTCGATTATTTTCTTCAGAGAGCTCCACGGCCACATGTTCGCCAAATGTAGGGGAATCCAAACGGGCATCTACGGCGACATCCACAACCCGGCCTTGAAGAACACGAACCAACTTGGCTTGTGCATATTCTCCAGCCTGTGCATGTAAACCACGAAGGACGCCCTGTGTCGAGAAGGACTGGTTATCTTGTACAAAGTGTGTTGTCGTACCGGTCAAATCGTGGAAGGTCCGTTCGTTAAAGCTTTCGAAAAAATACCCTCTACTGTCTCCTATCTTCTTGGGCTCTAAAATAAAACACCCTTGTAGTTTAGTTTCTGTTATATTCATTGCGTGCTGTCAGCCTGTAAAGTTACTTATCTCGAATGAAGCCGAGTGGTTGTTATGCATTTCTTATTTTTATGGTTGATAAGCAGGTTCGCAGCGGGATTGATCGCAATTAACCTAACCAATATAATTAATCCGCTATCTCCCATTCATTTGCCTCCACACTAAGAATACTGCTTCGCATAATAGTTCTGATAATCGCCCGAGGTGACATGGTCGAGCCACTCCTGGTTGTTAAGGTACCAATCTATGGTGATAGAGAGGCCTTCTTGAAAAGTCACCGAAGGTTGGTAGCCCAGTTCCTCGTTAATTTTACTGGCGTCTATGGCATAACGCAGATCGTGTCCTGGCCGGTCCTTAACGAACGTAATCAGTTGAGCCGATGTCCCCGCTGGGCGCCCTAACTTTTCATCCATCTGTTTACAAAGTTCCCTAACGAGGTCGATATTCTGCCATTCGTTGAATCCTCCGATATTGTAGGACCCACCGTTAGCACCGCGGTGGAAAACCAGATCAATAGCTCGGGCGTGATCGATGACAAACAGCCAATCCCGCGTAAACTTACCATCACCGTAGATCGGTAGCGGTTTATTATTTAAAATATTGTGAATACACAAGGGAATGAGTTTTTCGGGAAAATGATTCGGCCCATAATTATTCGAACAATTCGTGACGACAACAGGAAACCCATAGGTGTCATGATATGCACGAACGAAATGGTCCGAAGATGCCTTAGATGCGGAATAGGGGGAATGTGGGTCATAAGCCGTATTCTCCGTAAACAACCCGGTGCTCCCCAACGTGCCATATACTTCATCGGTGGATACGTGGTGAAAACGCTTACCTTCGTAATTGTCTTTCCAGATGTCTTTCGCCGCATTGAGCAAATTGACTGTACCGATCACATTCGTCATAACGAAAGCTAGTGGGTCGGTGATGGAGCGATCAACATGGGATTCTGCCGCTAAGTGGATAACCGCATCGGGTTGATGTTCAATAAAAATAGAAGAAATTACGGTTGAATCGGTAATATCCGCTTTGATGAACGTGTAGTTTGGTCGATCCTCTATGTCCCGAAGATTTTCCAGATTTCCCGCGTAGGTCAAAGCATCCAAATTAAAGATATGATAATCAGGGTATTTGTTCACGAATTCACGCACGACGTGCGAACCGATAAAACCAGCGCCCCCTGTTATTAAGATTTTTTTCATTGTTTATTTATTATATATTGGCTTCATACCCCTATTAACCCTGAGTAGCGCCCTAATCTCTATTTCCTTACAGATGATTCAAATTCATGCCTATACTACTCTCCGATCGCGTAATACTGGAATCCAAGTACCTCGAGATCTTTTCGATTGAGCAATTTCCGTCCATCAAAAACAAACGCCGGACGTTTCATTTGTTGTTTGACCAAGGCCCAATCATAGGTCCTAAATTCGTCCCATTCTGTCAAGACTGCAACAGCGTGCGCATCCTGTAGCGCTAAAGATGGACTTTCCACCACTTGCAGTAGACGACGATTGTCCTCTGGTGAGCGCGTGCCTAACGCATCTAGATCCCGGTAAATTTGTTCGGCGGGCACCTTCGGGTCATAAACCACGATCTGTGCTTCCTCCTCCAACAAGTGGTCAGCCACGTAAATCGCGGCGGACTCCCTACTATCATTGGTGTCTTTTTTAAATGCCCAGCCCAGAAAGGCGATATGTTTTCCATTTACGGTATTGTACATGGTACGAATAATCCGCTCTGCAAACCGCGTTTTCTGGTGATCGTTGAGCAAGATAACCTGCTCCCAATAATCGGCTACCTCGTGCAGGTTGTAGGACCGGGCGATATACACCAGATTGAGAATATCTTTTTGAAAACAGGAGCCTCCGAATCCCACCGATGCTTTCAGGAACTTGGAACCGATACGGCTGTCTTTGCCGACTGCTCTCGCCACTTCATCCACATTAGCTCCCGTAGCTTCGCAGAGTTCGGAAATGGAATTGATGGAGGATACGCGCTGCGCCAGAAAAGCGTTTGCCACAAGCTTCGACAATTCCGACGACCATAAATTGGTTGTCAGGATACGATCTTCCGGCACCCAAGATGCATAAATATCGACAAGCGCCTGGATAGCGCGATCATCTTCTCCTCCAATCAGCACCCGATCCGGATGATGCAAATCCGAAATAGCAGTTCCTTCGGCCAGAAATTCAGGATTGGATAGGATATGAAAGTTGACACCACTACCTGTGTTGTCCAGAATACTTTTCAGCGCCTGCGCCGTTCGCACGGGCAGCGTGGATTTTTCAACAACAATTTTATCTGTAGACGCTACGGCCGCAATTTGTCGTGCACATAGTTCGATGTATTTTAAATCGGCCGCTTGACCCTTCCCTTTTCCGTAAGTTTTGGTGGGTGTATTGACCGAAATAAAAATCATATCTGCTTCGTGGATGGCCTGATCGACTTCCGTGGAAAAGAACAGGTTACGTCCACGCGCTTCAGCAACGACGTCGGTCAGCCCAGGCTCGTATATCGGTAGGTTCGCTAGATCTGGATCATTCCAGGCTGCAATACGGGCTTGGTTCATATCCACCACGGTCACCTGAATATGCGGGTTTTTCTGCGCAATAACAGACATCGTCGGTCCTCCGACATACCCTGCACCGATACAAGCTATTTTTTTTATCATTATTTACTTTTTTATAAAGTTCATTGATGATTGATAGCGTTTCTTATCAGACCGCCGCGTCGTTCGGTGTCCGACGCGCAAGACCGCTATCAGATTAAATTCGAATTTTCTTTTTCGAGCTGTTCGTAAATATGTTTGACATCCTGAGCATAGGCCTTGTCCATGATCAGCAATGCATCATCCGTATTAACCACCACACAGTTTTGAACGCCTAAAAAAACCGTGTGTTTGGTCTCGCCGATAACAATATTTCCTTGTTCGTCTTTTGGATGTCCTTTGGCAATGAGATAATCGTATAACGAGTCAAAGGATCCCATATCAGACCACTGGAAAAACGACGGCACCACTTTAATGGTGTCGCTGCGCTCCATAATCGCATAGTCTACACTTTTCGATGGAATTTTTTTAGACAGATCCCAATCTAACACGCCGTCTTTGGCCGCTTCGAATGCCGTCTTTGACGCGGAGAACACCTTCGGATCAAAACGTTCGAGTTCGTGCAGGAAGGTCGATGCTTTGAAACAGAAAATCCCCGAGTTCCACAGAAAATTTCCACTTTTCAGAAAATCCTTCGCTGTCTCGAAATTAGGCTTCTCCCGAAACGAAAGCACGTCGTTCCCCTCGGATTCAATATATCCATACCCCGTTTCCGGACGGGTAGGATTAATGCCGAAGGTCACCAGAAATCCTTCGCGCGCAAATTCTATCCCACGCTTGATGGCCTGCAGGTATTGTTCTTCGCCCTCGATCAGATGATCTGAAGGCGTGACAATAAGGATGTCATCCGGACCAGCGGCAAAAGCTGCAAAGGCAATAGCCGCCGCGGTATTTCGAGGTACGGCCTCGACGATAATCTCATGAGATACCTTCTGCAGATCTTCTTTCGCCAGATCTATATTCTGAACCGACCCGACCAACATCACGTGCTGACAGACCTTTTGGTTCCGTTCGATCGTTAAAGCAAAAAGAGATTTGTTGTTGAAGATAGGGAGATACTGTTTCGGTTTTGATTTTCGGGATAAAGGCCATAACCGTGATCCGACGCCTCCAGAGAGGATAACATTAATAATTCTTTCCATAAACGCTTAGCTTGCTTTTTGTTCTTCCAATGGAAAATGTTGCTCCACCAAGGCTGCAGTGATCTGTTCGCGCATCAGATACAGCTGCGCGCTTGCTTTCGCGTCAGACAGCGGGTCATGGTGGTTAAGCTCTATTCCCATAATACGACAACAAATGCTCAATTTAGTTTTTTTAAACCCTTTAGATCTGTAGATCTTACTTGTACAATCCCACAAGGGCGATAATCCTAATTGTGTGTACTCCAGTCCGTAGAACTTCATCGTTTTCATGAGCACCTCACGATCGAACTTTTCATTGTGTGCCACCATGTGAGAACCGGACAGGTAACTTTCAATCTGGGGGTATAATTCCAGGAATGTCGGCGAGTTTGCCGTATCCTTTGGTTTAATGCCGTGCACACGTGTCGTTTGCCACATATATTCATTTTTGGGCGGACGCACCAAGCTATGAAATTGATGGACGATTTCTCCGTCGACCACCTTTACTATTCCCACCGCACACACACTGGTATATGCAGCTGTTGCCAACTCAAAATCTATCGCTGTAAAGGTCATGTTCACTTTTTATACAAAGGTGCTATGTTTGAACTATAAAAACAAAAAGCTTACGTTAAAAAGTATACATCGGATGATCCTCTATATTATACTCAACGAATATCATTAAATTGCTTATATCATGTAAACTTAACGAAAATAGCATGTTTTTCAAATCTTTGTAGGTTTGAAAAGTATCAAGATATTGTGTCGGCAACACTTTACGTGGTATATATGCAAGCTCATTCAATGGTATAGAAACTGGTTTTGGCACAAAGATTCCATTATGGCTTTTCGGGTTTCTATATTATTGTAAATCATTGAACATATGGATTCCAATGCAAATGTGGCATCCGAATTGTCAAGATATGTAGTATTCTATTATATAGATGATTAATCCTTAACGATCAAACCGATTTCTCTACACACTTCCCCTCATCTTAAAAAATAGTCTCCTTTCGTATAAATCCAATGTTTTTCCCAACAGTTTTTTTAGTCGACAATCTGATGCAAAGAAAAAATCAGTGCCGTCTGATTGTACTATCCTAAACTAGAACCTACAAAATGGTAATACTTAATAATTATATAACATCAAATTAATCCTTCTCTCCGGCGTTTTTCAATAGTTTTGCTGCGATTTTCCATATTAACCGAGGGTAAAGTAGCGGACATGGCGCAAATAATTAACGAGGAACAGGATATCGACCACTTGGTCAGAGGCGACAAAAAAGCCTTTGACCGGTTGTACTTGCAGTACCATAAAGCTGTCCATGCGAACATCCTAAAATTTGTTAAGGATCCAACTTTGGCTGAGGATGTTCTGCAGGATGTGTTTCTCTCCATGTGGCAGAACAGGTTTAAATTCGAAGGTAAAGACTCGATAGGTGGGTGGCTGTTCGTTGTCAGTTATAATAGATCGCTCAATATACTACGCAGTAAATTAAGGGCATCCATCGAGTATGTCGATACCTACCCTACGGATCCCGTAGCTTCCAATGACGCACAAGAAACTGAGGTAGAGCACCTCCTACAGCTCAGCCTTTTGGAAGAGGCGGTCAATAATCTTCCCGCCAGAAAAAAAGAAGTATTTAAACTTTGTCGCTATGAAGGCCGCTCCAAAGCCGACGTCGCCGAGCTTCTGGGAATTAGCCAGCAGTCCGTTTCAGATTATCTTAAACAATCCAACGCAGCGATCAGGGAGTACGTAAGCCAACATTACCCGCGCTATGCGACAAGCGCTCTCAGTCTACTGATCCTTCTGGTCAGATAATGATTTATTGATTTTTTGTTAACAGTAACTTAATCCAAAAAGGCATCCCCATTCCTTCTATACCGTGTATTTACAGTAGATGAAGGAACAAATTGGGAAACAGATTGCAGATTTTTGGAAAGGGTTACTCTCTAAAGAGCAACAACAGGATCTTCTCGGTGATATCCAAATACAGGAGAAAGAGATTCAAGAGGACCTGAAAAGTGTTTTTGGAATTGAACGTAGAGAAGACGGATTAGCTACCGACGAGCGGTACGAAAATTTGCTCAAAAATATCCACGCTAAGATGGAAGTTCCCGAGCAAAAAGAACAACGAACATTCCGGTTGACCAGCTGGTCTATAGCTGCAGCAGCTTTACTAGCGATCGCACTGGGGTTTTATACATTCAGCAACCAAAATGAATATAACGATCTAGGAGTACAAGATATCGCAAAGATCAGTGACACCGTACAGCTTATAAATGATCAGCCCAAAGAACAATCAGCCGTCCTGGCCGACGGCTCAACCGTTATACTCTCTCCAGGCAGCTCGCTGACCTATACGAAACATTATGGCGAGTCCGACCGTAAGATAAAATTGGTTGGGCGCGGGCGTTTTAAAGTCGCTCGCGACACGTCGCTGCCTTTTGTCGTGTGGGCAAACGGATATACCACGACGGCCCTTGGCACCGATTTCACGGTGGATACCCGTCGGCCGGACCAATTGGACATCCATCTATTATCGGGAAAAATTATGGTGAAGGCCGAGCCAGGAGCTAAAGTACTCATGGACAATCAATATCTCTCACCGGGAGACAAGCTACACATCCTTACCAATACGGGTTCCATCACATTGGACAAAGCAAAGAAAAAGCCTTCTGCTGTACTTAAACATATCTGCGAGCCGCCAGCTCGTCCTGCTGACGAGGTTATTTCCTTTCGGGATAGTCCGTTGGATTCTGTATTTCAATCTATTGCCCACAAAAAAGGTGTTAGCATATCTACAAACACGGTTGATTTAACTGGGCTCACGTTCACCGGAGAATTTCAATCCAGTGAGTCTACCAAATCCATCATCGGCATCGTCTGCCAGATGAACGGGCTCCGTTTCACGGAAACCGCTGAAGGAAACATAATAATAGCTAAAAAGGTGACAGAGCTATCGGCTCAAACATTAGAAGAACATAATTAAACAAACAAATAGACACATGAAAAAAAGAAACGTTGTCAGGAATGTTAGATTGGCTATGAGTGGTCTCGCACTGTTCGTGGCAGCCAACGCATGGGCACAGTCCGGCGGACAGCTGCGCGGTACCATTATGGACCACACCGGCGTGACGATACCCGGCGCAACTGTACAGCTGCTGGACGAAAATGGAAGAGCAGTGGCACAAGTCGCCACGGATGCCAAAGGGATGTTCACACTCGGAGGGGTAAACGCTACAGGAAACTACCGTATCAAAGTGAGCATGATCGGCTACCAACCTTACGAAACGGCAGCTAAAAAAGTGAAAGAAGGAGAAAGCAACTCCATGCTTATCCGTTTAAATGAAGAGTCTTCGGAACTTACCGAAGTAGTTGTCGTAGGCTACGGACAACAGCGGCGCGGCGACCTAACCACAGCGATCAGTTCTCTTCCCAATGTAAGCACACAGGTAGATCGCCCTGTCACCAACTTGGGCGATATGATGCAAGGGAATGTAGCTGGTGTTACGGTCATGTCTGCGGGTGGCGATCCCTCTCAAAATCCGAAAGTATTGATCCGGGGAATGAATTCATTGAATGATAACGAGCCTTTATATGTAGTTGATGGTATGCCCTATTACGGCGGCCCCATCAACCCCAATGATATTGAGACGGTAAATATCCTAAAAGATGCGGCAGCGGCCGCAATCTACGGAGCACAGGCATCTTCCGGTGTTATTGTTATCACCACGAAAAGCGGAAAAGCGGGCACTCCGAAGTTAAATGTAGATGTATATCGTGGATGGCAGAATGCGAGCAACTTACCAACGGCGCTAAATGCAGAGCAGTACGCCAATGCTTACAATACAGCATATACCAACGACGGGCTAACGCCCCTCCCTGCGCACGACGCTACGCAGAACCCCTGGGGTCAGGTCACCCGTACCAACTGGATGGAAGAAATTTTCCAAACTGGGGATATTTTAAATGCCAATGTTCAGCTTTCCGGCGGTGGTGAAAAAGCAACATACAGCTCATCATTCGGTTACCACGACAAGGAAGGTCTTCTTTTAAACACAGGATATAAACGGTTCACATACCGGTTGAAATCGAATTTCGACTTAAGCGATCGCATTATGGTAGGGCAAAATTTTTATGTAAACCACACCACAACACGCGGAACAAATACTGAAAGTAGTTACAGCGGATCGATTATCAATGCGATCTACATGAACCCGGCGGCTCCGGTGTATGATGAGAACGGCCTGTTCCATGGAACGGTACCTCAGAATCTATCAGGCTTTTCCAGCGCCTATGGAGATACATACAACCCTGTCGCTCTACTCAAGCGTCCGATAGTGAATAACCCTACGTTGAACCTGAACGGTAATGCATTTGCTTCGGTAAAAATCATCGAAGGCCTGACATTCAAGTCAAACTTTTCCTTGAACATGAGACAATATTCCTACAAGCGCTTTGATCCGAAGATACCGGAGATTGGCCGCGCTAATGGAAATAATTACCTAACACATGAAGAACAGCGCGAGAATCGCTGGATCTGGGATCAGCAGTTAAACTATAACAAAAGCTTTGGTCTGCATAACCTAGATGCTGTGGCGGTGTATTCTGCGCAAAAAACGCGTTATGAACAATTTTATCTACAAGCCAGAGGATTTGAACGTGAAGAAGATTGGAACCAGTATATCGGCAATGCTGCTGAGGTTCCTGAAATGCCGGTCAGCGATGTATGGGAAGATGCCCTGACTTCGGCCATCGCGCGGGTCAACTACAACTATGCGAACCGTTACTATTTGGGCGCAAGTATACGTCAAGACCGTAGCTCCCGCCTTTCAGAAGAAAACCGTTCAGATGTATTCCCTTCCGTGTCAGCAGCTTGGAAAATATCATCAGAGCCTTTCTTTAAAAGCAGCTTCATCAACGATCTTAAGCTACGGGCATCTTGGGGCCAGATCGGGAACATCCGTTCTGTGGACAAATACGCCTACAATATCCCGTTGACAACCAATCAGTCTACTCCACTGGGCGACAACAATACGCTAGTGCGGCACTATGCGGTGACCAAACAGTTTAATCCGGATATTATCTGGGAACGTACAGAATCGCTGGATATCGGTTTGGACCTGACCGTACTGAACAAACTGAGCATCAACGCGGATTACTACAGAAAGACCACTCTGGGAATGATCCAAGAGAATGAGGCGAATCCACACCTCGGTCTGGAAAGAGGATCGACAGCTAACGTTGGCGACGTATTGAACAAAGGTTTCGAATTTGGCGCGCGTTACAACGATCAATTTGGGGATTGGAAATTGGGATTAAACGCCAATATCGGGTTCAATGAAAACGAACTGCTAAATCTTGATGGATACTATAACGATTTTATAGCCCATAGTTCGCATGTACGCGGCGTGTTGCTACCCTACAGATCAACGGCCGGGCAGCCGCTTTATTCGTACTACATGATTCCTACAGCAGGTATTTTTGCCTCCGATCAGGAAGCCGCAGATTATAAAGGTGCAAATGGCAACGTCCTTCAGGACCAAGCTAAAGGAGGAGATCTACGCTTTGTGGACAGCAATGGCGATGGTGCGATTAATGATGATGATAGACAGTATATGGGAAGTGCAATTCCTAAATTCACCTACGGCTTTTCAGCGAACCTGGAATATAAAAATTTCGACCTGAGCATCTTAACCTATGGTGTCGGCGGAACAAAGATCTTCAACGGATACAAGTACACGGCTTTTAATGCTGGTTTAAACGGTTACAACCTGGACGCACGTGTCCTTGACGCCTGGACTCCGGAAAATACGGACGCTACGATTCCACGCCTAACGCGCCAAGATCCAAACAGTAACTTTGGAACGGTATCGGACTTTTACTTGGAAGATGGGGACTATTTCCGCATCAAAAACATTACACTTGGCTACCGCATTCCAGAATTACTGGGCAAACTACAGTCAAGAGTCTATTTCTCCGCTGAAAATCCATTCACCTTCACTTCGTATTCAGGAATCGATCCAGAAGTCGGTGATATCGGACTCGATGTAGGTAGATATCCACTAGCTAAGACCTTCACCGTAGGATTAAATGTCAATTTTTAAAAGTCAAAAAGCGTAACAATGAATTTAAGATTTAATAAATATATAGCATTAGCAGTGATCGGTCTTAGCATGAGCACCCAATCCTGCAACAAATCGTTCACAGACCTGACCCCGGAGGGATCTATCACCGACGCGAATTACTGGAAGTCGGAAACTGACGCGATCTTCGCTGCCAACGGGCTTTACGAGCATTTCAGCGACGACGCTATGTTCGGTCGCGGTCTTTTCTGGTATGTGAACGCTTCCGACGACATGGTAACCGGACGTACCGACGCCGGCTCGGCCGCCGTACGAAACTTCACCGCTACAGGCAGTGAAAGCCGTGTCAACAGTATGTACAAGAAATTCTATCAGATCATCCAACGCGCCAATACCATTATATCAAAGGTACCGGCCATGGAAATCGGAGATGAGGTAAAAAACCGCGTACTGGGAGAAGCCTATTTTATGCGCGGATACGCATATTTCTATCTAGCGCAGTACTACGGTGACCAGCGTGCGGGAATACCGATCGTCACCGAGGAAAATATGCAAGAACTGCATTTTGATAGACCGGCCCATGTTAGCGAAAACTTCGAGCAGATTCAAGCAGACTTACTAAAGGCTGCAGAACTTCTTCCTTTGGTTACAGCTTACAAAGGTGATGACCTGGGACGTGCTAACAAAGATGCCGCGTTCGCTTATCTTGCTAAGACAAACCTCCAATGGGCACGATACGATCAGAGCAAATGGGCTGAGGTCGTGAAATACTGTGATATGGTGACTAACTCAGGGTCCGGCCGTGCGCTAATCGACACCGACAACCCTGCCGAAGACTTTGCGAGTGTTTTCTACATCCAGAACAATTACTCTTCAGAGTATATTTTCTCCGTCGTTTCAAACCGTACACGAGGCTCGATTTTACCGGCTGTGATGTTCGAAAACACCGGATATGGTATGTACAACGGATGGGGATATTTTCATCCCACGCTCGAATTGTACAACTCCTTTGAAAAAGGCGACGCCCGCTTGAAGGCGACAATCTTGGAATTCGGAGATACCTACACGCTTTTTGGAGAGGAGAGAAAATACTATTCATCCAACTCACAGACGGGTTTCCAGTTTAATAAATACATGCACCCGTTCCGCACACCGGCCTCTGAGCATTTAAATCCAAACGGAGATTACCCTACTTCCGACCTGAACATACCGCTGGTAAGATACGCCGACATCCTGTTGATGAAAGCCGAGGGACTCATCCAACAAGGCCAAAATGCGGACGCGCTAATCAATCAAGTACGTGACCGCGCTGGCCTTCCTGATATCCAAGGAGCGGACATGGCTGACCTTAAACAAGAACGCAGATCAGAATTTGCAGGAGAATACACAGACCGCCATTCCGACCTTGTCCGTTGGGGCGATGCGAAGGCCGCATATGCAAAGCCAGCCACTGGCAGACAGCATGTGAACAAGGCGGACCCGGAATCTGACTTTACCGTATTTGAAGCTTGGCCGGCACGGAACTTTGATCCATCGATACATCATGTGTGGCCGATTCCGCCTCAGGACCTGAGCAATGCCAAGATACCACAAAACGAAGGTTGGTAATCGGCAAAACACCTTTTTCATAACCTGGATGACTGCTTCACTGGCTGGACTACACGGAGCAGTCATCCTTTCTCTTGCTTAAGGAACCTTATAAAACGTACATTTGATCAACAGCGAAAAAGAAAAATGAGAACTAGAAACCTTAAAAAGTTCTGTTGCATGTTAGGGATGGCGATCCCCGTCATAGCGGCCGCCCAGCAGCCTGATATGCACAGCCGCTTCGAGCAGCTTATGTTTGGCGAACGACAAAGCGCCACCGTATCGGTTAGGGGACATAGCCATAACGATTACAAACAGGATATCCCCTTTTTTACTGCCCATTATGCCGGGATGGAGTCGATAGAGGTAGATCTGTTCCTGTACCAGGATTCACTGTACGCGGCGCATGAAAAAAAGGAAATCAAGCAGGGCCTTACGTTGGAAAGGACATATTTGCAGCCCCTCGCCTCTCTATTTGAAAAAAACGGAGGTAAACCTTTCGCTGAACCAAGCAAGCAGTTGCAGCTGCTTTTGGACTTTAAGGAAGATTACAAGAAGCTCATGCCTCCCCTACTTTCGCTACTGGAAAGCTACCGTTTCCTGGTCGATCCACAGCTGTCCAAAACACCGGTCAAAATAGTCATAAGCGGTAATATGCCCCCTGCTCAGGAGTTCGAAAAATTTCCGTCCTGGATCTACTTTGACGGCCGTCCGGGAATAACATATACCGCAGCACAGCAGAAACATCTCGCAATGATCAGCGACGACCTGAAATCTTATACGCACTGGAACGGGAAAGGTGTGCCTGCTCCGGACGCCCTACGCAGGATACAGCACCAGGCATCCCAAGCACAGATGATGGGGATTCCGTTCCGTCTATGGGGTACCCCTGAGAGTGTGAATACGTGGCTTACCCTAGAGAAAATGGGCATCACCTGGCTCAACACAGATCATCCCGTCACCCTGAAAGAATATATTGGCAGCCTTGCCTCAAGCCGTTACCGGTCCGCTAAGGCATATGAGGTTTATCAGCCATCGTATAACTCCGACGGGAAAGATGCAAGCAACGTGAAAAACGTGATCCTGTTAATCGGCGACGGTATGGGAATGGGTCACGTTCAGGCAGCGATTTCGGCAAACAGAGGCCAGACACATATGAGTCAGATGAAACATATCGGCTTTTCGTTCACCAGTTCCTTTAGCCCAGGAAATACAGACTCCGGCGCTGGTGGTTCTGCCATTGCTACGGGGCAGAAAACGTTTAACGAACACCTGAGCGTGGACACCAACGGCAATGCGTTGCCACGGATTCCCTCCATTATCCGGCCTCAGGGAATACATTCAGGCATTATCACCACGGGAGATCTCTCGGATGCCACGCCTGCAGCGTTCTATACCTCCCACAAGGACCGCAACGCGTCGGAAGCTATTACCGAGTCGTTAACGCGCACTAACGATATTGATATCCTGATCGGCGGAAAGCCGGGCGCCTATCAAGATGCCGGGAAATGGCAAACATTAGCATCCGGATTAAGGGCGAATAAATTTGCGTTGCCAAACACGAAACAAGAATTCGTTAGCAACAGATCTGAAAAAGCTATCTATTTTCTTTCGGACTCCCTGACAAAACCTGTAAAGGACGGTCGCGGACCAATTCTTGCGGAGATGCTATCTGCTACGATAGCAAAGCTCAACAATCGCGATAAGGGTTTCTTCATTATGGCCGAAGGAGCGCAGATCGACTGGGGAGGACATGCGCGCGACATGGAATACACCTTAACAGAAACGCAAGACTTTGACTTGGCTGTAGGCGAAGCTTTACGGTTTGCAGATAAGGATGGAAGAACCTTAGTGATTGTCGTAGCGGACCATGAAACTGGGGCTCTGTCGCTTCTGGACACGGACTGGAGATCGGGATACGTGCACGGAAATTTTGCCTCCAATGACCACAGCAGTATGGTTGTACCGGTCATGGCTTACGGCCCAGCGGCACAGGATTTTACCGGATTTTTCCAGAATACCGCCATCTTCGATCGGATTGTCGCACTCTTTCAGAAAAACGGTGATGAGATCGGCGAATCGAAAAGGTAGATAGCCCGCTTGCCCAGACTATAGCCCTGTGACATATGGGACGACCGGTTTATCATTGTTGACCTATAAAACGTCCGGAGGTGTCTAATATATTAGCCGTCGTCATCGTTACAATAAGGAGGAAGCTGACGAAGCAATCTGACCATGTCAAAACATAGATTGCTTCGCCGCGCTTCCTCTATAAATACATCTTTCTGGGGCGCCTCGAGGCGAAGACAGCAAAATTATCTCACCAACATGGTTTACCTCGAAACGAGTGCACGCATCATCCGCCAGGCGATGGCACGGCGTTTTGGTCCCATCAACGTTTCAGTTTTAGTTTCATCATCATCGGATAATGGTCCGAGTGGTTATCGGTAAATTGGTCGACAATCACTTCTGCTTTTGTTACGCGTGAGGAAAACCTTTTACTGACGAATATATAATCAATACGTGTAGGCACATCGCGTCCTTGCTTTGGTTCAAAACGCCTCGGGTGCACCGTCTTCACAAATTCTGGATGATGGATTTTTAGCGCATCGGAAAATCCGGCCGCCAGAACTTCATCGATGACCTGATAATCTATTTTATTATCGATAAGCTTTTTATAGGGCGGATACTTCGCTTCGTACTTTCGGAGATTTTCCTTTAGTCGTCCATCCCGATAAGCCAGCGAATCGACGGAGGAAAAGGAATTGAAATCACCCATCAATACCCAATCCGTTATCTGGGGCTGATTTTTTACGTGGGCCAATAACAAATCTACCTCCGTTCTTCTGGTGCGATAGTCAAATGGACTTAAATGCAAGACGATAAACGTTTGCCCACCAATTGTTGCCTGGATAAACCCCCTATCCATATTGTCCGTCACCTTTTGTACGCCAGTAATAGGATACTTAGAAGTAAAGGCGACCGGATATTTCTCTCCTTCGATAAGCAGTACGGCATACCTGTGGCCGTAACTTCTTGCCCATTCTTCCAGACTAGACTGGGTAAAACCTGTCACCTCCTGAAGCCCCACCACGTCGGCGTCTTGCTTTCGGAACCATTCGGAGAATACGTGCTTGTTCGCCGTCGTGTCGGTTTTCATGCCGACATAGATATTGTAACTAATTATTTTTAGCTCTTTCATTTGCGCCTGCGAGGCAAACATGATGCACATCAACAGGAGAGTAAACTGTATTTTTCTCATTTCTTTTTCGCTTATAGATCAATGGCTTCCTTGTTTACGGAGCCTTCACTAAAATTGCAGTAGCTACTTCCCGCTGTCCATTATGATCGAATATGCCATTGTCGGTTGGATGGTTAACCACGCCCTGACTCTTTGTCCACGCAGTCGATGAGCCGCCACCGTCCATATTCACGGCGGCAGTGCAACCTAACGAAAGCATGAGTTCAGCAAGCTGAGCTGTCGTAAGTCCTTGCGATTGCGTGTTGCGTCCGTCGACAACGACCATGATAAAATGATTATCGGATGTAACACCAATAACCGTCCTAGGATGCCGTGTCGTGTTGAAGGTGTGGTTCAGTTGTGGCACTTCTTCTCCGTCATACACCAGCAGTGGTCCTCCCGCCAGGACATACGGAGCGGGTACGTCATCCCATCCATTTACTGGTTTCTTAACGATACCAGGTCTGCCTGCCGCTGAGATTGTAAATGCGGCATTTTCCCGAAAGGAATCGAAATTCGGGACAGTTTGCGTAATAACCGCACCGTTCTTCTTAAAATAAACCGTAGAGCCCCCATAGTTTGCACCGAAGTAACTTCCGTTGATTGCCACATCGGCTCCCGCTTGTTCACTCACTTCGCTGACCGTAAATAGATCGCCGGTAGCGGTATGCGGAATTTCAAACGTCGGATTTTTGCTCAGGTCAATATCTAAAATATTAATGTATTGACGGGAATCAAAAATGCTGGCGAAGTGAAAATGTTTCCATACAATGCCTTCGGCAATCTCAACAGGTTGCCAATCGGTCTCCTCGATAAGCTCACCTAAACCACCGTCTGAGACGACTTCTTCTACATACGGGAGTTGCGTTCCGTCATCATATTTCTGACAGGCAGTAAAGGTCGCTGTCGCTATAAACAGAAAATAAACAAAGATCTTTTTCATGTGCTTTTAGTTGTTTGTCGTTAATTCTACCCACTCCAATTTCAGTGGTGCCAGGGTAGCGTGTCCTGTATTTTTTAGGTGAAATGTTAGCGTTTCCCGATTTTTAAACAGGCAAACCTGCTGGCTGTCGGGATCGTATGTCGCGGCACTTATATCACCATTTGCCCAACCATACGGAAAGGCGTTAATCCATTCTTTCATTAGCAGCGACTTTTGAACGTGGTATTGGTCGTCTTGCTTTCGCGCGATATAAACAGCATCTCCCGAAAATAGATAAAGCAGGTCTGCTGCGATAAAGCCGGCATCCACGTGATATACGTTTCCTGGAAGGCCCTGCACCCATTGCTGTAGCGCCCGGTATCCGGCGATCCTCTGGGACGGTAGATGTCGGCTCTGAAGCTCAAGCCCTCGGATTAGGTGCAGTTGTTTTCCCTTGGTGTCCTCAATAACCGCGTCTATCTGTCCCTCCCAAGTGGGAGGCAGCTCCACAAACAGATCTTGTAATGACGAGACTTTCGGAGGGTGACCGCTACCATCCAATTGGTAGACCCGATCCAAAAACAGCAAATGCTGCTCTTTGTCCAAATAGAATACACCTAAGGGCGTTGGCCATGTACTGCGCACAATAAACGCTCGGTTATCCGTTATTTTATTAAAAATCCCGACATAATCCAAGGGCGCTCCAGCAGGTGGATCCAGATCCCCTTCTATAAAAAAGCGCGCATCTACCTGGTCGTATTTACGAAATCTGGCAGCCACAGCAATGGCATGCCAATGGTCCGAAACGACAAAGAGACGATCGCCCGGCTGGATTATCCGCTGGCCAGATTCATCAGCAAGCGCCCTGGAAAAAACATAATTCTGCGCTGTCGTCTTCGAATTTTCCTCTTTATATATCTTCTCGCCAGAGATGCCATTTTCTTCCAGCAATGCTTTCATTTCTGTCGCCTCGCAGATGGTGGAGGCATGCGCTGCACACCCTCCGGACACGATAATTTTATCAATGGGGGTGCTCTGGTATAGCTTTATGGCAACGGCTATCCGCTTCTGGAGGATTTCGCGTTTATCAGATCCGAGTACCAGCATGATATTTTTGGAAGCTTTCTGGCCATGGCCAGAAAGCACCAAAAATATCCAGATCACGAGCAAGAAATTTTGCTTTCCCATATGCTTACCGGACTAGTGCTCCCATCACCTTTTTGTTCTCCCGGCTTTCCCCTTCCAAGTCCCGAAGGATCTCTGAATTTAGAATCGGTGTATAGCCCTTGCCTATCACGTCCAGTGCCGATGCTGCCAGACCATAGACTTGTGCGGGATTGTCTTCGCCGATCAATCTAAACCCATTTCCGAGCATCGTTTGTGGGCGAAAAGTTATGCCGGAGAGCGCTGTGCCGGCATCGCTATATACCGAACTTCCCTCGATTACACTCTTCCGTATAGGTGCTGCGGCTTCCGCTTCGTAGGCATCGACATCACTGCTGGATGCGCTTTGCACATTCCCGGAAACAATCGTGTTAATTAAAGTAAGTTTATTGGTGTTTTGCCTACGAAAAATGCCGCCGCCCGGACCTGCCGCTCCATTAGCAGTTATGGTGCTGGAAATGATATCTCCCGTACTGTTGTCGTACAGCATTACCCCTCCACCACCATTGCCAGAGGTCGTGACATTGCCGGTGACCAAACAGTTGACAAGAATAATTTTAGAATTCTGACGGGCATAAATGCCCGCACCAAAGGAAGTATTATTGTTATCCTGTACCTTTGTATTATACAAATGGACTTCTGCATTGGGGAAAGCGTGTACCCCAGAAGCCGTTCCTTTCGCATAATTTGCGTTCACCTCACTGTCAAAAATCAGGGCTTTAGATTCATTCACCCAAAGTCCGCCGCCGTTGTTTACGCCATTGCTATTTTTATTTATTTTGCTGTTACGAATTTCCACTTCAGCGCCACCGAATATATAAAGTCCAGCACATTGCCCTGCCACTCCGGCACGGGAACTCGCTACGTTTTCAACGACGGCAACCTGATCTAAAAGCACCTTTGATCCTCCAATGATCATCCCGCCACCATTGCCCCGGCTAAACTGTTTATCGCCCACGGTGATGTTAATCCCGCGATCGGCCGCATCGCCGTCCCTCATGGTGATCCCCTCTAAGACTACCCGTTCATCAGTCGCAACCGGTGCCGTGATGGTCACCACGTGAAAAGATTTAGCACCGCCGGCTTGCAGCCCTGAAAACACGGTTTTATAACGTGTTGGATCAGCGGTAGTGCCATTTGTTGCTGCTGCAGGGTATCCACCGATCAGGTGGATATTTTTGCTAATTTCGAACGTAAGATCTCCGGGATTTGACGCATCTCCACCCGAGATAACTTTGGAAGGGACGTAGGTTCCTTCAGCCAGATGGATCACGCTGCCACTTGTGGCATTTTGCAGCGCGGTCGCCAGGTTTGCGGCTTGTTCCCATGAACGACCGTTACCATTCCCATCCGGTTTTACATAAAAGATGCTTACCAATCCTGCCTCCTGGAGCACGAGCAGTTCTTTGGAGCTCTCGTCTGCGGTGTTCACGGTAATCGTTCCGCTACGTTCTTCACCGTCGTTGGTGAGTGTGGAGAACCCGACCCGATGCTTGCCCTTGCCAAGTGCTGTCGTGTCCAATTGTATCCAATCGACATCCGTGGATAGCGTGGCGTCGTTATTAGATAGCAGATCAAAAAAATACGTACTGCTTTTTCCGGTGACGACTAGATAATCTGTATTGACCAGCAATACAGGTTCAAACGTTTCTTGTGATTTCTTGCATCCCCAACACACAAAGATGGCGGTCAGCATCACAAAGAGGCTGATGATAACAGGTTGCTTTTTCATTGTTCATCAATCGATTATATACGATCAAACGGCTCTAAACTTGTGTTCTTATTTATTGTGGTCAGTTTACCTGGGACGCCCAGGGAAGCTGACCACAACAGGAAACAGACTCCGTCCGTTTGTCTGTATGTTCAACTTATATTATTTTTCCCAGTTCGGATTCTGCTCCAGATTTTCATTTAACCGTAGATCTTCCAATGGAATCGGATAATAGTAATCTTTAGCTTCATCAAATTGTCCTCCCTGCGGAAACGGATCTAGGTTTCCCTTGGAGGCTTTTTCGGCTCCGGTGACTGGATCGCGGAGCGTGCGTTGTTGAATATTGATCAGGGATGTTACTGTAGATGGCGCGCCAGCATTCGTGCCGTTATACAAGTGTACATCCATTTTTCCATCCCCAGTGAAATCGTAGGAACCCACACCCGGAAAATAGATGCCTACCATCGGTTGGGTCAGTTTGCGTCCTTCTTTCCAGCGCATCAGGTCGTCCCAACGTAAACCTTCGTTGAACATTTCTATTCGGCGTTCCCGTCGGATTTCCAATAGCACACCCCGGTTCGGGTTGTCATTTTTTAGATTGGGATACAAAGTCCCTTGATAAGCGTCTGGATTCGTATTAGCCGCCGCCATGTTTAGTACTGGCATGGAAACACGCGCGCGCAACAGATTGACCGTACGGTCAAGATCGGACTGTTGTAGGGTTCCGAGTTCGGCTTTAGCTTCCGCTAGAATAAGCAGGGCTTCTGCATATCGGAAAATAACCACATCGAAATGTGCCGAGCTCCATTGATCGCGCGTAGGTAAAGCCTTGATGACGCGATACCCTGTTGTCGTGACGTTGAGCGTGACGGGCTCTGGTGCAGAAGCTCCGATAACCGTAAAGTTTGGCCCTGCGGTTGTCTGTGTCAAGCGAGGATCCCGGTTCTGGAATTCTTCGAAATATCCCGTTGTCGCAAATCCTGGCTTATCCGTGAAGCGCGATCCATCGGTCATCAGGTACGAATTGACGAGATCTTTATTGAGCCCCCAGGATCCCGCCGTAGGAGACGTCATTAAATAACCAAGGTTGTGTACTTCCAGACCCCGTTCAAAGTCGCGTGCTAGAATTGTTTCGGTCATATCCTGGTTATCCCGAGCAAACAAATTACGATAAGCCTGTTGTGGCCCGCCGGTAGAAAACAACGTATAGGCACCCGAACCGATCAGCTCTTCGGCCGCCTCAACGGCTGCTTGAAGGAAAGGTTCATGCCCTTCGATGCCGTGATATTTACGAAATGTTCCTTCATGCAGGCCGATACGGGCCTTGAGCAACAGGGCGGTATACTTTGTAATACGGTTCAGTTTTTTTTCTGCGGGGATATTTGCCACGGCAAAGTTGATGTCGGCCATGACAGAATCCATCACGAGCTTGCGGGGGTCTCTAGGTTTATAGAGATCCGGATCACCAGCCAATAACACCTTATTGTACCAAGGCACATCGCCAAAGAGTTTTACTTTTTCGAAATAAAAATAAGCCCTAAAAAACCGGGCGATGCCACCGTACATAGCTTTTGCCGAGGCATCATCAACCTTATGGTAATTTTCGAGAAAATAATTGATATCACGTAAGCTGCTCCACGACCAACCACCTGTACCACTAGCCGTCGGTGTAATCCGGTTGCCCCGTACACGGTCGGCCGCAATAAGCGGGACTACATTATCCGAGGAGGCATCGTCGGAATAGACCGACTCGTTGGGTAACATCGTGTAAAAATTATTAGAGGCAACCTCCAGATCTTTAGCGGTATTAAAAAAATATTCAGATTCTACCTGATCTTCTGCCGGTCGATCCAAGAAGTTCTTTTCACAGGAACTTAAGATCCAAACCGTAAACAGGCAGCTTATGAGTTGTATGCGTTTCATAATCATCTACAGAGTTAGGAGTTATAAACTTAAATTGACACCAAAAGAAAACGTTTTCCCCATGGGGTACGCCCGTAGATCGGCCCGATCCACAGCATCACCCGGGTGGGAATAGCTCACGGCGGAACCTGCCTGTTCGGGGTCTATATATTTGGTCAACCCTCCGAATGCCCAAGTAAAGATGTTTTCTCCCGAGAAATAAAACCGCAGGCGATCGATTTTAGCACGTTTTGTCCATGCTTGCGGTAAAGTATAACCGACAGTCAGATTCTTCACACGCATGAACGCCACGCTTTCTAAATAGTAGTCGTTCATTTCATACAATGAGCGACCGCCGTTCAATGAGGTATACCCGCGATAGATCTGCGGATAGGTTTTTTCTGGCATATCGGGACGCCACGCATTATCGATCAGATCCTTGCGGATAAAAGACAGGTAAGGACGTTGGTAGGGTCCCCAATAGATATCGCCTGTAGGATACCAATCCTGCTTGGCCACTCCGGCAACAGCAACGGATAGGTCGATATTTCGCCAAGAAGCCGATAGGTTGAGTCCGAACGGAAATTGAGGCATAGCATTTCCGATCGGCCGGACATCACCATGATCTGCCAAAGTATTGCTTCCACGGTCGATCCTTCCGTCGCCGTCCACATCAACATATTTAATATCGCCCGCTTTCAGCCTGTTCCATTCACTGTTCTGCACGACGTTCAGCTCGTAGTTGTACACGTTTCCCAGAGCGTTTCCCGCCGTGACGCCATCTCTGACAAAACTGTTTTGATAAGCCAACGCCTCTTCATCGGTCTGGAATTGCCCATCAATATGGTACCCCCAAATTTCACCGAGGCGCATACCCTCCCAATACGTATTCATCAGTCCATTCGGATTGTCGTACTTGGTAATATAGCCTTTGAAGTTCGATACGTTTGCCGTTAGGTTAAACGACAACGGAGAACCGGCCAGTTGAAATTTATCGCGATAACTGATGCCTATTTCGAATCCGGTGTTTTTCAATGCTGCGTAGTTCTCTTTAGGTTCAGCGGCGCCAAATACAGCAGGCAACGGTTCCCCGGGTAAATACATTCCGTAGGTTTTCTTCTGGTACCAATCCGCGTTGACAAAAAGACGGTTGTCCAAAACTCCTACATCGACACCGAAATCCAGACTTTCCGTATTCTCCCAGGTAACTACCTTCGGAAGCGGTAATGGAGCATCAGCAGCAATGATCGGCTGTCCGTTTTCCAGCCAGGAAGATCGTCCGATCGCTAAAAGTTGTTTAAACGTATTGACGTCCACGGTCTGATTTCCCAAGCGTCCATAAGAACCACGAAGTTTCAGGGAAGATATATACGGCTGTATGGGGTTCCAGAAATTTTCCCGGTCAACTTGCCAGCCAGCGGACAGCGAAGGGAAAAATCCCCATCTACTGTTCGAGGGAAACCGGGATGACCCATCGTAACGGGCATTTACTTCCAGGAGGTACTTGTTGTCGTAATCATAATTGAAACGTCCAAAATAACCTTGTATGGCCCAGTCCAAAGTTGATCCTGCAATATTGTACATGGTTGTTCCTAACGATAGGTTGGCGAGTTCCCGGATTAATAGACCATCCATCTGTGCTGCGACCCGGTCCCTGTCGAATTCCTCTTGATTATATCCCGCAAGCAACTTAAAATTGTGCTTTTCGGCAACAGACGTTTGGTAGGTTCCGAAGAAGTTCAGAGCTTTGTATTTGTCCTTCCACCGCCATTCACCCAACCGGTTGATGCCGGCGGTTATATAATCTAATTTACTGCCCGAAAGGAATTCGAATTCGTTGAATCGAGAGGTTTGTGACCGATTATCGAACCGGTGGCTGTAATCGAGGTTAAATTCTAAACCTTTGAGTGGTTTTACCTTCACACGGAAAGTATTGGTAAATTCTTCACTATTTTCTTTTATCCAGTTATTGCGCTGTTCCATCGCTGCGTGCCCGCCTTGCCCGCCATTGCCGCTAACACCGATGTCGGAAGGAATTCCGTCTACATGGCTGGGATAAAACGGAAACAGGTTATACCACGTCGTCGTACTCCATAATCCACCATACCCATTCCGGAAGCCGCCATACTCTTTATCAAATTCATTGATAAACTGGATATTGTTGGATATTTCTAGCCATGGATTTGGCGTAAAGGCGATGTTTGCCTTGATATTATACCGATCCATATCGCCATCGTCGGCAATTTTATTGATGGTCTCCCGGTTATACACCCGGCCGGAAAGATATCCTTTTAACTTGTCTGAACCGCCCGAAACCGCAATATTGTGAAAGCTGGAAGGTTGATATTTCTTAAACATATAATCGTACCAGTCCGTTTTATAGAAGAACTTATAGGTACCGTCTGACTGCCGTTCGTGAAAAGGTGCTATCTGCCCGCTAGCGACCAGCTTAATCGTCTCCCAATCCATTTCGTTATACCCGGTATAGCTGGTTCCGTTATAACCATACAAAGCTGCATCCACGGTTTTCCCATAGATATACGGATCGGATAAAAAATCTGTTCGGGTGGTCGGTGTCGTCCAACCAAAGTTGGTGGTATAGTCCACTTTCATCTGTCCGGCGACTCCCTTTTTTGTCGTAATCAATATAACCCCGAATGAGCCCCGGGCGCCATATATTGCCGACGATGCCGCATCCTTCAATACCGTGACGCTCTCGATATCGTTCGGATTCACTCGTGTTATATTTCCTTCGATCCCATCGATCAGCACCAGAGGCGATCCTCCGTTGATGGAATTGAAGCCACGCACATTAATATCCGGCGTTTCCGTTGGGTCGCCGGTATTGATCTGAACATTCAGTCCCGGCATAAGTCCTTGGAGCGCTGAGGTAATATTGGCGTCCGGGCGCAGAGCGATATCTTCTGCAGTAATTTGCGCAACGGCTCCGGTCAGGTTAGCCCGTTTCTGTACGCCGTATCCGACGACTACAACCTCATCGAGATCGCTGACCAGGGCTTTTAGAACAATCCGAAGGGGTGTTCCCTGCCTGAAAGAAATGGTCTGTTCTTGGTATCCTAATGTCGTAACATGCAACTGACCTGCCTGCACGTCTGCCTGCAATCGAAAGCTGCCGTCCTGCCCGGTGGCTACCGCAATATTGCTATTTAAAAGACGTACAGAAGCGCCAACGAGAGGCTCGCCCTGCTCGTTATGCACGGTACCTTGTATCTCACGCTGCATCTCTTCCATCGCCACTTCCTGGGACAATGCCTTTTTTATCAAGACTGTCTTGTCGTCGATAATATAGATTAAACCGCGCGGCGTCAGACAGGCATCTAGCACTTTTTTTAGATCTGCGTTTTTGACGTGCATATCTATTTTTGCGACTTCTTGAAGCTGGGTATTGTTATACAGAAAGTCAAGATTGGTTTGCTGTTGAATCTGAACCAACACGTCAGACAGCTCTGCGTCGGTAACAGAAAGGCTCACTTTTTGGGCGAAGGTGTGCGCACTAGCGTGCACAAGAAATCCAAAAAGCATAAAAGAGAGCATCTTCACCATAAGGAAACACTTATACAATAGCCGCCTACTGGGCGACAATGCCACAATATTTTTATACATTTGATAGGTATTTGGTAATTCTTTTATTACAACTGATGAGTTCCATGTACATTTCGAAAGGGGGGTGTTGGTCGCACCTCCTTTTCTACTTTTGCTATCCCATTGTCTATTTCATGACAACCACCCTCCTTTCTTCGACAACAAAACGTAAATCAGAGACTTGCTCTATAGCACGAAGCAAATCTGTTAGTTTTTTCGAGCGTTTTATGCTACCGGTCAGACGATCGTTTGCTCCGGCAGGTACAACGACTTCATCCATGGGGTACCATTTGGCGAGCTCATGGAGTATGTCAGAAATAGGCTTATTGCGGAACCGGAAATATCCCTCTTTCCACGCCAGTATCTCCGACATATCGACCTTTGTACGAAGGCGAATTGCAGTTCCTTCTTCGACTACGGCTTGTTGACCGGGCTTTAGAAGAAGACGATGTTCTGATACAGTGAGGTCTACAGACCCCTGTACCAATGTCGTCAGCATTTTTTTGTCAGCTTGATAAGCTGAAACATTGAATTGCGTGCCTAGTACACGAATGGTTGTTCCCTTTGCCGTTACATAAAAAGGAACTTCTTTTCGGTGACGAACATCAAAGAAGGCTTCACCATCGAGCGCAACTGCTCTTTTTTCTTGCCCATAAGAAGCCCATACATGTATAGAGGATCCCGAATTTAACCAAACAATAGAGCTATCTGGTAAGATAACCCGTAGGGAAACGCCAACTGGTGCTGACAGCCGATGTTGGTCGTCTCTTCGAAAATAATCTGTTCCCCGACTTTGCGTCATCGCCAGACTACCATCTGCAAGGCGCGTGAATTGGATACCTTTATGCTCCACAGCGGTACCGGCTATCGTGTCGAACGCAATACGTTTACCGTCTGCCATGGTGATCATGGCTTCTTCGGAAAGTTGCACGTCGGAGATCTCAACGGTAGCGTGTTCGCTGTTGATTTCGTGTTTAGATCGGTCACTGAGGGTGTAGATAAGGGCGGCAATGGACAGAACAATAAACACACTGGCGGCTATGCGCACCATAGGGCTGCGCATCCATTCAGCTCCAAATGTCTTACGCGCGGGTAGCGTATCCATCTTGCGCTCTAGGGTCGTATAAACACCGTCTTTATTAAATTCGGCGTTATCCTTCACATCTACAAGCGTATCTACCCATGCGGAAAAGGTTTCTTCATCCACATGCTTCAGTCCTTCCTGAAGTTCCTCCAGCTCGTTGGATGTCAAGTGACCTTCTACATGTTTTCTAAAAAGTAAATAAATACGGTTGTTGTCCAATGTGCTCGTCTTAATATATAGATAGTACACATCAGAACACGGTAACGACTAGTTAAAATGCGTTATTGAGAATAAAATAAATATAAATGCCTGAATATCAATTAGAAAAAAATCAACAAAGAAACCAGATGATTAGGAATTGGATATAATCTATTTTGATCAAACTTTTTCGTAAGGATTTCAGCGCCTGTGTGATGTGGTTCCGCACAGTATGTTGGGAGATTCCCATTTGGTCGGCAATTTCCTTATGGGAATACCCGGCATCACGACTGAGACTCAGCGCCTTTTTTTGCTGCTCCGGAAGGTTATCGATGGAGCTTCGAAGTTCGTGCACGAGTTCCCGATAAAAAACCAAGCCTTCTACATCATTTGTGGAGGCAGGTTCTGGATGAATGTCCGCGTTAGAGACAAGACGTTCATCGCGCAGTGTGTTTAAACACAAACGTTTAGCAATAACGTAGATATACAGCCAAATATCACGGTCTATATCGATACGTTCCCGCCCCAACCAAAGCTTTAAGAACGTTTCCTGAACTATTTCTTCTGCTTGGGCGCGGTTCTTTAATATTTTATAAGAAAGGTCGAATATACGCGGAGCGTAGCACTCATAGATCTCTCGAAAAGCAGATTTGCTTCCTTTGACCAGTTGAGAACATATTTTCCTTGAGGCTACATTCATTTCAATTCGGGCGGATAATTTAGATTCTTAAATAAAGGTATTGACAAAAAATCTAATTTCCAATTGCCTCGCAAGATACGAAGGGAATGTTAATCTAACATTAAATCTACAGAATACCCCTCGCAATCCATCCGATATATCTGCGTTAACCGGTATACTTTCTCTGCATTACTTTTTAGAAATTTGCGCAGTTTGCTGTCAGAAGATGTTGTCCGATCGTAGATCAATGTGCCATCCAGTTTATCAAGAAAGAATTCCTGCCCATTTAGATCACCATTTGTACAGACGATAGTTATCATCTTGCGGATTATTCGAAAGATAACCTCGAAGTATCAGAATCAAGTATTGACATTCAAGCAAAAAATAGTGTCAAAATAAACTAAAGTTCTTATAATCTATTGTAATTTTGCATGAATTTTCAATTCATATTTTTACATATCATAAGAATTTTCAGATATTTGTAAATAAAGGAATCGTAAATGGCAAAGCTGGATGAACTAAAGAAACATTTAAAAAAGGGAGAAGTCTACCGTAGGACCGACTTGGCACAATGGTCCAAGTCGGTGGACAGGCATCTTGATGCGTTGCTAAGGGATGGTACGCTTCAAAAACTTTCCCAAGGAGTATATTACTATCCTAAAGAAACGGCTTTTGGAAAAACTCCACCCGAAGAAGAAGTTTTGGTTCGCAGTTTTTTGAAAGATGATCGCTTTTTGCTGACTTCTCCAAATCTATACAATAGTCTGGGCGTTGGCACAACCCAATTGTACAATCTAAGGAGAGTGTACAACCACAAACGGCACGGTGAATTTATGCTTGGTAATCGGAAATTCGATTTTCAGGTCAAGCACCATTTTCCAAATAAGCTCACCCCCGAATTTATTTTGGTTGATTTAGTCAATAATCTTGATAGACTGGCAGAGGATAAACAGGAAGTCCTAAAAAATGTCTTGAACAAGGCCGAAACAATGGATGCTAGAAAATTGGCACATTCCGTTACGCTATACGGTACAGCCAAAACCAAGAAATTATTGGCTCCGGTCGTTTCCACAACTAATATCCTTCATCGCAGAAAAAAGAACGCTGTCAAATATGCCAGTTGATTATCTTCACAACCACAAGGAATTCGCAGTCAGCTGATCAGCAGCAGCTTGCGGCTGATGTATTGGAGAAAGTGGACGGAACAGAAATCTACCAGCTCCAACAACAGGCGCTAGCACCTGCCGCTAAAAAGGTTTCGGAGTTGTTTGACAGCAGTTTTCCCAGCCTAGCAACTGATCAGCTCGAGAAGTCAGGAGCTCTAAAAAGCCGGGACTTTGATATTGAGGATTCTGTTTAAATCTCGGCTATTGACTTTGTCCTAAAATTATCTAAAGGTATCTATTTAACTTCACCTCCTTTGGATGCGTTAGAATAGATTTTCTTTTTGAAATCCGAGGGGCTGCACGCGAACTGTTTTTTAAAACAGACGCTGAAATACTTGGCATTATTGAAACCTGTTTGATAAGCTATTTCTGATATGGTCAGATCGGAATGTTCAAGTAGGTAAGCGCTACGCTTCAATCGATAATCCAAAATAAACTCTTTGATTGACATGCCCACAATATCATGGATCTTCTGATAGAGCACCGTTCGGCCTACGTTCATATCCGACACAAAATCTTCTACCGAATAATCCGGATTTGAGATATGCTGTTCAATCAGTTTCATTGCTTTTAACAGCAATTCTTCATCCATTGATGTTACGGTGACTTTAGCAGGGTCAACCGTAATCCTTTTGCTATATTTGTCTTTCAGCTCCTGTTGGGTTTTTAATATGGTCTCGATTTGTTGCAACAGGTAGCCTATTTCAAAAGGTTTGTCAATAAATACACTGGCTCCATATTCGAGCGCTTTGATCTTGTTGTGTTCTTCTTCGCCGGCGCCGGATATTACAATGATTGGGATATGACTTGTCTTAAAGTTTTGCCGTAAACGTCTGCAGACTTCAAACCCATTGTGATTCGGCATCACCAAATCGGTAAGGATCAACTGCGGATATATCTTCTCGGCCTTGGTAATCCCTTCCAGTCCATCGCTTGCGGTATACACGTTGTATTTTTCCGACAACTGCTGTTCCAGATAGCTACGCAAGGCCAAGTCATCCTCGACGAGCAGTAGGCTGCTGGCTTTTCGGGCTGTTTTTTGCATACCCGCTGAAGCGGATGTATCGAGAATAATATCGTCGATTTCAGAAATGGTGTAGTCGTAAATATTCTCCTGCAAATCACCGGGCCTTGCCCCCTTTTGCAGGGGTAGTATGATCGTGAATGCGATCTTGTCTGTTTTATTGATCATCCATATCTTACCCGATAGCACTTCTACCAATTCTTTCACGATGGCAAGTCCGAGCCCCGAACTTTCTTCGAAAGTTGGACGGTGGTGCGACAGGCGATTAAATGAGGTAAAAAGGTTTGCAATCTGCTGTTCGGAAAAACCGTCCCCACTATTAAGCACCTGAATGGAAACGTACGTTAGATCGTGTTTCTGCGATCGATTAGGCAGTTTTCCCATTTCTTCGGCCGTTGATTCGTAGATACGCACTCCCACGTAGCCCTTGTTTGGGGTGTACTTGATTGCATTTGAAAAAAGATTGGTCAATATTTTCTCGATAATATCATAATCAAATGCAACATGGAGATGGTCCATGGGACTACCGAAATTTGTTTCGATCTCCTTTTTGTTGGCATACAATTCAAATAGACCGAATATATCACGTACAAAATTGATAAAATCGCCATGTTGCGGGCTTAGGGTGATTTTCTGGCTTTCGATTTCCCTAAAACGCAACAACTGGCTGATCATCCGCTGGATGCGGGAAACGTTTCGCTCGATGTGCTGCATATACCCGGCAGTGCGCTCCTCAACCACTATAGTCTCCTTAAGTTGCCTCAAGGGCTGTAGAACCAACGTGAGTGGCGTTTTCAGGTCGTGCGAGATATTGGTAAAGAAATCGATTCGCGCTTGGTTCAGTTCGCGCATGTTCTTTTCTTTTAAGATCTCCAGGGCAAGGCGTTCAGCGTAAACCCGCTTATTGGTGTAATATCGAAACACAAAAACCAAAAGCGTAAGCAGCGCGCATATATAGATACAATATGCCCACCAAGACAGGAAAAATGGTGGATCAACCTGCACATAAAGCCGCGAAATAGCATCTCCCCACATACCGTCATTGTTTGCTGCCTTAATTTCGAAGATGTAGTCACCAGCTGGCAGATTAAAAAACTGAACGGATTTCTGACTTCCGCTTGTTACCATCCATTTATCGGAGAGTCCCCGCATGCGGTAAGAAAACTGATTCTTATCCGCTGCCAGGTAGCTGTTTGCCGCGAAGCGGATTTCAATATTGGACTGCTTGCTACTCAGGCGAATTTCTTCCTCTTCCTTGTTGGATAAACTGGAGATGTCTTTACGGATTGGGGAATGCACCGATCGAGAAGTTACCGGTTTGCTGTTCACCAAAAATCCGGTAAAAAACACCCGCGGCTTTTGAGGGTTTCTGTTCATATTAACCGGATCAAAAAGCAAAAAGCCGTTGGTTCCCCCGAACAGCATTTCGCCAGCTCGGGTTTTAGCGGCCGCTCGAATATAGAACGACCCACATGCATTATCCCGGTAAAATCGCGCTTTCTCGAATACATCTGCTTCTGTGTCATAATAGAATAGCCCTTCGTTGGTACTTAACCAAATATTTGCACTTTGGTCATCTTCCAATATACCGAATACCATTTTGGCGGGCAATCCTTCCTCCACGCTAAAGTTCAGGTAACGACCATCTTTTTTTAGAACGTTTACCCCTCTACCAAGTGTTCCTAACCATAAATCTCCATTAGCGGCCTGGTAATAACTGCATAATAAATTGGCGGCATAAGGTGCATTTTCGATCAGGTAATGTTTAAGGACTTTGAGCGTTTTAGGCGAAACAATGAACAGTCCCTGATGGGTAATGAGGCGAAGCTGATCTTGCTCATCAATGTAAAGCGCTTCGATTTCCACGTTCAAAGGTTTATCGTTCTGTCCAATAATTTGCACCATATCGAGTTTATTTCCGGTTTTCCGATACAAGTAAAGCTTGTCTGGATCGGTCATCCACAGGCGACCTTCTTTGTCCTGAGCAAAGTCGTACACAGTCAGCGGTTGGCGGGATTCAGGATGATATAGTCCAAGATCCCGAAACTTGTGTTGCACAAAATCATACGATGTTATTCCGCCATTAAATGCAGCGGCCAGTATATTTTTTTTGTGCGGATCAAGCTTCACCGTTTTTATCATGTTAGAGTTGGGCGAATTACCGGCTGCTTTTACAAAGTGGGTGAAGGTATCATTCCTCCTATGCCAATAATTTAATCCCCCTCCCTCAGTCCCGATCCATATGTTGCCCTTGAGGTCTTCCTGAAAACTGCTGACCACGGGGTGATTTAAAGCCCCTGAACTTGGGTTAAAGTAGCGAATATGCGCATCGTACAACGAACAGTAGGCCATCTTTCCGCCGTACGTGCCCACCCAAACGCCTTGATCGGGATCGGGATAGATCGTCCAAATGGAATTGTTGGGCAGGGAGAACGCATCATTCAAATTCATTCGCAAGAACCTTCGTGCGGTGGTGTGCGGCTCATATATAAATAGTCCAACCTGTGTGGCCACCCAGATCAGGCCATCCGGGTCGGCATACAGCTTTTTGGAAAGTGCAGATGTACTCCCCGTAGTGGCTACGGGCACATTTTTTTTAATGTCTCCCGTATTATCTGTCACATAAATACCATCGCGCGGGGTAAGAAAATAATACAGTCCGTTATATAGTACCGCATCATTTGCCGTGCTTGCCGTTGCTGCAAACTTCGCAAATAGCTCGCCCCGGCGTTTGCTACTATCGAGCTTGAAAACCGCTCCCTCCTTGGCAAGGTAGAGGTCCCCGTCCAAGCTGAGTATAGTATTGAAAAATCCATGTTTAGGCAAGGGAAATCCCGTTGTCTTTTTTCGCGCTTGATCGTAGCACAGCAAGCTATCACCGGATAGCATATACAGTTTTTCATCATCGTGTAGTACGACCGACCTTATTTTCCCAAAAACCAACAGATCAAACGAAAACTGCTCATAGTTAAATTGAAGCAAGCCATAGTTTGTCGTTAAAAACAAACGCCCCTGCCGGTCTGTAATTAAAGAACCATATCCCCATTTCACTTGCGGGCGAATGGCCGAGACAATGTCATTGAACTGATGGAATTTACTCCCATCATACATAAAGATGGCATCCGGCCCCGTGTACCACATCCTTCCCAAGCTATCCTTGCTGATGCTTTGTATCCCGCCGTAATATGAGGTTTCGGGCATTACGTGAAAACGGTATTTCGCTATACCAATCGCGGATACCCATTGAAAAAGAACTAATAAGCAACAAATAATTAGCCCGTACTTTACCATGTTTTCGTGTTTTCCTTGATTAGAATACCAATGTACTACAAAATCCCCTCAACCCCGAACGGTGCGTCAAAAATCTATGACTCTAAGCTCAACGCTTATTTAAAGACAGCATCTTTCGCAAGCTTCATCGTTCGTTCGGGATGATCTTTTAATTCAAAAACAATTAGTACATTTTCGCCTTTCACTAAATCTTCTGCAGCAATATGCAACGATTGTTGTTTTTCCTGTTCCCAGTAAGTCCCTAGATAGCTATTATTGATCCATACTTCGCCCATTCCCCAGCCAGAGATGTCCAGATAGGTGTCCTGTACTGCCTGAAGCGAGAAACTGCCTTTAAAAAACCTGGGTGCCGCGGCCTTGGCATCCTGGTCAAAGCGTAGATCACCCAAGTTCTCCTTTTTAATCGCCAGCGGTATCATAACCCAGTCCGTTAAGGCCGCTCCGTCCAGCCGAGCTTCTCCAAAAAGACCTTTCGCATTATCAAGTATTTCGGGGCCGTAGGTTATTCTACCAATATTCTCTACATAGATTTGCAGCTGATGGATTCCATTTAGTTTGTTCAGCACCAGACTCTTTCTTGCGTCGGTTAGTGTTCCCTGCAGCTTACCATCAACATATACCGCCGCATAGTCGCGCACATGTTCCAGGATTAGGTTAGCCTGCGCCGCAGCTACTTCAAAGCTCGTCTGGTATAACAAGTAGCCTGTCTCCATACCCACATCATTCATTGGCAATAAGGCCTCATCAGCGACCGTATCCATATAGACCTGCTCGAGGGAAGCACTTTTATCGAAGGTTATTTCTTGGCCCATCGAATGGAGGCCAGCTCCCAAGATCAACATCGACATCATTATCTTAAGCATTTTTCTTGATTATTTTTTTAGAAAAGATTTTATAAATGATTCTTCGACCTCCACTTGAGGCGAAAATCCATCGCCTTTTACATAACGATCAATGCTGTACAGCAATTGTTGTGTCGCAGGGCGTTTGTCCAGGTCTTTCTTGGTATCCACTGCCAGTACCAGCAGTTTACCGCCATTCACCTTGGCCTCGAACCCGATACCCAGCTTTTGATTATTATCATAAGCGTCGATAACCTGTATAAACGGACGAAGTGCCTGAGGTGCGCCATCCATCTCGATGACTTTGGCCTCGTTCAGGATGTCCCACCACTGCCAATCTGTATGGTACGCTGTTGTGAAATTAGCAAATACCGGCGCATTTTCTTGCAGGAGACAACCAATAGTCATAGGATGCCAAGCGAACATGATAGGATTCCAAAAATGGTTATGAAACACGGACTTCCGGCCTTTCAAATTTCTGGGCAAAGGGCAAAGAACAACCGTTTTTCCTTCGGCAAGCTGCTTTTGTGCTGCCTCATCGTACACCTCGGTGTACCGCACCTCATCGGTGGATTGCATCAGCTGCTTATGCTTCGGATATACCCAGATATCCCAGCTGTTTTTTACAGAGTTATTGATCGAAAGATGCACCGTTAGCTTTTGCTGGGCACTTACGCCGTTTAACGGAATGGAGAAGCTACCAATGGGCGATACACTATCGTTTGCGATCGTCTGTGTCTTCAAGGTTCCTTTTTTCAGTATTCTCCCCGATGCATCGGTCAGCCACCATTTGGGGTGGGCATTCCTGATAGCTCCAGTGCTGTAATTATATACCTCGGCTTTCCCTTGAAATGTTTCACTGTTGAAGTATGCGCTCTTGTCATAGCGCAGCAAGGCGACTGTAGGACCGCAAGATTCTCTAAATTTCTCGGGTCTCACCAGGCCTTTACTGTCCCAGAATGGATCCAATAACCCCACCGGCGCATAGCCCTGTCCAGGAAAATCATTCAGCGAGAGTAACTGGAATCCAGCGGACTTACTACTACGCAATAGCGCCTCAATAACTGCTTTGTACTCCAGCACGGTTAGTGCGCCGGAGGCCCGAAAGAAATCTCCGGCCTGATCCAGCATCCCGTTTTTATCCAAAAGCTCCCGAAACACTTCGAAGTTACGGGGCTCCACGGGGCTGTCCGCATACTTTGTAATCTCTTCAAAATTAGGATATACGCAGCGCTGCCCCGACTCGTGCGATATTACGGGAACGTCTACATCCGATGCTGTATTTCTATCCCAGTCGGTACTGGGCAAGCCTTCATACACTTTCACATCGCCCTTGTTTGTTTGTTGGGAGACATAATATTGATCTGATTTAACGCGGGTACGCGCCGTAGATCCGCTGTACAGATGTCGCGGATCCACGCTACGTCCGCCGGCTGTCAATTCTTCAATGAAGTCAAAATTACCGGTAATTTCATTGCCGTTGCAGTACAGCACAAAAGATGGATGATTGCCATATTCTTTGAGGATTGCCTGCATCTCCCGGCGAAAGAAATTATAACGGTCATTATCGGGTTCCGCATCCTTACCCCACATCGGCATTTCCACCTGAAAATAGATGCCGTGCTTGTCGGCCATGCGGAAAGCCGCTTTTGGCGGGCACCAAGAATGAAAGCGCAAGTGGTTCAACCCATATTCTTTCATTAATAACATAATCCGTTCCCACGATACGTCATCCACCGGGGCATAGCCCGTTTTCGGGAAGACGGCATTTTCCACATTCCCCCGCAAGTGCAGCTTTCGGTTATTGAGCAGAACATGGTTTTTGCCTTGGATCACTTGGCGCATCCCAAAAGTGCTGACCTTCTCATGCTCATACTCCATCGTGTCGTGCGCGGTTTTTAACTTACATTTCAGGGTATAAAGGTTCGGATGAAATTCGTTCCATTGCTTCACCTTTTTGCCCAGGAAAATTTTTGTCTCAAGGAAGGCGACCGAATCTGTACTGCTTACGAGGATATCCTTTTGCAGATGGTAGTCTTGACCATCAATCGTAAATTCTGCACGTCCTTTTATTTGCTGCTTTAGCGTATTGTTCAGCTGTAGCTTGACACGGATGCTGTTTTCGGAGATATCAGGATATATCTGTAAGTCTTCTATATAGATGGGATCAACGGCGAGGAGTTTCATTTCGCCCAATATCCCGTTCCAGTTGATTTGCGTAAACTCCGTATGGGCGTGATTCCACTTGTGGGTACTATATTGAAACCTATTATCGATGCAAATTGTGATACGGTGGGTTTTGCCGGGATGCACAAATGCCGTAAGGTCATGGTTATGCGGTACGCTGATGTAATCAATTTTGCTTACTTCTTTGGTATCTACATAAACAGAGCTAAGCCAATGCGTACGCTCAAAGTACAGAAATATCCTTTTGCCCTTCCAGTCGGCCGGAATCTCGATATCCCGCTGGTACCAAGCAGGCCCCATATACTCGTATTTACGTGTCAGGCGGTCAATATGCCGATAGGGCGATTTGTAGCCGATTTGGTAATCATCTGTAGTGCCTGGCAGGTCGATCTCCGCTTGTAGGCGGTGGTTATACCGTGGGGAGAGCGATCCTCTTCGAAAATCCATCAGATCAGTTTGAAATCCCCATTTGCCAGACAGATCCTTTTCAACGGTCTGTGCGTGTAAAAAATTTGGAAAAGGGAGCAGAATAATTAGTAAGCGCGTTAAATAATACTGTAAGCTCAGGTTCATATCGTTTTTCTATATTTGGAACATCAATGGATCTTTCTTTTCAATTTGGTCAAGGCCTCCAGGTAATAGTAGTCGGCATAGGTTAGTGGCACATCTACCTCTGATTTTAGCGGATAAGCGCCCACGCTATGCTTTAAAATAAAACAACCATTCTCGCCTAATTTGGCGGTATATGCTGGTGAAGCCAATGTAAGGATCTGGGTGGCGATCACTTTGCTATACTGCTCTACACGGTCGCCGTCGACAAAACTGCTCAGGTCGATCAATGCCGAGGCCATAATCGTAGCAGCCGAAACATCGCGGTAAGTTTCCGGTATCTCCGGGCTATCATAATCCCAGTACGGAATGTAATCTTCAGGCATATTGGGATGATGTAGCAAGTAATCAGCTATAAGCACGGCCTGCCGCAGATACCGTTCATCTCCCGTCTCACGATACAGATAGGTATATCCGTATAACCCCCAGGCCTGTCCGCGGCTCCAAGAAGATTCATCTGAATATCCCTGATGGGTTTGTTTTCGGTGCGGTATTGCTGTTACCGTATCATAGGAAACCACATGATAGGAGCTGTAATTACGCCGGAAGTGATGTACCATAGTCTTATCGGCATGCGATAAAGCGATGTCCTTGAGTCTTTTGTCGTCCGAGTTGACCGAAGCCCAAAGCAAGAGCTCCAAATTCATGATGTTATCGATGATTACCGGATATTGCCATTGCTCGCGGTTATGGTCCCAAGATCGGATCAATCCCACTTTCGGGTTATAACGTGTGGCCAACGATTGTGCCGCAGTAAGCATCACCGCTTTATAATGAGGATCCTGTGTCAATCGGTAGCCATTACCAAAACTACAGTAGATCATAAACCCTACATCGTGATTATCTGTGGTATATTTTTCCCGTTCGACCCGAGCCGTATAGAGCTTAGCATATTCTAATACATCGGGGTTAGGATCATTTTCATATACATACCACAGTACACCCGGAAAAAACCCGCTACACCACCATCGCGAGTCGGAGGAAATATCCTTACCCTGTTGGAATGTCCGGGGCAATTCCCCCTCCTGGTATTTATACTTTTCAGCCATCCGCATGGATTGTTTCGTGGCGAAAGCCAAGGCACTATCTACCGTTGATTTTAAGGCTTGCTCGTCTTTAGATGCTTGAATGGGCACGCAGCTTACCAATCCCAGGAAAGCTACCAGATAGAACATATTGTATTGGTGCATAAATATTTATATTAGATTATTTCGTGTTAATTTGCTGATCGCGTGTCCTTATCAAAGCAGCTTGGCCCTGCAGTATCCTTGAGCGGGAAATTAGTCCACTCCGGTTTCTTCCTTCTGGTCGTCAGGATGAAAACGAAAGGCGATCGTGCTGTCTCCGCAAACATGGAACGTGTTTAAAAATCGCTGGATTAATTCGATAAAGAGGCAATTGTCTGTCTTGGCCCCGGGGAGCTGGCGACATCCCTGCTCCGATTCTCGTAAAGCGCGCTGCCCCCATTCGGAAATAAGCAGTGGCCGGCGCATCGCGACATCCCATACAGCTTGATTGATGAATGTTAAGCTCCCTAATTTTTTTAATCCTTTAGCAGACATTTGTTGTCTTAATAATGACCAACCGGAATTGTGCTCCGGTTGGCCAATTTTTGTTTTGCAAGCGAGCAAGTCCCTTCGCTTTTACGGCACGGGCAATCCTATCTCCCCTATCGGTTACTGTACTTTTACGTTAAGCAGGCGTAGCCAACCACTGCTCGTAACATCGCCATTTACAGCAAGTTTTATTCCCGGCAGGTTCTCCTTGCTGGTGTCGATAATGGCAACAGCCCAAACATAATTACCTGGCGACACCTGGACTTGAGCATTAAAATCATATGCCGCTGGATTATCCTTTAACCAGTTCGACGGTTCCGCTTGTTCATCGATAAAGATTTTTGTAGGTTGGCCACTTGCATCTAAGAGCGCAAAAGCCACCTTGTATTTGAAGTTCCATTGGGGAATATTGTTCGGGAAATAGCCCCACCCCATATTCCGCCAGCGGTGGGAGATGGTCGCTTGCGATCCGCTTTTTATCGTTTCGGGCAGGTATATCTGGTCCGGGTAGAGGCGATACCCTCCTTCGGATATAAATCCCTGTACCAGGTTAAACGTCTTTTCAAACCAGGAGTCTGTATCACCAACCCGAAAATCCATCATGTTAACATGGGCTTCAGCTGCTGCATCAAACTCTCCTTGGCGCACATCTTCCGGATGCCCTTCTCGATATTTGCCACTGGGATCTGTCCAGTACCGGTGCGTTCCGGAGGTGATCCAACCGCCTTCCATTAAGATTGGGCGCTTATAATTCCAGGTCTTGGCGAATTGTTTCTCCCAACTTTGGTAATAATCGGTCATACCAAAAGCGTCCTGCCGGAGGCTGTAGCCTTTATTGATCATTTTGACCAACAGTTTATCGCTATTTGCATTCGGGCTTCCCCAACTTGCCGGATGTCCAATTAGCCGATGGTAGTTGATGATCAATGGAATTTTTGTAAAGCAGCGTGTGTACAAGGTGCTCACCCAGTCCAACACGTCTTCTTTGAGTGCCTCTGTATTGGCTCCCGTGGCCGTATTTGGGTCTTCGTACACGACATTGTGTGCTTCCCCCCATTTACCGAAGCCATAAGCGTCAATAAATGCAACCTTGTCCGGATCGTTAAAATCCTGCGCAAGTGCTTCGATAAATTTTTCATAGTACTGCCGGAAAATGGGATCTTGCGGGAAAGGGGTAATACGTGTGGGAAAGGAACTATTTTCCAGATACGATTCTGCTCCAGCATCAAATACAAACTGTGGTGTATTCATCCCTTGATCACGCCCGTCCACCACTATACGAAAAGCGATGGGAAGTCCGCGCTCCAGTGCTCCGTTGATCAATTTTGCGATCTGGGAGTTGGGATCCCGCCAAGCGTAAACGCCGTCCGATGGATTAAGAGTTGCCCAGCTCGTGCGGATGTAACCTGCCGAGGCATATTCTAGGGCTTTCACCCGCTTGCCAAGATCTGGGACGTAGAATTCTTGGTCCCAGTGGGAAGGTTGTGCCGTACGTGCGGCATACATCACCCAGCCATTTAGTGGGTTGCGCAGCGCGCTATTGCGGTTGTATTTGGGCGAAACTAATGTGCCTTTATTTTTAGTTGCTGCAGCCTGTTCATCCAGACTACTGGAAGAACAGGAGAGTGAAGTCAGAAAAGCAATAAGCGCAAAAGCAAACTTCATGGCGGTTGGACCGTTTAGTTTTTTCATAAATATTGACGTTAATTATTTTTTTGATATGTTTTTAATTCTATGGATTGACCTATCGCTTCTCTGCCAGCAGTGTCATGTTTCTTAAGTCAAAAACGAGGAAATTGGCTCCCGCTGGAATCGTATAGTACGAATTTCGTTGTGCGCTTGACATCCCTCCCGAGAGTTCCGAGACTTTTCCTATGGTGAGCGTAAGCTCTTGCTTATCACCGGAACCTGTCAACGGGCAACTAAAGGCATAGGCTAAATTTTTGTTGTTATCATTCTCCCCGTATACAATAAATTTCGCTTTTCCGGTTCTGCCTCCCTGATAGATGAGCACCTGCGGATCGGCAAGACTAACCGAGCAGTCCATTTTTATCGGTGCTGCCCAGCCGTTTATAGCACCATGCATCCAAAGTTCATTGACTTCAGTTGTTCGCGAAATGCCACCATCAGCGTTCCATGTCACTACTTTAGGCTGTAAGGCCGTTGCTGGCGAATAAATCGTGCAGGTCGCCTTTTGCATGTTTACCACCAGGCGGTACTGCCCTGCCTGCGGAATCTCCCAACCGATCGGTTGCTCACGCATATTTACCTCCACGGCTGTACCATCATGCAGGCCGCCATCGCTATTTTTTGGACAGAGGAAGTTGGTGGCACCTTCATATTCGACGGGAATTTCTAGGCTACCCGCTTGCAGGTCAAGCAGTACCGCATACTGGTTTTCGTTTTCAACGGTTCGTTGAAGTTCAACCTTCGCTGATCCGTTGATTGCCGATCCGGTTAGAAAGATCTTATCAGCATCAAATACAACAGTCCGAATAGGCTGTACATTCACTGTGACCGTCCGTACTTCAGGTGCATGAAAGGCCTGGCCGCCTTCATACTCTGCAATCACCCTAAATTGTAGCGTAAAAGGTTTGTTGACTGGCAGCCCCCATTTCTCATTGGCCCAATTTTGCAGCTGTTCGGAACTAAAGCTTTTGGTGAGAACACCTTCATCTTCATGGCTCATGATGGTGGTAGCCACACCAAAGTTGTTACCCAGCACATCTAATTTCGTACGATAGGAGACCATGCTTTCGCCTGACACGGATCTAGCTTCCGTCCAGTTGAAGGTAATGATATCAGCGGTCAACTGATCGGCGTTGAGTGTCACCTCAAGTGCCGAACTTTGCAGTTCCATACGCTCTTCAATTTCCTCGATATCTTCTATTTCGTAACCGCAGCCCTGAAGGCCAATTCCCAAGAGCACGATCCAACAGAGGCGATATAGTGCTAATGTTTTTTCCCCGTTCATAAAGCAATTCATTTTTCTCATAATTTAATCTGTTTAACAACTGCTCCTTGAACCACGTTCGATAGAGGAGCAGCCGCATTGGGTTTCTGTCAAGTAAACCGAGCATTTCAGCCCGAGATTCTCATAGATCGTATGTGAAAGTCTCCCTTCATACGGCTCTTATCATTCAACCATTGACTTCGTGTCAAGCATCCCGTGTGCGAAGGCTGAATTTGTTCATTGTTGTATCCATTTACTAACGTGGTTTTACTCCAAGTTCCCAATGAGGATTCGTGTCGCCTAATAACCAGTATTTTGTGGAAATTCAGCATCCCGATTTGCATCGATGATCGCCTGTGGAATAGGCCAAAGCGCATGGAACTCCTGCACCTTACTTCCCACAGCGGTGTTGTAGGTTTTTACACGTTCAAGAAACTTTTTCGTGCGTACCAAGGTGAACCGTCTACTCTCCTCGCCCACGAGCTCACGTATCCGCTCGTCCAGTAGATAGTCCATATTGACTTGGCTTACCGATGCGGGAGTGGCCCCGGCACGTGAGCGCACCTGGTTAATGGCCTCTGCCGCCTTGGTGGAATTGCCTTGACCGATATAGGCTTCAGCAAGTAAAAGATATGTTTCTGCCAGACGAAACTTCATGCGATCCTTGTAGCTGCCGGTAAGTCCTAAGTTTTCTGCCCGCCCATAAAAGAACTTCGTTAATGCAGGAAACAGGGACTTGGTCGAAAACCAGGTTTGTTCGGTGATTGTGGCTCTTTTCCCATACAAAGCGGCATTACTCGCGTTGTTATAGTACCAGTCACGCTTGATATTGTGATTGGAGTTCCGTATATCAGCGGCATCAAAAATACCAGGCGCATTGCCTGTTGCGTTGGTGCGGCTGGTACCTATCCACCATTTCATAGGAATAATTTGTGCCAAGCCACGTCCTCCCAAAGTATCTGCCAGCACAAAACCCGAAATATCAAAATATTTGGGATTCCAGGCCCTTCGCGTCCAATCGTCTGAATTGGTACCTCCGCCAATGGTATTAAATTCAAATTGTAGTACCCAAATACTTTCCTTATTTCCCCCTTTTCGGTTTTGATTGTGCTCAACAAACAGGTCGCTGAACACGTCGCCAGGATTTTCCTGGTTTCTTCCAAACCTGGTTTTCATCAATTCATAGTAGCCACTATTGATTACCTCTAACGCCGCCTGTTCGGCAAGCGTGTATTGCTGCTGTGCCAGATACATCTCACTGAGCAGATGGAAGGCTGCCCATTTGGTGAGTTTTCCTTCTTGCAACTGATCGGGATTATCGGGCAGGTTTTCGGCAGCAAATTTCAAGTCATCAACCACGTGCTGCAGTACTTCGGCACGGGGCGTCCTGGAAAAGTTCAGCTGAAAGTCGTAGAGGATAGTCTCAACATAGGGCACATCGCCATATAGGTACAGTAGAGTCCGGTAGGCGTAGGCCCGAAAAAAACGTGCTTCGGCCTGAAAGCGGACTTTATCAGTTGGGCTATCCCAATTGTCGTTAATCTCCGCATACATTAAAATCTCATTTGCTGAGGAGATCAGGCTATATGACCAATTCCAATAGGATAGAACAAAACGCTCCGACGGGGTCATCGTCAAATTGGCAAACGCCGTCAACGAGGCATCACTATTTACCACATCGACAATGTCTGTGGCCGCTTGGAGCGCCTCGTAAGGTGTTGCATTGTTATGCAGAAACGCTCCGCCTTCGCCAAATGTATTATACTCAGATCGCGTGAGCGCATATAAACCTGCGGAACCTACTTCAAATCCATAGGTACTGGTAAACGTATTGGTTGGAGCCAACTGCGATTTCAGATCTTCTACAAGGAAATCCTTACAACCGGCGCTAGTCGCCACCAATAGCAAGAATAATCCGTTTTTTATAATATGCTTTACTTTCATGTCTGTTCATCATTAAATTAAAAGGTCAAGTTCAGTCCCAACATATAGGAACGTGCGGTAGGGTAAGATGCCATCCAACCATTGTCATAGTTGAGCACCTGCCTGATATTTGAAAAGGTATGCAGGTTATTTACACTGATATTGGCATCGATTGCACGTAAACCTACTTTTTGAGCAATATTTTGACCCATCCGGTACCCCAGGGTGATGTTCTTTATCTGGAGGTAAGAGGTCTTTTTATAATACCCATGGCCGAATGTGTTAATATAACCTGGAGATGCGATCTGGGCATTGGGATTTTCGGGCGTCCAATAATTTGCGTTGTGGACATAATTGGTTATGCCGTAAGTCCACGAGCCCATGTTAGCCAGATTATCTTCTCTCCAGACACCGAACACGCCGTTCACCAGGCATGAAAAATAGATGTCGCCAAATTCGATCCTGTTCCCCAATGAGGCCGTAAAGCTGGGCAGCCTAGATCCGATGATTTTCCGATCATCTGCATTTATAAAGCCATTACCATCCACGTCTTCCAGTTTTGAGGATCCGGGCGTTGCTCCGGTCTGTATTTCGCGCTCATTACCATCAGCATCGGTATAAAAAAAGTTGTCATCCTGCTGCCAGATCCCCACGACGTTGTAGTCATAAATCACGCGCAAAGGCTTACCGATAAACCATTGGTTGGTAATATCGTCTTTCTGATCGCCCCGCAGTTCCACTATCTTGTCACGGTTAAGCGCGAAATTCACGTTGGCGTTCCACCGGAAATTGTTTTTGCGGATAGGTGTGGCATTTAGTTCGATCTCCATCCCTTTATTTTGCGTTCCGCCGATGTTGTCATAGATCCTGTTGAAACCGTTCATGATGGGCACGGTGCGGATCATAAGCAGATCCTGCGTTTTAGAAAGGTACACGTTTACGGTTCCTCCCAGTCGGTTATTGAACAGTTGGAAATCTAAGCCAATATTACTCGTGTAAGTCGTTTCCCATTTCAGGTTGGGATTGCCCACGCCATCGCCTGCCAAATAGACGGTGTTGATGGGTACCCCGCCATCGCCCCAGATATACTTCACACTTGAATAAAGCCGATCAAGTGTTTGGTAGGGGCTAATAGCTTGGTTGCCGTTTGCGCCATATGAAAGTCTAAGCTTAAGCAAGTCCATCCAAGACGCGTTGTCCTTGATAAAACTTTCTTCGGCCATATTCCACGAAACGGCAGCAACCGGAAAGAAAGCGTATTTATTGTTCGCCCCGAATACAGAAGCCCCGTCCCTACGCCCTGTTAAGGTCGCTAGGTATTTTCCTTTGTAGCTGTAATTAAGGCGGAACATGTAAGATAACATCGCTGTTTCGGACAGACCTGAAGATATCGATTGATTTCTTTCTGCCGTTCCCATCATATAAAAGCTGGTGTTGTCCGTTACAAAGCCTTGTCCGCTTTGACCTGAGGAAACATTTTTCGTTTTTTGAACGCTAAATAATCCGGTGGCATCGAACCGGTGATCATCGATTTGGCGTTCGTACCGCAGAATATTTTCCCAGGTATAGTCGGTGTTGTGTGCATTGCTAATACTTGCACTACCGCCGACTTGCCCGCCCTGCTCGCGCCCGATAAAGGTGTCTCGACCATAGTAAGTTCCCGTAAAATTACTCCGGTAGTTATAGCCCAGGTTCGAGCGTAACGAGAGCCCCTCCAAAGGCAGCTTAATATTGGCATATCCATTTATAAAGAAACTGCGGTTGGTCCGTTCTTGATCCGCATTGACATTTAGCATAGGATTGGTGATCAGCGAATATTCCATTGGCTCGGCAACATAGTTACCCAGATCATCCTTGTAACGCCCGTAGGGACTCTGTTTAATGGCATGCTCTATATTGGGTTGAACACCGCCATCTCCGCGTTGTACAAATTGAGTTCCGATCCCGGTAGTTAGCCAGTCATTGAATACCTGGTCAATGTTGGAGGAGATATTCAGCCTAGAGAGCTTTGAATTATAGACAACCCCTTCCTGCTCGAGATATGATGCTGCCGCCATGTATTTGGTCGTACTGGTCCCCCCTGCAATGCTGAGCTGCTGATCCATCGTTAAACCTCTGCGAAAGATATAGTCCTGCCAGTTATGCGTGATGCCATCGGCATAGTTCTGTCTTTCGGTTTGGCTAATAATATTGCCAGCAATCGGATCGAGTTGTTCACCGCTCAAACCTTCGCGCAGTCGACCAATATCCTGTTGCAAACGAATATATTCCTCGGGCCCCATTACCTGAATATATTGCATAGGCTCAGCAACGCCAAAGAGCCCTTTGTAACCGACCTGGGGTTTTCCTTCAAATCCTCGTTTTGTCTGTATCAAAATGACCCCATTGGAACCACGAGAACCATATATTGCTACTGCCGAGGCATCCTTAAGCACAGTGAGGTTGTCGATTATATTGGGGTCAAGATCTACCAGGGATCCACTATAGGGTATACCGTCGAGAATGATCAATGGGCTGTTGTTTGCCGATAAGGAGTTTTCTCCACGGATAAGTAACGACTGGCTTTGGCCTGGAGCTGCATTGGAGGTGGTAATATTTAATCCAGCCACTTGACCGACCAAACGGTCCATTAAATTGGGCGTCGATACCATCTCCAGTTGCTCCTTTCCAACGATGGATAAACCGCCGGTCAGATCTTTTTTGCGAGCCGTACCATACCCCACGACCACCACTTCATCCAACAGTCCATCTCCCTGCATGCTGATATCGATCGTACCAGACTGCATTGCCGTGGCTTCCTGTTCATCATAGCCAACGTAGGAGAATAACAAAACAGATTCAGAGGGCACTTCGAGGGTGTAGTACCCTTGCGTATCAGTCATGACCTGCTGTATGTCTTTATTTTTTACTTTTACCGTCACCCCGCTGAGTGCTTCCCCATTTTGGTTGGTGACTTTTCCTGAGATCTTGATCAAGCTTTCTTGCGAATAGCCGTATAAAGACGTCAACACGAGTAGTGCGACCATCCCAATAAAGCTGATCAGCTTTTTGTTCATTATTTTTATCATAGATTTAAATTTGGTTAAGCTTTAAAAAAGATCGGCACGCGAGGTTGTTTAAGGATCGCTTACCGAAGCGTTGATAGTCTTTATTTTGTGTTGTTTTTACGTCAATAGGCCTAAGGTTTAATGATACACAACTTTTTTCCAGCACTATTTATTCTTAAATAAGTTTCGATTATATATAGCTTTATACTGGCATGTCCGATGATGGTTAGCGCATTTGACATGGTACAAAAATAGCCGGAGCGCCGCTTGGCAAGGGTATTGATTCGTTCAGAAATGGTTCACTTTTGTACGGAAAAACGGCATTTATGGCTTATGCAGAGGTTTTTCTGAAAATAATGGCAAAATATTCTATTCTCCCCGCAGATTGGCTGTTCCTTTTTTTATCTAACCACACTCGACACGCGACCTCGTGTCACGATCGCACTGGAGGTAAAATCCACAACTTTTCCAGATCTATATTCCCGATATTCCGAGCACTAGCCTACTACGTGCCCTCGATACTTTGAAGCAAACTTACAGTGGTCGGCAAGCCGGTTTTTTAGGATCAACGTAAATAGCCAATACGTTTGGGTTTCAGATTCGTGTCTCCTTTTCCATTTGCGTGATAGCTTGAGCCGCACAGGGATTGCTATGCAAATCGTCATAGATGCCAATGTGCGTCAATGTATACCCTCCCGAGCCTACTGAAGATAACCGGGCACTTTCTCTTGCATTTTTGATGTGGCATCTAAATAGGTAGGGCCGAAACTAAAATTATTTCATGATGAAAGAAACAACAAAGAAAAGGAGCATTGTGGCTATCGCTTTGCTTTTAGCCAAGATCAGCGCGGGCAAGGGAACGGTACGGCCGGTATTACCGAAGCAACGCAAATGGTGGCCTCTTACTTTGATCCTGCTACCAAACTGATCTATGCGATCGGCGCTGTCGTAGGATTTATCGGCGGGGTAAAAGTTTATAACAAGTTTAGTAGCGGAGACCCTGACACCAACAAAACCGCGGCATCGTGGATTGGTGCCTGTATCTTTCTGATTGTAGCAGCGACCATCTTGCGGTCCTTTTTCCTTTAATCTATGTAGTGGCTTTTACTATGAATACATACCACATCAATAAAGGGATCTGCCGGACTGTTGAATTTAAGGGACTCAAAGCGCAGTATCTTTCATTTTTGTTGGTGAACTCTTAGGGGCCCTGCTACTGATCATGATGCTGTATATGGTCGGCGCGAATTCGTATCTGTGTCTGATTCTTGGCAGCGGCGGTGCTTCGCTTATTATCTGGAAGACATTTTCCTTAAACAGGAAATATGGAGAACATGGCATGATGAAAGTAGCAGCGCGCAAAAGATATCCGCGGTACATTATCTGCAGACGGTCTGTTTATCGAAATACATCCTAACGGATCGAACAACATCTCACGGGATTTTTTCAAAATACCGCGATATTCGATAAGATCATCTCGATAAAAAAAAAGTAGTATCGGCCAATGTCAAGGCTATTAAACGTGACAAAGCAGAGCTGTAAACCTTAACGCAAAGGTTTACAGCTCTCATTATTGCCAGTTGTGTTGTCTAGCTTTATTTTTTAAGCTTAATATATGTCTCGTACTCATCATCGCCGATACGTAACACCAGTTCTCTGGCAGTTAGCTCCTCGATCTCAATGCTACCATCCTCGATGTCGAGATCTGCGCTGGATAGCGACAATGTAGCATCTTCCGCATTTAAGACCCAGTTTCCGCGGGTTGTCAGCTCGTGGCTATCGTCGTTGTGATTAAGTTTACAGTCTCCATCATAGACGGAACTCTTATCGTGTTCTTTTAAATACAGAACCATGTTACCGTCCCTGGAAAGATCCAGTTCAAACGCTAGGATCTGCCCTTCGTAACTATCTAATTTTCCCGGGCAAGTGGTACTCTCCATCTGATACTTGATCATCGTCTCAATTTGGTTAACATCGGAAAAATCTGTTCCTCCTACCACATCAGAAGGATCGACCACCTCGTTCGAGAAATATTCGACGGCTTTCCATTTACCGATTAACAATTTTTCATCGATTTGCTCTTCATCAAGAAGTTCATCAATCAGCGAATCACAACCGCTAAGGGACACCAGTGTAAAAATGCACAGGAATACCAGTACCGAAAATTTCAGTTCTTTCATTTTTTAATAGTTATAGTTGTAGATAAAGTAGGTTTTACTAAAAGCTAAAGGCTACGAATATACGCGGACCTTTTAAATGGAACTTCTCTTTTTGCTCAGATGCTCCTCCGAAATCATCGTCCTCCAGATCAGTGGTTAGCGTACGATGTTTGGCACTGCCCCAGCGCTGCTCAATACCTAAGCCTATGCCTCCGTAATTTGCTGATATGCCCGAAACAAAATAAGATCCGAAACCGCTGCTAAATTCTTCGTTATACGTATCATACATAGCCGAATAGGATGGCGCGTACCGAAAGTAAGCCTTCACTGCCAGCCGGTTAACCGGAAACACGGTAATTGACGGACCGATATGCATACCGGCCTCAGCGGCATGCACCTTTACTTCGTCCTCAATCCAGTTCCCGTCTACATCTTCCTCCAAGATCGGCTCTTTATAGGTTGTATAATTCAGATCAATGTATGTCCAGTCTAATCCGATTTTTAGCATGCCGGCAAGTGGGTCGCGGTGCAGAAAGAATGTTCGTCCGGAACTTAAACTAGCGCCAAATTTGCTTTTGAAAGATACCAGATCGGCGTCGTCACTTAATGTATGGGAAACGAACCCGAGGTGAAGGTACTTCTGGCTTTTTTTGTGAAGTTCCATACGTTGGCTGACGGCTTTGGTAATACGTTCTTCCTCTTCCTTGCTGAGGGTGGATTGGGCAATTGCGTGCACGCTACAGATGACGCACCATACTACTAGTAGAATTCTCTTCATAATAAATCAATTAATGGTTTTCAATACGCCAAAATTATAAAGGGTCCCCTTACGGGAAAATACCGCAATAGAGGTATTTTCCTGAGTACAGTCCGATTCCAACTGTATCAGGCTCCCTGCCATTGGCTGGAAAACTTCTCCGTGGTATATCAATAAATCCGTTGGTTGCACAATTAATATTTGTATCTTTGATTACCAATCTATTAACAGGCAGCGTGGTGCTGCCGGCTTCTTATGAAAAAGAAAAGACACCTTTTATCTAAGCTCTGGGAAAGCTATCCGGAATTTGTCACGGCGCAGCCCTCTACCACGCACCAGATCGATGTCGCAAAATTTATTGCCGATATGCTGTCTGTCGGCCCTTTCTACTATTATGTGATTAACATTGCCGATTATTCCCTAAGCCAGGTTTCGACAGATGCACCACTGATACATGGCCTTCCTAGCCCACCGGCTCACCTGCAAGACATCATGGATTTTATTCATCCCGAGGATATGGATTTTGTCGTGCGGGCCGAGAAGGCGAGCATCGAAAAGATGAAGGAGATCGGCGTAGAGCATCAGCTGCTCCTTAAAACCAGCTACTGTTTCCGCATGCGTGTAGCTGATGGATCGTATCATCTATTCCATCACCAAGCGATTCATCTGGCAAAGGACGAGCAGGATAGACTGACCTTTGCGCTGAACATCCATACGGATATCGAACATATTACCAAGATAAACAACCAGATCGTTTTGGTCAACGGCGTTGGAGCGCGCAGAGATTATTGTCTGCTCGACCTCTCACTTTCTAAGGAAGACCGGTACATCCCGACATTGTCTCTGCGCGAGATGGAAGTGTTACGGCTCATCGCTAAGGGACACGCCAGCAGTCGCATCGCGGATCTACTGTTTATATCCGAGCATACCGTAAAGGTCCACCGGAAAAACCTATTGCGCAAGACAAAGACCGTGAACAGCAATGACATGATCCGAACCTGCATGGAATGCGGGCTACTCTAAACCTACATACAAAATACCGCAAACATGGTATTGCCCGATGTCGGGGAAATAAAGACTTTAGCCCTGTCATTCGCGCCCACCGTAGGGGCGGGCGCCAGAATACGATAGTGTTATGAAAAACCAGACGCATGCGCTACAGCCGATATGGAAAAAGGTGGGATCGATTTTCTCTACAGAGCAAAACGATAGCCCAGCCGCGGACATTGCTGCCCGTCTTTCCGAAGTACTGGTTATCGGCGAGTTTTACTATTATCTGATCGATATTCACACACAGGCCTTAACCATGCAGCACCCTAAACTGTGCACCATTCACGGTCTGCAGCAAGTTCCGGATCATCTCCAACAGGTTATTGACCTGATACATCCGGACGACATGGAATTTGTACTGCGCGCCGAAGAAGCGTGCTACAGCGAAGTAGCCATAGAGAACCATAGTATAGCGCAAATAAAATCGTCCTACTGCTTTCGTATGCTGGTGGCCGACGGTTCCTATCATCTATTCCATCATCAAGCAATTACGATTGTCGTCGACAAATGGAACAGGATCGTAAAAAGCCTGAACATCCATACGGACATACAGCATATTTCCGGCACCAACAGCTACCTCGCATACCTTTTGGGAATCAATGGCCTGAAGTACTTTCGTCAGTTCGACTTATCGCACCTACGTAATGAGCATGCCGATACACTCCGGATCACCAAACGAGAACACACGGTCTTACGATTACTTACCGAAGGTTCCTGTTCAAAAAAAATAGCCCTTCAGCTCGGCATTTCGTTAGAAACTGTCCGGGTACATCGCAAGAATCTTTTAAAAAAAACCGGTATGCCCAATACAGCCGCTTTGATACGCCGGTGCAGTGAATTGGGTGTGCTAAGATCCGATAAGAGCTAAACCGTCACACCAATTATCCACTCTTTCAATTCCCTTTTATCTTTAGTAGTCGTATTTTTCCTTCCATTTACTTTTAAGGGATTCGCGCAGTTTACCTTCAGAAGCGTTGTTACCCGGATCGTAAAGCAAGGTGCCGCTCAGTTTGTCGGGAAAGAATTCCTGTTGTACAAAGTTTCCGGCGTAGGCGTGGGCGTATTTATATGCTGTGCCATAATCCAGCTCTTTCATCAGCTTTGTCGGGGCATTCCTTAAATGTAGAGGCACAGGTAAATCGCCGGTCGCACGGACGAGTGCCTGCGCTTTGTTGATCGCTTCGTAAGAGGCATTGCTTTTGGCTGAAGATGCCAGATAGGTCACCGCCTGCGATAAAATAATCCGCGACTCAGGCCAGCCGATTACATTCACTGCCTGAAAACAGTTGTTGGCTAACAGCAATGCATTCGGATTGGCATTACCAATATCTTCGGAAGCTAAAATAAGCAGACGCCGAGCAATAAACGAAGGATCTTCTCCCCCCTCGATCATGCGAGCAAGCCAATACACCGCGGCATTGGGGTCGCTTCCCCGGATGGATTTGATAAAAGCGGAAATGATATCGTAATGTTGTTCTCCGGTCTTATCATATAACGCCATATTTTGTTGTACCTGCTTTAGGACAAACGCGTTGGTAATCTTCTGCTTCTGTGCAAATGCCGCATGTACGACCAATTCGAATACATTTAATAATTTACGCGCATCGCCCCCCGACAGACGGAACAGCGCTTCGTATTCCTCTATGTCCACCGGGTGTTCTACTAAATAGGGATCTCGTGCGCGAGCCTGATCTAGGATATCCCGCAAATCGTTTTCCGACAAATGTTCGAGCACATATACCTGACACCGGGAAAGCAAAGCAGAAATGACCTCAAACGACGGGTTTTCGGTGGTTGCCCCTACCAATGTAACAAGCCCGCGTTCAACAGCGCCTAACAAAGAATCCTGCTGAGACTTGGAAAAACGGTGTATCTCATCAATAAACAAGATGGGTTGTTCACCGTTGAAGTTACGTAGCTTCTCGGCTTTATCGATGACTTCCCTTATATCTTTTACACCAGATTGTATCGCGCTCAACGAAAAGAAAGGCCGCTTTAATTCGCCTGCAATCAACAGGGCTAAACTTGTCTTCCCGACGCCCGGAGGTCCCCAAAAGATCATCGACGGAATATTTCCCTGCTCGACAGCATTGCGAAGTACGGCGCCCTCGCCAATAATATGTTGTTGCCCAATATAATCCGCGATGGTTTTGGGACGCATACGTTCTGCTAAAGGTATTGGTGTTGCCATAACACAAAGATAAGAAATTTAGCAAAACACACATGATCCAACGGCCATCAATGATTTATACAGGTTAAATGATTAGCTCGAAAAAAAAAATACAAGTAAGAATAATTTCAAAATTTATGGTAACAAATTCCCTCTCTATTGGCCCACGCGCCCTTTTGGAAGAGACTGGATATGCAACGTAGAACCTTGTTATAGCGATATCTTTCCAAAATCCCTTTTTTTATCTTTCAAAAAGCTGGGTAAATGACAAAAGCTACCATTGACTGTTAGCTCGCTGAGTCTTGTACATAGCATCCACTGTAAAACAGCATATATTTTTCAATTATTATATAATTTCAAGCCAATAAATAACATCATAATTCTGTTTATTTAAACATCTTTATCGACTAAATCATGAACAGATCTTGTATACAAATTAGCTAAGCCTCATCCTTAAAAAACATAAATTACTCAAAATTAGATATTAACAAAAATATAACAATTGTATTTCATTCTTTTTTATATATATTCGTTGTTGAATACTTGATTAGTAAGGCAAGAGCGGAAAAATATTAATAAATCTATTAATATTGAATCGTAACAAATGATATACCGACGTAAACAATAAACTTAAACCTCTCAATATGTTATCAAGCTTTCAAAACCCCAGAAATCCGCTGGCTGCCGCGTGGGCATCGGCGGCAGAGACTTTTTTGCGTAAGCAACATCCAAACGCAAGTATCCAACAAATTCGGCAGTTACCATTTATGCAAGGCGTCTATCATCATTTAAGCCTCTTAAAGCAAAAAAAACGCTTAGATAAACCACCGGGTGATTTAACGTTGGAAAGCCCTGTGCAAGATGCTACTGTGGAACAACTTGCCTATCTCTCCCAGACCTATTTTGACTTAGCTCTTACAACAGCAGCATTCTGTGCTGTAGAACAGGAATGGCCTGGGAAATATGAGTGGCTATATTTAGATTTTCTGAACAAATTGGAGGAGCATAATGAGAAAAAGGGGATAATGGATTTTAGCACTTCTGATCTCTGGGGATTTTCATTGTGCGTAATCATATGGATAGCGTTAGTAGGCTTGACTGGAGTAGATAAAATCAGCAAGAAATTGGTGGACTACATCCTAGATAAGACAGGGCTCACACAAGATCAAAAAAATATGGTGCGTAACTATATCAATGATTTTTGGCTAGCTGAACCTGTAGGGACATATTCTTCCCAGTACCGTGATGCGGACCTAAACGCGAATTACAAAGCTATACCCTGGAGAATTCCTGTGGACGCGCACATTGTCTTGCTGGGCGACTGGGGAACCTCTTTGGATGATGCTCACGAATTCCTGAAAGCTTTATGGAGGAAAGCCTATCAAAACAATCCAGGTGGAGCGATTGTATTTCTGCACCTTGGTGACATTTATTATTGCGGATTACCCTATGAATGCGAGCATAACTTCCGACAGGTTTTTGAAAAGGTAGGGGGAGATCTGCAAAGGGAGATCAACAATACCAACTTCAATCCTAACCCACCGATATTTACTATACCGGGCAACCACGAGTACTACTCTTATGGTTACGGTTATTTTGAACTACTAGACAATCTTAATCAAAATGTTCCGAATATAAGCCGATCAGAACTCGCTCAACAATGTAGTTTCTTCTGTCTACGAACTGCCGATAATAAATGGCAATTTTTGGGTATGGATACCGGACAAGCAGACGGAAATGGCTGGTTGTCATTTTTACAGGGAGCTGGAGAAGTGCTTAAAGGCATTTTGGACGAACAGAGCAAGTTCGATTTGGTAAATGCTGTAGAAGGTCTAATAATTGCTGCATACGAAGATGTTGCAGGACCATTCCAACCCACCTTGAAAACGAGTGAAGTGAGATGGTTGCAGGACAGAATGAACGAGTTCGGAGGAAAAACCATTATGCTGTCTCATCACCAATTTTTTTCCCGTCATGCAGAGATCAACCATGACAGCCCGCAATATCTAAACACTTGGCTCGATAGCCATTTCAAAGAATATTTTTCCAAGAACATCGCTGCATGGTATTGGGGGCATGAACATAGTTTCGCAACCTACATGGATGGATTAATGGGCTTAAACAAAGGACGTTTGCTGGGAAGCAGCAGTTACGAAGCGACAGAGGCAGATGATGCACCATACGTCATGAATTATCCGATTCCTTTCTCCGCAAATATGAAGGAGGATATAATCCTCAATCAAGATGGCTTATACTATCACAGCGGGGCAATAATGTCGTATGATGGCTCCAATATGAATGTGCGTTACTATCAATTTCCCGCCTGGTCCCAGTTGAGCCCAAGGCCAAACAACATGGAACTACTGGAAATAAGCACGTTATCCGAGTGTATTACATCATCATTTAAATCGTTACGTCCAAGCTGGATTGGAGACGTTATGATCGCCGAGGATGAGGTCACAACAGATCACAGCCCTGCTACAACCAGCTGGGACGATAAACTTTTCTTACTGTTTGTTGATGGACATGACAATCGTAGTTTAAGGATCTGTACGGCCAATGCGGCAGCTTTCCAAGAAGAAGGACGGGAGGCAAGATTGGACTGGAGTAAACCAAGATACATTAAAGTTAATAACAGTTCGGTCTCCACGCAGAATTCACCGACTATCGCCGCCGTCAACGGAAATTTATTCGCATTTTTCAGAGATGGCGATACGCTTCGGGGAATCACAACGCCCGCATCGGGAAATCTGGAGGATTGGAGTTCTATTGGGCAAATGCCCGTAAAAGTAGATAATGCAGCCCCTGCGATCTGCGTATTCCGTAGCAGGATATATCTCGTGTACCGCAAACCCGACGACGATAAGAAGATGAGCTGGGGATATTACGACATAAAAACCGGTAAATGGAAAGACTCGGGACATCTAAAGGATGACAATAATAGCACATTTACATGCAGCAATACGCCTGCATTAGCAGCAGATCCATACTGTATGTATATGGCTTTTCAGAAAAAAGACGGCACGGATATTTACTGGGCTTATGGAACTCCTTCCGAAATGAAAGACGATGGAACTGTTGATAACATCTTCTGGAAGAACCAAGGCAAAATCAACAGTATAGGTAAACAGGTTGACGGCGATAAGTATACGACCAATCCTGACACAGCGATTGGTTTGACATTGGAATATGCCAATGGGGTCTTCTTGCTTATTTATGTCGCAACCAATACAGAGAATAACCTAACACAGTGCGCTCTCAATGATACCGGAAAGGATAGCTACGGTCAATGGGTCGGAAGTAATACGGTAAAAGTGATAAACTCACACGGACATTCAACAGCACGAAGTGCGAAAGCTCCGGCACTGGCGATAACCGAAGGAGGAGGCTATCTACTATACCGGGGAAAAGAACATGATGAAATTTACTGGGCATATTATTAACGGTCAGGAGCAACGACATTAGGTAGACAAATACTACTTTCCGGTTACAATGTGAGTCGTCAACAAAAGTGGACACACTATCTTAAAACCTTAAGGATTATTTTCATCAAAACATTAGATTTAATTGTGGGAACACCTGCGTATTCTGGAGTAAATTTACTCCGGAATATGCATTATTCCGAATGTAGAACATACACCGCATAAAGAAGGCCCAGAATTAACCTTCAAAGCAGCAAAGCGGTTAATCCAGCTCCCCACACCGCGAAACTTAGCGGTGCGCCATGTTCTTTATAAGTAATCGCAAAAGCGTCGCCCAATGCCAATTGATGAGCTTTCTATCCTAATTATGAGGGCTAAATATCTTTTCGAAATCGTTACCGGCAACGATTGCGCTTTTTTATTGTATCATTTTTTATACAAATGACCGTAGATAATTGTATTATCGCATATGCTAATGGAATGTTTTTCCCTGTAGAGGAAAAAACTTCACCAACATAAATCGAAAAATACGTAGACGATGTCTTGACCGCTACCCGATATTTTCCATCGTATGCAACGTGCAGGATGTCTATCAAACACTCGAGCTATAAACCTTTAATAATTAGAACATGTTAATGAGCAAATTAAAAGCGCTGTGCATGATGATTCTCCTGTATCAAGGAGCTTTCGGGCAGCAGCGATCCATCTCCGGGAAAATTACGGACACAAATATGCAACCGCTTGCAGGTGTTACGGTACGCGTTCAGGGAGATCAGCAGCAAGCGATGAGTGACGCTTCTGGTAATTATTCATTACAAGTAGATCAGGCGGATGCCCGGCTGCAATTCAGCTTCGTCGGTTTCGTGTCCGCTGAATTTCCTTTACCCAGCAGCGGTATACTCGACGTAACGCTTCAAGCAGAATCCTCCAATCTAGAGGAAGTGGTGGTCATCGGCTACGGAACCGTCAAACGAAAGGATCTGACCGGGTCGGTGGCATCCGTCAGCGGCAAGGAAATAGCCGCGGTTCCAGTTGCCAATGCGGCGCAGGCTTTGGCGGGCAAGCTTCCAGGTGTTAATGTCACAGCACAAGACGGACGGCCGGATGCCGATATCTCGATCCGTGTACGCGGAGGAGGATCTATTTCCCAAAGCAACGAGCCCCTATATATTGTAGACGGTTTCCCGGTTTCCTCCATTACAGATATCCCATCGAACCAGATTGAAAGCATTGATGTGCTCAAAGATGCATCGTCAACAGCGATTTACGGCGCCCGTGGGGCCAATGGTGTTATCATCGTCACCACCAAGAACGGGAAGAGCGGACAGACCCGCATTAGCTACGACGGTTACGGGCAGTACAATCAGCCTACAAAATACTTGGCCTCCATGAACGCCTATAATTACATTGCTTACAACTGGGCATATGCCAAAGCCCTAAGCGACAGCTATGCTTCGGCTTGGGAACGCCTGTGGGCCATTGGAGACTATGCCGATGAATACCAAAATAGTGCAGGAATTGGTCACTACAGAGATGTTGCTGCGACCGATTTTTCGCGGGAAGCTTATCAATCGTCCATGTCCCAAAACCACAACATCAGCTTAACCGGAGGTAACGATAAAACTAAGGTGTTGGCCGCCTTGAACTACATCAACAACGATGGTATGAAAATCAATTCATGGTTCAAACGCTATAATGCGGCCTTAAAAGTAGACCAAAAGCTAGGCGAACGTGTGTCTCTTTCGGTAGACACCAGATATACGAATATCAACGAGATGAGTAATGAGTCAACAACCAATGGCAAAGGTTCTATTCTCTCCTCTGCCTATCAATTTCGGCCGATAGCGACGACGGACGTGCTCGGCGAACTCGACGATACGAAAAACACGCAACTGGGATTGTATGATATGGTCCTCCAGGATATGTACAATCCTGTGGCGCGTATGGGAGACTATTTTCCGGAAGCGAGCAACCGCTCCTTGCGCGCAAACACGAGTCTGAGCTGGAACATTATCGATGGGCTGACCTTCCGGTCGGAACTTGGACTGAACAGTTTTTGGAATAGGGCCAAGACTTGGTCCGGTGCCATCTACAATAATTACCTGGATGCGACCGGTCAAAAAACGTTCGCGGGTAATGCTGCTATCTCATCGGCCGAAGGCTGGAATTTAAGGTGGGCGAACGTGTTGTCGTATACCGTAAAAGGGTTGGGTGAAAATCACGCGCTTGATATCCTGGCGGGGCAGGAAATGATGGACTCCGATTCGGAGAGTATCAATATCTGGGGGAATCGCTATCCAACATCGTTCGATTCGGAACGTGCCTTTGCCATGATGGATCAATATTTTACAGGCGACAATGCCGTTAACCACGGCTACAGCTCGGAACGCGGCACCGCAAATCGGTTACAATCTTATTTCGGTCGGGCCAATTACAGCTTATTGGACAAATATTTGTTTACTGCAACTTTCCGTGCAGACGGATCTTCCCGTTTCGCCCCGACCAACCGTTGGGGGTATTTTCCGGCAGCAGCCTTTGCGTGGCGCCTTTCGGACGAGTCTTTCCTTCAAAACACATCGTGGGTCAATAATCTAAAAATGCGCCTATCATATGGAGCAGTGGGGAACGATGGCATCAGCGCCAACCTATGGCGTATGAACTGGAAATCAGATGGCATGATTTCCTATTCAGTCAATGAAGAGCAACAGGTCGCCTATTCTCCGGCATCAGAAACAATTGCCAATGCGAATTTAAAATGGGAAACAACCATTACCCGGAATCTGGGCTTCGACTACTCTTTATTTGGCAATCGGATCTTTGGTACCATTGATCTCTATAAAAACTCGACCAAAGACCTATTAATGCTGACGTCCATATCGGCCATCAGCGGTTTCCGGCAAACATATGACAATGTGGGAAGCACCAGCAACCGGGGAATAGAGGTCGCCGTGGGTTCTGACCTGATACGCAAGGATCATTTCAAACTCAGCGCAAACATCAATGTGAATATCAACCGAGGCCGCATTGATGAATTAGCCGAAGGGGTCAATGGTTTATATATGTCAAACTGGGGATCGTCATCAACACGACCTTCAACGGGAGACTATGTTCTGGAGGTCGGAAAACCTGTCGGACAAGTACGCGGATTTGTATACGAAGGATGGTATAATGTTGACGACTTCAATTATGACAATGGACAATATGTATTGAAGGAAGGAGTGGCGGACATCGCCTCGGGAATTATCGGAACCGTATATGGTACAACTGCACATAAACCGGGTGATCAGGTAGCCTACCCTGGCGTAGTACGCTTCAAAGACTTGAATGATGACGGGGTCATTAACGAGGAGGATGTGACTATCATCGGAGATACGAATCCGAAACATACGGGCGGATTGAACATTAACGGTAGCTACCGACAGTTTGACTTTGCCCTGAATTTCAACTGGAGTTATGGTAGTAAAATCTATAACGCCAACTACCTTGCTGCATTCTCTGGTGGTAAAGAGGACGGTTTGTATCGCAATCGCCTGGATTACCTCTCGGGAGCGTACCGCATTTATGATATCCAGAATGATCAGATTACTAGTGTTACGGATCCTACTGCGCTAGCCGCGCTGAATTCAAACGCAACGACCTACTTACCTTACCATGAAAATGCGGTCGTATCTACACAAGGAATAGAAAACGGCTCATTCTTACGGCTCAATACCATTACGCTGGGTTATAGCCTTCCCGATCACTTGCTCAAAAAGGTAGGCTTTAAGGGCGCTCGGGTCTATGGAACAGTATTCAACGCACTATTATGGAGCAATTACCGTGGATTGGATCCGGAGGTGAGCACAAACCTCAGTCAAGGTGGCGCAGCCTATCCCACCACCGGGCTGGACTGGGGAGCTTATCCACGCGCACGATCGTTCACATTTGGCGTGAATCTGCAGTTGTAATTGCAACTTCAATTTGGCATACACAAAAAAAACAATGTTACCATGAGAAAATTACCTATATATACCATGATGATTGCGTTGCTAGCTATTTCAGGTTGCAAACGTGATTTCCTAGATGTTTCCTCTCCTTCGGCAGTCGACCAGGAGTTTGTATTTTCTTCGCCCGAAGAGGCCTACAAAGTGATGATGGGTTGTTATGAAATCTGGCGGGGAGCCAACAACGGATTGTTTTATGATTTGGATGCTGTAGGTTCTGACGCAGAAACGCATCCGGAAAGCTATGACGCACAAACGCGCCATATCCCAGAGGGGCTGTATGCCTCAGAACTTGCCATCGACTACCCCAATGCAGTAAATGCGTGGGCTAACCTGTACAAAGTGGCTAACCGCGCTAACCTGATCATGGAGGCCATCGCCGCCAAACCGGAATACCAACAGGCTTTAACGGGTTCTACCGCGACGGACTGGACACAGTTGTACGGCGAGGCGGCCGTCTTTCGCGCATACGCCTATTTTAACTTGATCCGTTATTTCGGGGACGTCCCCTATTTCGATGTACCGATCACCACGTTGGGCCAAACGGATAGCGCAGCATTATCGTCTCGTGATTTCATTTATGATCAGGAACTTGAGAACCTTCAAAAAGTGGAGCCTTTCATGTACCGACTTGGGGAGGGCGGTGTGAACGCTGAGCGATTTTCGCGTACCTTCGTACAAGGATTCATTGGTAAAATGGCTCTTTTTGCCGGCGGATACAGTCTGAGACGAACAGATTTTGACTATGGTTCAGTCTCCCTGGAGCAGAAAGGCACAGAACAATGGGAGGCGCATTATGCCCGCCGAAGCGATTACAAAACGTACTATGAACTAGCTAAAACATATCTGAAAGCATGCTTGGACAATCCGGGGTCGGCCTATTTGATCACAGCGGATCCACGCGGAGAGGCGTTTAACAATCCTTTTCAGTATAATTTCCAATACAACATGAACTTGCAGGTCAGTCCGGAGTCGCTCTACGAAGTTGGGGAGACGCAAGGCAAATTTTCGGAGCGGCCGTATGCATTCGGACGACCGTCTAATGGTGGCGGTTCCAATGCTTATCCTTGCAAGTCTTACGGCCAAAGCCGACTATTTCCTGCTTTCTACTATGGTGATTTTGATCCGGCTGATGTGCGTCGGGATGTGACGGTTGCCGTAACAGTAAACTCAGGAGCTGCCTCTGAAGTACTGGTCAACTTCACCCCCGGATCCAGAAGTCAGGGTGGTCTTCCCAACAACAAATGGGATGAAAGCCGAATGGCAAATCCGTATACGGTCACCCAGCGGCAATCCGGCGTGAATTGGGTGCAGATGCGTATGGCCGATGTGATCCTTATGCTTGCGGAGGTCTATGCAGAACTCGGGGAGGAAGCAAGTGCTAAAACCGAGCTGACAAAGATTCGTGCGCGTGCTTTTAAGTCGGCCGACCAATCACAGAAGGTGACGGCTTATATCGGCGCGTTGTCTGGAGCCTCTCTTCGGGAAGCGATACAGCAGGAACGGAAGCTGGAATTTGCCGGCGAAGGTCTGCGCCGCTACGACCTCATCCGCACGGGAAAAATGCCGGAAAAGATCAAAGCCGTCCGCGACCTACAGAAAGAGATGATCGCAGGGTTGCAGAGCAAAGGGTATTATACCTTTGACAACGGCAATACCATCTCAAATTATATCTATGTGAAGGCTATGAACGTAACGACGGTGGGAATGTCTAAAATGTTGACAACCGAATGTACCGTGTCAGAAACAGATCCGACACATCCGCTACGTTATCCGGGATGGCGGGGCAACTGCGACCTATGGACGGCACAGAATTTTTTACCAAGCAATGGCAACCGAAACCTAGCCATCAAAGGGTTGTTTAAGCATATCGACCCCGATGGCGCAGAGGCCGCAGCTCTCGTTGCCGATGGCTATGTGAAGACAGCTTGGGGCATCAACATCGTCACTTACAAAGACCAGTACGGTAGCAATATTTTTAAGGGATATACGGATGCCCATTACGCTGCGGGAGCGCCCCCACGTTATTTACTCCCGTTGTCTTCAGAAACGATACTACGGTCCAACGGATTAATATCCAACGGATATGGCTTCGCCCAACAATAGTGTACATCATGAATATTTTTGCTACCCGGACATAAAAACGAACTATGAGGCAGACCCGACAGATCGCTCTTTACATCTTAATATTCATAGTGACGTTACTGGCTAGCGGCAGGCAAAGTCGCGCATATGGCCCAGCGGCCAGCTCGGTAGACAGCGTGATCTATTACGGGGAACAACGCGTTGTTCTTGGTCCGAAAAGTTTTCTTATAGACGGTAGTCTTTCCGATCAGGAAATAGTGGGCAAAAAATATGTGTTTAATTCGTTACAAAAAGCGGTACAGTATCTCAAGGACGGTACCGCTTCCGAACCCATGCGGGTTTATATTGCACCGTATGTTTACTGGCTGGATGACCCGGACGATCCAGCCCTTCGGGTACCAAAACCAGGAGAAAACGTGCCCTTCGGCCTGGAAATAGACTGCCAATGGTTATCGCTGATTGGTCTATCCGATGATCCATCGGACGTCATTCTCGCGGCCAACCGGGGGCAAACAATGGGCGCAAAAGGAAATTTTACCATGTTACGGATCCGCGGCGAAGGCCCCTCTGCCGAGAACATCACCTTTGGAAACTACTGCAACATCGATTTGGTATATCCCAAGAATCCCTCGTTGAACAAAAAGAAAAGAGGGGCGGCGATCGTTCAGGCACAACTGGTGTTCTGTGATGGTGATAGGGTATTCGCACGAAACTGCCGGTTTATTTCCCGGTTGAATCTCTGCCCGTTTGTTGGCGGCAAGCGTACTCTTTTCGACAGGTGTTATTTCGAGCTGACCGACGACGCGCTAAATGGTAACGCCGTCTATCTGCGCTCCACTTTCCATTTTTATGGGAGCAAACCGTTTTGGGGCGCTTCGCGCACCGGAGCCGTGTTTCTGGACTGCGACATCCATTCCTTTGTGGAATCAAAACAATATTTCGTAAAGACGGCAGGACAGGTGACGCTGATCGATACAGATATCGATTCGCAAACAGCGTCTTATGTGGGTTGGAAGGCGCTCCCAGATGCGGAATCTAGCTATCAATATCAAATTCGGTTTAACAGCAAACCTTATACGGTTGGGCATCATCATCCGCAACATGTGCATCCCTTCCTGGCTACGCAGGATGCACTCCTCGCATACCGGTTTACCCATAGTGGCAAGGTATATTACAATGTGTATAATCTTTTGGCTGGAAAGGATCAATGGGATCCGCTGGGCTATCGTTCACTCATCGAAGCCCAGGAACACGCTACGGGGATACCGCTGACCAATATTCCGACGCAACTACGCTTCGCGCCACACAATACCCGTTTGGAAGCAAAAAAGGATTCCTTATGCTTGCAAACACAACTCCTGCTATATAGTGGTGAGGTCCTACCTCCAGGATCTGTTTCCTGGACGGCAGAACGTGGACAGAAAAGCGTAAATATACGGCCGATGGGAGATGGACGTTGTGTCGTTATCCCCGTGCTCGACACCGACACTGCTCAACATATAACAATATATGCCAACCATGTCTCTGGTTTACGTGCTGCCACCACGTTAGAAATCGTGCCACAGCAGTACGACGCGCCATCTTTCCTTAAGTCTCCAAAGCTACAACTCGCCGATGGTATATTGCATTGCTCCTATACGTTGGACAGTTCTTACCCGGATGAAACTCGGATCACCTGGTCTAGAAGCCGTACTTCTGATGGAAGAGACGCTATTCCGGTACAAATCTCTCCTGATAAATATCCGCTCAAGCAATATCGTCTCACAGCGGCTGACAGCGGATACTACATACACTGCCGGGTGGAACCAAAGCATATACGCAGCGGGCTTGGCCTTCCCGTGGACCAGGTATTTGCCACCCGCTTGACCCCAGCAGAGGTTGGTCCGCCTGATTATTCCTGTGCAGTCCCGCTTGCGACGATGCCCACACAAAACCAACCGCAGCTGATTCCGGGCTTTTGGAGCTTAGATGCTTACGCGCCAGCGGATACACGCGAATACGACTGGCAGGTAGACACAAGTAAACAGGCTTGGTATTATGGAGTGGGCGTGGATGGAGCAATGTGCGACACGGGATTCGTGCAAGCGGTGCAAGGAGCGCGGATGCGCTATACCCCCTTGGCACGACATCAAGGGGATATGTCTATACAATTTACGGCTGTACCCGCCAAAACCGCTGGGCAGGGTTTTGGTAGCGCTCGGGCACAGTACTTGGATGTATACATCAAATTTGACCATAGCCGCTTAACGGGCTATGCTCTCCGGATTATCCGGACGACAAAGTATGCGGACGCCGTCGACTTCCAACTATTGCATTACAAGGACGGTCATATCTCGCCAATCAGCCCTCCTGTCAGCACAACTGTATTTCGGGCGCCCTGTTATATCCAGATCGCTATCACCGATCACAAATTGAGCGTAAAAGCAATTACATCGACAGAAAATCGCAAATCGTTGCCGAGTGGCGTTCGTAATGATGTGATGCTCGAAGCAGTCGTTGGAGAAACCGGACACGGCGGTGTGGGATTCCAACATACAGGTACGGTTGGTAGTGGAGCTACCTTAATCAAAGATATAGTAATCGACTGGAACTAAAAGGGCGCCGCAGAGTGCGACGCCCTTTCTCTTGATAATAATAGTATCTGTCAGCCCGAAACTCTGGAACAGATTCTACCCCAAGTGCTGCAACGTCTATCTGGTACGTCCTTCGCTCAAACCTCGAAACGAAATCGGATGCTCATGAATCCTGCTATATGGCCACCTCAAAGTCTCATCAAATCTGGAAAATTTCGCGGGGATCGAGTACTATCAAATTGGCAATTATATCTTAAATTAGTAGAAAACTGTTCAAAAATATAAGTGGAAAAACCGAGGTTGTTAAAATGACATAGTTAAAAATGCAAATATTAAATACGATTGATTTAGGCCGTAAAATTTCAAAGTCGCTACTTCATGAAAATGGCAATACGGCTCTGATATTATTTGATGGTTCTTCTGAATTTGCAATACTGAATATTCTTCATGATGAATTGGCTCTCGCATACTACCACAAATTCGATTTTGCCATATTAGATGCTTGTTTTTCGGGGGAGAATTACATATGGTTTGCCTTGGACGGTGCAATAAATATGGAATGGAGTATCGATACACGGACCATTTCACGAACATGTGGAGAAGTTGTAAACAATAATTTGGCCCCGCATTTAAAAGGATATTCCTGCATACGCGTGATCGCTTCGAGAAATCTCTTAATCGCGGCAAACGCCGGTTCATTCAAAATAGAATTTTATCATTTGGATTCGTTATCTAAACTGGACAATGCTGATGCACTATGTGAGGTGTATACAAAGAATATAATAATTCATCCCAATGAGCAAATAATTGCCGTACAAGTAACCGAGTCAGAAGATAGTGGGCATATTCGTTTCTATCAAATAAAAGACGTATCAATAAGGCTCTACAAAAAATATATATTCACCTTATTTTCTCCAAGTTCCTGCCGTTTTTCTGAGCATGGCGACCAGTTTATTACAACAGGCGGGTTCCCTCCGTTTAGTTATCAAGCGAACAGATTTCCCTCGTTGGAGTTTGTTAACGAATTTACAGACGATGAAGGTTTAACTCTTCCAACACCATGGGGAAACATCAGAGGTATAACATTTTACAATGATTTTTTGATTTCGTCATCCAAATTGATCGTGCCCTACTATGATGGACATCTGAAATATATTGAATTGGAAACGGGAAAAATTATAAAATCAATCAAATGCTGCCATTCTCTTTGCAACTCATTGACTAGATCGCAGAATGCACAGCTATTGTTATGTTCCTCGCTGGCAGGAGAGGTTGTTCTTATCAGAAACGACGATTTAGACTTTAGTACGACGAGCGATACCATAATTTTAAAAGATACCGACACTACCACCAATTTATTAGTACCCTTAGCTGAATTGGAAGAATACTGTTCCACTTTGGACGACCCTGTACCAATAATAAAGATCGTTACATAAATATACAACAAAAGCTTTTCCGATCGAACCACGGTTCGAATCAGCGCCCAAACAAATAAATACAACTCTTCTTAGTTTTGTCAGAATACGGGATGGCTCCAAATCTTCGCAAACATTTGATAAAAATTTACATAAAAACTAATCACCTTTTAACGTAGGTAGCTTTCTTAGGTCATCCTATAATAAAAAAGATGTTCTCTTAGTTAGCAGTCATTATGGATTAATGACAATAGACTATTAAAAACGCAAAAAAGACTGAAATCCCAAATATGAATGCTAACTGAAACACGCGGAATTGCTTTCGTACATTCTAAAAAAATGGCCTCAAGAATAGTAGTTCCTGAGGCCACAGAATGATCTGGTATCGTATATCGAATTATTCCTTCGTTTGACTGATGAAGTCGGTCATCACATTTAGACTTTCATCCAGCACGAAATCGAATTCAGTTTTCGGTTGTGGCTGCCCTTCTTTCCAGAGCGGCAATCCACGAAGTTCTAACCCTTTATTGATCCGTGCCCTGTTCTTTACTTTCGTTTTATCACGCTCTTTTTGCAACTCCACTTGGTTGAGGCTGATTTCCTGAATCGAATCTAGCTTTTTAAACTCTTCAATGTCTTCTAACAGATAGGCATACTCCGGAGATTTTTGCATCCGTTTCTGATGAATATCATTGAGCTTTTGATTCACCGTGCCAAGGTCTGCTACGCGGGAGAATGTCGATGGTTTAATTTGATCCCAAGGTAGTGCCGACGGCTCAGAGCTTTCGCCAAATTTTTCCGCTGTATATTGCGTTGGGAATACCACATCGGGAGTGACACCTTTGTGCTGCGTACTGCTTCCCGTAACACGGTAAAACTTACCCATTGTGATGTTTATCTGTCCAAATTCAGGAGCCCCATTGGGGGTATCTGGATCCTTATCTTCACCTTTAGCTTTTAACAAGAGTTTATTGGTTGCGCTGATGAAACGGGACATGTCAATCGCCGATTGTACCGTGCCTTTTCCGTATGACTGCGATCCTAAAATAACACCTCTTCCGTAATCCTGTATAGCACCGGCAAAGATCTCAGATGCCGACGCGGAAAACCGGTTAATCAATACACCAAATGGACCATTCCATGCAACGCCCGCCTCTTCATCATTATCCACTTCTACCCGGTCTCTTACATCACGTACCTGCACCACAGGGCCTTTGTCGATGAACAATCCCGTTAGCTCAATGGCTTCTTGCAGGGAACCTCCGCCATTATTGCGCAGATCAAGCACCACTGCATCCACCTTTTCCTGACGGAGAGTGTCCAAAATTAACCGCACATCGCGGGTGGTGCTCTTGTAATTGGGATCACGCTTGCGGAAGGCATCGAAATCGATATAAAACTTTGGCAACTTAATGAGCCCGATTTTGTAGGTTTTACCGTCCTCTCCTTTTACTTGCTTAACTTCCTTTTGCGCAGACTCTTCGGCGATGACAATTTTTTCCCGTTTTAGCGAAACCACCTTGGGCTGTGCCGTTAGCTCTTGACCAGCCGGAATGATCTTTAACCGTACGACCGTACCTTTCGGCCCTTTGATTTTCGCAACTGCGGCATCAAGACGCCACCCAATAATATCCTCAAACTCGCCATCACCTTGTGCGACACCAATGATCCGGTCGTCAACATGTAAGCTCTTGTCCTTAAATGCGGGACCTCCGGCAATAATTTCCTTAATGGTTACCATTTCGTTCTCCATCTGCAGGCGTGCACCAATTCCTTCGAAAGTATTGGACATGCCTTCATTAAATGCTTGGGCAAAGGACGGATTGTAATATGTGGTATGCGGATCCACGGCGTCGGTCAACGCTGTCATGATTAACTGGAAAGCGTCATTGGAGTTGGTTTTTTTCGCCTGTGAAATGATGTTTTGATAACGCTTGCGCAGCGTCTCCTTATGCTTGCTGACATCAACAGAATCCTTGTCTGTGCTTGTCAGGCGTAAGTTGAGCAGGTCGTACTTCACGCGTTTGCGCCATTGATCTTTTAGCTCCGCATCTGTTTTGAAATAAGGCAACTTCTCGCGGTACGCAATGTAATTCTCATTTACATTGAAATCATGCGGCACGTCTATTTGCGTCAATGCGTATTCCATCGCTTCTAAATAGCGTTTTGAATACATATTGAAGATATAGAATGGTGCTGATAAGTCTCCTTTTCTAAAATCCTGACTAATGGTATTCTGGAATTGTTTAAAGTCCTCCACATCGGACGCTAACAGGTAGTTTCGTCCTTGATCCATCGACGTAAGCAGGTTATCAAAAACGATCCGCGATAACGAATCTGTCATAGGTACCTTTTTGTAACTGTAATTCTCCAACAGATTTGCCACCTCGGAAGCAATTACTTCGTGCTGAGCGGATGGCTTGAGCTCCAACATCCCTTCTTCCAAATTCACACGGGGTTTTGATCCGCATGCAATAACAGAGAACAACGCAAGACCAAAAACAATATTCTTAAACATATAAGATAGTTTATTTAAATACATCGACTAAAATCCTTTTCCTAAGCCAAACGGTACTCTTCCAATTTTGGCTGCGCTAAACTTAGATAAATTTAGCTGCATATACAATAGCAATATTACTGAATATGATAGCACATTATCCTGCTCCGACACGCAACGAAGACTTTTTCTTCCAGTGGAAAAATACTGAAAATGAAGCAGAAAATAATTGCAGTATTTAAAATAATACACGGATTTTACTGCTTTTTGTTTTTATTTACTTTAAGATAACCAATTATCCCGCCAAATATTGTGCATGTCGGAGCCTATAATCATTAGAAGCCGTTACAGAGGGGTTTATCAAGCGTTAAGGATTGTTAAAATTTGCAACCGAGCGATGGATGGCCGACCTTCCACCATGTATCGCAGGTCTGGACAATTGTGGCTTATCTTCACATTAGTTGATTTGTTTCATGTGCTTACGAATTGTATTTGATACAGAATTTTGATAAGTTTGGTAAAATAGGGAAATAACTATATGCAGTTTGATAAGCAGGGAATTTTATATACACTGATTTTTTTAGGGCTATTTATCGGCATTCATGATGTTCAGGCACAGCAACAGGATGAACCCCTCGACCCTGCCGGTTATGTGACTAAATATGACCGCAGCTTTAACGGTATCGGTCCTCGGGTATACGTGCTGCCCGCTCCACGAACACGCGAGGAACTCCTGACGGATTCTTACAAAGAAAAAATAATCTTTCAAGATAGCATCGACAAAGCGCTCGACTTTCAACAGCTGGTCGATGAACTGAGACCGACTAGTAATGCCCCAAATATGCAGCATCTACTTGAACCCGAACCAAGCAGCGCGCAAGAATGGAATCTTCTGGTAGAAAAGGAAATTCAGCGGGAAAATTTCAGTGGTGCTTATGGTCTTCTCCACATTTACGCCGAATCTATTTTAAAGAAAGGAGATGTACAGGGAGCGTTGAATCTTCTGCAAAGTGCCTTGCAGCACGCTCAAAAAACAACACATACTTCGGACATTGCCACGATACAATATAACCTGGCCAATGTGTACCTCTTTAGCAAGAACGTACAACAAGCAGGATATTTCCAAGAAATATATTATAAAACAGCCATAAAGCGTGAAAGTATACTCGATCAGGCAAATGCGCTTACGAAGATTGCGCTCATACAAGCGTATGACAAGGATTACCGATCGGCAGAAAACAACATCATTCGTAAAGCGATACCCCTAATCAATAGAGCAAAGGCCTATGACCGGAAGATCATAGCTTGGCAGACCTTGGCCAAGATCTACCAACTGCAAAACAAACACACAGAAGCTCAGTGGTTTCTAATCCAAGCGCGTGATCTAGCAAGACGGCGACAACTGACAGAAGATCTTGCAGAAATCGAGTATATGTTGGCCAGCTCAAAATTCGTGCAAAAGAATTACAAGGTTGCGAAAAAGGAATTTATACAGGCAGACGAACTGGCAAAAATGGAGGATAACCGCTTACTTCGGCTTGCTATTGTGGATAAACTTGGTCAAATTTACATGTCGCAAAGCGATCTCGACGAAGCAGAAAACGCATTAAGTACTTATCAGGAACTACGTAACGAACTCTTCCAAGAATAGTGTATCAGCTGCCGGCTACGACATACCCTAACATGTAATCCTGGAACTTCTCATAGTATACCTGAAAAGATTGGGTTTTCCTGTCCTTTCTTAGCATCAAGGTCATGACACCTTGTGGTTTGTACTGGAACGGCAGAATACTCATGTCTTCAAGAAAGGAAACTCCTTTATTGCCCTGAAGCTTGTAAACGGCTTCTTTAGCACACCAACAAGCGTACAACTGCTCTACGTTATTGTCTTGTATAAAGGCGAGTTCGGTTGGTTTCATAAACTTTTCTTTTATGCGCAGAACTTTGTCTTTCACAATTTCTAGATCGATTCCGCATTCACCCTGCGTGCTCATCAGCACCCCGGCATAGTCAAAAGAATGTGTCAATGATATTTTAAATGGATAATCTGGTAAATAAGGTTTCCCGTTTGCATCGGAGGGGCAAGCGATATACTCTTCGGTTTTGAGCAAATAGCGCAGCAATACACGTGTGGCGAGCCAGTGTAATGTCCGCTTGCCTTTGCTTAGACTTTCCAGTTTTGCTTTTTCCCGTTCATCTAGCTGCAGACGAGCTAACAACTCTTCCGTTGTTTCTTCAATTTTCCAGATCGCGAACTTCGTTTCGCTATTTAATTCCCGAAGATAGACTAATCCCATGTTGATATCAGTTGATATATTGCCCGTTGCTAATAATGGTTATTGCAAACAATAAATGTAAGAAGTAAAACGTAAATAGCAAACACGTTGCAATAACTTATATAAACGATCGACATTTAATTGAAAAAGCAAAAATTGGTAAATGTTACTTTATAAGTTCAAAGTATAATTTCGTAAGGCAGGCAGCTTTTTTCAGTAAACATTTTAGTAGTACCTAGCAACGGAAATTGTATCAGTTTTTGCGACGGTTAGCCATACGTGATTTTACCTTTATGTCCCTTCCTCGATTTATGCTTACAAAACACGTTAAAGATGAAAAATATTGTCGTGTAAAATCCTTTGAATTATTCAAAATGTACTCTACCATAAAAAGTTGCTGAAATAGAAGCAATAGTGTATTTTTGATCTCCCTTTTCAGTGCGTAACGCGAGAGAGGATACTCATGCAACAACGATGATATTATCAGACAAAAGAATTTTAGAGGAAATTGAAAAAGGTACCATTGTAATTGAACCTTTCGACCGGAAGTGTTTAGGTACGAATTCCTACGATGTACACCTAGGCAAATACTTGGCCACATACAAAGATCCAGTACTGGATGCAAAAAAACACAACGAAATCGAACATTTTGAAATTCCGGAAACGGGATTTGTTTTGCAGCCGGGCACGCTATATCTGGGAGTTACATTAGAATATACTGAATCTCACGGCCATGTGCCGTTTTTAGAAGGTAAATCCAGTACGGGGCGTCTTGGCATAGACATTCACGCTACAGCGGGGAAAGGAGATGTTGGTTTTTGCAACACATGGACCTTAGAAATATCGGTCGCACAGCCGGTTCGCGTATACACGGGTATGCCAATTGGGCAACTGATCTATTTTGTCGTGGAAGGCGAAATCGAAACCATGTATAACAGCAAGGGTAATGCAAAATACAACAACAAGACGATCCGACCAGTGGAAAGTATGATGTGGAAAAATAAGTTTTAAGAGCGAGGCCACATGAGCCTCGCTTGCTTTTTATCCACCGAATTCCATTAGGTACGCTTTTAGAAACTCATCCAAATCACCATCTAAAACGGCCTGCGTATTGGAGGTTTCGACGCCCGTACGCAAATCTTTGACCAACTTATAAGGGTGCAACACATAGTTCCGAATCTGTGATCCCCATTCTATTTTCTTCTTTGACCCTTCTATCGCGGCGGACGCTTCTTGGCGTTTCCGCATTTCGATCTCGTAAAGTTGAGATTTCAACAACCGAAGCGCATTCTCCTTATTTTGGAGCTGGGAGCGTGATTCTTGGTTTTTGATGATGATACCGGTAGGTTTGTGATGCAGGCGAACGGCTGTCTCGACCTTATTGACATTCTGTCCCCCAGCGCCACCAGAACGAAACGTATCCCACTCTATTTCCGAATCTTTGACGTCAATTTCGATATTATCATCCACGAGGGGATAAACGTAGACCGACGCAAAAGAAGTATGTCGTTTGGCGTTAGAATCGAATGGTGAAATGCGAACCAATCGATGTACTCCGTTCTCGCCCTTCAAATAACCATATGCAAAATTTCCGGAAAACTGAAGAGTGACGGTTTTAATTCCAGCGACATCCCCTTCCTGGTAGTCCTGCTCGGTGACTTTGCATCCGTGCTTCTCGCCCCACATGATGTACATACGCATCAACATCGCTGCCCAATCACATGATTCTGTACCTCCAGCACCCGCTGTGATCTGCAAGATGGCATCAAGCTGATCTTCCTCGGCGCTGAGCATGTTCTTGAATTCCAGCTCTTCCACTTGCGTTAACGCCTGTCCGTATTGGTCGTTGGCATCTTGCTCACTCGCATCCCCTGATTGAAAAAATTCGTACATAACCCCGACATCATCGACCGAGGCCGCAACCTGGTCGAAGTGGTCAGTCCATACTTTCAGGTTTTTGATTTCGTGAAGCACTTTTTCAGCCGACTTAGGGTCATCCCAAAAATCTGTCTGTAAAGTTATTTCCGTCTTTTCAGCAATTTCTTCTTTTTTCGCATCAATGTCAAAGATGCCTCCTCAGGGACGCCACTCTGTCCCTCAAGTCTTGAATTTGTTCTTTCGTCATTCCCAAAAGTAAGTGTAAAACTTCAAAAATGTAGAATCAATCACCTTTTTATATTTAATGCCGTAAAAACTTCTGGGGACTAGGTGATGATATCGTTTAAATCTGCCAAGTTTTTTTGATCAAGCCTATAATACAACCTACATCAATACCCTTTTCACACCGATTTTGAAATTTGCATGGTAAGTACCATGCACAGACAGTTTGTGGTAGGTATATTTCTGATTTCCCAATTAATTTGCATGACTTGTCAGTATAGATCTTTTATGCCAAGGCTGGCTCCAGCGCTCCGAATAATACCTGTAGTGACTATAGCAGATCATAAAGTATTCAAGAAAGCATATAAAGAATCTTAAAGGAGAATTTTCATTATCAGAGCTTTTATTAGGAGTATTACTTCATTGGTTAAATGGGACGGACTCCAGGTCTTTGAAGAACCGGAGTCCGTGCTTTTTATTCAATAACTCGCGCCCTGGAAACAGCTTTTATTTTATTGCGGCCAGCCTGGCAAACATCTCAGCAATAGCAAACTGATCCAGCAGCCACTTTTTGTCCGCAGAAGCCTTCTCTGCAGACCAATCCTTTCCGAACAAACCATGTTGATCACGCATAAATGTCCAGGCGTGATCAAGGTTAGCTTTGAAAGCATTTACATATTGCGGGTTATTATCTTGGTGGTACAATTCAATATATCCTCTCAGCATAATGGCGATAAACCAATTGTCGCTCTTGCGTAGAACCGGATAAGCGACCGGCTGACTTTCCGTTTGATTCACCGAAAAAAAGTAGGATAATCCGGCCTTGGCAGACTCCTGCGCGTCGACCAGAAACTGCTTTTGTTTGGTAAGTTTATACAGTAGCGCACCAGCTTGAATCATCTGCCCCGTGTTGTATGGATATTTAGCTTTCTGAACTTTTCCTTCAAGGCTGATGTTGTCCCAATAGAGTTTATCACTTGGATCTTGCAAATTTTTCTTAGTCCAAGAGTATAGATCAACGGCTTTTGTTAGAAATGCTTTAGATTGTGTGGCTTGATACAACTTTAACAAATACACAACAGCGGGTGCGTTGGAACATGTATTTTTCGATTCCTTACGTTGTTCGCACCAATAGATGCCTCCTCCCAGCTTATTATCCATACCACTTTCCACAAAAGTCCATATCTCCTTTGCTTTATCCAAATAGGCTTGTTCCTTGGTGTGCAGGTAAAGGTCGACAAAATCGATTCCAAGCCAGATATTATCATCGTAAAAGCGATCCGATTCTGGCGCACTGTTCACATAAGAGGCGTACGCCACAGGCGTCCGTTGATCGTAATAGTTTTCCAATCCAGGCAGTACCTGTTGATCAATATGTTTTTTGAACTTCTGATGGTTGGAGGTTTCCAATAAGGCTACATAAGCAGATAGGCTGCCAGAAAACGGCCATAAGTAGGAATACGGATTAGATTTCTTTTCGTTATCCCCACCACCAAGATATGTAGCGCTATAGGTATCGTCATAGGGAAAAGTTTCCCGGAAAAGATGCGTACCATCGGAAACTCCATACCGTTTTTCGATCGTAGCAAGACTCTCCTCGGCACGTTCTTGATTCATCGATCCTTTAGATTTTTGTGCGTATAGGCCGGTTGCTAGTAACAAGGCTATACCTATCGCGACTGTTTTTTTCATCTTCATGTTCCTCTTATTTTTTTTCAAATAATGCTATACTCTCGAACAACATCGCGGCGCTGGTTTGACTTGTCAACTGTGTACTTCCAGCGGGCGGTTGTGTCCAAGATGGACCGAAGAGGAGAGTCTGTTGGTTGGTCCCCTGTGTCCACGCTATCCTTGCATTGTTGCGCAGGAAACTTTCGAACTTCAAGCGAAACGCTTCGGAGATACCTTCGCGCTGTAGGTATTGTACGAAGTAACGCATAAATATCCCTTTAAACAATCCTCCGTCCCCATCGCCTTCGTTTCTGAGTACATTATTACCCGGGTCAATACACTTGGAAATGGTATAGTTCGCTATTTTTTGTCCGTCGTTCAGGTATAATGGATCTTTAGTTATATCGAAAAGCTCAACGGCCGTACCCAAAAATGTACCCTGATTATAAGTCAAAGCAACAGTACTGATTACGTCGGTTTGGCCGTTTATATTGTCATACACCGCACCCGTGGCACGATCGAAAAGGATATCTTTTTGCCAGTCATATATGCGCCTAGCCCAGTCCAGGTATTCTTCTTCCTTGGTGAGCTTATAAAGCCGTGCAGCTAAAATACTGGCAGGACCGTTGGAGCAGGCATTTTTTGAGTACAGCATGTCCTTTTTCCAAGCTAGCCCTCCTCCTGCGTACTCGGTATTCCAAGCTTTTATGATATCCTCCCAGAGTAACATGACCGCATCCAGGTACTTCTGCTCCTTGGTAATCTCATAAAGGCGTAACATGGTAAGCGCATTCCATTCCATATCATCATAGAAAACATTGTAGTAGCTGCCTCCATTTTTTGTTTTCACACCGTCAAACCACTTCCCGAAGTAGGCACTATATTTCGGATCATTTGTTCGCAAATAAGCATCTATAACCACATCCATAGCATGGGCGTTTGGCCAGTAATGAAAGTCAAGATTTGATCCCTCGCTTCCGTAGTTAAAATATCCGTCGTTATTCCAGAACTGTTGTATCAGGGTATGCGTTGTTTGGTCAGCCATTTCCTCCCAGGAGACGGTCAGGTCGTCATTATATTGGTATTGGTCCTCTATTTTTCCGCAGCTCCAGCTACAAAGTACACCCAATAACATGACGAAAAAATTCCTTCGTTTCATCTTCTTTCCGTTAATTTACCGATACGATATGTGTATACTCCTTATCTCCTTGCAGGATCACCTGAATGGTTGTTGATTTGCCATCCACAGCATCGGCAAACTTCCACTTGTCATCCCACTGGGTGACCGCAGGGAGCAGTTTGATATGGTAGTAAGAAGGATCACTCGACGCGTTGGGACGACTGTCTGTTGGATTCTTAGCGCCGAGCTGCTCCACGGCCGTCTTGCCGTCGCTTATCGTCTGCAATTGGAATTTGTACCGTTCATCTTTTCCCCAGCTCTCTTGTCTAAAGTTTACCACACCCGTGCCGCTCCAGATGCCTTTACCCTGGTAAGGGAGATCGAAAAGCACTTTATTTTCTGGGGAAAACCATAAGCCCAGCGTTTTCACTTCGGTAAATTTTACCGTGGCGACATTGAAGTCCATTTCAATGCGATAAATGCCGGTACGCTCTGTTTGCATAGACGGGTCTTCTGTCGCTTCTTTCAATTTCACTTCATCGTCTGTGTAAAACATACGAGCATTCCCATCTCGTCGGTCTACAAAGACATATTTTTTACCTGCCTCCAGTTTCGTGTAGATTTCAAATTCACCGGGAGCTGTTTGCTTGAATGGAAGAGCGTTTGCGAGCGATGCACCCCCTTCGGATCCTTCGCCAGAAACATATACCGTATTTGGTATTTCTGCAAAGCCTTCCAGGCTGGTTATGTTAAGTTTCCGTACCGTTGTAGATTGTACGCGATTTACTCCTCGGGAAGAAATCACTGTCCATTGTACGTCTCCGCTTTCTCCAGGATTGATACCTGCCAACGCGGCCACGGTATTAAGAACCTTATGGGTTATATACGCGTTGTTGGCAAACCCCCGGTTATTGGACGTGAGCTTATACAGAGGTTTCGAAAAATCACCGCCAACTTTGTCAAATACGACTTCGTACAACGGGGCACCGCCATCTTGTACTAGAGCTGTCTCCCATTCGAAAAATAAGGAAGCAGTACTGGAACTCACCAGTTTGACGGCTTTGTTATCAAGGGGTTCAAATAAATTGTTTACAGCGGTGATCTCTACATCTGTATAGTTCATATCGTCTGTTTTGCATGCTCCAAACATGGATAACAATGTGCAAATGCAAATAAAATTAAATATTCTTTTCATGGCTTGTTAGCTTATATTTTTAGTTGGCGTGGCCTGGATTATTTGGTAACAAATTTCTGTTTAAGTCTGTTTGCGACTGGGGAAGAGACCATAAGTAGTCACGGTTTTCATCGAACCGGCGGGTATCCAGGCGAATATAGTCACTATTACCGTTGGCGAATCGCGCTCCATATACCGGTCCATCTAAATATTCTTTGCCTGCCTTCCAACGTATGATATCATAGTATCGCAATCCTTCTAAAGCGAGCTCGCTACGGCGTTCGTTACGGATTAAGGTTGTCAGATCCGCCGTTCCGACCGCCGAAGGGTAATCTAGAGCTGTAGATTCTGTGAAACCTGCTCGTTCACGGAGAGGACGTATAGTTTGATCCCACACTGTAGCATCAAATTGTCCGAGTTGCTGTTTTGCTTCCGCATACATGAGCAAAATATCTGCATAGCGAAACATGATAATATTCAGCCCTGCATCAAATGTTTGCGTCGCGGTTTGATCGTAATATTTTTTTACGTAGTATCCCGTCGGTGAAGTGTTGGCGGCGGCACCTGAATATATGTCCATCTTTTCTGTGTCGTTGCCCCCAGTGCCGGGTTTGGTAAAAATTGTGCGGGTAGTCCCATTAAAATCAGTCCATTGCCCACCGTGAAAGACAAGAGTAGCCTCCATACGAGGATCTCTATTGGTATAGGGGTCTGATTCCGAGTAGTCTGGATCATTAGCAATAGTAAAGCCTTTCAACGTTATGTAATTATCCGCTAGGCTCTGTAGAGGAGCATAAGCATTTAGACGAGCTCCCGCTGAAAGTGGAGCCGCATCATAAAGCTTTGCCCAAGTTTTTAAGGATGGAACGTAAGCATAGTCCAAGATGACTTCTTGGTTATACTCATTAGCAGCTTTAAAGAGACCAGCATAGTCTGGGAACAAGTCATAACTACCATATGTCTCCTGATCATTCATGAGGCTGTCGCAATAATCGGCCACCTTCTGCCAATTACTTTCGTAAAGGTATGCTCGAGCTTGGAATGCAAGGACAGCTCCACGGGTGATACGACCTCGATCGTCGACGGCTAAATCTTCACGTTTGGGTAACATTGGACTTATTGCCGACAATTCCTCATGGATAAAAGCCAAGATCGTTGACTTAGCTGTTCGCTTTATAGTTGCTGACTCTTCAACCGTGATATCTGAGGTGAAGAAAGGTACATCGCCGAAAAAATTTATCAATCGAAAATAAAGAAAAGCCCGAATAAACCGAATCTCGGCATTTTTTCGCTTTTTCCAGTTATCTGTTGCATCAGGAACTCGATCCATATTTGCCAAAAAAACGTGGCATGTTTTTAGACCCCCGTAGGCTTCTGACCATTCGGCACTTAAACGGCCAAGCGTGGGTGAGGAAATCCCATTCCGAATTGAGCGTTGATCAGTGTTAGATCGTCCTTCAAAAATATTATCACTCAACGCTTCGTCATTCCACATCTTATCCGCCGAATACATCTGATTGTAAGCCATATTAACCATCTGTTCCGCATTGGCCGTCGAGAGCCAGAAGTTGGCGTCGGTAAAGTCATCTGTCGGCAGCGGATCTAATGTATTACAGGAAAACAGGCTAGCTACTAGTATTCCTCCTCCGCATAAAAATTGAATTATTTTTTTCATGGTCGTATTGTTAAAACTGAATATCTAATCCTACACCGTAATATTTCAATGTCGGATAATTTCGCGCACTGTTGGCGCTCCCACTCATATTGCTATCGAACTCAGATGACTCGGGGTCTATCCAAGAGTTGAGACTGAACGTCAGTAGATTTTGAGCATTTACGAAAATACGTGCCTTTTCCAGATGAAGGCGACCTGCCCACTCACGCGGTATCGTATAACCCATCTGAATATTTTTGAGACGGGCATAGCTACCATTGAACATATAGATATCGGATTCCATTTGGTAATTATTCGTGGTTGATGTAGAGCCCGCAGCCGTCAATCTAGGCCAAGTTGCATCTGTGTTGGTTGGCGTCCAGTAGTCGAGCTGATGCTTGTAAATTGCATACGAATAGTTCTCATGAAATGGCTCTACCAATTCACCTCGAATCATCATATCGCGCTTACCAACACCTTGCCAAAACATGCTAAAATCGAATCCTTTGTAAGCCAAATCGTAAGTCAAGCCGAAACTATACCGTGGGAAACCATGACCGAGCACGAATCGATCTTTAGAATCTATTACGCCATCTCCATTACGATCAATATACCGAACATCACCAGGTTGCAGATCAGAAGCCGTCACGCCAACGGGTAAGGCAGCTGATTCAATTTCCTGCATATTCTGAAACAGCCCCTGAACTTTATAACCATAATACGAGTTTAGCGGCAACCCTTCTCGGATGATCTTCCGTATTCGATCAGCTTCGGAAAATTGTTCCTTTCCTTCAAAGTAAGTGACCCTGTTGTAGGAATCACCGATATTTGCTGAAATTCCATGCTGAAAATCGCCTGTACTGTTACGATATGCAAGCACAAGCTCCCACCCTTGGTTAGTCATCTCTCCAATATTGGTTTTGCTGAGTTGTGTACCAAAAGTTGAAGGGATGTCGGGCGTTATGAGAATATCAGTTGTATTCTTATGGAAGTAATCGAGGCTAGCTGTCAGTTTGTTCCTAAAAAAAGAGGCGTCCAATCCGATATTAAAGTTTTTGGTTTTCTCCCATCTTAGATTTTCATTCGCATATGTAAAACCCGCCCCGTTGACCGGTTTATTGTTAAACCCGTAACTATTATTCACTGTCTGATAGCGGGTCAAAAATTGATATGGATCCATATCCTGATTTCCAAGAACACCGTACGAAGAACGTATTTTCAACTCTCCAACCGATTCCCGGTAGGTTTCCATGAAATCTTCCTCTGATAATCGCCATCCAGCAGAAATTGACGGAAAAAATCCCCAACGGGTAGCCTTAGCAAACCGCGATGAACCATCGTAGCGGAATGTTGCTTCCAAAAAATAACGTTGGGCGAATGCATAATTCAACCTGCCGATCAGCGAAGTGATACTCGTTTCATACGTCCCGTCGAGGGATGTCCGACTAGTCGGATCGAACTCTGTACCCGTAGTTGGAGTACCTAAAATAGGATCCGTGAACTTCAACTTGATTTCATTTTGTCTTCGCGTATATGATTCATTGGTCGCTCCAAAAAGCCCTTTTACTTCGTGGCTTCCAAATGTTTTGTTATAATCAAGCATTAACTGATAATTAAGCATAGATGCTTTTTCGTTGAAATCTTCTGTATTGCGAGTAGAGTTAACGTATACTGAGGGTTTTTCAGCCGTTGCACTGGCATATAGCGGCACTTGAATACGACGTATAAATCGATGATCGGAATTGATATCTGCCCCGAAGACACCACGGAGTTTAAGGCCATCCATCAATTTGACATCAAGCGCGATATTCGCATTGAAATAATCATTTCCGTTTTTGGTATATCCTCCTTCCCGAAGTTCCGCAAGTGGATTTTGGTCTGTCAGCGCATTATTTATTAAATAATGTCCATTGTCTGCCTGCATGCGATAATAATAGTATGGAGGTATACGCGACGAGTTAATGATTGCATTTCCTGCCGTCGTACTGAGCCCGTTGTTACGTGCATAAGCCAAGATACCGCTCAGCTTAACGATGCCGATTTCAGTGGACAGGTTTGACCGAAGATTAAAGCGTTTTATGCCGTAGTCTTTGTTGCCCACAAAATTGCTCCGTTGGTCCAAATACCCTCCAGAGAAAAGGTAAGTGGAGCGGTCGCCACCACCTGATATGGTTACATTGTGATTTTGCTGGAGAGAAGACTTCATTATTTGGTCGTAATTCCATACTTCCGTAGCGCGGTTATCATAAAGGTCTTGTATCTGATCGGGAGTAAATTCCGGATCTTTTCCAACATTGGTCAATGCTAAATTTTTTAATGTGGCATTTTGATATCCCATGACCGGTGAAAAAAGAATTTGTGGATCTTGCATTCCAGTCAGCGCAGATAATGTAACACGCGGCTTTTGGTTCTGTTTTCCTGTCTTTGTAGTAACTAAAATCACCCCGTTGGCTGAACGGGAGCCGTAGATTGCTGCTGTACCGGCATCTTTTAGGACTGACACGTTCTCGATATCGGCAGGATTGAGTTTGTTGAGCGTACCTACGTCTGTTATTAACCCGTCAATAACCACCAACGGGCCGTTACTGTTCATTGTTGAAATACCACGAATGTTAATGTTCATCGTGTTACTATTCGGATCCATACTCCGCTGTTGTATATTCAAACTAGGAGAAGCCCCTTGAAGAGCCTGAGTAACGTTTGCAACGGGCCGATCCGCGATCGTTTTGGCATTAATCTGATCAACGGCACCGACGACAGATCTACGTGTTGTGGTACCATATCCTACCACAATAACCTCGTCCAATGACTGGTTGTCAGAAGACATACGAATAGTCAGTTCTGTTTCTTCTACAGACACCTCTGAATCGCTATATCCAACAAATGTTGCCCGCAACTTGTCTCCAATCTTGGCCTGGATGGCAAAATTACCCTGTACATCTGACATGGCCGAAACGGTGGTTCCAACGATCACTACAGTTGCTCCAGGAATAGGACTTCCATTTTCGTCGACTACTTTCCCCCGTACCGGCACCTGATCAGCCATGTGGCCCCATGCCCCACGCAATGTTGTCGCCTGTACGGCGGAAGTTGCCAAAAGCAATATACTGGCGAGCAGTATTAAATTCGACTTTCTAAACATATTGAATGGTTTATATTCTGGTTTTAAAAATTGTTAGCAAAACCGGATTAGCTATATAACTAAACCGGTTTAACAAATGTATTAGATATAATTTTATAATCCTAAAAAATCTTTATTTTTTTTGTTTGCCATGAAATGATCGATTTGTATGTTGGTAATGCCCCGGATAACGCAACGGTCTCTGGAGTTAGTTGAATTAAGGTTATCGCCCCAAAAAGCGCTTAGTACCAAAATTTAAAAAATCCAAAACAGATCGCATTTCAGCAATTAGGAATAGCAAAAACCTTATGAAAGTGTACCCAATTATTGATAGAACCTTCTAAAGCTCCTCCGAGAGCTGCCGTTTACGACCTTTGATGACCGACTAATCAAATTTCTTCTAACGTTTTTCCTTTTGTCTCGGGCAAAAACAGGATAAAGACAAAGGATACGATGACCATTGCGGCATAAAACAGGAAGATATAAAATCCCCCATCCGCGATGCCCTCAACGATTACCGGGAACAACCAGGATATGATGGCGGCGAATATCCAATGAGTAGTGCTACCAAGAGACGAGCCGGCGGAACGTATCTCGTTAGGAAAGATTTCCGCTAAAAAAACCCAAATAACAGCACCCTGCGACAACGCAAAAGATCCGATAAAACCAATGATATAAAACAGGAGCAATGAAGATTGTTGGCCTTTAAGACCATAAGCCGTCAATAATAGAAATATAAACATACCAATCGCTCCGAGTAATAATAATTTTTTACGCCCCACGTGATCGATGATCGTCATACCTAAGAAGGTAAATAAAACATTGGTACCGCCAATAAATATAGGTTGCAGATACGCAAGCTGCGCGTCGAATCCTGCCATTTCGAAAATTCGCGGAGCGTAGTAAAGGATCGCGTTAATACCCGTCATTTGGTTGAAAAATGCCAGAAGGACGGCAAATAGTATCGGTCTGCTATACTTCTTTTGCCAAAGGGATACTCTTGACGATCGCCCCAAATCTCTTTCCGCATCTAGTAAAGCATGTTGTCCGGTCTGACTGAACACGGTGCCAGCTTCCTCCATACGGTCATGTCGGCTTAGCCAACGTGGGCTTTCCGGAATATTCCTTAACAGAATGAAAAATAACGCTGAGGGTACGGCCATAATTCCAAGCATATACCGCCACGCCGCGTCTCCCGTACCGGCAAAAAGAAAATTTGTCAGATAAGCAATAAAAATCCCTGTAACGATCATAATCTGAAAAAGTCCGGTTAACTTGCCGCGGTTATGTGCCGGTGAAATTTCAGATATATAAACAGGCCCCACTACCGAGCTGATACCAACAGCGACTCCCCCTAAAAAGCGGAATAGCAGAAACATACTCCAAAACGGAGCGCAGCCACATCCTATTGCCGAAAACAAATATAAAAGTGCAATAGCGCGTAACACCGGCTTTCTTCCGTATTTTTCGGAAAATCGACCGGCAACTATTGCGCCGAATATTGTACCCAGTAGTGAAATAGATACCGTTAATCCGTGCCAGAAAGCGTCTAATTGCCACAGCTTTTGAATTATTTGCTCGGCCCCGGAGATTACCGCTGTTTCAAAACCAAACAGAAAGCCCCCTAAGGAAGCTATCAGTGCAAATTTCCATACATTTTTCATAGGTGAATAGTTGATGCTAGTCCAATAAATAAATTCCATTCGTCAAATGATGCCACGTATAATGGTACAGACATCCTATCTTGAACCGCGGACAAAAACCGCTCATGCGCCTTGGTAATACTTCCTCCTAGGACAATGCCCTCGGGCTGCAATGGAGCGATATAGGTACTGAGGAACTCAGCAAGAGCGGCAGCCAAAAATGCAAAGGCGGCACTCTTTGTTGACTCGTCTGTTTCATTGATCAGTAATGCTTTTACATTTTCAGGGCGTTGGAGGCCTAACCTTTCTACGTAGGTCAATATACCACGTGTAGAAATATAATCTTCCGCTATGCCTTCTCTAAATGGCGCGGATCCGTAATTTAAATCACGTACCTGCCGATGTTCATAGATCGCTGATCCCAGTCCTGTTCCCAAAGTTAGTCCGACGACACGCTTAGCCCCTAGGTTATGGTGATGGATCTCTCCCAGCAAAAATGCCTCGGCATCATTGAGAAAGTAAATATTTTCGCAAGGGACGTCAAATGTGGTACTGAAGTGGGATTTCACGTCCATATGCAACAAAGACTGATACTTGTGCATTCCATCCATTAAGCAAATACCCCTTTCATAATCGAAAGGACCAGGCATGGATACAAAAAAACCTTCAATGTTTTGGTTCTGTTCCTCCACAACACTTCTGATCACACGATCCCAGGTAGCCAATATTTGCTTCCGATCAGCCATGCTATCCACCTCGCCTCTCTCTTTTCGGATTGGGATAAAAATATCATTCTCTCTGTGCACTGCTGCAGCGGTGATATGAGATCCGCCGATGTCTAGGCAAATAATTACTGGCAATCCCATAGTTGATATTTGTGTACTAGATATTCGCCGACGGCGATAATACTGTTTTTCTGTGACATGATTTATAGCGGTTGATTAGCGCAACAGCAAAACCGGTTTTGCTGTTGCGGTAAAACTAGGATATTTCCAGTTGATCTCCAAATTTTTATTTTTGGTTTTTTCGTACGATTAGCTCGGCGGGGATTATTTTTTCTTCTAAAGGAGCACCTTTGTCTTTTAACTGCCTGACAAGCATTCCTACCACTTGTTCAGCAATTTTTTCTAATGGCTGGCGAACGCATGATACTTGGGGTTCGACTAGCTCGAAAATCTCGTGGTCATCGAAGGCCATTATACCTACAGAACGTTTATTTTTCAGATTTTTGATGGCTTTAAGCCCCGCAACACAAACATAGTTGGTACTAAAATACAGAGCATCAACCTGTGGGTTGTCTTGTAACCACTTGCCGATTACGACAGCGGGCCTATCATCTTTTTCAATGAAAGATGTCCGTAGTACGTAAGGCTTCAACTTCTTTTGTTCGATGGCATCGCTGTATCCCTGAAATCTGTCAAGCATCTGTGGTTGACCCGACGGGATGGTGATTAATCCAATATGCTTATATCCCTGATCAATAAGATATTCCACCGCATTTCGGCTGGCCTGATAGTTGTCTGTTCCTACGTAATTGGTGTCGATCTCGGGTATTTTACGATCAAAAACAACCAAGGGGATATTCTGCTTTATTATACGTTGTACATCAAATTCTTGCTTGTCTGTTGGGGCGAGAATAATACCATCGACATGTTTGTCCATCATGGTTTGTACTACTTCCGAAGCGATATCGTTTTTTCCAAGCGTGCTGCTGTAGAGTACCTGATATTCATACTTACGCAAATATTCCTCAATATATAAGGCGATGGGTCCGAAAAAGGAATCGCCTATATTCTCGACTATTAAACCAATCGTCCGTGACTTCCCGGTGGCTAAGCTTTTTGCTAATGCATTAGGTTTGTATCCTATTTCATCAATATAATCTAGAATACGCTTAGCAGAAGCCTTGCTAATACGACCCTGCTCAGCTTTTCCGTTAATTACCAATGATACGGTGGATTTCGATACCTTAAGGTGCTTAGCAATTTCACTTATGGACATAAAAACATGTGTTAGCCTACCAAAATACATATTTCCAGTGACATTTTTTTAATAGTGATTCCGTGGCATAATGATTCGTCTTACAAAGGGTTATCGCCAAGCACAGTTTTTTTTGAAAACTGCATTCCTTATCTTTGATCAAAATAAAAAAGACACTTATGTTTCCTAACGTAGATTTCACCACAACCCAAGCTTACAAATATTTAGCGGATCATTATATCTCCATCAACGAGAAGAGTATAAAGGACCTATTTGCGGAAGATCCGCAGCGGTTTGAAAAGTTCTCTCGACAGTTTGACGATATTCTCTTAGATTTTTCAAAGAACCGAATAAATGATGAGACGTTTGCACTGCTCATGCAGCTGGCAAAGGAGTGCCGATTGGAAGAAGCCATACAGTCGATGTTCAATGGTGAACGCATCAATGTGACTGAAGGCCGGCAAGTATTGCATACTGCTTTGCGCAATCAGTCAGAGCAACCGGTTATCGTAGACGGCGAAGATGTGATGCCAAAGGTTAAGGCTGTTCTTGCGCACATGAAAGATTTTACCAACCGTATTCTTTCTGGCGACTGGAAGGGTTATACTGGTAGGGAAATTACTGACGTTGTCAACATCGGAATTGGGGGCTCAGACCTTGGTCCTGTTATGGTCACAGAGGCATTAAAAGCGTATAAGACACGTCTAAACATGCACTTTGTATCGAATGTGGATGGCACCCATATCGCCGAAACGTTAAAGAATCTAAATCCAGAGACTACGTTGTTCCTGATCGCGTCCAAAACCTTTACGACGCAGGAAACGATGGCGAATGCATCTTCTGCAAAAGAATGGTTTTTAGGATCTGGCGCTGCGCAAGGAGACGTCGCTAAACATTTCGCTGCCTTAAGTACGAACGAAGAAGGTGTTGCTTCGTTTGGCATTGATACACAGAATATGTTTGAATTTTGGGATTGGGTCGGCGGTCGTTACTCCTTATGGTCTGCCATTGGTTTGTCAATATCTTTGGGAATTGGATACGATAACTTCGAGCAGCTTCTACAAGGTGCACATGCCACGGATGTGCATTTCCGCACCGAAGGATTCGAGGAGAATATTCCCGTCATCTTAGGCTTGCTAGGCGTATGGTACAATAACTTCTTTGATGCCGAAAGTCATGCGATTCTTCCATATGACCAATATTTACATCGTTTTGCCGCCTATTTCCAACAAGGTGATATGGAGAGTAACGGAAAATACATTGATCGCAATGGAAACCGTGTTGATTACCAAACGGGGCCTATCATCTGGGGAGAACCCGGCACGAACGGGCAGCACGCGTTCTACCAACTTATTCACCAAGGCACCAAACTTATTCCCTGTGATTTTATTGCACCGGCCGTTTCGCACAATGCGATTGGAAATCACCATCAACTCTTGCTATCCAACTTTTTCGCACAGACGGAAGCTTTGATGAATGGCAAAACAGAAGAAGAGGTGATTTCAGAATTACAAAAAGCCGGAAAGACCCTTGAGCAGGTGGAGGCTTTGAAGAACTTTAAGGTATTCGAAGGCAACCGACCGACAAACTCTTTCCTCATCAGGAAAATAACACCGTTTACACTCGGATCGCTCATCGCTTTGTACGAGCACAAGATTTTTGTCCAGGGTGTTATTTGGAATATCTTTAGTTTTGATCAGTGGGGCGTAGAACTTGGCAAACAATTAGCCAATAACATTCTTCCGGAATTACATGGATCGGAAGAGGTTACCACGCACGATTCTTCTACAAACGGACTGATCAATCAGTACAAAGCTTGGCGATAACCGCGTCAGCAGGCATATATAAAAGAGTAACCCAATCTTTGCAAGATTGGGTTACCTTAAGCGCTTGCTTCGAGCGATTACTATTTCCGATTGCTACCTCTGGTAATTCAGCGTTATAGTTTTGAATCGCTTCTTTTGCCAGAGTTTCAATTTCATTTAAACGATAAGGTAATACGGCTCATTACCGTTAAATTTCCAACTCTTCGTTATATCAAAATATTTTATGTTCAATCATCTGTTTCGGTAACTAAACCGGCAAATGAATTACCATTTCTAACGACTTCCTGCCTCATATATCTTAAAATTTATAGGTCCCAAAACATGTCCAAAAAGCATCAAAACTTGATTTACTCTTGTCAGACTTAAATTTTCCTTTCCCTGCTCAATTTTACGTATAACGGTCAAGGCGACCCCAGCATTTTCAGCTAAATCTTCCTGCGTAAGACTTAATTGTTTCCGTTTTAACTTTACAAATTCCGCAAGTGCATTCATAATTATATGCTTTTACATACCAAGATAACAAAAATATCACGCTATATGTAAAAGCATATAATACAAAGACTTGAACCATTTTTATATGCAAATAGATATAATCCATTATCTTTATGGATAGTCCGCTAAAAAATACGCCACCATTCTGGTCTAGTTGACGAAGAAATACGCAGGGTTAGTATTCACAATGTACGTGTGACGGAGTGTCGCTAACATCCCACCCACGTAAACAATGGGCGGGTTTTACGCTCCATTACGTAAAAATAGTAAAGAATGATGCGATGCTATTCCAGAAAAAAGATTTTTAGTATCAATAACGCACCATACAGGCTAATATCTTTTTTCTTAAACACAAGCTTCAAAGCACTGAGCGCCTTAGACCGAGCAAAATAGATGTTATTGGCCGTTGTACCTAATAACGCACAAATTTCTTGTGTATCCAATCCTTCCAGGTAAGCTAGACGAAACACCTCTGCTTGATATTTCGGTAGTTTTTCCAACTCATTTACGATTTGTTCAATCAACTCGCTGTAGATTATCTGAGTAAGTATATCCGAACGGTTTTCTATCTTATTCCACAAAAGCTCTTCGCCTAGGTCTACAGCTTTATAGTACGTAGAGTCAACATAATCGTAACATGCATTCCTCGTCACCAAATATAGATACGATTTCACGGCCTGAACCGAGACAGCTTTTGTGCGTCCCAGCCATAACTTACAAAAGGATTCAGAGACAATTTCCTCAGCCACCTCCCTGTTTTTTGTGATACTGTACGCAAAAAAATGTAGCCCCTCGGCAAACCTAGACATAAAATACCGCAGTCCAAGTTCGTTGCCAAACTGTAGCATTTGAAGGTGTTTTATACATTTAGCAGACTGTCTTTCGCTCTGTTTCACAAGTAGTATAAAAATACTGATTAATTTACGAAAATAAAGACCGAGTGCCGTTATGTTTTTGTTAAGGTAATGTGGCGCACAGGTGCCCGTGCGCTACATTATACCTATTTTATTATCTCAATTTATCATTTTTCCATACAAACCGCTCGCCCCAGAAAGGCAGTATAGTATTTTCGCAATTCACGCCGGGGAGATGTTTTAGCGTCTGGGTAATTGACGCCTGACCTTTAGGCTCGTGCCGCAACTCGATCAAATGGGACAACACCGCATAACGAGGGTTTACTAATCCTTTCTTTCTGCCTATGATATCGTTTTCCCTAGGAGCGCCCCATCGGAGTATCAGCATATCAACATCTCCCTGGACATTAGCGAAGCGATCCGATTCAAATCCCGAATCCCCACAGGACAGCACGGAGAAATTTCCAGAATCCTCTCCGCAGTCTACACGGATGGACATAACGAAATTAGGAAATTTTGGACTTCTCAGGTGACTGGAAATATCTGTACGGATCTCAAATGTGCCAATGTTGTAACTTGCTGCTTCTGTCGATTTATATTGCGTACAGCCCTCGTAAAAATTGGTGACAACAGGTTTTCCCGCTCTCACCATGGCTTCCATCAGTTTCCTATGGGCATGATCTCCATGATTATGCGTGATAACCAAAAAATCTAGGTATGGTGCGAACTGTTCGGCCAAACGATGTTCCACATCAATACCGAAACACCCCGATGGTGTCTTGACAATGAATCCCATATTGTAAAGTAGCCAAACCAATGCCGTCCCCTTTTTGACCTTCATGTTTTTCACCTCGTGAAGTACTTTGTCAAACGCCTCCCGGTAACAATAAATCATGGGTATTTGTGATTCCATCAGCACGGCTTCCCCTTCAGGTTTTTTCAAGTACTCTTTAAAGGTTTCGGCCTTCAAACTATCAGCGTAGACCTGAAACTTTTTTAAGAACATTAACCTTTCACCATCCAACAAAAATGGCGACGTTTTCCGGAACCCCTGCATTGTCTCCACTCCATCATGTATCCCTTGTTCCTTTTTCTGGGCAAAGCCAGCCTGACCTGTCAGCATGTCCAACAGAAAAATTGTCAGAATTATATATATATTTCTCATTGTACCGTATTTTATCTTTTTTTTACTATTGACCCACCACCTGATCCCCAGAGATCACCGTCTCTAGATAGTTGGGGGTAACCAATGTATCAATATCACTTTCGTTTATTAGATAGCGCGTCCTACTCCGAACGACGCCCCCTTTTTTGGGATTGACCAAGGTGAGCCGCTGCACTACGCGGATCTCATCGGTAAACTGTCCATTAGTTTGCTCATAGCTCACTAAATTGTCGACTGCACCGATCTTGTTGTCAAATTCTATAACTTGGTCCTTGGAAATAAAGCGTGCGAATGACGGCATAAGTGTTTGTACATAATTCTCACCATATACATATCCTCCTTTATTTGTCAACAACGATCTGTTTCCAAAAGCATCGACATTCCACGCCTCAATCAGCACATTTCCTTCTATGTCAGGCAGGGGTAACACGGCATAATAGCCTTCATCTCCGTCAAGCTTGTTACTTGCCGTATACTCGACCTTAACTGAATCTTTTGTCCCCGCAGCCGTATTCCAGCGCATCATGCAATAAGCTCTGTTCACATCTTCAGCCGGAAGTATACGTATTCCTACCCGTTGGTAGCCAGACTTAATATTCAACTCTTCTATACGGCCGGCATAGATGATGGGGCCTTTTTCAATATATTGATCCAATAGCTCGTCGGCATTATCGCAGCTGACACACATCGCGCAAAACACTGCGCCGATAATACGGGATATATTTTTCTTCATATAACAATAGTTCAAAACAGTTAATTAATAAGCCTGGATCACCTCACCGAACATCTTGAACTCATTGATCGTGTAAAAATTTTCGGTAGCAGTATAGCTCTCCATAAGTTGAATCCGCATGTAACGAAAAGAAGCAGTGGGTGTAGCCTCGGGGTTGACATTATCTTCTGAAATAGCATATTCCTGTCTGCTGTAAAAGTAATCGGTTTCTTCCTGCGTGATACTTGCCGGATTGGCCGGCATTTTCCCTACGTATTCACCGATTAATGTCCAGTCATCTGGAAATTTCGACCAGCGCGCCGCATTAGCGTCATTTGTTCCCCAAATCCTAAATCTTTTCACACTCGATCGGGAATACAAATAGCTTGACGAAGGCCGAGGGTAGATCTGTACACGACTAAGCCTCAGATCCTGATGCAGGTCGAAGGTCACATACACATCATTAAGATAGGTACGTTCCCCGCCGGGAGCCTGCATGTAAAATTTGCGGGCAAGAAAGTCGTTCGCAGTTGTTACTCCATTAAACATTGTCTGGGGTGCAAACGTCGCGCTATGTGTGGTTGCATCATTCTGTATTCCTGTTAGCGGATCAACCCCAAATTCTGCATAGTCTTTGCTTGTTGTTCCATATGTGGGATTAAAATAGGACACAGCTTCTATCCGATTAAAATCTATGATATCTTCCTTATAAGGTGTTATCAGCTGGATCAATGTGTCGGTTCTATTTCCCCATTTATCCGAAAGCACAAATCCAAATTTCTGCTCTATATTATCATATTGTCTCAAATAAGTAGCCGTATTCAAGGAGTCAGAACTATAGACCGTTTTAGAAGGATCTTCAATCAACGTTTTAACACCTTTTTGTATCTCATCTTCTGTTAACACGTGAATCGCAAAGCGGTGGGCCTGCTGGTTTTTCCACTCCAGCTTAACCCCACCGAACGCTGGCGAGGCAGCCAAACTTTGTCTTGCGATTTCTACGGGCGATAACAATGGTTTTTCCTTTACCTGCGTAACATCTGACCTATTGCCGCTCTCGTCTACCACGGCCAGATCAACAGTCACTTCATCCGTGCCTGTAAACCCCTCGACCAATATCTTATTGCTATAACGCGAAACCTTAAATTCCATTTGGCCACCCATTTTATTTCTGTATGTCGCAACAACCTGTGCATGGTTCGGATTTCCTGCAGGTAAGCTAAAATATATTTCTAAGCCGCCCGCTGCGGGCACCACTTTGTCCACGGTCAGTTTTTCTGGTCTATCGGTGCCTAGGTCCAACTGCTCTATCCCTAAATAGGAATCCATACATGACACAAGCATCAAGTTGCTTACCAATACGACTAATGTGTATATTAAATATCTCTTCATGATCATTTTCAAATTAGTTACCATCCAGGGTTTTGTACAAGATTTCTATTCTGAAGCAAGGTGTTTGTTTCTATTGGCATTAGATAATCTTTCATGGAAAACCGTGGCTGCACTAGAACTTTCAATACATAAAAATCTTTCTTATTCTCCCCTTCCTTATTCCATCCCGTAATTGGGCGGTTGTAGACCTGTTCGGCAAGAAGCCACCTCCGGACATCGTAATAGTAATGCCCTTCAAATGCCAGCTCATTGACCCGTTCCTGTCTGATTATTTGCCTTAACCCGTTTTGGGATTCTGGCTTTGACTTATATGGACCGGACGCATATTTGGACCAGCTTGCCACGACTCCCTCCATTCCCGATCGGGTGCGGATGACATCCAGATAGTGGTAGGCATTATTCCCCTTAGAATCTGTCGTATTTGGTCCCCCCATCTCGTTAAGACACTCGGCCAGGAGCAGATACATATCTGCTAAACGTACAATAGGGAAAGAATACGGTTCATATATCAACTCTACCCGCGTGGCTGTATAGGTGGTCTTAAGATGAGTTAGTTTCTTCGCTAAGTAACCTGACAAGGAATAAAACCCATAAGTCTCTCCGTATTTGAATCCGCTACCCATATGACGTATGAAATTGGGAAAAGCCGGATTGGAGAGCTGCTGTGACCGCCCTTCCCATATACCGCCGTCAAAGCCTACCGATGCATAAAACCGCAGCGAACGGTTGTGATGCAACAACGCTGTTTCTTGCCCGCTTTTAATAAAGTATTTACTGTGCTCTTCATCCGGCATCTGGGTGGTATACCTATTTTGGTACCAACCATTGGCCTCCCACTCCGCGTCTTCTTCTATAGGAACACCACTTGACGAGTAGAACGATTCAACCATATTCATTGTCGGCGCGTGGCGCTGTCCTATATCTGGGGCGCCAGATCCAGCCATATTGTCCCATTCAGAATTGCTTAGCATGCTGGCGAAACGTTGTAGCTGCCGGGTATTTTCATTGGTCGCCCAGATGATTTCTGGGTTCCAGGGTAGTGTTACCGCCTGCCTTAGGCTGACCATTGCCTTGGTTTCCGGACTGATATTAGTAGTGTTAACATCTGGAATTGCACCCGCACCCGCGTCTGTGGTCACCAGTATACTATGTCCATCTTCTTCTGCGGACACGACGGCCTCATCGCAGGCCTGAAGTGCACGTTGCCAACGCTGTCTGCTGTCACCGGCCGGGAAAAGGTCGATTCCACGCCCATCTTTAAACCCTGCGTAATAGTTGTTGTTATTAAACAATGGGCTAGCCGCAAGTACTAGCGTCTTAGCCTTTATACAACGGGCGATCGTTTTGGTAAAGCGTCCAAATTCCGTCGCCGGATCGAGTTCCGCTGACATAGGCAGTCCTTCGATGGCTTCGTCCAATAGCGCGACGATATAATCAGTTACTTTATCTACGGGCTCCCTGTATAATGCCAGTTCTTCTCCTTTGCTCGCAATTGGAATAACCTTATCTACTATAGGGATTGGACCGTAAAGCTGAAACAAATAGTAGTTCAGATATGCTTTAATAGTTGTAACTTCCGCAATCCATTTAGCTCTTTCCATTTCGTCCATATCCCGGGGCCCTCCATCCTCTAAGCTGATGTGTTCCAAAAAAACGTTACAATGACGTATTCCCTGCCAGATATTTTCGCTCGCACCGTTCTTCCCGTCCCAGAAATTCATATATGGATTGACTGCATTATTGCCATTAAAAAACATCAAAATGGTGTTGGGAACATGTGCCGGATTACCTCCGGGCATATTTCTTGGGTCGTATACAATATCACCACCTGCGGTGAGCCCCAACGTGTTGGCGGGGTTTGCAAAATCCGGAAGACTGGCATAGCAAGTAAACAGATACTTCTCGGCGTTAAATCGGTCTTTGAAAGCATCCTCCAATACAGGTTTGTCGTCAGGTAAAATATCCAGGTACTTATTGCAACCTGATACCGTCAGTAAGAGGACCGCTATCGATATATATATTATATTTCTCATATCCTTACGTCTATATTTCAATTAAAAATTAATCTGTACACCGAGGTTAAACACCTTTTGCAAGGGGTATGCAAGTCCGTTACCGCGCATTTCAGGATCCCATAGCTTGAAATCAGAAAGCGTAAGAAGATTCGTCCCACTTGCATAAACACGGGGGCTTACACCTTTGACATCCTTAAACTTATAGCCCATTTCCACCGATTTAAGGCGAATGAAGCTCGCCGATCGCATCCAATAATTACTGCGGACAAAATTGTTGCTGTTTCCAATGGACGTCGCCCCTGCCTCCGGTGAAAGTCGCGGCCATTGAGCGTACTCATTTCGGTTGGTTTCCGTCCATAAACTCTCCTTTATAAAGTTCAACATTGCTCTGTTTCCCCTCTTCCCGCCGGATGTCACATCGACGAAAGGAGCCATTGCATTGGCATCTAGGAAAAAAGAAAAGCGTGAAGACCCTTGTATAAATGCTGAGATATCAAAATTTTTGAATCCAAATGAACCTCCGATACCATATTGAATCTCTGGATTGGCCGGATAACCCATAGGGACAATATCATATTCATTGATCATACCATCGCCATTAATATCTCTGTATTTGATATCGCCTGCCTGATATACGCCGCCACTTCCGTTGACCATTTGTACTGGGGAATTGAGTACCTCATTATCATCAATAAATAACCGCTCAGCGACATAGCCCTGCGATTGACCTACCTTACGTCCGACGACGGATTTCCAGGGAGCAAAACCTGAATAATCCAATTCATCATATACCGTGATCTTTGAAGATCCATACGTAAAATTTCCTCGCAAAATATACCACATCCCATTATAGAAAGACTTGTTATAGTTTAGCGTTAAATCGAGTCCTTTTCCAACCGCTTCTCCGTAGTTCGTTCGCACACTAGAGCTCAACCCTACGATAGAAGGTATATCTTGCCGTACCTGCACGATGTTCGTGCGGTTTTCGTGATAAACTTCAGCGATCAACGAAAGCGCGTCGTTAAAGAAACCCAGCTCTAACGCTAAATTTGTTTTATATGACACTTCCCAGGTAATGTTTGGGTTTGCATAGCGCAAGATCTGTATGGTAGGGCGAGTAAATGTGGAATTTAGGTTATTACCAAAATAACCAGCATTAGGCCCATCGAGGTTGATGTTCGATGTAAAAAAGAAACGATCAAGATCGGAAACGATCACATCGTTACCAACCAGACCATAGGTTCCCCGCAATTTAAGTTTGGAGAATACAGGTTTCAGCTTCTGGAAAAAAGGCTCATCGGAAACCTGCCAACCAAGTCCGATCGACGGGAAAAAACCCCATCGGAAGCGGGGATCAAACCGTTCGGATCCGTTGACACCGAAATTGAGCTCTGCAAAATACTTGTTTGCATATCCATAGGTGAAGCGTCCTGCCAGAGCCACATTTCTGGATGGCAAAGAAGAGTCCAGGTTGCTGGGACTGCCATCCATTCGGTCCTTGATCGATCCGACCAACAAACCTCCCACGTCATGGCCTCCAAACCTGCGGTTGTACAAAACTGCGCCCTCCGCATATCCCCTTGCCTCGACAAACTTATTACCTGCGGAATAATCTATATGATCCGATCCCTGTTCCGGATTTAATATGGATAATTGGTAAGGATACGGATTTGTGGGGTCATAAGTTCCTTTTATATATTGATAATAAAATGGTTTATAACTCCGCTGGATATTAAAGCCAGAATAACGGGTAATACTTCCTATAAATCGTGCTTTTAAGCCCGGTGTCACAGATGCAAGATCTTGATGTAATTCCAACTGCGTCAGCAACGTATTGTTACGTACGTCCTCGTAGCCCTGCATAATGTCGGCATATGGATTAATATATCCTGGCGCTCCATTGCCGAAATCATCCCCCGAATAATTACCAAATAAAATTCTGTCTGCATATTGTGTATTGTAGTCCGGTTGATAGTATGCTGGAAATAGAACAGGATTGGCCAATAATGTTTTTCCGTAGGTGTTGGCGCCACCACTTCCGGATTCTCCGATAGGTCCTGTATAATCATCAAAATTGGCGCTTAGGCGAACCTTGGCTTCTAGCGTTTTGTGAAGGTAAAGGTTTACATTGGAGCGTACCGAATACTTTTTTAAGTTGATATTCGAGTTAAACGGATTCTTGTTATCCACTTTAAGGATACCATTGTCTTGTGAAAACGATCCCGCTAAGTAGTAGGTAGCGGCATTACCACCTCCTGTCAAATTGATATTAGTACGGTGATTTACTGAATAATCCCTCGTCAGGAGGTCTTTCCAATCCACTGCTGGGTATACATTCGGATTTCTATTCGGGTCCCTAGTAAAATCTATCTTACTCTGCGGATACATTAGTTCACCATACCGTGTCATGTGTGCTATATTGGCATATTCCATATAGCTGATGGGATCAGCCATATCCACTTTAGTAGTCGGAGTTGATACGGAACTTTCATGTCTGAAAGAGGTCTTTACGCGTCCTTTCTCTCCTTCTTTGGTGGTCACAAGAACCACACCGTTCGCTCCCCTGGCCCCATATAAAGCGGTAGCTGAAGCATCTTTTAGAATCGAAAAACTAGCAATGTCGTCTGGATTTAGCCGGGAAAGATCCTTAGAAGACATTTCTATATTATCTATCAGTATCAATGGTGCTGTTAAACCACTGCCAAATGACGTTACGCTGCGCACGAAAAACTGCGCGTCTTCTTCCCCCGGGGCACCAGTTGATTGATACGCCACCAGTCCTGCCATACGCCCGGCAAGCGCCGTGGTAAGGTTACTGGCCGGTGTACGCAGATCTTTAACATTGACCGTAGTGATAGATGACACTACGCTCTCTTTGGCCTGCCTTCCAAAGGCTACCACAACGGTTTCTTCTAGTTCGCGATTATCTTTATTAAGCCGCACATTGATAATTTTTGAAGTGCCGACCTTCACCCGCTGTGGCATGTAGCCTACCATGGAAAAAATGAGCGAGTCCTGCTCTTTTACCGACAGCTCGTACACACCGTCGGCATCCGTCCAGGTACCTACAGTAGATCCTTTGACAAGAACACTGACACCAGCGACGGAAGAGTCGTCGATAGCATCAGTCACTTTTCCCGTTACTTTGCTCTGTTGTTGGACGGGTCTTCTGATAGCAACTTCCTTGACAACCTCGGAGGTCACCATTTTGGGAGCTTTTTCAGCATATGGCCTAGGTTTAATGACGATAGTGTTCCCTTGCAGCAACCAAGCGGCAGGTTTACCCTGCAGCAACACGCCCATCGCCCGTTCGATAGGGAGATCACTGATCTCTGCGTATATCTTAATTCTACCGAGATCTCTGCTTTTGATAAAAAACTCATAGCCGGTCTGTTGCTGAATTGTTTTCATGGCCTGTAGCAAAGACATCCCGCTGGCTTTCAGTGTGACATCCTGAGCAACCCCCTCGGCCATTACTGTGGTCATGTTGAGCAAGATAAGTACAACTATCCATTTCATAATAAGGAAAAAACGGTTTACAGCGGGCCTACAGAGACCTACTGGTTTTGTGCTAAAATTCATACATTTGTACGGTTTAGATCATATTGTAATTTGTTAAAATGTAAATCCTCTCTTACCCAAGAGATAAATGATTGCGATAGATACTAAATCCATGACGGGCAGTGTTGGCGCATTGCCCGTTTTTCAGATCTATCTTTCTGTCGGTGGCATGTGCTAATTCATAATTGATTTTCGTTTTTTTAGTTAAAAATTGTGAGTTTATTTCTGTCGTGAAGCCGCTCCAATTTAAATTTTATGCCGCTGCTTTCAATTATTTTGAGCACCTCCTTTAAACTTTTACCGCGGCTAATGCTGGCGTAGAGATAAGTGGGTTTTACCTGCTGATCGATATCAAAATCAAAATCGTACCATCGGCTTAGTACTTTTAAAGCTTCCTGCAGTTCCACTTCTTCGAAAATAAATCGGTTGTCTTTCCACGCGATATACGGTCCAACGTCTACTTTTTTCTTATGTAACTTCTGACCGTCGTTAGATGCTTGTTCGCCCGGTTCCAAGGGTAATTTATCATCGCCTGCGTGTAAAAGCACTGATCCTTCTACTAGAGTTGTACGAACGTCATCTTGCTCATTAGCATAGGCCTTCAAATTGAACTGTGTGCCCAACACCTCAACCTCCTGATTTACGGTTTTTACCCGAAAGGGTATTTTTTCACCCTTCACGATTAGCGTTTCGACATCAAAGTAAGCTTCTCCTACAAGCTCCACGATTCGTGCATTTCCATTAAATGAAGAAGGATATTTTAATTTGGAATCGGCATTCAGCCAGACCTTTGTACCGTCTGACAAAGTAATCTGATACTGCCCCCCTTTGGGAGTTGATATAGTCGAATAGCTGGTCTCATCATTTTTTAGGTTGTGGATCAAAGTCCCGTCCTCATACTGCATCTCCTTTCCTAAGACAACCCCCTCCTGATCCTGGCGTAACTCTATGACATTTCCATCGGAAAGTGTAATATAGGCCTTATTACCGCCAGGCTTCAGATCTGCGACTGAAGTAGCCTGCAGTGTATGATGATCTTGGTTACGGTATACCAGTAAACCCACTGTTAAGACCGACAGGCACAATGCTGCGTAAGGCAAATAAGACAGGTACCGCCGCCAGATAGGCACATTGATAGTCGGCTTTTGATTGCCAGCGGAATATATTTTAGCCATGGTCTTCTCCTCAAATGTTTTGATCCAATCGGTCTTAACATTATACGTTCTAAAGGCCAAGCGATCTTTTAGGTCGCTAACTACCACTTCTTCGTCTTCGACCTTCCTAAGCAGTTCGGCATGCATTGGATCCTCGGCTCCCCATGCTTCCAGCATCTGAAGCTCTTGATCATTAATGGTACCATCCATCTTCTTCCTGAGTAAAAAGATGATATCAGGATTGCTTTCCAAGTCGTCCATATTGGCATTGTATCCGCTCATTCTATTAGTTCGTTAGCATATATACGGACGACTGAAAAAAATCTTAGAAAAAAAATGATTTTTTTTCAGAAATCGGTCAATAGAATAAAATGACGAATGATACGAGCGACACAATGATGATCAGTATTGAGGCCAACAAAATATTCACCGTTTCCAACGCTTATGCGTCCAGAGCCAACCATATGGTTCCTCCTTAATATTTTCTGTTAATAGGCCAATATACTTTCGGGTTATTTCTCCTTCTGCTGTAAGTTCAGCGTGGAAACATACCGGTACGCAGGCAATTTTGTAATTTCCTTTTGACAGCTGTGTAATATGGAGATAGATAACGGAATTGTGTCCTTTACGAGCTAATTTCTCCATACCTGAAAAGAAATATGTTGGCTGATTCAGAAAAGTAAACCTGTACTTTTTATCTTTTGTCCGTGGACTTTGGTCTGCAAGAAGAAGATAAACAGCAGGACTTGCGGTGGTAGATAACAACAAGCGGGCCACTGTGTTATCTGCTAATAACCTCATGCCGAAACGCGACCTCAGTTTGATCATCAACCTATCTATGACTACAGACCTAAGAGGTCTATAAACCGCATAGATTTGATGACTTATTTTGTGCGACATAAAATTTAACATCTCCCAGTTCCCGCAATGTCCTAAACAGACAATAACACTTCTGCCCGAATTTATATATTGGTCTATCAGTTCCAGGTTTTCAAATTTTAATTTCTTATCTAGCACAGCTACTGGAACAGAAACATTTTTTATAATTTCAGCAAAATAGGCGAGGAAGGAAGCATAAAATTTTTTCACGATGGCCTGTACCTCCCCGTACCGTTTTTCAGGAAAGGCGCGGGCAACGTTTTGATATACCACCGATTTTCTATATCCTACGCCATGATATACAAGGAAAGAAATGAAAGAAGCTATTGTATATAGAAATCCCATCGGCAGCAAACTTATAGCATACGTGACCATATAAAGAACCCAAAATGCCACAATCTGTAGGGCTTGCTTTATTTTCATGGCTTAAATTTCATTTTTAAACCAATGGATCCATAGGGAGAGACCGAAAAATGATAGTCATTATCACTGGCAAATACCCCTTTCAATGTTCTGTCACTATATGCGGCGGGACGGTAGAGGTTCAATCCCGCCATAGCCGTCACGGATAGTCCTTTTTTTCCAAGTTTTATTTCGGGACGGAATCCGGTAACGATATATTGATGAGAAAATATCTTGTCCTTGCCGTCCTTTTTCAATAAGGCTGCCTGTCCATTCATCTCCAGGGCATATGCCAATTTGAATTTCTCGCCAAACTGATAACTCGCCGATAATTCAAGCCCCTCGATCACTTCGATATTTACGTCGTATTTCCCATGGAGCTTCCATTTAACATAGACTGCCGGAAATATCATCGGATAACCTAACGAACTATTGATCGCCACACCTCCTCCAATATCCAAATTTGGGTTTAGGTGGCGGATAAAAATAAGCCCCCCACTTGCAAGCATATTTTTAAAAGAAATTTTAGATAAATCGATAGAAGGGGAAAATATCCCCATGCCTATACTTGCCCGCATGGACCATTTGTCGTCCAAGGGACGTAAATGATAAACTCCTAACTGTAAATTTAAAATTTCAGACACCATACTCTGAGAGAAGTTCGTGTTCTTCATGGAGACGTATGTCCCCCCGAAACCTACTCCCCATGCTGTTGGACGATTGTTCTCATTTAACTTCGTTGATAAAGGCATACTGAACGTTCCTTGGTACACTGCGGCCGAGCCTTTCGCATCACCAATCTTTTCCCTAGGTTTCTCACCCGGGGGTAAATAATAGTAACCTGAATTTCCAATGTACTCTGTCCTAAATGACACCTGCTGCGCTTTTGATACCAGTGATAATGACATAACCACTGTTGTCAAGAATAGTATGATAGATTTCACGATCTAGAATTGTTTATAAATAACCTGTTTTTTTAATAAAGAGTTATGACATGGTCGCTCGGCAGTCGTTTACAAGGATTTCGTAATGATCCGATGAAGGCGAACATGGCTGGACGGAAAGAAATGCTAAAGTGCTGGACAAACTTCGAAACTATTACGTACCGCGACTCCGGAACCGTTTTGTACAAGTCCGAACCTCGATACGTAATTAGTGCATACCAACTTCTTGATTCTTAAAATTTGTAGGCTAATCCGATAGATGTCACCTGAGTCTTCATCGAACCTCCGTTTGTTTTCTTCAGGTCTGCAAGGCCGAACTGGTAAGTTGCATTTATTTGCCAATTTTTACCCAAATCGTAACCGATAATACCACCAACACCGTAGTCCAGGCGGTTCATTGTGGATCTGCCTGTCGTACTGTTCGGCTTGAATAGGCTTACACCACTAGACTTGGCGGAGATACCATAACCGATATATGGACCAGCTCCAATAAACGCTTTTCCGCGGCCCAACTCGCCCTGTACAATCCCATATAATGGGATCTCCACACCGAAAGACTTGATTTTATCGGTTTGATTTCCCAGCTTTGAAGTCCTGTAATAAAAGTCGATACCAGATTGCAGCGCGAAATTCGGGCTGATATCATATTTGACGATACCTCCAAGCGAACCGCCAATGCTCATTTTACTGTTGCCCTCCACGCCACCGCTCAATCGATAATTGGAAAGGTTTGTTGCCGCCTTAAAACCGACTGACACAGGGAATTCTTGTGCTGACAATTGAGACGAGAAAATCCAAGCGCCCACTGCAAGAAAAAATGTAATTACGTTCTTTTTCATTGTTCTAAATTTTGATGTTATTTTTAATTCTGAACAAAAGAACGACAAACGGTGCGGCCACCGAACAAGTAAACGATGGGATTCAGATTGGAAAGGATGAAATGAAATATCCAAGGAGTGGATTTTCAATATCAGATTAACTACATTATACCATCCATCCACTTTAGAAAGTCCGGTACACGTACCCGACTTACCAAAACATCATGAGGGCATTCCGGTGAAAAGGAAAGTTTCAGCCGGCTGTTAAAGTACTTTGCAACATTTTCAATGGCTTTAACATTTCCTATACAATTACGGGATACACGAAAAAACAAACGGTTATCCACCTGTTGCTCCAGTTGGTCTAATGTGTAGTTAATAATATACCGCCTATCGTTGAATGTATGGAGAAAGACGACACCATCCTCACTATAAAAATGGGCGATATCCTTGGTTTCAATATAATGATAATTTTCACCTTTGGCTATTAGAAATCGATTTTTGGTATTAAGAGGCAAAAGATGCTCAAAATTTTTCGCCTTGTTTTTATGAGCATGTTTATGGAAGATATTTTCAAACTTGGTTAGCGCTGCCTCTAGTTCGTTCTCATCAAATGGTTTCAATAGATAATCGATACTATTGAGTTTAAACGCTTTTATAGCATGTTCGTCGTAAGCTGTAGTAAATATGACTGGTATGGTAATTTCTATATGGTTAAATATTTCGAAGCAGCTACCGTCTGCCAGACGGATATCCATCAGTATTAAATCAACACTAGATTCGTTAAGAAACCCAATGGTATCTATGACCGTTTTTGTTTGTTTCTCCAGTAGATAACCTGGACGTAATTTCATCATCATACGTTTTAATTCTTCGTATGCGAACCGCTCATCTTCTACTATCAAGTAATTCATGACTCTATATAAGGTATTTTTACAGTAAATATTTGTCTGGTATGCTCCACCTTGACTTCTTTAGCATGGATCTTATACTGCTCGGTAATGTACTTTAGTCCGATCCCCCTTTTGTCAGCACTGCCTGATGGTTGGATATTGTTGGTGACTGTGAGGTAACTGCTATCAATAGTAATGATAATATGTAATGGTGAGTCTTCGGTTGCGATGTTGTGTTTGAATGCATTCTCGATCAATAGTTGAAGGGTAAGCGGAATGATTTTGTTTTGTTCACTGAACACTAATTTATTTACCGTGTAAGTAAAAGAGCTCTCGAACCTCATCCTCATTAGGAATATATAAGACTCCAAAGCCTGCAATTCTTCCGCAATAGGTACTACAGGTTGTTGAGAGAGAGATAAAACGTACCGATAGGTTTTAGAAAGGGCTTTAGTGAATTTATTGGCGTTCTCGGGGTTTATGTAGATTAAGGAAGATAATACATTTAAAGAATTAAACAGAAAGTGAGGGTTAATCTGTGACCTCAATGTCTCGTGCTGAAATAGTAGGACCTTACGTTTTGCTTTTTCCGAATCAGCAATAGCTTTTTGTTCGGACTGGAAGTAATGGATCAGTTCGAATACTAACAGGATTGGAATGTTTGCTGCCATTGCGAAAGCGAATTTGACAGAAAAAGGAGGCAATCCGTGACGGGACACAAGAAATACATCGTATATCAGAAAATTGAATAGCAATAGTAGAAGTAGTGATATTAACGTTATACTTAAAATGTCGGCTAGAATACGCAGAAAAATATTCTTGGAATACGGCAAATATCTGTTCAAAAATAATAGCAGGCGATAATCTGCTATACACATCGCAAAGATGAAGACATAATGGGCTGATAACTGTACATGAAAATTATTCCACAGATCTTCTTTCATTAAAATAATGCTGAACAGCATTTGGCACAAAGCATATATCAATGTGGAGAAGAAAAAGATGAGCAGCCTCTTTATATTTATTTTTCCGATCTGAACCATTTATCAAAGGTAAAGTTTCTGTATAGGACTGATAAAAAAACTGACCGGCTTTCTGATGAACTTCATTATTTCATGGATGAATTGAATAGTTGATTAGCTAGATGCTTTAAGCTCATACATAAAAATATAAATCCATTTGTATTGACAAACGGATTAACCCTAAAAAAAGGCAATTCAAGTGTAAAAAATTACTGATATGCCTTTGATTTGAAATGATTCGCTTACTTAACAACCGTTGCTTCCAATTCCACCTTCAGGGTTTCGAATAGGCTCACAACTTCAAGTAAGGTCAATGCTTGTTTAGTTCCGTGTCTGGCAATCCAATCTTGAAATATTGAAAAATGAGGCCATAATTCTTCGGTTGATGTTGTATATACATTTAATCGAACGATGTTACTACAGGAGTATCCGGCCTCCGTAATTACGCGTTCAAGGTTAGCCAGACTTTTAATAAGCTGAGTTTTCATGTCTTCAGTACTGGATATTCCATCGTCATCGATGGCTGTCTGTCCTGAAACATATAATGTACCTTCTACATTTTTGACCTCAATTGCTTGGGTGTAACTTCTGGCATCTTGCCATTTCCATGGGTTTATTGCATTAATTTCCATACCTATAATGTTATAAATGAACAATACAAATATGGAAAGAGCGGAAATGAATAACGTTGATACTAGGCACATTTTTGATGTGACAAATATCACAGGCCTCTACTTAATGATTCTCGTGAGACACCTAGATAGGCTGCTAATTGACTTTTTGGCAATCTATTTTTTAGTTTGGGATACTGTTTTAAGAAATGTTCATAACGTTGCGCGGTATTTAACGTCAACCATGAAAGTATCCGCCGTTGTAATCCTAAAAAACCATGGTTAGCCTTTTCTAAGAAAAATCTAAGCATTTTAGGATGCTCATTGCATAATTTAATATAGTCATCATAATTTAATGCCAGTACAGTTGTATCTTCCAAACAAATTAAGGAAAGGGTAGCTGCTGTTCGGGTATAAAATGCATAAAAATCACTTTCCCACCAATCCTCCATAGCAAACGATACGATGTGCTCCTTACCGGATTGATCCAAATAAACCAATTTAGTGAGTCCGGAAATAATAAAATAATGATATTTCGCCTTATCGCCTTCATTAACCACATATTGGTGTTTTTTATATCTTTTTAACCGGAAATGACCGACTATAAATTCTTTATCTTCTGGAGTTAAAGAAATTACAGTCTCAATATGTTTAATTAATGTTTCAAAATTGGTATCCAATGCTATACGTATAAAATTTGTTTAAATAAACAATAATACAAAGAAATGTCGATGTATCGGAGCTACGAACAGTGATGTTACTATTAAAATACCTGGACAATTGCGCCGGTAAGGACGTCCGAGGCAGGAACTTTTATGCTCGTACTGCCAACACAGAGCTCACTTCTGTAACATCCACAGTGTGTGAACGAATGATTTTGCTCGTTGTTTGTTAGCCAAACGATTGCCGAAACTCTAAGGGAGATAGATTGGTTTTGATCTTAAATAACTTGTTGAATGATTGCACATGCTCAAAGCCAAGTTCATAGGCTATTTCACTAACAGTCAGACTTGTAGTGGAAAGCTTTTCTTTCGCTTTTCCGATGAGCATTTGCTGTATGTGCTGGCGGGTATTCAGTCCTGTTAATGATTTGAGTAATCCACTCAGATAATTCGCCGAAACATTCAGGGAGTCAGCGACAAACTGAACCGTCGGTAATCCCCTGTTTATGGGCTCCATGCTGTCTATATAATCATTTAATAAAGCCTCTAATTTTGACAAAATTTGGTGACTACCTTTTTTCCGCGTAATAAATTGACGGCTATAAAAACGTTCGGAATAGTTTAACAAGGTCTCAATATGGGAAATTATTATTTTTTGCGTGTATGCATCGATACTGGTGGCTATCTCGTTGTTTATATTTTGAAATATGGAGTCGATGATCTGTTGTTCCTGATCAGAAAGAAATAGTGCCTCGTTTATCGCATAATTGAAAAACTCATAATTTTTGATTGTATTTGCCAACGACGTATTCCAGATAAAATCCCGGTGAAAAAAAAATAACCATCCACTGCGGTTGCTGTTGGTTGATTCGCTTTCCACCACAATATTCAAAACTTGGTTCGGAGCAAGAAAAGACATTAAACCTTCATCAAAATCGTATTCCTGTTGTCCGTACATCAATTTGGCATCCAAATTTTTCTTCATTGCTATAGAATAAAAATTATGTAGCCAATTCACATTGTTGTGTTGTGGCGAATCTATTATTTGAGAATAGTCCACCAGGCTAATAAGTGGGTGCCTGGGACTCTCCAAGCACCTTAGCTTATGATACTCTGAAATGGTATTTATCTTCGTGATTTGATTTGCCATAGTTGTTCTGCTAAAACAAATTTACGAAATAGCTTATTGTTTTTTGGTAGATAACATTTTGATTTCTCGCACGGTTTGACCTCCCACCGCATAGTTATCGTCACCTACGATATCAAAAATAACATGTATGTATTCTACAGGGATTTGTGTGGCGGAATGAACACTTGCTGTAATTGATTTAACCAAATCCGTTTTTGCTTCTTCATTTAATGAAGCGGTTGTAATTTTTATACTTGGCATAAACTACTATATTAAAGATTGTAACCACCAGAAATTTCAATACGTTGTCCATTTATCCATTTTGCATCATCTGTACATAAAAAGGCAACCACACCACCAATGTCGTGAGGAACACCAACGCGACCGAGAGCAGTCTGTGAAGCAAGATTTGCATTCATTTCTTTATTGTCACGTACCGCACCGCCCATAATATCTGTTTCGACAGGCCCGGGAGCAATTACATTTGCACGTATTCCTCTTTTGCCTAATTCCTGTGCTTGATATTTGGTCAACGTCTCGATTGCTCCTTTCATTGAAGCATACGTGGCGAATCCCGGAGTTGAAAAACGGGCCAACCCAGTTGACACATTCACTACGCCGCCGTTATCATTAATGCTTCTAAGCAATTTCTGAGTGAGAAAAAAAGGTCCTTTAAAATGAATGTTTAACAAATCATCAAACTGATCTAGGCTAACATCTGAATAAGGGACATAATAAATGAATCCCGCATTATTGACAAGATAGTCTATTTTGTCTGTTCCGAAATTTATTTTCAATGAACGAGTTAATGAAGCAACAAAAAGATCCAAACCCGATACAACAGTCATATCCAATTCTAAAGCAATGGCTTTTTGTCCAATTTTTCCTATTTCAGATGTTACCTGTTTTGCTAATTCTTGATTGGAATGGTATGTAATTATTACATCTAATCCCTTTTTGGCGAGATTGATAGCCATATCTCTGCCCAGCCCCTTGTTACCTCCTGTAACTAATGCGATTTTGTTTGACATTTTCCTACGTTTTTAATTATAAACAATGATCAAATGTCGGTACATATTCGCTGTTAGACTTAGCCGAATCTAAGGATATTGTATCCGAAACCTGCCTTATATTTTATGCCTGATCTTTCCGGATTTCTAGGCTTATCTTAAATGAAACACTCCTTGGTCTTCACAAAGGAAGCGCTTGTACCCAATGTTATTTCTGATATCATAGCGCTCCCCGAATGGTTCAGATGCAGGCTTATCTATTTTTCGACAGTGTTAAACACGGCCCTAACAACTTCTAAATCTCCATTACCGAATGCTTTAACGACAGCATATGGATCCCAATATTCCCTATAAAAATTTATAAGGCCATCTTTTAGCGTAAATTGCATCACCCAATTTTGTTGATACAATTGCCCTGTGGTGGGAATACGGGTTTCTCCATAGACTTCCGCCCAATAAGTCTGTTCATCTACCTGATATACCCTGATGTTGTCATATTTTATATTTGGCATACTGGGCAGTCCACCTTTCAGATAGTTGTACCACTCGTCATAGTTCATGTTTGGGGTTGTACCGAGTGAGGATGCATAAGGGAATTCCACGGTAGTATCAGGATGAAATAAGCTGATGACCGCTTCAGCACTATCATTCAATCCCATTAATAGTTTGTTGAAAATTATTTCTCCTGCGTTTTTAATAAGATCTTGATCTTTTTCTAATTTAGTTACCATATTATTTAACGTGTTATACATAAATTGCTTTTAACAAAATTAGGCCTAATTTTATACATTAGAAAGTAGTCACCCCAAAGTATAGTATATACCTTTAAGTATAAATTGAACACAATGACCCATAACAAAGAAAAAAAAGTTGATAATTATTTGAAATTGCAGCAAGGCTTTTTGTCAAAGTCTAATCTAGACACAAGTTGTATATTAAATCAATCGCTTGCGCTCATCGCGAATAAATGGACATTACTTGTCCTAATGGCGTTAATGCAGGGGGTGAAACGAACAAACGAACTTCAAAAGCAAATTAATGACATTTCACCAAAGATGCTGAATGAAACGCTTAAGAGATTGGTTGATTACAAGATGGTACAACGGAAGGTGTATCCGGAGGTTCCGCCTCGTGTTGAGTATTGCCTAACAAAGTTTGGAAAAAGCACTGCTGACCCATTAGCCGCATTACTGGATTGGTCTGTAGAAAACGAAGAGATATTGCGGTCTCTTTTCGAGCGATTCAATCAGAAGGCTTAGTCTTCATTTTCTATGATCAGATCAAATACTTCCATAATGTTTGTCTCATTTTTCGTCCAGATGTCTCCCAATGTCGTAGCCTTTTTTATCGATATTCCTTTTGCTTCCAGTTTTTTAGCGGCTTTGAGCGAATCAAGCTGTAGTGCTTTGAACGCATCGGCAATGGAGGCTTTTGATATTCGCTTCAAAATTATGGTATCAACTTTTGGACTGTATTGTTGCTCCACGATAAATAGCAGGGATATTAGGGTCAAGGCCAAGGTGGCAGGCATGAAAACGCCTCTTTTGAAATGAATTTTCAGAGCTTTCCAATTAAGTATAACGTGAAAAATGGCACAAATAAAAAAGAATAAGCCTAAGAATTCGTGTACGACTTCCGTATAGCCGTCAAATAAATGAAAAAACATAAGCACACCAGAAATTCCAACGACAAGGAAAGTTAAGGAGATGAATGGAGTGACATAATTTCTGTTCAATTTCATAGCGTATGTATTTATTTAAGTTTTGAAAACCTGGTTTCAAGGTTTGAAAGCCATTGCACGCGCTTTTCTCGGTTTACTGATCTTACCGAGGTAAAACTGATCCAATGAAGGTTTTTATAGCCCATCGTCTTAAAAACGCTTTTGAGCATGACTCTTCGGATCAAGTTTCCAATGAGCAGAGCATATAAAATTTTTGGTTTATTCATGGTGGTGATGATGGTTATGCTGTTTAGATTTTTCAACAGCGGTACCAATCCAAAACCTCGGGGATGATGGTCATACATAACCCCGGGACCCAAAACCCGGTCAATAAAACCCTTGGTTGTCGCTGGCATAATGTCCCACCAAATAGGGAAAATGAAAATTAGGTGGTCAGCTTTTTTCAAACGTTCATTATAGTCGATCACCTGCGGGTCAATGGGTTGGTGATCGACAAATGCTTTTAAGTCTGCTTTTGACATTGCGGGATTAAATCCGTCATTGTCAAGATGCATCAGGTCAACTTCATGACCGGCGATTTGAAGTCCTTGGATTATAGATTGTAAGATAGCATTACAATAGCTACCTCCATTGGGGTGATTGAATACGATGACTGTTCTCATTTTTTTACTCTCTTACAGTACAAAATTGAGAAGCCAGTCCGCTGTCAGACGATAACAATTGTTAAGAAATTAGGACGGGCCTAGAAGAAAAAATTAGCAGAAATGGGATACAAAATTATCGCCTATTTCGGATTCTGCTTAATGAAACGGGTGTAATACCCAAATAAGAGGCTATATAGTGTTGAGGAATACGCCGGATAATATGTGGGTATTCTGCAACAAGTTCTTCATAGCGTTTCTGCGGATTGTTTTTCAGATAGGAATAGAATGTTTTTTGAGAATTTAAAAACCGTCTGAACAGATGTTTGTGCATTTCCTCCTTGACTTCGGGTAGATCTGCCAAAACATGCTGAAAATCTTTTTGGCTAAGGGTTTGTAAAATACAAGGTTCCAAACTTTCGATGCTATATAAACTCGCTTGGTTTGTCATGAAGCTTTCAATAGAGGATACGCGATCACCTTCAAAGAAAAATTGCGTGGTAATATCCATACCATCATTATTAATCCAGGTACGCAAACAGCCTTTCTCAATAAAATACATTGTTCTTGACATCTCTCCCTCCTGTAAAAGGATGGTTTTGGCAGGAACTTCCAAACGTTTAAATAGCGGTTTAAATTTATCCATTGCACCTGTCATTGCCATACCTTTAAATCAGCCGCATCAGTAATAGGTTCAGCATCGGTATGCTCTTGCTTTTTATAAAAATCAGTCATGAAATCACTCCCCCAATTTTCCATCATATCAACAAGTGGCAAAAGAGATTCACCCAATTCAGTTAAAAAGTACTCAACTTTGGGTGGAAGTACTGGATAAATAACTTTTTTTACTACGCCATATGCCTCCAGCTCTTTCAATTGTAAATTTAAAACTCTTTTGTTCGCAAGGGGATGTTTTTTCGCGAGATCACTGGGTCTTCGGATCCCTCGATTGATAGAGTCGATTAGGCAAGGTTTCCATTTACCGCCTATAATCTCAAACGTTATGCTAATTCCACAACTAAAATCTTTCGGTATTTTCTTCTCGTACATGCTATTTTTATTTAGGGATAAATCTACAACATATTTCGTTTTCAGTAGTATAGGGATAATATTATCCCTATACTAATATTTTTACCTATATTTTTTCACGTGTATAAGGTCAGTAATTTTGTCAAAACAATTCATCATAATAATTAAAAAAATGGAATTATCAAATAGAGACAAAGCTGAGGCTATACAAAATAGCATCGAAACAGAAACATTGGCAGAAGTGGGACTGATCAATCCAAATTCGTATAAGCAACATAATCCACATGTGGCAACAGGTCTACAGGCAATTTTAAATTTGCATGAGCAAATGCCTATGGATAAAGTTTATACAAATGTCGTTCGAAAATTTCAGGATGGCGATTTTGGATTTGTGCATGTGGACTACTTCCTCTTTGAACCCACAGTTGCTTTTGATATACACCGGTTCGAAAATGGTGTAAGTGTTGAACATTGGGATAATCTTCAGGTCACTCCAAAAAAGTTGAATAAAAGCGGAAGAACAATGACCGACGGAAAGACCAAGGCAAAAGATCACCATAAAACGGAGCTCAACAAAACCCTTGTAAAGAGCTATGTTAAAGACATTCTTATGGATAGGAAAATCGAGCTGGCACCAAATTATTTCAGAGCAGACGAATTGATCCAACATAATCCACATATGGGTGATGGGGTACAGGAATTCCTCGAGGTGCTGGAACAATGGGAGCATGAGGGGAAACCTCAAGTGTATAATAAAATACATAAAATACTCGGAGAGGGAAATTTTGTTCTCGTATTAAGTGAAGGCTTTTTTAAGGGAGATCATGTGGCATTCTACGACCTGTATCGAGTTGAAAATGATAAAATTGTGGAGCACTGGGACGTCGTTGAACGAATACCTGAACCCGAAAATCGGAAAAATGATAATGGCAAATTCTAAGAAGGATAGACGCTACACGATGGTCAATACCCTTTTTGTTGTTCTTCCGACAACGCTTATCACGGCAGTCCTATCAGGTTTTATGAAAGGGTGGACGGTTGATAATTGGACTGGTGAACTTCTTAAGTCATGGCTTTTTTCTCTGCCTATTGTCTATGCCTGCGTATTATTCTTATTGCCGTTAGCAAGTAAATTGACCAACAAAATCTTAGAAAGGAAAGAAAATGTATAACTAGGGCACATCCCTGGAGTTTACACGTTTTTGGGATGCTTCGTATGTATGCTTTAGTCCCCAAGTGTTAACGGTCCACTGACCTTAACGATAAGAATGTTGCTTAGCTATTGCTGAAATTGAGAAATGATATTGCCGATACGCAAAAAGAAAGGGACTATATCATATTCAACAATGATAAAGTCCCTTTCATTTTAGTGAGACCTATAGGAAACTTAGCTGAAGCTAATAGCCCACTCCCGTTCTCCTAGGCTGACGAATAGCCGGCCATTCTCCCCGGTTACCATCCGGCGTAGTAGGCAACACTCGGCGTTCACGATCAACCAGGGCACCTTCCTGCGCAGCTTTATAAGCTAAGACTGCCGTGAGTATAACATTGTATCGTAGATCTTCGAAGATTAACTTATCGTAAGTATCTAAGTTGGTATGCCAAGTATTAGTAAAATATCCCCACGATAAGGAACTCAACATAAAGGCAGGGACACCTGCTGCAATAAAGGACGCATGATCCGATCCGCCGCCACCAGGGCTGCCAGGAAATGTCGTTTTGATATCTTTGGTGATCTGGGTTGGGGCAGCCTGCAGCCAGCGGCCAAGAAAATCATAGGCATGTACAAAACCCGAACCATTGATCTGCTCAACCCGTCCTGTACCGTTGTCGAGGTTAAATACGGCCTGTGTTTTTTCTGTTATTGCTGGATTATCGAGTACGAACGCTCGAGATCCGTTCAAGCCCTGTTCTTCGCTCCCCCATAAGCCTACCAGGATGGTCCTTTTTGGATTTGGAAAAACCGCTTTTAAGACCCGTGCAACTTCCATCATGGCTAACGTGCCCGTACCATTATCGGTGGCTCCCGATCCACCTTCCCAAGAATCTAAGTGAGCAGATAAAATCACATATTCATCAGGAAATTCTGTTCCTTTGATCTGTGCAATGGTATTGAACGATGGAACATTTCCTAAATCCTTGGAACTTGTTTCGACCTTAATTTTTGGTGCCATACCGTTTTCTGCCAACCGGTAAAGTAGCCCATAATCTTCAAGTGAGATATCAACAGAGGGCACGCGCTGCGTGCGTGCACCGAAAATTTTGTTCGCCCCGAATTCTCGAGACCAGAAACTGGATACTATTCCAGCAGCACCTGCTTCCTCCAATTTTCCCGGCAACGAATTGGCCGATAAGCCGATAGCACGAAAACGCGCATCAAACGCTTTTACAAGGGAATCACGTTCACTTTTCATTCGGGCAAAAGATTCCTGCCGTGCATATTGCTCCCAATTATGATCCGGACGACCTGTCGGCTGGTACATTGATGTCAGCACATATTTTCCCTTAACCGCAGGAAGCCACTGCTGAAACTCTGCCGCGTTCTTAAAGTCAGGTAATGTAATCACCTCTCCTTCAATGGCCTTTCCTTTTGTGCTAGGACTCCATGCAAGCTGTGTTCCAGCCAAGGTTTTTAACCGCGGATACGTCATGTCTATATGAGAAATACCTCGCTCCCAACCGCGCCATTCGCCGAATTGTTGATTTTCCGCCGGGATACCCCAGCTTTGAAAAGTTTTAACGGCCCATTCATTGGCTTTATTCATGCCAGGCGTGCCCACCAAACGGGGGCCGACAACGTCTAACAATTCAAATGCTAGCCGTTCTAACTGGGAATTCTGTGTTGCCTCTCGAACGATGCTGGTCACCACGGGATCCGGCTGCTGTGCGACGGACCTTCCAATTTGCGCTTGCGTAGTGACTATTATGAGTAAACTGCTCCCACAGAGCCATGTGCGTAAGTTCCTTGATAAATGCATATAATATTGGATTAGTTATGCTCTAAATTTCGACATTTTACCTAATAAGTTGGTGTTTGTCCCCATAATTTTACGCTATGAAAGGGCTTACAGATTTATTGACGGTCTTCCAGCTGCTCTTTTTTTAGCGCCAAGCGTTTGTTTGCTTTATAGATTTTTACCGCAATCAGAAAATACGCGAGCAGTAACGGACCATATACGAGCCCCATGATTCCGAACAATGGTAAGCCAATTATGACCCCAACCACGGTGATCAATGGATGAATATCGCCCACTTTCTTAGCAATGACAAAACGCAGCACATTATCAATATTGATAACCAATCCAAATCCCCAAATCAATAGAGCCACACCTTGCCACGTCTGCCCTTGCGACAGTAAGATTAGCGCCGCAGGAACAAAAATCAAGGGTGGTCCCAATAGAGGAATAAAGGACAAGATGGCACATATAACTCCCCAAAACAACGGATCACGAACACCAAACAACATAAATCCCAATGAAAGACAAGCCCCTTGAACAATGGCAATGATGGTTTGCCCAATGATATTCGAATAAGTAATGTTCTTAAGTTCTGTGCCGAATACGAGCGCCTGCTCTTCGTCAAATGGCATGTAGTGAATGAAACTATTTTCGAAGCCTTTGTAGTTCACCAATAAGAAATACAGGATAAAATACATCACTGTGATCTCCAGGAAAACGTTTGCAGCTCCGCCCAGAACTGTTGTAAGCAAACTCCCAAAATATGCAGCACTGGCCTCCACCTGCTCTTTCAGTATATCCGGCTTACCAAGCTTATCCCCAGCAAACTTATTTACAGCATCTATGAGCTGTCGTACCCAATCCGGGTTTTCCTGCAACTCCATAGCCTTACGCACCAACATACTACCAATTCCTACGAAAGGCAGCACGATAATAAATACGGAAATAATAATTATTAAGACCGCCGAAAGCGGCTTTGGCCAGCGTCCACGTTCAATCAAATATCGATTTAATGTCCGGAACAGGGTGTACATGACCAAAGCGCCCAATATAGCTCCATATATGCCGCGCATAGCATACAGCAGGATGCCCCCAAGCACCACGACGATAAGGAGAATAATGAGATTTCTCTCCTTTTGTGAAAATACTGGATTGTTCATACAGATAGTGGATAATGCACGCTAATATCTGTATGAACAACCGTCTAAAAATTTGGTTTGCGCTTTTCCAGAAAAGCCCCAACTCCCTCGTGGAAGTCCGGTGTTGTGAACGCATGAGCGAAGGCCTCAATTTCAGCCGCATAGCCGAGTTCTGGCGCACGAAGACCCGTGTTTACCGCATTTATACCCGCAGTGAGCGCTGTAGCAGATCGACTATACATTTTTGAGAGAATCTCTTCGCATTTCACAGCAAGGTCTTTTGCTTCCACAACATGGTTCACTAGTCCCCATTGTAATGCGGACGTAGCATCCACCATATCTCCTGTTAGGATCATTTCCAGCGCTTTTCCTCGTCCCACCAATGCAGGAAGACGTTGCGTGCCACCATAGCCGGGAATCAACCCTAGCGACACCTCAGGCAATCCCATTTTTGCCTCTGCTACTGCCACGCGTACATGGCAGGCCATAGCCAGCTCCAGTCCGCCTCCTAACGCGAATCCATTAATGGCCGCAATGATCGGCTTAGGGAAATGGTAAAGCACATCCATAACCTCGTGATGCCCCCACTCCGCGAGCTGACGGGCCTCTTCCTGCGAAAGCCCGGTAAACTCGGCAATATCTGCCCCGGCAACAAACGCACGCTCTCCGGCGCCTGTCAATACAATTCCCCGGACACCATTGTCTGTCTTTAGCCGTCGGAGCACCTGTCCGAGCTCCTGTAAAGTATCCCGGTTTAACGCATTTAACTTTTCCGGCCTGTTCACCGTGAGGTAGGCTGTTTTATCTTTTATTTCCAGCAACAAATTTTTCCAAATTTCCATATCGCTAAAAGTTTAAATGAAGACTTAATCGGTAGCTATCTTTATCCACATTGGGTAATCCTAAGTAATTCAAACGTCGTACATATTCTACACGCAGTACACGCAGAATATTATCTATGCCGACTTTGCCCTCCCAATAGGGTGATCGGTCCATTACGTGTGTCATGACCTGTCCTTCTCTGTCCCGGTCAAATCGGATAACCGCATCGCTCAGATATGGATTGTTCGCATCTGTTAACCGGCCGTAAAACATCTTCACGCCCCATATCTCGCGTAAATTTAATTTTTTGATCAGTGGGATTTTGTTAAAAATGAACCCTTCTAGTTGATGTTCGAGTGAGAACCGTACATACTCGTCCGCTACGAATTCCATGCTTCGCATCATCGAAAAATCAATGATGTGGCGGTCTTCCTCCCGGAAAACGTCGGGAAGTTCGAGTAGCGGATAGGGAAGCGTGCCCCAAATTTTACCTCCAGCTACCGTCATATCAGCAAATCCGAGCTGCTTCAAGAAAAATCGCTTGGACACAAACGCCCGGAGGGCATCAAACGCATAGTCTCCATTCCAAAATCCTTTGAGCCCACGGTTGTACTGGAGGTTGAACACGGGATATTTTTCGACGATAGTGCTGCGAACAAGATTTCGGTAATAAAATTTTTCCTTGGGTGCCCACCGGAAAATAAGCTCCAACTCGTTCGTGTTTATGTTTGGAAGGTTGAGGGTGGGATCTCCCGATGAAATAAAAGAGAGATCACCGACTGCCCGGCGGCGGTGATGCAATAGTGATGTTTGTAAACTGATGTGATTACCAAATTCGATTAGGTGCTTCAATTGATAAGCATAGGTGTCCATCCACTTGGTGGGGCGGTTACTTCGTATGGACTGAAAAAAGCTATCGCCTTTTTTAAATCCAAGATTACGTCCGGGATCGAAGATATCATGTTGTATCGCCACTTGAAGGAAATGTGCGGGATATGAGGCCACAGACTTTCCATTCAAGGCCAATGTAGGCCTGATAAAATATTTAACTTGTTTATCCTGCATCCCGTAGGCTAGGTATCCTTCCAAAAATAGTCGCTCAGAAAACACGCCTGTTGTCCGTCCACCGATTCGGATGCGATTTCCTTCTATATTATTTTGCGAATACACGTATTCTACCGGACCAAATTCAACAGGTCCGGCGTTATAAAAACCTTGACCAACCAGGTACCCAATGGCCAGCATGGTATTAAATGTCCTGTTACTATTTAAGGAATCGATATTGACATATACCTTATCTTCCACGGGGGATAGTGCAATCGGACGCTGCTGTTTGACGATACCTTCATTGCTCTTAGCATTGACCAATATTTCCGTGGGTGCTCCAGCAAAAACCTCGTCAGAGAATGTTGGGGCAAAATTATAATCGTAATTGAGGGTCGTTTTTCGTCCATAGACCGCATCCCTTTTATTAGTCCCAAAAACAATATCCACATCGCTACGTTCCAAAAACATGTACTGCTCAGCGTTTGGCGCATAGCTTAGAGCGATCTGGATCTCGTTGATCCAGTTTAGGTTCGCTTCCTTATTAGCCCTCAATGTTGCCTGGCGAACAGCAAATCGGTTGTCCATTGTGATTTGCAGGGTACCACTCAGCAACAAATCGGTTTTATTGCGCGGTTCGAAATTTAACCGGATATAGCTTCCGTTATCCGTTTTTACGGTATCGACGATATAATATTTGTAAAAAACGGGCGCATTGTTGGCAATCGGACTAAGGAAGAGCTTATTGATCAAGAAAATATTCTCATCATAGATCTCCACATCTTGAAAGAGATATTGGAGATACGATTGTATATTATGGTTATTCACATAACGTGCATCAAAATCAGTTTGCTTAATGGATTTCACACGTTTCTTAAATGCTTTCGGATCATTTTTAGAGTATACGTCGCTTAACTGTTCCTGTAAAAAGATAGTAAGAAGGCGGTCACCAGGCGATGTCGTGGTATCCACGTTCTTAAAAAAGAACTCCAGGCTACCCAATCGGCTTTGATATTTTTCAGAGGGATTTACTAATCCGAACTGAAGTTTATCGTATTGCTGAAAGGTCAACCGGGGCTGGTTCTCCAAACGGTTTATCCGCTTATGCTTGATGACCTGATGGATGAGATCAACCGCGGGGTTTCTATTGTTATATTTTTTCCTATGCGAAATCTCTACCGCATCAATTAGCTGCTCATTGCGTGTTAGTGCTATTTTGATATCTTCTTTTACGGCAGAATAATTTACCTGAGCATCGCGATAGCCGATAGCCGACACAAGTAGCGTTAGAGGAGAATCATGCTGCGTTTGAAGCGTAAAGCGCCCACTGGAATCGCACGAGGTACCCTGTGATGTTCCGACCACCTTAATACTCGCTAATGCAATCCCATTTCCGCTTTCCTTATCAACAATATGCCCTGTTATTTTTTGTTGGGCCAAGCTCACCCCAAAAACCATGTTCAGGGTAAGTAAGCATACGATTATTTTCAACAAACTAAATTCCCTCATAATCAAAGTGACCCTGCATAAAGATACAATTTGTGGTAATAGATCAAAATGAAATTAGAAAAAACCTTCTACTCAGTAACTAATCACTAAAACTGTCTTAATGTTTAATAAATGTGACCCTTAAAACTTTTCATTACGCTTTCAAAACCTAATCCTTACGTTTTCTGTGAAAGGAGAACGCGTCCATCCAAGATCAAAACTCCAAAATCGGGAATGGGTTTTGTTCAACGTTCTTTAAGGGCGTAAACACCGGGGACAGACAAGATATCCGTAATTCTACGTAATATATGATCGTAGTGGTTATACGCTTTCAATTGGCTTGAGAGCGATCTAGCTTTGTATAGTAGTAAGCAAGTCTGCAGACAAATACATCTTACTAGGGGAATAACAAGGGTTGGTATTCCTAATTACTTACACAATTTAAATACAACTACCAATGGGAAAGTCAAAAACAATTGAGCAAAAAATGCAAGAGGACAAAAAGTTCCGTGAATACATGGATCAACTTGGCCAAGAAGCAAGAAAAGAAGAAGAAAGGATACTTGTCGATATCCGAAACACAGTATCTTCTCATTATGAAGAAAACAAGTGGGATCATGCTCGTTTATTTGGGGATAAAAAAAGTGATTTTCAAAACTACGATGATTGGAGTCTTTCGAGGGTAAATTCAATAGTGGATTCGATCGGTAATGCACTGAGTTCCGGAGACTATCCTTCAAAAAACGTCCCGGGATCGGAAGATGCAGACAAATCTACGGTTGACAAGGCGAAGGAATTTACAGGTGCATTTGCAGGAGACTATTCACTTATCATCGCTCGGGTTAAAACACTTATTTCGGGTGTGTTATCACAATTTGCCACCGCAAGTAAGGCTACACGAAAGAGCAGTTTCAATGATATTCCGTTATCTGGCGGATTACATCTTTTCTTCGGATCGACTGGAGAGGTATTTACACAAAACACCTTCTTTACGAACCAATTCATTGGATCCTTTCAGATCGTCTTTGAAGTCTATATGAGTGTTGATGAGGCAAAAGCAATTGGAATACAGCAAATATTACAAACTACGGAGTTCGAATTGAACCTAGTAAAAGAACAGATTATCGACGTACGTATTCAAGCGAAGAAATCGCTGCAAAAAATACTAGAGCAAGAACCTGAAAAATATGTCGCTACCAAAGCAACGTATGATCTGATCATTGAATCATTGAAAGCTGACCGTGCAGAACTTATGTTGGAGTATGACAAGTACAATCAGGTAACCAATGCGGTAGATTCCTTCATGTCCAATTCGTTGCTACTTGGAACCTCTAGTGATCTTGAAGTTAACCTGAAGACCATTTTCAACGACTGGGAGGTTGATCTTGCCAAGCGTTATATCGCTGAAAAATATCAAACTGCCAACGCATACTAGCTTAAATATCCAAGCAAAGAATACAGGCTATAGAGCGACTTTAGCCTGTATTCAATTTCAATAAAGGGTCCCCACTAATGGAAAAGAAATATATTATAATAGGCGGAGGTGCCGCAGGTATCGGCGCTGCGTACAAAATATTGGAAAGCTCCAAAACCGCAAAAGTCCATCTTTTCGAAGCCCAGAGTATCTTGGGTGGTCGAGCACGAACAGATGTCAACGCCATTAAAGGGTTGGCCTTCGACAAAGGATGTGTATACATACAAGATCCGAAAAATCCAAAAAACCCATGGCCTGGAATAGCCAAAGAGCTAGGTTTTGATACCGTAGTTGACAATACTGGTGCAGAGTTAAGAATTAAGGAAAACGGAATTTACCGGAACGATAGCATACATGGAATTCCTGAAATCAATGAGTTTGTTCAGTCAATCGAAGATCAGTTTGAGAGCCATAAGGATTTTCCTAACTTAACCGTATGCTGCCAGCCAAGAGTTTCCGATGAGCATGTTCAGTTGGCTCTAGGTCTTAGTCCATACGGCCCATTTACCGAATCGACCGAGCCATGGAACTACATCGCTTCCGACCGATTCCGGGAGGCTACTGGGAACTGGGGAAATAATTTATTTGTACGTAAAGGGTTAGGAACTCTGGTACGTCAGTATGGTGAGAATCTGTCCAATAAGTATGGAAAACGATTTCAAATAACATATAAATCAATCAAAACGATTAAGTACGGTCACTTCGACGATTCACAAAAAAATGATGACCAAAGTAGGGTTGTCACCGTTGTCGATAGTAGTGGACAAGAATATCAGGCAGATGCTTGCATCGTAACTATTCCCGTATCGTTATTAAAAAAGCGTACCGTTCAATTCATTCCCCCTTTGCCACTCCCTTATCAATTAGCGCTAAAATCGCTGATGCTGGGTTCATATAAAAAGATCGCTGTACAATTAAACAAGATGCCGATTGACATTAAGGACGATATCAATTACTATCTTTATAACGAAGATCCGCACGGAGTATGGCAATATTATCGCTTATCGTACTTCCCAAAAAACGTTCTGATAGTGCATACCGCCGGAAATTTCGCAGAACAACTCGACTTTTTTGATGAACGGGCTACATTTGACCTGTTTGCAGACAGCTTTAAAAAGGCATATAATGACCAAAAATTAACGTTCAATAGAAAATTTGGAACAACCAATTGGGACAATAATCAATACAGTTTAGGAGCATACTCGTATACGCAACCGTTTGGACATTCTTCGACCAGCACACTTGCCTTAGACGCAAGAAAACAGATGGCCAAACCGATTGGTCGATTGATTTATTTCGCTGGTGAGGCTTATAATTTAGAGGCGTACGGCACTTTGCATGGCGCTTACATAGATGGTCAAGAAGCCGCCGAAAACATGCTCCGTGATACGGACTAGCATAAACAGCAGAGAAGTATCTGCGGAATTTTTCGCTAGGCCATTGGGGGCAACGGATGAATATCGCTCATAATAGCATAAAGCACAATTCCTACGGTATTTTTTGCCCCTACCTTGTCCATAATATGCTGCCGATGGCTCTCAACGGTCCTTACACTAATGTACAACTTGTCTGCTATCTCTTGACTGGTACATTCTTGACATATCAACTTTAGCACATCTTGTTCTCTAGAGGAAAGTTTGTCCTTAGGAGACAACATTGGCCGTCTATTTGATGTGTTTAAGTATGATCTCAACATTTCATAATCCCGTGTCGTAAAATACAGCCCGTTTTTATGTACTGCATCGATCACTTCTAACAATTGTGCTTTAGTTGTATTTTTGGGAATGAACGCCGAAGTCCCTAATTTCATCATATGCCCAAGCACATTCTGTCTATAATGGGAGGAGAGAATAATTATCTTTATTTCACTGTACATGGACCTTAACCGTTCGATAACCTCGAAACCATCCATTGGCTTCATTTCTATGTCTAACAAAACAATATCAGGAATATCATCGACTAGCATTTCTGACATTCTGCTTAAGAACCTTAGACCGTCGGTTTCCGCTAATGTCACCTTTACATTTGGACAGGATGCCAATAGCACTGAAACACCTTCTACGAATAAAAATTCATCGTCAAGTAATGCAATTTTAACCATATCTTCTACTTTTTGGGTATGAGAACTAATAACCGGGTACCTCCATCGGCTTTAGTTTTCCATTTCCATCGTGCCTGAATGGAGTTAAGCCGCGATTCCATATTGTTAATACCCATTCCCTTTTCTATTCCACGAGAATCAAAACCAATTCCATTATCGGAAAGAACCAGAGAAAAATAAAAATCCGTATCTCTCAATTGAATCCACATATGGGATGCCTGAGCATGCTTTATAACATTGGTAAGAAATTCTTGGATGATTCGGTATATCTGTACTTCAAAAGCAATGTCGCGGGGGATATATAGACCTGTGATGTTTATCAGAACATTCAACTGGCCATCCACATGAGCTATCAAGTCTTCCAAACTAAGAATAAGTCCAAAATTCTCGAGAGAAGAGGGATATAGGCTATGGGACAAGTTTCTAGTAGTCTCGATCAATTTCGGCATTAGTTCTGCTATTATAGAACGAGATCTTTCATCTGACCATGCTTCCTCGTTAGTCACCCAAAGGAACATGATATTCAACTTATTACCAATTTCATCATGTAAGAGTTTGGCAATCTGCTTTCGTTCATTTTCTTGAACGAGGCTGAACTGAGAGGCTATTTCTTTCTGATGTGCGAGTTCCATTTCATGTTGAATTTTTCTTTCTCGTACAATCCGCTGTATGAAGGCTCGGTAAATCATGAACGCGATGATAAGGATGGTAGTCAAAACTACAATCAAAAGCACAATAAAGACAATATTTATCTTAATCTCTTTAATCGGTAAAATACATAAATAGATGAACCATATAAAATTGCCGAGAACGTATTGTTCAATCCCCATATCAGATATGAAATCCGAACACTTACCTCAGTTAGTTGATCCAGGAGCAAAAACAAAAACAAAGAGGTTGTATAATATAATATTACTACCCCGTAAAGCAAAAGGACCGGGGACAGCATATTTTCCTCACGAATATATTTCAGCAAAACAGTTGCCATGCCGGTAATTACTAGAAGATGTAATATTATTTTACTAAACCAAGGGGAAAACAAAGCTCCGCTTGACCACTTCTTGACTGCCTCAATAAATAGCAAGAAACCACCCAAGGTTGCTGCAAGTCTCCAACGTTTAGAAAATCCCAAGTTCAGAGCTATCCATTGTGATAAACAAAAGAATTCCAGAAAAACATATACAGGATATGTGAAACTAGTATCTTGCCATTCCAGCAAGTAAATAAAACATTTATTTAAACATTCAATGCACAACAAACCAAAAAGGAAAGCAACAAACCACTGAAGATTATTTGTTTGACGCACATGCGCAAAAACATACACAGAATAAACCGCTGCGAATAACAATAATCCATTGGATAGTACTAGGGAGCTAAAGTAGTAGACACTCATTGGACTACCAGGTGTTCCGCTCAAGTACCATATCTTTACAAAATGGAGGGCATGGCTGTGAGTAATCCTTACTGTTCATCACCGCAGGAGTAAAAATTTCTGATCCAACCAAAGGTTCTGATAAGGCCGTTTTCGGATCTTTGGTCGACACGAAGATCAAAGCGGGATAGGATTTCTGATAGATCATCGAAAACTTCAAGCCAAAAAGCGCCTGTACAGCCGTATAGTCTGTTCCCTTAATGGCTAAATCAACCGTCGGGACCCTGAAAAATCTAAATATCCCCTTCCCGCCATATTCTGAACATTCACGAAAAAACCAATCCAAACAATTGTCCTTCCATAATTCGATATCTTGCACACAAATTTCTTCAGGAAACAAAGGTTCATTAGATGTCGGAAGGTCTATCTCCTTGGTCAATTTACTTATCTTCAGGTCTGGTGTTAATATCGTTGTTTTTGTCGTTGTAACCGTATCTATTTCAATTATGGCCAAATTATTTTCCATAGGCGCATAGGGTACGTACACGTATTTTGATAATTTTCGTTCCTTTCCATTCTCGTCCAAGGGTTTGGCAATCAGAATAACCTTAGCGTGATGGACTCCAAAATAAGCATGGAAATAGTCAGAAGAATCCTTCAACAATTCCTGGCAATCGCCTTTTTCAAATTTAAACCCTGACCTAGGATCTATCAATTCTATTATATGCTCATATTTCAAGCGCATACTATTCCAGGCATCAATTGCTTGACTACACTCTTTCTCTTTAAGGAAATTGGTTTTCATGGTTTTGGTCTTTAAATATTTCCCTTAAAGATAGTAATAATAACATCAAGCACACGGATTTTATCCATCTCAATGGAAATATTCACATATCCTCAGATCAATCTCTTTTGATACATGCAGGAAACCATTCCAATCCAACTAATAATTAGGTACTCCGAGGCGAGCAAGTAGCAAACAAAACTACGTTTCGATACTTCGGTCGTCTAATGCATAGAGAATGCAAGAGCCATTCCCAGCCAGTACTGTTATCTTGGTTAGTTCAATAAACTTAGCAACAGATCAGGATAAATCCCCAAAGCAATCGTTAATATAGCTGCTACACTTAAAACAATCTTGTAGTTAACCGTAACGGTTTGGTATTCTGCTCCGCCAGGCTCTTCGGTCTTAAAGTACATACATACCACGACATGTAGATAATAATATACCGCAATAGCGGCATTGATCGCGGCTAAAACAAGCAACATGACGTTATACCCTTCCATAACATTGTTGAACATCATGAATTTTCCGATGAAACCTGCGGTCAGTGGAATTCCGGCAAGCGACAACATCGCGATGGTCAATACAAAAGCCAACCAAGGATCTTTCTTAGCAAGCCCATTGAACGATTCAAACTGGTCAGATCCAGTTTTACGCTTAACCAAGATAAGTGCTCCGAAGGCAATAACGGATGCCAAAGAGTACGCAGTAGCATAAATAAAAATACTGGCAGCGGAACTGGCGCCGATAGCTACTATTGCAAACAGCATGTAGCCTGCATGGGAAATACTGGAATACGCCATCATGCGCTTAAAGCTCGATTGCAATAATGCGGAGATATTTCCGACGAATAACGTGATGACAACGACCGTCAGTAGCACGGGTGTCCAAAATGAATCTAGTGGAACGAGCACGGTACTAAACAAACGCAAAAAGCCCACAAAAGAGGCCACCTTGACCACTGTACTCATGAAACTCGTGATCAGGATCGGCGCGCCGTCATACACGTCCGGCGTCCAAAAATGAAAAGGTGCCGCTCCTACCTTAAAACAAAGGCCGCACAGCATGAGTAGAATACCGCCATAAAACAGAGGAGAAATTTCCTCAGCAGACACTACATAATTCCGCAACCCTTCCAAATCAAATGTTCCTGAAGCACCATACATCAGTGTTATACCAAAAAGCAAGAAACCGGTCGAAAATGCGCCCATCAAGAAATATTTTAAAGCGGCCTCATTCGAAGCAAAGTCGCTTTTACGAATTCCGACAAGGATGTATAAGGCTACTGACATAATCTCAATCCCGACGAATAACATCGCAAAATTGTGATAAGCATTGACCAGCAAAGCTCCGGTAAGCGAAAATATTATCAAACAGTAGTACTCTGCTATATGATCACTGATCGTTCGGAAATATTCCTTCGACAGAAGAAGTATCAATCCGGTTATTATTAAGCACAGCGCCGAAAATGCCAACGCGAAACGGTCAAACACAACCATTCCATTGTAAACCGGTGCAGCTTCTGTGTTCCAACCCGAAAGGGTGAATCCCAACGCTACCAACAAGCCGATTAAGGTAACGGGAAGCAGTGCATTTTTCGCTTTAAACAGCCCTAGATACAAGAGCAAAATTCCCAATACACACAACGTAATTATCGCACCCATAATTTTTTACAATCGCTAATTAAAATTTAATTTGATTTAACAAGTTTGTCACTGACGCCTCGGACAGGTGCAGGATAACTTTCGGCCATATCCCAAGAAACAGTGTAAAGAACACAAGGACACTTAACACCACCAATTCATGTCCTTTGATATCGGCAATTGCTTCATGCTGTTCGGTTAAAGGTCCCAACATTGTTTTCTGATAAAAACGCAACATATACACAGCGCCCAATATTAATGTCAACCCACCAAAAACGGCATACCAAACACCAAAGTCAAACACGCCTTTCAGAAGCAGGAACTCGCCAATAAATCCATTAGTCAATGGTAGTCCGACTGCTCCCATCAATAAGATTAAAAAAGCCACCGCCAAGCGTGGCATACGTGCCGCTAACCCACCCCAATCCGATAGATTACGTCTTCCTGTGCGTTGCTGTAGGATGTCGATCACAAAGAACAAACCAACAACACTTAAACCGTGGTTAACCATCTGTATAACGGCTCCCTGGAGTCCTTCGGCATGCCAAGAGATGACTCCCGCCGAGATCAGACCGACGTGGGCGATCGAAGAGTAAGCAATTAGCCGTTTCGCATCCTGTTGTTTAAAGGCAATCAGAGACGCATAAACAATACCTACAATGCACAGTACCATAATTAACTGGCTATAGGCCATCACGCCGAACGGGGCAATAGGCAATAACCATCTGATCAATCCATAGATACCCATTTTAAGCATAATACCAGCTAACAACATGGTTCCAGCGGATGGCGCATGGGTGTACGTGTCGGGTTGCCAAGTATGAAAAGGAAAAATTGGAATTTTGATTGCAAATGCTAAAAAGAAGGCCCAAAATATCCATCGCTGGGTAGATTCTCGTAGATTCAATGCGACCAAATCATTCCATTCCAGGCTTCGTGTTGCTCCTTGATTGTATAAGAAAATCAGCGCCACCAGCATAAGAATACTACCGAAGAAAGTGTACACGAAAAATTTCAGATTGATTCGGATACGATCCCCGTCGCCCCAAAGGGCGCAAATGAAATAAATCGGGATAAGCGCGATCTCCCAGCCGACGTAGAAGGAAAACGCGTCCAATGCCAGAAAAACCAATAATAACCCTGTTTGCATAAAAGAAATCAGGGCATAAAAATTTCCTTTGTAGCCTTTTCCAAATGAACTTAATACAATAATTGGGATCAACCCGTTGGTTAATAAGACTAAAGGAAGGCTGATACCGTCTAATCCTATATGAAATTGAATACCTAAAGAGGCGATCCACATCCAACGTTGTTCAAACTGTATCGTAGCGTCAGGGGTAAATTCACATAGAAATGGTATCGACAAGCTTAATTCCAAAAGGCCGAAACCCAACGCGATCCATTTCGCTGGGCCACTCCCCTTCACGAAACATAACACCAACGCCGCAATAACGGGCACAAGAAGTAATATAAATAGGTTATCCATTAGCAAATTAAAAAATCAAGAGTTAATAGTCAAACATCCCTTTGCGGCCATTTATTTACGAACTTAAATTCGAAAAATTCCGTACACTAAAATTGCGATCACACTAATCACCATCATAATGATATAGAAGCCAACATGCCCACTTTGCAGTTGTCGAATTCCTTTTCCTGAACCTATAAAAAACTCGCCGATACCATTGACGAAACCATCAATACCCATCCGATCAACATAGGTATATAGGAATACCGAAAGTTTCTTAAGCGGACGCCCGATTACAGCTTCGTAAAACTCATCGATATACAATTTATGGTACGACCATTTGTACAACGTACCGGCCTCCTGACCATCGGCGCCAGGGATCTGTTCTTTCTTTACATAACGGTTATATGCGATTATCGCCATTAGAAGCGCGCCTGCCGTTGAAATTCCCATTAACAGATACTCCGTGGTATGACTTAAAGCCAACGGAGCGGTATGCAAACTCCCTTTATCCAATACTGGATTCAGAAATGTACTTAAGGCGTGATGGCCTCCTAGCGCTTCGGGGATATTCAGCCATCCTCCTACAATAGACAAAACTGCCAAAACAATTAGCGGTAAGGTCATTTGCCAAGGTGACTCATGCAGATGACTTCGTTGTTCATCAGAACCACGGAACGTTCCAAAGAACGTCAAGTAAAGCAAGCGAAACATGTAAAATGCCGTGCACAACGCGGTCAGGAATCCGACTCCCCATAACAGGGGTTGATGCTGAAAAGCATGCGCCAATATTTCGTCCTTGGAGAAGAATCCTGCGAAGGGCGGAATTCCACTAATGGCAATTGTACCGATCAACATGGTTGCGAACGTTATTGGAAGCGCCTTTCGCAGTCCTCCCATCCGGCGCATATCCTGTTCATGATGCATCGCGTGAATCACCGAACCTGCACCTAAAAATAATAGAGCCTTAAAAAAGGCATGAGTAAGGACATGAAAAAAAGCCCCGGTGAACGCACCTACCCCGAGGCCCAGAAACATGTATCCCAATTGAGATACCGTAGAATATGCTAATACTTTTTTGATGTCGTTCTGTGTCAATGCGATAAACGCAGCGATACAAGCAGTAGCAGCGCCAATGATGGCCATCACATCCATCGTTGTTGGCGCAAGCACAAATAAAATATTAGAACGTACAACCATGTAAATACCTGCAGTAACCATGGTTGCGGCATGAATCAGGGCGGAAACCGGCGTCGGGCCTGCCATCGCATCCGGAAGCCAAGTGAACAGCGGTATCTGGGCGGATTTACCTGTCGCGGCAACAAACAGCAGCATAGTGATAACAAGAAGTGCACTGTTTCCGACCGGCATTTCCCCAGCTTGTGCAAATACGGTGTTATATTCCAAACTGCCGAATGTCTCCAGGATAAAGAACATCGCAATCAGGAAACCAAGATCGCCAATACGGTTCATAACAAAAGCTTTTTTTGCTGCCGATGCATAAGAGGAATTCTTGAACCAAAAACCAATGAGCAGGTACGAACATAATCCTACCCCCTCCCAGCCAATAAACATGACCAAGTAATTAGACCCTAACACGAGAATCGTCATAAAGAAGATGAACAGGTTTAGATAGGCAAAAAATTTGCCAAAGCCTGTATCGGCAGCCATGTAGCTACATGAATACAAATGTATCAAAAAACCTACCCCCGTGATAATCAACAGCATGATCGCACTCAATGGATCCACCAAGAACGATAGGCCTACCTGAAGCTTCCCGACGGAAAACCAGTCAAACAGAGTCACCTGGTGGGCCACAGAAGCCCCCGTTGCCTGCGCAGCCGTTATATCTAAATAAAGGACTATACTCAGGACAAATGAGGCGAGGACAACGCCACAGCCTACGACGCCCGTAACGACTTTCGGCACGCTATTTCTCGTAAGTCCATTTACGACAAAACCTATCAAAGGGATCAAGGGGATCAGCCAAATTAATTCAGACATAGTTTTTTACTAAAAATCTCTACTCAATTACCAACGCAATTTGCTTAACGACTCAATATCCACGGATTTCGTGTTCCGGTATACCATGATGATAATGGCGAGCCCTACCGCTACTTCAGCAGCAGCCAACGCCATGATGAAAAATACGAACACCTGTCCGCTGGCGTCCCCCCGATATGCGGAGAAGGCTGCCAACAAAAGGTTAACGGCATTCAACATCAACTCAATAGACATCATAATGATGATCACATTACGACGGATAAGCACTCCTGTTACGCCAATAGCGAAAATAATACTACAAAAAATGATGTAGTGGTTCAATGGAACACCTTGAAGCTGTGTAACTATATTCTCCATTATGCTTTTTTAATGTCTTTTTTAGCTAGAAGCACCGCGCCAACCATAGCTGTTAGTAAAAGAATGGACGAAATTTCAAAAGGTAACAGGAATTCCTTAAACAATACCTTCCCAAGATTTTTCACCAATCCGATTTCTGCGTTTCCCGCCACCAGCTCGTTGGTAGGCTCGATCACCCGAAAGGCTCCCAAAAACGTAGCGATCAGGCACATACCTGCAATGGCCCCCATTGTCTTAACCAGATTGCTTTTCATGGGTTCTGTCTCTTCGTTCAAATTGAGCAACATAAGTACAAATAAGAATAAGACCATAATTGCCCCCATATACACGATAAAATTGACCACCGCTAAAAACTGTGCATTCAACAAGATGTAATGAATGGTCAACGTGAAAAAGGTAATCACCAAATACAACACGCTATGCACTGGGTTCTTGGTGAAGATAGTCATCAACGCAAAGAAAATAGCGAGAAATGCGACAAAATAAAATACGGACATCCTAATTCGTTTTTTCTTGGTTTAGTTTTTTAATATCGAACACGGGCTCGACCAATTTATCTTTCCCGTATATAAAATCCTTGCGTAAATACTCGGCCGTTACATGCGGACCATCCAGGTATATGGCTTCTTTTGGACAAGCCTCTTCACATAATCCGCAAAAAATGCAACGCAACATATTGATTTCGTAAACAGCGGCGTATTTTTCTTCCCGATACAAATGCATCTCCTCTTTCGTGCGTTCGGCAGCAATCATCGTAATGGCTTCTGCTGGGCACGACAATGCACATAGACCACAAGCTGTACAACGTTCCCGTCCCTGCTCGTCACGTTTGAGGGAATGCTGTCCCCTAAAATTTTTGGAATAAGGCCGTTGTTCCTCCGGATATTTGACCGTAGGAATTTTTTTGAAAAAATGCCGTATGGTAATCCCAAGGCCTTTCGCGATCGCGGGCAAATACATACGCTCCCAAAAATTCATCGGTTTTTGCTCGATTACTTTCTTTCTATTAGACAATGATTGCATAGTTTCTTTTTTTTGTGTGGGCAGCACTTGGCCAATCTGCTAACTAATATATTTTATGGCTACGGCAGTACCCGAACCGATCTTAAAAGTACGTGTCCTTAATTATGGTAATCACTCCTGTCAACACAATATTCGCTATTGCTAGGGGAATCAACATTTTCCAGCCCAAATTCATCAACTGATCATACCGAAAACGGGGCAAGGTCCAACGTATCCACATGAAAAAGAAGATAAATGCGAATATTTTCAGGAAGAAAACCAACACGCCAATAACGGTAATCCAGTTCTGCGAGAGCCCCAAATCATACATGAACGGAAAATTATATCCACCAAAATACAGAGCCGCCATTAATGCTGAAGACACAAACATATTAATGTATTCGGAGAACATGTAAAGTCCCAACTTCATAGAGGAATATTCTGTGTGATACCCGCCGACGAGCTCAGTCTCACATTCAGGTAAATCGAACGGCACGCGATTACATTCGGCAAATGCGCACGTCATGAAGATCAGGAATCCAAGGGGCTGAACCCAAATATTCCAATTTACAAAACCAGATTGTTGTGCGACAATTTCACCCATAGAAAGTGTTCCGGTGACCATCAGCAACGCTATAATGGATAGTCCCATTCCGATTTCATAACTGATACTTTGAGAAGCGGCCCGAATAGCTCCCATCAGCGAAAATTTATTGTTTGATGCCCAGCCACCGATCATAATACCGTATACACCAAGGGCTACAACGCCGAAAATATATAATATACCTACATTGATATCTGCCACCTGTAGAGAAATTTCACGTCCTCCAATAGTTAGACTCTGCCCCCATGGGATGACCGCGGAACTGATACAGGCTGTAATAATGGCCAAGGTAGGTCCTGCGACAAACAGCACCTTATGAGCTCCCGCGGGAATTATTTCTTCTTTAAAAAAGAACTTCCCCCCATCGCAAAGAGGCTGTAAAATACCGCCGATACCAGCTCTATTTGGACCGTACCGATCCTGCATAAAGCCAGCGATTTTCCGTTCAGCGAGGGTTGAGTACATCGCAATTACCAACGAAATGGTAAAGACGATAACCACCAAAATTAATTTTTCTAAAATAAAAGCTCCTTCCATATATGCTGCCTTATCTATTTCAATCGTTCCGTTCTTGCGAGTTGTTCCGCATTCGCACTTTGCAATGTAATGTCTGTCTGGATAACGGGCGGCGGCACAAATCTATCATAATGATTTGCCGTAATTACTGATTCTTTTTCGATCGGAGTCGGTTCCTCCAATACCCAATCGGCCGTCTGTTTCTTATCGAAGCGACAAGTATTGCATATAAAGTCTTCAACTTCATTAAATTCATCCTTTCTTCCGGTAACACGGAGTACTTCCTCTCCTTTGTACCATAAAGTCACTTTTCCTGAACAGGTCGGACAATCCCGATGTGCGTCCACTGGCTTGGTAAACCAAACTCTATTTTTGAACCGAAAAGTTTTGTCAGTCAAGGCTCCTACAGGACAAACATCGATCACATTACCAATAAATTCGTTATCCAATGCATTTTCAATGAATGTAGAGATTTCTGCATGATCGCCACGGCCAATAACACCATGTTCCCGTTTATCGGTCAATTGATTGGCCACATAGACACACCGATAGCATAAAATACAACGGTTCATATGCAATTGAATCTTATCCCCGATATCAATGCGGTCAAATGTGCGACGCTCGAATTCATACCGTGTTTGCTCGGCGCCATGTTCGTATCCCAGATCCTGCAACTTACATTCTCCTGCCTGATCGCAAATAGGACAATCCAAGGGATGATTAATCAACAACATCTCCACGACCCCTTTACGTGCCTCCACGACATCTGGCGAAGTGATGTTCTGCACCTCCATACCGTCCATTACCGTTGTGCGGCATGAAGCGACCAATTTAGGCATAGGACGAGGATCTTTCTCCGAGCCTTTGGAAACCTTGACCAAGCACGTTCGACACTTGCCGCCGCTACCTTCCAGTTTAGAGTAATAGCACATTGCTGGAGGCACGATATCTCCACCAATTGCGCGAGCGGCATTTAGGATAGTTGTCCCTGGTGTTACATCTATCGATATGCCATCTATGGTTACTTTAAATTTTCCTTCTTCAGCCATTTTATTCATTCAAAAATCAACAACTATATGCCGTGTAGCTAGGCTACCGGTGTTAACGGGTCAGCGTAATGTGCCAGTCCAAAGTTTCGAACTTGAGATTCCCCGGGATTCAAAATGTGCCATTCAAATTCGTCTCGGAAATGACGTATCGCGCTGGCCACCGGCCAAGCCGAGGCATCTCCCAATGGGCAAATTGTATTTCCATCTATCTTACGCTGAATATCCCATAACAAATCAATATCTGCTATGTCGCCGTGTCCATACTCAATTTTGTGCAGCACTTTCTCCATCCACCCCGTCCCCTCACGACATGGCGAACATTGCCCGCAACTTTCGTGATGGTAGAAACGCGTGAAATTCAACGTATTGCGCACAATACACTGATCCTCATCAAACGCTATAAATCCTCCCGATCCCATCGCCGTTCCTGTTACGAAGCCACCGTCAGCCAGTGACTCGTAGGTCATTAAGCGCGCATTTCCATTTGCCGTTTTCAGCGCAAGATTAGTCGGTAAAATAGGTACAGAAGATCCTCCTGCCACCACAGCCTTCAGGCGTTTACCGTTAGCAATTCCGCCACAGTATTCATCCGAATAAATAAATTCTTCAACCGGAAGACCTAATTCTATTTCGTAGACACCTGGACGCACCAGGTTACCCGAAGCGGAAATTAATTTTGTCCCAGTACTACGTTCGATCCCGATTTTGGCGTACTCCTCTCCCCCGTCGTTAATAATCGGTACCGTTGCGGCAATAGACTCGACATTGTTAACCACTGTGGGACAACCATAGAGTCCAGCCACAGCTGGGAATGGAGGTTTAATCCGGGGATTGCCACGTTTTCCTTCCAGCGACTCGAGCAAAGCCGTCTCTTCGCCACAGATGTAAGCCCCTCCTCCGGGCTGTACGTAAATTTCCAGATCATATCCCGTGCCCAGAATGTTTTTACCTAAAAATCCTGCGGCTTTAGCTTCCGCTATGGCTTGCTCCACAATCCGGATCTGAGGCATCATCTCGCCACGGATGTAGATATAGGAGGTATTCGCTCCTAATGCATAGCTGGAAACAATCATACCTTCAACCAGCGCATGCGGAATCTTCGTCATCAGGAAACGATCCTTAAAGGTTCCCGGTTCCGATTCATCACCATTGCAAACCAAATAGCGTGGCACGCCGTCCGGCTTAGCTAAAAAGCCCCACTTCATCCCTGTCGGGAAGCCTGCGCCTCCCCGGCCACGCAAGCCAGACTTCTTCACCTCCTCGACAACATCATCAGGAGACATCGTTTTTAAAGCTTTCTCCACAGCGCGGTATCCACCCATCTGACGATATACGTCAAACGTATTAATGCCCGGTACATCGATATGGTTTAACAGTAGTTTGCGTGCCATCTTATTTTGTTTGTGCTTTTTGCTTTAATTCTTCAATTAGTTTGTCGACACTTTCCTCCGTAAGGTTTTCATAGAATGTATATTCCGGCCCGATTTGTAGCACCGGCCCAAAACCACACGCGGCCACGCATTCTACTCCCCTCCATGAGAAGAGTCCATCGGCCGTCACTTCACCCTCCTTAACTCCGAGACGATCTTCCAAATGTTTCATAATTTGCTCTGCACCGACCAGGCAACATGGCCCTGTACGGCAAATTTCCAGTACGTACTTCCCCTTTGGCTGCAAAAAAAACATCGTATAGAATGTTGCAACTTCGTAAACCTCAATAGGCTTGATATGTAAATACGTAGCGACTTTGTCCATCGCATCCACGCTTAACCAACCAAATTCAGCCTGTACCAAATGTAGGATTGGTAGGAGGGCCGACTTTTGTCGAGCCTCGGGATATCGGCTGACAACTTCTGCGAACTTCTCCAGTAAAGAAGCCGAAAATTCAACCGTCATATTTTCCTGAACACTAAGCATCTAGTTCTCCTGCAATAACGTTTAAACTACTCATATTAATAATTGCATCCGATATCAACATACCACTACTCATGGGTGCAAACATCTGATAATTGATAAAGGACGGCCTACGGAAATGCAAGCGGTAGGGCGATCGTCCCCCATCGTGGATAAGATAGAATCCCAATTCACCATTTGCACCTTCTACGGAATGGTATACTTCCGATTGGGGCGTTTCCCATTCTCCCATAACGATCTTGAAATGGTAAATTAATGCCTCCATATTGGTATATACTTGCTCCTTTGGAGGCAAATAAAATTCTGGGACGTCGGCGTGAAATACGCCCACAGGTTCCTTCTTTATTTTTTCCATAGCTTGCTCGATGATACGAAGCGATTGCCACATTTCCTCATTGCGCACCATAAAGCGATCGTAAACATCGCCGGTGGTGCCAACTGGAATATCGAAATCAAACTCATCATAGGAACAATAAGGGGATACCACCCGAACGTCATAATCAACACCGGTCGCACGGAGGATCGGCCCTGACCAACTGTAGCTCAGGGCTTGTTCTGGCGTAACGGCGGCGACACCAGATGTCCGTTCAATAAAAATACGGTTACGCACAAATAAGTTTTCAAATTCTTTAAGAACTGGTGGGAACCGTTTGGTAAATTCCACTATTTTTTGAAATGCTACCTCATTAAAATCACGTTCGAAGCCACCAATACGACCAATATTTGTCGTCAAACGTGCGCCACAGATTTCCTCGAAAATTTCGTAAATAAACTCCCTCTCCTGCATCACGTATAAAAATCCAGAAAATGCACCGGTATCAACGCCTAGGATACCGTTACAGATAATGTGATCCGCGATCCGCGCAAGTTCCATAACGATGACACGCATGTACTGCACGCGTTTGGGAATCTCTATGTTCAAAAGCTTCTCGACAGTCATGTGCCAGCCCATATTATTAATAGGAGCGGAACAATAATTCAAGCGATCCGTCAAAGGCGTTATCTGATAAAAAGGCCGATGCTCAGCGATCTTTTCAAACGCCCGGTGAATATAACCTATGGTGGACACCCCACTCACAATCCGCTCTCCATCGATCTGCACCACGTTTTGGAAAACACCATGCGTTGCAGGGTGTGTAGGTCCAATGTTCAACGTGATCAGCTCATCCTGCGGATCATTGTCAAAGAACACAGATGCGTTTGGTGTTATTTTGGTTATCGGTTTACTCATCTTCTCTAGCTGTTATTAGCGTCCAAAATAAAAGTCTTTCTTGTCGACGCGATTGGGATCCTCCAAAGGATATTCCTTACGCATAGGGAACACCTCCAAATCGTCCATATTAAGAATCCGTCTTAGATCAGGATGTCCTTCAAATACAATCCCAAAAAAGTCATATGTCTCCCTTTCCATCCAATTCGCTCCTTCCCACAACGTGGTAGCTGTCGGAACGGTAGGATTTGGTCCAGCAACAAAGACTTTGATTCGTAAGCGAACATTCTGCAACATATTGTGCAGATGATAGACCACGCAGAATTCTTGCGCTTGTTTCGGATAATGAACCGCGGTAATGTCGGTTAAGTAATTGAACCGAAGCTCCGGATCGTCCTTTAAAAACTTCAACATATCGATACTGTCCTCCGGAGCGATGGATATGGTGAGTAAACCGTGGGGTTCCCCCAGCACGGAAAGCCGGTCATTGTATCGTTCTTGTAGACGGGAGATAATCGTCTGATTCGTCAACTTATCCATTTCCATTATCCGTTACAATTCCATACTTTTCCAAGAGAGCCTTGTACTCGGGCGTATTGCGCCGGTTTAACGACTCATTTTTTACGATTTCCTGCAACTTTAGGACTCCATCTAAAATAGCCTCTGGCCGTGGCGGGCAGCCCGGGACATACACATCGACTGGAATAATCTCGTCAATACCTTGTAATACAGAATAGGTATCAAAAATACCTCCGCTCGAGGCGCATGCTCCAACAGCTATCACCCAGCGGGGCTCGGCCATTTGGATATACACTTGTTTTAATACCGGCGCCATCTTTTTAGCAATCGTCCCCATAACCAACAACATATCAGCTTGCCTGGGCGAAAAACTAGGACGTTCTGCTCCAAAGCGCGCAAGGTCATAGGTTGACCCCATGGTAGCCATAAATTCAATACCGCAACAGGATGTTGCAAATGGCAAAGGCCATAGTGAGTTAGCCCGTGCCAATCCTATAGCTTTATCTAAAGTCGTTGCGAAAAATCCTGCTCCTTCCACCCCTGGAGGTGCTTCTGCCAATGTCACTTTGCTCATGACTATCGTTTTTTGGTTTATACTAAGTTTGATTTGATGGAGAGAGGGATCGCATACATATGTCGGCTGTCTGCACCGCTGTACAACACCCTCCTTGAAAACTCGTTTTCAGGACGATATGTATCAGTTTAGCAAAAACATTGTCACAATCTCATGGAAATTTGCAAATAGCAATCCCCATGACACGAACGATATGTTTAATCCCAGTCCAGTGCTTTTTTCTTGATGACGTAGATGAAGCCTAATAGAAGCAAGCCCATAAAAATGAACATCTCAATAAGCCCCTGTACACCAAATTCTCGAAAATTGACAGCCCAAGGATACATAAATATCACTTCCACATCAAATATCACGAACAAGATAGCAACTAAAAAATACTTAATGGAAAAGGGCTGCCGAGCATTCCCCACCACTTGAATACCGGATTCAAAGGCGCCGAGCTTGTTCTCTGTGCGAACTTTCGGGCCTATCAAATGAGTACCAATGATGGTCAATACACCAAAACCGATGGCTACACCTAATTGAATTAAAATAGGTATATAATCTACTGGAGTGCTACTTAGGTTTACACTTTCCATAATCACTAGTTTATTATCTGTTCTCTCTAACAAATATATCATTTTTTCCCAATAAAAAAAGGGACTGCAAGCAGTCCCTCGGTAATTTTAATGATATTTTAATCTTAGAGCTGGTCAACGAATTGTCCTGCAAATTCATTTGCCGGATCGATCTTGATCGTCTCTTGGAAATAGGTTTTTGCTTTCGCGTTATCCCCTTTTAAATAGTGGAAATAGCCTAGGTAATTGTTTGCATCTGTGATGTACGAATTTAGATTCGGATCTTCAGATTGTACCGTTTTCACAGCCTCTAACAACTGAGTAAATGAATCAACAAACAATCCTTTTGCGTTTTCAGGATCATACATTACACCATCCAAAGCCAATTCTGATAATCCTTTATAATATAAAGAGTTAATCAAGTACTTTTTCTTTACATCATCTTTCGTAGTACCAACTACGACACCGAACGCCTTAACCGCTTCATCCAATATCGGTTTTCCAGCGGCAATTTTAGTCGCTCCCAATTCAGGTGTAACCTCTTCGCCCTCTGCAGGAGAAACAATCTTTGAACCTTTACTGTATTGGCCTAACCCAATGAAATAGTTCGCATCAAAATAATAATCAGATTCTGGGTCAGAAGCAGGCAAACGGAAAATCTTTACCGCAGTTTCCACTTCACCATCCTGGTATTTTGCGAAGGCAGTTTCAGCGATTTCAGTCTCTAGGTTATCCTCTTCAGTCTGTTTTTCAATAGCCTGTTTTAACAACTCAAAGCCTTTCGTTTCGTCGCCGGCACTTACATTCGATAGACCTGCGTATAAGTAGTCACGAGGGATCAAACGTTCTGGTTGAACCTTCGAAAACAACGTGTTCATATATTCAGCAGCCTTTGCATAATCTTTATCCTGATTGTAGGCGATATAACCTAAATAACGGTATACTTTAGCATCTACACCTGGAGCATCAGCTAATTCTTGGGCAACTGTTTTCAATTCTTCGTAGTTCCCTGAATACACCAAGAAATCGGCGTAGCGTGTTTTCGCCTCTACCGAATTATCTCCCGTCAAGCTCAAGTATTTTTTATAATTTTCCACACCTTTTTGGTTGATCTCGCGGTATTGATCTTCCGGCGCTTTCAACGACGACAAGTAATACGTTTCCGCTAACTCACGATAAAGTGGGGCATAATCTGGATGTTCTTGCGTAAGCGCTGTTAACTGCTCGAGAACAACATCGTAGGCTTGAGCTCGTCTAGAAATCAGCGCTTGACCGATTTTCGGCGCTAACAAACTCTGATCCATATACTCCGCATCGCGGTAGTTAACAAATGCCTGGCTGCTTTCGCCCAACCCAGCATATGCATCTCCTAAGGCAACCAATATTGACGGATCTTTTTCATTTTTAGCTTTAGCTTGCGTCAAATATTCTATAGCCTTCGTATAGTCAGGTTTAGGCGCATCTATGTAACCCTCTCCAATATACAAAAGTGGTAAATAATCCTTTTTTCCGAGGCCGGCAACAGCAGTAGAGAATTTAGTCTCAGCAGCACTTTGGTTGCCATTCATCAAATCAACAATACCAAGACCGACATTGTTTAATTGTTCTTTTGGAGCATTTGTCAACCCTTGGTTGAACACGTAAGCAGCCGAATCTACCTTATCATTGATTAAATGTATCTTTCCTAGATAGAAGTAGTTTTCGCCATCCTTCGCTTTCTTCTCCACTAACCGCTGTAGCATGTCTTTCGCTTTATCATACTGCTCTGCAGTCATTGCTTCTTTAGCGTCTTTCAAGCTCTGCGCACTAACAGAACCGATTGTTCCAGCCAGTAATAGACTTAAAAATAATTTGCTGTTTGTCATAATTTATTCGTGTTCTACTTTATATTCTTGTTACTAAATGTTGTCTCTTACAATGATCTCTCGTCCTGGCATCGTCGCCGGAACTAATCCCGACCGAAGCACTATACGTTGCCCTCGATCGCCTGTGAGAAAAGCCGAGAATCCTATCCCCAACCCCATATTTGGCTGGTAATTCAACACATAAAACGTGCGTCGTAAAGGATATTGTCCTGTGGCGATGGTCGATTGATTTGGCTTGTAAAACTGTCTATCAGCCTTCTCTCCCTGTGTATTCTGCACGCTCAAGATACGAATATTATTTTTATTCTGAAATGTGGATATCAAATCCATATACTCATTATAGCCTAATATCCCAATCTTATCTGAGCCGTTTGCAACAGCTTGCAATACATTTGAAGCGGTTTTAGCCTCTTCAACATAATTTCCTGCGACCTTATCAATTTTACCGAGCTCTTTTAACTGCCTAAAACTGCTTGAATTAACATTGTCAAACACAAGTTTTCTACGATCAGCACTGTTTCCTTTCAGTGCTTCCACCAGATATTCAATAGTAACGCTCGTATCGGCCTGTTTAGTATTGTTGACAACCACTATTCCATCAGTCCATACCGGAAAAACGCGGGGCGTGATAGAACGCTGTTTAAAATACGCAGCTTCTGTCTCATTGAGTTCCCTTGCTAAAATCGCTACACTCGCCTTATCTGCCAGCAGTTCTTTCACAGCCAGCAGCTCAGGTTTCGCTAGAAACTGAATTTTGGCATTCGGATAGGCCGAGAGAAAAACCTCTTCCTGTTCTTTTAAAAGAGGATAAACGGACTCATCGACCGCCACATGCAATGTTCCAACTAGAATATCTTCTTTAGCCGTATTGGTTGATGCGCTATCCGTGCCTGCTGACTCGCTCTTATTTGAGCGCGAACAACTTAAGGCTGTGCATACCATCAGTAGAAAGAAAATTATTTTTATCGCTTTTCTCATCCCATAATAACTTATGTCTCTGACATCGCAGTTGACCCCACTTTGGAGAATCCACTACTATTTAGAATCGTTTATTTATATAATAGTTTAACCCGTATTCCTATTTACTAAAATTATTCTGCCACAGGCGAGCAAAACGCATAAAGGAATATACGATGAGCAATATCCCAAAAAAAGTCTTATACGTCGGATCTATCTCGATCGGAAAACCATCCCAAAAGATGATCAATAATCCCAACGTAAAGTAAAAAGCGAACATCGCTAGGCCTAAAATAGACAGAAATCGCTGGGTCGGCGATTTCTGACTAAATTTTCTTGTGCTGTTACGCAAACCACTCATGTTTTATTGTTGAAGGTTCAATGTAATAGGCAACGTATAGGCTACCCGAACAGGACGACCGTTCTGTATACCTGGCTTCCATTTTTTTGCCTTTTTTAACACATTGATTGCGGCTTGTCCTGTACCGTAAGACAAATCTTTAACGACTTTGATATCCGTTAAGCTTCCATCTCTTTCTACGACAAAAGATACCACAACCTGGCCTTTCACACCAGCATCGATTGCGCCTTGTGGATACGTGTAATTTTCTCCTACCCATTTACGGAAGGCGTTCAACCCTCCAATAGGTTCCGGATTTACTTCCACCGCGGTAAAAATCTTATCTGGGTTAGTACCATTTGGATCTCCAGTAGCACTACCTGTAATCTGGCCTTCCACTTTCTTGGGACCAAATTCACCTGTTGGTACACCTGCGGCTCCTTTTGTTCCCTTAAGGGTGATACGGGCCGGGGTTTTATTTTCCTTCTTTATTTCCTCTTGGGAAACAACCTCTTCTTTCACCTGGTTCTGCGGCACAACTTTAGGCTCTGGGAAACGCACCAAATCTTCGGCTGGTGGCTCCTGTGCAATACGTTGTGGCGGTTCTTCCTCCTGTGGAAGAGGTTCTTCTTCTTCTTCTGGCTCCGGAATTTCCAAATCCTCCAACGTAACCTCTGTGATTACTGGAGCTTCCTCTACGGGCTTATCTGGAAAAATCTTAATGTTAAACATTTTTGGAGCACTCAAAACAAGAACGGCTGCAGTGATCGTGAATAGACCAATATTGGTTGCCTTCGGCGCAAACTTACGCAGGTCATAGGCCCCATATTCTTTATTCCTATTCGCAAAAACGACGTCAAGCCATTCCTTTTTGAATATATCTAATTTAGAACCAAACATATTTTACTTGATTATGCGATTAGTCGTTAAAAAGACCGTCGCGTTTTAATACCTCTATTTCGTCACTGTTGATCTTAGAAATCATATAGCGTTTGATGTCAACGATCTTCATCTCATCTAAGATATCTACCAGATTACGTTGTACTGACTTCTCGCTAGGTCTGATTACTACAATTAGATCTTTCCCGCCTGCCCGCGCAGGAACCTCTTTTTGCATCTTCAATAGGACTTGACGGATACCTTCTTTACCATATTCTACTGTGGTAGGTGGATAAATAGGATTCTGCAATTGCCCATAATACCAAGAGATCTTATTATCGGATCCTAACAGCAATGTGATAGAACGATTGTCCGCGATTTCCAAATTATCATTCGCATCAATCTTATTCTTATCAGGCATCGCTACATCCATCGCCTGCGGTTTATTTAATGAAGTGGTCAACATGAAGAAGGTAATCAATAAGAACGCTAGGTCCACCATGGCTGTCAAATCGACTTTACCACCGTTTTTCTTGGCTCTTACCTTCCCGCCTTTGCCGCCCTTACCACTATCTTGATTTAATTCTGCCATTTTCTATTGTCCTTATATCATTATTCCGCCGCTCGCAAACCGGTTACAAAACTAAATTTGTTCTGCTTCTGGTTACGCAACGTCTCGATAATTAAATTAACAGTTGGATATTTTTCTTCCGCGTCCGCTTTGATGGCGACTTTCATCGGTCCCGGATCCACGAAATCCTTCTCGCCGTCCCGTGACCGGTTATACTCAATTGTCGCTTTCCGTGCTTCTTGAACCCAGGAATATAGCTCATTAGAGGCCGTCTCTGTACTATCTACGGGGATGCCCGGCTGAATATTTTCCTTGCGTTGTTCATTTGGAAGAGAAAGCAATTGACGCAAATTCTTGATTGGAACACCAAATTCGTCCAATTGTTTAAATTTCTCATATTCTTCTGCAGAAAAGGCAACACTATATCTCTGCGACATGTTCTTTAACGTGATCTCCCGAACTGTAGGATTTTTCACACCAAAAAATATTTTGCCATTCGCAACAGAAATAATCCCTAAGTTATCATCCGGCAGTTTATCCGGTGTCGTAGATGCCGGAGTATCTACCACTAAAACTTCTGGCTGGCGTGCTGTTGCCGTTAATACGAAGAATGTAAGAAGCAAGAACGATACGTCACACATCGCCGTCATGTCGATGGAGGTACTGGCTCTTTTTACTTTTGCTTTACCCATTTTTCTTTACTTCTTTTAATTAACAATTTCCTATTCTTTTAACTTAAGATGATTTTACTTCATACATTCCATAAAAGAATGCAAAAAAAATCATCTTCTTATTTGTGGTTAGCAGCGTACGTTTGTACGATAGAGAAACCAGCCTCGTCAATAGAATACGTTAAGTTGTCAATTTTCGCTGTCAAGATGTTATACATAACGATCGCAAATGTCGATGTTGCGATACCAGTCGCCGTGTTGATCAAGGCTTCAGAGATACCGTTCGCTAATTTTGCTGAATCTGGAGCACCACCTGTTGCAAGAGCCGAGAAGGCTTTGATCATACCGGTTACCGTTCCTAATAGACCAGTTAACGTACCGATTGATACCAGGGTAGCAATTACGTTCATGTTTTTCTCTAACATTGGCATCTCTAACGCTGTAGTTTCCTCAATTTCTTTTTGGATAGCTACAACAGATTTCTCAGCATCTAAGCCTGTGTTCGCAGAAACGTCTTTGTATTTTAACAAACCAGCTTTCACTACGTTCGCTACCGAACCTTTTTGCTTGTCACACTCAGCGATTGCTGAATCAATGTTACCACCATTGATTAATGTCTGAATTTTTCTAACGAAGTTACCTACGTTACCCGTACCAGCTGCTCTTCCAATTACAATAAAGCGCTCGATAGAGAATACCCATACCATTAAAAATAGACCGATTAACACAGGTACGATTACACCAGCGTGGTAAACCATTCCTAGGTAGTTACCTGGGTTAGGTTGATTTTCTGGGTTATTGTCGATAAAGTTTGAGGGGCTACCCATTACAAATTTCCATACAAGGTAACCTACAATGAAACAGATGATAATAGATAAACTCGCAAATAAATTACCTGAGTTTCCGCCTTCATTTTTAGCAGGAGCAGTAGTTTTTGGTGCGTTTGCCATTTTTACTAATTTTTAGATTTTTACTGTTGTTTAATATTAATGTTTAATTCAATTTGTGCAATTTAAAAGCCGTTATTTTGCTTTGTAGCAAAACAAATATACTATTTTGTATTAAAAATAAAATTTTCTCTGCATTAATTTGTACATCTGTCAATCAGCTCCGAACTAGATAAACCAGCAGCGGTTTCCTTTCCTTTCTAGTACGTTCATGCTACAAGCTTTAAACGCTGTTTAATACGATATATTTTACAATGAAAACCATTTTTTTTGGTTTATGCAAATTAAAAAATCATTAACTCGGAAAAATAAGTAAGTGTTCACTTACAGAAATACACTGGATTTAGATGCTTAAACATCTTCTTATCCGTGTCATTTTTTAACGATGTATCGTCAATAAGACGTCATAATTTAAGAATGCAACCGATTGTAAGTGGTTAGCCTCCAACCAATTTGACGCTATAACCTTCGACCTGTAATATTTCGAAAATTTTAGTCTTAAAATCACCTTGAATTAAAATTTCTCCATCTTTCGCCGCACCGCCCACACCACATTTCTGCTTCAACTTCTTCGCTAAATCATTTAAGTCTTCCTCTGAGCCGATATACCCCTGTACGATTGTAACAATCTTTCCTTTCCGTGCCTTGCGGTCCAGAAGAACTTTCAGCTTTTGCTTTCCAGGGGGCAGGGTTTCCTGTTCTTGCTGGCGCTCGGCATCTACGTATGCAAAGTCGTCGGCCGTAGAATAAACGATTCCTTCAAAACGCTGCTTTTTCTGTTTTGCCATATTAACAAATAATTTTTAGTGATTTATGTCTAATTGCAATTTCCAACTTTTCGCCCATTTCGACCGGTTCACCATCCACATGAACAGGACCTTTGCCATCCCGAACAATCTCTATTTTCTTCCCAGGAATGATTTCCACATATTCAGATTGGTCCGCACTCTTGTTAAAAAGATGAAAAACCATTTTAGGAAGGAGATACAGCGGAAATCTCTTTACGATACAAACATCAAGAATACCATCATTGATTGACGCCTGAGGCGCAATATATGCATTATTGCCGTATTGGGGTGAGTTGGCCACGCTGATCATGAATGCTTCCTTCCGATATTCTTTCCCGTCGATAACAAGCCGATAGATACTCGGCTTGAAATTACTCAGAACATTTATCGCCGAGCGAAGATAACCGATGGGACCACGTATGGTCTCCGTGGCAAAATGGTCACTCACGGATGCATCGAATCCTAAACCGGCAATATTAAAAAAGTTGCGCCCGTTGATTTCACCCGTATCTACTTCTACGGTATCAAATCTATTGATACGCCTAATCGCTGCTGATTCGTTTAGCGGAATACCCAAGTAGAGCGCCAATCCATTTCCCGATCCCTCCGGCACAATCCCCAAAGGCATGTCGGTTCCTAAAATAGCTGATCCCAATTCATTAATTGTGCCGTCGCCGCCAACAGCAACCACCGCGTCATATCCCTCTAGGATCGCAGACTTTCCAAGCTCATAGGCATGATTGGGGTGGTCAGTAATCTTGAACGTCGGATCAAACTTTTCCAGATCCAACACCTCCAAAACCTGTTTATTAAACGCTGTCTTCTTTTTCCCCCCAGATATCGGATTGATGACAAACAATATTCGCTTCCGTTTTCGCATAATTAACTAATGCCTTTTGAGCTTATAAAGATAGCTAATTTTCGGAGTTAAAGATTATTTATAACCCGTTGTACATATTAGCAATGCAAACTTTGAATTGATTGATATTACTTTAAAGTTTGTTCTTGTTGATATACTGAATGACATTCGTGGCGGCAATCTTTGTCAATATTAATGGAGCTAAAATCGTTAATGATTTCGAATAATACGCTGACAATAACTGATCCTACATCGAGAGAGGAAGCCTCAATTTTAGAATTCCTGAACACGCCGAATTGAAGATCGCATTCCTTTTTAGTTGTTTACATATCTTCTAAAGACAATGCTAAATACGCTACCCGAAAGTTAGCAAGTTCCTTCTTTATCACGACCGATTTTGATCTTAGCTTAATCAAGTCAATTTCTTTAGGATTACGTTTGACTTCAGCAATAAATGCCTCTCGGTCCATATCGTTTAAGGCAACAATATCGATTTCATTCTGCTTTTTGTTATCCCAATATTCCCCTATTTCAGTAATGCGGTATTGGGAGACCAATTTTTCCCGAAAATAGTTTTCTAGGACCGCTCCGCTATATTGCTCGTACCCGGATTCTATAATTTCCTTAAGTAAGTCATATCTCGCGATTTCGATCAAAGACTGATTAGGATATATGAATCTGAACCAAAATTGTAAATAATTATCATTTAACGCCCATTTTACATTTCTACTATTCGGTTTTGAAAAAAGTGGACGTTTACGTACGATCAAGGAATAGTCCTCTTCCAAATTGACAAGGTATGCACCTGTATTCTTTCCGACTATGGAATCAATCTCCCTTTGAGACGTCTTACCCGAAGCAATCAACTGAAGAATAGAAAAATATGTTCCATATTCTCTTCCAAATTCGCTGATTAACAATTCTTTTCCTTCTGTCAAAAATGGAGAGTCCATTCGACAAATAAATTCGAGGAACTCATCTTTATTTTTAGCCTTCGCGTCCATTAAGAGTTCTATATATTTTGCCACCCCACCCGTAACAGCATAAAGGCATAGCAAATCCTCGTTTTTATAGTTCGGATTGTAATCCGTCAAAATTTCTTTAACAGTATCAACTTTGAACGATTGCAAAATCAGCTTAGAAGTCAATCGGCCAAATAGAGGCTCTTTATTATGTTCAAAGATTCTTGTCATTAAGGAATATACAGACCCACAGACGATGAGATTAATTTTACTTTTATACTGATCCCAAACAAATTGAATATCACTAAAAATAGAAGGGTTCACGTACTCAAATTCCTGAAACTCGTCGATAATTAACGTAAAATGCTCGTCTATAGCATACTTCATCACTTGCTCAAATAAATCTTTAAATGACGCAACTGTCCCAAATATTTTTAATCCGATCTGCTCAAGCAATCTTTGAAACTCTGAGCACAGTAAATGCTCATTTTTTCTCATGACAAATAAATAAGCAACTTTCTTACCTTTAACCGACTCCATCAATAGCGATGTTTTGCCAATTCTTCGCCTACCTACAACAACCTGAAAACAAGCTGTTTCATGCGATTGAGCATCGTTTTTTTCTAACAATTTTAACTCTACATCCCTATTATAAAACTTCATAAATGATCCGTTTTAAAATTAGTAAAAAACTTGCCACGCACTAAAATAACAATCATTAAGTTAATGGTCATTAAATTAATATCGATTAAAAAATACATAATGGGATTATTACTTTTGATAAGAAGTGTGATTTTTTTATCGATGCAGCAAACAGTCATTAATAGTTTTAAATAGTTATTTGGGAGTTAAACGCTTCATTTTAGGCAAAGTTAAATCGACACAAATTTGAAAAAGATACCATATATAGAAGAAAGAATCGTACTTTTGTCGCTGTAAAATGTGGACTGATTTGCGTGCGGCATATATCGATGCCTAAGGAGATTGCAACCACGGTAAAAAAGTGCTAAAATTAAACGACAACTGTTTTTCCACTTCTACTTGGCTACTCTCCTTGCTGATCATCAAAATAAAGTTAAATGGCATATTTATTTACTTCTGAATCGGTGTCTGAAGGGCACCCTGATAAAGTAGCAGATCAAATTTCTGATGCTTTAATTGATAATTTTTTAGCGTGGGATGATGACGCTCGTGTAGCTATCGAAACATTGGTTACCACGGGACAAGTTGTCTTAGCTGGTGAGGTCAAATCCAAAATCTATCTGGATGTGCAGAAAATTACCCGCTCTGTAATCGAAAAGATAGGATATACCAAATCGGAATACATGTTCGAAGCGAATTCTTGCGGTGTATTATCTGCGATTCACGAACAATCTGCGGATATCAATCAGGGTGTCGACAGAAAAACAAAGCAGGAACAAGGAGCCGGAGATCAAGGCATCATGTTCGGCTACGCTAATAACGAAACAGAGAACTTCATGCCATTGGCGCTAGATCTGGCACATCGACTTTTGTACGAACTGGCAGCGTTACGTCGCGAGAATAAGGAGATTACTTACCTTCGCCCAGATGCAAAGTCGCAAGTAACCCTGGAATATAGCGACGATCACAAACCACAACGGATCGATACTATTGTCATCTCTACACAACACGATGATTTTGATTCGGAGCCGGCTATGTTGGCAAAGATCACAGAAGACATCAAGAATATCCTCATTCCACGTGTAAAAGCACAGCTAAAGCCTGAGTTGCAAGCATTGTTCAGTGAGAAAATCAAGTTCCACGTGAACCCAACAGGAAAATTCGTTATAGGTGGACCGCACGGAGACACCGGACTAACCGGACGTAAGATTATTGTCGACACGTATGGTGGAAAAGGAGCTCATGGAGGCGGAGCCTTCTCCGGCAAAGATCCTTCCAAGGTGGACCGATCAGCAGCGTATGCGACCAGGCATATTGCAAAAAATCTGGTTGCTGCAGGCGTAGCGGACGAGATTTTGGTACAAATATCGTATGCTATCGGCGTGAAAGATCCAATGGGAATTTATGTGAATACTTATGGAACCAGCAAAGTGGCACTAAGCGATGGGGAAATAGCAACGAAAATCTCTGAGCTGTTTGACATGACACCGTATGGCATCGAAACTCGTCTGGGTCTTCGAAATCCCATCTACTCAGAGACTGCAGCCTACGGACATATGGGCCGCACTCCCCGGACGGAAACCAAAACGTTCGAAAGCTCCACAGGTGAGCAGAAGACAATAGAAGTAGAACTATTTACGTGGGAAAAACTAGATTACGTAGATAAGATAAAAGAAGCCTTTACTCTGTAGGTAAGCAAAAAAAGACAATTATAATATTCTTTATAAGAAAAGTCTCCGATAAGATTATTCGGAGACTTTTCTGGTTAATTCTAGCCGAAGCAATTTTTTTCGCCTTCTTAGAATTAAAAGAAATATACATACGAGCATGATTGAAGAGATGTCTTACCTGCCCCATTTTTCTGCTAACATCTTCATATAGAATCCCCCCACAACACTACGCGCCTTAAAGTTCTCACGAATGCCGTCCCGTGTGTCATAGAAATCGTTCAGCGGCACGCGGGACGGTGTTTCTATGGCATGTCGAAAAACCGGATCTATAAATTTCTTGAAGGTCGCCTGATCGTCTGTCAGAACCGCCGTCCATAATATCCAGTCATTTTTTGTGTAATTCTTCCGACTGTCCAACGGTAAGCCAAAACGATTCATTCTTGGCAGATAATATGCAATTTCCTTAACAAGGACCTCTTTGGGGAACAGATCGAAATCCAATACCTTATCCCATACGAGATTATATTTCTGGCTCCAGGTGTTCGGATCATCAAATGTAAGCGCATAATGGTCTCCGGCATCTGCCATATCCATCCATTTGGGCACCATTCCCTCTGCCACTTTCCGGTATCGATCAGCGATATCTTTCTTTCCCAACATGCCGGCAAGTCGCGCGTAGCTTGCTATTCCCATAATCGCCTTTAACGAAAGATTAGCATTGCGCGCAAGGTGACCGGCAAAATCGTCGGTACAAAGCTGGGTTTTCGGATCGAGACCTTCTTTGACAAGATAATCCACCCATTTGGTAAGTATAGCCCAGTGCTGCGCTGCATAACTCGCATCACCTTGCGCTTGGGCTATCGCCGCGGTCATAATAAGCATATTTCCCGATTCCTCCACAGGCATCGGTTCTCCATACGTCTGTCCATTAGCAAGTGGATAGGTTCCCAGATCATGTGCCGCCCATGGATGTGGATACTTCCCGCTTTCACTGAAATGAAAGATACCGTTTAGCATGCCCTGCAGCAAAACAGGGTTATAAATCAAATACAAGGGCGATGAGGGATAGGTCACATCAACCGTGTTAATAAATCCTCCACTATTATTCTCTTTGGAGAGCCACAAAACCTCCTTGTCAGGACTCTCCACCAAGGTGTGCGCTGCGACACTTTGTCTATAAGCCAAAACACAGAGATGGGCATACTCCTCTCCACCGGCTCGGTTCGCTTGCTGCCAAAGCGTTTGATCGAAACGAGCGCACCTCTGCATCAATTTTTCATAATCATCTAAGGCAGCATGTAACTGGGACTCAAAAGAACGGTCCCCATTTCTGTTCCACCAAGGCCGTAGATCCTGATTAAAATACTGAATAGCAACTACTTCGTCATATCCGATGGTCAAAAAGCGCTGGACCGGCGTCGAACCAACGATACCTAAAGAAATTTCGGTGTTCAGCGATAGCGATTTTCCGCGATACGGATCGTCATTTTTGTTCGTATCATGTCCCGATATATATTGTCGCACATCTTTCCCTTCAGGTGCTGCAACGTAAAGGTATCCCCAGTCAATGCGCATATCGTCGGCAGCTTTCTGTAAGATCGGCTGTTCGACCGTGCCCACTTTCAGGATAGAGAGACCTTCGTCCTTATACGCCCATCCTTGGACTTCCTGTTGGTCTGCTATATACACCGCAATATCCGAAGATACCTCCTGATGGACTTTAATACGGTGCTTCTTTCCGTCCTTAGAGGCAACCTGGTAGGAGATGTAAGAAATAGGCCGTGCAAGAAGATCAAGATCGTCCATTAAAAGGGGTGAGGTAAAGGTGATCTTCAGGGCAACACCACCACAATCGAACGTATAGATCGTTTGTGTCGCATGCACATCCACCCCGGTTTGTCGCGCAATGCCTACATTTTCCTCATCAGATCGCATTTTACTTACCAGGTCAAAATCTAGAAACCGACCACCGGCTGTATTTTTCAGGTGTATGGCAAGAACATTTTTACCTGCACGGAGTAGCCCCCTGGCTCTAGAGGAAATATCAAAATATTCAAAGCGGTTATTCCAGCCTTCTTTTTCAAATACAAGTTTTCCATTCAGGTATACTTCTATATTATCGTCGTGGTGTAACTTAAGATACAGCGGCTCATCCTGATTTACTTTACTCAGAGAGAATTCCCGTCTAACCCATATGTTATCTGATTCCCAAGATGTGCCAGATACCAATTTATTATCAGAAATTGGCAACCGCCCATCCTTCCAACCTAAAGCCTTAAAGTCAAAGACATTCCAACCACCGGATTGAGCTTGTTCTGTATATTTAACTGTGTTTCCTTCATCTGCACTTGCCTCCGACATAATGCTTTGGTAACGCGGAGCTTCCATACCCATAAAGCGATACATGGTTCCGTCGACCTCAAGATAACCCGTCATGCCATGCGGCACACCGGTCCAATGTTCTGTCGGTTTATCAGTCAGCACATCACTCGTTGACCAAATACTGAAATTTGGATTATGGGTCACCAAAGGATAAGCTGGAGCTTTCCGAGTTTGATGCTGCGCATAAGACATCAACACACTGAAAACCGATGCGATGAGCCATAAGTTTATAAATATCCTTCTCTTCCTAAATTTCATAACTTTCATCATTTTACTTAACATGTGTGTAGCGGTAGGTATAATAGTATCATATTACCTACCCGCTGTAATTACTAAAAAAAGTATTCCCTATATTTTCGCTTACATTGTATCAATCCGTCTTCCGTTTACCACAAAAATTTCACTTCAACCCCATCGGGGTTATTCTCAAAACCCAACAGATAGGTCTTTGATGTTTCATCCCAGTTCTGTTGATCAAATACCTGAACTCCGCTTATCGTCACGCTTTTAGGCCGGCGAGGCAGCAGCACCCGAGATATGTTCGTCGTTTCTATAGGGCTTTTGGCAAGGTAAGCGTAACTCGAGCCACTGATCTTTTCGTCATAAACGCGACTGGCAGCAGCCAGCACCTGGGGCTTATATTTGTCTTTCACCAAGTCAACGTTAAAAAAATATGCTTGTTCACCAGGGGAAATAGATCGACTACGATATACCGGAAGTTTTGGATCAAAAAGGTCGATCAACGTCCCGCTAATAGTATATTTATCTTGGTTGACACTTTCATCCAGCACAGCCACGAGCTCAAACGGACCGCGTCGCAGGTAAAAGTGATTTTTGAACTTCAATTTACCTCCTCCGGCAGCTTGATAACGTTCTTGAACCAATTTGGTCAGTTGCTGACTGTTATTGGTTTCAAGAATAAAATCTTTAGGATCTACCCGCATGATCTGAACAGATCCTTTACCGAAAGCATACAAGCCGTTCTTTGCTCCGGACATAATGCCCATTTTTTCAAAAAGGTGATCTGCCGGAGCCCGATAAGAATTGCCTTGGGTATTCCACCATTCCTGCACCGTTTGAAACGGATCATTATCCGTACCGCAATAAACCAATTGCCCACCAGATTTGACCCATTCGGCCAATTGTTCGTGCGCAACCGGATCCAAAGGCTTCATATTCGCGTAGGTCATAAGCAAAACTTTGGTATCCGCTAGTGCTTGTTTGTATCCTAAATTCTCAATATGCACAGTCTTTACCGGCACACCGCATTTCAAGAATGGAAGCGCCAAACCATAAAAATTCGCCAACTGGGGGTCGTCATAGCCTTGGTGTGTTGGAAATCGTTGGAACATCAGCGAATTAGCCATCAGCACCGATATCCCTTCGCTGCCCGACAATCGATTCTCGCTCAATGGCATTTGGTTCAAAGAGTTGATCATAACCTGCATTTGCGTAGAATAATCCCGAGGAATTCGCTGCTTTCGATCACTGTTCGGATCGGTCCGGTAAAGCCCTTCATAAATGCGTTCGGGCCAAGGCATAACCTCGTAGTCGGCAATATTCGGATACAATAGCTGCGCCACAAAAGTGGCTTGATAATTGATTTTATAATCTAGCCAGTCTTTAGCCCGATCTTCTATAGGATCGGTTAAGAAAAACATTTTCCTCCCAGTAGGGGCTGTCATGGAGGCCATCGAACCATATTCTAGGTAAGCTGTTTCAAACACCCGTTCTTTTTGCCTGCCATTAAAATAGTTGGGCTCTCTGGAGGTACCTGTCCACACCTGAGCGATATAGCCATCCACGACCGGCAGAGAAGCCAAGCTAGCCTCCGGTGAAACAATCATCCATTGAGCATAGTTGACAAGTGAATGCGTAGGAACATAGCATTTTACGTCCATACCTTTAGATTTCCCATAGGCTTTGGCATAAGTGAATACGTCCTGCAGAGCTTTGTAATAAAGGTGGTACTTGAGTTTATTGGAAAGGTACGTATTCTCTGGAGATTCGTGCTGTGGGCGCCAGTCAAAACCATAATATCTCTTCCATTCCCGTTTGAAAGATTCACTATATCCTGCCCTTGCCCAAAATTCCGGCTCTTCCATAAAAATAGCATCTATTCCGGCGTCAATAACAGGTTTTACATGACGTTCTTTTAGATAATTAAGAAAATTGTCGGTGGGCACGATGTATGGAACCATATGCCCATGCCATATGGTGTCTTGTGTTTGTGTTACCTGTCCTTCGTCCAGATGCCACCGCCCGTCCCATTGTCCTGTAAAATAGTCTTGATATTCGCCCCATGCGATGCCAGTCATAAAATGAATGGTATACCCTCGATCTTTCCAAGATTTGACTCGTTCGGCGAACGGCAAACGGCGGTGTTTATCGGAAGGGTTTCCTCCCACGCCGTAGATCATCACCGCATCGGCACGGTTGTCGATCGTAGGGCGCCATTCCCGGGATGTCTGAAACGTTGTTTTTACTTTATCAGTTTTTTGCTGTGCCATCGCCGATCCGCTTCCTAACAGACAGGCTATTCCTACATATATCTTCCAGTATGTCATGTCATTCGATTTACTATCAATTACTTGACGAATACTTCTTTTGCATCGGTGTAGTTATAACGTCTTGTACCGCTTCCCGCCGGCGTATCGTAGTTGATACGGGCAGCTGCTCGGATAAAAACAATGCGGCCTGACGGAATAGTTCCGTTTGATTCGATCGTAACGGTCTCTCCCAGCAAACTATTAAAAGATGATCCCGTATAATCGATTGCGCTGGTCCAGCGTTCATCTCTTGCACGATAGCCTACCGTAGAGGAATAGCTTACAAACAACTGTATATCCGTGATATTTTGGAAGCTACTACTATATCCCCCCATGGGTTCTATTTTTTCACGGAATTCATTTTCCGAAACACCTCGGGTAACACGAACTTTCGCCTGTATCTTGCCGTTAATGACCTGGGGTTCACCTACCCATTCCACGTTCAGGAATGGTTGTACCTCAAACTTGACCTGAGTTACTCCTTCGATATCTATATCTTTTGTTTCATCAGCGATGGGCACACCACGTTCATCCTCTCTCAACAATGGGATAAACGGACCGTCGACTTGAACATTATATGTTCCTTTAAAAACTTTAGTATGCTGAAAAGTTCCGTTTGGCATACAGAAAAAGTCAGGATTAGGGGTCACATTATCGCCCCAGCTGGTTTCAATCAGCCGTACCCTGATCCCTTCACTTCCCTGGTCGGTCAGCACCGGCTTTCCAGTGGCTACATCGACCACTTCTCCTTGCAGTGTTTCCTCCGGCGCTGGATAATTATCCAGTTCAAATAGATTGCAGGAAGCCAAAAACAAAAGAGATGTTAACGATATAAATATGTTTGTCTTTTTCATCTGATTATTTTTATAATTTCTGTGTTCAATTAGTTTTACTTCTGCATCATCATCGATTAGGTTGCTGATCTATCACCGCACTCTTTGAGACCTCGCCCCCTGGAATTGCAAAATAATAGTCGATTATATTGTATTCAAAGGTTTTCAAACTCACCCATTGAAATCTAGCATCGAAAAAGTATTTCCCGCTATTAGTAGAAAAGAATGGGTAAAGCCCTCGGAAACGATAACGAATATTATTACTAAATGCATCTTTGTTTCTATTTTCACCCCAGAAACCGTTCCGTCCTTCGTAGTGCTGCACTCTCCATCGGCGGATATCCCATTTAGACTTATGTTCCAGTGCTAGCTCTTTACGTCTTTCCTTACGCACAATATTACGGCCGCTTTCGGTTGGTGTAATTTGGCCCGCCAGCAATGATGCTCCCGCCCGCTCCCTAATAGCATTAACCGCCTGGGTAGCCACTTGCATGAGGTCCGAACCGTCAGGCGATCCCTCTCCTGCGAGCGATAGTTCAACAGCGGCTTCAGCAGCATTCAACAATACTTCAGCATAACGCATCAAAACAAAATGCTGATCCGATCTACCTTCCCCTGCGACGAAAGACGGGTCAGGGTTCAACCATTTCCTTCCGTAAAGACCAGTTAAGCTTCCTTCGCCATTATCATAAAATGGCCCATTAGCACCGGCAGCAGTCATTTGCCCACCATTGTAATTAACCAGCTCTTGCGCATTTCCTTCTCTGGGACTCAGATATAGTGTTTTTGGACTCGCTCTATAGACATCCAGATTTTGATATCTGTTTTCAGCCGCTTGATACGAGTAATCATTAAAGAATGGGCGTATGGGCAAGGCACCGGTATACACACCCGCTCGCACCTCAATATCTGTACCTTTGAATCGATCGCCCGGAAAAATAACATAAGCCCGCAGCCTAGGTTCGGCATCTTTAAAAAAATCCATTGGTGTGTCATACATCAAATATTCACCTTGCGTATTGGAATTACCGGTGGTCACTTTGATGGTGCCATCCGGATATCGGTCAAATCCTTCGAAGAGCTCCATAAAGTCGAGGGTAGGACATGTTCCTGATGCGAGCGGCGCTTTAAAGATAAAAGGTGCACTATAAGCGTCGTATCCATGCGTGGATATAGGAAAGGTGTATTCCTTGATGTAAATGTTCTCCGGACTTTCCAGATCACTGAACATATCGACCATATTTTGATATTGCGCCTCCGGGTTATCTGCTGCCCATTTCTTTTTATAAAGCTCATACTTACCCTCCTGCATAATTTTCCGGGCAGCCAGATAGGCCTCCCTGAAATATTTCTTTGATGCCGCCTGCCATGCGTTTTCTGCGAAGCCGATAACGCGTACACCCGTCTTCTCGCCTAGTCCAGTAAGACGACCGGGTACCGTTTCATTGTATTTGGCGACACTACCAGCGTAGAGCATGGCTTCTGATTTAAAGGCCAGAGCAACATATTTATTGGCGTAACCTCTTTTTGGACTTGCCGGCAACAGCAATTGAGCCGCTTGATCAAAATCAGATAGCACCTGATTCCAGGTCTCTTCCTCGCTAGCTCGAGGCACTTCCAAGGCCGCCTGTTCTGCCGGATACTGGATAACTTTAGTCACTAGTGGCACACCACCAAATCGTCTGGCCATCGCGTTAAAGACAATAGCTCTGACGAAGTACGCTTCGCCCAAGTAATGATTGTAAATATCTTCGGGAAATGAATCCCCGTACTCCGGCAACGTTTCAATTAGGTAATTGGCATCCCGTAGCAAGGTCATGGCCTTTCCCCAATAAGGTGTTCGCTCGCCCCTGAATGCCGTACTAATGCCGTCGCGGTTAAGAGCCTCACCAGTACCTTCAATGCCCATTGCCGCTAGCCACCCGTTAAATTCTACACCCCACTCGGCCATGTATTTGAAATCTTCAAACGGCATATTACTATACATTCTTGCCATGTAAACGTCCATGCCCGACTCACTGCTAAGCAGGTTTTCATCACCAATAATATTCTTAGGCGGGATATCCAAAAAATCTGAACACGAGGCGAATAGCACGCTAAAAGCCAACGCAAACTGAACTATTTTTTTCATACAATTACTTTTTGTCTTGATAAGGTCCATAACACAAACGGAATTAAAAAGCGAGTGAAAGTCCCGCGGTGAACGTTTTGTTCAACGGATAAAGCCGTCCCAAATCATCTTCCGGGTGCTCTGGGTCAACGAACTTCACCTTGGTAAAGGTGAACATATTGTAGGCGTTTGCAAACACCCTTACATTCATGGATGACCCCGCACGGAATTTAGGTAGGGTATACCCTAGTTCAATACTCTTAAGACGCAGGTAGGTCGTGCTCACACGGTTAAATGTGGAGGTTTCAAAAGGGTAGTTACCCGAGAATCCGTAATACCCACTGGTCCATTCAATGGAAGGATCCCAAGGGTCCGCTTGCGCATCTACCGGTCGCCAACGATCGGTATACTGTTCGAGCACACCGCCTCCATTGCTTCCCCAGATAGCATACAACGGCTCTCTATACTGCATAGAGCCCAACGCGGAGCCTTGCAATAGGAAGCTCATGTCAAAATTTTTGTAATTGGCATCAAAGCTGAAGCTGAAATTTAACCAAGGAGTGCTGTCAAAAGCTAAGGGATGCATGTCTAAGCCATTAATCTCACCATCGCCATTCCAATCTTCGTATTTGTAATCACCGGGTAAAATATCACGATCTTTGTATATCGGATAACTTCTGATATCATCCCAGTCCAGATAACGACCAGCACCGGCGTACCCGAATTGCATACCCTGATTCCGGTTATTCAGGTTATCATTACGCCATCGATCATAAGAATTTCCCCAAGGCCCTTTCTCCGAACCCACCAAATGTTTCTGTCTGGTTATGGTTGCGATCGCTTTCATCCGGTAGGATAGATCGCCAATTTTATTACGGTGCGAAATCTCTACATCCATCCCGAAATGCTTATCACTATCCAGGTTTTCACGCGGAGCTGTAGCGCCGACAACCGTAGGTAGCTCACCAGATCGACGCGCAAAAAGGCCTTTTCTTTCCCGCTCAAAATAATCTACGGCAAAACCAAAAAGGCCATTCCATCCTTCAAAATCGGCACCTACATTTAAGGTATGCGAAGTGAACCATGTGCTCATCTGGTTCGGCAGTGCCAGCGTTGAGACGCCATATATAAATTCGTTACCAAACATGTAACCTGGAGCGTATTGGTTATAATATCCATTTTCCGCATTTCCCGAAGTCGCTGGGTAAATATATCCAGTCGCCCAGTCGTATTCTAATGAGCCGTCATCACCCAACACCCCGTAACTTCCACGGAGTTTCAACTGGTTCACAAAGGACATCGCTGACCAATTTTTAAAGAAAGGCTCTTCTGAGATACGCCATCCTACGGATGCCGAAGGAAAGAACCCCCATTGGCGACCCGGTACAAACTTCGACGAACCATCGTAACGGAATTGTGCTTCGGCGATATAGCGATCGCCAAAGGTATAATTCACCCTACCAAATACGGCAGAATTGGCTAATTCATAAATGTCATTCAGCGAGCTGTTCATTCCTCCCTGTTGGTCCTGGGCAACACCGCCAAAAAGATAATCCATGGCGAAGGCCAGATTTCGCTGAGCATAAAAATTATCGCCCATCTGTTTCTGTACTTCGGTTCCCAGTAGTCCTGAGACATGGTGTTCGCTATTGAATGTCCGGTTGTAATTTGCAATAAACTGACCCAACATTTGTTGCCTGTTAAACATTTCACGTCGTATCTGGTTCGGAGAGCTTATATTATATAATTTCGGGTCATACGCGTTAGTTACAGGATTATAAGCATACTGATAGTATTCGCGGCGATTGATGTTGTTATCATCTGTGCGATAATCGTAACTTACCAAAGCTTTTACTGACAATCCCTTAAGTGCATCTTTAAGCGTTCCAAAATCATAATTCAAACTGGCGGAGGATTGAAAATATCGCTGGGCGTACTTACGGTAACCAGAAATATCAGAGGTCATCTTTGCCACGCTATTTTCCTCGAGATCCAATCCTTCATAATTGAGCATGGTGTTACCCGGGTCGGCATACGCTGGAATGAGTACACCCTGCCGCCAATAGTTCCGAATGATATCGACCGAAGAAGAATAAGGACTGTTTCGTTTGTCTAATATACCACTTAGGTTGAGGTCAAAGGTGAGGCCCTTGGCAATTTCTGTACTTATATTCGAGCGAAGATTTACTTTATGATAGTTCAGGTCTCCGGATTTGAAAAATCCTTCTTGGTACAAGTATCCCATACCGATGTAGTACTGTGTTTTATCTCCACCACCGGTTATGCTCAAATCTGACTGACTTTGCGGCGCATAGTCTGAAAAGAGTAGCGATGTCCAGTCCGTGGTGCGGCTCTCTCCTGTTCTAAACGCTTCAAACCGCTCGTCTGTATAAATAATATCGTAGGGCGATCCAATATTGTTCCGAGCCATCTCATTGTAAATGGTCATTGTTTCATAAGGGTCGGCCAGTACCGGCAACCCCGACGGTTTCTGAAAAGTATAGGCACTGCTGAGCGAGATGCTTGCCTTGTCCGATTTTGTCCCTTTTTTTGTGGTGACAAGAACAACACCGTTCGCCGCGCGCACACCGTAAATAGCGGCAGAGGCATCTTTCAGCACCGATATATCTTCAATATCATTGGGGTTAAGGCGCTGGAAATCCGCTGTGGTTCGGGGTACGCCATCAATAACCACTAGTGGACTTCCTAGCCCTCGGATGTCGAAGCTATTATTGAAAGACCCTGGTTCTGCGCTGCGTTGCCAAACTCTTACTCCCGGAACACGACCAGTCAGCATATTCTGCGGGTTTTCGTTTTTAGTGCGCATCATTTCCTCCCCTTTGATTCCCGAAACAGCACCGGTCAGAGAGACTTTACGCTGTGTTCCGTATCCGACAACGACGACCTCTTCCAATGCAGACTCGTCCTCTTGCAAAACAACGTCTATACGATTTCTTGTGCCAACAGTTTCTTCCACTCCGATAAAACCCACATAGGAGTATTGCAAAACGGCTCCTTGCGGCGTCTGAATACTGTACTGTCCTTCAGCATTGGTGCTGGTAGCAATTTGTGTGCTCGAGCCTTTCACCGATACGGATACGCCGACAAGCGGTTGCCCATCCGAACTTGTAACGATCCCGGATACGTCAACATTTTGTGCCAACGACACCGCAGGAATGAAGAGAAGTACAAGCAATGCCGTGTGCATAACTATTCTCATTTCCATCTTTAATTTCTTTATCATACAGGTTTTTTTTTAACACTATTGATTAGCTATTTTGTTTGTTCATATCTGGACAAAACTGCGTACTCAGCTGCGAAAGCGAAGGTAAACATGCCTTCTGTATCATTTTTGCCACGATCGCGGTTCCAACCGACCAACAAGTTTGTCGGCAAAAATCCGTTGTAGAAAAAGCGTTCGTAGGCATAATCTAAATTACTCTGAAACGCTGCGATATATTCCCCAGATTCTCTGTATGCAGGATAAAGGTCAACATAACCTCTCATGAGCACGCCGTTGAACCAGTTTCTAAAACCACTAATATCAAAAGTGTAATAGTCAGCGACGTTCACCCCTTTTTTTGCAAAATACGAGAAGGTTGCATTTGCCAATGCCGTGCCTTCCTCGCGATACTTGTCATCTCCCGTCACCCGGTACAGATCCGCCGCCCCGGACAGCATAGTACCACTATTATAGGTTATTGCCGGTCCAACTCGATCACGACAAGTAATGCCTCTACGATAGCTCACACCGTCGATTTGTTCCAATTGTGGAGACCCCGGTGTACATCCACCCATCATATCGTCATATACGCCATCGCTACGAAGAAGGGCTCCTTTCTGCCAATCGTAGATTTTTTTAGCAAACATGAGATAATAGTCCGCTTTACTCATTTGTTTTTGTCTTCGCGTTCTTCGATCGGTCATATCAATATAATGGTGCGTTACGGCATCGCTTTTTCCTTTATAAAGTTCATGCAACCAAACCAACGGACTTATCATTGGACCATTACTACAAGCATGCTTAGTAACATATCCAGGTCCCCAGGAAATACCTCCTACTTCATTACCGTTCTCATCAATTGTGCAGTCCCAACCATCGAGCACATATTCGGTAAGGTATTCCGCCTTATTTAAAAACTCCATCTTACCCGTTACTTTATACGCTTCAAGAAATTCGCGGATCAGCCACATCTGGTCGTCATAAACGTTTTCGATACCCTCGACTCTTGCTCCGCCTTTTGAGTTTCCACGATTTACGCCATACACCGTCCACTCGTTGGAGCCGGTGTAGGAAGTAAGGGTAAACGTCCCCAAATAATACTCAGCTCCGTCGTAAAGCTTCATTAGTTCTTGCTCGTAACGGTTAAAATGGGCATCATATCGCGAGGGGTCACCTTTTTCTTTTTCCGTCTCTAGCGCGTGCAATATTGCTGTAACAGCTTCAATGGCACTCGTGTACATCCACACACTCCCTATTTCATCCGACCTTCTATCTGTATAAGGATTGTAGTACCTAGCCATGGTCATTCCTTCCCCCGAAAAATAGGCTTCGAGTGCGTTATCTGTTATTTCCATGGCGCGAGTCAAAGATCGGGTAGCGAGATTTGTGTCCTCAGGCGGTGTTGTTCCGTCATCGCTCTTTGCCTTATCACAGGCACATATGAAGAAGCACAGTAGGCTTCCAATTGCGACAATTATATTTTTTTTCATCAGTTAGTTTATTTTAATATTGTGTATAACCAATTTATTCTCTCCTGTATTTGCTTCACCATTGTATACACCAAGTGCTAACGTCACATCGGTACCGTTAAATGCAGAGAGATCATAGGAAAACAAAGCGTATCCCTCCGGATTGCCCGCCCCACCGTCACCATGCTTGAATCGCCAACATCCATCGTCAGCCGGTGATGCTTCTTGTGCAGTATTTGATGCTGGCGAAAGATGTGTCACGGTCCCGTCGTTCCCAATCGCCGTCAGTTTAAAATAGGTAAAGTTGCTACCGAAATTACGGGTACTGAGTGTCAGCCTGTTGCTACCACCGGCGATCGAAAATTTAGCATACATATATGCCTCGGGAACCTTGGTATCTACTTCCGGGGTATTACGTGTTTTGATGATGTAGCCTTCTGAAGGAAATACTTCTGGATCTTTTTTCAACGGCATGAACATCCATTCGGAGGCTATATGAGATACGTTTCTCCATGCACGATATGCATCAACATAGTTATCACGATTACCGCTTATCGGACTCAGACCAGTGAACATTTTTTTGGTATGCGGCATCGTGGATCTCGCGGTTTGTTGAGAAAGCTTCCAACCGTTAATGACTTCTGTCCCGGGAAGCCAATCCCAGTTCTCCACCTTTCTGTCGGCAAATCGGATTGCCCTTAAAACGACCTGTTTCCAGTAATCTCCCGTCGATTGCCTATATATTCCAATGGCAATGATAACTTCCTTACCGACGTACGCGCTCAAATCAAAATCGAAATCTGCATAACCTCCAGCGTGGGTCCGTATCTCACCCACCTTTTCAGTTTTTGGCTGTGGGGCACTCAAGTCGACAACCTGTACGCCAAAATAAGCCGGAGCCGCAGCATCTGCATTATGGGTTTGAGCTCTTAGCGAAAGAATTTTGTTCTCTTCGGTGATCAATTTGCTGCCATATACGAAAGAGTCGAAAACATCCATATCTGCTGGGTTATTCCGCTCATCTCCGTTATTACGGATCTGCAAAGTAGTGCCCTCATTCTGTTCCTGCCACGCACCTCTGAAGTCCAGCGTACTCATATAATTACAAGCCCAGTCCCAATGTGGGTAAGCATCAGCGTTTCTTCCTCCCCGGTATTCGTTATAATACCATTTTTCAGCACCTTGTAAATCAACAGCAGTTAATCCCGGAAGGAGCTCTTCACTTCCCATTTGGATGTTAAGGGTCACCACACCGTCGACAAAATCAGCTGGCGAGATTGTTCGCACGATAGTGACGTACCCGGCTTTTGTGAAAGAGACGTTATATGAATTTTCAATTAGGTTAGGAATCACAAATCTTCCATTGTTATCGCTAATTACTGTTCCGCCAACCGCGCCAATAGAGACAGTTACCCCGGACAATGGCTGACCCGCATTGAGCGCATCGGTTACGGTTCCTATAATCCGGGCAGAAGCACTTACCAAATCTACATCGACCGTCGCCACCCCTCCTTCATTGAAACCAGCTGCAGTAACAGTTAGACCAACGGCCATCCACCCGTCTTTTTCAAAGGTGACCGCATGTGTCCTGTAAGTAACATCGACAAAGCTATATTTCCCGTCATCTCCGCTCATGGTGACCTGATCTTCTTCATTGATACCAGAGAGCGTAATTTTTACCCCAGAAATAGGCTCGCCATTAGCATCAGTAACGGTACCGATAACTTGGCCACGTCGGCTATCCGGAGAATCGTGCTCCTTTTTACAGCCCATATGTAACATGATCATAAACGTGATCATTGCCACATGTAGTAATTTTTTTAGGTTTTGCATCAGATTAATTTTAAAGGTCAGTGAAGTATTTTTAGGTTATTTGGATTTCAGGTTATTTTTTTCGATAATTCATTTTAAGCCGGCTCATTATTGGTGGTAAGCAATTTACAAATGTCCCTCCAGTTGGTGCTTAGCTAGGACAGCGTATTGTGACGCGTAGGTAAACATAAACATGCCTTCTACACCCTGACGCTGTTTTTCCTCTGTCCATCCTTTCAACAAATCTGTCGGCAGGAAACCTTCTTGATGAAAATGGTCAAATCCATAATCCAGATTACGCTGAAAGGCCATCAAATAATCGCCGACCGCAGTATCCAGCGCAGCAGCCTCATGATAGCCACGCAGAAGTATACCATTAAACCAGTTATTAAAACCGGTCGTTTCGAAACTGTAGTAATCCGCGACATCCTTTCCCAATACTGCAAATTGCCGGAAACTGTTTCTAGCTAATTCCTTACCATCTCGGGCATATTTCGGTTCTCCCGTTGCACGGTACAGATCTACCGCGCCGGACAACATCGTCCCGCTGTTATAGGTATAGGCCTTACCAACGGGCTTTGTTAAAGGGGTATTTGTACGGTACCGTTGGCCATCCACTTGCTCATAGCGGATATCACAATTCGGCACACATCCGCCCATCATGTCGGCATAAACACCTTCCGCATTCAGCAGGCTCTCTTTTTGCCAGTCATAAATAGCCTGTGCGTATTTCAGATAGTATTGCTGTTTGTCCACAAGTACTACGCGACGCGTTTTCCGATCGCGCTCGTCAATAAAATGATGCTCGATTTTATCAGATTTTCCCTTATAGTGTTCATGCAACCAGACCAAGGGGCTGATCAATGGCCCATTACTGCAAGCGTGTTTTGTCGTATAACCTGGCCCCCAAGGTATCCCCCCGTTTTCTTTTCCATTGCTATCCCGGGTTGCGTCCCATCCATCAAGTACATAAGCGGTCAGATATTCAGCTTTTTGCAAGAATGCGCGCTTTCCGGTCAATTTATACGAATCCAGCAACTCCCGGATAAGCCACATCTGATCGTCATAAACGTTAAGGACACCAGTGACGTTGGCTTGCCCTTTTTTATTAACACGATCAACAGCATACACAGACCATACTTTGCTCTGTGTATAGGAAACAAGCTCAAAAGTACCCAGATAATAGTCGGCTCCAGCGTAAAACTTGTCCAATAGCCTCAGATAACGCGCGTAATGGCTGTCATAAAGATCATTTTCGCCTCTTTCACGGGCGGCTTTCAGTCCAGACAGGACGGCATTCACTGCTTCAATACCCGCTGTATACATCCATACAGAAGCACGTTCATCGGATTTAGCTTTGGTGAATGGATTATAAAATCGGCGCATTTCGAACGTATTCGGGTCAAAATAGGATGCTATTGCGACATCGATCAAGTCGACGGAACGTTCCAGATTTCGAGCAGCCAGTGAACGCGGGTGTTCGACTTTCGCTTCAACGGAGACTGGTAATGGCATTTCAAAGCGACTTGGCAAAACAATTGCCGCCGAGGCGCAACTAATTGCTATGGTGCTAGAAATGGCCATGAAAAAACACTTCATTTCGAAACAAGGTTTATAAATACAATTTTAATTGGTGAAACTGTCTGCCGACGCATTTCACAGGAAAAATAGCATGGTAGGTGTTAAAACTAGGGTTAAAAAGTAGCTATTAACCGCTAAAAAAAACATTAACCCCTATTCTGTCCTATCGCCAGCGTACAGGCTATCTGGCGCTGTAACTGGCCTTTCTGCCAACCACCACTAATTTTTTTACATAATATTAGCTACCTTTACAACAGGTTGTAAATTGTTATAACCTATTTGTGACAACGATAAGTCGAGACATGCAAACTGACCGAACGCTATATTCCATATTTTGTCTTTTTATTTTAGTGACCTTACAGGTACTACCTGGTAATGTATTAGGACAAGGAATCCGCTTTACAGGAAGTAGTCAACCCATAGAGAAACGAACCTCCGCTACTTTTTTTTCGGACGCAGCATTTACCTTTCACGATCGATTTGCGATCGATTTTGACCTGCAATTGCCCATTAATAGTACGATGGGTTATATCATCCGGATTAAAGAAAAAGACCAAGGGTCTATCCTTAATTTGCATTATGAAAAAGAAGGCGAGCACGCGATATTCCGCTTAAACGAAGAAGGTAAAGCCAATTTGATTACCTTGCAGATTCCGATTAAGCATCTTGTAGAACAGCACTGGTTTCCGGTACGGATCGTGTATGAACTGCGAGAGGGGAAAATTGAATTACAGGTGGCCCGTAAAACACCTCAGTTTGCTAAGGTACCCATCGAATCCCCTTATACTCCTAATATCACCTTTGGACGGAGCGATTATATGATTGATGTTCCTTCTTTTTCGCTTAGGAATCTTCGCATCGGCAATAAGCAGAGAGAAATCGTCTTCCCTTTGCGGGAAAGCAAAGGAGACAAACTCCATAGTGCCTCCGGCGAGGTAATGGGAAAGGTTACAAATGGCACTTGGCTTTTAAACGATGCCTATCATTGGCATAAACATACAACGATGCGTTCTTCCACGCCTTCGGGTGCAACTTATGATTTTAAAACTAAAACGATTTACTATTTCAATCAAGATTCTTTAGCTACCTATGAAATTCAAACAGGACAAGAACGAAGCGTTCGTTTTCCAGCCTCCTGCCCTGTGGAAATCAAGCTCGGAACCAACTTTCTGGTGCCCAGCGAGAATAGGCTGTACCTTTACGAAACCCATTATACAACCTCTTATTCTGGTCCTACGGTCGCAAGTTTAGATTTGGATAGTTTCAGTTGGCGAATAGAAAGCAATGATTATCTGCAACGTGAATTAAATCACCACGCCTCTTCTTATCTTGCCGATAGCCGTCAATTAATGCTATTTGGCGGTTACGGTGCTATGGTTTATAGCAATGATCTGCTATTTTATAATTTAAAGGATAAAAAATGGTCAAAAGCCCGTATGCAGGGAGATTCTATCTTGCCCAGATATTTCACTTCTTCGGGACGATCAGCAGTTGATCAGAAAATCTACATCTTTGGCGGCATGGGCAACGAGTCGGGACAGCATGTCGTCGGACGAAAATATTTCTATGACCTCTATAGTTTAGACCCGACAAGCAGAAAAATATCAAAACTCTGGAATGTCGATCGCAAGGATAGCCCGTTTGTACCAGCGCGAGGGCTGATTATCCCGGATTCCAACTGGATCTATATGCTTGGCTATCCCGAGCATCTAACACACTCTTTTATTAAATTACGTAGGTTTGCCATTCAGGACGGCAGATACGAAGAGCTTGGCGATTCTATTCCGATTTATTCCGATAGGATAAGTACGCATGCCAATTTATATTTTGACCCTAACCTGAATAAGCTGATCGCCTTGGTGCAAGAGTCCGATGATGATGTTCGATCAAGCCTTACGGTGTACAGTTTAGATTTCCCGGCAATAAATGCCGCACAACTGCATGCTTTCCCCCCTTCCAGCACTCAGAAAAATATAGGCCTCTACCTATTGCTATTAGGTCTTGGCATAGCGTTTTTGGGTATCCTCCTATATAGATGGTTTCGTCGTCCCAAGCAATATCATCTTGATACGGTAATTTCCGATCATCAAATACCCGAACAACAGCCACGAAACCGCATTTATCTCTTTGGTGACTATACCGTTCTAGACAATCGCGGAATGGATATTTCCCATCTCTTCAGTACACGCCTGCAACAGGTTTTCTGTCTGGTGCTTTTCCATAGTTATAATAACGGCATCAGTTCCAACCTGCTGACGCATCTCTTATGGCCAGACAAGCCAAAAGATAAAGCGAAGACCTCAAGGGGAGTAGCCATCAATAATCTTCGAAAGGTTTTGAGCGGATTGGATGGGGTAGAAATTGTCTACGAAGACGGACATTACCGCGTCGTGTTCGAACCGACCTGCTATTGTGACTATTGGAGCCTGCAGGAGTTTCTTTCTCAAAATGCAGATATATTGTCACCAGAAATTATAAAGATTCTGGAACGTGGGGAGTTCCTACTCGGCATGGACGATCCTATATTCGACAAATCCAAACATGATATCGAAAGCATGTTAATCGAAAGGCTCGAAAAGCGAATAACAAAAAGTCGTGCGGATAAAGACTGGGCAGCCTTACTTCTTGCTTCAGAAGCGTTAATTATGATGGACGCGACAAACGAACAAGCATTGGAACACGGGCTCTATGCCTTGCAGAAGGAAAAGCTCGAAACCCGTGCCAGAACTTTTTATAAACGCTTCGCCGAGAATTATCGGCGTTTGATGGGCGAAGATTACGCCTACAGTTTTGAAGACGTTTGGCTACGAACGACACAGTAAAATCGACAACTTTGATCGTCGAGAAATCCAACTTTGTGATATATATTCTTTAGTTTTCGATCATACCGAAACAAAAAAAAGTACGGATTGATTTTGAAATAACCATTGTCTATAACGGAATCAGGTCAATTTTGAGTTTTCCCCGTAGCAGTGATTATTTTAAAATCCAAGAAGGAATCGCTGTTTAATCAGCAGGTTATGAACGATATAAATCGAACGTTCTACAACAGACCTCTTGCCTTAATCTCTAAATATTTATTAATAGTATTGATGGTCAAATTTTCAGGCGCAGTATAAATTGTTTGGATACCCTGACGGTGCAGTTCCTGAATAATTAGGTGCTTTTCATACACAAACTTCTGCGCTATTATCTGATTATACACATCAATCGTTTTCTTTCCTTCCTGTTTTGCCATATCAATAAGTTCCGTATTCTTGAAAACGACAACGACAACGATATGGGTTTTAGCTAGCATACGTAAATAGGCCATCTGCCTTGTTAACGCATCTATGGTCTCGAAATTGGTGTACAACATAAGTAACGACCGTTTATTGATGTGCTTATTGCAAAAAGCATATAAGTTACCAAATTCAGACTCTTCATAAGCCGTCTGAATATTGTACAATCTTTCTGAGATAAGCTGCATCTGGTTGTTGCGTCTCTCTGCCGGGATATGGTTTCCAACAATACTAGAAAAGGTCAGCATGCCTGCACGGTCCTGCTTTAGGATGGCCGCACTGGACAATACCAATGCCGAATTAATCGCATAATCAAGAAGAGTTAGTCCATTGAAAGGCATTCGCATCACCCTCCCGGTATCGATCAGTGCATAAATAGGCTGCGATTTTTCTTCTTGATATTGGTTGACCAAAAGCTTCTTATGTTTAGCCGTAGCCTTCCAATTCAGGTGTCTGTATTCATCACCACGTACATACTCGCGGATATGATCAAATTCTAGTGTTGCACCAATTTTACGAATTCGCTTAATTCCCATTTCCATTAAACGGTCCGTTGTTGCAAGGAGCTGATATTTCCGCATCTGTATAAATGAAGGATAGCAGGCGATCATATTCGCTTTTGTCAACGTGAATTTACGTTCGAAAAGGCCCACTGTAGACAGCAAGGCATGACATTTGTCAAAAATGTATATGCCCCTCGAGGTGGGACGGACGGAATACAAAATAGATTTTACCTGTCCGGGCTGCAACCCAAGTGAAAATTCTGTAGCTCTTAATTGCAGCTGCGCAGGGAACTCCTCGAGCAGTCTGACATTCACCTTAGTGGGATAAGTACTTATCAACTCGATTTCCAGGTCATTATCATCGCCGTTTGAAAGTTTTTCCGGATACTTCCGGGTGATGACAAGCTTATTTTTCCCTGCATAAAGAGAAACGATATCCAATGCGCACACCGCGACAAATAGCCAGAATAGTACTACCGTGGGAATAAATAAGATATTTAAAAAAAAGGATACCACGAAGAAGATGGCTAATGAAAGCGCACCATAGAAAAATAAATTTCGAAAGTACAGACTGCGGATGAAATGCATTATCTAGGAATTTCGATGCTATCAACTAATTGTCTAATAATATAATCACTAGTAAACCCTTCCATCTCCTTTTCGGGCGTTAATACAACCCGATGTCCCAATATGCTCGGTGCTACATACTTCACATCATCGGGTGTAATAAAATCTCGCCCCGAGAGTGCCGCCGTAGACTTTGCCCCTTCCAGAATGGCAATTGATGCTCTCGGCGAAGCTCCTAGATAGAGATTCGGATTAGATCGTGTTTGGAACACGATTTGGGCAATGTAATTAAAAATATCTTCATGAACATATACCAATCTGACCAAATGCTGAAAATGAAGAATCTCGTCAATACCGACAACAGGAAGGACTTGCTCTTCCTTGTTTTTTTCTTTCTGTGCGTGGTGCTCACGGAGGATCTCGATCTCCTGCTCCAGTTGAGGATAACCGACGTTGATCTTGAAAAGAAAGCGATCTAACTGTGCTTCAGGAAGACGATATGTCCCCTCGTGTTCTATAGGGTTTTGGGTAGCAAAAACGACAAAAGGAGCGGGCACAGAATACGTAGTACCGTCGACGGTCACTTGCCTTTCTGACATACATTCAAATAAAGATGATTGCGTTTTCGCCGGAGCTCTATTGATTTCGTCAATTAAAACAATATGCCCAAAAATAGGTCCTTTTTTGAATTGAAACTCATTGGTCTTTAAATCGAGGATAGAAGAGCCTGTCACGTCAGATGGCATGAGATCCGGCGTAAACTGGATCCGTTTAAATTCTCCTTGAATACTTCTCGCAATTAGTTTTGCCGTTAATGTTTTAGCCACACCGGGCATGCCCTCTATTAAAGAATGACCTGCTGCAAGAATAGAAATAAGAAGCTTGTTAATGACATCATCCTGTCCCACAATTACTTTTTTTACCTCATGTTTCACCGCATCCATTTTTTCCTTCAAAGCCGTAAGGTCTATTCGGTTTTCGAAATTGGGTTCATATTTGTTTTCTAATTCGCTCATAGCATATTGGCATTATGTTTAAACTCTTCTATATCTTTATTTAATTCTACCAACTCTTTATCGGTCGATATCTTCGTTTTCTTACACCTGATCACTCGCGCAGTGATATACTCGCACAAAGAAAGCGCGACACCAGATTTTAGGGCCAACTGCTGAGCAAAATCCTCCTCCTCTAGTTTTAGGATATCAAGCTGAAAATGCGTACGCAGTTCATACAAAAAATATTCGATCTTCTTTTGTACCAAATTTCCCGGATGTCCACTTTCATAATACAATGTCGCAATCGTCTTGGCAAACTCACGTGACAGATTGGGTTCAGGCGGGATGACTGGAACCGCCTTTTGTTCCCTTTTGCTCCTAAAGAGTAGGAAAAGGATTAAGCTAAAAAGCAGAATGTACCAAGCTTGGCGTAATCCAGCATGCTGCAGCAACACACGGAGCGGGGTTCTAGCCTGTTGCCCAGTGGAATGGCCATCATACCAATAAACCTGCTGGCGCGTTATAAATTTCAATGCAGATGAAGCATACATAAAGTTTCGCCGCTGCAAAAAGTAGTAGTTCGTAAACATAAGTGGCTCGAGATGCAATAGGAATCGTCCTTTCCCGCGTTTCACTTCCAAAAAATTCGGAACTTCACGTCCTTCGGCCTCAAAATAACCGATAATGGATACACCAATCGTATCCAAATCGTAAAATAGACCGGGATATTCCAGATCTTTATAGAATGCTGTTCTACCATCATTTAGCATAAATGCCCTATCCTTTGTATCAATCACATCATCGAAATTTTGAGGATAATAGTAATGCTGCTCTATCCCCAATGTGTCAAGGAAATTAACGGGCAGGCTATTGGACGAGATAAATACTTCGCCACCGCGCTCCGCAAAAGCAATCAATTCCTTAGTAACCTCTTTTCCCTCGTAAAATTGATCCACGATATATACTAGACTGCTATTTTCCTTCCCCCGCAAAAAGTCGCGCAAATAGGTATAGTTCGTAGCCGTGACGTCGGTTACTTCGGCGCCTTGTTCCCCTAGGATGCGAGGAAGTTCCTGCCGGACAACGTACAATCCAAAGGGTATTTTGTCCCGTTGATCATACGTTCTGGTCCAATCCACTTGCTTATCGCTTGTCACGTCAATCAATGCAATGACCAGAATGGTCAGACCAACTAAAACAAGGCCAAACTTTCCTGCATTTTTCATCGCCACTTATTTTGAAATTCTAAGAAATAGCTGGCATACTTTTCATACCTGGCCCTGTCAAGCTGCGTATTGCCGTACCATACCCGATCAAAAACCCTAATGGTCCGGGCAAAATCTTCCTTTAAATCCGTTTGCTGCAATTCCTCGATCAGCTCGACGCTCGTTTTGGTATATTTCCAACGGAAGAGTTCGCGTCGTGCCAACAACTGTATGTTCAATAAACTAAGATATCGAATAGCAAGGACATAGTCTTCTTTTTGCTTTGCCTTTTCGATGTAATCCATGAGATTGATGTCCAGTAAATTTTTCTCCACAAAACGGATTTCATCCTGCGTCCCCTCCTCACTGTCACTAGGCACAAGTAATCGCTTTCCTGAAAAGAAGGTCTTGTAAGCAATCCAGACCAACAATACCACAGCTACAACTCCCAGGATATGATAGATTAGATCTGTAAACTTGAAATATTCTACATCTGGAAATAAATTTGCCAACCAACGTTGCAGCCGGCTCCATACTTTCTGCAAAAAGCTAATTTGATACGGACTAGTTTCGTCATAGTTGAATTCTTCAGCACGATACCTATTTATTGTAGCCCAGTAGCTTGCCGTATCGACTTTTGGAATATCATTTATACGCGGAATTTCTGCGTAATATCCCTCCTCCATAAAGTTGTCCACCTCCAATGGATCGGAAGAATCCTTTATCAACACACTGTCTCCAAGGATCGGTCCTGCGATACTATCTTGGGCACGGAGCACAGGCAGACAACATAGCCATAACAAAATGAACAAGCTAACTCGCACTTTCCCCTCCTATATGTTTAATTTTATCATATACATCCTCGCCGTAGGCAACCTCTTTGGCTGTTTCATAGATTATTCCCGAAACCAGTACAGAGAACATATAATACACGATGTAAAGTAGGATAAGAAGTGTTGCGCCAGCGGCAACCAAGAAGCGTCCAAAAAAACTATCAAAGAACGTGTCCTCAAAGCCGATCGTATTATAAGCGATCACTCCCAATATCAATGTAGGCATAAGCGATAGCATCATTAGCAGGACCTGAAACACAAAACTTACCACATAAGAAGAAATACTATAATCTATAATCTTTTTCTTTAAGATGGAAAACGACTGTTGAATGGCATTACCTGCCTCCATATATCCTTCCCGGTAGAACATAAATGCACTGAAAAACCAGACTCCCACAAACGACCCAAGGATACCTGCAGCAAAACTTCCAATCAATGGAATGAACATCAGAATAAACATGGCAATCACCAGTGGGACGAATAGTATGCAGAAGGCTACGATGGCAACAACCAAAAAGCGTAGGTACTTTCCAAAATGCGAACGGAAGGACCGCCAAACATCAACTGAACCAAAAGCCGTGCCTTTCGAATTCTTCAACAAAATAAAGTATTCGATCGCAAGCCCGAAAAATACCAAGCTCACCATCAGTAATGCAACAGCTACTAAAAGTGCGACTACAATAATTTCTGGAGTTTCTGTCAAACTTTCGCTCCTGGTTAGGTTTATCTTTGTCGTTCCATAATAAATCAGGGCCAGCATCACACACAAAGGGACTACAGACAGGCTCAGAATGGTTTGAAAAAAATGTCTCAAAACCAACCGCAATAGGTTGATAAAATCTTGGACGATCTCGCCCATTTTACGTTCTTTACGAAATTCGAAATCTATTTCCATCCGTGTATTCTTGCCAGCCTCAAGGGCCTAATGATATAAAAATATACGATTGCAGCGAAAGATACGATGATAACAGCCAGACAGAGCCAGATCGACACCTGATAATGCCTGGTCACGAATCCCTCTAAGAATCCAGCTACGATAAAAAAGGGAACGGTGCTTATCAAGACCTTCGATGCTGTTTTCATCATGCGCTTAAAGGACTCCAAACGCGTATACGATTTCGGGAACAATATGCTATTACCAACGGCTAAACCACATCCACCTGCAACAACAATAACGGACAATTCTATTGCCCCATGGATCCAAATCGCGGACATAGCCTCCCGCATAACGTCGTACTGGAAGAACATCTGGTGAAAGGCGCCCACCATAATACCATTGCTAAAAAGAATATATCCAGCTCCTACACTAAAAAAGATACCAAATGCAAATGCTAGGAAGGCTACCCGTACATTATTGATTGTTATAGCTAGAGCAGACCCGACTTCACTACCTCCTGCATATACGCCGGCCGGATTTCCCGACTCAATATTGGCAATACTCATATCAACATAGTAATCGCCCAGGATCAGTCGAACAAAGTCCAGATCATACTGAGCCGACAAAAAACCTATTGCAATGGCCAAACAAAAAATCATCAAGGAATAGCACAACGGCCTCCTTATATGCCAAATGGCTTCCGGGATATCGTACGCTAAAAAACGGCGAATTTGGTTTTCAGAAGACTTCTGATCACGATACAATTGTTGATGTGCCAATATAGCCAACTCGTTCAAATAATCTTTAGTCTTAGATTGCGGATAGAAGGTCTGCGCATATGCTAGATCATTGGTCAATTCCATGTAGTTCGACGCCAGAACATCAGGCTCAACATCGATCTTATTTCGCAAGTTACTTTCAATCAAGATCCATTTCTCTTTATTTCGCTCGATGAAGGACGCCTCTCTCATATATTGATTTTAATCCGGTATATCCAAACTTAAATAATTTGCATTTCTTCAACAAAATAATTAGTTTCATAAAAGTAAGAAAGTATATGAAGTATCTTCATTTGTCCTTGAATTTTTTTTCGCTATAACATTTTGAGAAAATAGTAATCGCACTGCTATGCATACCCTTTTTATTAACACACCACAAAACGTACGTTTTGAATACAATTTAGCCTCTTTAGGCTCGAGAATCATAGCTTTCGGTATTGACTATTTCCTGATCATCTGCTATGCTTTCTTCACCTACTTTACGCTAAGCTACCTCGGTTTATTTAGAAATGCAGATAATTGGCTTATAGCGGGCATTTATATGTTATTTCTCTTACCAGCATTTTTCTATACGCTATGGATGGAGACTTTTTTTCATGGACAGACAGTGGGCAAGATGATCATGAAAATAAAAGTCGTAAAAATCGATGGAACCCGCGCCAGCGTGTATCAGTACTTTATCAGATGGGTCTGTACCATTATTGACATTTTCTTATGTGCAGGTGCTTTAGGTATATGTAGCATTGTGGCCACTGAAAAGGCGCAGCGCATCGGTGATATCGCCGCAGACACAGCTGTAATCAGCACAAAACAGAACACCGCCATTCAACAAACTCTCCTAGCGGAAATCACGCAAGAATACCATGTTACTTTCCCAGAGGTTATGCGCTTATCGGATAAAGATGCCAACACGATTAAAGAGGTGTACAAAAAAGGCTACGAACGAAAAGATTATAACATTATTCTAGCACTAAGTAATAAGTTGGTAGAAATATTAGACGTCAAACCGCAGATGCGGCCCGAGGAGTTCATCGATATTGTTATAAAGGATTACTATTATACATATCGCGACAAAACTTTCTGAACGCCCAAAACTGCTCCATAGTCTATATGCTGTCGCTCCCTTATATAAAAGTTTTCATTGCAAACGGATAAAAGCTTCCATTACAAATGAAAAACTTTTGTACATCTTAGAACCTATCGACGATTTGTTGGATGGATTTGCTCCGTTCAAATACGATTCAAACTTCTTTCTATTTTAAAATTTGCTGATTAACAGAGACCGTCCGAAATAGCTATGAAAAATATGCAATAAATTTGAAGACCGATTAAAGATGGAAAGGCATTACGTTTGGAATGTCAAAAGCAATACAGCTCATCCACTAAGCACATACCGGTAAATCGTTTCTGTTATAAAGAGTTTGCACTAGTGGATAAGCAGTCCCGAAACTGTATTTCTGTTATCTTTCGTAAGGTTTAATTATTTGTCTTACGTCCCAATTTTTGTATTGAGAATCTACTGCGCGTTTTATAGAATTTCGATTTTTAAACTGGAATAATTCACTACTATTAAAATATAGAGCACATTAAAACGCTAAAATACCCATTGCACATAATTGATATTCTTATTGTCCGCAAGATATTTTTTTTCATAATACGTCTTAATTGATAATACTTGGTCAACCAAATCAGAATTATACAGATCCGTTGTTTGCTTTAATTTTTTTAAATCGAGCATATCAATTTGCTCCAATGTATATGCGTAAAACCCGTCATTGTCAGTTTTTAGATGCATACATCCATTCTCCTTCAAAAGCAGCTTATATCGTTCCAGAAATTTAGGATTTGTTAGACGTTTCTTCTCGCGGCTTTCTTGCGGTTGGGGATCCGGGAATGTAATCCATATCTCGGAGACTTCTCCCTCAGCAAAGTGCTCTAAGATTGTCTCAATTTGGATTCGTAGAAAACCGACGTTAGTAATACCGTCTTCAAGTGCTGTCTTCGCTCCACGCCAAATACGATTGCCTTTGTAATCGATTCCAATAAAATTTTTTTCAGGGAACAGCTTCGCAAGATTAACGGTATACTCGCCTTTGCCACAGGCCAACTCTAGGACTACAGGGTTATTATTGCCAAAAAATTTAGGCGCCCACTGTCCTTTAAGCTCCTTTCCTGCATCCAACTGGACAACATTCTTAAAAGTAGCAACCTCTGCAAACTTTCTTAACTTATCCTTACCCATTTTCTAATATTTTGTCCGCAAAAATAACCTTATATTTGCAGGAATCAATAGTTTGAAGTGGAAAAAGAAGCTAAAATATTTGTTGCAGGCCACCGCGGGATGGTTGGGTCGGCGATCGTTCGTGCATTGAAAAAATCTGGCTACAAGAATATAATTTGCCGCACCTCGAAAGAGTTAGATCTTCGAGATCAAGCTGCTGTGACCTCGTTCTTTAACGCGGAAAAACCAGATTATGTTTTCCTTGCAGCAGCAAAGGTAGGCGGTATTATAGCAAACAACACGTATCGGGCTGACTTTATTTATGAAAATATCGCCATCCAGACCAACGTGATCCACCAATCATACAAAAACGATGTTAAAAAACTTCTCTTTTTAGGCTCGAGCTGTATCTACCCAAAGCTTGCTCCTCAACCCTTAAAGGAAGACTACTTACTTACCGGCACCCTAGAACCGACAAATGAACCGTACGCTATTGCTAAAATAGCCGGGATAAAAATGTGTGAAGCCTATCGCGCCCAGTACGGATGTAATTTTATCTCAGCCATGCCTACTAACTTATATGGCATTAACGATAACTATCATCCACAGAACTCACATGTTCTCCCCGCATTGATCAGGCGATTTCATGAAGCAAAAGAAACAGGACTGAGTAGGGTAACGATTTGGGGAACCGGAACGCCTCTTCGAGAATTCCTTTACTCGGATGACCTAGGTGAAGCATGTGTATTTCTGATGGAAAATTACAATGAAGAGCAATTCATCAATGTGGGAGTCGGTGAAGACATCAGCATCCGTGATTTAGCCTATTTGATCAAAGAAATTGTTGGTTTTAATGGCGATGTTGACTTTGATTCGCAAAAACCCGACGGAACTCCGAGAAAGCTCATGGATGTCACCAAACTGCACTCACTAGGGTGGAAACACAAGACATCACTCGTGGAAGGAATAAAACTTGCCTATAAAGATTTTTTGACGAAATAACTGGCACAATGGAGGTTTCAAAGCAGGGCACCGCGGCCTGTTTTTTATCTTGATAAACCATTGTCGGAATAAAGCTTTTTTTTATAGAAGTATTACTTCATTCTTAGGTAGAATTAGGAAGAGCAGGTATCCCAAGCAATCAACCTGCTCTTTCTTTTGCGCGGTCTTCTTCATATATTAGCTCTACCAAATCAATTGATTATGAAAATGTTAATTATTGCCTTTTTTGTTTTTACGGCAATCAACTCCTCAGCTCAGTTTAAAAATATTAAATGGGGCATGAACAAGGCTCAAGTAATACGATTAGATTCGCTTAAGAATCCGGTGGACTCTGGTAATTTCCTGACTGTTATTGAAAACGACGGCTATTTTAACAACGAGAAGATTTATGAATTTGAGAAAGACTCTCTAGTTTCCGTTGCGCATATAAGGCAGCGAGTGGACAAAAAAGCGAATACCGAAAAATATACGGTTGATGAATTTAAAGCAGTTTACTCTGCGTTTGTAAATACGGGATACGGAGAACCTTATAAAATGGCTTTTGGGGGGCCGACATATGCCGCTTGGAAAACACCTAGTCATAAACTGTTAATTGAAGTTGTTTATAATGAAAAAGACGGCTTTGCCCTACGAACGGACTATATTGAACCTAACTCTATAATCATAGGGCTTGAAAAATAACCCGATAATTGCCAGCAAGAACCTAAAAAAGCGCCCCCCCCTTGGAGTCTAATCTTATCCGCTTTGATATTTTCGCACTATCATATTCATATGCCAATCTGGTATCGAAATTTCTGTGCGATTCTGTTGTACATGAGGAGTCGGCATAATATCGATAGGAACATTTTTTTGCAGATAACATTTTAACTTCAACACCCTTGCTTGTCGAAAGCAGCTTAGTGCGACATTGATTTTCAGAAAAATATTCAAACTTCTAGGCAATGTCGCCAACTATAACACAAGAAACAACTTTAAGGATTAATGATGTCGATTACCGTGGAAGCTTCTGTTCACTGGCTTCACAAACACACAAACAATAGTGCGAAAGTTTCTTATTAGTGTTGAAGATAAAGCCTGAGCCGATTAAATATCTATTAGTTCACGACGAGAATCAAAAGGTACCGATGATTTACACTAACGATAGCCTTTATCTTGAATTAGTATCGCCAAGTGTCCCTTGTAGGTTAGCATAATGCTCTTCTATTGTATCAGTCTCCGCAGTCACAACCGCCTTCTTTTTCTTCTTTTTCTTCGGCTTGATAAAATCCGTGATCTTACTGAGAATACTACTTATTTTATTTTGATTGACCTGCCCAATGGCTGTCTCAGAGGCTAACAGAACCAAAGCTTTTTTTACCCAACCAGCATTACGCAATAGGGTAGAGTTTAAAACAAGGGGAGCTCCGATCTGTAAAACGTTTGTAAGCCAATCGGCATCCTTTCCCTGTGTTGCCTTGCCTATTCCGGTAACCACCCCGCGAACCATTCCAGCTCCAGGGATACTTGCCGTGAGATTACGGATAAATCTTGCAGGCGCCTCTATTTTGTGCTTCAAAAGACCGAATTGATCTGACAGGTACGCTTCTTGTTCGCGTTTTCTCAAATTGATGCGAGCAATCTCGCTTTTTAGATCCTGCAGGTTATTTATTTTCTGTGAATTCTTCATGTCCGTTTGATTTCGTTTTCTCCTCTTCTACCATTTCTTCGTCCTCATCTCCGTCCCATTTGCTTGCGAGCTTTCTAATGGTCATATCCATAAAAATATTTTCCAGTTTCGGTTCGAATGCCCTAATAAGCAAGACTATGATAAAAAATATAACCCCGGTCAGTAGAAATCCAAGAGCGTTGCTGCCTAACAACTCACCGAGAAAAAATCCCAAAGCCATAGAGCAAAAGAAAACTATAAAAAGCGTCAACACGACTTTGGTTACATCTAGTACCAATGACCCCGCTATCCTTGATCCCTTAGCAAGGGCTTTTAGTTGTAACAGCTTAATCTGCGTATCAACGTATTCCTTACCTTTCTGGAAAGTCCCATTAAACGAAAATTTTTCCTCTTCCATGAATTTATAATTATAGGAAAGCGGAGCTGCGCTACTTCGAACAACATCTGTCATCAGCAAACAGATTGGCAGCTCACTAAACTCCCTCCTCGTTTATCAATAGAAAGCTAAGCTCTCTGGTTATGCGTGTTCTTCTATCTCATCATCTATGGCGCTCTCTGCTTTAGAAGCCTTCGTTCTCACAGCAGCCATCAACTTCTCTTTCAAATCGCTTAGTTGATCAAATTGCTCCTCAGCACGCTCCTTTATAGCTTCCCCTAAATCGGCCAATGATTCGTTAAGTTTTTCCCTAGTTTCGGAGCCTTTATCTGGCGCAAATAACAATCCTAATACTGCTCCAGCCGCTAGTCCGGCCAATAACGCTGTAACTATTTTACCGTTCTCGTTCATCCTATTAAATTTTTAAATTTCACTTCTTAGACGACATATGAATAACAAATGATCTCGTCAATCGTTTTAAAAATACGAAAAGAATCTGTTTTCGTATTATCGAAATACAGCAAAAACTCTTCCAAACGAGTTTTTGACAGTAATGGCGTTTGAAACATACCGTAAAGCCGAAATTGCTTACAGAAATACAAGCACCTAGTTTGTGTAAGGTTCAAAATGATTTACGCCTCTCATCGGTACTTGTGAACATAGACAATTGGAGATCAACGCTTCTCATCCATAATCTTTACATTTCATTATGATTTGTGAAGATTATAATCCGCCCTAAAACGAACGTGATTTCGTGAAACCGTTACTCCGTCTCAGCATAGCTCAATTAATTGCAAAAAAATGCTTTCTCGAGTTTGTCTCTCCCTGGACATTTGACTTTTGATATCTGCTGAATCCGCATTGTCAATTTATAAACGGATTATATTAAAAATATTTGAAATCTACGAATTACAGTTCACATGCGGGCAAAAAAAAACATTGATTACAGCATAATAAGCTAAAACGATAATGCAGTTCGTCATCTCACTATATGCCAACAACAAATCTATAAAGCGCAGCTATTTCACTGGCCTGAAGAATTATCTGCCCCATAAATAATTTTAAAGTTCGAAATGAGACAATTTCACAATAAATTGAGATAATTTGAAGATTTTTTGGATCGATAACCAATTAGCTTTGATGTTGATTGTAAACTTAACTAACCTACCTATGATCGTAAAAACGTTTACATGCCTATTAACATTGCCGTGCATCGTAGTCGCCGGCTTGCTTGCTGGAGCTGTTCCGGCGATAGGAGCTGTAACACCGACCGTCCCCTTGATGCAACAGTCAAAGCAACAAACGGTACGAGGAACTGTTAAAGACGCACAAGGAATTGCATTACAAGGCGTAACTGTAGAGTCAAAGCAAAATCCTGCGGAGGGAACCACAACAGATCAAGACGGTACCTTTAGTTTTAGCTTGTCCTTGACCGATACTATTATTATTTTCCGTTCAGTTGGCTACAAAACATTGGAGATCCAGACACAAGCTGGGACCATGGACGTGACATTGCAAAAAGATGACGCTAGCATCGAAGAGGTGGTTGTCGTAGGATACGGAACCCAAAAGAAAGAGTCCGTTACGGGAGCTATATCCTCTGTTCGGTCAGAAGATTTAGCCAGATCCCTTTCGGCGACAACTTCCGGAGCACTAGTTGGAAAGATTGCTGGTGTAAATAGTAGGATGCCTGACGGACGTCCCGGTGCCGCGACCAATATCAACATTCGAAATATGGGCGACCCCCTTTATGTGATCGATGGTGTGCAAAAAGATGCCGGACAATTCAATAACTTGGACTTTAATGATATCGAGTCTATATCGGTACTCAAAGACGCCTCAGCAGCTATTTACGGCGTTCGGGCCGCTAATGGCGTGGTGGTAGTGACAACAAAAAAAGGTAAAAGAGGTGGACAAAGCCAATTCAGTATTAACAGTTATTATGGATGGCAAAGTATGTTTCGCTTTCCTCGACCGGCTAGTGTGTCTACCTATATTAAAAGTTATATACAGTCGGATGCTATCTTAGGGGTAGCCGACCCGAAATACACAATGGAAGATCTTGCCAAGTGGGAGGAAGCCAGCGAAAAGGGATACCGACCTTTTGATTGGTATGACTATATTCTAGAGACCGCCCCGCAAAGGTATATTTCAGGAGCCGCGAGCGGCGGTTCGGATAAAATTAACTACTACCTTAGCGCCGGCCATCTCGATCAGAAATCAATCATACGGAACTATGGCGGTTTTAATAGAACCAATGTACAGCTTAATTTAGATGCTGATATTTCCAGTAGACTAAAAGTTGGCGGAAATCTTAACGGAAGGATTGAAAAGCGGCGCCAGCCCGGAGTACCAGGTGCTGACGACACATGGCAAGCCTTATTCGCTATTTACAGAAATCTTCCGACAGCCCGTCCTTTTGCTAACGATAACCCTTTATATCCTGCACGAACGGCCGCTAATACGGAAACAAACTTCGGCATGTTAAATTATGATCTCTCTGGAGAATATCAGGAAACCTGGCGTGTCATGCAATTGAATTTTAATGCGGAGTATAAATTGACAGATGATTTGAAATTCCGTGGCTTGGTAGGCTATTATTTAGCGAATAAATGGATGGATAATCAAGAGTTCACTTATAAACTTTATGACTATGACGAGGCTACCGATACTTACCCCGTCGTTTTTAGTATGGATAATCCGTGGCGCGAGCGGGATATTCGGCAAGTGGAAGAACTCAGTTATCAGGCCACATTAAACTATTCAAAAAAGTTCGGAAAGAACAACCTGAACGCCGTGCTAGCCGCTGAGGCGATACAACGCGATGAACCCCGATTCTGGATGCATGATCGGCCGGCATCAAACAGATTGTCTTTAATATACTTCCAAACTATGGACGATTTTGACGATGTGGGGATCAATACACAGGCTCGCGCGGGCTTTGCAGGACGCTTTAACTATGACTACGATGGAAAATATCTTTTGGAGGTAGCAGGCCGCTATGACGGTTCATGGAAATTCCCCCCGGGAAGCCGCTGGGGGTTCTTTCCATCTGTATCTGCGGGCTGGCGTATTGCTCAGGAAAACTTTGTGAAAGATTCGTTTATCGGTAACACCTTCCAGGATCTGAAACTACGAGCATCGTATGGTGTTTTAGGCGATGATGATCTGGACGATTGGGGGTATTTTGCGTTCGGTTTCTTACCGGGTTATACATACAATCAGGGCGGATCGACTATTGACGGTAATTACGTAGTGGGAGCACAACCTCGAGGCCTCCCGGTGACGACCTTGTCTTGGATCCGTGCTAATACGTTTGATGTGGGAATAGATTTCACCCTCATCAATGGAAAGCTATCAGGAACATTAGACTATTTCAACCGTAAACGTACAGGGCTGCCAGCATCTCGGAACGATATCTTAATTCCGTGGGAAATGGGATTCAGCTTACCTTACGAGAATTTAAACTCTGACATTCACCGAGGCGTAGACGGTAGTGTCATGTGGCGAAGTAATGCCGGAAAAGTCAATTACTTTGTAGGTGGAAATTTTACCTACGCACGCCAATTGGACGGCCAACAGTATAAACCTCGCTTCGGCAACGCATGGAATGTATACCGCAACTCGATCACTGATCGATATGCTTTTTTGAATTGGGGGTTGCATGCCACAGGTCAATTCCAGAGCTGGCAAGAGATCGAAAGCTACACGGTTGACAATGACCGTCAAGGCAATACCACGCTCCGGCCAGGGGATATCAAGTATGAAGACGTAAACGGTGATAAGGTCATTAACCATCTCGACGAACGACCTATAGGTTACCGTCAGGGCGGGTTACCGTACTTGAATTTTGCGCTCAATCTGGGGATACAATACAAGGGTTTTGATATTGCCATGGATTTAACTGGTGCCTCTTTTGCATCCTACAGAGCAAACTGGGAGGGAATGTTACCGTTCCATGACGGTGGTAACAATGCTGCATACTACATGGAAAATCAATGGATGCTGAGCGATATCACAGATCCAAACAGTGAATTAATTCCTGGCAAGTTCCCGACACTTATCCGGGGCAATCAAAACCACAGTAATTACTGGCACAGCGATTTTTGGCTAATGAATGTCACGTATTTAAAACTCAGAAATCTACAAGTAGGTTATTCCCTTCCTTCATCACTGACGCAACGGTGGGGCATTAAGAACCTCCGCATTTACTCCATGATGCAAAACCTCTTCAGCATTGATAACCTAGGGAAGATGAAGATAGATCCTGAGCTCACTGCAGACTCGGGCATTCAATATCCAACTAATAAGGTAATTAACGTGGGATTCAACATAACTTTCTAGACATGAAGAAATTTTTCATTTGTATATATATTTTCAGCATGATGATGCTGATAAGCAGCTGTTCGAAATTTTTGGATCGTGAATCACAGTCTATCCTGCCTGAGGAATCGGTATATTCCGACGAAAAAATGATTTTGGCCGTTCTGGCCAATTATTACGGGAGGATGGACTGGGGGCAGCACTTAGCAGATCCCGGTTCTTTTGCCCTACTTGACGAAGCCGCTTTTTCTTCTGGCGGTCCGAACAATATGCAAAACTTCGGCGATGCCATCTGGAGGGTCTATGATTACACATTCATCCGAAACCTGAACGAGTTCTTACAAGGAGTCAAGGGATCGACGCTTGGAGAAGAGACCAAGCGCAATTACGAGGGCGAGGCACGCTTTATCCGGGCGTGGGTATACTTTAATATGGTAAAAGGACTAGGAGGGGTGCCTTTGGTGGGTGATAAAGTTTATAACTATGAGCCGGGTATGAATCCCGGAGATCTACAGATCGCCCGTGCCACAGAGCAAGCGTCCTACGAATATATCATCGAAGAGTGTTCGGCAGCGGCCGAAATGTTAACTGCGGAGAAGAGAATCAATTCTGCACGAGCAAATAAGTGGACCGCCCTGGCGCTAAAAGCTAGAGCAGCGTTATACGCTGCCTCCATCGCCAAATATAATGCGCGAACACCGGACGTTAAGACCGCGCAAGGCGAGGTAGGAATACCAGCATCGGAAGCTTCCCGTTTCTATGAGATTGCCTACAAGACCGCGCTCACCATTATACAGGAAAGTCCCTATAGCCTGTATGAAAAAAATGCCGATAAAGGACGGAATTTTTACGAGGCAGTGAGCAGTAAGGGAAACGAAGAAGTCATTTGGGCTAGGGATTACAAATATCCGGGACAGACACACCCCTTTACCAACAATGCTATAGCATCATCTGTAAGGGGAGATATTGATGCTAATATTGTAACGCCTATTTTAAACCTAGTTGAAGATTTTGAATATACAGATAACCGCAATGGTGCGTTGAAGTTGCGGGATACAAACGGCGATTTCATTTACTATACAAACCCGCAGGACGTTTTTGCGAACAAGGATCCAAGGCTCTACGGAACAATAATCTACTCAGGCGCAGATTTTGGCGGAACTGCTATAACTTATCAAGCGGGCGTTCGTTACCTTGAAAATGGAGCATGGAAAATTAAATCAGGTACTCCCGGAGCGGTAGAATCTCCGTATGGTCTGATCACAAGTCAGGACGGTCCAACGACCTCAAACGACCAGTTTATCAATAAAACCGGCTTTAACATTCGTAAGTTCGTCGAGGAAAACCGAGATGCATCAACGCGTGGGCGCGGGAGTGATATGTGGTTTGTACGCTTTCGTTTCGCTGAGTTCCTGATGATTGCGGCAGAAGCTGGCCTTGAGCTCTATAAACCGCAGCATGAAATAGCTGGCTATATCAACCAGATCCGGACACGGGCAGGTATCCAGTCACTGACACAGGTTACATTACAGGACATCATCCGCGAAAGGAGGGTCGAATTTGCCTTTGAAAACCATCGTTATTGGGACCTGAAGCGGTGGCGTATCGCGCATGAACTATGGGGCGGCCAAGACACTCCTACAGCAACCCATTACGTGCTTTTTCCCTACAAGATATACGCTCCGCAAACGGAATACCACGGCAAATGGGTGTTTGAAAAACGCAAAGCTAGTCACACGATGTATCCGCGCTATTTTCGGTATCAGAACTATTACAATTTTATCGAACAAGCTTGGATTGATGCCAATCCGAAACTTGTAAGAAATCCATACCAATAGCGCTAGGACAGCACAGGCGTAGTAAATTAGTAGTTAAACAATAGTATGTCTTAAAATAGAAAGATAACATGGCAAGACTTTTTTCTAAATCGGTTCTTTTATTCCTTTTCAGTATATTCGTTATAGCATGTGGGAAGGACAATTATGACACACCTTCATCGACGCTTACGGGGCTCGTAACCTACAACGGAAAGCCGATTGGCGTTCGCGGATCGAATGCTTCCGTCAAACTACAGTTGTGGCAAGAGGGCTTCGCCTTACGTACACCCATTGATGTGTATATTTCACAAAACGGTTCCTTTTCCTCGCAGCTTTTTGATGGTCAGTATAAACTGGTGACGGTGCCAGGAAATGGCCCTTGGCAGCATACTGCAGACACAGTGCTTGTGCAAGTAAAAGGAAATTCGCATGTTGATTTTTCAGTTAAGCCGTTTTTCTCCCTGTCCGAAGTGGAATATCAACTTGAAGGAGAAGAACTTATAGCAACCTTTGATCTAACACACATCGACCAGACAAAGACCATTGAAGGTATCAGTTTATTAGTCAACGATACATACTTTGTTGACCTCGGACATTTCACTGGCAGAGAAACCGTAACAGAAAAAAATGAAGGAACTGTCTCTATCCGATTAAATGTACGTGAACAACTAGCAAATCAGAGTAGTGTTTTCGCTAGAGTGGGTGTGAAAATCAGTGGAATTACAGAAGCTATATACGATAACCACGTGGAGAAAATAAAGTAATATACTAACAGTGTTTTAACAGCAGCTGCTTTGATCGGACAAAAAGAAGTCAATTTTTCAAATTTCTCCACATCATTTAAGATTTGTCTAGAATCGAAAAATAGTCTCCATAAGTACCAAGTGGATATGTAGGCTTATGTGTTCGCATCTGAGAATGCAGACGATATTTTCTTTTAAACCGATCAAAGGAAAATTGATCACATAACATCGTAAAAGATAATTTTCCGTTGACCATTAAATAATCATCTACCAATCTAAATTCGGCATCACTCTGATGCAACCATAATGCGACTTTACAATCGGCAATCCTTCCAATAATATCCGTTCCAAATAAGGCGTGTACCTTTGCGTTTGGGAACTTGAGCCGGAACCAATCTATTTGGATACGAGATGGCAGCATCCCAAGAGCAGCAAAAGCTACAGATTGTGATCCGATTAACCAATCGGTACAAAAGTGCGCAAAAGACAAAATATCTCTAGCAGAGTATCCTAAAAAAAGGTGACTCGCAAGTTCGGGAGCCGTATCTGACGCTAACCAAATGGCTGTGGTGCTGGGACATTCAAGAACATCGTCCTTCCAGAACTCCTTCTCAGATATAGTACCGCTCCTCGCATAGTTGAACTCCATTGTGTTTCCATCGTAGCTGAAATACGGGAGAAAATACTCCCATACTTCTTTTTTAAGATCAATAATATCCATTACCGACCGATCGACCTCCCTTCCCCCCTATTGAATCTCTCCAGTCGTTGCTGGTTTTGTATGTATTCCTTCACGGACGGATCATCTTTCTTTGGCAGCTCCATGGTCATGATTTCGGTTAATGCTTCAGTGTAGCCTTTAGAAAAAGACTGTTTTTGAGGCGTACTACTTCCCTTCAAATTGCCTAAATTCCGAAAGATGAACTCAGAAGGACCATCCGCATTGTGAAAGGACACAGCCAATCTAATATTATTAGAGCGTATCCCCTTGCTGTCCACCGAGGAATGCTGGAATCTCGTTCCATCACCCAGTGTAACGATCTCACCTCGTTTAAAATCCAGCTGCTGTTTACTGGATAGCATTTCTCCATTTATCGCCAGAGGAACACTAACCTGAGCTGGATCGTAGCTGACAAACTCTCTGGTCTGCTCATCATACTCTATTAAAACATCCCTACTTTTATTTTTGGACACCTCTACTTCTTTTGGTATCACGAACTTTTTTCCGGAAACGAGTTCTTCCATTTCCTTTTGGTCCAGTAATGGATGGGCTACGGGCTCCCTGTAAATTGGATGAATGCTCAGTATAGTACGTCCATCCGCATTTTCTTTCAGGGATAGCTTTGCATCCATCTGTCGAATAAACATACCTTCGATATGCAGATTAGTCATGCTTATCAAATCGGTTCGTCTTCCTGCAAGCAGTGCATCGAGATTTTCTCGGGTGAGGTAAACTCCGTTTTCCCCGTATAATCCAAGGGCGGTAAGCTGCTCAAGTGGTAGGTTCGTTTCATTGAATCTGTATTCCATAGATTTAGTTTAAAAGGTTTTTCTCATCTTCGCAGCTTGGGAGCTGCCTCTAGATTATTATTCTTGGATATTTCTGAACTCCGGCTCGCGGAGCTGAGTTTTTCTTTCGATAAGGCACCGTAAAGGCCATCTGCTTTTGAGAGAGCGAGGATGTTTCCAGAGGTAAGATCTTCAACGCGCAGCCTCCCTCTTTTCAAATGGCCAAGGATCTTGTAGCTTGTCCCATTGTAATCTATCCGATCCCCAATCAACAGAGAACCGCTTTCCGGCTCGACCTTCATTTTCGAATCCATTGTAACCAGGACTGCGTCAGCCTTTATCTCCCTTGTAGGTTCAAACGCCAAAATATATTTACATATTTTCTCCGCATCAACGGCTGCGGAATGGATTTCAAAGGGAGTATCCCGAAGCAGTTTTATCCAACTCTCAATGTAAGCTGCATGCTGACCGGGATCATGTCCAATATTCAGTTCATGACCTAGAAGCATCGAGGCAATCTCAGCTCGCAGTTCCTCACGGGCGTAAGCCGAGGAACCAAAATTATTGAGCACTCCTCGATCCAGGCGATCTTTATGTCCTGTCCAATGTCCCAGTTCATGCATAAGAGTCGCATAATACCTGTCTGAAGAATCAAATTGTTTTCGCGACGGCATAACGATCCTATCAAGTCCCGCATCATAGTATGCCTGGTCGCCAATCCTATACATGATCTCTGCTCCTGAAGCTGCAATTAAATTTTCTGCACGTTCCAAGGATTCCCACTTTTGGTCCCCAAGGTATACATCAGGCAATGGGTCGACTCCTTCTAGCTGAGTGGCATTGAATACCCATGCATTGGACACTAGTGGCCTGTTTAATGGGATCTCTATCTTCAAAGTATTGCCTTTCTCATCAAGCACTGGGTTTCCCCTATCATCTCTCCAAGGTACTCGTTCGCTGACCTTCACAAACTGAATCAATGTGGCTTTTTCGCCCCGTCTAACTTTCCAGCCCCGGTTAGAGGCCTGATTAAAGGTAACCCAGCGAGGATCGTCTCTATCTGCCGACAAAAGCGAAAAAACGTTTATCCCTTTGTAACGCCTGCCAGTCAAGGCATTGTACGGCAGCTCGAAGGCTGGTTTTCCCTCGTTCCAAGGTTTAAGCCAAGGAGCAGTCCCCTGTTCAAGTTGACCAATCAGGCTCGCCGCGACTGTCTCGTAAAGTGTTTTCTTTTCTTTACCCGCCATAATCGCTGCCCTCCTGCTCATCGGACCAATCATCTGCGTAGTCTATACCGTAAATAATAGCTTCTTCTGGAGTAAGCCCTATCTCTTCACCTTCGGCCAAAAGCTTAAGTTTTTTATTTAAAGAATTGAAGTCGTTTTCCATAGCTTCTAAAGGTTAATATTCGAATTCTTGGACAAGCGCAGATATAAACTTTAAGGGATCCAGGTACTGTCCCTCAAACCGTACAGAAAGGTGGAGATGTTCTCCCGTCACTCGACCCGTCCTACCTGTAATACCGATCGAGATACCAGCTGGGAGCTGTTGACCCGGGCAGACCAATACACGTGAAAGGTGCCCGTATATAATTTCGATACTTCCATTACACAAACTTATGAACCGACCTAGGTGCCGATGACAACCGATGTCGCGGACAGTTCCGCCTATCACGCTGTATACGGTATCTGCTGACGCCGCTAGGTCGATACCGTTATGGAACGACATCGTTCGGGTGACGGGATGAATACGCTGTCCAAAAGGCGAGGTTATTTTGATTTTCTTCAACGGTCTGCAGGAGCGCATGACCTGTGCATAGAGGTCATTGGAAAACGCCTGTATACCGACGATGACCAAACAGAATAAAGCAAGCAGACATTTTACCGCCCGCTTTGAAGTAGCAGAAATGTACATAAAATAAGACTATTTAAGTGTGATTGAGAAAATGCCGATTTAGCTGGACAGGGCAGCGTAATATAAATTGATCATACGGGTAGCGGACGCATGGTAGGCTATAAAAACCGCTTGACCACGTGCTGCACTTCAGACTTAATCCTATTGAAATTGTCGAAAAGTATCTTCTCCTTGTTTCCTCCAAAGTCGTAATAAATGGGAAGTTCCCGATAGCCTTCCTCTTCCGTTTTAATTGCCTGCATGTTTAAGCTGATTCTACAGTTTACGACCGGAGGATTATATTTACCATTGAATTGGCCAGCGGCATCTGCGGCGAGTATCCCTACCATTTCGCCAGCCCGGAGCGATGCGATTTTACCCGCTGGGACCAATGGCTCAAGCTTTTCACTCAGGGACAGAGACGTTTTTGACCTATCTACACTAAGGCTTTCACCGACTTGTTTCACCCTACCAAAGAGACGCTCTAGCCATTCCAGTGTCTCCTTACTGCGTACTGATCCAGAAAGTACATTTCCCATTATTGAAATGATCGTTTCAGCAGCTTCTTTCCCATATTGCTGACGGAGCATGGGAAGCTCCTGCACGCCCAGAACCACCGCAGAAAGATTCGATCTGGCTTGGGCGACGAGCACCTCCACCCGATGGATGTATAAACTGGGGGCCTCATCAACAATAAGGCCCACTGGAAGATTCCCCTTTGTATTTATCAACTTTGTTACCCGATTGAGAACAACCGAAAGACATGCCGAATTTGTACTCTGTGTACTTGGATCATTTGCTAGTACGAGTACGGATGGGTGACGCGGATTACTGATCTGCAATTCAAAATCATCTCCACCGAAAACCCAAAATGTCTCCTTCGTAGCTAGACGGCTTATGAATATCCTAAGTGTGCCAATCTGCCCTTCCAACTGATCGAACGCTTTGGCCTTATATGCGGAAAGAAACGGCGATAATAATGATGCCAGCTCAGCATTGCTGAAGAGCGTAGAAAAAATCTCATCATAGGACAAGTTTAAAAATGCCAGTACATGCGGTAAGCTCGAATACCGGCCCTGCTCGTACCGGCTGAAAAAGTAAATGCACGAAGCGAGGAAATTCACAGCCGACTGCGTAAAAAATTGATCACTGCCGCCGCTTTTGTCTCCTTTTTTCAATGCTTCAACCAAAGCTTCGGCCGTTTCTGAAGCGTCAGCGAGTGTGGTCACGTACGTGCTTTTGAGCGGGTTGACCCTCCTGCTCCTTTCAGGACAATTTAGGTTCACCACATGAAAACCGTATTCTTGACACTTTCCATTCTGTTTAGCAAGAAGGTGATGGTAGTATGCTATCTTTCCCAGATCAGGATATTTTAGATCGTATAGGCACATAGTGAACGATTTGGCTATCATCTGCCTGATAATAGGCATAATAACACCAAAACTCTTCCCACTCCCCGGAACCCCCAGCACCAGACAACCACGAAACAGGTTCTGAAGCGTAATGAACCCATGGTGAATCTTCCTATTATAGTAGAATACACTAGGGATATTTACCGAGTAGGGCGTATCAATAGGGGTCAGCGGTTGCATAAAGGATTCTTCCTCCACGTTCCACCGGTCTTTACCCAAATTTGATTTCAATAACTTTGAGATATTGTCCATGGCCATATGAACCAGCATAATCCCTAAAAAAGCCGACGTCACGTACCCGATATCGAATCCGTTCAGCCCTATAAGTACAACATGTCCTTCGCCCCCCTGCAGCAACGTACCGGAAAAAGTAATTATCAATCCTGCAAACAGCGGCAGGACAATACCCTTGCGAGGATCCAGGTCTTTATTTTTTTGACTACGGCTCCCAATACTGGTGAGGCAGACAAGTAGCAGCGTAAAGAGTTTACTGTATAACAGATGGGTATAAAAAGGAACGTTTGATAGTTTTATCGCTAATGTGGTCAGCGTTAGCCGTGAATGGTCAGCGGCAAATAGGAATCGTTCCGCGTAAAGAAATAGGAACACCTCAGTAACAACCGAGAAATATATGCATAGCTGCAACAAGCGATAAAGGTCTAGCTGTTCTTTTGATTCTTCCATAACTAGTTTAATTTTCCCACCCCATTGGGAGGATGAGTTCATTTTTACGTTAGCGTATGCTCAAGGAGAACATTATTTCGGTCTCAAAAACAAAACACCTATGGTTACTAACGATAAAATTGAGCCGTTCGAGGAAAACGGTCTGATGATTGGCCCAGAAAACTTAAAAGGTATCGGCTTTCAATATATCACCGTACTTTATTTTCAGGTCAATGGTCCTTCCAGAGATCTGCTTTTCCGTCATGTTAATCCTAAGGACCTTGCTTCCAGGAAAAGTCGCCTTTTTCAAGACAAAGACATTTCTATGCGACTTGTTGAAGCCCTCAAGAGGTCTTAATTGCCACAAAGTTTCCAGTTCAGTAGACTGTTGGTTGGTCGCCTTAACAATTTTCTTATCCTCAATAAAAAACCTGATTCCGTCGGCCTGGTAAGGTAATTTCGTAGCATTTTTAATCGATATGTCGAAAAACATATACTCACCGACGACGAAAACATGATTTACCTGAACGGTCAGCCCGAACGCTGAAACACGTCGTACCGGCCGGTATCTCCTGATGCAGATTAACTCTAGAGCCTTACTCTTCATTTGACTACTGCTAAGGGCAACGCCGGAGATGTCCAGTGGGCTGATGTGAGAGGGTAAGATATCAATCAGGACAGGAACAGCTCGAGTGGGCTGTGCGGAAGAGATCCTCAGACGATACTGCGCAAGAAAATTATCTCCTGCAATGGTCACCGATCCTAGTTCTTCCCAGGGTAATGCTCGGCTCACCGTATCCGGCATCAATTTAAGACGTAATATATTAGCTAATGGCAAGTCTCCGACTATCCGCTCAGAAGATATATCCACATACTGGATATTTTCTGGAGAGAGAATATGCGCAGTCTGTCCCTGAAAAATCTGAATTTCGGGAAGATCGTTCAATTTCCTTCCCAAAGTACTCTGCCCTTGGGCCAATAGTGTCATCAGGCAGATCAGGCAAGAGAGAATGTAGTTGGTCATGATTCTAGTTTTTTAATAAGTTTCTTGTTGTTTGCGAAGTGTACGTGTGTCTATAAGGTTTACTATGGTACCGAACTTAAGGTTAGCCTTATTTCTACGGATATGTTTTGTTACCGCTGTGGTAGTAGATTGAAACATTTTTTGTATCGTGCTCATTACGATCTGGCTATTATTGTCAGCTTGTTGTTGTAGGGTTAAACCTTGGGATACATTTCCCCCGAGGTCTTTGGTGAATTCTCGAAAGGCCGAGGCAGGCACATACAGCCCCGCTAAACCGTCATTGTCATAAATCTCCAGATTGACAGGCAGAAGTTTACCAGAGGACATGATCGATCGTATCGAAAATAGCACCCGCTGCCCAGAGAATCCGCTGATCGTCGCATACAAATAGGTTCCTTTTCGAACCAGATACCTTCCAACTAAAAGGTCGTCCAGCAACCGGATACGCAGACGCGAATCTACATACCCCTGGATATTCTGATCTACTATTGCCTGGATAAAAGTCTCCATTTCTTGCGGTCTAACCGTATTAAATACCGCCGTAGATGATTCAGCCTTGCTGACAGTCAGCACGGGTCTGCTTTCGGCTTCGAGCTTTCGCCGCTCGGCGAGTTCATTTTGTTCGCGCATTGCGCGTAGCTCGGGATCACTGGCTTTAGCCAGACTGTCTGCGAATGCCATTTGGCGACGAAAAAGATCCATCGGGTCTGGAGAATCCTCCTCCTTATCTCCTTGCTGCTGCCGATTTAGCGAACTTAACGCATCTTGCATAGCAGCATTATCTGTTGAACTTTTTTGGAAAATTTCAGCGTTTCCGCCGCTCAAGGTAAGCCCGCGAGCAATTGAGTCTAGCTTCCGTTTCTCTTGTTCGTTATAAAGGTCATCGAATCTATGCTCTTCGGGCTTTTCCTCTTGCAATTGTCCGATAGCTGTGTACCCATCCCCTCTGCGGAACTGATCCTTATACGCGGCAAGCTTGTCTGCCAGAGTTCGGTTTTTCACCTCCTCTGACACTTCTCCTACTTGATCCTGCAGCCCTTTGCTATCTGTTGCGGCCTGTAACGGCGCTGCCCAGCTCGATTTATATATATAGAAAAAGATAAACAGGAAAGGAAGTACTATTAGAGGTAATACATAACGTGGTTGCTTAAGGTCTACTTTCATACGATTTTTGATTTTTTTGGGCCGAAACATTTTCTCTCGATAGCTGGTCAGAAAGGTCCTGTATCCTGTCGAATGACCTTTTGATAAACAAAGAGTCTTGATCTTTTAGGTTGTTGCTATCCATCAAACGATTCAAGGTGTCCTGAATGTCCAATAACTCCCTTAATTTTCCTGCGCTGGAAATAATACCGTCCATACTATGTTGCAGCGGTTTTTGTTCACCCAGTCCGGCGAATGGGCTATCGTCAACATTTCGCCTGGTAGAAAAGAAGTAGGCAACCGAAAGGATGATACAGACGACCATTACGCTGTATATCATTACTGGACGTGTTTGGATAATGAGTTTTACATCATTTTGTAAGCCGCTACCGGCTGAACGACGCTCACCATCCACGTTTTGGCGGGGTTGAGACTTAAATATCATTCTTTTGAACATGGCTTATATCTTTATTCTCTAATGTTTTCCACCTAGTTATCAGTACGCCGTGTGCATTATTCTCCGTCCTTAACTCTAGATCTCTAAGATATCCCTCGGTTACCAACGAACGAACCAATTTTGAACTACGACGGTCGATACTCTGCTTTCCATAGAATCTAAAATACTTCTTCACCGGATCGATAATTATGGAGTCCGTTTGGATCGTAAGCACTGAGCTAGATGAGAGAATGGAGTTGAAATATCCCTTTTCGCGCAGGTTGTTATACTGCAGTACACCTGTCTCGTCTATCAGATACATTGCCCTTTTCATCTGGTACTCTATAAATTTCTCATCCGGAGTAAGCGTAAAGAACAGCGAATGGAAAAGATTGACGTGGGTCCGGTATTCAATTGGCCGGTTTACCTGGACATCCAGCTGACGGGCCGATAACGGGATGTTATTGGCATCCAGGATGTAGATGGAGCGTCTGGCACTGGAAACCTGTCTATAGGCGAAGTAAGAAACTGCGCCTACCATCAGCAAGGCAACCGCTAAACTCAACCCGGCGATAAGACCCGCGAGCCTCATCTTACCTTCAATATTTTTAATAATCATCTGTCTGTCTTCATTTAGAATTTTGCCATGGCCTTACGAACAGTGGAGCTGGCCCCAGATGCGCCTCGAGCCATAGTACTAACAGCGGAGGATATTCCACTGGTAGAGACAATCCACGTACTTATACTCGGCACGGTCAGCATAGTAAGCCCTCCGATAATGAATGTGACGATCACAATGCCAAAACTCAGTAGTCCATTCCCCGCAAACCATGACATTTTTTCCAGCGTGTCGCCCGCCCCGTTAAGAAGTTCCTGATAACGCGTAATCTCAGCCTCCATGGCATACTGCTGAAATAGACTTGCTACGTGCATAACCAGATAGGCGATACCCGAATACAGGTTAACGCTGACAAATCGAGCGATCCACGTTCCAAAGGAGTCGCGAAACGCCGGCAGAATACTGATAGCAACAGAAAACGGACCCAATATCACCAGAATTGTAGAATAGATCACCTGTATGATAAAAATCGTATACACGCAGATACGTAGAATCCATACTGCAAGCGTTTCAAGTGTATAGGTTGCCAATAATTGTAGCTCCACCTTCATCCGATTGCGGATTTCGACAACATTATTCCAAACACTTGAAAATCCTTCTTTTACCGTTGATGTGACGGCGTCCCACGCCTGCCCATACCATGTATCCGCTTCTTTCTCGGCGATTTCCGTTTCCGCTTGTATTTTCATGAGCTGATTACCGACCTCAAGCATTAGCTGGGCCCGTTGCACCCTTAAGTTATTGACCTCTATCTGCCCATGATCAAACAGGCCTTCAGCTCGGGCAGCGACTATATCCGTCGGAAAGGCAATAACGCGCGTGAAAGGTCCCCACCAGACAATAACCATTACAAGGCCGAAGGGTCTCAGCAAAGGCATAATCTCCATTTTTTTGTCGCCTGCCATCATTTCGTAGGACTTGATAGCAAAAAAAATCAGCATAAAGATCGCTGAAAGGGCTTGTGCATCGGCAGTAAACGTGTCAAAGTGTGTCCATATCGTGTTCTTCATACCGCGTAAAAAATGCATGACACCATCCTCATATACACCATTTCCCTGTAAAAAATTGAAAGTGCTTTTAAACGAGTCGGGAACATTTACTGGTGCCTGCAACACCAAACGGGGCAGAACTACTGCGAAATTATGTGTGTTCATATCTTTAGGTTTAATGTGCTTTCCTTAGGATAGACTCTGCAATTTCGATATCAGATCGATCTTTATGAAGTCCATCAGAGGTCACCTCTTGATTTTTATACCTTTTGATTAACGAAAGGTATTTGGCCGCGTAACTCATCTTTGCCTCCCAGTTTGACTGTAGCGCCCTATATTGGGTTAACATGTGGTGATACGATAAAATCCTGCTGCCTCGGTCCAGCAGTGTCGTCCGTGCTGAGGACAACCGTTCTTTGAGCTGCTCTCTTTCCTCAACATACCAAGAATAGAGACCTTTGCGCTTTAAATAGTCCTGCACGCCAGCCGACGTTCCTTTTAATATATCGGTTTCCGCACTATCCAGCAATCCAGAAAATTCCCGTCTATAGTAAAGCATCCATAATGGATCCGCAATGCCGGAGATACCCATAAGATTTATTCCCTCTGAGGTAGCCACATGGCGAATCGTATCGGCATGTTTTCTGTATGCCTGATCGGTTTGTTGCATCGCCAAAACAAGTCCCATGCGAAGGGTCTGCGGACCGGTTCCGCTGAGCGGCCGTCGGTCAGTTTTCGGATACTGTGGATGCCACGCCCAAGTTAGCCAGTAGTGATAGTTAAGGCCCAAAAAGCCTTTGGTGGGTGTAAATTTCTTTCGGTTCCATTGCTTATGGACCATACGCTCTTGTTGGTGAACGACGTGCTTGTCCGTCTGGCGTTTTACGTTCTGCGCCCTAGCGTCCTGAAAGATCGTAAGCAGGACTGTCAGAGAGATAAATAAAAAAAATCTCATGCTCATTTCTCGATTTTATAATAGTAGAAAAGGATTTCCTCTGCTTTCCTTCGATCCTTGTTTATAAAGTCCTTGAAAGGGTTTGCCGATCGCAGCATTCCATTGGTCTTGGCCCATTGCATGGCTCTTTCCATGCTATACAGCAGTGCACGCATAACCTTTAGTTCAAGGATAACCTTGGCCAATAGTTGATCTCTCTTTTGAAAATCCATAAGCACACTGCTACCCTCCTTCAAAATAAAGCTAGAAACCTCCGAGGCCAGTTGCATTCCTCGTTCTTTAAGGTCACGTGCCAACCCTTCCGCAAATAGGATAAGCAGGGGTTGGTCCTTTGCGATCTCCAGCATTTTGCCGCTCTGGCTCACGATATCATTGATCAACCGCGACAGTTGCACGACCGCCTTTCCAGATTTCAGCGCTTGATCCACTTCGGTCAAACTTCGGTGTATCAGTCGCTGCACAAGTGCCACAGCGGATATATTCAGGTGAATGTCGTCGATATTCTTTCGGATGTTGCTCAGCATGCTGTTGTGCATATTTTCCGAAGCCAGTCTTACCGCACCGTTTTCATTGACTATCGCCAGGTGCTTTGGATCTATGATAATGGTCACATAGCCCTGTGCTGAAGCAAGATCTGCCGAGCCCATTAAGATAAAAAGGAGCAGTAGTCTCATCGGCGTAACTCCTCCCAGCGTCTTAGAATACGTTCAACGATATGGCGGTCACGTTCGATATAGCCAGTAAAAGGATAATGCCCTTTGCCGCCCGTGTTTGAAATGGCAGCGGACATCGTAGTCGCCAGTCCTCTGGAGGCCCCTGCAATTCTGCGTAACTCGTCCAGCACATGGCCGTACAGAATTTTTCGGTCACTCGGCTTCATCTGGTTTAGATCTCCTGCTACAGTGAACAACCCGACAAGATAACGGCCCAACTGTAGGGCTTTGCCTGCGATATCGCGCTCTGCGCTAGAAGCAAGCAAAACGAGCTCCGGGTGTCCCCCAGCGATCTTGAACACTTTGGTCTGCTGGTCGACGATCTCAGAAATCAGTGGCGCCGACTCCATACCCATTCCTAGTGCCTGTAAGACATTGTTCAATGTCGTAAACCGGCTATGGAGGATCCTATAGGCAGATTTTAATTTTGAAGTTTCCCCTTTGTTTACTTCTTCCATCGCACTGGTAATGGCCTGACGGTTTCTAGCCGTGAGTTGACGGTCATATTCATCCTTGCTATGCTGAACCAACTGATGGATCAGCTCCACGTTGATCTGGCTCCGAGACATCGATGCAACCAGCATCAAGCTGAATAAAAACAATACTCTGCTCATCGGCTGACCAGTCTAGAATTTTTGATGATGCTATCGGCAATTCGCCTGTCTATATTGACAAAACCTGAGTATGGATTCAACGAGGCCAGTATGCCACGTTGCTTTGCCCAGTACATGCTTCGATGCATACCATAAGCAACACCACGGATAATAGTCAGTTCGGCGTAAATACGGTTCAGTAGTTTAGCCCTTTCACCGGAATCCATTAGATTTTTAGCCCCGCCTTGGAGGACAAACGTCCCAACCTCTGCGGCCAGATTACTTGCCCTTCGTTTAAACTCCCGGGCACCAGCTTCCGCGAAAAGGAGCAGCACAGGATTTCCTGTGGCCAGGTCCACCGCTTTCCCCACATCATGCACAATGTCCGATGAGACCGCTGCTATCTCTTTCACGGATAGTAATGAATGCACAACAGAAGAGACTTCACTAAGTCCCCGATAAATTTTATCTTGCATTTCATTGGCTATGGCTAACTGTCCCGTTACGGCCAGCTGTCCACGCTGTATCAGGGTCAACTTACTGTTAACGTCATCTAGTTGACTATTTATGAATCCAGCATGAATGCCTGTAGCTGCTGCCACGGCGGGGTCTACATAAACCTGTGCACACGCCGTATTACAAGCTGCAACGGCAAATAAGATGGTAAGTATTTTCATAATATGGTTTAAAATTTTAACTAAATGGTTCCCCCAGCTGATTTACCTTCTGCACGAAATCGCTCAGCGGCAGACCACTTGTTTGAAGGTCGGAAACAAAGGAAGTCAGCGCGGCCTCATAACCGCCGTACCGCAGCGCGTAAATTTCTACGGCACTTTTCTCGGGCTTCTCGGTGGTGAAAGCCAGATGATGGAATATGCTGACTTCTATTCCATATACTTCTCCAACATTTCCCCTACGGATGTAAAATTCATTGAACCGCGGCCGACCTTCCTTGTTTTCCAATTGGTTTATGGTAAATATTTTCTTCTGTTCCACCTCATCAATCGAGAGAAGTTCGGCAACCTTGCGGAAGTCAGCTTCGTTCTGCTGCAGAAGGATAACGGTATCAGAATTATTGATAATACTATCCTTTATAATCGGGTTGCCGATGATATCATTTATCTCTTGGGTCACTTCGATAATCTCACCCCAAAATTTACGCACCGTTTTATTAAGATAAAGCAGAAAGTTTGCCATCATCGGTGAAGAGATTGCCCTCCAGGCTTCCTCGAGGATCAACGCCTTCCTCCTATTTTTGCGATGGCGCATCTTCTGTATAAACAGGTCCATGATAATCAATGTAACGATAGGCAGCAGCACCTTGTTATTCTGCACATTATCTATCTCATATACAATAAACCGCTCGTTGAATAGGGATTGGTCTGCCGCCTCATTTAATATGCTCTCATATTCGCCTCCGCGATAAAACTTCTTGAGGACAAACCTGAATTCCTCAACGTCAAATTTTATCCCTTCCTCCTTCTTTATTTCTGGAACTGTGCGGATAGCAAATTCATAGAACGAATTGAAATCAAGTTTTTCTACCTGGAGAACAGCGCTATGATCAAAAAAAGAGGCATAGTAAGCTGATAAGACACTGGATATAACGTCCCTCTCTACGGTAGAGACGGTTCCCTCGGCGCCTTTCCATAACAGGCATATCAACGTCACCAGAAACTCCTTTTTTTCTATATTATATTCCTCTTCGGTAATAGCAAAAGGATTCATCGTAATAGGCGTATCTTCCGAATACGTTATATATCTCCCATTGTAGGTGCTACAGAGTCCCGAATAAGAATGGCCCACATCGACAATCACAACATCCATATTGTACTGGAGATATTGTTGGACGATACTGTTGATACAGTAACTTTTTCCCGTCCCCGATGCGCCGAGCACAAATCGGTTACGGTTCTTTATACGTCCGGTCCGCATCGGCAAATCAGAGAGATCGATGGCAACAGGAATACCCTGTCTGTCAGTAAATCGTAGCAGAAAGTCCGATGGTTCATCGGTGGGTAGCCGCTCTCTGAAGAATAGGCATAACGCAGCAGGGGCGGTCGTGAGGAACCAATCGTACTTTTTTAGTTCAACACTATTGCCAGGTAATATACCGCGGAATAGTTCCAGTTGGTTAAAAGCGTTCCGTGATGGGATAATGCCCTGCTGGAATAGTGCTGCCTCGATAAAGTTAACAGTACCTTCAATTTGGTCCCTAGCAGCAAAAACCGCTATGGTGTAATGCGCGTTTACCAACAGTTGACTATCCCGGGCTACGTCTTCGAGCAACCTGTCAATATCCTCAACACATATCTGGTTAGCAGGATCCGGTATACCAGAATGTCGCTTACGCTTCAGCTCCAGTCTGCTCAGGATACTTTGCTGGGCTGGTATTTCTAGCACCTGACTATACACGATAGTTCTAAACCCAGGTACATTATGGAAGAAGAACAGGTTGTCTACCGGAAAATTCCCCATTGCTTTGGCCTGACTATGAGAAGCGAAAGGACTAACTCTTCCGGGCAGGTCTACCACATCGGTGTTCACCAGACTGACGCAACGGATCGCTCCATTGCCGGTTTCCAGCTGATGCTCTTGACAACGTATATTATTCAGAGCTATATATGGTCGAACGAAGTCCATCGTCAATAATCTATTCATTAGCTCCGACACTTCTTTTTCTGACAGAAAAAAGGGCTTAAGGCCGGCACCTTCCAGCAGGTCGAAAACTTTAGCCATATTTTTCGCAAAGTCTGAGAGAATCTTTTTATCGTACGTATAAAAAGCGCCTTTCTTAACCTTATAGGTAATGGTCAGAAAAGATCTAATTTCGGTATACGCTCTCCCTTGAAAGTGTTGCTGGTATTTTTTTGCGAGAAATTCTGATGTTGGTTTGACCGAATAGGTACGCCTAACAAAAATATCATGCTTTTGGATGAGATGCCCTTCACCGAGCACCTTCAATACGTTCAATAACACCTGTTGATACGCGATATATCCCCTCGGGTCTGCACTGTACTGCAACACAGGGTTTTCAAGTCCGATCACAGATGAAAAATCTCCGCGGTCGCCGTAAAGCAACGTCATTCCCTGGTAGCTATCAATAGCTATATAGGGCATCTCAAAAGTTGTCTTTTTCGGATTCATAACGAATTGTCAGGTTAATCGGATGTATAAACACTCCGCGATGGATTGTCTTGTTATGCAGGCCTGCTTTTTGTCGGGTCAACGTGTAAAAGAGACCTAAGGGAATAATGCACACGATCATCAGAGCTCCAATGTACATGTTGGTGATTGCTCCAATAAGTCCGCCGAAAATAAGTCCCGAAACGACGGCTCCCGCGCCCCAGAATATAAATCTGCCTTTAAAACCTTTGTACACCAAAGGCTTCTGTAAACCCTTATATACCGGATAATATGGCTGCTTCATATCCCGAAAAATGCCTTAATCACTATACTAACTAATACTAGGAAGAGGCAGGAACCGCCCCAGCTCATCACTTCCTTATTGATATCCCGGTCCCCACCGTTCCATTTTATAAATACACGTACCCCACCTATCAGTCCCACTACGGCTCCTATAGCTAGGATAAGCATCGATAACGGATCTACATAACCGTTCAGTGAAGAAGTAGCGGCATCTATGCCGACCGTTCCTCCTTGAGCAATGGCAGTTTGTATTGCGGCTATATAAACAGCGCTTATAAAGAAGAATTTAATTGTTCTTGATTTCATAGGTGTCATAATAATGGGATAACTAAAACAGATACATCGGGCTAGTAGATTCCATAGATTGTCTGAAGGATAGCCCAGATCATTGACAGAAACAAGCAGGAAAATAACCACCCCATAACCTGACGGTCTATGTGATTTTCTCCAGCTTGCCAATTTGCATAAATACGAGCGCCACCGATAAGGCCACAACAGGCTCCAAGCACAACAATCAGGTCGTATAGACGAAAATACCAGTCATAGACTTCTCCGGTCACAGCTTTGAATTCGTCGAGTCCCGGCTGAGCCCGTGCTGTAAGGCAGCTGCAAATAACCAGTAAAATTGAAGCGACAAAATAGCTGCTGATGGAGCCGTTGGCCTTCAAAACGGTATTGCTTTGGTATATTCTATCAGGTCTCGTCGCGCAAGGCGTTCTATCTCATTGAGATCCACGCCGCCAGATGATTCGATCTCTCCAGACGACAGACTAGTTATAAGCCCAGCAGCTTGATCCTGATCAGCGCGAACCGCGACAAAATCAGGGTTGGCTTCCAGGCTTGTATCTATCGGTAACAAGACCATTTCATTGGTGTGACCTTCCTGATTACCTTCTTTACTTCGGTAAAGATCAAACAGGAAATTAAAAGCATAATAAGAGCAATAGCTCCCCATTACGCACATGGTAAATTGCATCCAGCTCATAAGTTAACGTAGTATTTCTAATTTTTCTATTCGCCGATCGTCCCGGAGCGTTACATCGTTGCGCTCCTGCCGTCGACGTACTGCTCATAGACAAGGTCAAATATGGGGTTCAAAAGCTGACGGATATCTTCTGGTGTCCCAAGAGTATTCACCCTATGAATATCAATACGATCTGGAATGGCCGGCACAACTGCTCCCAATCTCCTCAAGCTCTTATCGACATCATTTTTAAGCTCGTATCGCGCGGATGTCTTAATCCTGTTTGGTACAAAAAGAAGGGGCGCGCGCAGATTTATTTTCCTTACGATCAACGCAAACAAGACCGTGCAGTCTACGGTAGCCTCATCGTAACTAAATGGACACAGAAAAGCCTGTGCATTGCTAAGGACCGGAACAAGTTCGTTGTGGTCCATCCTTTTGGGGAAGTCGACGAGAACTATTCTTTCATCCTTACTGATACTATTGTTCATCAAGTTTCCACAATCGCATGCATCCACTGCCAGTACTTCGTATAGAGGCTCATTTTCAAGGATTTTCGCTTTTTCGGCCTTCGATCGAATAGCCTTGTGATGGGCCATATCTAATACAGTCACCTTACGGCGACGCTCAACGGCTAGATAGTTAGCAAGCAAAAGAGCAAGAGTACTCGTACCAGCGCCACCTTTTTGGTTTCCTATAACTATAATCATGGGGGGTTAAAATATATCTGAAGATTAATAAATCGTTTATGTACGTTTCCTCCTGCTACCCTTCCTTTCCCTGCCATGCACGGCCTCATCGTCTTGGTCATCCGCAATTTCTAATCGTACTTCCGGTAGGTAGTCATTAGCCAGCGATGTGGCGTTCCCCATCTCCGAACGGTAGGCAGGAGATACTTCCCAGCTACGCTGTGCGCTGGAAACATTTACGCCAAAAGCTTCAAGATCCAGCCACTTTACAAATGGAAGCAAGGCATCACCACTGTATATCGTTTTACTGTTGTGGTCTACTAGCGTACATTCAAGCAGCCTACTTTTCTTATCCATATTGTATAGGAGATCGATGTTAAATTCCGCAGAAAGTAACTCGGCCATTGATGAGCTGAACTGGAAGGATTCTCGCTTGCGCCCGCCGGTTAGCCTTATCGGCAGAGGAAAGATCCCGAATTGGCAGTGCCGGCGTGCCTTCTCAAGGGTCCGCTCAAGTTCGTCCCTGGTTTGATGATCCATAGAAAACCTGCGAATTTTTTCGTCTAACAGGGCTGCTCGAATTTCTCCACGCTTTACATAGTACTGGTAAACATGATAGCTTTCAGAAATCAGTCTCAGGAAATATCCACGGGACTGCAGCGCCGCGAGGAAACCCGCATGAGAAGATATACGGTAGTCTAGCAAATCTTTTATAACATCCTCTGCCCGCCGTTTCTCATCAAGTCCCATTACCTCATTTAAAATCTCATGTCCTCTTACCTTCTCGAATTTATGGTCTATTTTACTTCCCGACCGCCTCACCCGTGTGGTAACCATATGTATGTGATTGTTGTCGCTGTCTTTATGGAAAAACAGAAGGAATGGCTGCCTCCCGTAACCCATTTTTCTAAGCCATTCCAGTGCTATCTCGGTTAGACCATGCTTCGTGTAGGAGCGACCTTTACAGGAGATTATAGCATGAAAACCGGGAAGCTTTGTGATAGTGCTGGAAAAGGAATGTGCTTGAAGATATCGGACATAATCATCTGCGCTTACCTTATCCAATGCAAGCAGTGCATCAAAGTTCGCCACGTACATCAGTTCTGCCATATCGCGATCAACTTTGTACATATTATACCCGACAGCAGAGAACCCAGATGATGGTGGCTGAATAATGACGATCATCTTCTACCTCCAATCAGCCTTATCAGCTTCCTGATGGCAGTATGCAAGCTTTTTTGCAGTCTAACATGCTCGCTTAACACCGAGGTGACTAGACTACCTAATTGCGGATCGACGATTTTCTCGGCTTCCAGGCGATGAAACATTCGTGCAATTTCCTTGATATCTGTTGCAATGGGAGCCTGTTGAACACCGATCCGATCAAGCGTATTTAACGCTGTAGGTATATCGACTAGCATACATCGCGCATTACTAAGGACCAGCTGTCTAATGACTTCTGATCTCGACTTGTGTACATACATCGCCAACTGCTCGAGTACCCCGAATTCTTCGCGGCTCCACTTTACCACACACCGCCTGGTACGACGTTCATCTACCAATATCTCTCGACTACACAGCTTTTTACCCATAATTAATTGAATATTAAAAAGTTATCACTACCCAAGAACCGATCACCGCTTGATTCCTTTATGCGGATCATCTTTTAGGGACAAATTCATCTCTGCGCACAGACGGTCATTATAGTCTTTATACCCGCGATACTCCGTTGAATGGTCTACGGCACGAGGAAGTTCGCTGGAAAGCTTGTCAGCGCATTGCTTGCCGGGACCATCGTTGTCAAAGTATATACCTATCTTGGGGATATCCTTTATCTTATCCATAGCTGCGCCTAATTGGACGATGGAGTTGAGTACGACAACCGTCGGTACAACTTTGGGCTGGTTAATCTTAAGCCAGCTCAGGTAGTCTACGTATCCCTCAAACAACGCAACATGTCCTGGGTTGCCAGGAATTGTTGAGATACTCTTCTTCCCGATACTACTCTTGAACCCTTTGGCAGTGGTGAATTCCCATCCTCCCAAGTCATTTGGCCAGCCTAAAGCGTAATACGGAGGGAGTTCGTTATCACTGTTGTTGCGATTCCGGTAGTATACTTCGCGCATCCGCCCGCTTGCTACATCAAGTATCCCCCTTGACTCTAAATAACGAGTTAGCAGGAAGTTTGACCCTACAGGACGTGAGCCAACGAGCTCGAACGCGTAGTTGTCTGCAGACCGCTCTTTGACATGATCTTGCCGACTTCCGTAAGACGGCCGGGGGGAGATATGAATTCCGCTGACCTCGCTGATTTTTTTTAGGACTTCTACAAAAGATAGTTCCGGCCAATAGGCCATTCCCAACTGAACGATCCCTCCCCCCTGTATCCCTGTACTGCCGGCACCGCCCCTGTCAAGCCACTTGCCACCTTCCTCCCATACGGTGAAGGAGGGCGTAATGCCGCGTGTGTCCCTAAGCATACTATGATAGAACACCTCCTTCCCAGATTTTTTAACAGGATAGTGCCCCAGTTTGGCGAGGAAATCGACAATAGACAGATCACGGAAATCGTCTGTATTAATCAATTTAGACATACTCTGCTTTTAAAGAACTACGACTTCCGCATTCGGTAAGCGGCTACAAATCTGTACACGGAGAGAATCCATATGCTCAGGTTTAATAGAAAACCGGACACGGGGAAACCTCGCGCTCCGTCCTATAGCTGCGGGCAGAAGATCGGCGGAATTGAGAATTAGAATCGAGGAATAATATGCTTGGGGATCGTTCCTCCGCAGGAGATAATCCATATAGTCTGGGAAAACTAAAAGCGATTCCTGCGACCGATCAATGTTCGTCATTCCCCGGGGGCCTATCCTTCCAATAAAGTTCTTCGAGCGTACCTCCCAACCTCCATTTTCATTTTGCCAACCCGCTCCGCAGAAATCTTTGCGGAAGCCCTTTTGGTCCATCACGAAATAGTGGATCTCACGAATATTTCCGTCAGCTATCTCCCACAAGCCGTTTTCTTTTAAATAATCTGTGATCTGCGCATTATGGCCTACACATCTGGTATGGGATAACTGGTAGAAGGGAATTTTCATCGGCTTCCGTTTACGACGTGGCCTATCTTCCATCTCGCGATTACAGTGTGTCACGGAAGTTACGTACATATCGTGTAATCTCCGTTCTATGATCTCTTCAGAGAGTTCTGGCCAGCATTTTCTTCCAAAATCAATGACAGTTCCTCCTTCTCCTGCAGTCTGGTCGTACCACATATTAAGGTGTTCGTTTACTTTAAGTTGATATTTTGGGGACATTGGCTCGATTTTAAAATTCCGGTACATGGCCTCACCTCCCGAATTAGCTATTGACCGATATCCTAATTGCTCAAGAACGGAGCGAATAGGTATCTTATTTATTATATTCGTTTGAATAACATTTTGCATCATAATAAAGTGTATAAAAGTTAGTAAATAGCTCAGTGGCCAAGAACCAAAACCAATGCAAAGTCCTCCTTTTTGATACATAGATTTCAATACATAGTCTTCCTCGTACACAGAACTTGTTAATTTTTTTGCTAACCGCCAGAAAAAAAGGAATATCAAATCCAGTCCTTTTCTCTGGCATAGTTTATTTTGGAAGGGACTCCCCACTATACTCGCCGACCAACTGGAACATCCGATGGTTTACCGCTTGGTAGTCGTGGCTTCGCATCATTTCCTGCTCAACAGCAGGATGATACTTCGTCCCGTAGATGTCAAAGAACAACAGCCTCCGCCCTCGCGGCGGATTGGAACAGAACGAAATGTCAGTTCCCCATTGCGGAATTCCTCCACTCAGGAAACAAAGCAACGATTTGCCAGGATACGAAAACAGGGAAGAGGGGTGAAAGGAACCGTTCACCCCGGAAAGGAAAATCTGACTATCTAGACTTTAAAAGGGTATTTTGGCAAAAGAAAGCAACAAGAAAAACATATATAATTTTCAAAAATTCGTTACCCGTCAGCATTGGCGAAAATTACCCCGCCGTATTATGATGCTCATTGATCCAATTGACCATTCGAATCAAATGTGCTTTGACCTTTTTTGCTGTGCTGTAATCAACATCAGTAGATTTTTTCTGAAGGCTGTCGGGGGAGATATGCGGTGTATTTGCCGTCCTGAAGTGTCTTGCATAAAAAGCAAAGGTCTTTCCGACTTTTTCTTCCTTAAAAACCATACCGGTTTCCATCCCGGCTTTAAGTAATAAGCTGAATTGGGGAACAGAAAGGTTCACCTTCGCACGGTAGTTATTTTCGGACAGCTGGCTATCTTTGATTTCCATTCTCCGTAAGCGGATTTTTTGTCGAATAACTTTCTTCCTTCCGTTTAGAAACCCTCTCACCCGAAAGTCAAGATGCATGATGTGCCTCACTGATCCACCCGGCTTTCCTTTTCTGAGACTCGCCAAACGATCCTCCTGCAAAAGGACTATTTCCAGTTGGTCGTGCAAGCTGTCCGCTTCCTGTATAAGGGCGTTACAGCGTCTTTTATAGTAGGCAAAAAAAGAGGGATGATCGAAACCTTCTTGGATAAGCAGGTTTTCAACGTCTTCTGTTTCTAGCTGTTCCAGTCCATATAAACCATCCGTTAATTGGATTATATATTCCAACTGAACACCTGTCAGATCATTTTTGTACATCAATATTTTGAGTTCGCGCATTAGTAGACGAACGAGAGCCTTGTCGATATCGCCACCATTCATCTTTTTATACAACCTGTTGAGCCGTTGGTTTAGGTTCAAACGGATGGTGTAAAGAAAATAGGTTGTTAAAGGTAATTCGCCAGCCATTTGCGGATCAAACCGAGCACAATCCTCTAACAACGATTGTAATATATCAAGGACCTGGACATACTGGTTGCGGTACCTAGCCGATTCCCTGACCGCCTTAGAAAGTTTCGTCACCGTCGTCAGATAGCTGTGAATCTTATTGATCGATAAAACTAGCCTTCTTACTAGATTTCTGCCCCGCCTACGTGACACGCCGTGTTGAACAACATAATCACTGTAGAAGAATTTCTTTCCAGCATTGATCTTTTTGATTATTTCATCGAAACGATCCAACGATGCGATGTTGCCACTAATGACCTCCGGGCGGAAATACTCCTCCATTTCCATAAACCACCTTATAACCGTGTGTCCAAAAATCTGAGACTTTTTTGAATAATTCATAGTTACTATTTTCTGAATACTGCATTAATTAATAATTGTGCTGTCAAAAATGATTAAATGATCTACTAGCTAGCATGCCGCTTACATGAAGATAACGGTATCGACAAAAACAAATCTGCAATTAAACTATTGCAGTAAATTATCGAAGGGAGTTAAAAAAATTGGATATAGGGATACGGGTTTAGATTTTTTTTTGACGCTTCAGACTTTTCTCTTGGCGCTCAATTAACTGTGTTTTGATATTAAGAGAGGTCTATCTGTTAGCAATTCAGCGAAGAGGCAGGCGTTCTTATGGGATATCGGCGAGCCAATTTCCAATTATCTCGTGGGCGTACTGCGCGGGAACCTTCAACGATACCTCGTGACCATCACTTATTTTCATCGTTACAGTCTTCGATTTATAACCCGATATGCCATATCGATAAATAATTTCCTTGCTGCCGATGCGTACAAATTTATCTTTCGGTAGTTTCTTCATAAGATCTTTTAATGAAATCTGAGATATAACTGTTTCTCCTCCCACTAAGTATATAGTTGAATCTTTGTCGTCAATCGATGCGTATACAAAATCCTCGTGCTTGATGACTTGAAGTCGCTTTGTAGTAAAGTTCCTTATTTGAAAAGAAGTACTGTTATTCAGTAATAAGGACTCCCGATATTCTACGGCCCTAATCGCATCACCCACCGTGCTCTTTAACAATTCCCAATCGGGTATTTTGCTGATGTAGCCAACAGAACCAACCTCATGTGCCTGATAACCAAATCCTCCATAAGCAGATGAGACAATGACGACTGGTCGAGGATTTAATAGCTTAGCAAACTCCCACCCCATCATCTCCGGCATATCCATATCCAAAAACAGAATATCGACAGGCTCTACTTCCAATATTTTCAGAGCCTCCTTACCGTCACCACAGCAATGCACAACCTCTATTTCTTCTATTCGCTTCAGCAATAGCTGCAGCACAACGGTGCTTTCTAATGCATCATCCAAAATCATAACCCTATAAATCCTCTTATCCATAATAGCTATAACATCTTTTTTCTAGGCTCCCAATAAGCTTCATCCAAAACCGATTCTCCCGTTCTTCTATTTCCATGCTAATGGGCCACCGTTCATTTATTAACCGCCCCTGCATTAGTTTTAAGCCTAGCTTACTCGATCTGACAGTTTCTCGCTTCTGATCGTTGAAACGGTTCCTACAATCAAACCTCCAGGTATTTCCCGCTTTTGAAATAGTTATATGCAGCGGCGAAGCTTTAGATATCGATCCATATTTTATGGAATTCTCTACAGGCATTACCAACAATCCTATAGGCAATTCGATATCAAGCTTATCATCGAGGTCATCAATCAGGACCGAATCCTTTCCATTCGCCACTTGGATTAATTCGATCATTTTGTTTACACATGTGATTTCGCGCTCCCATGAAACATCTTGATCTGTATTTGCCATATCGATTGCATAACGCATTACATCGACTAAGAGCAGCAAAATCCTTAAAAAATGCTCCCTATTCCCAATAGTCAGCTTACCCATCGCTATAGAGAGAATATTTTCAATAAAATGAGGGCATAGATGCTTTGCCAGGACTTTGCTCTTTAGACCCTCAATTACTATCAGCATCTCCTCTCTCGACTTTCTTGCTTCCTTAAGAAGCCTCTGGTTAACAAGATATTTTCCAAACACTACATGCAAAAAAGCTGTTACTATAGTAAACATGAAAGCCGTGGTGATTCTATCGCGAAACTCGTACACACTGAAAGCCTTCTGCGGATCTTGAAAATTGACACCTATCTTTGGTAGCCAAACATGTACGATATCCAACGCATATACCTTGATAAAAAATATGGCGAAAAATGCCACCAATCCACCCAAAAACTTGTCTTTTATGCTTCTCGACCATAAATTCCAAAAGGAGAATGACATCAACATATGGAAAAAGCTGAAAAGTAAAGCGGCCGCCATTATCTGGCTGAAGGGGATAACTACACCTGCGGCATATATGTTCATTAACCAAATGATGACCACGAAAAACATAATGCTTCCAAGAATCCAAAAACATTGTTCAATAGGCTTGATTTGCATAGTTAGATTTGAAGTTAACAATCTAATATACAAAAAAATTATTTCGATATTTTAAGATTTAAATACTGAGCAATAAAGTATCGTCGATCAAACATATAGTACTTTCCCTTCAGGGGTAGGATGATTAATGATTCATTTATTTTCTTATCGACTGGAACCTCGTCCAAATAAAGCATTCCATTCAAGTGTAGATAACTCCAGCATTCCCACAGCCAGGGTTCTAAAGTAAGTCGCTCCTCCAATACTGAATAAACCGATTCTAAAGATCGCTTTACGTAATCATCTCTTTTTTCATTCTTTTTCTTGACTATCCTTTGATTAACGGTCAATATCGATATGTCACTTATTTTTGGAAGAATGAGGTGCAACGGAACATCAAACAAAAAACTCATAACAGCTATGCCGCTTTTCACGTGAAGTATGTTTTGAAAAAACTTAATGCCTACCCGACGATCCTTCAGCGTTGAAGATGTACCGGAAGCACCATCTGCGAAAATCAGAATAGACCGGCCTTCAGCAAAACTCTTTCGACACCGAAGAAGTAGCCCTGGCTCATCACTGAAATAAAAAGTGTAGTACTCACCTGCGCTATTTAAATGTTCTCTCATCTCCAGGAATAAAGACTCTGATTTTATGTATACGTGTCGATCCAGGATTATATCAAATTTTAGTCCCTGTTCAGCAAGCGCAATCGGCGCTGTCAAATGACTTCCTAGATGATAAAGTATATATATTCCAGATTCTGACGATAGCTTCGAAAACGTATGATCCAGGAATATCTTCCGTCTAGATGCTTCTCGGCCATCGTGCCATCGTAGCCATTTATTATAAATACGCTCGTGACTATCCCACCTGAGATTCGGCATATACTGATATAAATTAGCGCTAAAGAGCGCATAACTCCAATTGTTGGTTTCGGATTGATACATAGGTTTTTCCGGTAGAGGTTGAAGGGAGTTCTGTAAACTCCCTCCTTGTTAAAATTAATACTGCGAAGAACTTTCGTTAAGGTGTTACAATCGGACACTTTTTATCCAATTCAACATCTTCAATTTCAAAAATCTTACGTAACCGAGGCCACGAAATCAATTCTCTTTCAAGTACAACGCTGTGCTGGTGGACAAGTACGTCCTGTCTTTTGTTTTTCATTGTTTATATTTTTTTGTTAAAAAATATCCAACTGCAGTTTATTGGCCAATGCGTCTGTGCTAGATGTTATTGTAGTCCCAAATTGCAATAGATTTTTGAACACTTCAAGAACTTTTCGCACAAGAGTTAAAATCTGGGAAATCGGACGTAAGATTTTTCGTAGATCAGTCCACGAAAAAAATGTACGATTCGCGAAGCGAAATATGCTAGATACGAAGAGGAATATATAATGTACGAAAAAATGCACCATTGATTAGAAGCTTGATCTAATTTAAAGCTGACAAACCTGACATGCCTTGAGACGAAGCGTATTCTTAAACCTAGACCCGATCTTTGGTCCCGTATTGCCCTCTGAAAAATTTAGGATGTCTCCTTCTTTCATACGCTTTAATGATGGGAAAATCACATACCGTTCGATCGAAGGAAACACGTGCATTGAGCAGGAATTTAAAGGAAGATTGGGATATCTGCATCACTTCTCCTTCGTAATAGAAAAAAGAGTTACAATAGAGGTCCAGACTACACAAAAAGACATCTATGTGGTGTATCCATTGAACGTGACAGGGGAAGCCTGCCTTACGGACTTAGGTGACAAAATCATCACAAGATTTTATAATCGACGCGCGTTCTACCTTTATCTTCCTCCAAGTAGCTATTTCTTTAAGCTGGAAAAAGGCCGTTATCAATTCTTCGGCTTTTACTTTGACATTGGTATTTTAGATGGTGGAGCTGGTAACTCCTATCATTTTTTAAAGACATTGTTAGACGCTTACAGAAACGACGAAACTACTTACTTAAAGAGCGATGACTTTGAAATAGGACATCTAACCACATTCTATATTAAGGAACTTTGCTCGATTATCAAATATGGGGATATTGACAAACAGGTGTCTTTACTTGAACACATCAAGAATCTGGTTAAACTTTCCCTTACTAAAATTAAATTGGAAAACCAGCAAATCGGCACATTAGACCTATATATACAAATAGCAGAAACACTTATAGAGCGTGGAGTCGAAAACCATGGGATCTTGTTTAGCCTGAACACCCTCAGCGAAGTCATACCATTAAACTCCTGTTACCTAAACCGAATTTTTAAGAAAAAAACAGGACATACACTCTCATACCAGAAAAAGATCCGTGTAGTCGAACTAGCAAAAAAACTGCTCAAGGAAGACATGCCCGTGTCAAGCGTGAGCGGTTATTGTGGGTTCAGTGATGTTAGGTCATTTAGGCGACTATTTATAAAATTCGTTGGCACCACCCCTGATTATTATCGAAAAAAACATTTTATAGACACACAAAGAGGGGCAATATAACCTATCTGCACACCAAAAAGTGTTTAAAGGATATGTAAATCAAAACCAACTCCGCCTCTCGTTTAAAGCCTATAGGTATTAAGAAGCCTCTTATATACGGATTTCGGACTATAAATTCATCTGTCAATCGACAGGGCGTCAAGCTGTCGAATCATTTTGTCAAATAATGTCCTATATCTTGTCCGAATTTGTCCTCCTCCCAGTTTGTACAAAGCCTAACTTTGATATCAAGAAATAATTAGATTATGAAACGTCAACTATCTTTATTCTTATCTCTGAGTTTGCAGATCACTCTATTGTTTTTATGGTTGCTATCTGCTCTTGACAAAATATTTCACTTCACACTTTTCAGGGAGGCCCTTATCCTGCAACCCTTCCCAGGATGGGCTGCAGTTGTTCTTGCCTATTTGCTTCCGGCAGCTGAGCTTTCAATTGCTGCACTTCTGGCGCTGCAAAAATATATCAACATTGCGCTTCGGGCTTCCTCCATATTGCTCCTGGCATATACCAATTACGTAGGAATGGTGATCTTTTTGGGAGCTTCCAGCTATATATGTAAATGTAACCTTCTTATCGAGCAGCTGGGTTGGCACCAACATCTAATACTGAATTTCGCATTCCTAATTAGCAGCATCGGAGCTGAACGAATGAACAGATTACAACAACAAAGCAGCAGCTCCCGGGGAGCCGCCGCCGAGGGCCCGTCAGCCAAAAGACAGTATAATTGATCAAATTTTTTAATACTAAAAGAAAAAACAATGAAAATTTTAAAAAACTCCCAGCGCATGATGACAATAGCATTGGCGCTGCTATTCACAGCTAGCTTCTCTGTATATTCTTTCGCACAACGTCCTACAGGGGAAACCTTGGCACAGGTATGGTTCCCAACCGACGAGGCTGGCAATATTGATACAGACAATCCAATGTCCGCACCTCCGGCCAATTGTCTGGGTGGTTCTGCATACTGTGCTGTGTCTTTTAATGAAGAAGACCTTAATCCAGATGGACATGCACCAATAAGCAATGCAGATGATGATCCTGATCAGTTGATCCAGGAGACACGGACAAAAGCGCCAACAAATTAGTTCTTCTCAGAACTTTTCCAAAGCAGGATTTCCAACTCTTAGGGAAATCCTGCTTTTCTTTTCCCTTACACTCCGCTTTCTTATCGCTGGTTCTGTATCAGCTTCTCATTGAGCGAAAGGACATTCGTGGGTATTTGGAACACGTACCTGGGATCATTCGCTGGAAGCTCGATTATGCGTCCGTTCACTTCCCTTCGCAGCGATATTCCAGCATTTTCATTCGTATTCAGGCGCCGCAGGTCATACCAGCGTATACCCCGAAATACCAATTGCCTACGACGCTCATCCATAATAAAGTCCAATAGATCACCATCACTCTGGAAATTGATGTCATATCCTTCCCCATACCTATTGGAGATCCAATAATCCAAACGGGATTTTATCCTATCGCTTTCGCCCGAGCGCAGCGCCGCCTCAAAGTAATTGAGGTATAGCTCATCCATGGCAAGTCCCGTAAAAAACTGAACAGTCCCCGTGTACATTCCCTTGAAAGTATGGTATTCTCCAGAGGGTTTAAAAAACAGCTCCTTGCGAAGATCAAGATCATCATACAGATCGTACAGCGCGGTATCGATAAGCAGTCGCCCCTCGGCAAGCACTCCACTAGGATTATAGCTCATCGTACTGTTCAGGATGACCTCCAGGTGTTCGGTTTCAAATGGATACGTCGCATCCGTTGGTAGACTCCCGTAATCTAAAAGTTTCCCACCTATTTCCAGAGCCGCAAGTGCATACTCCCGTGCCTGCACGTACTGCGAGGTCAAAAGGCACAGCCGTGAAAGCAATACAAGGGAGGCCTGTGCCGAAGGTCTGGTCTTCACCTGGGCAGTTACAGCAAACAGATCCAGTGACCGGGTTAGATCATCCCTGATCCTGGAGTAAGTTTCCTCCAGGCTTCTCCGTTCATGGAGCATATTGATATCCGGTTCCATCGGGAGCGGCAATCCCAACAATTCCCCGTTACCGGATGCCCGGTACGGACTGCAGAACAACTGAGCGAGCTGAAGCAACGCATAACCGCGCCAGAACAGCGCCTGCCCGTAGCATGATTTCCATAATGCCCCATCCTTATCACTCTTCATTTTTTCAAGCCCCTGCAGGACAACATTGGCATAGAACACCCGCTGATAATTGTTCGCCCAGTCATTAAAGTGCGTATTGGAATAGGTCTCCACTAGATCCCGATCCCAAACATATCCACGCCTCAGCGGTTCGGCAGCGGACGCCAGCTGCCCGTCCAGACAAAAAAAGTCGTCGCTGGAAACCTCGCCTAGATATCCGTCCATACTCATGTTAAATACCGCCGTATTATCCAGCAATGCTTGTAAGTCATCCAGCGTCTGGGGCACAACCAGTTTTTGGTCTTTTTTTACATCGAGCCATTCTTCGCTGCACCCACACAGCAGGATCACCAGCAGAACTCCATATTTAAGTATATGTCCTTTCATCATTTACGTTATTTTAGTATTCAACTCGCAGACCGACACTCCATGAACTCCCCGGAAGTAGAGTCGACTGCGCACGGTCCGGATCAATCCCATAACGGTTCGCCCGCCAGAGGATTCCCAGGTTATTCCCATAAAGGAACAGGGATGTTTTTATCCCCCGAAAAGCCCCTGTCGGCTCAAACCGGTATCCCAGCCTCACATCCCCTAGACGGATATGGCTCCCGCTTTCCATCACTGCTCTGGAGGAAGCGTACACAAAGTCTCGACCGCCCAAATTGCTCTCCGTAATCAGCGGACGTGAAGGAATATCCGTACGCATTTCGTCTCCCGGAACCTTCCACCGATCCGAATAGTCCGAGTTCATCTGACCCATGTTATACAGACCGTCATACCGCACCGTGCTGCGCATAAAGTGGTAGCCTGCTTTCCATACCAGGTTAACACTTATATCAAAACTTTTATAACTAAGCGTGCTGCGCAGCGATCCATAGTACCGCGGTACCTGCACCTTATCATAGAGCAGCTGGTCCACGGTAAGCTGTGCTATATAGCCTGCGTAGTCCTGCCCCCGATGGCCGTCAGTCACAACAACAGGTGCACCGGTCTTCCCATCCAGGCCATACCAGGGAAGAGTGTACAGCGCATCAAGCGACACCCCCTCCTTGACGATCGAGCCTGAGACCGAACTCCCCACCCGGCTTCGCAGATTCCCTCCGGTGAGTGCATCGAACTCATAACGAGTCACCTTATTGTCCGTCATCCCTACGATGTTATCAATCCGCCATCCTACCTTGCCCCGAAGTGGAAAAACGGTCAGCTGCCCATCAAGTCCCCGGGTCTGCATTGCACCATAGTTCACCAGATTGTTTTTCTGGAACATCGGTACAAACCCATTGGTGGGATCCGTGGTCAGCTGTCCCAAAAGATCACTTGCTCTCTTTTGATAGACGTCCAGACTGCCCTGAACACGGCCCGAGAGGACAGAAAAATCAGTCCCAAGGTTCCACACACCGACACGTTCCCATCCAAGCTGCGGGTTGCCCGGATTACGGATCTCGGCATAACGCAGGCCCGTCTGATAGTCCGTACCGTAATAGGCTGTCATCAGCGCGCTGGCTCCTGTATTTACATTCCCGTTATATCCGTAGGTAAGCCTCACCTTCAACATGTCCAGCCAAGCGCACTGCAGCAATTCTAGCTTGTTCAATAACACTGCACCCCCCACCGACCACAACGGCGTGCCCTTCTGATTCGCTTTTACCCCGAAGAGGTTCGAGGCATCCCAGCGGAGGCTCCCGGTCAGTGTATACATGGAGGCCATAGAAAAACCTATGTTTCCATAATAGGATATATTACGGTCCACAAGCCTCGAGACCGAAGCTAGCGGAGTGGGTAGACGGGCAGTGCCACTGGGCCGGACAGCAAAACGCGTCATGTAGTCCAGCTGGTTATTTACCGTCAGCAGCTCCCCGTCATAATCAAAATACTGCGCTACAGAGCCTTCCCGGACTAGTTCACGCCGCTCATAACCGGCCAGTGCATCCACGTGAAATAAATTACCGATCAGCTTACTGTAGTTCAACTGCAGCCGCAGGTCATACCCTTTTTGATCATGATCATCCAGCCGCAATATCCCATTGTGAGGAAACTTGCTGACCCCGTCACTCTGCATGTAACGGTTCACCAGGTTTCGCACATAATACGAATCCGGCTGGTACTCCATCCGCGTATTTCCTCCAACCATCTGGTAGCGGTACATACCTTGCAGCCCAAGGCCTTCGGCAATATCCACCTCTACCGACGAGTTCAGTAAAAGTCTGCCCGAGGTACCCTGCGAACTGAACCGGTCACTTTCTTCCAGCGGCCGGTACTGCCAGTCGACCCCACCGAGTTCCATGGCCTGCTGCTTGAACGGTTCCCGGTACCCAGTGTAGATCACACCCGCACGCCCGTCCTGTCCCATAAGTTCATTGTACGGATAGTTCGAAATACCTGAATAAAGGCCTTTGTCCAGATTTTTCTCCCGTACCCAATTGATATCCGACTTAACCCTAAGCCACGGCAGCAAACCTAGCATGTTCCGCGCAGTGACTGTCACCCGCTCGGAGCGTTGGGAAACGTCGCTGTCCAGATTATTGTCATAACCTACCGAAACATAGTAGCCCGCCCCCTGCGGACTGCCCGAGAGGGAGACGTGATGCTGCTGCTGTCGCTCAGGGCGCATCAGGTAACGGTCGATATCGCGCCTGATATCAAGTTCCGACAGGCGGGACAGTTCCATCTCTACCTGTCCTGCTGTGGAAGGGTCATCACGTTTTCTGATCAACTGTTCCACCACGGGCGAAAGGACCGGCCGGGAGGATGACTTCTCCAGGGAGGAGTAAAAGCTTTGGTCGAACAACCACCGCTCCAGCTCGATATAATCTGTCGAATTGATAAAAGCCCGGTTGTAATATTGATCTGGCCTGCTCCTCCACTGGGAACTGGCGCTATAGTTTAGCTTCATCCGGACTCCGGAAGCTCCAGACTTGGTGGTTATGACGATAACGCCATTGGCGGCCCTGGCTCCCCAAATCGAAGCTGCGGAAGCATCCCGGAGAACCGTAACGCTCTTGATGTCGTTGGGGTTGATGGATCCTATTTCGCCCTCAAACGGAAAGTTGTCCAGCACGATAAGCGGGCTTGAGGAGCTATTGATCGTGTTTATACCCCTTACCCGCAAGGAAGCAGGATCCTTAGCATCTCGGTCAGCGCCCCGCCTGTCAAACTGAAGGCCCGGGGTAACATCCTCCAACCGCGATATGATATCCATACTGACCGAGCGCTCCAGCAGCGCTTGGTCAAGATGGGAAAAAGATCCCGCAGCACGCTCCCGGGAGATCTTCTGGTATCCCGTATTTACCTCTACGGCATCCAGCAACTGCGTCCCTGGGGTGAGAAGGAATAACGTATCGACTCCAGACAGCTCAATATCCAACGGCTCGTACCCTACCGCCGCTATGCGGATCTTTCCTGGAGGAATGGATCCAAGGATAAAAATCCCGTCCGCCCCGCTCATCGACAGCGTCTTCCCCATGCTGTCCCGTATCGTCGCCCCCTGAACGGCCTCGCCGCTTACCTTATCCGCTATGCGCATCGTATATTCCTGCTGGGCTATACTATCCGCTACCAAGAACGTAAGGAGCACCACAAGCAGGTTTCCTGTTATTTTTTTCATAATCTGTTAGAGTTTGGTCTATTTTGGTCTTATGATAAGCAGCTCGATCTCCGCCTGCGATTTTTCCAATATGATCCCCACATTGCGTAGCCGCTCACGGATCTCCTCTTCCCCCGCCCCTTCCAGATCAGGGATCCAGATGCCTCCATCTTTTCTATCAAGTTTGCTTAGCAGCGGTAACCCGTTCCCGGCAAGCCTCTGGCGCAGCAGCAATAACAAAGAGGAACCCCCGGCTTCCCGGAATTTCAGATTGCCGGACACTTTTGCCTCTGCCTGAAGTCTCCCATAATCAGCAGCATGGGACAGGATATAGGCTTCCGCAATCCGCTTTTCCAGTCCAAACGCTATACCACGGCTCCGAGCGAAATAGGACTGCAGCTGCTCCCCCAGGGCCTCCCTGATGTCTGCGTGGGAAACGCTTTCCACGCTTTCGTTAAATTGCAGTTCAAAGCAGAACGTGTTCCGGCGCTGCCACTGCTGCCAGTCCAGATCCTCCTGATAAATGCCCGTATAACGGCCTTCCCGCTCCAGCTCTGTCCGTATACTGTCAACTATCTCCCAGCGAAAACGGTATGGTAGTTCATATCTTGCAATCTTGCCTTTATACACCTCGCCAAGTAACTGCTTAAAGGAAAGATTGAAACCGCGGATCCCCCGCGTCAGCCGGTTGACACCTCCGATATCCGAACGCTGCCTCCCTCCCATTTCAAAACGGTACAGAAGATTCTCGTCCCCCACCGGATCATGCGTATCAAATACCGCCCCCTGGTCCTGTAGCATGGGGACATCCACTCCCGCCAGTATCGATTCGATTACCTCGCGCTTAGTATACTGCCCTCCGGTCTGCGCCATCAGCTTGCCATCTTTTATCCAGACGACAAACGGAATATTCTGGTGGGCAAAATATTGCTGCAATACCGTGTCCCCATATATCGAGAGAATGTTCCAGCCCTTCCTGTTTAAAAGTCCCTGAACTTTTTCCTTGCTCTCACTGCTCACTGGGAGTACAAGTGCCCCAGACGGAAGCTGTCCGTAAAAACTGTTCAATTGTTCCAGTGAGGAAAGGCACGGGCCGCACCACGTCGCCCAAAAATCTAAGATCACCAGTCCTTTCTCTTTATATGCTTCCAAGGTTACAGACCTCTCCGTGCCGTAACCGTCGACCACAGCAAAGGGAATATCCCAGAACGCAACAGGAACAAGACCTGAAAATTCCAACGGAGCGCTAGTTGGAAGCCCATTCCCCACGCCGTCCCCGCGTGGTTCCTGAGCATTCACTAGATTACTAAACAACGAAAACGTTAACGGTAACACCCAGCCGAAAAGCGTCCGGCTGCGGTTATATTTTGATCGGAAGATATCTACAATGGTTCGGGAAATCCGCTTTTGCAACCGCGCATAGCTCTCCCATTTGCGTAATTTTCGCATTATTTTTTCATGATAATGTCGCCTGCTGCGATAAACATCTTCGCAGCATAAGCTACCTCGTTAAAAACTAATAAGACAACAGGGACGAGCACATTGACCAAAACTGATCGGTATATTCGCCCGCGTCTGAGCTAGCAAAACAGCCCTCTACAATTTCGCTTTGAAAAACGATAGTTAATACGACAAGAACGATTTGCGAGAGAGAAGAAAGATCCTTATTTTTAAGTTGTGAACTTTTCTTGTCTAAGAACCTATCCATTGGCTCAAACAAACCCTGTTTGTTTATGTGTCTCTGTCGGTAAACCCTGTAATTTAAGAGATATATGCTCACAACATCTAGCATATAAGATTGTTCGTCTGCATATGCCAACTAGTGCACATCTATCTTTTTGACAGTAATGCCGTGAGTATTATTCCGGAGAACGTGGAATGTTCTTGATTTGTTGTTTGCGGGAAAATTTATGAGATCGACTGATAATCAATCTCAAAGAGCGGGTGTTCTTACTTTTTTTCGTTCTCATAATCCTAAGGGTTTATAAAAATGAACGAAATTTTCTTAGAAGTGTATTCTGTACCCTTGAAAACAGCAGGGGTGACTCACACTTTAGACTCACGGGTGACCAACCCAGTAGCTCTAGTCTGCAATAGACTTAAGAAGTACTTCCACCTAAAGTATACGTGAACCACCACCATGCCATTTACAAAAGTAAAAAACTTTTTCAAGCATGGGGGCGATATCACGATTCTCTCGATGGAATTTGGTCGTTCGTGAGTCGAGAAAACATCGTTCGTCATAGCTTAACGCAGTGACTTTCGTATCGCTTATACAAATATACAAAAAAATTACTAGCAATAACTAGTAAAAAAATAAAATATTTTTATGCCGTCATCAAAATCGTCTCTTGAATTATACATCGTAGAAGTGATCAAGAAAAAACGTAAATCTTTAAAAAAGAGTCAGCAAGATGTTGCGAACCTTTTAGGAGTTACAGTTGGGTATATTGGACAAATTGAAAGTGAGAAAATAAGTAGTATGTACTCTTATAATCAGCTAAACAAACTGTCTAAGTTCTTTCAATGTAGTCCCAAGGATTTTATGCCTGACGAACCGATCGACGACTAGATGAGAATTCTGTAAAATTGCGCATTCTTAATAGAGAAGCTGACACAAAGATGAGAGCGGTGGATAAATAAATTAGGTAACGCTATTTTAATAGCTCCCTGTATTTTGTAAGTTAGCTTGATAGATATAATTGATGAATACGTTCTACAACAATAAAAAGTTACGTTCTTTATATAGTTCTGCAAACAATGGAAGCATTATATCAGTACTTAAATACAATTTCTCCTATTCGAAGTGAAACCTGGCATAAAGTGAGACTTTTGTTTACCGAAACGACTTTGAAAAAAGGAGAATATTTCATCAAAGAAGGACATTATGCGAATCGTATTGGCTTTTTGAGCACAGGCGTTGTCAGAGCCTTTTACAGAAATGTGGACGGGGTCGAATACAATAAACATTTTTTTACACCTCAAAATCTATTAGGTGGATATTCTTCGTTGGTCACAAAAACGCAGAATAAAATTAATTTGCAGGCTCTTACTCATTGTGAACTGCTAACGGCACAATACCAGGACCTGGAAAACCTATTCGACTATCATCAGGACTTTGAACGCTTCGGGAGAAAACTTGCCGAATTGTTCTTTGCACATAAAGAACAACGTGAAGTAGATATCGTCATGTTAGATGCAGATAAACGCTATCTCATTTTTCAAGAACAATTGCCTATGCTAGAACAGCTTATTCCGCAATATCACATTGCCTCTTATCTCGGGATAACTCCTACACAGCTTAGCAGGATTCGGAGAAAATTTGCTAAAAAGTGATTTCTTTACATATGTAAATGAAAAGCATCCTCCATCAGTTTTTCTTTGTGGTCTGATATTAAATCTTCCAGGATGACAAAGAAAATTTATTTATTGATGATTGCCGTATTTTTCTACTGTACCGCAACAGCACAGAAAAAGGTGCTTTTTGTAATGAGCGCTGCACAAGAACTTGAGCTTAAAAAAGGAAAAACTTATAAAACAGGTGTATTTTTAAGTGAATTTTATCTGGCTTACAAAGACATTGTGCAAGCGGGGTATGAAGTGGAATTTGCTACACCAGAAGGCATAAAACCTACCATTGATAAAGAAAGTTATCACAAAAAATACTGGAGCGGAAGGGACTCACTTATAACCGAAGCTGCTAGTTTCATTCAGGAGAATGAAAAGTTTAATCACCCGCGAAAGTTAGCGGAAATCGTTCATCATATCTGGTCCTATTCGGGGCTTGTTATTCCCGGAGGTCAGGGATTGATGGCCGATTTGATTAAGGATAAAAATATACCCGCACTATTGATGGCATTTTCAGATACGGGAAAACCCATTGGTTTGATATGTCATGCTCCGGCCCTTCTTTTATCCATGCCAAAAGTTGAAAATCCGTTTACAGGTTATTGTGTAAGCGCGGTAACAGCACTCGAAGAACTCTTTATTGAAACCTTTGTGATTAAGGGAAAGCCTGTTATCAGAAAAATAGGAAAACAACTCAAAAAAGCAGGTCTCAAATATAAAAAAGGTAGACCTGCGGGAAACTTCGCTATTCGTGACAGAGAACTGATTACAAGCCAAAATCCTTATTCCAGCATGGCCTTCGGGAAGTTGTATTTAGAAGCATTGAATGAATATCAAACACAAAAAACACCCAGGTAGAAATGGAAATATCCGGTAATACCATATTGATAACCGGTGGAACATCAGGCATTGGACTGGAACTGGTGCGTCAGTTTTACGGATTTGACAATCACTTGATCGTTGTATCGGGCAACCAAAGTAATCTGAGGGAACTAAATCATCAATTTCCCGAAATAAAAACTTTACGATGTGATTTAAGCAATGATGTATCGGTTCATAACCTGATAGAAACTTGTTTGACAGAACATCCGGAAATAAATATCATTATCAACAATGCTGGAGTCCAACACAATTATTTCTGGACAGAAGAAAAGGACGGATTTGCCAAAATTGAAAATGAAATCAGGATAAACTTTACCACTCCGATGAAAATTATTTACGGTCTACTTCCGCTACTGACCGTCAGAGAGAATTCGGCTGTTGTCAATGTTTCATCAGGGCTTGCTTTTGCCCCCAAAAAGATGGCACCCATTTACTGTGCAACAAAGTCTGCAATCCATATCGGTTCAAAAGCACTCCGCTATCAATTAGAAGCTTCAAATGTGAAGGTGTTTGAAATCATTCCACCGTTGGTGGAAACCCCAATGACATCCGGACGAGAAAAGGGAAAGATTTCTCCTAAGCGGTTGGTGGATGAGTTTATGGCCAATTTTAAGAATAACAACTTTGAAAGCAATATAGGGAAGACAAAGCTTTTGAGACTTATCCAAAGAATTGCGCCAAAAGTTGCCGATAATATTTTGAAGAACGGATAGTGTCCAGCAGAATATAATATTTATTCTTTGTAGCCTATGAAAAATAGCCCATAGCACAGCAAACAAATGATGAACGATGAACAGTTAGCTACATATCGGAAAACTATACAAGTATTAAACTAGCATTTGACGATGAAAAAGAATGCGGGAAATTTAATGCGAGCTTTAAAGATAGCGTGACTATAATAGCGAGCAAAGGACACCAGATGATTCAGTAACTTGTATCGAAACAGAAGGTGTATCACTTTGAAACATTCAGTATTCAATGTCTTAAAGCATAAAGTCCCAAATGAGAATATCACTAATCCCGAATACCGGAAGACTGGAGATCTTTATAGTGCAGACCTTAAGGCTCCCAATAGTACTCAACCTTCGCACAATTATCACATTGGTTAACTATCCGTGGCCTAAATTGCAGTTCATGGATTTCCTGAAACTGTTTGTCGGAATTCCAGGTCCTGAATTTCAAAGGTTTCTTTTTATATGTGGCTGTCAATTTATAGCGGCCGATAGGGATGTCTTTGATCTCGTGGCCATCTTTCGCCCGCCGGTGGATAACGGTACCTTCGCTGCCGTCAATGAGTTGACCAACTGGGGTAAAAACAAAATCAACTTCGGTTTCGTCGATGTATACACCGGGAAAGTTGTCGATGGTAACTAATCCCCCATAGGAGCCAAACAATGGTTGAGGCATATCGCCAGTGAGTTTCCATAAGAAATTTCGCACACCGCCCTCACTCCCAAAACCCGCGGAGTCGTTCGGGTGGAGATAGAAGGAAAATACATTCCCATTGTATGACACCTTATGTGACGCAAACGCGTACCACGAGCCCTGTAGCAACTTAATGCTGTACCTCCCTTGCGCATTTGTATAGGTAAAAATGTTTGAATTGAAAAAGATGGTGTGGTCTACGATGATACGAACATCTTTCAACGGGCGGCCATCTTGATCTTTAACAACGCCAGTTAGGTAGCCCGCCGATGAGCTGTCATTATCATCGTTTTGCCCTGGATCTCCTTTGGCCTTTGAACAACTTATTAGCTGTGGGAATAGGAAGCCGAGCATCAGAATGCCGGATGCTATTTTCAATTTGATGTCCATTGTTCTCACCATCTCCACGACGTCAGTTTTGCTTGATTTTGAAATTCAACTCCACCGCTTTCGGCTCCGGGACCTCGCAGTTCTGGACATTGACGGGAAAAATCTGACCTGAAAACGAACCCTGTATATATTCATCGATGGCGGTTAGCGTTGCTCTTCCGTTATAAATGTGGTCGTTTTCACAAGTGCGGTAAAAATTGTTAAAAAAACTTCGCTCTCCACCGACCACTTCAGCAAAGTAAACGGCTGCCTCGCCGATTGCACTGCCTCCGGGATAGCCACCGGGAATAGTACCAAAGTACTGGAGAGTTAGACTTATCGGAGCGTTCTGACCGCCTAACCTCACGTAAATTGACCCGTTGACGAGTTTGGCATCGTTTTCTATTTGTGAGAGGTCCTGCACCACACCCCCTAGCTTAAGCTGAACAAAATTTTCGGGTAACAATCGGACGGTGGTTAATAAAACAAGTTTGCCTAGTTTACGACGACCGTTCGGAGCACTTCGATCGGAAATATATCCACTTTTGCTTTCCAGTTCAACCTGTATTTCCACATCTGTAACTTCATGAACAGTTTCCGGCGCAGTATATATCGCGTCACCAAGCAACAGATGGGAATTGATTTTAGACGATAGAGAACCGGGACCTGAAAGGATCTTCCATTCGCTCACCGTGATATCTTTCGAAGAGCCTATGTCATCCATTGCTGCCAATGGAACACTATCAATGTGGTTGACAGGCATGAGTTCTCCAAGTATTTGCTCAAGTAGCTTCAGGTTGACTGTTTCACCTGCACCTATCGATTCCTTATCTTTCCTTAGCGAGATTAGGTCAAACCATACCCAATCGCTAAAGTGGGTCGTCTCTACAATCAATCGGCGCTGTGATGAATTATGTTCCGTCGAGCTGCCACACCATACCCCGTCCTCACGTTGGAAGGCTACAATACGCGTTATGGGATTCCCCCCCGCATCAGGGCTGTAAAGGAACGAGATCTCTACCGGTTTATTGAAATGGATATGCTCGGGGAACAACCGAAATGCAGGATTGACTGACGTTTCATCGAATGTATTGCCGATAGGTTGGATACCGAACGTCGTCTGTTCATTCACAGCCCCAGGAGGGATTTCCAATCTTACAACATCCCCATACCATAAGACACCTCCATTGGGGCCTATCTCTGCCGATACTGTCTTACCTATAGCCCGTCCCTTAGGTTTAACAACAGGATCATCGAAAACGGGAAAGGGATGAGGCTCTTCCGCAAGGCGCACGTCCTTATTGCAAGAGATCGCTAATGTCAGCGTAAATATCACTACAAATCGATATATTGTCATTTTAAGGGAGCCCATAGACGTTTTTATGTAAAAATCGGGCTTCACCGACAAACATTTTTACAAACTTCGACGAGTGATCAATATTGGCGATAAGTTCCAGAAAAAAAAGGACAAGTAATATCTAACCCACTAAAAATCTCGATTTGATAATCCGCAGCTTAGCGACACGAAAACGCAAACCCGATTAAGCTTTGCTGGTTTCTCATGGGCATATCTACCGGAAAGACCTGAATAATTAATCTCATTTAAAACGGATCTCCAACCGGGTTGATGGTATAGTTTCAAGGCACCCTTATGTTAAATCTAGCCTCAAATCTAGCATTAGATTAAAGGATAAATATATTTATAATTTATTCGATGAAGAACGAGCTGACAAACACTCGAGCGAGACTTTGGTCGATGGTGAGAAGAGTTTCAAATCACTACTAAGGAATAGGGTTAATGGTTATTCACTCTAGACTCCTTCTGCCTTAAATAATTTGTAAATGTGCTACACAATACGAACTACACGTCTTCTTGAAAGATGTCCCTTTCTTCCAACATCGCATGTCTTATTCCTCCTTCGTCGCTTGTATATGCATATCATAATTTTAATTAATTGTCGCTTTCTAAAATACACCTAAAATTGGCTCGTGGCATTCTTAAAATTTGCAACCTTTTAGATCTGCTTCTGACAAGCTTCAATCGTTTGTTCAAAATTTCAACAATTCACTTATTTCTATTTGCAAAACACCTATTCCGTTAAACGATAACAGTTATGTAATAACTCGATGTACCGTCGTTAATAAGATACAAGATTAAAAGATGACTTCAGTAATTCTCAAACTCAAAGATTTTTTCTTAAAAAGACAAGACCGCTCCCAAGATCATTGCAATCCGGCTGGTTCATTTATTCATAAAAGAAATTGATAACAACTTAATATAGTCTGTCTATTTTACGGCGATCTCAAATCATTATATCGCATATAAAATACTCCTTTTGCGGTATATGACATTACAGTGTATTCTCCTTTATTTGCATATTAAAAGACTGCGTTAGATGAAATTTCTGAAACATAAATTTGGAAACACAAGATGAAAGCCCATTATTAATTACGTTATTATGAAAAAGTCCCTTGCATTAAAGAAACTCATCCTCATATCTCTTCGGACAGTGTCTATTTTCCTCGTTTTTATATGTTCTTGCGAAAAGGATACAGGTGGAGACCAACCGGAAATCGAAACGGAAACCGGAATATCCCTATATGGGCCGAACATTACGCCCCACCAACTGGTCCTGTTGAAACTTCATAAAAAGTCTGCGTCTATAAAGGGAAAAATAGCAGACAAAACCCTTGAAATTAAGATACTAAATGATAGCACTGCATTTTTTCTAGCCCCAGATCTACCATTGGGAAAGCAGACCCTATCAACTGATTTAGGGAATTTAGCGATAACTGTCAAAACGCCTAATGTTATGACCGAAAAGCAGGTATTTGACGGAGTCGAGGCAAATTTATCAATGCTGGACAAAGTCCCGACAATAACTGACGAAAAAAAGAAAGCTCTTAAAGTGTTTAGGGATAATGTCAAAAAGTTATATAATTCTTTAACAGATGAGCAAAAAGCCGAGGCCTTAGCCGTCTATTCCGCTAATCGAGAGTCTATAGTGAATGCAGGAGGCGGGATTGAGAGTATGCAGGTAAATACTGCCCAGCATGCCGATGTAGAAATTAGAAATGTTGCCAGGAATATCTCAAAAGACTTTAATAACAGCATACCTACAAATCCAGTTTATTCCGTCAACCAATCGGAGCTGACGATAATTTCAAGGGAATGTGGAGCGAGATTTCCGGGTGATGTTGAGCAACAGATGGCTTGCTCCGTTATTCCTCTCAATCACCAATATATTGGCCTTGAACGGCCCTTGATAGAATTCATAGGATTCTCAACGATGACTGGCTTTGCAATTTGGTTGAGCCCGGTCACCCTTGGGGTATCAACGATTGCGGGATCAATTGCAGTAACGGTTGCAGTATATATTTTGTTTACAGAACTAAGTCCGTATATAGCCATCGCTTACGATAATACGTCGAAATTTCTTTCGGAACAATGGATTCTTGCCAAGGAAAAAGTACAGATCCCAAAGCAGAATATAAATACGGAGGGTAGCTACTCATTACAGAATTATTATCAACAGCGAACCATCAGCAAAGATGACATTTTTACAGGAGAGCTCGGAATCTTTATGTCGATGAAGGCCCGTATAAAAGATCTATTGATTCCACTAAAAGAAATTTTTGGAGTCATGCCGGACTATATAAATAAGGAATCCTTCATTCAATCAGAAAACATCGAATGGACCGTGAGCGAAATAAGCAGTCCAAATGTAACGGTCACTGAGATTAAAGAAAATAGATTGAACTTTCAGCTAAAAAATATCAAAGAGGAAGATTTCAACTACAAACTACATGCGAATTATCGGGGGCAACGACATGAGGTTAAAGTAGATGCCTTTATACGAAACGGATACAATGATGACTATACTGTCATGTTTGCGAAAACATACAACCCGGACTATAGCAAGATAACTAGCTTTGAAGCATTCAAAGAAGGTGATTTTGTTAGCGTATACAGCAACTTAATTTATCAGTACAAAGTACTCTATAAGGGCACGCCAGTTACGAACCTTAGTACCCCGTCCTTACACAACATCCGGCAAGTTCAGTTTGCCGACGCCCCAAGCAGTAGCCAGGATATATATATGGACGACTACGGGCTAGAATTTTTCGACGAACTGAATCGAAGGAATGTCAAATTATTCTTCAAGATCAAAATCTCGAATGAGGCTTACGATAGAATAGCAGGAAAAACATTGTCTGTCTCAAATTCACTTTACCATAATGGCAAGTCACTAAAATTCGCTTTTAATCCCAACGGAAAGTTGATCATCGACCTCCCTGGAGAAGATTTCACACGAGAAACTTCATGGAATTTTGTCGTACACAGTCCCTTCGACTACGTGTCTTGCCCGAATGGTTCAGAGGTCATAAAAGAATCCATTGGGGCAGTACAAATCAATCTGACTTCGGTGGATGTTCCTCCTTTTATTATATTATATAGAGACGGTTCTTATGGTGGTTCAGGCAGCTCACCATGTGGAGACGGGTTTAGAGTTTATTGATGTCTTTCTAAAACAACTTCAAAGATCAGCAAAAGGGCCGCCGTTAAAAATCGGCGGTCCTGTCATTGTTAGCAACAATAATTAATTACCCCCCGGATTTTGACCAAGGCTAGGATTTCGCTCATATTGAGTATTCAGAACTGGCCACAGATAATCCTTTGGGCTTTCAAAAGCGCGGTTCCATTGTACATCAGGTATCCATCCTCACTCTTACGGTTAGGTAGATGTACTAAGTTGCGGAAACCAAGAAGCCTTGACGCCTTCAATATCGTTCCCTAGCAACACCTTGCCTCCACTTTCCGACATCAAAATAACGATGACCTTCAAGCGCGAGCTCCACACGTCGCTCTCTTTTTTTCCCGGAAATGGCTGCTAAAACAGAATGTTTTCATTGCTTTTACAATGAGTTAATATCACTTCTCTAGATTTGCGCGACACTTATACGCAATCGAGCAATAACTAGGAGTATGAAAAATTCCGACCAAAAAATTAATCGCTTTCATACGATTTATAATATGTATTGGAGAGAGTTGTATCACTTCGCATTAAAAAGTGTCAAAGATGCAGCACTAGCCGAGGATTTGCTACATGACGTGTTTTTAAAATTGCTTAAATCAAAGCTCTCCAGCGACGACGACGAAAATATTAAACACTATCTTTTCAAATCACTGCGGAACATGATCATCGATCATTATCGCAAGAATAAATTACGACTTAAATTGGAAACGGATATTCCAACGTGGTACGATCAACATGAAAATCAACATCTTGAAGTCACCATCAGGCGTGAAATTGAAGAATTTATCGAGCATCGCATCGGAAAATTTCCTCCGCAGATGCGACGGGTAGTTTTATTGAATACCAAGCAAGGGCTAACCGATCAACAAATCGCAAAAAAACTACTAATATCTGATAAAACAGTTCGAAACCAGCTTTCTATAGCCAATCAAAAACTTAAAATGGCGCTTGAAAAATTCTTGAAATAGTCCCCCACACGAACTCCCATCTTGTTAACCATTTATTACGTATATATTATTAAATTATAAAATAAATTTTTCCATCGGGATCAGTGTTCTAGTTATCCGTTATCCCAAATATGGACAAGCAAAATCAGCCTTTACAGAGTGAAGGAGAGAGAGTCAAAGAACAAGATCATTCACTCTCAGAACGATTATATAATCGTATTATTGATTCATACAATTTGTACGAAACAAAAAGGTTACGTCGAGTAAAGGCGATGCAGTTAGTAGCTCTCTGGATAGGAGTGGTAATGTTTACGGGAATCACCATGTGGCGAGCTACCGCTATCTGGACGAAAAACAAAACGATCCAGCCTCAAGTGCAACTTATCTCAGCTTTCCATACCTCAAAGAAAATTACCTTGCCTGACAGCACCGTCGTTGTGCTCCATCCAAAAAGTTCTCTTAGCGTGGTATCTGGCTTTAATGAAAAAGACCGTAGTGTGTTACTTGTTGGGGGCGCCTTCTTCGATGTTAAACGAAATCCAGCAAAGCCTTTCATCGTTAAGAGCAGTAATTTTACTACAACTGTATTAGGGACGAAATTCGCCGTGAACGCTTCTGAAGAAGGAGATATTAATAGTATCTTTTTAGAAGAAGGCAAAGTTAGTATACAAATAGGCCAAAATCACCAAATACTTTCTCCTGAACAGAAATTCACTTATCATCGATCGACGGACACCTGGCAAATTCAGAACGTCAAGGGAGTGAGCTTTGATATGTCCAATGGGTCTATCTTACTAAATGCCGTTAGTTTCGAAGTATTACAAGAATGCCTGAACGAATATTTCGGTATAAAACTTAAAACAAAAAATGCTAAAGCTCTCGCTGTGGGCTATAGATTGCGCCTTGGCCTAAGCTTAGACCCTGGAGCGATAGCTGATATCTTGGAAGCCGTTTCTAATTGCCGGACCGCAGTAGATCGAACATCCATCAACATCATTTAAAATAGAAATGTCGGCTCTCGCCAAAGAACACCGACATCTCCAGTTAATTCAATAATCATTAAATCAGTTTCAAAAGTATGAAAAAAAATTTTAAGGTTTCCGTCAGCGTTGTCCTCTTATATGGCGTCGTTAACCTCTGTTTTATGCCCAACGTGAGGGCCACACAAACCCCGTCTACGCTAAGCAACAAACGAATCGCTTATAGCACGCATAAGGCGTCACTTGGCTCCGCGCTGGCGAAGCTCGAAAAGAAGCTGGGGGTTCCTATTCTCTACGACAACAACCTAATTGCTGGTAAAATGGTAGGCGCCTATACGCACAATAGCCGTTCAGCTGAGCAAATTTTACAGTACCTTTTACAAGATCAAGGATTGAGTTACCGTATCGTACAAGGTAGTATAGTTATCACTACAAATCCAGGTAAGAAGAACATCTCTATCAAAAATTTAGAACAGCGTACATCCTTAACAGGATACGTAAAAGATGCTAACTCCGGAAGGATATTGTCTCACTCTACGTTGATAAACATGGAGACAAATTTCCAGACAATGGCCGACGCGAATGGATACTTTGTTATGCAAGGCTTAAAACCGGGAAAAATACGAATAAAAGTATCATACATTGGCTATCAGGATCAGATCCTCGAGATCCAGATCCCCCCGAGTAGTAATATGCCTATCCAAATTCTACTGGTATCAAAAGATAATAATCTAGATGGAATAACCGTCAACGGTATTCGCCGAGGAGAAGCTCTTGCGTTAAATAACATGAAGACCTCCGATAACTTACGGTACGTGCTTTCACAAGAACAAATAGAGAGATTTCCAGATGCAACTGTAGCGGAAGCGCTTCAAAGGGTTCCCGGTCTGGCGATGGATTACAGTTATGGATTACCCCGGAATGTCATCATGCGAGGCCTGAGTCAGAATATGGGATCTGTAACATTAAACGGAACCAGGTTACCCTCAACGCAAACCAGCTCAAGGGAAATCGATTTAAATGGAATCCTCTCGTCCACGGTAGAGGCCATTGAGGTCAACAAGACATTTACGCCAGATATGGATGCTGATGCTACAGCGGGATCCGTCAATATCGTTTCGAAATCCCCTAAAGCAGGAGAAGAACAATTTCAAGTGAAAATTGGGGGAGGATATAATCAACTGTTATCGAAGCTCAATTATGACGTTTCAACAGTATTCGGTAAACGCTACAACAGATGGGGGTACTTGGCAGATGTCAACTACAGCCAAAGTTACCGCGGTGAGGATCGCATCCAGATAGACTATGACACCTATGAACTTGACGGAAAGGAACAAGTGTTGATGTCTAATCTTGAACTTGAAGGAAGTGACCTAAAGCGTAAGAATACCGGACTTCAGCTCGAGATTAACTTCTTTCCCAATAATCAAACCAAACTATATGCGCGAAGCTCTTATAACAAGTATTTTGAACTACAGACGCGCGGAACCAAGTCGTATAATATCGGGACGTATGTCAGTCCAACGCAGGCAGAGGAAATCAGCATAGGCTCAGCAGGTACCCCCCGGGATTACAACCGTGATATCATCACATTTTCCTTAGGTGGCAAAACTGCATTTCGTGGCTTTGAAGCCGATGTCGATGCGACATTTGCCCGAGGGAGATACGACCAGCCCCTTTATTACGATGGATATTTCCAGCAAGGGGAGCTCTCAGCACAGATAGATAATAATGATCCCTCAGCCCCTCAATTCAACTTCACAGATGGAGATCCCAATGACGCGTCAAAATACACCGCAAGCAGTTACAACAACCGTCACCAGTTTGCCCATGATCAAGATTACCAATTCTCGGGAAATATCAAACGCAGTTTATCTCTTGGTAACGGAGCTATATTAGATTTAAAGGCGGGCGGCAGATTCCGTTATAAAGAAGATGCACACACCCGGAATTACTACCAATATGCGCTGAAATCCGGTTCTTTAACCATGGATATGTTCACATCTAATTATTCGAGGACATCATATTTCGGCGGGAAATATAATCTGTCGGGAGCTATAGCCAATGGTTACTTAATGGAAACATATTATCAACAGAACAAAGATCTGTTCGAACCTAATGACAATTACATCCGACAAAATACAGACCCCGATTCTTATCAAGGTAACGAAACGCTTGGAGCGGCATATGTAATGGGGAAACTGGTACTTGGAAAGCTGGAAAGTGTATTAGGTGTCCGCTACGAACGTACAGGTTTCCAATACACAGGTAATGTCGTATCCTTTAATGATCAGGGACAATACGAATCAACGACACCCGTAGACACAGAAGCATCATTCGCAGGCTTTTTTCCCAGCCTTAATTTAAAGTACAAGTTGACCGAACAAACAAACATACGCGGAGCCATTACAAGAACACTTTCCCGTCCATCTTATTACGACTTGGTGCCATGGGAAGAAATTGAAGTAAGGAGAAAACGCATGAAAAAGGGAAACCCTCAACTAGATCAAAGCACTTCTTTAAATGCAGATCTACTATTCGAACACTATCTTAATCCTATCGGCCTCCTATCCGGCGGTGTGTTCTACAAACGGATTGACGATTACATCTACGAATCAATATCTAATCAAACAGGAGGAAAATATGATGGATACCAAATAACCCAAACCGTTAACGGGGCTGCCGCAGACGTTTATGGTTTTGAAATCGCCTGGCAACAACAGCTTACCTTCCTACCGGGTATTCTGAATGGCTTCGGTGTATATGCGAATTACACGTACATTAAATCATCCTTTGAGGTTCCTGGAATAGAATCGGTACGTAAAGTGAGTTTACCCGAGATGCGTCCGCGCGTCGGAAATTTTGCACTGTCGTACGAAAAGTACGGTTTCTCTGGTCGTCTGGCTCTAAACTTCTATGAAACTTTCATCAGCGAACTGGCCGACGATCAGAAAGATGACCTCATGGAAAAGGGGCGCGCCCAGCTCGATTTTTCGGCTTCGCAAAAAATAAGTAAAAGCTTTACGGTATTCATGGGACTTAGCAACATCAACAACGCCCAGGTACGCATGGATTTTGGCGATGGCCGCCCCAATGACTACAAATACTATGCACGCTGGGGAAACCTAGGAATTAAATACACTATAGAGTAACATGATCATGAAAAACATACTCGCATTTGCATTTTATCTGACTGCTCAAACCGCAGTTGCCCAGACACATTTGGCAGATTCCCTGCCTGACCGAATTATCCTGAACCTCACAGAAAATCCGCAGAATCAACAGGCGGTCAACTGGCGTACCGCGATAGCGGTAAAAGAAGGACAGGTTGCCCAGTTACGTAAAGAAGATAACAGTCCCGATTTTTCAGACATTGCTCTTCGGATTTTTAAGCCCAGTACTACCATTTTTTCTGACAAAGAAAATCACGGTGCTGCTTACCATTCTGTATTGTTTGACAGCCTGGAAACTGGCCACACGTATAATTATCGTGTAGGTAAAGAGGGTTCCTGGAGTGAATGGTTCCAATTTACAACGGCAACAACCAAAGATTCCCTTACATTTATCTATATGGGTGACGCACAAAACGATCTGAGATCAAGGTGGACGCGTGTATACCGAAAAGCAATACAGACCGCTCCGCAGGCCAGTTTCATTCTCCATGCTGGGGATCTTATAAACCGTAGCAACACCGACGCAGAATGGGATGAATGGTTTTACGCCGGAAACGGGATCAACAGCTCTTATCCACAAGGTATGATTCCCGGAAATCACGAGTATTTCCGGGATGACAAAAAAAACCTGACCTTAGATCCACATTGGCAACAGCAGTTCAATCTGCCACGGAATGGAATATCGGGGCTGGAAGAATCAAACTATACCGTAAATTACGGTCCTGTTCGTATCATAGGCCTCAACACCCAAATCATCATGCTCGATAGCGCAGGGCGAAAGTCGCAAGCCGAATGGTTGGAGAACATTCTGAGATCCAATAAACAAAAATGGACATTTGTTCTATGTCATCATCCTATATATTCGACCTCAAAATCGAGGGACAACTTTCAGTTTGCCGAATTATTCAATCCTATATTTGAAAAGTACGGAGTAGACATGTTATTGCAAGGACATGATCATACTTATGCCAGGAGTGCGCTCCCAAAAAAGGAAAAGAAAACACCAGTATACGTGGTTTCAGTCGCTGGTCCCAAAATGTACAAATTAGATCCTGAGAAAAATTGGATAGAAAAATCCGCGACCAACACTCAATTATTCCAGGTTATTGAAATCAAGGGAAACAAACTTATATTTAGTGCATATACCGCCAACGGCCAACTGTATGATCGATTCGAATTAGAACAATAAACACTAAGGCGTACGGTAGCTTAAAGGATGAAGATCTTTCGTGCTTCATCCCTTTGTATGAATCTAGTTAAAGAAATTTGAGATCTCTTAGAAGTTAGATATAAGTTCGGCATCCGCGTGTACCACCGCTATACGCATTTGATACCCTTATAGTAACTATAAGTTATTCTTTTGATGGAAATGGAAGATCCAGATCATCTGGTCAACCAAACGTAAGGTTCTAAGCCAAGCTTATATAAGACTTTAACTTAAACCTATTTCGAGAAATCTGAGGATAAAACAAAAAAACTAAACAAAGGCAATTCTTATTTAAAAAAAGTCAAACAATTTTAAATAAGAATTGCCTTTGTTTAAAAATTACAGCATAATTTTAAATAACAGCTTCTCTCTATATAAAGGAAGCAACGGTTTATTATTTCTAACGTTCCGAGTCGCTTATCCATATTATTAAGGCTACATCGTAGGGATTTCACATTGATGATGCAGACATTTCGTAATAGTAACACTACATCTATAATACCTCAAACTAGTAACATCCAAAAAATTAAAGTCATGATCCTGAAAGACGATAATTCGTATCCTTAAAACTGGCTGATAAAATGTCCTATAGACCAAGGATATAATACAATGGTAAAGGCTACCCCTGTCAAAGCTCCATATAGATGCGCATCATGGTTGATCCCGTCCTGTGCCTTCTTTGACGCCCAGATACAATATCCCAAGAAAAGCAGTGCGAACAGGTACGCAGGCATTGGTATAACCATAAAAAGGCCCAACAGTGCTTTCGGTTGAAACATTATAAAACTAAATAGTACCGCACAGATCGCCCCCGACGCCCCTAAGCTATAATAACCAGGATTTGCACGTTGCTGAATAATCGTCGGGATATCACTAAGAATCAAACTGATAAGGTACAACACCGCAAACAGCATATGTCCCAAAGGTCCACTAAACTGTACAAACATGGCTTCCAAACTGAAACCGAAATAATAGAACGTCATCATATTGAACAACAAGTGCATCCAATCTTTATGGATTAATCCGCTCGTCAATACGGTATACAACTTTGAACGATCCCTAGCAATGGAATACGGGTGTAACATCAACCGCCCGTACCACTGGGGATTGGAAAACACGAAAATACTTAAGCCAATTGTCAACGCAAAAATAACCGAAGCAACCGGAGTGCTATATAGTGCTTGTAACATTTAGTTTTTGGTTAAAATCTGTCTTCCAATAAAAAGACATATAATTCTTTTGGACCATGTGCTCCCAACACCAGTTTCTTTTCGATATCAGCAGTACGGCTCGGTCCGGTAACAGCGGTAACCATGCTGGGCACCTGGTCGCCATATTTCTCCTTTAATTTCATAAGGCCATGTTTCACATCCATTACTAATTGAGAGGCCTTGCCAATGACAATATGGACAGGTGGATAAATACTCAGTCTACGCCCCGCCGCATTAGCATTAGAAAGCAACACGCTTCCATTTCGGGCGATCAAAGCCTCACAGGCCGTGATACCTACCTCCGCCGATTCAAAATGATGATCTGATGTATACACCGGAAATCCGTACTGTCCTAGCAACACTTGAATTTCCTTTTCCCACGCAAAAATTTTCTTAACTTGAAGATTTTCAGCCAAAAGTATCAGATTTTCTATGAGCGAGATCTCTCCCTCGCAATATACGAAATGACCCGCTGCATTGGTAAATTCGCGGGCAAACGTAACATCCAACGGCTCTTCTTCATCTTTATAGAGAGGGGAATCTTCAAAATCCATATGCGGATTGTCCCGCTTTTGGAGCAAAGCTTGACGAATTTTCTTGAGCATTCGCTCTTTTGCCGTAGTATTCCTGATATTCATATAAAGTAGAAAAAGGTGTTTATCTCGGATCAACCTAACTGGCCAAAACGAATGATAAACACCTTTTTTTGATTAAGCGCGAAGGTCGCTGTTATTGTCCGATTGCGTATCGTTATTGTTATTGTTGCTATCAGGAGGCAAATTCAAAGGTAGATCCGTTTGAGGTACTCCCCCTCCATCTGCACCGCCATTTACAAATTCATCATATGTTGTACGATTATCGAACGGTCGCTTACCAAGAATCTCCTCTAAATCACTTTGAAAAAGAATTTCCTTCTCCAGTAATTTTTCTGCGATTTTAATCAATCCTTCTCTTTTTTCCTCTAGTAATTGCTTGGTTCTCTCATACACCGCTGAGATCAGTGTACGAACTTCTTCATCAATCAATTCCGCCGTTTGATCAGAATATGGCTTTTGGAATTGGGACTCGCCAGAACTGTCGCGGAAAGATATGTTTCCCACCTTATCGTTCATACCGTACACCGATATCATCGCATAGGCCAGCTTCGTTATTCTTTCAAGGTCGTTCTGGGCGCCAGTACTGATCCGGCCAAAGGTAATATCTTCAGCCACACGCCCGCCCATAGTCATACACATACTGTCCAAAAGTTGCTCGGTTGTGTACAAAAATTGCTCTTTCGGTAAATACTGTGCGTATCCTAAGGCTGCGACCCCACGTGGAACGATAGACACTTTAACGAGTGGATCTGCATATTCCAAAAACCAACCCGCAATAGCGTGCCCAGCCTCGTGGTACGCCACAATTTTTTTCTCTTCTGGTGATATGATTTTGTTTTTCTTCTCTAGTCCGCCAATCACGCGGTCTATCGCATCTTGAAAGTCCTGCATATCAATAGCCCGCTTATTCTTCCGCGCAGCGATCAACGCAGCCTCATTACATACGTTGGCGATTTCCGCCCCCGCAAAACCGGGCGTCTGCGCAGACAACTTTTTGGCGTCTACTTCTTCCGAAAGTTTAAGAGGCTTCAGATGCACGTTAAATATTTGCTCTCTACCAATCAGATCCGGCTTGTCTATCGAAATCTGACGATCGAAACGCCCAGGACGTAATAATGCCGAATCCAGTACGTCAAGTCTGTTCGTTGCAGCCAAAATAATGACTCCTAAATTCGTTCCGAATCCATCCATTTCTACCAACAACTGATTTAACGTATTCTCCCGCTCGTCGTTTCCACCCATGATCGAGTTTTTACCACGCGCCCGTCCAATTGCGTCAATCTCATCGATAAAAATGATACACGGCGCTTTCTCCTTTGCCTGCTTAAATAGATCCCGTACACGCGATGCCCCTACTCCGACAAACATTTCCACAAAATCCGAACCGGATAAGGAGAAGAAAGGCACTTGTGCCTCACCAGCGACAGCCTTAGCTAACAAAGTTTTACCGGTTCCCGGGGGGCCAACTAACAAGGCTCCTTTCGGAATCTTGCCGCCTAAATCCGTATATTTTTTTGGATTCTTCAGAAAATCGACAATCTCCATTACTTCAGTTTTCGCCTCCTCTAAGCCTGCGACATCGTTAAAGGTGATATTAATCTGCGATTCCTTATCAAACAGTTGAGCTTTAGACTTGCCAATATTAAAAATGGCACCGCCCCCGCCTCCTGCTCCGCCGCCCATCCGGCGCATTAAAAGCATCCATATCGCCACAATGATCAACAGCGGTAACATAAACGAAATAAACCAGCCAGCCCACGGATTTGAGCGATCTACATATTCGGGCATAAGCTTATTCTGACCAGCCGCTAAACTATCTTGGGACGCTTTCAGTTTTTGATTTAAAATCTCCGCCGAAGGTTCGGTAAAAACATATTGCGGCCCCACCTCAGGACTCAACATCAATGAATTGGAACCTGGGGCTACATCTTTATACTTTTCATCGCCTAATTTATCCTTCTTAATATAGACCTCTACATCAATTAAATCGTTATTTTTAAAAGCGACCAATTTCTCCACATCGCCCGGACGAAGCATCTTTTCTTCAAATTCCGCGTAGCTTATTTTCTTTGCAGAGTCACTGCTGAAAAAATACTGCAACCCAAAAAATCCAAGGATAATTAATATCCACAGCCACATCATATTAAATTTGGGCGGAACAGGAGTCACTTTCTTACTTGGGATTTTCTTCATTATAATCTGTTATATCTTTTCTTACTTAAACCTATGCACTTTGATAGGACTGAACCTGTGCATCTCCCCATAAATCTTCTATGCCATAATGGCTTCTTTTTTCCGTTTTGAAGATATGAACAACAACGTCAACGAAATCCAACAAAATCCATTCGCCATTGCCATGCCCTTCTTTGTGCCACGGTTCTTGACCGAAAGCCTTATACACCTCTTCTTCCACACTTTTGGCAATTGCATTCACCTGGATCGTAGAATCCGCATGACAAATAACAAAATAATCCGAAAGTGTTGCGTTCACGTTCCGCATATCCATCCGCACTATATCGTTGCCCTTCTTTTCTTGCATACCAACAACAACGATCTCCGCAAGCTTTCCCGACAACTCTGTTTTGTTTTTACTCATTAAAAAATATTAGTTTTGAACGATATTTACTTTTTAAAATACTTTTCTCTTGCAAAATAACACATTTTCCGGACTTTACCTTGGACAAAATTTAATTGTCCTGGATGAGGTATCGTCCACCAATGATTATTTAAAGGAACTTTTGTCAAATATTAAGCCACTTCCCGAAGCAACTGCCATTATGGCAATACATCAGGTCCGTGGGCGGGGACAGCGCGGTAATACCTGGAACACTCTTCCGGGCCAAAATTTAACATTCAGCTTTGTCCTTTATCCTCAGGAGTTTTCAGCCCTACGAACATTCTACCTCAACATGCTTATTTGCTTGGGGGTATACCAGTGGCTTGCACCAAAGCTATCAGGCGTAACGGTCAAATGGCCCAACGATATTTATATTGGCGACCGGAAAATCGGCGGAATTCTTATCGAAAACACATTAACCGGTGTACTAGTCCGAAACTCCGTGATCGGTATCGGGATCAACATTAACCAACTGGATTTCCCTATTGAACTCGAACAAAAGGCAACCTCCCTTCGTATAGAGACGATGGAAGACCAGCCATACTCCGTATCCTCGTGCTGTCTAGACCTATTAACAGTCATTTACACATTGTATAGCCAAATGAACCTAAACGACACGGACACATTATTGGAGCGCTACAATAGCGTACTGTACCGAAGGGGGCGTCTTTCGTATTTTCGAATAGACGACGTAATTACGCTAGGAACTATAAAGGAAGTAAATGCGGACGGACAGTTGGTTGTCGTGGTGGCTAACCAAGAACGAACCTTCGACTTAAAAGAAATAGAGTTTCTTCCGCCAAACTCGTGATATGAAAAACACACCATTATGCCATAAATTTGATTAATACATTAAAAATAGAATATAACACGAAATTTACTTGTTTCGCGAATTTTCCTTCTCTACCTTTGAGGAAGTCATTCAGATCGTTTTAAACTTTGAACGCGCTGAATAGTCTATAGATTAGAAATTAAGATTGGTATGAAGAAAGTAAGTTTAATTCTTGCTGCTGTTATCATTACGATCACAGGTGCAGTAGCTCAAATCCACAATCCGGTAAAATGGAGTGTGGCTTCCAAAAAGCTGAATAATAGTGAGGCTGTTGTTTTTATCAAGGCAACGATTGAACAAGGCTGGCATATTTATGGACTAAATGTTCCAGAAGGGGGACCAATATCCACTTCGTTCCAGTTCACCCCGTCAAAGGACTTCGCGTTGAACGGAAAGGTGGCTGCTCCCGCCCCTCAATCTAAATTCGAAAAAGAATTCAAGATGAACGTTCCTTATTATGCGAAAGAGGTAACGTTTCAACAGAAAGTTAAGCTCAACAAAAACCAAACATCCGTTAAAGGGACTGTCGAGTTTATGGCTTGTGATAAAAGTCAATGCTTACCGCCTGATGAATATGCATTTACCGTCACAATTAAGTAGTATTTGTAAGATAAGACACGAATGAGGCAGTAGTTTACTGCCTTTTTTTTATTTTAGCAAATTATCAAAAACAGCTATGCGTTTATTCGTTAAATTCTTTGTAGTCCTACAAATCGCTATAATTACCCTATTTAATTCGTCATTTGCACAGCAAGATAGTTTAATTTCATTTGATGATGTAGAGTTTACAGATGGCACATCATCTGAGGCAGATATTGTGCCCTCAACAACAGATTCGTCGACAGCGTTGGAATCGACGGAGGGCCTTGTTTTTTCGGACGGCACGGATAGCCTCTCCCAAGATACTACGGCAGCTGCGGCACCTGTAACGGAAAACATGTCCGGCACCTCGGCCAAGCCTTCCCTCTGGGGTATCTTTCTGGCTGGCCTGCTGGGCGGTTTCGCGGCATTTATTATGCCCTGCATCTTCCCGATGGTGCCCCTGACGGTCAGCTTCTTTACCAAGCGGGCCGGATCGCGTGCCAGGGCCATTGCACAGGCGCTCCTCTACGGACTGTTCATCATCGTGATCTATGTCGCCCTGGGCATGCTCATCACCATCCTCTTCGGATCGGATGCGCTCAATGCCCTGTCCACCAACGGCGTGTTCAACTTTTTGTTCTTCCTGGTCCTGGTGCTCTTCGCCGCCTCTTTTTTCGGCGCTTTCGAGCTTACCCTGCCCAGCTCCTTTGTCAACAGGATCGATGCCCGCTCGGACCAGGGTGGACTGGTCGGCCTGTTTTTCATGGCTTTCAGCCTGGCATTGGTATCCTTTTCCTGCACCGGTCCCATCATCGGCACCCTGCTGGTCGAAGCGGCCTCTAAAGGTGAGCGCCTGGGGCCAGCCGTGGGCATGCTCGGTTTTTCTATCGCCCTGGCCGTACCGTTCGTCCTGTTTGCCGTGTTCCCCTCCATGCTCAAGTCACTCCCCAAATCGGGCGGATGGCTCAACAGCGTCAAGGTGGTGCTCGGTTTCCTGGAACTGGCCCTGGCCCTCAAGTTCCTGTCCAACGTAGACCTGGCCTATCACTGGAACTGGCTCGACAGGGAGGTGTTCCTT